>NZ_CADFGP010000017.1 GCF_902833905.1 Paraburkholderia tuberum STM678 | reverse complement strand
ACGAAACGAAGCTCGCTGGAGCAATCCAGTCGTCAGGAAACGCCGGATACGTGATCCGTACGTCCGGTGTTGTGGGAGGACGGCGGGGGCAACCCCGCCTCCTACCCGATTGCCCGCGGTTCCGGCGCGGGTATGGACCAGCGGCTCGCTCAGTGATTGAGCTTGCCGAGCAGCAGGTATTCCATCAACGCCTTCTGCACGTGCAGACGGTTTTCCGCCTCATCCCACACGACGCTCTGCGGTCCGTCGATCACTTCCGCGCTGACTTCTTCGCCGCGATGCGCGGGCAGGCAGTGCATGAAGAGCGCGTCGGGATTCGCGCGCGCCATCATGTCGGCGTCGACGCACCAGTCTGCGAAGGCCTTCTTGCGCGCTTCGTTCTCGGCCTCGAAGCCCATGCTGGTCCACACGTCGGTGGTGACGAGATCGGCGCCCGTGCAGGCTTCGTTCGGGTCGTCGAATTCCTCGTAGAACGACGCGCTTTGCGCCGCGACGAGCGCGCGGTCGAGCTTGTAGCCGGGCGGCGTGGACAGGCGCAGCCTGAACCCGAGAATCTGCGCGGCTTCGATCCACGTGTACAGCATGTTATTCGCGTCGCCGACCCACGCGACCGTCTTGTCGCGAATTGGACCGCGATGCTCGAAGTACGTGAAGATGTCTGCGAGCACCTGACACGGGTGGTATTCGTTCGTGAGCCCGTTGATCACCGGCACGCGCGAATTCTCGGCGAAGCGCTGGATGATGTCCTGGCCGAACGTGCGGATCATGATGATGTCGACCATGCGCGAGATGACCTGCGCGGCGTCTTCGATCGGCTCGCCGCGGCCGAGCTGCGTGTCGCGCGTGCTCATGAACACGGCGTGGCCGCCCAGCTGGAAGATGCCGGCTTCGAACGACAGGCGCGTGCGTGTCGAATTCTTTTCGAAGATCATCGCCAGCGTGCGGTCATGCAGCGGGTGATAGGTCTCGTAGTTCTTGAATTTGCGTTTCAGGATGCGCGCGCGCTCCAGCACGTACTCGTAGTCTTCCAGCGAGAAGTCCTTGAACTGCAGGTAGTGGCGAATTTTCTTGGCGGTCATGAAACAAATACGGCGGTCTCACCCGGCAGGGTTGCCGGACTGCGCCGCCGTCGGTATGGTGGTAACTCCATGCAGCATAAAGGATTTCGCCTCGTTTGACGAGTCGGCGGGAGGGCGCCGAAAGCGATTCGAAAGCTTCGTATCGCGCTTCGCGGGGTCATCGGAAGGCGCTTGTGTGCGCTGCGGAAAAGGGCCCGCTGCGCTATAATCTGCGGGTTATCCCAAAGCCCAGCAGGCCGGCGTTTCGCATGAAGAAACGCGGCTCGTGCGGCGCGGAAAGCCTGTCAAGGCGTGGCCGTCATGACAGACGCCAGAGCGGTTCAGCCGGTTCGCCGCAGCGGTTCTCGTGGTGCGGTTCGTCATTGTTGCGTTAGCGCCAGATCCCACGCACGTCGCAGGTGGCTGCAAGCGCTTGCCGTACATGCCGCTTGCGGTGAGTTCGAGCGTACAACTGGCGTCGCCGGTTGGTCGTCATTCCGCTGGGCAGTCACACAGGTATTTCTACATGGCCGAAGCAGCTCCAATCGAATATTTCATTCAGGGCATTACGTCGACGGGAAAAAAATTTCGGCCGAGCGACTGGTCGGAGCGGCTCGCGGGCGTCATGTCGTCGTTCGGGCCCGGCGTGAGGAAGGGGCCGAACGCCTATATGCAGTACTCGCTGTACGTGCGGCCGACCATGATCGGCGACCTCAAATGCGTGATTCTCGATTCGCGGCTGCGCGACATCGAACCAATGGCCTTCGATTTCGTTATGAACTTCGCGAAAGACAACGACCTGCTGGTCACCGAGGCGTGTGAGCTGGAACTCGACCATGCGCCTGCGCCGCAAGCCAAACGGCAGGTCATCTGATGTAAGTCGACCGGATCGGCAAAAACAAAAACCCGCAAGCAGCGGGTTTTTTTGTGGCTGGCAATTCAACCGAAACAAAAAAGCCCGCCAAAGCGGGCTTCTTGTGCAGCGGAAACAGGAGGTAGCCCGCCGAAGCGGGCCGACCGGAATTACTGCGCTGCGGGCGCTTGCAGACCCTTGACGGCTGCAGCGAGGCGGCTCTTGTTGCGAGCTGCCTTGTTCTTGTGAACGATGTTCTTGTCGGCGATGATGTCGATGGTCTTCGACGATGCCTTGAAGATTTCGGCGGCCTTAGCGTGATCGCCTGCATCGATTGCCTTGCGGACAGCCTTGATAGCCGTGCGGAACTTCGAGCGCAGTGCCGAGTTGTGCGAGTTTGCCTTCGCGGCCTGGCGGGCGCGCTTGCGTGCTTGTGCGGAGTTAGCCATGACGGTTCCTTATCCTGTTCCTGTTTCCAGTACCCGGCCTTCAATGATGAGGCGAGGTGCTGCTTCTCGATCCGAACCCTTGGAAGCGATTGCCCAAGGGCGCAAAAGTGTCGAAAAAATCGATCGAACTACGCGAAGGCGGGCCCGTGTTTCAAGGCATCCGGATGTATTGACAGGCGGCGCTGCGCCAACCTGAGAACCGCGTCCGAAGACCATTCGAAAACTGAGCAAGCTTCGAAACCGACGATTATAGCAACAAAATCAGGCACGTGACAACGGAAAACACGCGCCGGCGCCACAATGACCGGAGCGGCGTCATGTCGGCGCGTATGTGCTGGCCCTCCTGCGAGGGCGCCGATGGAAGGCGGGGGCGCTGCCGGGAAGACCGCAGAAAACACAAGAAATCGCGCTTTCCAGCCGATCGCGGCGAACGTCCGCGTGGCAAATCGGTCCGAATCGCGTTCTGGCTCGTCGCCCGCATTGGCGGGACCCGTATAATAAGCGCCCCATGAATCTATTACGAGCCCTGCTGACGGTCAGCGGCTTCACGCTGCTGTCGCGCGTGACCGGACTGGCCCGTGAAACGTTGATCGCCCGTGCGTTCGGCGCCAGTCAATACACCGACGCTTTCTACGTCGCCTTTCGCATTCCGAACCTGCTGCGTCGCATTTCCGCCGAAGGCGCGTTCTCGCAGGCCTTCGTGCCGATCCTCGCGGAGTTCAAGAACCAGCAAGGCCACGACGCCACCAAGGCGCTCGTCGACGCGACCTCGACCGTGCTCGCGTGGGCGCTCGCCGTGCTGTCAGTGATCGGCGTGGTCGGCGCGTCGGGCGTCGTGTTCGTCGTCGCGTCGGGCCTCGCGCACGAGGGCCACGCGTACCAGCTTGCGGTCGCGATGACGCGCATCATGTTCCCATACATCATTTTCATCTCGCTGACGTCGCTGGCGTCGGGCGTGCTGAATACGTACAAGAACTTTTCGTTGCCCGCGTTTGCGCCCGTGCTGTTGAACGTCGCGTTCATCGCCTCCGCCGTATTCCTCGCGCCGCGCCTGCAAACGCCGGTCTATGCGCTCGCCTGGGCAGTGATCGTCGGCGGCGTGCTGCAATTCGTCGTGCAGCTGCCGGGCCTCAAGAAGATCGACATGGTGCCGCTCATCGGCCTGAACCCGCTGCGCGCGCTCGCGCATCGCGGCGTAAAGCGGGTGCTCGCGAAGATGGTGCCGGCGATGTTCGCGGTGTCGGTCGCGCAGATCAGCCTGATCATCAACACCAACATCGCGTCGCACATCGGCCCCGGCGCGGTGTCGTGGATCAACTACGCCGACCGGCTGATGGAGTTTCCGACCGCGCTGCTCGGCGTCGCGCTGGGCACGATCCTGCTGCCGAGCCTGTCGAAGGCGCACGTCGATGCCGACTCGCATGAGTATTCGTCGCTGCTCGACTGGGGACTGCGCGTCACGTTCCTGCTCGCCGCGCCGAGCGCGATCGCGCTGTTCTTTTTCGCCCAGCCGCTGACAGCGGTGCTGTTCAACTACGGCAAGTTCGACGGCAATGCGGTCGTGATGGTGAGCCGCGCGCTCGCCGCCTACGGAGTCGGCCTGATCGGCCTGATCCTGATCAAGATCCTCGCGCCGGGCTTTTACGCGAAGCAGGACATCAAGACGCCAGTGAAGATCGGCATCGGCGTGCTGGTCGTCACGCAGTTGAGCAACTACGTGTTCGTGCCGGTGCTCGCGCATGCGGGTCTCACGCTGAGCGTCGGGCTCGGCGCTTGCGTCAATGCGTTGCTGCTATTCATTGGTCTGCGCAAACGTGGCATTTATATGCCGTCGAGCGGCTGGCTCAAGTTTTTCGTGCAGTTGCTCGGGGCGTGCCTCGTGCTCGCCGGCGTGATGCGCTGGCTCGCGATCAGCTTCGACTGGATCGGCATGCATACCCAGCCGGTCAGCCGCATGGTGTTGCTCGGTGCGTGTCTCGTGCTGTTCGCCGCGCTGTATTTCGGTATGCTTTGGCTGATGGGCTTCAAGTACGCGTATTTCAGAAGGCGAGTGAAGTGATCACCATGTCGCGGGTTCTCGATTATTTCAGTACGCTCGTCGCCGAAGACGAGAGCCTGCCGCTGACCGAGACGGCGCTCTCGATCGCGCAGGATGCCTATCCCGACCTCGATCTGCAGTCGGTGCTCGCCGAGATCGACGAGCTGGTGCTGCGGCTGCGGCGCCGCATGCCCGACGATGCCGACATCCGTCAGAAGGTTGGCATCCTCAACCGTTTCTTTTTCCGCGAACTCGGTTTCGCGAGCAACCTGAACGATTACTACGACCCCGACAACAGCCATCTGAACGTCGTACTCAAACGTCGCCGCGGCATTCCGATTTCGCTCGCGGTGCTCTATCTGGAGATGGCCGAGCAATTCGGCGTTCCGGTGCGAGGGGTGTCGTTTCCAGGCCACTTCCTGCTGCGCGTGACGATGCCCGACGGCGACGTGATGCTCGATCCGACCACCGGTCATTCGCTGTCCGAAGCGCAGATGGTCGAGATGCTCGAGCCGTACGTCGCGTCGGCTGGCGATTCGGTCGGGCGCGCGCTACGCATGCTGCTGCAACCGGCCACGCATCGCGAGATCGTCGCGCGGATGTTGCGCAACCTGAAGGCGATCTATCTGCAGACCGAGCGTTGGCAACGTCTGCTCGCGGTGCAGCAACGGCTCGTCATTCTGCTGCCGGACAATATCGAGGAAGTGCGGGATCGCGGTTTCGCGTATGCGCGGCTCGATTATCTGCGGCCCGCGCTCGAGGACCTCGAAAGCTATCTCGGCGATCGCCCCGATGCGGAAGATGCCACCGTGGTCGAGTCGCAGTTGCATGAATTGCGGCAGCGCACGCGGCATGATGACGGCGAATAGCGACGCGCGTTTTCACGCTGCATAAAACACAAACGCCTGCACATGTCGCACATGCACAGGCGTTTTTTTATCGCCGTATGCAGGCCTTGGCCTAGCATCGGCGACCAGATCGATCGCTAAGCGATCCTCACTTCGGCTGCATGCGGATCGCGCCGTCCAGCCGGATCACCTCGCCGTTCAGCATCGGATTGTCGAAGATCTGCTTGGCGAGCATCGCGTATTCCGCCGGTTTGCCGAGGCGCGGCGGGAACGGCACCATCGCACCGAGCGCGTCCTGCACTTCCTGCGGCATGCCGAGCAGCATCGGCGTTTCGAAGAGGCCGGGGGCGATCGTCATCACGCGGATCGCGTTGCGCGACAGGTCTCGCGCGATCGGCAGCGTCATACCGACCACGCCAGCCTTCGACGCGGAGTAGGCCGCCTGGCCGATCTGGCCGTCGAACGCGGCGACCGATGCGGTGTTGATGATCACGCCGCGCTCGCCGTTGGCGTTCGGCTCGTTCTTCGACATTTGCACCGCGGCGAGCCGGATCATGTTGAACGTGCCGATCAGATTGATCGAGATCGTGCGCGTGAACAGATCGAGCGAATGGGGGCCATCCTTGCCGACGGTCTTCGCGGCCGGCGCGACGCCCGCGCAGTTGACGAGACCGCGCAGCGTACCGAGCTTCGTCGCGGCTTCGACGGCCTGTTGCGCGTCCTCTTCCCGGCTCACGTCGCATTTGACGAAAGCGCCGCCGAGTTCCTTTGCGAGCGCCTCGCCCGCGTCCAGATTCAGGTCGGCGAGGACGACTTTGCCGCCGTTCTCGACGAGCAGGCGCGCGGTGGCAGCGCCGAGCCCTGATGCGCCGCCGGTGATCAGGAACACGTTGTCACGAATTTCCATGTCTTCTCCTTTGCTACGGTTGTTCAGTGCGGTCTCGAGCGAAGCATTTTTCGACGACGATCGATTGTAGCGGCTGTGCTGCGCTGCGGAAAGCGAAGCGGGCGGCGGCATGCAAGCGCTATGGAAACCTAACTGGTTCCGCTGGGCGTTCCCCACCGCTTGCCGCTTTTGGTTTGCGCACCGAGCCAAATAAAAAACCCGCCCAACGTGGGCGGGTTTTGGTCAAACGAAAACAGCGGTAATGTTTGGACCAAGCCGGCTTACTTCAGCGCGTCGAACGCGCGGGCGCGAATTTCATCGACGCTGCCAAGGCCCGAAATGCGGCGATATTGGGGCGCCTTCACCGAGCTCGACGTATCGCCGTTCTTCGCCCAGCCGTTGTAGTACTCGATCAGCGGCTTGGTTTGCGATTCGTACACTTCCAGACGCTTCTTGACCGTTTCTTCCTTGTCGTCGTCGCGCTGGATCAGCGGCTCGCCGGTCACGTCGTCGATGCCCTCGACCTTCGGCGGATTGAACGTCACGTGATAGGTGCGGCCCGACGCGGGGTGCGAGCGACGGCCGCTCATGCGCACGATGATCTCGTCGAACGGCACGTCGATTTCGAGCACGTAGTCGATCGCGACACCGGCCTGCTTCATTGCTTCGGCTTGCGGAATCGTGCGCGGGAAGCCGTCGAACAGATAGCCGTTCGCGCAGTCCGGCTGCTGCAGACGTTCCTTCACGAGGTTGATGATCAGCTCATCCGTGACGAGCTCGCCGGCGTCCATGAAGCGCTTTGCTTCGAGGCCGAGCGGCGTGCCAGCCTTGACGGCCGCGCGCAGCATGTCGCCGGTCGAAATTTGCGGGATGCCGAACTTTTCCTTGATGAAGTTGGCCTGAGTGCCTTTGCCGGCACCCGGTGCACCCAACAGGATCAAACGCATGGATATCTCCAGATCTATGTGAATTCTTTGTTGACGCGGCATGCTTCCCGGCGATTCTCGCAGGTTGCGCATCGGCTACCGTTGGCTACCTCGCGCTGCACGTCGAATACGACGGCGCTGCAAGATCCGCACGGCGCGACCGGATAACCCGAGTGTCGCCTGCGCTGGGAGGCGCGCATAACCGTTCGATTATGCCACGGCTTCCCGCGCTCAAGACCCGAATAAGGCCCGTACGCGCGCGAGATCGGCGGGGGTATCGACCCCCGCCAACGGTACGTCTTGCGTGACGAGGACCGCGATGCGCTCGCCATGCCACATCGCGCGCAGTTGTTCGAGCGCTTCGACCTGCTCGATCGGCGAGATCGCGAGGCTCGGGTACGTGCGCAGAAATTTCGCGCGATACGCGTACAGGCCGATGTGCCGGTATACGACGGCGGGCGCGGCCGGCGTCGGCATCGACGCGACGTTGGGCCAGTGCGGTTGCCATGCGTCGCGCGCCCACGGGATCGGCGCGCGCGAGAAATACAGCGCGACGCCGCGCGCATCGGGCACGACCTTGACGACGTTCGGATTGAAAATTTCGGCGGGATCGGTGATCGGATGCGCGGCCGTCGCGATCGCGCAGTCGCTTGTCGTTGCCAGATGCGCGGCGACGCCGCGCACGAGCGCCGGGTCGATCAGCGGCTCGTCGCCCTGCACGTTGACGACGATCGTGTCGTCGCTCCAGCCGAAACGCGTCGCCACTTCCGCGAGACGGTCGGTGCCCGACGGATGGTCGGCGCGCGTGAGTACCGCGTCGAAGCCGTGGTCTCGCGCCGCGTCGAGCACTTCCTGCGCGTCCGACGCGACCAGCACCTGTTGCGCGCCCGATTCGCGCGCGCGCTGCGCGACGCGCACGACCATCGGTTTGCCGCCGATGTCCGCGAGCGGCTTGTTGGGCAGACGCGTCGACGCGAGGCGGGCCGGCACGACGGCGATAAACGGATGAGGGGTGGTGTGGATCATCGGATCAGGAACGGGCGGCGATCAGGCCGGAGGAAGAGGCTGCGCGCGCGACGCTCACGCAGAGTCGGAGATGAGCCGGAGCGGCGAAAACGGCTGTGGATCGATATGGGAGCGCATGCGGGGAGGGGGCGGTGGCATCGATGAAGTCTGCCTTGACCCGCGCGCGAGCGAGACGTCGCGGCGCCTCGCGCTGCAGTGGCGCTGCGGGTCAGGCGACCGAGCCGGGATTCAGATCGACCGGCGTGCCTTCGACGGTCTGCCTCGCTTCGTCGACGAGCATCACGGGAATGCCGTCGCGGATCGGATAGGCGAGCTTGTCCGCGTTGCAGATCAGTTCCTGCGCGGCGCGGTCGTAGCTGAGCGGGCCCTTGCAGATCGGGCAGACGAGGATTTCAAGCAGGCGAGCGTCCACGGACTTTCTCCACAACTAATGCAGTGAGGCGGTGATCAAGCGCGGCTTCGACCGGGACTACCCAGATGCGCGCGTCGTGCCAGGCCCCCAATTTTACCGCATCCTTTTCCGTAATCAGGATCGCGTCGGCGTCGACGTCGGTGAACGGATTGCGCTCGAACGCGTAGTGGTCGGGCAGCGCGCGCGTCGTGGGCGCGAGGCCGGCCGCGCGCACTGTCGCGAAAAAGCGTTCCGGCGCGCCGATGCCGGCCGCGGCCAGCACGCGTTGACCGGCGAATTGCGCAAGCGGGCGGCGCAGTGCGGGATTGTCGAGATGCCACGCGTCGGCAGGGGCGAGCTGCAGTGCGAACGTGTTCGGCCACGCGGGCAGCGTGCGCGCATACGGATCGTTGATCAGCGTCGCGTCGCGGCGGCGCGACAGCGGCTCGCGCAGCGGCCCGGCCGGTAGCAGGAAACCGTTGCCGCCGAGCCGGTGATCGAACACGACGAGTTCGACATCGCGCGCGAGGCGATAGTGCTGCAAGCCGTCGTCGCTGACGATCACGTCGACGTCGCGATGCGCGGCGCACAACGCCTGCGCGGCGGCGACGCGGTCCGGACAGACCCACACGGGTGCGCCGGTGCGGCGCGCGATCAGCAACGGCTCGTCTCCGCCGACCCGTGCCGACGAACCGGGCGTGACCCGGGTCGGCGTGCTCACGCGCGCGCCGTAGCCGCGCGACACGATGCCGGGCGTTAAGCCCGCGGCGCGCAACGCTTCGACGAGCGCGATGACGGTCGGCGTCTTGCCGGTGCCCCCGACCGTCACGTTGCCGACCACCACCACCGGCACGCCGACGCGCACCGATTTGAGCCAGCCGAGCGAAAACGCGGCGCGGCGCGCGGCCGCGACTGCGCCGAACACGCAGGCGAGCGGCGTCAGCGCCCAGGCGAGCGGTCCACGTTGCTGCCATTCGCGCGAGAGGCGCGCTCCGAGACGGTCGCTGAGTTCGCTCATGGGCGGGTTGCGAGCACGGACTGCGCGCCGTGCGCACTACGCGGGGTCAACATCAACGCGGTTCTCCGGGCAATCGAATGCGAATACGGGTCAAAAAATGAGGTGCGAGCGGCGCGGCGAAAGGGCCCGCGGCCAGTGGCCTCGGGCCGGGCAAGCTCTCCGCCGCGCTGCGCGATCGACATGCCGTCGAACCCGGCACTGTAGCGCGCGGGCGTCCCGCCCGGCAAGTCGCGTAAGGTCCAACGCACGCCGCTCCACGCTATGTGCGGTTGCGCACAGTCTGTGGATAACTTTGTGGAGAACCTGCCGTCCGATCGTCCCGAAGGGCCATTCCGTGCGCTTTGGATCGTAGTACTCGCTCGCTATCGAGATGCAAACGCCATATAAATCAAGGCTCTGCCAGGAATTTATTGACGTTGGCGGGCGTTCTGGCGGAATTCGTCAGGCGGTTCCCGCCATGTGGACACTTTTAACAATCCTGCGATTCCGGCTGGACGCGGCTCTTCGCTCGGTCTATCGTCTGTCCGGCCAGCGCTATTTATTCCTTGCATGAACCCCGAAAATCCTTTTGCTTCTGCGGCCACACCTGGCGGTGAGGTCGTCGTTCCCGTCTCCGCGCTCAATCGCGCGATCGGCACGATGCTCGAACGCTCGTTTCCACTTGTTTGGGTCGCGGGTGAAGTGTCGAACTTCACGCGCGCCGCGAGCGGCCATTGGTACTTCTCGATCAAGGACGCGCAGGCGCAGATGCGCTGCGTGATGTTCCGCGGTCGAGCTCAGTACGCCGAATTCATGCCGCGCGAAGGCGATCGCATCGAAGTGCGCGCCCTCGTCACGATGTACGAGCCGCGCGGCGAACTGCAGCTTAATGTCGAAGCGGTGCGCCGCACCGGCCAGGGGCGTTTGTACGAAGCGTTTCTGCGGTTGAAGGCGCAACTCGAGGCCGAGGGGCTGTTCGCCGCCGAGCGCAAGCGCGCGCTGCCGACGCATCCGCGCGCGATCGGTATCGTCACGTCGTTGCAGGCTGCCGCATTGCGCGATGTGCTGACGACGCTGTCGCGTCGCGCGCCGCATATTCCGGTGATCGTTTATCCGGCGCCGGTGCAGGGCGCGGGCGTCAGCGCGAAGCTCGCGGCGATGGTCGAGGCGGCTGGCGCGCGCCGCGAGGTCGACGTGCTGATCGTGTGTCGCGGCGGCGGCTCGATCGAAGATCTGTGGGCGTTCAACGAAGAAGTGCTCGCGCGCGCGATTGCGGAAAGCGTCATACCCGTGGTGAGCGGCGTCGGTCACGAGACCGATTTCACGATTGCCGATTTCGCCGCCGACGTACGTGCACCGACGCCGACCGGTGCCGCCGAACTCGTCAGTCCACAGCGCGTCATGCTGCTGCGCGAACTTGATCATCGGCACGCGACGCTCGCGCGCGCGTTCGGCCGCATGATGGAGCGGCGCGCGCAGCAGCTCGACTGGCTGGCGCGCCGGCTCGTGTCGCCCGCCGAGCGGCTCGCTCGGCAGCGCACGCATCTGCAGCAGTTGCGCGTTCGGCTCGCGTCGGCGGGCGCCCGGCCGGTGCGCGACGCTCGTGCGCGATTTTCGTTGCTGCAGATGCGCTGGCAACGCTGGCGTCCGGATCTCGCGGCCGAGCGCACGCGCGTCAACGTGTTGGCGCAGCGTCTGAATGCGGCGCTATCGCGCCGGCATGAACGACAGGTCGCGCGCATCGACATGCTCAGCGCGCGACTCGAAGTGCTGAGTCCACAGCGCACGCTCGAGCGCGGTTATGCGGCCGTGCTCGATGCGCAAAGCGGTCGGGCGATTCGCACGCCGTCGTCGCTGAAACCTGGACGTCGTCTGACGATGCATCTCGCCGAAGGCTCGGCCGATGTCGCGCTCGCCGACGTGCAGGCGCGTCTGACCGACGGTTTCTGACGTTTCACCGGTGGGCGCGTGACGCCCTGTTTACCGTCTTCCGACGAGGCGGGCACGCGCCATGCGCGCCCTTTTCATGGGCCTTGCGCACGGCGTGTTCGACATGCCGGACATAAAGGCCGTTGGTTTGCGGGGTTATTCCAACTCGCCTACAATCGAGTGCTCGATAGCGTCATCCGCAGACTCCCCACAACAGATACAGAGAAGGAAAGCACCATGGAACATACGCTCCCGCCGCTGCCGTTTGCGAAAAACGCGCTCGCTCCGCACATGTCGGAAGAGACGCTCGAGTTTCACTATGGCAAGCATCACCAGACCTATGTGACCAACCTGAACAATCTGATCAAGGGCACCGAGTTCGAGAACCTGTCGCTGGAAGAGATCGTCAAGAAGTCGTCGGGCGGTATCTTCAACAATTCGGCTCAGGTGTGGAATCACACGTTCTTCTGGAACAGCCTGTCGCCGCAAGGTGGCGGCGCACCGACCGGCGCGCTGGCTGACGCCATCAACGCGAAGTGGGGTTCGTTCGACAAGTTCAAGGAAGAGTTTGCGAAGACCGCGGTCGGCACGTTCGGCTCGGGCTGGGCATGGCTCGTGAAGAAGGCTGATGGTTCGCTCGACCTCGTGTCGACGAGCAACGCCGCCACGCCGCTCACCACCGACGCGAAGGCTCTGCTGACGATCGACGTGTGGGAGCACGCTTACTACATCGACTATCGCAATGCGCGTCCGAAGTTCGTCGAGGCGTACTGGAACATCGTCAACTGGGACTTCGCAGCGAAAAACTTCGCTTGAGATTGCCGGTTGCGGCTCGCCGTCTGATGTCGTGATCCTGGCGGTCGCGTTTGAAGATGGTAGCCAGAGGCGAAAGCCCTCCATCGCGAGGGCTTTTTCTTTCTGGAGGCGATTGGAAGGGGAGGAATTGGTATTGCTTACCACCGAGGGATGCCCTTCTTACGCGCTTCTGAAAGAAGTTTGTCACAGTTGGTAACTGCGGTTTGGCGGGGCGCGGCGCTAAGTGAAATTGCCCTGCGGCTAATCGTCGGGGCCAGAATTCGTGGACATCTGTCGATGCCGATGAGCCCGGTCCCCGCCCGTCGACTTCGCCGAACTGGCGAGGGCGGGCGCTGGCGGCGGATGGTTCATATACCGGAAGTTCTGCGCGGTCGCGGCGCTCGGGAAGGTCGTCGCGCCCGGTTGCTGGAGTACGACGTTCGGCGCGGCCGGCGTCGTGTCAATCGATTGCCAGCTCATCTACAAGCATGACTTGATATAACGTACCAATCGCCGCAGCGACTCGCAGCAAGGTCGAGGCCAGCCAGCCGGGCAAAAAACTTTCTGTAACTGAGCCGTAACCACGGAATTTCGCGATTAGCCTAACGTTTGAATTCCAATCCTCCGAAGTGCACCGCCATGATTCCCAGCAATAAAACGATCAGCCTGGCGATTCCCGCCGCCGTCATCGCGCTCGCGTTAGGCGGTTGCGCAGTGGCGCCACCGAGCGGCCCGAGCATAGCCGCGATGCCGCGCAGCGGCGAGCCGCTCAGCCAGTTCCAGCAGAACGACTACGCGTGCCGCGACTACGCGAATCAATCGACGAATCCGTCCGGCGCTGCGCAGGCGGCCACCACGAACAGCGTGAACAGCGCGGCGCTCGGCACGCTCGGCGGCGCGGCGATCGGCGCGCTGTTCGGCGCCGCGGCGGGCAACGCCGGCGCGGGCGCGGCGATCGGCGCCGGCAGCGGTCTGCTGATCGGGGGCGCGAACGGCGCGAATGGCGCCCAGTATTCGGCGGCCGGCATGCAGGCGCGCTACGACACCGCCTACGCCCAGTGCATGACCTCGAAGGGTGAGACGATCGTTCAGCCGCAGCCTTACTATTCGACGCAGCCGGTGTACGTCGCGCCCCGTCCTTATTACGCGCCGCCTCCGCCCGTCATGTACGCGCCTTATCCGGCTTACTGAGCGGTGATAGCTGAGGTTGGCCGGCTTGCGCTTGTCTTGCATTGTCGGCCGGTACTGCATTTCAAGTCCGAAGGACGGTTGGGCGGTAGCTTTTAGCGACGATCGTCGAATCCGTGCCGCTCCTTATTCCGCGCTGTCGGTCGATGCCGCTTTGCGCGGGCG
This sequence comes from Paraburkholderia tuberum STM678, assembly GCF_902833905.1. GTDB lineage: Bacteria > Pseudomonadota > Gammaproteobacteria > Burkholderiales > Burkholderiaceae > Paraburkholderia > Paraburkholderia tuberum. The sequence goes on along the minus strand of NZ_CADFGP010000017.1, from coordinate 143,811 downwards.
ACGGCTCCGGGACGCCGTTTTACGGGCTGCCTTCCTCGCGGCCTCAGACCCTTCTTCCGAGTTGATTGCTGGAGCAGGGGGCGCGGCCGGCGCTGCGATCTCAGGTACTTCCTCGATCGTGCCTGGCGTGCTTTTCTTCACTTTCTTCGCGGCCGTTTTGCGCGATGCGCGCTTTTTGGCGCTTTGACGCTGCGCGGGTTGGTCGCTGTCGGTGGAATGGTCGGTTCCTTGGCCGAATACGACTTGTTCAGCGGCTGTATCCGCTTGCGCTGTTACAGCGCGAGCTTTGGACTCTTCAGCTATCGGTTCAGTGACGAACTCATGTGGGAGCGGCGCGTGTTCACGCGGTTCCTGCCGCTCGACCTCTTCGGCGGGTTCCGCGTGTTCGGTGAGAGCCGCAGCGGTAGCCGCATGCTCTTCATCAGCCGTTTCGTGGTGACCGCGCTTGCCGTGCGCGGCCTCCTGCTGACCCCGCCCCAGCTTGCGGTTGTTGCGCTCCTTGCGCCGCGACTTGTGCTTGCCGCTCGACTCGGACGCGGCCGCTTGCGCCGCCTGCGCTTCATATGAATGTTCGGCCGCCTGTTCGGCCGATACCGCTTCAGCCGACCCCGTTTCGGCAGACTCCGCCGCGGTTTCGCCGATGGTTTCACTTGCCGCTTCACTCGCAACGTTCACGGCTGTACTTCGATAGACGTACGCGCCTGACTTTTCATCGCGGCCGAATTCGAGCAGCCCGCGCGCCTGCGCTTCTTCCAGCAGATTGCCGAAAGCGCGAAACCCGTAATACGTCTCGTTGAAATCCGGTTTGCGCCGTTTGATCGCGTTCTTCAGCACGGACGCCCAGATCTTGCCGCTGTCGCCACGTTCGGAAGCGAGCGCGTCGAATGTCTGCACCGCAATTTCAACGGCCTTGCTGCGGCGCTTCTCCAGATCTTCCTTGGGCGGAGCCTTCTCTTCATCAGGCGCACGTTTGGCTGCCTGCTGGGTGTTCTGCTGCTGACGAGACGATTCGGGCCTTGCGACTGCGCGCTGACTTTCGCGTACAAGATCGTCGTAAAAGAAGAACTCGTCGCAATTCGCAATCAGCAGATCCGAGGTGGACTGTTGCACACCGACGCCGATCACCTGTTTGGCGTTCTCGCGCAGCTTCGACACGAGCGGCGAGAAATCCGAATCACCACTGATGATGACGAACGTATTGACGTGCGATTTCGTGTAACAAAGATCGAGCGCATCGACGACGAGCCGGATGTCGGCGGAATTCTTGCCCGATTGGCGCACGTGCGGAATTTCGATCAACTCGAAATTGGCCTCGTGCATCGCGCCTTTGAAGCTCTTGTAACGGTCCCAGTCGCAATACGCTTTCTTGACGACGATGCTGCCCTTCAGCAGCAGGCGCTCGAGCACCAGCTTGATGTCGAACTTGTCGTACTTCGCGTCGCGCACGCCAAGCGCGACATTCTCGAAGTCGCAGAACAGCGCCATGCTGACGTTTTCGTTGGATGACGCCATGTGTATCTCCATTGAAGCGGTCGTCGAAGTCGACGAATCGCGACATGATAGCGATTCCAGCGAAGGTGAGCAGCTTTTGTGGTGCGCTCGCACCGATCGGTAGGTGCGAATTTGCAGCCTGCGGTCCAACCGGTGGTCCAGCGGGCGGCTCGTTCCGTTACAGGGTGTCGCGACGGCCTGCGTTGTTCCATGTCGCGCGAGCTTCCAGCACGTCATCGATCAATCCGTATTCCCTCGCTTCGAGCGCCGACATGAAGTTGTCGCGGTCGGTGTCGCGCGCGATTTCTTCGATGCTGCGTCCGGTGCGCTCGGCCATCATCGCATTGAGCCGCGCTCGTACATACAGCACCTCCTTGGCCTGGATTTCGATGTCCGCCGCGGTGCCCTGACCGCCGCCCGACGGCTGGTGAATCATGATGCGCGCATTGGGTAGCGCATACCGTTTGCCGCATTGACCCGCGGTGACCAGAAAGGTGCCCATGCTCGCGGCAAAACCCGTGCACAAGGTCGAGACCTCCGGCTTGATGAACTGCATGGTGTCGTAAATCGCGAGGCCGTCGTACACGGAGCCGCCGGGCGAGTTGATGTAAAAAGAAATATCCTTGTCGGGGTTCTCCGATTCGAGAAACAGCAATTGTGCGACGATCAGACTGGCTGACTGCTCGTTCACGGGCCCGACAAGAAAGACGATGCGCTCGCGCAGCAGGCGGGAGTAGATGTCATAGGCACGTTCGCCCCGGCCGGATTGTTCGATCACCGTGGGCACAAGGCCGAGGCCGGAGACAGACGGGTAACTGGAAGGCATGGATTCCTCGTTCAGATGGATGGCGCGGGCATTCCGGGATGCGCAGGCCGCCGCGGATCAGAAGCCGCGTGACATGCGCCGGTTGTTGCTCATTTGACGAAGCAGCCGCTGGCGTTGTGACAGGTTGTGACAGCGAATTTTTTTGCGCCGCGCTGTCACATCACAGGTTGCCCATGCGTCAAGCTCAGGAATACCGAGCATGACGCGCGCCTGAGCCATGCCGCCGGTATGCAGCCGCTTCTTCACCACGCACCATCGGGAGGTCTACGCATGACGGAACAGGGAATCGACAAGGCATCCAGTTTCGAGGCCGCGCGCGCCCGTCTGCTGGCACTCGCATATCGGATGCTCGGCAGTCGCGCGGAGGCCGAAGACGTGGTGCAGGATGTCTGGCTCAAATGGCACCTGGCCGATACGCAGGCGGTGCAAACGCCGGTCGCGTGGCTCACCACGCTCACCACGCGCACGGCGATCGACCGTCTGCGGCATGCACAGCGCGAGCGTGCGTCACAGGCTAGCGGCTGGTTGCCGGAGCCGTGGCTCGACGAGGTCGCACCATCGGCGGAGGAGTTGGCGTTGCGAGCGGCAGATATGTCGTACGGCGTGATGCTGCTTCTCGAACATCTGAAACCAGACGAACGTGCGGCGCTCGTCCTGCATGAAGCGTTCGAGTGCGGTTATGCGGAAATCGCCTCGATTCTCGAGCGCACACCGGCCGCTTGCCGGCAAATGGTTCATCGCGCCAAGGAGCGTCTGAGACGTGCGGGGGCGCCGTTGGAGCGGCCCGATCCGGCGGTGCATGGGCGAATCGTCGAGCGTTTGCGCGCGGCGCTCGAAGCGCAAGACCGGGCGGGCCTGCTACAGCTTTTCAGCGATGCGCCGCAACTGATCAGCGACGTGCCTTTGTACGCTCCGCCGCCTCCGTTCCCCACAGCCAACCCGGCCCTTCGAGCACAAGGGCCAAGGCCTGAAACCGAAGCGCAACGCGACCGCGAACCGGGTTCAGGTCCGAAGTGGATGGCTGTAGTCACATCGCTCGCGCAACAGGCGAGCCATGCGGAGGTGGTGTCGATGGCGGGTGCGGTGTGCATCGCACTGTTCTGCGACGGCGAGATCGTCGGGTTAATCGACGTGGTGACGGATGGCAAAACGGACCTTTCGGCGAAAATCGTCTCGCTGCGCATCCTGACCAGCGCCGCGCATCTGCAGGCGGCCAACCGGATGCTGGGCCGTGATGCGGTCATGGAACTGCTTGCCCGCATCAAGGACCATCCGGGGGCGTCAGTTACGGTGAGCCGCGACTTCCCAGTTGATGTCGACGCATAGCACCTGCGTACCATGCGACGTGTGCGCGGCAATCGAGGCGGTCACGCACAGATGCGCTTCGTTGATCGACAGATACGGCGGCGTCAGATTAACCCGCCCCGGTTGACGCATCGCCTGAATGAAGTACGGGCGGCGCTCCCAACTCGCGCCTTCGGAATGCAGCAGCGGGCTGAAGCGCTTTGCGCGTTGCGATGTGCGCCCCGGCGGCAGCACGTTGTCGCCGATCTGCCGCCCCGAACCGTCCAAAACAAAGCAGCGCGCCGTTTCTCCGAGCGCGAGCAGAGGTGCGGTCGCCTGCGTGATCGATTCCCCGGCAACCAGCTGTGCGGCGGCTGCCTCGAGCGCCGTGACATACGGCGCGAGCCGCGCGGATTGCGCTTTCTCTCGAGCGGCAACGCGTTCGCGCAGCGAAGCGGAGAGCGAATCCATCAGGCCAGCGGCAACTTGCGGCTTGACGGGTTCGACGCTCGGACCCGCGAAAAATGCGCCCTGGACGAAGTCGACATTGCATTCGAGCGCGATCAGCGCATCACGTTCGGTGCTCAGACCGCCCATCAGCACCAGTTGCCCAGACTCGTGCAACAGAGAGACGAGGCCCGGCAGCACGCGCTCGATATGCGAGTGTTCACTCGCTTGCGCGAGGATGCAGCGGTCGAGCGTGACGATGTCCGGCCGCAGATTCCACACCCGGTCGATGTTCGAATGCTTGGCGCCAAAGCCGTCGAGCGCGATCAGGAAACCGGCCTTGCGCAGCGAATCGACGATTTCGGCGAAGCGCGTGGTTTCGCCGCCAGCCTGTTCGGATACTTCGAGCACCACGCGCTGCGGCGGCAGGCCGAGCGCCTTCAGGCTGGCAAGCAGCGCGTCGCCGTAGCTGGTGTCCATCAGTGCGGCCGGATGCAGGCTGAGGAAGAGCCATTCGTCGTGGCTGTCGAATGCGTTGAAGTTGCCGAGGTGCAGCGATTCGGCCAGCCGTCCGAGTTCCAGCAGATCGCCGCGTCGCGCGGCCTGCGTAAAGACTTCGTGCGAGGGCACTTGCCGCTCATGCTCGTCGTGCACGCGCAGCGACGCGTGATACCCGATCGCGCGCCGGTGCGATACCGAAAAGACCGGCTGAAACACGCTGAAAACGGTGTAGCCGCCATAGAGAACGGTACGCCGGGAGCCTTCGTCGCCGGCCATCGGGCGTGGTGGCTGGAAGCCGGGAGGATCGAGTTCGATCATGCTCATCGTGTCAGTCGTGTGGAAATGGCGGCGCTTGCTGGGCCAGGCAGGAGTTCGCGCGCGCAGACCAAGAGTTTACAGGATAGACGAGCAAGAACTATGCGCGTGTTCGAACAAAGCTCGAGCGTCCACCAGCAATGCTCCGAGGAAATCGTTGTGCGCCCGCCGCGGTACGAAGGCGATAACGCGCACTTCGCTGGTGCGGGACGCGCCCTGTTGCGGGTCGGCGACGCTGTGCAAGCGTGCTGCGTGCTGCGTGCTGCGTGCGGCGCGCGCGGAGCGATGCCCGGAAATCCGTTCGCGAGTGCACGAGGATGCGTCGTCCTGGCTACTGCGGCTTTCAAGTACGCTCCGAAGGATCGGTCTTTTTCGCGGGCGTGCGAATCTCCGGCGACAACTGCGCAAAGATCCATGACGAGCATGCGGTGATGATGCCGACACAGAGGAACGTCGCATGAAACGCGGGCAGCGAATTGGCGCCAGTCGCGCGTTGCATGATGCCGGTAAAGGTTGTCAGCAACGCACCGGCCACCGTCACGCCGAGACTCATCGAAAGCATCTGCACGAGCGAAAACAGGCTATTGCCGCTGCTGGCGCCGCCGGTGCCGAGGTCCTTCAACGTCAACGTGTTCATCGCGGTGAACTGCATCGAGTTCACGCCGCCGAAGATCGCCAGTTGCACGAGCCGCAGCCACAGCGGCTGATGCGTGCTCGTGAGCGCGAAACTCGCCATCATCAGACCGACCAGAATCGTGTTCGCCATCAGCACGCGCCGGTAGCTGTACTTCAGAATCAGCTTCGTCACGAGGCGCTTCGTCGCCATGCCCGCGGCCGCCACGGGCAGCATCATCAGCCCGGCTTCGAATGCGCTATAGCCGAGGCTCACCTGCAACAGCAGAGGAATCAGGTAGGGCATCGAGCCGCTGCCGATCCGCGCGAACAGATTACCGAGCAGCCCAACGCTAAACGTGTGGATCTTGAACAGATCGAGCGAGAAGATCGGCGCGGGCACGCGCACCGCGTGCAGCCCATACGCAACGAAGCACGCCATGCTCAGAATCAGCAGCACCAGCACCGTCGCATGTTGAATGCCGAACTCGGTGCGGCCGTCGAGCGCGAACGAAATCGCCACCATGCCCACCACCAGCAACAGGTAGCCGCCAAGGTCGAATTTGCTCGTGTGTTCGTTGCGGCTATCCGGCATGAAGATAAACGTCGCGATGCAGCCCACGATGCCCACCGGCACGTTGATCAGAAAGATCCAGTGCCACGACGCGATCTTGACGAGCCAGCCACCGAGCGTCGGTCCGATCAACGGTCCGATCAGCCCCGGAATCGCCACGAACGACAACGCCGGCAGATAGCGCTCAGCCGGAAAGGTTCGCAGCACCGCGAGCCGCCCAACCGGCAGAAGCATCGCGCCGCCCACGCCTTGCAGAACGCGAAACAGCACCAGTTGGTTCAGCGTATGCGCGTTCGCGCACAGCAACGAGCCCACCGCGAACACGAGGATCGCACTGAAGAACACGCGCCGCGTGCCGAGTCTGTCGGCGAGCCAGCCGGACACGGGGATCATCACCGCCATCGTCAGCGAGTAGCCGATCACCACCGATTGCATGCGCAGCGGCAGTTCGCCGAGGCTTGTCGCCATTGCGGGCAGCGCGGTGTTGACGATCGTCGAATCGAGCGTCTGCATGAAGAAGCCGGTGGCGACCAGCCACAGCATCACGGTCAGCGAGCGGGGCGAAGGACCCGAGGGGATATCGGGAGCGAGGGCGGGCGGAGGCGTCGTCGTGGACATATGAGGTGGCTGGGCGCGCTCGGTCGGGTTGGGACTCGCTATTCTAGGGAAAAGCGGGTCCCGGCGCAGCGGGCGGCGCAGCGTTGCGCGGGTGTCGGTGCTGCGTCACGGCCGCGCTCCGCGCCGTGTTCACGCATCAGGCGGCAACTGCGCCGCCGCATTAAAAAACGCCTGCGCACGTGGCTCGTTGCCAAACGCCACATGAATTCTGATCCACGGGCTCACCTCCCGGTTCGGCCTGAAGTGTTGTCCAGGCAGCACCGTCACTCCGAGGGGCACGCCGCATTCAACGAGCCGCTCGGCGTCCGCGACATGCGGCACGCGTGCCCACACGAACTTGCCACCCGCTGGTTCTTCGAAGATCTCCCAGCCGGCATCTTCGAGTGTCTGGACGGTCGAGCCAAGCGCGCCGCGCATCTGGCGGCGCAGTCGCTCCAGATATTTGCGATATGCGCCGCGCTCCAGCATCGACACCGCCACCGCTTCGGCAAAGCGCGAACAGCCGATGCTCGTCAGCATCTTGATGTCGACCAGGTCCTTGATGATCGCGTGACTCGCAACCACGTAGCCGACCCGCAGCGAAGACGACAGCGTTTTCGACAATCCGCCGATGTAGATCACCTGTTCGAGTTGGTCGAGGGTGGCCAGGCGGTCGGTGAGCTCGGTCTGAAAATCCGCGTAGATATCGTCCTCGATGATCTGGAAGCCATGCTCTCGCGCCATTTGCAGCAAACGGAATGCGACCTGCGGTGCGACCGTGGTGCCGGTCGGATTGTGGAACACGGTGTTGATGAGCAGCAATCTGGGCCGGTGCAGCTTCAGTTGCGCCTGCATCGTGTCGAGGTCGGGACCATTGCCGGTGCGTGGAATGCCGATCAGCTTCATGCCGTGCAGGCGCAACAGGCCGTACAGGTTGTAGTAACCGGGGTCCTCGACAAAGATCGTGTCGCCTGGCTTGAGCATGTAGCGCACCAGCAGATCGAACGCCTGGCTCGCGCCGTTGGTGATCAGAATCTGCGATGCGTCTGCCTGGATGCCCAACTGGCCAATGCGGCCGCGCAACTGTTCGCGCAAGACCGGGTTGCCGAGCGGCGTCGCGTACTCGACCATGCTAGCCGGATCGGTTCGCGACACGTGGCGGATCGCCTGCGCAATGCCATCGATGTCGCGCCAGCTTTCGGGGATGAAACCGGTGCTGAGCTTCAGCGTTTCGCCCGGAAAGTTGAATTGCTCGAGCAGATGGTCCGACTCGACATCGGCGCGGCGCGGGTCCGAAGTGCCCTGGCAGCGCATGTCGGTCGGTTGGCGATCGGCGACGTAAAAGCCGGAGCCGTGGCGCGAGTCGACATAGCCGAGCGACACCAACCGGTCGTATGCCTCGATCACCGGAAAGCGGCTTACGTCGAAGTCGGCGGCGAACTGGCGGATCGACGGCAGCTTTGAGCCAGGATGCGCATTGCGCGAGCGGATCCACGCCGAGACGCCCGCGACGATCTGCTCGGTCAGCGGCACGCCGTTGTCCCGATCGAGCTGGATTTCGAGTTTCATACGCTTGCCTTCTGTCGCCGGCCTGCGAGCGCGAAAGTTTTAAACCTGCGCCGCGCGAGCCATGCCAACTGTTCGGTTTTTTGACTGAACAGTTCCGATGGAAGTGTTCGGAACTGTGCATGGGTCTCCGATCATCGCACGTCAATAATCGGTACAACAGAAAGTTCATCGAGGAGAACGGCGATGCGAGAAGTGCGAGTTTTCGAGCTGGAACATGGCGAGCCCGTCACGGCCTGGCGGGTTGCGCGTCCGACGATTTTCAAGGTGATCAGCGGCAACGTCTGGCTGACCGTCGAGGGCGAGCATGAGGATCACTGGCTGGCGGCGGGGCAGTCGATCGAGTTGGCGCGTGGATCGGTGGCATGGATCAGCGCCGGGCGGGCCGGGGCGCGTTTTGCGCTGGCGAGCGGCTCGGAACGCAGGTTGCCGAGGCTGCTATTCGGCTGGCCGATGCCGGCTTGGCTGGCGCGTCGGCCGGGCGTGGTCTGATGCAGGGCGAACGGCGAGCCGCCTCTTCCTGGTCCCTAAGCAGCACCTCCCGCCTCATACTCCCCGATATACCGCGCCCGCGGCCGGATCAACCGGCCATCGCGCGCCTGCTCCATCGCGTGCGCGATCCAGCCGACCACCCGCCCGAGCGCGAACAGCGTGAACGCGGCCCCGCTCGGCAAGCCGAGCACGCGCTCGATCGCGGCAAGCGCGAAATCCACCGTCGGCTCCGCGCCGGTCGTGTCGCGCACCGCTCGCGCGACCTGCTGCACCTCGTTGAGCGGCGAGCGGGCTGGCGCGCAGTCGGCGAGCATCGTCAGCAATAGCCGCGCGCGCGGATCACCGTCCGGATAGAGCGGATGACCGAAGCCCGACAGCAGCGGCCCTTGCGCGCCGTGCTCGTAGCGCGCGAGACGGTTCGCCAGGTAGCGGTCCAGCTCGGGCGAGCGCGACGCCTCATCGAGCAGCGCGGCGATGCGCACGGTTTCGCCGCCGTGACGCGGCCCGGAAAGCGCCGCGAGCCCGCCCGCGACCGCACCGAACAGGTGCGTGCCCGTCGACGTGATACAACGGACCGTGAACGTCGACGCGTTCAGCTCGTGATCCGCGCAGGCGACCAAGGCCGCGCGCAGCAATCCGCTTTGCTGACGGCTGCGCACCCGCCAGGCCGTCGCGATCTGCCGATGCAGCGGTTCGTTCGACGGCGCCGCCGGCAGCATCGCGGCGGCCAGCAGCCGCATCACGGCGCACGCGGTGTCGAGCTGCGCATCGCGGCCGAGCGCCCACACGCGTGGCATCTGCGCGGCGGCGGCCGGCAGCAGCACCAGCGCGCGATCGAGCGGCGTGCTGTCACTCCACAGCTTGAGCCACGCGGCCCATTGCGCGGGGGCGAGCGGCACGACCGGCGCATCGGCGATGCGCCGCGCGCTGCATTCCCACAACAGCGCCGCGACGTCTTCGAGTGACGCACTGCGCGCGAGTTCGATCGCATCGTGCCCGCGATACAGCAGCCGACCGTCCGCGACCAGCGTGATCGACGATTCGAGCACCGGTACGCCCCAGTCGAGCACCTTCTGCGCGACCTTGCCGGCGCGTTTGCCGTCCGCCTTGCGACGCGCGAGGCGGCGCACCTCGGCGGCATCGTAGAGCCGATGCCTGCCTTGCGCATCCGGCGACGAGCCGAGCATGCCTCGGCTTACATACGCGTACAGCGTCGGCAAGCTGACGCCGAGCGTTGCGGCCGCTTCGGCGGCGCTCAGGTAAATCGGGGCTGGCATAAAAGTGGGTATAAACCGAAGAAATCAATATATATTGATTATCATAATCAACATTGATTGCGGCAAGGTGCAAATTTAGACTCGGTGTACCTGCTTCCTGTCCGCGCGGCCAGCGCGCCCGATCCCATGACGCCCGAACTCGCCCTCAAGCACATCTGGACCCTCGCCGGCTGCGATCCGGTCGCGCTGCACGCCGTGTCGCTCGCCGGCGCGGATCCCGGCTTGCCGTCGGTCTACCGTGTCGGCAGCCTCGCGGCGTCGACCATCGCCGCGACGGGCCTCGCCGCCGCCGAATACTGGCGCTTGCGCAGCGCTCGCCTGCAACAGGTGTCGGTGCAGATGCGTCGCGCGCTGGCGGCGTTTCGCAGCGAACGCTATTTGCGGATCGACGATGGGCCGCCGCCCGCGCTGCGCGATCCGGTCACCGGCTTCTATGAAACGGGCGACGGCCGATGGATCCAGCTGCATACGAATTTCGCGCATCACTTGAAGGGCGTGCTCGAGGTGCTCGGCTGTGACAATGGGCGGCACTCGGTGGCGGCCGCGATTCGCGGCTGGGAAGGCGCGACGCTCGATCAAACGCTCGCCGACGCGGGCCTGTGCGCCGCCTTGATTCGCACGCCCGACGAATGGGCCGCGCTCGAGCAGGCCAAAGCGATCGCGCGCTTGCCGCTGTTCGAGATCGAGCGCATCGGCGACGCCCCCGCCGAGCCGCCGCGCCACGCCGCCGCTGACGCCGAGCCTGGTATCGACCGCCCGCTCGCGGGTGTGCGGGTGCTGGATCTGTCGCGGATCATCGCGGGACCGGTGGCCGGCCGCGCGCTCGCGCATCATGGCGCGGACGTGTTGACGATCAACGGGCCGCATCTGCCGAACATCGCGCCGCTCGTGATCGACAACGGCCGCGGCAAGCGTTCGGCAATCGTCGATCTGCGCGAGGCGGCAGGCTGCGACACGTTGCGCGGACTCGCGCGCGATGCCGACGTGTTCCTGCAGGCCTATCGTCCGGGCGCGCTCAAGGCGCGCGGCTTCGGGCCGGACGAGCTGGCACGGCTGCGGCCCGGCGTCGTCTATATCTCGGTGTGCGCGTACGGGCACACAGGGCCGTGGGCGCAGCGACGCGGCTTCGATAGTCTGGTGCAGTCGGCGAGCGGCATCGCGTGGACCGAGCGCGCGGCGGCGGGTTCAGCCGAGCCGCGGCATCTGCCGTGTCAGGCGCTCGATCACGCGACCGGCTATCTGGCCGCGTTCGGCGCGATGGTCGCGCTCGCGCGGCGCGCTCGCGAGGGCGGCAGCTGGCATGTGAAGGTGTCTCTTGCGCAGACGGGGCGTTGGCTGCGGTCGTTCGGGCTGCTGGCCGATGGGCAGCAGGCGCCCGAGGTGTCGCTCGACGACGTGCGCGATTGCGTCGCGAGCGTGCAATCGGAGTTCGGGCGTGTGCTTGGCGTGCTGCCGGCGGAGGAACTGGAGCAGACGCCTGCGTTTTATGCGCTGCCGCCGGCGCGCATCGGCGCGCACGAAGCCCGGTGGCCGTGACGGTTGGAGCGGGCGGCGCGTTCAGGTTGGGAACGCGGCGTACCTAACCGCCCACCGCGTCGCAGCTTACTTTCGCAACTCCGCCACGAAGTCGTAGTAATCGTTGCGGCAGTACGTGTCCGTCAGTTCGATCGCGCGTTGATCCGCCGTATAACCCACGCGCGTGATCAACAGCAACGCCTCGTTCGGCGCGATGCTCATCTGCTGCGCGATCTCGTCGCTCGCGTTCACCGCGCGGAAGTGCTGCAACGCGCGCACGATCGTCAGTCCGCGATTCTCCAGATACGTGTACAGCGAGTCGCCGATTGCCTGTGGATCGGGAATCACCGCGGCCGGGAACGTCGAATTCTCGACCGCCATCACGATGCCGTCGGCGAGCCGCAGCCGCCGCAGCCGCGTGACCGCTGCGGCCGGCGACAGACCCAGCTGGATCACCTCGTCGCGATTGGCCGGCGAGATTTCGCGCGACAGCCACTTCGAACTCGGCGTGAAGCCGCGCCGCCGCAGCATTTCGCTGAAGCTCGACAGACGCGACAACGGATCTTCGTAGCGCGGCGTGATGAAGCTGCCCGCGCCTTGGGTGCGGCGGATCAAACCCTGCTCCACGAGCAGCGCGATCGCCTTGCGCGACGTGATGCGCGACACGCCGAGCGCCTCCGACAGCACGCGCTCCGAAGGCAGCGCCTCGCCGGCGTTCCAGCGGTTTTCGTGGATCGCGCTGCCGAGCTTGCGGGCAAGTTGCAGATAGAGCGGCGTGTCGTTTTCCGGGTCCGGGCGCAGGTCGCGCCAGCGGTCTTCCGAGGCAGAGGTCATGGGGCTCACGCAAGATGGGCAAGCGGCAATTTTAAAACATCGGCGCGTCCTGTTATAGCGGGCTTTTGCCAGGCGCGCCGTTCTGAGGCCGCGGAGCCGCTAAACTCGTCGCCAGGATTTGAGTAGCATGCGTTGCGCGATGAGGCGGCGGGCCAGCGCATCGCATCTGGATCGAGCCACTTTCGAGGAGTCAGCATGACGAGCGAGATCGCAAGCGTGAGCCTGCCGGGCGGCGAGCGCATGCCAGCACTGGGGCAGGGCACGTGGGAAATGGGCGAGCAGCGGGCACGACGCGCGGCGGAAATCGCTGCGCTGCGCTGCGGCATCGAACTCGGCATGACGCTGATCGATACCGCCGAAATGTACGGCGACGGCGCGACCGAGTCGCTGCTCGGCGAAGCGCTCGCGGGTTTGCGCGACAAGGTGTTTCTGGTCAGCAAGGTGTATCCGCACAACGCCAGCCAGCGCGGCGTGATCGCCGCGTGCGAGCAGAGCCTGAAGCGTCTGAAAACGGACCGGCTCGATCTGTATCTGCTGCACTGGCGTGGTTCGGTGCCGCTCGCGGACACCGTCGACGGCTTCGAGGCGCTGCGGCGCGCGGGCAAGATCCGTCACTGGGGCGTCAGCAACTTCGATACCGACGACATGGAAGAACTCGTCGCGACGCCAGGCGGCGACGCGTGCGCGACCAACCAGATTCTGTACAACGTGGCGCGGCGCGGGCCGGAGTTCGATCTGTTGCCGTGGCTCGCCGCGCGCGGCATGCCGGCGATGGCGTACAGCCCGGTCGATCATGCGCGGCTGCCGAAACGCTCGCCGCTCGACGATATCGCCGACGCGCGCGGCGTCTCGGTGTTTCAGGTGGCGCTCGCGTGGGTGCTGGGCAAGCCCAATGTGTGCGCGATTCCGAAGGCGGCGCGCGTCGAGCATGTGCGCGACAACCATCGCGCGTCGCAACTGGTGCTGGAAGCCGGCGAACTCGCCGCGCTCGACGCGTACTTCAAGCCGCCGCGCGGCAAGCGTGCGCTGGAGATGTTGTAAGTGCCGGCGCGGCCGCCGTCCGTTGCGCAACGGCGGCGCGCGAGGCTCGAAGCGCTGTGGGCGTCGATGACGCCGCTCGCGCTGACGCGGCGCTCAGGTGCAGGGATGGTGCTGATGCACGGAGCCGAGCACGGCGACTTCGGCGGGGGTGTGCTGCAGCGCGTCGTCCGGCACCTGGGCGGCATCGGCGAGGAAGTCGTCGACGATCGACGACACCGCCACGTCGCGCAGGCATAGCGACACGCGCTGCGTTTCGTTGGCGGGGAGGGTTGCTCGTTGCGAGAGGAACAGCACGCCGTATTGATAACCGTGGATGATGCCGCGGATCGCGCCGACGCATTGCCCTTGCGCGACGTTGTCGTGGCGCTGTTTGCAGCTCTGGACGAGCGAGTAGGCGGAGAAGCTCGGATCGACCGGTGGCGCCGCTTGCGACAAGGTTTGCGCCATTGGCTGCGCGGGTGTTTGCGCATTGGCGAGCGATGCGAGGCCCAGGGCGGCAGCGGTCAGCACGGCGGCTGCCGTACGGGTCGCGGCGGGGGGGACGCTTCTATGCATGTTGTGGGCCCTCATATCGAACGATGAATTTGATATGAGGCGGTCGTCTCGGATTGGTTCCATAACACTCGCACGCAATGGAGGTTGTGTTTCCGCCGCTCGCGGTGCGGTTCGCGCGATGGCGCGAGGCGCAGCTCGCGCGCGCTCCGAGCCATTCCGTCAGCGCGCGCCGAAGGCGGGCGGGCCGCTCCGACCGGCCTCCGGCGGTGACGCCCGACCGGGGGATCGGGACATCACCGCCGTTGCCAGCGGATAGCGGACAGTATGCCGGGACATGTCGCCGGCGGGTAGGGCGCGGGGCTCCCTACCCGGGGCAACGGGCGACGCCTAGTGCCCGTTCCCGCCACCGTTGCCACTGCCGCCACCCTTGCCTCCGTGACCGCCGCCGAAGCCTCCGCCAAAGCCTCCGCCGAACCCGCCACCGAAGCCACCACCGAAGCCACCACCATTCGCACCGCCGAAACCACCGCTAGGGCCACCGCTGGAGCCTCCGCAACCGCAGCCGCCGCTCCCGCTGCCGCCGCTGCTTCCGCCTCCGCCGCCTCCGCCGCCTCCGCCGCCGCCACCACCTCCGCTTCCACCTCCGCTTCCACCTCCGCTTCCACCTCCGCTTCCACTACCGCTATTTCCCTTACCGCCACTCCCACTTCCGCTCCCTGAACCCGCCGCCCCGGCGCCGCTGTTGCCGCTTGCGCCAGCACCGCTATTGCTCGAACCCGCCGCGCCGCCATTACCGCCGCCGTTGCCAATGCCGCCGCCGAGCCGCCCGCAGCCCGGACCGCCGAGCCCGCCGCAGCCGGCCGGCGCGAACACCGAGGCGGCATCGTCGGCGGCTGTGGCCGTGCCAGCCTCGGCGCCGGTTGCCGCGCCGTCGTTCCGCGCGAGCAGCAGCGGCGTTGAATCGCCGGGTTGCGCCCGCAACGCGTCGGCCAGCACAATCCAGCGAGGGATCACGTCCGTCGACGCTCCGTACGCGGTCCCGCCCGCCAACACCGCGACCCCCGCGAGGACCACCGCGCTGCGCATCATTGCACAGTAGTACTGATCTGATTTTCCGGTCTTCATCGCGCGTCTCCAGAGCGAAGGACGGTCCCTCGCTGCCGCCTTCGCGAACTGCTCCAGCAGCGGCCGACCTGTCTGCACGCGGGTCTTGTCGAACCCCCGGTCCGTTGTGTCGAAGTTGTCCGTGCGTCGCTGCCGTGCTGATCGCGCGAGGTCGCGCCATCGCGTGGTGACGCTCGTCGTGCGGATATGCGCGGCGTTGCGCGCCCGGTTTGGCTTCGAATCTCTGGCTGTTAATTTAGCGATATCCATGCCACGCGCCGCAAAGCCTTGAAGCGACACGGGCGATATCGGGATGTGCGATGCGCACGCCGGAAAAACGCCTCAAAACGTTGCGACGATGAAACGCGCGGACGCAAAAGCGTGTTCCGACGCGGGATTCGTTAAGAGGGGCGGTGTGCGTCGATGAGGTTCGAGTCGACGCTAGCTGGCGTTTTCCGACGCATCGTCGGAGGTGCCGCCATTCGTCGGGTCGCCCGCGTTGTCGTCGCGCGGCTCGCTTTGCAGCTCGCGAAGTGTGGCGACCGGAATATGGCAGCGAATCCGGTGCGCGCAAGACGGATCGGCGGCGTCGTCCGCGTCGAGAAACGGCGGGTCCTGCTGCTCGCAGATCGCGCCGAGCTTGCGCGGACAGCGCGTGTGAAACACGCAGCCCGACGGCATCGCGCCGGGCCCGGGCAACTCGCCGGTGAGACGGATACGCGTACGTTGATGCACCTCGCCGGACGCGCCGTCGCCCGGCAGTGTCGGCACGGCGGACAGCAGCGCCTCGGTATAGGGATGCTGCGGTCCATCGAACACGGCCGCCGCCGGGCCGATTTCGAGCAGCCGGCCGAGGTAGAGCACCGCGATGCGATCCGACACATAGCGGACCACGTGCAGATCGTGCGAGATGAATACGTAGCTGACGCCGCGCTCGTGCTGCAGATCGGCGAGCAGGTTCAGAATCGCGGCCTGCACCGACACGTCGAGCGATGAAGTCGGCTCATCGCACACGACGACGCGCGGTTCGCCGGCGAACGCGCGCGCAATCGCGACGCGCTGCTTGAGTCCGCCCGAAAGCTGGCGCGAACGTGCATCCAGATAGCGCTCGGGCAGCCGCACGGCGTCCGTCAGCGTGGCGAGCCGTGCGTCGATCTCCGGCCCGCGCAGCGCGGTGAAGCGCGCGAGCGCACGGCCGATCAGCCGCTTGACGGAATGCGCGCGATTGAGCGCCGAGTCCGGATTCTGGAACACGATCTGCAGCGATTTCAGCTGCTCGTCGCTGCGTCGCGTGACGCGCGCGGCGAGCGGGGCGCCGTCGAGTTCGAGCAGGCTGCCGGCATCGGGTGCGAGCAGGCCGAGCAGCAGTCGCGCGAGCGTTGTCTTGCCGCTGCCCGATTCGCCGACGAGGCCGAGCGTCTCGCCGCTCGCGAGTTCGAGCGACACGTCGTCGACCGCGCGCAGCGGGACGCCCGATACGTGGAATGTTTTCGACAGGTTCCGGGCGCGCAAGACCGGCCCAGAGGGCGCGCGCGGCGCCGCGTTGGATGATGCGGCCGCCACCGGCGCCGCGCTCGATGTCGCACGCGGCAGTTCGATCGCACGCTCGTGATAGTGGCAGCGCGCCATCTGATCGCCATGCCGGGCGCCGAGGCGATAGGGCGGCGGCGCGTCGCGGCGGCAGCGCTCGTCGGCGAGACGGCAGCGCTCCGCATAGATGCAGCCCTGCGTGACCGAGCCCGGCAGAGGCAGGCCGCCCGCGATCGTATCGAGCCGCTCGCTGTCCTTGCTGCGTCCGGCCGTCGGCAGGCAGCGCAGCAACCCGACCGTGTACGGATGACGCGGCCGCGCGAACACGTCCTGGGTCGCGCCTTCCTCGACCAGCTTGCCCGCGTACAGCACGCCGACGCGTTCGCACATGCGGCCGATCACCGCGAGGTTGTGGCTGATGAACAGCACCGCGGTGCCGAGTTCCTCGCGCAACCGTGCGACGAGGTCGAGCACTTCCGCTTCGACGGTCGCATCGAGGCCGGTAGTCGGTTCGTCGAGAATCAGCAGCGCGGGGTTCGACGCGAGCGCCATCGCGATCACGACGCGCTGCTGCATGCCGCCCGACAATTGATGCGGATAGCTGTTCATCACGCGCTCGGGCGCCGCGATGCGGACGCGTTTGAGTATCTCGAGCGTGCGTTGCAGCGCCTCGTCGCGCGCGACGCCGGCCGCCTCGAATGCTTCGGAAACCTGACGGGCGATCGTCAGCGATGGATTCAGTGCGCGCCCCGGGTCCTGGTAGACCATCGAGACGGTCGTCGCACGCATGCTGCGCAGCGCGTCGGCACCCAGCTTCTGCACGTCCTCACCGGCGATTACGATCTTGCCGGCCTTCACCTTGCCATTGCGCGGCAGATAGCGCAGCGTCGCCATTGCCACGGTCGACTTGCCGCAACCGGATTCGCCGACGAGCCCATACGCCTCGCCGCGTCGCACGCGAAACGATACGTCCTGCAGCACTTCGCGATCGCGTCCGCGGATCCGGTAGGTGACCGTCAGGCCGACCACGGTCAGCGCATCGGTGCGATCGCTTTTCGACACGTCGAACGCCGCGAACGAGGAGGGCGGTGGGCCGTTCATTGGTCGAGCACTCCCTGCACGCCGTCGGCGATCAGATTGACGCCGACCACCAGTGACGCGATCGCGCCCGCCGCAAACACGACGGTCCACCACGCGCCGCCCGCCATCAACGTGTACGACTCGGACAGCGCGAGCCCCCAGTCGGCCGACGGCGGCTGGATGCCGAAGCCGAGAAACGACAGCGTCGCGACCGCGAAGATCGCATAGCCGAGCCGCACCGTTGCTTCGACGACGATCGGCGGCAGCACGTTCGGCAGGATCTCCGCGAACATGATGTACGGCGCGCGTTCGCCGCGCAGCTGCGCGGCGGCCACATAGTCGAGATGCCGCTCTGCGAACACGGCGGCGCGCACGGTGCGGGCTGTTATCGGCGTGAAGGTGGTGCCGATCACGAGAATCACCGTGAAGTTCGACGCACCGACCGCGGCGAGCGCGAGCAGCGCGACGATCACGAGCGGCAGCGCGAGCACCGCGTCGATCATGCGGCCGATGACGTCGTCGACCCAGCCGTCGAAGTAGCCGACCACCAGGCCGAGCGCGGTGCCCGCCGCGGTGCCGAGCAGTGTCGCGAGCGGCGCGATCGTCAGGATGTCGCGCGCGCCGACGATCACGCGCGAGAATACGTCGCGGCCGAGCTGATCGGTGCCGAACCAGTGCGTGCGATCGGGCGGCGTCAGCGAATTGAGCGGATCGGACGCGTACGGATCGAGATGCACGAACCACGGCCCGGCGATCGCGCAGACGATCCACCACGCGACGATCAGCGCGCCCACGATGAAGGTCGGCGAACCGAGCAGCAGGAGGAGGCGCGGGAAACGCGGCTCGGAGCCCGGTGCGCCTGGCGCGGGCGAGCCTGGTGGCGTCGATGAAGCCGGCGGCACGGTCGCATTCATTCGGCGGTCCTCACCCGCAGTCGCGGATTGAGCAGCACGTGCAGCGCATCGGCAACCAGATTCGCGAGCGTATAGACGACGCCGATCGTCAGTACGCCCGCTTCGAGCATTGGAAAATCCTTCGCCTTGGCGGCGTTGTAGATCAGCGAGCCGATGCCCTGGTAGCGGAACAGCGTCTCGACCACCACGAGTCCGCCGATCATGTAGCCGAGTTGGGTGGCGGCGACGGTGATCGTCGGCAGCAGTGCATTGCGCAGCACGTGCCGCCAGATCACGACGTGGCGCGGCAGGCCCTTGAGGATCGCGGTGCGCGTGTAGTCGGCGTCGAGCGCTTCGACGGTGCCCGCGCGTGCCATTCGCGCGATGTAGCCGAAGAACACGAGGACGAGCGGCAGCACCGGCAGCACCAGATGGCGCAGCTGTTCGAGCACGCTCGCATCGGGCGGAGATGAGGCCTCGATGGGCAGCCAGCGCAGCCACACGCCGAACACGAGAATCAGCACGATCGACGACACGAACTCCGGCACCACGGTCGCCGACAAACCGGCGATGCTGATCGTGCGATCGAGCCAGCGCCCCGCATGCATCGCCGACCACACGCCGCCTGCGATGCCGAGCGGCACGACGACGATGAACGCGAGCAGACCGAGCTTCGCCGAATGCCCGAGCGCATCGGCGATGAACGGCCTGACCGGTTCGCGATACGCGTACGACAGCCCCATGTTGCCGCGCACGAAATGCGTGATCCAGTCGATGTATTGCGTGAGCAGCGGCCGGTCGGCGCCGAGCTGATGATCGAGCGCGGCGACCGCGCGCGCATCGGCGAGCGGCCCGAGCACCGCGCGGCCGATATCGCCGGGCAGCAGCTGGCCGCCCGCGAACACGATCACCGACAGCAGCCACAGCGTGATCAGCGAAAGACCCGCGCGCGTCGCGAGAAAACGCGCGACGCGGCCCGCGTTGCCGTTCCTCGCGCGCGGCGGACGCGATGTATTCGAGGCGGGAGAGGGCGCCGGAGCCGACATCGTGAGTTCTCCTGCGAAAAGCGAGACGGACAGCGCGCTGCTTACGCGCTGAGCGTCGCGCGATCGAAATACAGTTGCGCGAGCGCAGTGAAGCGCACGCCGTTCACACCCTTGCGCATCGCGATCAGCTGATCGTAGAAGAACGGGATGATCAGCGGCGTTTCGTCGAGCAATAGCGTCTGGATCTGCCCGGAGATTTTCTTTTGCGTGGCGAGATCGATCGCCGCGACGAACTGCGCGACCAGTTGATCGTATTGCGGATTCTTGAAGTGCGCGGCGTTCCATGTGCCGTTGCTCGTCAGCGTCGCGGTGAGGAACACGTTCGGCACGCCGCGATGGCCGTAATCGGTGATGCCGAGCGGCGAGTCGAGCCAGTCGGATTTGCCCGGCGTGCCCGCGCCGTAGTAGAGCGATTGGCTCTCGACCTTCAGATTGATGCGCACGCCGATCGCCTTCGCGGCGTTCTGCACGACGACTGCGAGGTCGGGGATCTCCATGTATTTTTCGGTGGTCAGCGTGACGTCGAAACCATTCGGCACGCCAGCCTGCGCGAGCAGTTGCTTCGCCTTCGCGACGTCGATCTTGCGTTGCGGCACGCCCGCATCCGACGATGGAAACACCGGCGCGAACGGGCTGTCGTTGCCGAGTTGTGCGCGACCCTTGAAGAGACCGCGCACGATCACGTCGCGATCGAGCGACAACGCGAGTGCCTGACGCACGCGCTTGTCCTTGAAGAGCGGGCTGTCGTTGCGCATGTGAATCTGGCGGTGCGCGCTCGACTTGACGCCGACCGCCTTGTAGTCCGGATTGTTCAGGATGGCCGCGCCGCCCTGCACGGTGAACGTGCCCATCACGTCGGCCTGATGGCCTTGCAACGCGAGCAGTTGAGCCTGCTCGTCGGCGTAGAACGAAAACTGTACGCGTTGCGGTAACGCTTTTTCGCCCCAGTAGTCGGGATTGCGCACGAACGACGCGCCAACCTTCGGCTGATACTTTTCGAATTTGAACGGACCCGTGCCGATGAAACTCTTTTCGTAGTTGCCCGCGAAGTTCGCGGGCAGGATCACCGCGTTGTAATTATCCGAGGAAACGTAGTACGGGAAATTGCCGGTCGGCGCGTCGAGATGAAACTCCACCGTGTGTTCGTCGACGACCTTCGCTCCGCCTTTCGACAGCACGCCCTTTAGTACCGATAGCGCGGCCGAGCCGCTCGCGGGATCGGCGAGACGGTCGAAGGTCGCGACCACATCTTTCGCGCCGAAGCTCTGGCCGTCGTGGAATTTCACGTTCTGGCGCAGTTTGAAGGTCCACACGTCGCCCTTGTCGTTCGGCTTCCACGACAGCGCGAGCGCGGGCTTCAGCATCAGCTTCTCGCCGTCGTCGTCGATCAGGAATTCGCCGGTCTGGTTCAGCAGCGCGAGACTCGCGGCGTCAGTCACCGTCAGCGGATCGACGGCGCCCGCCGGCGTCAGATGCGCGACGCGGATCGTCTGGTTCGACGTGGGCGGTGCACCTTGCGCCCGCGCTCGCGGCGCGCCGAGCAGGCCGCCACCCGCGAGCGACAGACCGATCACGCTCGCATGTCGTAGCAGCTCGCGGCGCGTGATGCGGCCGGCGACAAACTCGTCGAGGGCGTGGTTGCCGTAGGCGTCGGCTGCGAGGCGGGCTGCGTCCAATGCGTCAGGTGCGAGAAATCGGTCCGCTGGCGTTTTCATCGATGGCGTGTCCAACCCGTTCTGTTACTGGTTCGGAGGCGTCGCGCGAGCCGCGCGACGGCGCGAGGGCAGCGCGCCTTCCGATGGGCGATGGGATGTGGTGGGGCCGCGATCGCGAAAGGGCAACGCTGTGCAGAGCGGTCTCAGTGTAAGCGATTGCTCGCGGCTCTGGCGCACCGCGGGCGCGCCGCGCTAGTCGATCGGCCGATAAATGACGCGCGGTGTGTCGTCGTCACAACGGTTACCGGACGCGTGCTCGCGAGGGGCGGCCGCGATTGCGGACGGATTGGCGGAGCAACACGGTGCGAAATGCGGTTTCGAACTCCACAAGGTGGAACGCTCAAAGAAACCTACGGTGTAGATCGGTTTCCCGGTAGGCCAGGTCACTTATCGTGCCGCCGTATCCGGCCGTCTCCAGCGATGAAACAGCACCGAGCCGATCCAGCACGCCATGAAGGCCGCGACGATCGCATAGCCGAGCGCGCCGAAATGATCGTTGATTCCGACGATCGCATCCGACACCCCGCCGCTCCAGCCCAAGCGATCCGACAGCAGCCCTAGCGCCTCGACGCCGCCAATCACGATCGCGACCATCGCCGACACGAACGTGATGCTCGCGTTGTAGTAAAGCTTGCGCTTCGGGTCGTCCATCGCCCAGCCGTACGCGTGCACCATCAGCACGTTGTCGGTCGAATCGACAAGCGTCATGCCGGCCGTGAAGAGCGCCGGGAACACGAGGATCGAATAGAGCGGCAGGCCAGTGCTGGCCTGCGACGCAGCGATCGCGAGCAGGCCGATCTCGGTCGCGGTGTCGAAGCCGAGACCGAACAGCACGCCGACCGGATACATGTGCCAGCTTTTCGTGACCAGCCGAAACAGCGGCCGCAATGCGCGCGACAGCAGCCCGGCTGGGGCGAGCGCATCGGCTGACGCCGTGGTCGCAGCGTCGCCACGTTGCGTGTGCCGGTAGCGGCGCCACACGTCGCGCAGGACCACGAGATTGACCGCCGCGAGCACCAGCAGGAACGACGCGGAAACCAGTGTCCCGAGCGTGCCACCTACTTCCTTGAAGCTCTCGAAGCGTCCATTCAGCGAATGCGTGGTCCAGGCGATGCCGATCGTCGCCGCGATCACGATCGTCGAATGGCCGAGCGAAAACGCGAGCCCGATCCCGACCGGTCGCATGCCGGTTTGCATCAGCTTGCGCGTAACGGCGTCGATCGCCGCGATGTGGTCGGCGTCGACCGCATGACGCAGACCGAAGCCATACGCGAGCAGCGCGGTGCCGAGCAGCAGCGGGTAGTGGCGAAACGCGATTAGCGCCCACAGCCATGCGCCGAGGTTGGCGGCGAGCAGCATCGCGTAGAGCGCGACTAGGCGAGGGCGCAGCGAGGCGTTAGGCGTCATGTGGCACAAGCGGATGAATGGATAGGTTGATGAGCGGCTTAGTGATCGTGCGGATGCTTGTGGATCGGATCGACCCAGTAGACGGTTTCCGGCTGCTCCACAGCGTCGATGTTCAAATTGACGACGACCGCTTCGTTGTCGCTGCGCACGAGCACGCATTCGAGCGGCTCGTCGGTGCTCGCGTTGATCTCCTGATGCGGCACATAGGGCGGCACGAAGATGAAGTCGCCGGGACCGGCCTCGGCAGTGAATTCCAGATGCTCGCCCCAGCGCATGCGCGCCTGGCCGCGCACAACGTAGATCACGCTTTCGAGCGCGCCATGATGATGCGCGCCGGTCTTCGCATTCGGATGGATCGTCACGGTGCCGGCCCAGATTTTCTGCGCGCCGACGCGCGCCGCGTTGATCGCGGCCGCGCGGTTCATGCCCGGCGTTTGCGCGGTGTTGGTGTCGAGCTGATCGCCGCGGATGACCTTCACGCCGTGTTCGCGCCAGTCGATCTGCTGGCTGGCTTCGGCGGCGTCGTGCTCGGCCCGGTAATGCGGATGTTCGTGATCGTGGCTCATCGTGTCTCCTCCTCGGCTGGCGTGCCGCGTTCGAGTCGTGCGCTTCGGTCTTACGATTCAGGCGCGTGCCGCATGGCTGATCAACATTCTGGCACGTTCAAAAAACGGGTGCGTGGCTCGACGATGCAAACGGCGCCATAAAAAAAGCCCGCTCACAGAGAGCGGGCTTCGGCTTGTCGCGCTCAACGCCGCCGCGTCAGCGTCATTGTTTCTTCGTGTTGATCACGGCCTCGGCGACATTGCTCGGCGTCTCGGCGTAATGCTTGAACTCCATCGTGTAGGTCGCGCGGCCCTGGGTGGCCGAGCGCAGCGACGTCGAATAGCCGAACATCTCGGCGAGCGGCACCTCCGCGCGCACCAGCTTGCCGCCGCCGCCCGCGATGTCTTCCATGCCCTGCACCATGCCGCGTCGGCTCGACAGGTCGCCCATCACGTTGCCCATGAAGTCCTCGGGCGTTTCCACCTCGACGGCCATCATCGGTTCGAGCAGGATGGGCTTCGCCTTGCGCATCGCTTCCTTGAACGCTATCGAGCCGGCCATGCGGAACGCGTTTTCGTTCGAGTCGACGTCGTGGTACGAACCGAACGTCAGCGTGACCTTCACGTCGACGACCGGATAGCCCGCGAGCACGCCGGCTTTCAGCGTTTCCACGATGCCCTTGTCGACCGCGGGGATGAATTCGCGCGGAATCACGCCGCCCTTGATCGCGTCTACGAATTCGTAGCCCTTGCCCTGCTCGGACGGCTCCAGCGTAATCACCGCGTGGCCATACTGACCGCGGCCGCCCGACTGCTTGACGAACTTGCCTTCGACGTCCTCGACCTTGTTGCGCACGGTTTCGCGATACGCGACCTGCGGCTTGCCGACGGTCGCTTCCACGCCGAACTCGCGCTTCATCCGGTCGACCAGGATTTCGAGGTGCAGCTCGCCCATGCCGGAGATGATCGTCTGTCCGGATTCCTCATCGGTCTGCACGCGGAACGACGGGTCTTCCTGCGCGAGACGGTTCAGCGCGATGCCCATCTTTTCCTGGTCGGCCTTGGTCTTCGGTTCGACGGCCTGCGAGATCACCGGGTCCGGGAAGATCATCTTTTCAAGGATGATTACATGGTTAGGATCGCAGAGCGTGTCGCCGGTGGTCGCTTCCTTCAGGCCGACGGCCGCGGCGATGTCGCCCGCGTAGACCTCCTTGATTTCCTTGCGCTCGTTCGCGTGCATCTGCAGGATCCGGCCGAGGCGTTCCTTCTTTTCCTTGACCGCGTTGTAGACCGTGTCGCCCGAGTTGACGACGCCCGAGTACACGCGGAAGAAGATCAGCTGACCGACGAACGGGTCGGTCATGATCTTGAAGGCGAGCGCCGAGAACGGATCGTCGTCGTTGGGATGACGCTCGATTTCCTTGTCGTGCTCGTCGTGACCGGTGATCGCGGGCACGTCGACCGGCGACGGCAGATAGTCGATCACCGCGTCGAGCATCGCCTGCACGCCCTTGTTCTTGAACGCGCTGCCGCACAACATCGGCACGATCTGGTTGGCGATCGTGCGCGCGCGGATGCCGTGCTTGATTTCGGCTTCGCTCAGCGGTTCGCCGCCGAGGTACTTCTCGAGCAGTTCCTCGTTCGCCTCGGCCGCGGCCTCGACCATCTTGTCGTGCCATTCCTTCGCGGTGGCCGCGAGTTCAGCCGGGATGTCGCGGTACTCGAACTTGATGCCCTGGCTGTCGTCGTCCCAGTAGATCGCCTTCATCTTGACGAGGTCGACCACGCCCTGGAAGTGCTCTTCCGCGCCGATCGGAATCTGGATCGGCACGGCGACCCCCTTCAGACGATCGCCGATCTGCCGCTGCACGCGGAAGAAGTCCGCGCCGACGCGGTCCATCTTGTTGACGAATGCGATGCGCGGCACCTTGTACTTGTTCGCCTGGCGCCACACGGTTTCCGATTGCGGCTGCACGCCGCCGACCGAGTCGTACACCATGCAGGCGCCGTCGAGCACGCGCATCGAGCGCTCGACTTCGATCGTGAAGTCGACGTGCCCGGGGGTGTCGATGATGTTGATCCGATGCTCGGGATAGTTGCCGGCCATGCCTTTCCAGAACGCGGTCGTGGCCGCCGACGTGATCGTGATGCCGCGCTCCTGCTCCTGTTCCATCCAGTCCATCGTCGCCGCACCGTCGTGAACCTCGCCGATCTTGTGGGTCACGCCGGTGTAGAACAGGATCCGTTCGGTGGTGGTGGTTTTGCCGGCATCGATGTGAGCGCTGATGCCGATATTCCGGTAGCGCTCGATGGGAGTCTTGCGGGGCACGTGAATCTCCTTGTAATGGCGCGCCTGAAACGCATGCCGGGCGACCGCGTGGGCCGCCCGGGGAGTCTGAGTGGTGCTTTATCTGGCGTTACCTTGTCGAGATTACAAGGATAGCGCGTCGATTGGTCTTTTGCATGAATCCTGCCAGCCGGCGCGAAGGCCGGTGGCGCGGGGCTGAGCGGGCGAAAAAAAGCCGGCGCCTCGGGTCGAGACGCCGGCTTTTCGCGGGACAGCGTGGGCGGGACGGTGCCCCCGCTCAGAGGCCGCTCCGGGGCCATACGGGGCTGCACGGACACGCGGCCCGGCGGTGAGGGTCTTACTGCGTGATACCCGGCACCGGCGGTAAGCCCTGGACCTGCATGCCCGGCTTGATGCCCTTCGCCGAGAACCAGCCCTTGGGCATTTCCAGCGCGAACACGCCGTTGTGCGTTGGGCAGTGGTTGTTGGTGGTCTCGGCCTGCATCTCGTCGATGTCGGTGATCGTGCCGTCGGCGCGCATGAATGCGATCGACAGCGGGATCAGCGTGTTCTTCATCCAGAAGCAGTGGCCCGCGTTCTCGTTGAACACGAACAGCATCCCTTCGTTCGGCGCGAGCTTCGTGCGATACATCAAGCCCTGTTCGCGGTCCGCGTCGTTGGCGGCGACGGCCGCGTCGATCACGAACATGCCAGCGGTCAGCTTGACGCGCGGAAACTCGCTCGGCTGCTTGGCGCCCGGCGGCATCTGCTGCGCCTGGGCGGGAGCCGTGGTGACGACGAACGACAGCGCCGCGAGCGGCAGTGCTACGGCAATGGCGAAACGCGCCATCGACGAGCGCATGGAAAATCGCACGGCAAGACTCCTTGCTGAAATTGACTCGCGCATGTTACGCGAGCGCGTCAAAAACAAAAAGGCAGATCGCCTTGCGGTGATCTGCCTTACAACGCCGTAAGAACGGCAATGAAGCTGGTTCTTTACTGCGTTTTTACAAGCAACTTACTCCGAAGCTGCCGAAGCTGCAGCTGCTGCCTTCTTGTGCGACTTCTTGTGAGCGTGCTTGGTGGTCTTCTTTGCCGACGAAGCTGCTGCCGGAGCTGCCGGAGCTGCTTCCGGTGCCGATGCTTGTGCGAATGCTGCCGTTGCGAAGAGGCCAGCGACCAGAGCGGCGATCAGTTTGTTCATTTTGTGAATCCTCAGCTTGAGTTAATTAACCAAATGACCCGGCATATGTAGAGTCATGTCGGTAAACGTGCCATCCACCTTTCGGTTGACAGCCGCATCGAACAAATTTTTCGACGCGTCTGCTAGCGTTCGGACTTTCGTACTCGCCGCGAAAACGGCGTATGCAAATGTCTTTAAGGCTGAATGCCGGATAGCTTCGGCGGCATCTGCGTCGGATAACGCGTGGAGTTGTACGGCGGTTGACGCGAATTGCGCGGAAATTTTGATCGTGATGACACGCGCTCAAACCGCGTGGCGCAGGCTCGCGGCGAGCCCACTTGTTTCACGCATTTCGGGCCTGCGTTTCACGCATTATTTTGCGTGCTGCTACAACGAGTTAGCTTGATTGTCACAGCCGTGAAACGGGTTTGGAGTGAGCACGTGCAGGCTGATTCGCGCGTGCGTGAGTTCGGCACGCGGTGTTGCGGCGATGAACGAACAATCGTCAAATAATGTTCAGGCGACGCCATCCCATGGCGCGTTCGCTCGCAACTCCGTGCTCTGTCCGGGTTGCAGTCCGAGTGAAAAAATGTCAAGCGCACCGATGCCGACGCGCACGAGACGCAGCGTCGGAAAACCCACCGCCGCCGTCATGCGACGCACCTGACGGTTCTTGCCTTCGGTGATCGACAGCTCGATCCATGTGGTCGGGATCGCGGCGCGATAGCGGATCGGCGGCGTGCGCGCCCACAGCGAGCTGGACGGTTCAACATAGGTCGCCTGACATGGGCGTGTCACGTAGTCGTCGAGATCGACGCCGCGCGCGAGCTTTTTCAACGCGGCGTCGTCGAGCGCGCCTTCGACTTGCGCCCAATAGCGTTTGACGAGCTTGTGACGCGGTTCGGCGATGCGCGCCTGCAGCGCGCCGTCGTCGGTGAGCAGCAGCAGGCCTTCGCTATCGGAGTCGAGCCGGCCGGCCGGATAGACGCCGGGTAGCCTGACCCAGTCGGCAAGCGACGTCCGCGTCTCGTGTGGCGAAAATTGACAGATGGTGCCGAACGGCTTGTTGAGGGCGAGAAGGCGCATAGGAGAGCGATACGGCAGAGCGATACGGCGCGATGATAATGCATAAACCGGGACGCAGATTCTTCTATCTTATAGAGGAGCGTGGCGCGTTCGAGAGGCCGTCTATGTTGGAAAACCCGGAGCGAGGGGCGGCCGCGTCGCGCGTGGGACGTGGGCTAGAATAGCGGCCAGGCCGCTCGCGGCGGTTCGGCATTGCGCGGCGAGGGCGTCTCTTTCGCAGTCTCCCATCAGCTTTTGCACAGCTTTCACTGGAGTCCGATCATGCCGTATCAGCACATCAAGATTCCGACAGGTGGCGATAAGATCACCGTCAACGCCGACTTCTCGCTCAACGTTTCCGACGAGCCGATCATCCCGTACATCGAAGGCGACGGCACTGGTCTGGATATCACGCCGGTCATGCTCAAGGTCGTGGATGCGGCGGTCGAAAAGGCGTACGGCGGCAAGAAGAAAATCCACTGGATGGAAATCTACGCGGGCGAGAAGGCGACCCGGGTGTACGGCCCGGACGTATGGCTGCCGGACGAAACGCTGCAGGCGGTCAAGGAATACATCGTGTCGATCAAGGGGCCGCTCACCACGCCAGTCGGGGGCGGCATCCGCTCGCTGAACGTCGCGTTGCGCCAGGAACTGGACCTCTATGTGTGCCTGCGCCCGGTGCGATATTTGAAGGGCGTGCCCTCGCCGGTGCGCGAGCCCGAGAAGACCAACATGGTGATCTTCCGCGAGAACTCGGAAGACATCTACGCGGGCATCGAATGGCCGGCTGAATCCGAACAGGCGAAGAAGATCATCAAGTTCTTGCGCGAAGAAATGGGCGTGAAGAAGATCCGCTTTCCGGATTCGTCGGGTATCGGCATCAAGCCGGTGTCGCGCGAAGGTACCGAGCGTCTGGTGCGCAAGGCGATCCAGTACGCGATCGACAATGAACGCCGCTCGGTCACGCTGGTGCACAAGGGCAACATCATGAAGTACACCGAAGGCGCGTTTCGCGACTACGGCTACGCGCTCGCGCAGAAGGAGTTCAACGCGGAACTGATCGACGGCGGTCCCTGGATGAAAGTCAGGAATCCGAAGACCGGCGGCGACGTCGTCGTGAAGGACGTGATTGCCGACGCGTTCCTGCAGCAGATCCTGCTGCGCCCGGCCGAATACGACGTGATCGCCACGCTGAACCTGAACGGCGACTACATCTCGGACGCGCTCGCCGCGCAGGTCGGCGGAATCGGAATCGCGCCGGGCGCGAACCTGTCGGATTCGGTTGCGATGTTCGAAGCGACGCACGGCACGGCGCCGAAATACGCGGGCAAGGATTACGTGAATCCCGGCTCGGAAATCCTGTCAGCGGAAATGATGCTGCGCCACCTGGGCTGGTTCGAGGCGGCGGATCTGATAATCAGCTCGATGGAAAAATCGATCCTGCAAAAGCGCGTTACTTACGATTTTGCCCGCCTGATGGAAGGCGCGACCCAGGTGTCGTGCTCGGCATTTGGGCAAGTGATGATCGAAAATATGTAATTGACGCGCCGGGATTATCCGTTTCGCATAAAACCCCCGGCGCCAGCAAACGGCCGGGGTATTTTTTTACCCGGAATTTTCGCGCGGCTTTCCGGTCGGAAAATCCGCTGCAATAGAAAGCTGCCGCAAAAAAGAAACCCGGCGCGGAGCCGGGTTTCAAAAAGGACGGGTATCGAAACGTTTCAGGCTGGCGCCTGAATGTTCGATGCCTGCTTGCCTTTCGGGCCTTGCACGACTTCGAAGGTGACCTTCTGGCCTTCCTTCAGCGTCTTGAAGCCATTCATCTGGATGGCCGAGAAGTGTGCAAACAGATCCTCGCCGCCCTCGTCAGGCGTGATGAATCCGAAACCCTTTGCGTCGTTAAACCATTTGACCGTACCAGTTGCCATTCCAACTTCCCCTGTAACTCATGTCACTACCACGAGCCCTCGAAAAGCCACGACCACGCGAGGCAGTCGTTCCCTCCTCACAAGCTCACCATCGGCATTTTTTCGAGATTATGGCTTGGTGAAAAAAGTGCCAGCTTGATTGTTGGGGCTCTTTATTCGAGTGTCAAGAAAATTTTGAGACGTCGTTGTCGCGTTGCAAACAGGCCGCTTTCCAGGGTTTTTACCGCTTCCGTATGTGCGGTGGCGCAAGCGGCGTGGCTTGAAAAGTCGCATAATCCACTCACATGCTGACTGTGCCCGCGGCGCCGACGCCCAGCGCGGCGAGCGCTCGCAGCCAGTACCGGCAGGTTGTGCGATACTCGATCCGACCGCGGTGCAGCACGCGCCGCGCATGAGAGGATCGGGGCCGGCACCGCAATCGGCCCGTCGAAAACGCGCAGCCAGGCCGAACATGACAGCGTCGTGACCGCCGGGTGGCAGCGAACGGGCTCATCGGCCGGGCGGCCGGGTTCTGACAGGATTGCGGGCCTGTCCTAGTTGTTTAGAATGGGTGTATGGCGATTATCCCGGACAAGCAGGACGGCACCGTACTGGAGCGGCAGGAGCAGAAACTCAAGCCGCCATCCATGTACAAGGTGGTGCTGCTGAATGACGACTTCACGCCGATGGAATTTGTCGTGATGATCGTGCAGGAATATTTCAATAAGGATCGTGAAACCGCAACGCAGGTCATGTTGAAGGTGCATCGCGAGGGCAGGGGAGTTTGTGGGGTCTATACGCGGGACATCGCGTCGACCAAAGTCGAGCAAGTCGTTACCCACGCACGGCAGGCCGGGCATCCGCTGCAGTGTGTGATGGAGGAAGCATGATTGCCCAGGAACTGGAAGTCAGCCTGCATATGGCGTTCATGGAAGCGCGCCAGGCAAGGCACGAGTTCATAACGGTCGAGCATCTTTTGCTCGCGCTGTTGGATAACCCGACGGCGGCAGAGGTACTGCGCGCATGCGCGGCCAATATCGAGGATCTGCGCCAGAACCTGCGCAACTTCATTCATGACAACACGCCGACCGTGCCGGGCACGGACGACGTCGACACGCAGCCCACGCTCGGTTTCCAGCGTGTGATCCAGCGCGCGATCATGCATGTGCAGTCCACCTCGAACGGCAAGAAGGAAGTGACCGGCGCGAACGTGCTGGTCGCGATCTTCGGCGAGAAGGACTCGCATGCGGTGTACTACCTGCAGCAGCAGGGCGTCACGCGTCTGGACGTAGTCAATTTCATCTCGCACGGCATCGCCAAGACGAGCAGTTCGGACGCCGCGAAGGCGAGCGACGCGAATGCCGAGTCCGACGAAGCCGCCGCGCAGAAGGAAACGCCGCTCGCCCAGTTCACGCAGAACCTGAACCAGATGGCGAAGGACGGCCGCATCGATCCGCTGATCGGACGTGAGTCGGAAGTCGAGCGTGTGGTGCAGGTGTTGTGTCGCCGCCGCAAGAACAATCCGCTGCTGGTCGGCGAGGCCGGTGTCGGCAAGACCGCGATCGCCGAAGGGCTCGCATGGCGCATCACGCGCGGCGAAGTGCCGGACATCCTGGCCGATGCCCAGGTGTATTCGCTCGACATGGGCGCGCTGCTCGCGGGCACCAAGTATCGCGGCGACTTCGAGCAGCGTCTGAAGACGGTGCTGAAGGAACTGAAGGAGCGTCCGCACGCCATTCTCTTCATCGACGAAATCCATACGCTGATCGGCGCGGGCGCCGCGTCGGGCGGCACGCTGGACGCGTCGAACCTGCTGAAACCGGCGCTCTCGTCGGGCACGCTGAAGTGCATCGGCGCAACCACCTTCACCGAATATCGCGGCATCTTCGAAAAGGACGCGGCGCTGTCGCGTCGTTTCCAGAAGATCGACGTGACCGAGCCGACCGTCGAGCAGACGGTCGCGATCCTGCGCGGGCTGAAATCGCGCTTCGAAGAGCACCACGGCGTCAAGTATTCGTCGGGTGCGCTGTCGGCGGCGGCTGAGCTGTCGGCGCGCTTCATCACCGATCGTCATTTGCCGGACAAGGCGATCGACGTGATCGACGAAGCGGGCGCGGCGCAGCGCATTCTGCCGAAGTCGAAGCAGAAGAAGACGATCGGCAAGAACGAGATCGAGGAAATCATCTCGAAGATCGCGCGTGTGCCGGCGCAAAGCGTGTCGCAGGACGATCGCAGCAAGCTGCAGACGCTCGACCGCGATCTGAAGAGCGTCGTGTTCGGTCAAGATCCGGCTATCGATGCGCTGTCGGCCGCGATCAAGATGGCGCGCGCGGGCCTCGGCAAGCTCGACAAGCCGATCGGCGCATTCCTGTTCTCGGGTCCGACCGGCGTCGGCAAGACCGAGGTCGCGAAGCAGCTCGCGTTCACGCTCGGCATCGAGCTGATCCGCTTCGACATGTCGGAGTACATGGAGCGTCACGCGGTGAGCCGGCTGATTGGCGCGCCGCCGGGCTACGTCGGTTTCGACCAGGGTGGCCTGCTGACCGAGGCGATCACGAAGAAGCCGCACTGCGTGCTGCTGCTCGACGAAATCGAAAAGGCGCATCCCGACATCTTCAACGTGCTGCTGCAGGTGATGGACCACGGCACGCTGACGGACAACAACGGGCGGAAGGCGGACTTCCGCAACGTCATCATCATCATGACGACGAACGCGGGCGCCGAGGCGATGGGCAAGTCGGTGATCGGCTTCACGAACCGCCGCGAGGCGGGCGACGAGATGGTCGACATCAAGCGCATGTTCACGCCGGAGTTCCGCAACCGTCTGGACGCGACGATCAGCTTCCGTTCGCTCGATGAGGAAATCATCATGCGCGTGGTCGACAAATTCCTGATGCAGCTGGAAGATCAGCTGCACGAGAAGAAGGTCGATGCGCTGTTCACCGATGCGCTGCGCAAGCATCTGGCGAAGCACGGTTTCGATCCGCTGATGGGCGCGCGGCCAATGCAGCGCCTGATCCAGGACACGATCCGTCGTGCGCTCGCCGACGAGTTGCTGTTCGGCAAGCTGATGAACGGCGGCCGCGTGACGGTCGACGTCGATGCCGACGACAAGGTGCAGTTGACCTTCGACGAGCATCCGGCGCCGCGCAATCCGAATCCGGAGGCGGTGGAAGTCGAGTGATGTCACTTAGGCCGACGTTGCGTTGAGCTGGCCGGACACCAAAGGCAGAACGGCGCGGGTTTTATCCTGCGCCGTTTTTTATGCTCTGGTTTTTTCTCACGGCGCTCGCTGAAGGCGCCAGCCGCCGCGTCGCAGCATTCGATCAATGCTTGCCGGTGCTACCAAACCCGCCCGCGCCGCGCACGCTTTCCTCGAAGTCATCGACGATATTGAACCCGGCCTGCACGACGGGTACGATCACCAGTTGAGCGAGGCGTTCCATCGGATTCAGCACGAATGTCGTCTCGCCGCGATTCCACGTCGAGATCATCAGTTGGCCCTGGTAATCGGAATCGATCAGGCCGACCAGATTGCCGAGCACGATCCCATGCTTATGGCCGAGACCCGAGCGCGGCAGAATCAACGCCGCATAACCGGGGTCGCCGACGTGGATCGCGAGTCCGGTCGGCACCAGCGCGGTTTCGCCGGGTTTCAGCGTCAGCGGTTCGTCGAGGCAGGCGCGCAGATCGAGGCCGGCGCTACCGGTCGTCGCGTAAGCGGGGAGCTGTTCGCGCATGCGCTGATCGAGAATCTTCAGGTCGAGTTTCATTCAGGTTCGATAGTTGGGGGTGAGATTGGTGAAGGGGCACGCGGCTGACTGGCAACGCCTTTGCGATCAAGCCGCCTGGTTCGAGCCGAGCTGAAATGCGTCGGCGAGCAGTTCGTAGGAGCGCAAGCGCGCACGATAGCTGCCGGCGACGGTCAGCACCATCAGCTCGTCGGCCTGGAACTGCTGCTGTAAATCCGTGAGCCGTTCGGTCACGCGCTCAGGCGTGCCGATGATGCTGCGCGGCTTTTCGCGGTCGATCACGAGCTGTTCGCGCTCGCCATATTCCTGCGCGATGCCTTGCTCGATCGAGGGTATCGGTTCGTTCAGACCATACGCCATCTGCACGCGACGCAGATCGACGGCTTTTTCGAGGTCCGCGGCTTCCTGCTCGGTATCCGCGCAGATCACGAAGACCGCGGCCGCCAGATACGGCCGCGACGCGTCTTTGCCAGGCTGGAAGCGCTCGCGATACGCCAGCGCGACCTGTTTGCCGAAATGCGCGTTGATGAAATGCGCGAACGAAAAGCGGATGCCGAGCTGCGCCGCGAGCAAACCGCCGAAGTCGCTCGAGCCTAGCATCCACAGCTGCGGGCGCGTATCGATCTGCGGCTGCAGCAGCACGCCCTGCGCGAGATGATCGTCGGGCAGCGCGCCGTGCATGAGGCCGAGCAGCTCGGCAACCTGCTGCGGAAAATGCTCGCCGCGATTGTAAGCGCCGGCGGCGACCGCCTGCGCGGTGCGCATGTCGCCGCCCGGCGCGCGTCCGACGCCGAGATCGACGCGATTCGGAAACAGCGCCTCGAGCATCATGAACTGCTCGGCGACCTTGAACGGGCTGTAGTACGGCAGCATGATGCCGCCCGAGCCGATGCGAATGCGTTTGGTCACGCTGCCGAGGCGCGCCAGCATCACTTCAGGGCAGGGATTCGACACGCCGCGCAGGCCGTGGTGCTCGGCGCACCAGTAGCGCGTGTAGCCGAGGTCGTCGGCGAGTTGCGCGAGTTCGACGGTCGCGGCGATCGCGTCCGCCACCGAATGGCCGGCGATCACCGGTGTTTGATCGAGCACGGAGAGTAGCGTCATGGCAGTAGTGCTCCAGGTGATTCCGGTCGGCTAACCGGGCAAAGATGGCAGGGCCACACGGGCCCACTGCCGCTCGCTCGTTCAGCCAACCGGACTGATGCCGGGCGGCACTCGCTTCGCGATTTCCGCGATCAGCGCGCGCGCCAGCGTCTGCTTGTCGGCGCGTGGCAGCTTCGTCGCGCGGCCTGCTTCGAACAGAATCACTTCGTTGTCGTCGAGCCCGAACGTTTGCGGCCCCAGATTGCCGATCAGCAGCGGCACGTTCTTGCGCGCGCGCTTTTCCTCGCCGTGGACTTCGAGGTTGTCGCTTTCGGCGGCGAAGCCGACCGCGAACGGCGGCTTCGGCAGCCCGGCGACCGCGGCGAGGATGTCTGGATTCTCGACGAATGAAAAGCTCGGCAGCGCGTGCTCGGCGGTCTTCTTGATCTTCTGACCGCTGACGTGGTCGACGCGCCAGTCGGCCACCGCCGCGACGCCGATGAAAATGTCCGCCTCCGCGACCGCGCGCATCACCGCGTCGTGCATCTGCTGCGCGGTCTGCACGTCCTCGCGCAAGACGCCCCACGGCGTGTCCAGCGCGACCGGACCGGCCACCAGATGCACGTCGGCGCCGGCCTGCTGCGCGGCGCGCGCGAGCGCGAAGCCCATCTTGCCGCTCGAACGATTGGTGATGCCGCGCACCGGGTCGAGCGGTTCGAAGGTCGGCCCGGCGGTCAGCAGCACGCGCCGGCCGGACAGGATTTTCGGCGCGAAGAACGACGCGACCGCCTCGTAGGTCGCGGCCGCTTCGAGCATGCGCCCATCGCCGATTTCGCCGCAGGCCTGCGGGCCCGAATCGGGGCCGAGCACCTCGACGCCGTCCGCGCGCAGTTGCGCGACGTTGCGTTGCGTGGCCGGGTTCTGCCACATCTGCCGGTTCATCGCCGGCACGACGAGCAGCGGGCAGTCGCGTGCGATGCACAGCGTCGACAGCAGATCGTCGGCCATGCCGTGCGCGAGCTTGGCGAGGAAGTCGGTCGACGCCGGCGCGATCACGATCGCGTCGGCTTCGCGCGATAGATCGATGTGCGCCATGTTGTTCGGCACGCGACCGTCCCACTGGCTCGTGAAGACCGGCCGCCCCGACAGCGCCTGCATCGTGACGGGGGTGATGAACTGGGTGGCCGCTTCGGTCATGACGACCTGCACGGTCGCGCCTGCCTTGGTCAGCAGACGCGTGAGTTCGGCGATCTTGTAGCAGGCGATGCCGCCCGTCATGCCGAGGACGAGGTGTTTGCCTGCGAGTTCTGCGGTTGCCAACAAAAGCCTCCGACAAAGCGTGATCGCGCGGCGGCGCGAGGGCGTTGCCCGTCGTCGCCGCGCGCTTCAAACCGGACCTGAGGCACGGCTCGCGCAGCCGCGACCGTGCCTCACGTCGGCGACGTTAGCGTGTGCCGCGTACCCGCCGCAGCTCGTCGATCACGAGCAGGATCGCGCCGATCGTGATCGCGCTGTCGGCGAGATTGAACGCCGGCCAGTGCCAGCCGCCCACGTGGAAATCGAGGAAGTCGATCACGTGGCCGTACGCGAGCCGGTCGATCACATTGCCGAGCGCGCCGCCGAGAATCAGCGCGAGCGCCGTGCAGAACATTTTCTGCCCGCTATGCCGCTTGAGCAGATAGCAGATCACGAGCGCCGCGACCACGCCGAGCGCGGTGAATGCCCAGCGCTGCCAGCCGCCCGCCATCGCGAGGAAGCTGAACGCGGCGCCGCGGTTGAACACGAGAATCAGGTTGAAGAACGGCGTGACCTCGTGCGGCACACCGTAGGCGAACACCTTGCGCACGGCGATTTTCGTCAGCTGGTCGAACAGGATGACGATCAGCGCGATGCCGAGCCAGGGTGCGAGCGAACTGCTTCCGGTGCGCGTTTTCGACATGGTTCTCGCCATTATGCCGCGCTCCTCGATTCGCCACTGCCGAACAGGTTGCTGAAGCAGCGGCCGCACAGCGACGGATGCTCGGCGTTCGCGCCGACGTCCGCGCGATAGTGCCAGCAGCGCTCGCACTTCAGGTACTTCGACGCGATCACTTCGACGCCTTCATCGGCTTCGCTGTCGACCTTGACGACGTTCGCCGCCGACGTGATCAGCACGAACTTCAGGTCGTCGCCGAGGCTCGCGAGTGCGTCGTAACGCGCGCCGCTCGCGCGGATTTCGACTTCCGCCTGCAGCGACGAGCCGATCAGGTCCGCGACCCGCGCCTCTTCGAGCGCCTTGGTCACGTCGCCGCGCACCGCGCGCAGCAGCGTCCACTTGTCGAGCAGCGCGCCCGCGTCCGGCACGGCCGGGTACGCGTGGTACGTCTCGGTGAAGATCGTTTCGCTATTGGGCTGGAACACCTTCCACGCTTCTTCCGCGGTGAACGACAGGAACGGCGCCATCACGCGCAGCAGCCCGTGCGCGATGTGGTAGAGCGCGGTCTGCGCCGAGCGGCGGGCGACCGAATCCGCCGCGCTCGTGTAGAGGCGGTCCTTCAGCACGTCGAGGTAGAAGCCGCCCAGGTCTTCCGAGCAGAACGTCTGCAACTTGGCGACGACCGGGTGGAACTCGTACTTCTCGTAGTGCGCGAGGATGTCGTTCTGCAGATTCGCCGACAGCGTCACCGCGTAACGGTCGATTTCGAGCCAGTCTTCGACCGGACGCGCGTGCTGCGCGAAGTCGAAGTCCGACAGGTTCGCGAGCAGGAAGCGCAGCGTATTGCGGATGCGGCGATAGCCTTCCGTCACGCGCTTCAGGATTTCCTCGGAGATCGCGAGCTCGCCCGAGTAGTCGGTCGACGCGATCCACAGGCGGATGATTTCCGCGCCGAGGCGGTTTGCGACTTCATGCGGATCGATGCCGTTGCCGAGCGACTTGCTCATCTTGCGGCCTTCGCCGTCGACGGTGAAGCCGTGCGTGAGCAGCGCGTTGTAGGGCGGGCGGCCGTCGAGCATCGACGCGGTCAACAGCGACGAATGGAACCAGCCGCGATGCTGGTCCGAGCCTTCGAGGTACAGGTCGGCCGGAAACTGCAGCTCGTCCTTGTGCGAGCCGCGCAGCACGTGCCAGTGCGTGGTGCCTGAATCGAACCACACGTCGAGCGTGTCGCGGTTCTTTTCGTACAGGTTGGCGTCCTCGCCGATCAGCTCTCGCGGATCGACCGTCTGCCATGCCTCGATGCCTTCCTTCTCGATGCGCTGCGCGACCTGTTCGAGCAACTCCAGCGTGCGCGGATGCAGCTCGCCGGTTTCCTTGTGCACGAAGAACGCCATCGGCACGCCCCACTGGCGCTGCCGCGACAGCGTCCAGTCCGGGCGGTTCTCGATCATGCTGAAGAGGCGCTGCTTGCCCCACGACGGATAGAACGCCGTGTTCTCGATGCCTTCGAGTGCGGTCTCGCGCAGCGTCCTGTCGCCGTCGTTCGGCTTCACGTCCATGCCGGCGAACCACTGCGAAGTGGCGCGGTAGATGATCGGCGTCTTGTGGCGCCAGCAGTGCATGTAGCTGTGCGTGTACTTCTCGGTGCGCAGCAGCGAGCCGGCGCCTTGCAGCGCCTCGACGATCTGCGGATTGGCAGCCCAGATCGACAGGCCGCCGAACAGCGCGAGCGATTCGATGTAGCAGCCGTCGCCCATCACCGGGTTGATGATGTCCGAGTCGGCCATGCCGTGCGCCTTGCACGACACGAAGTCTTCCACGCCGTACGCCGGCGACGAGTGCACGATGCCGGTGCCGGTTTCGGTCGTCACGTAGTCGCCGAGGTAGATCGGCGCGGTGCGCTTGTAGCCCGGATGCGCGGACGCGAGCGGGTGGTTGAAGCGCAGGTTCACGAGCTTTTCGCCCGGCGTCGTCGCGACGACCGTGCCTTCGAGGCCGTACAGCTTCAGGCACGCCTCGACGCGTTCCTCAGCGAGGATCAGCAGGCCGCGCGGCGTGTCGACGAGCGCGTAGACGAGTTCCGGATGCAGGTTCAGCGCCTGGTTGGCGGGGATGGTCCACGGCGTGGTGGTCCAGATCACGATGCCGCCTTCGTTGCGCGGCAGCGCGGCGAGTCCGAACGCCTGCGCGGTCTTCTCTGGTTCGGCGAAGCTGAACAGCACGTCGATGGTCGGATCGGTCTTGTCCTTGTACTCGACTTCCGCTTCGGCGAGGGCCGAGCCGCAGTCGAAACACCAGTTGACCGGCTTCAGGCCGCGGAATACGTAGCCCTTTTCCATGATCTTCGCGAGCGCGCGGATTTCGCCGGCTTCATTCGCGAAGTTCATCGTCTTGTACGGATTGTCCCAGTCGCCGAGCACGCCCAGACGGCGGAAGCCCGCCTTCTGCTTCTCGATCTGCTCGGTCGCGTAGGCGCGCGCCTTCTGCATCACTTCGGCCGCCGGCAGCGACTTGCCGAACTGCTTTTCGATCTGGATTTCGATCGGCATGCCGTGACAGTCCCAGCCCGGCACGTAGACCGCGTCGAAGCCCGCCAGATTGCGCGCCTTGACGATCATGTCCTTCAGGATTTTGTTCACCGCGTGACCGAGGTGGATGTCGCCGTTCGCATACGGCGGGCCGTCGTGCAGGATGAACTTCGTGCGGCCCCTGGAGGCGGCGCGGATCTTGTCGTACACCTTGCGTTCCTGCCAGTCCTTGACCCACTGCGGCTCGCGCTTGGGCAGGTCGCCGCGCATCGGGAACGGTGTGTCGAGCAGGTTGACCGGGTAGCGGGACTGCGGTTTCGAATCAGCTTTCTTGTTGCTCATGATGTGGGTGGCGGTGAATTCGTTTCTATGCGTAGCGGCGCGCGGATTGCGCGCTGCGCGAGGAGCGTGGGACGCGCCCGGCAGGCGGCTCCGCGTGAAGCACGGACGCCCTTCGATGCGCGCGGCGACGGTTCGTGCGGCGCGGCGCACCGGCCCGAACCGCGGTGGTTATCTAATTCGGTCGGTGGCCGAGGTGGCGAAACCGGTGGAACGGCTGCCCGGCGTGCCGGCGCCGACCGCAGCGAACCATGCGCGGGCATTGGCGACGTCGCGCGCGATCGCGGCGGTCAGCGTTTCGAGATCGACGAACTTCTCCTCGTCGCGCAGCTTCTTCAGAAATTCGACGCGCACGAGTTTGCCATACGCGTCGCCGTGCCAATCGAGCAGGTGCACTTCGAGCAGCACACGGCCGGAATCGTCGACGGTGGGGCGCAGGCCGAGGCTCGCGACGCCGGGCAGCGGTTGCTCGGCGATGCCGTGCACCTGTACGACGAAGATGCCGGCCAGTGCCGGACGCTTGTGCGCGATCGGCAGATTGAGCGTCGGAAAGCCGAGATCGCGGCCGAGCTTCATGCCATGGGTGACGTGGCCGCTGATCAGATAGTCGCGGCCGAGCGCTGCGCGCGCCGAGTCGAGGTCGCCCGCGACCAGCGCCGCGCGCACGCCCGAGCTCGAGATGCGCGCGCCCGACGGATCGGCGACCGTCGCCATCTGTTCGACTTCGAAACCGTACTGCTTGCCGGCCGTGCGCAGCGACGCGAAATCGCCGGCGCGCTTCGCGCCGTAGCGGAAGTCGTCGCCGATCATGATCCAGCGCGCGTGCAAGCCGTTGACGATGATCCGCTCGACGAACGCATCTGGCGACTGGCTCGCGAACGTGTGATTGAAGTGCTCGACGACGACCCGGTCGACCCCGTTGGTGCGCAGCGCCTCGAGCTTGTCACGCAGCATCGCGATGCGCGGCGGCGCGCCGGCCGGGTTGAAGAACTCGCGCGGGTGCGGCTCGAAGGTCATCACGCAGACGGGCAGGCCACGCGCGTTCGCGGCCGCGCGCACGTGGGCGAGCAGAGCCTGGTGGCCGCGGTGGACACCGTCGAAGTTGCCGATGGTCAGCGCGCACGGCGCGCGGCTCTCGGCATTGGGAAGGCCGCGGAAGACTATCACGATAGTGGGTTGCAGGCGTTGCTGCGATTGCAATAGGGGCGCGGGCGGGGTGCCACAAAACAATCGATTATAAACGCTTGGCGCAACAGACGGCTGCGCGGTCGCGGTCCGGCGATTGCCGAATGATAAAATCCGCGCATGAAAAAACTCGTCATCCTGATTTCCGGGCGGGGTAGCAACATGGAAGCCATCGTGCGCGCCTGCGCGAGCGAGGGCTGGCCGGCGCGGGTCGCCGCCGTGATTGCTAACCGTCCCGATGCCGCGGGGCTCGCGTTCGCGGCGTCGCATGGCATCGCCACGGCGGTGGTCGACCACCGCCAGTTTCCGGATCGCGACAGCTTCGACGCGGCACTCGCCGAGCAGATCGACGCCATCGCGCCGGACCTCGTCGTGCTCGCGGGCTTCATGCGCGTGCTGACCGAGCGCTTCGTCGACCACTACGCGGCGCGCATGCTGAACGTGCACCCGTCATTGCTGCCGAGCTTTCCTGGTCTGAAGACCCATCAGCAGGCGCTCGACGCCGGCGTGCGGTTCCACGGCGCGTCGGTGCATTTTGTCACATCAAAGCTGGATCACGGGCCGATCGTCTTGCAGTCGGCGGTGCCTGTCGAGGCGGGCGATACCGCACAGACGCTCGCCGCACGCGTGCTCGCCACCGAGCACATCATTTATCCACGCGCGGTGCGCTGGTTCGTCGAAGGGCGTCTCGCTCTGGACGGCTCGCGCGTCACGCTTACGCCGTCGGAGCCGCAATGGCTCTTTGCCGGTCACACCGCCGGAGAGGGCGCATGAGATTGCATGGTTTCCTGATTGGACAAACTGAAACGCTGCTGGCCGAAGTGCTGCGGCTGAACGGCCCCGCCGACGCCGCCACGAGCCGCTTCTTCCGCGCGCATCCGAAGCTCGGGCACGCCGAGCGCGGCGTGATCGCCGAGGCGGTGTTCGCCGTGCTGCGCCGCCGGATGGAGTTCGCGCATCTGGCCGAAAGCGGCACTGGCAGCCCCGCGCGCCGCATGGCGCTGCTGGGCCTGATGCAGACGGCCGGACGCTCGGCGCTCAAGCCGTTCGTCACCGAGGCCGAGGCGACGTGGCTCGAACACGTGGCGAAGATCGACCCGGAAAGCCTGCCGCTGCGGATTCGCCTGAACCTGCCCGACTGGATCAGCCAGGCGCTCAGCTCGCGCTTCGAGGCCGCCGAGCTCGCGCAGCTGGCCGCCGCGCTGAACTACCCGGCGCCGCTCGATCTGCGCGCGAACCCGATCAAGGCGAGCCGCGACGACGTGCTGGGTGCGCTGTCGAAGGCGGGCATCGAGGCGGGCGCGACGCCGTTCGCGCCGCTCGGGGTGCGCGTGGTCGGCAAGCCGGCGCTCACCAAGCTCGACGCGTTCCAGCAGGGCTGGCTCGAAGTGCAGGACGAGGGCAGCCAGCTGCTGTGCTCGCTGGTCGCACCTCGGCGCGGCGAGATGATCGTCGATTTCTGTGCGGGCGCGGGCGGCAAGACGCTGGCGCTCGGCGCGGCAATGCGCTCGACCGGCCGGCTCTACGCGTTCGATATCTCCGAGCGGCGTCTCGCGAAGCTGAAGCCGCGTCTCGCGCGCAGCGGCCTGTCGAACGTGAACCCGGTGCTGATCGACAGCGAACACGACGCGAAGATCAAGCGTCTGGCTGGCAAGATCGACCGCGTGCTCGTCGATGCACCGTGCAGCGGCCTCGGCACGCTGCGCCGCAACCCGGATCTGAAGTGGCGCCAGTCGCCGGAGTCGGTCGCCGAGCTGGCGCCGAAGCAGGCGTCGATTCTCACGAGCGCGGCGCGTCTCGTGAAGAAGGGCGGCCGGCTCGTCTATGCTACGTGCTCGATTCTCGAAGCCGAAAACGAGGCGGTCGTGCAGCAGTTCCTCGCCGATCACCCTGATTTCGCGCTGGTGCCGGCGCGCGACGTCCTTGCCGAGCAGCGTATCGAGCTGGAGATGGGCGACTACCTGTCGCTGTGGCCGCACCGCCACG
Source organism: Paraburkholderia tuberum STM678 (assembly GCF_902833905.1). Lineage (GTDB taxonomy): Bacteria > Pseudomonadota > Gammaproteobacteria > Burkholderiales > Burkholderiaceae > Paraburkholderia > Paraburkholderia tuberum. The sequence continues at coordinate 101,391 of NZ_CADFGP010000017.1, read as the reverse complement.
CGACCGACGGCTTTTTCGCCGCCGTGCTCGAGCGCCAGAGCTAGGCAACCGGCTGCAGGCCGGCGCGCGGATTGGCGGATGAATCCGCGCGCGCCGGCCATTCCGGCGACATCCATGCATACGACTTTACCCACATGTTCGGCGACATCGCCCGCGACTTCGGTCAGCGCGTGATGCTGTGGCAGGTCGCGATCCTGCTTGCGACGCTTCTCGTCGCGTGGCTGCTCGCGCGGACGCTGCGCCGCCGCATCAAGCGGCCGCAATCGACGCGCGACGAGAGCCTGCGTTTCGGCATGGAAAGCCTCGACCGGGCGGCTTTTCCGCTGATCGGCGCGGCACTGGTGTGGCTCGCGCGGGCGATCGCCGGCCAGTTCATGGACACCGCGCTGCTCGATCTGGCGCTGGTGCCGCTCGCCGGCATTGGGCTGATCTACATCGTGTTCTTCTTCGGCGGGTGTTCAACCGCGAAGGTGGCGAGCATCGGTGGCTGTTTCTCGTCGAGAAGATCGTGTCGGTGGTCGTGTGGATCGGCATGGTACTCACGCTGTTGGGCATTCAGAACGCCGTGATCGCGTGGATGGACAGCGTGAGCTTTGGCGTCGGTAATGCGCATATGACGCTCCTCGCCCAGGCCGCCGCCGACGTGCCGCGGGTGCTGCGCGAACCGGCGCCGACGCCATTTCTGGTCGGCTTTGGCCGGGACGGCATCAATCTCGAGTTGGGTTTCCGGATCGAAGACGCGGCGAGCGGCACGCGTGGCGTGCTCTCGACCGTCAACTGCAATATCTGGCGTCTCTTTTCCGAGCACGGCATCACTATTGCGCTCCCGCAACGCGAGGTGCGCATCGTCGGTCAGGCAAGCGGCGCAATGCCGCACCCGGTGGCGATGACCGATCCGGATTCCGACACCACCCCGATCCGGCGCTCAGGCCCGCCGACCGTGCCGCCAACGACGGCCGTTAAGCCCCGTTTCGCGCCGCGCCAAGGCATGCGCCAGTGCCCAGGCAATCGCTATCGACTTGATAGCGCACAAAAAATCCCTATTTGTTACAAACACTTGGAACCCTTCAAGTAGAATATCGTCCTATCCCGCTGTATGCTTTCACTTTCATGACACGCGCGCCGCGTGTGCTTCGTATCTCTCGTTCTGCAGGTAACTTACCTTGTTGAATTCTTTGCTCGATTTCCTTGCCCACGGGCTGCTGCGTTTCTCGTGGTGGCAACTCGTCGTGTACACGCTGATCGTGACGCACATCACGATTATCGGCGTGACCGTCTATCTGCATCGCTGCCAGGCGCATCGCGCGCTGGATCTGCACCCGATCGCCAGTCATTTTTTCCGCTTCTGGTTGTGGATGACCACCGGCATGCTGACCGGCCAGTGGGCCGCGATTCACCGCAAGCACCACGCGAAATGCGAGACCGAAGAGGATCCGCACAGCCCGCAGACGCGCGGCATCTGGAAGGTGCTGCTCGAAGGCGCCGAGCTCTATCGCACCGAAGCGAAAAACGAAGAAACGATGCGCAAGTTCAGTCACGGTACGCCGAACGACTGGATGGAGCGCAACGTCTACACGAAGTACCCGATTCTCGGCGTGAGCCTCATGATGGTGATCAACGTCGCGCTGTTCGGCGTCGTCGGCCTGACCATCTGGGCCGTGCAGATGGTGTGGATCCCTTTCTGGGCCGCGGGCGTGGTCAACGGCCTCGCGCACTTCTGGGGCTATCGCAACTTCAATTCGTCGGATGCGAGCACCAACATTTTCCCGTGGGGCATCATCATCGGTGGCGAAGAGCTGCATAACAATCACCACACGTATGCGACGTCGGCGAAGCTGTCGAACAAGTGGTACGAGTTCGACATTGGCTGGATGTACATCCGCATCATGCAGGCGTTTCGTCTGGCCAAAGTGAAGAAGGTCGCACCGACGCCGCGCCTGACCACCGGCAAGCTCGTGCTCGATCAGGACACGCTGCAGGCCGTGCTCGCGAACCGCTACGAAGTGATGGCGCGTTACGCGAAAGCGATCAAGCGCGCATACCGCCAGGAGCTCGCGCATCTGAAGGAAGTCGGCGCGCGCGAAAAGTATCAGGTGATGCGTGGTGCGCGCAGCTGGTTCCACAAGGAAGAGGCGGGCCTGAACGAGCCGCAGAAGCTCCAGCTGCCGCAGATTTTCGCGAACAGCCAGAAGCTGAAGACCTACATCGACATGCGCAACGAACTGGCGGCGATGTGGGAGCGCTCCAACGCGTCGCGCGAGCAATTGCTGGTGCAATTGCAGGACTGGTGCCATCGCGCAGAGCAGAGCGGTATCAAGGCGCTGCAAGACTTCGCGATGCGACTGCGTCGCTATGCCTGAAATCCATTAAAATTTCAGAACGTCACAAAACCCCGCGTTGGCGGGGTTTTGCGTTTTTGGGCCGTGGAAAAGCATCGCATGTGTAGCGCGAGCGGCAAGCCGCGGCGGCCAGGTGAGGGCAGAGGACATGATGGAGCAGCGGGCGATCAAGACCGTCGAATACGATCGGCCACAGGCGCAGGGCACGACCTGCGGGATCGGGCAGGCGTGGGCGAAGGTGCCCGAGACGCCGTCGGCGGAAGAAAAGCGGGCGCTGAAGGCGCGCATTCGCGAATTACTCAAGCGCGAGAAAGCGGTGCTGGTCGCGCACTATTATGTCGACGCCGAATTGCAGGAACTCGCCGACGAAACCGGCGGTTGCGTGGCCGATTCGCTGGAAATGGCGCGCTTCGGCCGCGATCACGAGGCGCAGACGCTGGTGGTCGCGGGCGTGCGCTTCATGGGCGAGACCGCAAAAATCCTCAGTCCAGACAAGCGCATTCTGATGCCGGATCTGGATGCGACCTGTTCGCTCGACCTCGGTTGTCCGGTCGACGAGTTCTCGGCGTTCTGCGACGCACACCCGGACCGCACGGTGGTCGTGTACGCGAACACGAGCGCGGCCGTGAAGGCGCGCGCGGACTGGATGGTAACGTCGTCGATCGGGTTGGAGATCGTCGCCGATCTGCATGCGCGCGGCGAGAAGATCATCTGGGCGCCGGACCGTCATCTCGGCAGCTACATCCAGGGCAAGACCGGCGCGGACATGCTGATGTGGCAGGGCTCGTGCCTCGTGCACGACGAATTCAAGGGCATCGAACTCGATCTGCTGCGCGCCGATTATCCGCACGCGAAGGTGCTCGTGCATCCGGAGTCGCCGGCCAACGTGATCGCCCAGGCGGACGTGGTCGGCTCGACCACGCAGTTGATCGACGCCGCGCAGAAGCTCGACGCGACGCACTTCATCGTCGCGACCGACCTCGGCATCCTGCACAAGATGCAACTCGCCGCGCCCGGCAAGACGCTGATTGCCGCGCCGACGGCCGGCAACAGCGCGACCTGCAAGAGCTGCGCGCATTGCCCGTGGATGGCGATGAACGGACTCGCCAATCTGGCCGATGTGCTCGAGCGCGGCCACAACGAAATCTTCGTCGAGCGTGGGATCGGCGAGCGTGCGCGTCTGCCGATCGATCGCATGCTCGATTTCGCGGCGCGTCACAAGAAGCGCGTGCAGGCGAGCGGCGATCTCGCGCGCGACGCGCAACTGTATTCGAATGTGGGGGCAGCGTAATGAAGGTGGTGGAGAAGGCGCCTGAGCAGGTAGTGGCGCGCGAAGGGGCCGACGCAGTGTCGCCGCTTTTCGCGGCGATTCACGCGCAATATGGCGTGGCGTTCGACGCGGCGCTCGCACGCAATGTCGCCGATGCACTCGCCGAAGATATCGGCACCGGCGATCAGACCGGCCGCCTCGTGCCTGCCGATGACGTTCGCGACGCGCGCATCATCGTGCGCGAGGAAGCGGTACTGTGCGGCGTGCCGTGGTTCGACGCGGTGATGCGCGCGGTCGATCCTCGCATCGTAGTTCAATGGCGTTACCGCGAGGGCGACCGCATGAGCGCCGACACGACGGTCTGCGATCTTCGCGGGCCGGTGCGCGCGCTGCTGACCGCCGAGCGCAACGCGATGAATTTCCTGCAGCTGCTGTCGGGCGTGGCGAGCGCGACGCGCCGCTATGTCGACGCGATTGCTCACACGCACGCGCGCGTTCTCGATACGCGCAAGACGCTCCCGGGCTTACGGCTCGCGCAGAAGTACGCGGTGCGCATCGGCGGCGGTGCGAACCAGCGGCTCGCGCTGTACGACGGCATTCTGATCAAGGAAAACCATATCGCCGCGGCCGGCGGCGTGGGCGCGGCGATGGACGCGGCGCTCGCGTTGAATGCGGGCGTGCCGATCCAGATCGAAGTCGAAACGCTCGAACAACTGGAAACCGCGCTCGCGCATGGCGCGCAGTCGATCCTGCTCGACAACTTCTCGTTTGACATGATGCGCGACGCGGTTCGCATCACGGCCGGGCGCGCGGTGCTCGAAGTGTCCGGCGGCGTGAATTTCGAGACCGTGGGCACGATCGCGGAGACTGGCGTGGATCGCGTGTCGATTGGCGCACTGACCAAAGACGTGCGCGCGACCGACTACTCGATGCGGATCGTTTGAGCGCCGCGCGTTCTAGCGCGACAGTCGACGCTCGTGACGACTTAACAAGGCCATTGCCAGAGCTTACCGGCAATGGCCTTGTCGTTTGTGGCGTCGTTTCAGCGTGTATTTCGGCCCAAGGCTGTCAGGTATTCGGCCTGCGTACATACTCCGGCGTGAGCACCGTCGGTAGCGCCTTGGGTAATGTGGACGGCCAGTCGCGGCTGAAATGCAGGCCGCGGCTTTCGCGCCGCGAGCGCGCGCTGTCCACGATCAGCGACGCCACATCGACCAGATTGCGCAGTTCCAGCAGATCGCGGCTCACCTTGAAGTTCGCGTAGTACTCGTGGATCTCGTCGCGCAGCAACGCGAGCCGATGCTTCGCGCGCTCGAGTCGCTTGTCGGTGCGCACGATACCGACGTAGTTCCACATCAGCCGGCGCAGTTCGTCCCAGTTGTGCGCGACCACGACCTCCTCGTCCGGATCGGACACGCGGCTTTCGTCCCAGGCCGGCAGCGGCGCGTGAACGGCGGCAGCGAAGCCTTCTGCTTCGATCGCCTTGGCGGCGGAGCGGCCGGTCACGAGGCATTCGAGCAGCGAATTGCTGGCAAGTCGGTTCGCGCCGTGCAGGCCGGTGCAGGACGTTTCGCCGACTGCGTAGAGACCCGCGAGATCGGTGCGGCCCGCCAGATCGGTGACGACGCCGCCGCACGTGTAATGCGCGGCCGGTACCACTGGAATCGGCTCCTTCGTGATGTCGATGCCGAACTCGAGGCAGCGCGCCAGGATCGTCGGGAAATGCTCGTGCAGGAACGCGGCCGGCTGGTGGCTGATGTCGAGGTACACGCAATCAATGCCGCGTTTCTTGATCTCGAAGTCGATCGCCCGCGCGACGATGTCGCGCGGCGCAAGCTCCGCGCGCTCGTCGTGATTGGGCATGAAGCGCGTGCCATCCGGCAGTTTCAGAATGCCGCCTTCGCCGCGCACTGCTTCCGAAATCAGGAACGACTTCGCGTACGGGTGAAACAGGCACGTCGGGTGGAACTGGATGAATTCCATGTTCGACACGCGGCAGCCGGCGCGCCATGCCATCGCGATGCCGTCGCCGGTCGCGGTGTCGGGGTTGGTCGTGTACAGGTAGACCTTGCCGGCGCCGCCGGTCGCGAGCACCGTATGCGGCGCTTCGATCGTAACGGTGCGGCCGCTTTGCAGATCGAGCGCATACAGACCATGGCAGCGGCGGCCGGGCAGGCCGAGGCGTTCGGACGTGATCAGGTCGATTGCGTGATGGTCTTCGAACAGCGTGATGTTCGGATGCTGGCGCACCTGCTCGCTGAGCGTGGCGACGACCGCATGGCCGGTCGCGTCGGCCGCGTGAATGATCCGGCGATGGCTATGGCCGCCTTCGCGCGTCAAATGAAAGCCCAGTTCGGCGGCCTCGTCTTTCGTGAACGGCACGCCCTGTCCGATCAGCCATTCGATCGCGGCGCGCCCATGCTCGACGATAAAGCGTGTCGCCGCCTCGTCGCACAGGCCGCCGCCTGCGGTCAGCGTATCGCGCACGTGATTCTCGACGCTGTCCGCCGAATCGAGCACCGCGGCGATGCCGCCTTGCGCCCAGTCGCTCGCGCCTTCGGTCAGCGATCGCTTGGCGATCACAGCAACGCGCCGTGTCTGCGCGAGATTGAGCGCGACGCTCAAACCAGCCAGACCGCTACCGACAATCGCCACATCGAATTCCATTGCCTACATCTCCGTCTTTCGTTTTGCGATGACGGCGCGCGAACCGCACGCCGCGAAAACGACAAAGGATACGCGCCGCATCGCCCTGGCGAAAGCTGGCCAAACGGAATAGGGCGATTCGCGTGCGCCTTGCGGAGCTATCGCGAGGTCCGCGCAAAAACAAAAAAGCCTCGCACGAATGCGAGGCTTTTCATGTTTTTGCCTTCGTCAGGCTGGAGAGCCAAGATTACTTGATCTTGGTTTCCTTGTAGTCAACGTGCTTGCGGATGACCGGATCAAATTTCTTGATCAGCATCTTTTCCGGCATGTTGCGTTTGTTCTTCGTGGTCGTGTAGAAGTGACCCGTGCCTGCGGTCGATTCCAGCTTGATCTTGTCGCGTGCGCCTTTCGCCATGATTTACTCCTTAGGCTTCACCGCGTGCGCGCAAATCTGCGAGCACAGCGTCGATACCGTTCTTGTCGATCAGGCGCAGGCCGGCGTTCGAAACGCGCAGACGCACCCAACGGTTTTCGCTTTCCACCCAGATACGGCGGTTTTGCAGGTTCGGCAGGAACCGGCGCTTGGTCTTGTTGTTCGCGTGGGAAACGTTGTTGCCGCTCATCGGCGCTTTCCCAGTTACTTGGCATACGCGTGCCATGAGAGCACTCCTAATACGCTAATTCTGAGTTCGAACGCCGTGAAAGTTTCCCGAAAAGAGCCGCGCTGAAAGTGTGCGAAGTTGTGCCGAATTTGCATTGAGACACTTCGCTACCACAGCTGCCTGACCTTTGCGGAACGCCTTGATGGCTTCGGAACAGGGGGTTGGAAATAGGCAAACCGGAATTCTAGCAGAAAAAAAGCCGCAAAATCAAACCTTATTTGCGATGCGGGACGCTGCGCCGTACGGCGGCCATTCCGCTTCCCGCGCTCGAGCGGGCTTGCGCGCGAGCCCCGGCCAGCCGGCGCGGGCGAACGAATATACGGTGTCCGCGCCGATCACCAGATGATCGATCAACTGCACATCGACGAGCGCGAGCGCGTCGCGCAGCGTCTGCGTGAGGCGGCAGTCGCTGGCACTCGGCTCGACGGCGCCGGACGGATGATTATGCGCGACGATCAGGCTGGCCGCGTTCGCGGCGAGCGCCCGCCGCACGATCTCGCGCGGATACACGGCCATGCGCGTGAGCGAGCCGCGCGCGCTTTCCTCGCAGCGGATCAGCCGATGCCGGGCGTCGAGAAACAGCGACACGAACACCTCCTGCGGCTGTCCGCCGATCAGAAGGCGCAGATAACTTTCGACCGCTTCGGGCGAATTCATTAGCGGGCGCTTGCGCATTTTGTCGACCAGCGAGCGACGCGCCATTTCCATGATCGCGAGTAATTGCGCTTTTTTCGCGGGGCCGATGCCGCGAATGCCGTCGAAGTCCGCATAAGTCGCATCGAGCATCGTGCGCAGGGAGCCGAAGCGATCCAGCAGCGCCCGCGCGACGCTGAACACGTCGTGACCGGGCAGGCCGGAGCCGAGCACGAGCGCGATCATTTCGGTGTCCGACAGCACGTCGGGGCCCTGCTCGATCAGTCGCTCGCGCGGCATGTCGCGCCGGAGCCATTTACCCCGAAACAGTTGCCGCCGGCAGCGGGCGGTGGAGTCGGCGGCTTCTGACGGGGCCTCGGCCGACCGATTCGCGGGGGCTTTCACGCCGCCTCCGGCGCGTGCCGGCGCCTTCGGTCGTCGCAGCGTTGGCGCAGGGGTTTCGTCGATTGTGCTGGCGAAATCAGCCATATATATAGAGTCCTCCGCGTAAGGTTGACGGCGCACGCGGCGCAATGCGCCGCCGGGCCGTGCCGCCCTCGCGCGCGACGGACTCAAGCCGGCGCCCGCTAGGTGGCTTACAATAGACACTTTGCGCACGGCACGCCGACGGTTTGCCACACGCGTCGACTGCCCCGCGGCGCACGCGTGCAGCGCTTCGACTGAGCGAGCATTGCATGAGCATCATCGATATTTCCGAGGTGAAACCCGGTTCACACGTCACGCTGCATTACCGGCTTTCCCTTGCCGATGGCGCCGAAGTGATCAACACGTTCAACGACAAGCCTGCCACGCTGCTGCTCGGCGCCGGTCAACTGGCGCCGCCGCTGGAAGATATTTTGCTGGGTTTGAAGGTGGGCCGCCATTCGACCTTTCAGCTAGCGCCGGGCCAGGCGTTCGGCCCACGCAATCCGGATCTGATCCAGCGCGTGTCCCTCGCCACGCTGCGGGAGAACAGCATGATCGGCGAGGATTTTTCCCCGGGTGACCTGGTCGAATTCAACGCGCCGGGCGGCGGGCGCTATGCCGGCGTACTGAAGGAAGTTGGCGAAACGTCGGCCCTATTCGATTTCAATCACCCGCTTGCCGGCCAAGCGCTGGCGTTTGAAGTGAAAATCATCGGGATTCTGTAAACATGAGCATCACGGATACGACTCTTGCCGAAGCGGAGATCCTGCTGGCCCAGCCACGCGGGTTCTGCGCCGGCGTCGACCGGGCGATCGAGATCGTCGAGCGGGCCATCAAGCTGTATGGCTCGCCGATCTACGTGCGTCACGAAATCGTCCATAACGCCTATGTGGTCGAAGACCTGCGCAAGAAGGGAGCGATCTTCATCGAGAACCTGGACGAAGTGCCGGCGGGCAACACGGTGATCTTCAGCGCGCATGGCGTGTCGAAGGCCGTGCGCTCGGAGGCGGAGTCGCGCGGGCTGCGGGTGTACGACGCCACATGTCCGCTCGTGACCAAGGTGCATATCGAAGTCGCGAAGATGCGCCAGGACGGTTTCGACATCGTGATGATCGGCCACAAGGGCCACCCGGAAGTCGAAGGCACGATGGGCCAGGCGGCCGAGGGCATGCATCTGGTCGAGGACATCGAGGATGTGCAGGCGTTGCAGCTCGCCGATCCGGAGCGGATCGCCTTCGTCACGCAAACCACGCTGTCGGTCGACGACGCCGCCGAAATCATCGGCGCGCTGAAGGCCAGGTACCCGTCCATCCGTGAGCCGAAGAAGCAGGACATCTGCTACGCCACGCAGAATCGCCAGGACGCAGTGAAGTTCATGGCGCCGCAGTGCGACGTCGTGATCGTCGTCGGCAGTCCGAACAGCTCGAATTCGAACCGCTTGCGCGAGCTCGCCGAGAAGCTCGGCGTGCCAGCCTATATGGTCGATTCGCCCGATCAGATCGATCCGGTTTGGGTCGAGGGCAAGCGCCGCATTGGCGTGACCGCCGGTGCGTCGGCGCCGGAGGTGTTGGCGCAGGCGGTGATCGCGCGTTTGCGCGAACTGGGTGTGCGCAACGTGCGCGCGCTCGAGGGCATCGAGGAAAACATCGCGTTTCCGCTGCCACGCGGGCTCGGTCTGCCAGCCTGACAATCCGTTAGCTACACTGAAAGGAAAGCGCGCCGTGGGCGCGCTTTTTTTATGCCCGTGCCCGACGAACCTCTGATTAAATTAAGTGCCACATCGAATGACCGGTCAGCTTTCGGTGGTCTCGCGCACAAATTATTTTGAATTGTGATCGTGGCTTTTATCGATTTTGGCGCGATGCGTCCCCGTTTTAAGCTCGCAAAAGCCTTAAGACGGGTTGATCAAGCACTGAATTGGTGCAATTCACCGGGCGCGCGCTAAATGCTCATGCCCGACGCAAAGCCCGGCCTATCCGGGATTCGCGCCGATCGCCCGCAACACTTGATGCCAGCGGGTTCGGCGCCGGTGCAACTGGTGCACGAAAACGGATCGCAACCAGGTTGCGCCTTTTAACGGATTTTGCTCTCAAAATCAGGTTGCAATGCAGGAAAACCCCACCGGTTCAACAATATTGCCACCCGCATAATTGGAGTTACAATGCGCGCGTTCTCAAGGCCTTGAGGTCCTGGACAGTGGATTTTGCAAGGCGCAGGAGACCTTACTTGATGCGAGTCAAATTTGCTTACGCCGTGTCCATCGCGGCCACGGTTGCGATGCTGACCGCGTGCGGCAAGAAACAGGATGGCGAAGCGGGAACGGGCGCATCGGCGGCCTCGGCCGCGGCGGTTGCCGCCGCGAGCGAAGCGACTATCGTGAAGATCGGTCATGCGGCTCCGTTGACGGGCGGCATCGCGCACCTGGGCAAGGACAACGAAAATGGGGCGCGCCTCGCGGTCGAAGAAATCAATGCGCAGGGTTTGACGATCGACGGTCGCAAGATCCAGCTGCAACTCGACGCGCAGGACGATGCGGCGGACCCGAAAACCGGCACCGCCGTCGCGCAGAAGCTGGTCGACGATCACGTGGTCGCGGTGATCGGACACCTGAACTCCGGGGTCTCGATTCCGGCGTCGAAGATCTATAGCGACGCGAGCATCGTCGAGATCTCGCCGTCGTCGACGAATCCGGCCTATACGCAGCAAGGGTTCAAGACGACCTATCGGGTGGTCGCGACCGACGCGCAGCAGGGTCCGGCGCTCGCCAATTACGCGACGAAGGCGCTGGGCGCCAAACGCATCGCGGTCGTGGACGACGCGACCGCCTACGGCAAAGGTCTCGCGGACGAGTTCACGAAGACCGCCGAGGCGAGCGGCGCGAAGATCGTCGCGCGGGAGGCGACGAGCGACAAGGCCACGGATTTCCGGGCCATTCTCACGAAGATCAAGAGTGTTCAGCCGGACGCCATCATGTTCGGCGGCATGGACGCGACGGGCGGGCCGTTTACGAAGCAGGCGGCGGCGCTCGGTATCAGGGCAAAAATCCTTGGCGGCGACGGTGTGTGTACCGACAAGGTAGGTGAACTGGCGGGTACCGCCGTGCAAAACCTGGTCTGTTCGGAAGCAGGACTCGCGCTTTCGAAAATGACCCATGGAGCGGACTTCGAAAAGAAGTACGAGGACCGCTTCCACACGCCGGTGCAGATTTACGCGCCGTTCACGTATGACGCGGTGTACGTGATCGTCGATGCAATGAAGCGCGCTAATTCTATCGAGGCGCCCAAGGTGCTGGCTGCGATGCCTTCGACCGATTACAACGGGGTAATCGGCCACATCGCGTTCGACGACAAGGGTGATTTGAAAGAGGGCGCCATTACGCTTTACGACTTCAAGGACGGCAAGAAAGCAGTGCTCGACGTCGTAAAGATGTGATGACGGGAAGTTCGGCCTGACGGCACCGACACCATCCAACGGTGCCGTTTTTGCATCCGCCCAAGGTGAGCTCGCGACCGCATCACGGTCGTCAGGGCCAGCCGGCAACGGATAACCCTTACCGGTCTTTTACATCAGTACCCGCAGTGCCGTTGAGATTCGTAGCGCATCACCGCCCACCGGCAGATGAAAAACGCGAATCCAGTCGCACGGGCTAAGGAGCATTAAATGGATATCTTCATCCAGCAGATCATCAATGGACTGGTACTTGGCAGTGTCTATGCCATCATCGCACTGGGCTATACGATGGTTTACGGCATTCTGGGCATCATCAACTTCGCCCACGGCGACGTGTTGATGGTGGGCGCGATGGTTGCGCTCTCCGCCATAGGAGTGCTGCAGAACCACTTCCCCGGCCTCGGCAATGTGCTGACGCTCGTGATCGCGTTGATCATCGCGGCGGCGGTCTGCGCGGTGGTCGGCTACACGATCGAGCGGGTCGCCTACCGGCCGTTGCGGCGTGCGCCGCGTCTCGCGCCGCTGATCACCGCGATCGGTGTATCGATTCTGCTGCAGACGCTCGCGATGATGATCTGGTCGCGCAATCCGCTGCCGTTCCCGCAGTTGTTGCCCACCGACCCGCTCAACGTGATCAAGGCCACCGACACGACGCCCGGCGCCGTGATCTCGATGACTGAAATCGTGATCATCGTAACGGCGTTCCTCGTGATGGGCGGCCTCCTGCTGCTCGTGCACAAGACCAGGCTCGGCCGCGCCATGCGCGCGATCGCCGAGAACCCGAACGTCGCGAGTCTGATGGGTGTGAACCCGAACTTCGTGATTTCGGCGACCTTCATGATCGGCTCGGCGCTGGCTGCGCTCGCCGGCGTGATGATCGCGTCCGAATACGGCAACGCGCACTTCTACATGGGCTTCATCCCTGGCCTGAAGGCCTTTACCGCGGCGGTGCTCGGCGGTATCGGCAATCTCGGCGGCGCGATGGTCGGCGGCGTGCTCCTCGGCCTGATCGAGCAGTTGGGTGCCGGCTATATCGGCGACCTCACGGGCGGCGTGTTCGGCAGTAACTACCAGGACGTGTTCGCGTTCATCGTGCTGATCGTCGTGCTGGTGTTCCGTCCGTCGGGTCTGCTCGGCGAACGTGTCGCGGATCGCGCCTGATCCCGGGCCACAAGGAGTCAACAATCATGACCTCAATTCAACCGATCGAGCCGTCCACGACGCTCATCCCCGAAAAGAACCGCACGAAGACGCTGACTATCGGTATTCTCACGGCGTTCTTCGTGATCGCGGCGCCGATGGTCATCGGTGCCGCGGGCGGCAACTACTGGGTCCGCGTGCTCGACTTCGCGATGCTGTACGTGATGCTCGCGCTGGGCCTGAACGTGGTGGTCGGCTTTGCCGGCCTGCTGGACCTGGGCTACATCGCGTTCTACGCGATCGGCGCCTACACGGCCGCGCTGCTGAGCTCGCCGCACCTCGCGACGCAATTCGAGTGGATCGCGCATCTCGCGCCGAACGGCATCCACGTGCCGATCTGGATCATCGCGCCGATCGCGATGGCGCTCGCCGCGATGTTCGGGATTCTGCTCGGTGCGCCGACACTGCGTCTGCGTGGCGACTACCTCGCGATCGTGACCCTCGGCTTCGGGGAAATCGTGCGGATCTTCATGAACAACCTCGACCGTCCGGTGAACATCACCAACGGCCCGAAGGGGATCACCGGGATCGATCCGGTGTCCGTCGGCGGCTTCAGCCTCGCGCAGACACACTCGCTGTTCGGCATGCAGTTTCCGTCGGTGTACCTGTACTACTACCTGTTCGTGCTGTGCGCGCTGTTCGTGATCTGGACCTGTACGCGTCTGCAGCATTCGCGGATCGGCCGCGCGTGGGCCGCGATCCGCGAAGACGAAATCGCCGCCAAGGCGATGGGCATCAATACCCGTAACGTGAAGCTGCTCGCGTTCGCGATGGGCGCGTCGTTCGGCGGCCTGTCGGGCGCCATGTTCGGCTCGTTCCAGGGTTTCGTGTCGCCGGAATCGTTCACGTTCTGGGAATCGGTCGTGGTGCTCGCCTGCGTGGTGCTCGGCGGCATGGGCCACATTCCGGGCGTGATCCTCGGCGCGGTGCTGCTCGCGGTGTTCCCCGAGTTCCTGCGCTCGACGATGGGTCCGCTGCAGAACATGATCTTCGGCCATGAAATCGTCGATACCGAAGTGATCCGTCAGTTGCTGTACGGCCTCGCGATGGTTGTGATCATGCTGTACCGCTCGGAAGGCCTGTGGCCCGCGCCGAAGCACGAAGACAGGATTGCGAAGCTGGCGAAGCGTGGCGGCAAGAAGCCGGTGCGCGCATAAGGTCCGGTGGAGAAAAAGACATGAGCGATAACGTAAGCAACAACGCAGCGATCCGTCTGTCGGTGAAGGGCGTCAACAAGCGCTTCGGCGGGCTGCAAGCGCTTTCCGAGGTCGGCCTGCAGATCCGCGCCGGCGAGATCTACGGTCTGATCGGCCCGAACGGCGCCGGCAAGACCACCTTCTTCAATGTGATCACGGGTCTGTACACGCCGGATTCAGGCGAGTTCAAGCTCGACGGCGAGAGCTACACGCCGACCGCGGTCTATCAGGTCGCGAAGGCGGGCATTGCGCGCACGTTCCAGAACATCCGTCTGTTCGGCGGCATGACCGCGCTCGAAAACGTGATGGTCGGCCGTCATGTGCGCACCAAGCACGGTCTGCTCGGCGCGGTGTTCCAGACGCCGGCCGAACGCCAGGAAGAGCGCGAGATCAAGGAGCGCGCGCTCGAACTGCTCGACTACGTCGGCATTACGCAGTACGCGGACTATACGTCGCGCAACCTGTCGTATGGCCACCAGCGGCGGCTCGAAATCGCGCGTGCGCTGGCGACCGATCCGAAGCTGCTCGCGCTCGACGAACCGGCGGCCGGCATGAACGCCACCGAGAAGGTCGAGCTGACCAGGCTGCTCGACAAGATCCGTGCGGACGGCAAGACGATTCTGCTGATCGAACACGACGTGAAGCTCGTGATGGGTCTGTGCAATCAGATGACGGTGCTCGACTACGGCAAGGTGATTGCGCAAGGTCTGCCGCAGGACGTGCAGAAGGATGCGAAGGTGATCGAAGCTTATCTGGGTGCGGGGGTCCACTGATGTCCACGACGCAAGCAATGTTGAAAATCAAGGGCCTGCAGGTCAACTACGGTGGCATCCAGGCGGTCAAGGGTGTCGACCTCGAGGTCGGGCAGGGCGAACTCGTCACGCTGATCGGCGCGAACGGCGCGGGCAAAACCACGACGATGAAGGCGATCACCGGCCTGAAGCCGTATGCGGCCGGCGACATCGAGTACATGGGTCAGTCGATCAAGGGCCTCCCCGCGCATGAGCTTCTGAAGCGCGGTCTCGCGATGGTGCCGGAAGGGCGCGGCATTTTCGCGCGCATGTCGATCGTCGAGAACATGCAGATGGGTGCGTATCTGCGCAACGATGACGATGGCATCAAGTCGGACGTCGAGCGCATGTTCGGCTTCTTTCCGCGTCTGAAGGAGCGTGCATCGCAATACGCGGGCACGCTGTCGGGCGGCGAGCAGCAGATGCTCGCGATGGCACGCGCGATCATCTCGCGGCCCAAACTGCTGCTGCTCGATGAACCGTCGATGGGTCTGTCGCCGATCATGGTCGAGAAGATCTTCGAAGTGGTGCGCCTGATTTCCTCTGAAGGCATGACCGTGCTGCTCGTCGAGCAGAACGCGCGGCTCGCGCTGCAGGCGGCGAATCGCGGCTACGTGATGGACTCCGGTTTGATCACGATGTCGGGCGACGCGAAGCAGATGCTCGACGATCCGAAGGTTCGGGCCGCGTATTTGGGCGAATGAGCGGGCGAACGAGTGGGTGAATAAGGATGTGACGAGTTGGACGTGCGCGCCGGTGGCGCATACGTCCGGCTTGCAACGCGCCCCGCGATGCAATGTCGCGGGGCGCGTTTTATTTTTCTGGTTGGGACGTGAATTAAGGGAGTCGCCCGATAACCGAACTGATTTCGTCTTTTGTGAACGCACGCAGCGTTTGCGAGCGGACATTGCCGGCCGAGCCGAGTGCGAAGCCGAAGGCGAGGAAGCTCTGCTCGTCTGCCGCTTCGACGACCGAGACAACGTCGTATGCCCCTAACGTCCAGTAGATCTGCTTCATTTCGCAGCCAAAAGATTTCGCCATTTCCGCCGCCTGCCCGGCTCGCTCTGCACTGTTCTTGATCGTGCGGATACCCTGATCCGTAAATTGCAGGAGCACCACATAAGTCGCCATGAAGATTCCCCTTAGGATTCCAACGCGTTGGGACTCAGACGCATGAGCCGCCCCCGGGGGGAAGGGTCGCGATTCGTCGCAAACCTGTCTTTCCAGCGCCGGCGTCGTCTCGTGCGTAAACGATTTTAGGCAATCCAACTGCTCGCCATCTGCTATTTGTCCGAATCCGCCGATATGTGCGCTGCTTGCGGGAGAACCATTGAAAAAGCCGCATGCGTCAAGCAACGCATGCGGCTTTCTTTAATCAGGCGTACGACGCGAATCAACTGGCCGGGGCCGCGTCGGCGTATTGGCCGAGCCGCTTGCCGAGGCTGATCACCGCATCGGTGCGATACCCGAGCGCATCGTAGAACGCCCGTATTTCAGCCGTTGCCGACGACAGTACCTGCAGGTTCAGCTTCGGACAACCGAGCTTCGTCAACTCGCTCTCGACGTGCGCGACGAGCCGCGTGCCGATGCCATGACGTCGCAGCGATGCGTCGACCGCGAGCGAATACAACCAGCCGCGGTGTCCATCATAGCCGCCCATTACGGTGCCGACGATGCGTCCATCGAGCACCGCGACGAAGAACAGCTCCGGTTGCGTCGCGAGCTTGTTGGCGATCGACAGACGCGGGTTGCGCTGCGGTCGCGTCACGTCGCGATACTCGGGAAACACGTCCTGCCATAGCGCAATCACGGCTTCGGTATCGGTCGCGTCGAAGCGGCGGATCGACAGCGTCGTGTTCGTCGTCATCGGTGCGCTCCGTGGTTGATTACAGCGAGTCGAGAACCGAGCGCAGCATCGCCAGCATCTGGTCGATTTCTCCGGTCGTCACGTTAAGCGCCGGCATGAAGCGCAGCAGGTTCGGACGCGCGGCGTTCAGCAGCACGCCGTCGGGTTGCATGTCGCGCGCCTTCTCGACAATCTGGTAGCCGATGTCCTTGCCGAGCAGCAGCGCGCGCAGCAGACCCTCGCCGCGCTCGCCCTTGAAGCCGCGCTCCTCGGACAGCTCGAGCAGCTTCGTGCGCAGATATTCGCCGCGCGAGCGCACGCCTTCGAGGAAGCCCGGCGCCGTCAGCTGCGAGATCACCGAGTAGCCGACCGCGGTCATCAGCGGATTGCCGTTGTAGGTGCCGCCCTGATCGCCCGCTTCGAACACGGCGATTTCCGCCTTCGACAGCAGCGCCGCGAGCGGCACGCCGCCGCCGATGCCTTTGCCGAGCGTCATGATGTCCGGCTCGATGCCCGACAGCTGATACGCGAACAGCGTGCCGGCGCGACCACAGCCGCTTTGCACTTCGTCGACGATCAGCAAGATGTTGTGTTGTTTCGTCAGCTCGCGCAGTTGCTGCATGAACTCGCGGGTTGCGGGGATCACGCCGCCTTCGCCCTGGATCGGCTCGAGCATCACCGCGACGGTCTTCGCGTTGATCAGCTTTTCCACCGACGCGATGTCGTTCAGGTCCGCCTTCGGGAAGCCCGGCACCTGCGGCGCGTAGATTGTGTCCCAGCCCGGCTTGCCGCTGGCCGACATCGTCGCGAGCGTGCGGCCGTGGAAGCTGTGGTCGAACGTGATGATCTCGAACGCGCCGTCCTTGAACTTCCTGCCCCACTTGCGCGCGAGCTTGATCGCGCCTTCGTTCGCCTCGGCGCCGCTATTCGCGAAGAACACCTTGTCGAAGCAGCTGTGCTGCGTGAGCAGGCCCGCGAGCTTCGCCATCGGCTCGTTGTAGAACGCCGGCGACGGGTTGATCAGCAACTTGGCCTGCTGGTTCAGCGCTTCGATCATGCCGTCGTTGCAGTGGCCGAGGCAATTGACCGCCCAGCCCTGAATGAAATCCAGGTAGCGCTTGCCGTTGTTGTCGTAAAGCCACGAGCCTTTGCCGTGCGTGAAAACGATTTCAGGTCGGTTCGTGATGTACATCAGCGAATCGATTGGATACTCATTGAAATTCATGACGGCAGGCTCCAGGCAAAAGGGTAAGAGCAGGGTGAAGAAACGGTGACGGTTTGGCCAATAAGAACGGCGGCCGGAAAAACAGAAAAGCCACGGCATGCCGTGGCTTTCATGATTCGAACAGCTTGCGCCCAAGTTGTGTGTGGCGCGAGTCCGTGACGAAGCCAGCGGCGTCCCTAAGGGAGCGGCGAGCGGCGACGTCGGAATTCGGACTGGATGCGGTTCATGCGCGAAAGAATACGATAAGAAAAGCGCTGGTGTAAACCATGAATTTGCACTGACGCTGCATCGTGGGGAATTTGCCGCCGTGCAATCAGACCGCGTTCGCGAGATCGGCCGCGCTGGTGAACGAGTCCGCGTAGAACTCGTCTTCCGGCAACTGGTGATGCTGCGTGAAGTCGCGCAGCGCCGATTCGACCATCACCGGCGCGCCGCATGCATACACCTGGTAGGCCGACAGATCGGGCAGATCCTCGATCACCGCCCGATGCACGAAGCCCGTGCGGCCCGTCCATGCGTCGCCCGCATCGGGTTCGGAGAGCACCGGCACGAACTTGAAGTTCGGAATCTCGCGCGCCCATTGCTCGGCGAGTTCGAGCAGATACAGGTCTTTCTTGCGGCGCGCGCCCCAGTAGAGCGTCATGGGGCGCGTCATGTTCTTGAACACCGCATGCTCGACGATCGCCTTCAGCGGCGCGAAGCCGGTGCCCGACGCGAGCAGCACAATCGGCTTGTCCGAGTCTTCGCGTAGGAAGAACGTGCCGAGCGGCGCTTCGAAGCGCAGGATGTCGCGCTCCTTCATCGTGTTGAACACATGGTCGGTGAACGCACCGCCGGGCATGTGGCGGATGTGCAGCTCGACCGGGCCTTCGACGTGCGGCGCGCTCGCCATCGAATAGCTGCGGCGCTTGCCGTCCTTCAGGATGAATTCGAGGTACTGGCCGGCCAGATATTGCAGACGTTCGTTGGCGGGCAGTTGCAGCTTCACGACGATCACGTCGTCGGCCTTGCGCTCGATCGCGTTCACGCGGCACGGCAGCTTCTTGACCTGCACATCGCCGACGCCGGCCACTTCGCGGATGTCGACTTCGAGATCGGAGCACGCGCTCGCGCAGCACAGGAGCGCCATGCCGCGCGTCTTTTCGTCGTTCGACAGCGCCGACGACGAGTGCGCGCGCTGTTCGACCTCGCCGCTCACGACCGTGCCTTTGCACGAACCGCACGCGCCGTTCTTGCAGCCGTACGGCAGGCCGATGCCTTGACGCAGCGCTGCGGAGAGCACCGGTTCGTCCTGTTCTACCTGAAACTGCCGGCCGGTTTGCCGGAGCGTGACGTTAAATGCCATAAAGTGTTCGGAATCGAAAATTCGGAATCGTAATCGGACCCGCCGGATCAACCGCGCGGTACCTGTTGCGTGTGACCGCTACAATGCGCCCACCATGAAAGCGACACGAAACTTCCGCCGGCCGCGCGTGCTGATCGTAGGATGCGGCGACGTCGGCATGCGCTGCGTGCCCCTGTTGCGGCCGCGCGCGCGTATCTTCGCGTTGACGAGCCATGCCGCGCGCTGCGATGAGTTGCGCGCCGCGGGCGTGATGCCGCTCGTCGGCGATCTCGACGCGCGCGGCAGCCTCAAACGGCTCGCGCGCCTCGCGCCGACGGTGCTGCATCTCGCGCCGCCGCAGAAGTCCGGCGACGACGATCGACGCACTCGCGCGCTGCTTGCGACGTTAGGTGCCGCGGGCCGCATGAACGCTTGCGCGGCGAGGTCGTCCGTCGCGCCGATCGCGCGGTTGCGCCGTGCGCGCGCTTCAGGTCTGGACGCTGAAACACCCGATATTGTACCCGACGGGGTGCGCCGGACCGGCGCTTCGCGCGCACCGGTGCGCATCGTTTACGCGAGCACGACGGGGGTCTACGGCGATTGCGGCGGCGCGTGGATCGACGAAACGCGCGCGCCGCGGCCCGCGAATGCGCGCGCCAAACGTCGCGTGTCGGCCGAGCGGCAGTTGCGGCGCGCGACGGCGCGCGGCAGCGTCGCCACGAGCATCGCGCGGATCCCGGGCATCTATGCGCGCAACCGTCTGCCGCTCGCGCGGCTCGAAAGAGGCACGCCGGCGCTCGTCGATGCCGACGACGTCTACACGAATCACATCCACGCCGACGACCTCGCCGCGATCCTCGTGCGTCTCGCCACGCATGGCCGGCCCGCGCGCGCACTGCACGCGTCCGACGATTCGTCGCTGAAAATGGGGGAGTATTTCGACGCGGTCGCCGATGCGTTCGGGCTCGCGCGCCCGCCGCGCATCACGAGAGAGCAGGCGGAGCAGCAGATCGATCCGCTGCTGCTGTCGTTCATGCGCGAGTCGCGCCGGCTCGTGAACCGGCGTCTGAAGGAGGAATTGCGGGTACGTCTGCGCTATCCGAGCGTCGAGGATTTTTTGCGCGAGGCGAACGGGAAACGCGGCTAGGGCGGCAGCAGAAACAAAATATCGCCTCGCGAGGGCGGAGTTGCCCCGCCAAGCGTATCCGCCGCACCGCATCAATGCGCCGCGCAACACGAGCTGTGCGGTCCAACCGGCATCAGGTCAGCGCAGGCAGCACTTCCAGCAACAGGAAGCACAGCATGCCGCCGATCAATGCGCCGATCAGATTCGGATGGTACTTATGGCGCAGCCGCATGATGACCAGCAATCCGCCGACCAGCAGCAGCGCAAGGCAGATAAACGAGATCATCGCGTGCGAAAACGCCATCGTGCCGTCGATTTGCATGGCGCCCCTCCTTGAAACCTTTGTAGTCGTTTGTTTAGACGAGTATAGGGCGATATGTAAGCAACGGCATGCTGCAACGCAACGGCCTATGTTCGGTGCACCGCAATGCGCGCGGGCTTTCTCCGGCGCATCAAGGGCTTAGGCGGGCCCTCGTTGCGGCTAGTCGTTTACCCGGCCCGCAGCGCGGCAAGACCCGCTGCGTCGAGCCATTGCCATGCGCCGGGCGCGAGCGCCGCGGGAAGCGCGAGCTCACCGATCCGTTCGCGATGCAGCGCCTCGCAGCGGTTGCCCGAGGCCGCGATCATCCGCTTGACCTGGTGGTATTTGCCTTCGAGCACGGTGAGCGCGAGCGTGTGAGTGTCGCGCGCCTGGGCGTCGAGCGCGGCGCTGGGTTTCGTTTCGCCGTGCAGCAGCACGCCGTCGCGCAGCGCGGCGAGCTGCGCGTCGTCGAGCGGATGGCGCGTGGTCGCGACGTAGAGCTTCGGCACCTTGCGTTTCGGCGACGTGAACTGATGCACGAACTTGCCGTCGTCGGAGAGCAGCAGGAGGCCCGTGGTGTCCTGATCGAGACGGCCGACGCACTGCACGCCGCGCTCGGCGAACTGCGGCGGCAGCAGGCTGAACACGCTCAGATGATGCTGCGGATCGCGCGAGCATTCGTAGCCGATGGGCTTGTTCAGCAGCAGATACGCGTGCTCGCGATACGGCCATTCGACGCCGTCGACGTTAAAATGCAACGCGCCGCCATCAACAGCGAAATCGGCGTCGGCATCGGTGCAAATCGCACCGTCGACGCTGACGCGGCCGTCGCCGATCAGCGCACGGCATTGGCGGCGCGAACCGAAACCTTGAGTGAAGAGGATGCTTTCGAGATTCATGGCGAGCGAAGAATAACACCGCAAGAAGCGGAGCGCCCCGCAGGCCCTGAGCGCCGACGATGAATGCCTCACGTCAAACCTCGGGAGTGCATCGATGTCCGCCACGTCTTCCCCTTCGTCGTCTTCGCCGTCCAATGCGCAACGTCTGCCCCGCGCATTCCAGCGCCTCGCCTGGTCGAACCCGTGCGCGCAATCGGCGGAGCAGATCAGCCTCGCCGCCGCGCCGCTCGTCGCGGTGTTCGCGCTCGGCGCCGACGCGCGCGATACTGGTCTGCTGCAAACCGCGCAGACGCTGCCGTTCCTGTTGCTGTCGATGCCGCTCGGCGTCTGGGCCGACCGCCGCTCGCGCCGCGTGCTGATGACGCTCGCCGAGAGCGTGCGGGTCTGCGCGATGCTGTGCGTGCTGCTGCTGGTGCTCACGCATGCGCTGAACCTGCCGCTGCTCGCCGCGCTCGGCTTCGTCGCCGCGACGGGTACGGTCGCCTACAACGTTGCGGCGCCGTCGCTGGTGCCGTCGATCGTGCCGCGCGACGCCTATGCGAGCGCGAACGGCCGGCTCGAACTCGCACGCAGCGTCGCGTATTCGGCGGGGCCGGCGCTGGGCGGCGTGCTGGTCGGCTGGATCGGCGCGGGCTGGGCGTATGGCGGCGCGGCGATGTTGTCGGCGTTCGCGGTCGCGTTGCTGGCGGGATTGCGCGAGCCGCCGCGCGCGGCCGCGCCGCGGCGGCACTTCATGCTGGAGCTGCGCGACGGCACGCGCTTCGTGCTGCGCGATCCGTTGCTGCTGCCGATGCTGCTGACCGCCGTGTTCTTCAATCTCGGCTTCTTCATCCTGCAGGCGATCTATGTGCCTTACGCGGTGCATCGGCTGGGGCTCAATGCCTCGGCGGTCGGCGTGACGCTCGGCGCGTACGGGGTCGGCATGGTCTGCGGCGCGCTCGCCGCGCCCGCGGTCGCGCGGCGTCTCGCATTCGGCCGTCTGCTGATCGTCGGACCGTCGTGCGGCCTGCTCGCGTCGCTCGTGATGGTGGCGACGCTGATCGTCCCATCGTTCTGGCTCGCGCTCGCGAGCTTCTTCCTGCTCGGCGCGGGACCAATCCTGTGGGTCGTCGGCTCGACCACGCTGCGTCAGGCGATCACGCCCGAACGGATGATCGGCCGCGTGTCCGCGCTGATCAGCACCGCCACCTACGGCGCGCGGCCGGTGGGCGCGCTGCTCGGCGCCGCGCTCAGCGCGCGCTGGAGCATCGACGTGTGTCTGGTCGCGGCGTCGCTCGCGTTCGTCGTGCAGGCGCTGATCATCGTGATGTCGCCGGCGGCGCGGCTCATGGGCATTCCCGAACAGAGCGCGGCGGCGTGCTGAGCGGCGGAGCGCGGCACGCGGTGAAGCCACCCATCGCCCCGATGAAAATGGATTTTCATCGGGGTGCGGCATGGCGTGGATGCCGAACTCCGTTGTCTGAATACCTTCGGTCGGTGAAAACCCTCGAAATAATGAAAATGAATTTTTTTCTGCGCGTGTTTCATGTAAATATAATTTCATCCCGTTCACATAGAACAACCGCGCCTTTCCGCCCGCATGATCCATCACCCGTCCGCCGTGTCGAACTCCGCCGAGCAGGCCATCGCCGCGCGCATCACCGCCGCGATGCCGACGCTCACGCCAATCCACCAGCGCATGGGCGAGTACGTGCTGGCCCATCTGTTCCGCGCGGCGACGATGCGTATCGACGAGCTCGCGAGCGTGGTCGGCGCGTCGGTCGCGAGCGCGAATCGCTTTGCGCGCGCGCTCGGCTTCGACGGTTATCCGCAGTTTCGCGAGGCGCTCGTGCGTGGCTTCGAGGCGACGCTCGCGCCGGTCGAGCGGCTGCGCAGCGCGCAGGAAACGCTCGCGGCCGGTGACGATCTGATCGACGCGTCGCTCGAGCAGGCCGCCAACAATCTGCACGCAACGCGTACGTCGATCGATCGCGCGACCGCCGACGCCGCCGTCGACGCGATCATCGCCGCGCGTCGCGTATTCGTGGTCGGCTTCGGCGCCAGCGCGTTTCTCGCGAGCCTGATGGAGCACGGACTGCTGCCGTATCACGACAACGTGCATTCGCTGGCGCTGAGCGGCGGGCCGTCGCATGCGGCGCGGCACCTCGTGGGTTCGGGCCCGGGCGATCTCGTGATCGGCATCGCGTTTCCGCGCTATGTCGAGGACACGATCGAACTCGCGCGCCGCGCCTCCGAACGCGGCGCACGCGTGCTTGCGCTCACCGACGGTCCGCGCTCGCCGCTCGTGCGGTTCGCGGACCTGTCGCTGTATGTCCGCACCGACCGGCGTCTCGCGTCGAATGCCGATTCGGCCGTGCTCGCGGTCATCGAGGCGTTGTGCGACGCGGTGGCGTATCGCGCGCAACGCTCGGTCAAGGCGGCCGCCGAGGTCAGCGAGTTCGTGCTGCCGTGGCTGTTCGATCCGCAGTCGGGCGCGGCCGGCGCCGCGCAGGAGCCGGCGCGCGCCCTGAGCAAAGCCGCGCGCGCGAAGGCTGCAAGGCTAAAACACAGCGACGGCGCAAAGGCCGACAGCACCCAAGCCGGAAGCACGAAAGCCAGGGATGCCGAAGCAAAAGCCATCACAGCACCCCGCGCTCCCCGAACCACCCGCACTCCACGATCCAAACGATGAACTCCAACGCAGTCATTGCCATTCACGGCGGGGCCGGGACGATCCTGCGCACGTCGATGTCGGCCAGCGCCGAAACCGGATATCACGCGGCGCTCAACGCGGTGCTGAGCGCTGGCCAGCGCGTGCTCGCCGACGGCGGCAGCGCGCTCGACGCGGTCAGCGAAGCGGTGCGGCTGCTCGAAGACTGCGCGCTCTTCAATGCGGGCCACGGCGCGGTCTACACGGCGGCCGGCACGCACGAGCTCGACGCCGCGATCATGGACGGCCGCACGCTCGACGCAGGCGCGATCTGTTGCGTGAAGCGCGTGCGCAATCCGATTCTCGCCGCGCGCCGCGTGCTCGAGCGCAGCGACCACGTGCTGTTCACCGGTGACGGCGCGGAAGCGTTCGCGGCCGCGCAGGGGCTCGAGTTCGTCGACAACGGCTACTTCGATACCGACGCGCGCTATCGCCAATGGCAACTGGCGCGTGAGCAGCAGCGTCCGATGCTCGATCACGACGCCGCGACGCTCGCGTCCACGGCTTCGAGCAACGACGACCCGACGCCGCACGAGCCGATCGATCCGAATCGCAAGTTCGGCACCGTCGGCGCAGTCGCGCTCGACCGCCACGGGCATCTCGCCGCGGCGACCTCGACGGGCGGCGTGACCAACAAGCAGGTGGGCCGCGTCGGCGATACGCCGCTGATCGGCGCGGGCTGCTACGCGGACGACGCGACCTGCGCGGTATCGACCACCGGCGCGGGCGAAATGTTCATGCGCATGGTCGCCGCCTACGACGTCGCCGCGCAGATGGCCTATCGCCAGGTGTCGCTCGAAGAAGCCGCGCACGACGTCGTGATGAACCGCTTGCCGAAGATCGACGGACGCGGCGGCCTCGTCGCCGTCGACGCGCGGGGCAACGTCACGCTGCCGTTCAATACCGAGGGTATGTACCGCGGTTTCGCGCGGCTCGGCGAAGCGCCGGTGACGGCGATCTATCGCTAGCCGCTGAAGCGTGTCGCCACATGCCTGAGGCCCCGTTAGCCGCGTTCGAATTCAAAGCAAAGGAACCACCGTGCCTTCTTCCTCGCACACCGCCAGCCCGCTTGTCGAAACCCTGCCGCCGCAGCGCGTGCTCGCGGTCGACGATCTGACGGTCGCGTTCCGCCGCGGCGACTCGACCTTCAACGCGGTGCGCAATCTGTCGTTCACGGTCGAGCGCGGCGAGACGCTCGCGATCGTCGGCGAATCGGGCTCGGGCAAGTCGGTCACGTCGCTGGCGCTGATGCGGCTGATCGAGCATGGCGGCGGCCGTCTTGCCGGCGGCAGCATCGCCTTCCGGCGGCGCGACGGCAGCGTGCTCGATCTCGCGAAGGCGTCGTCCGGCACGATGCGCACGGTGCGCGGCGCCGACATCGCGATGATCTTCCAGGAGCCGATGACCTCGCTCAATCCGGTCTTCACGGTCGGCGATCAGATCAGCGAGGCGATCGCGCTGCACCAGGGCAAGAGCCGCGAGGCGGCGCGCGCCGAAACCTTGCGTCTGCTCGAGATCGTGCGGATTCCCGAGGCAAGGCGCGTCGCGGCGCGTTACCCGCATCAACTGTCGGGCGGCATGCGCCAGCGCGTGATGATCGCGATGGCGTTGTCGTGCAAGCCCGCGCTGCTGATCGCCGATGAACCGACCACCGCGCTCGACGTGACGATCCAGGCGCAGATCCTGCAACTGATTCGCGGCTTGCAGGACGAGATGAACATGGGCGTGATCTTCATCACGCACGACATGGGCGTGGTTGCGGAAGTGGCCGACCGCGTGCTCGTCATGTATCGCGGCGAGAAGGTCGAGGAGGGCGCGTCGGACACGCTGTTCGCCGCGCCGTCGCATCCGTACACGAAGGCGCTGCTCGCGGCGGTGCCGCGGCTCGGCTCGATGCACGGCACCGATCAGCCCGCGCGCTTTCCGATCCTGAGCGTCGAGCAGGCCGGTGCGAACGGCGCCGATGCCGCGGTGCAGCCGGCGGCGGCTGTCGCCGAAGAAGCGCAGCCGCTGGTGCGCGACGACACGCCGCCGATCCTGCGCGTGCGCGATCTGGTCACGCGCTTTGCGGTCCGTAGCGGCCTGTTCGGCCGTATGACGGGCCGTGTGCATGCGGTCGAAAAAGTCAGCTTCGATCTGCGGCCCGGCGAAACGCTCGCGCTGGTCGGCGAGTCGGGCTGCGGCAAGTCGACCACGGGCCGCTCGCTGCTGAGACTCGTCGAAAGTCAGAGTGGCTCGATCGAATTCGCTGGCAAGGAAATCAGCTCGCTGACCGGGCCCGCGTTGCAGGCGCTGCGCCGCGATATCCAGTTTATTTTCCAGGATCCGTTCGCGTCGTTGAATCCGCGCTTGACCGTCGGCTTCTCGATCATGGAGCCGCTGCTCGTGCATGGCGTCGCGCAGGGTGGACAAGCGCAGGCGCGCGTCGCGTGGCTGCTCGAGAAAGTCGGTTTACCGGCCGAGGCCGCGCGCCGCTATCCGCATGAGTTTTCGGGCGGGCAGCGTCAGCGTATCGCGATTGCTCGCGCGCTCGCGCTGAATCCGAAGGTCGTGATCGCCGACGAATCGGTGTCCGCGCTCGACGTCTCCGTGCAGGCGCAGATCGTCAATCTGATGCTCGACCTGCAGCGCGAGTTCGGCGTCGCGTATCTGTTCATTTCGCACGACATGGCGGTGGTCGAGCGGGTCAGCCATCGCGTCGCGGTGATGTATCTCGGCCAGATCGTCGAGATCGGTCCGCGTCGCGCGGTGTTCGAGGCGCCGCAGCATCCGTACACGAAGAAGCTGATGAGCGCGGTGCCGGTCGCCGATCCCGCGCGCCGTCACGCGCAACGCATGCTCGCCGCCGACGATATTCCGAGCCCGATTCGCGCGCTGCACGACGAGCCGGTCGTCGCGCCGCTCGTCGCGGTGGGACCGGATCATTTCGTCGCGCAGCATCGCGTCGGCGGCGCTTATTGAGCGAAGCGCCGCATCGCATTGAAGCGGAAGACCTGAAGCGCGAGACCCGAAGCATCGGCAATCGAAGCAACAGCAAGAGAAACATCAGCACTTGAAGCCACACCAACCATAACGGCCCTGTCACATCCTTAACTCGCAGCCTGGAGCAATCTCATGAACCTGCTGTTCCCGTCCTCTCCGTTTCGTTTGCGCGCGCTCGTCAGCGGCGGCGCGGTGGTGTTCGCGACGCTCGCGGGCAATCTGGCGCACGCCGAAACGACGGCCGTGATGGCCGTCGCGTCGACCTTCACGTCGCTCGATCCGTACGACGCGAACGACACGCTGTCGCAGGCGGTCGCGAAATCGTTCTATCAGGGGCTGTTCGGCTTCGACAAGGACATGAAGCTCGTCAACGTGCTCGCCGACAGCTATGAGGCGAGCCCCGACGCGCGCGTCTATACGATCAAGCTGCGCCATGGCGTGAAGTTCCAGGACGGCACCGACTTCAATGCGGCCGCGGTGAAGGCGAACTTCGACCGCGTGACCGATCCGGCCAACAAGCTGAAGCGCTACAACATGTTCAGCCGCATCGAGAAAACGGAAGTGGTCGATCCGTACACGGTGCGCGTCACGCTGAAAACGCCGTTCTCGGCGTTCATCAACGTGCTCGCGCATCCGTCTGCGGTGATGATCTCGCCGGACGCGCTGAAGAAGTATGGCAAGGACATCGCGTTTCATCCGGTCGGCACGGGCCCGTTCGAACTCGTGAAGTGGGACCCGGCCGGCGACCTGACCGTGAAGAAGTTCGCCGGCTACTGGAAGAAGGGTTATCCGAAGATCGATGCGATCGACTGGAAGCCGGTCGTCGACAACAACACGCGTGCCGCGCTGATCCGCACCGGCGAAGCGGACTTCGCGTTCCAGGTGCCGTTCGAGCAGGCCGCGCAACTGCAGTCGAGCCCGAAGGTCGATCTGATCGCGGCGCCGTCGATCATCGAGCGCTACATCAGCATGAACATGAACCAGAAGCCGTTCGACAACCCGAAGGTGCGTGAGGCGCTGAATTACGCGGTCAACAAGGAAGCGCTGACGAAGGTCGCGTTCGCCGGGTACGCGACGCCGGCCGACGGCGTCGTGCCGCAGGGCGTCGACTATGCGGTCAAGCTCGGACCCTGGCCGTACGATCCCGCGAAGGCGCGCGAACTGCTGAAGGAAGCGGGCTATCCGAACGGCTTCGAAACGACGCTGTGGTCCGCGTATAACTACTCGACCGCGCAGAAGGTGATCCAGTTCGTGCAGCAGCAGCTCGCGCAGGTCGGCATCAAGGCCAGCGTCGAGGCGCTCGAAGCGGGTCAGCGCGTCGCCAAGGTCGAAAGCGCGCAGGACCCGGCGACCGCGCCGGTGCGGATGTACTACGCGGGCTGGTCGTCGTCGACCGGCGAGGCCGACTGGGCGATCAGCCCGCTGCTCGCGGGCTACTCGATTCCGCCGAAGATGGTCAACACGTCGTACTACAAGAACGACGCGGTCGACAACGATCTGAAGCAGGCGCTCGAAACCACCGACCGCACGCAGAAGGCCGCGCTCTACACCGACGCGCAGAAGCGCATCTGGGCCGACGCGCCGTGGATCTTCCTCGTCAAGGAGAAGGTCGTGTATGCGCGCAGCAAGCGTCTGTCGGGCGCTTACGTCGCGCCGGACGGCTCGTTCAACTTCGACGAGATCGCGATCAAGTGATGAGCTGACGAGGCGGCATGCGCAGGCGGCGGTTCACCCAGCCCGCCGCCGCGCCGCCGCCGCACACGAGTCCTCGTTGCCCGCCTGATTTGCCGCTCATTTGCCGCTCATTTGCCAGATTGGTTTCATGCTGAACTTCCTCGTCAAACGTCTGCTAGGCCTGCTGCCGACGCTCTTCATTGTCGCCGTGCTGGTGTTCCTGTTCGTGCATCTGCTGCCGGGCGATCCGGCGCGGCTCGCCGCCGGTCCTGAAGCGGACGAGGCGACCGTGGCCCTCGTGCGCTCCGACCTCGGGCTCGACAAGCCGCTGCCGCAGCAGTTCGTCCGTTTCTTCTGGCGGATGGCGCATGGCGACTTCGGCGTTTCGACGCGCAGCAAGCGGCCGGTGAGCCAGGAGATTGCGGAACGCTTCTTCCCGACGTTGTGGCTGACGATCGCGAGCATGGTGTGGGCGGTCGTGATCGGCATGGCGATCGGCATCGCCTCGGCGGTGTGGCGCAACCGCTGGCCGGACCGCCTGGGCATGACGCTCGCGGTGTCGGGCATTTCGTTTCCGGCGTTCGCGCTCGGCATGCTGCTGATGCAGATTTTCTCGGTGCAACTCGGCTGGCTGCCGATCGTCGGCGACGGTTCGTGGCGCAGCTACGTGCTGCCGTCGCTGACGCTCGGCGCGGCGGTCGCGGCCGTGATGGCGCGCTTCACGCGGGCCTCGTTCGTCGAGGTGCTGCACGAGGACTTCGTGCGCACCGCGCGTGCGAAGGGCGTGCCCGAGCGGCTCGTGATCATCAAGCACTGCCTGCGCAACGCGCTGATTCCCGTCGTCACGATGATGGGGTTGCAGTTCGGCTTTCTGCTCGGCGGCTCGATCGTCGTCGAAGTGGTGTTCAACTGGCCAGGCCTCGGCCGTTTGCTCGTCGATGCGGTGTCGATGCGCGACTATCCGATCATTCAGGCCGAGGTGCTGTTGTTCTCGCTCGAATTCATCATCATCAACCTGATCGTCGACGTGCTGTACGCGGTGATCAACCCGACCATCCGTTTCAAGTGAGGTCCGCATGAGCACCACTGCCACCGGGCCGAATGCGGCCACTCCCGCTGCCGTCGAACGCGCGATCCGCACACCGTGGAGCGAGTTCTGGCGCAAGTTTCGCAAGCAGCATGTCGCGCTGGCCGCCGGCGTGTTCGTGCTGCTGCTGATCGTGGTCGCGATCATCGCGCCGCATATCGTGCCGTACGATCCCGAGAACTTCTTCGACTACGACGCGCTGAACGCGGGGCCGTCGGCCGCGCACTGGTTCGGCGTCGATTCGCTGGGCCGCGATATCTTCAGCCGCATCCTCGTCGGCTCGCGCATTTCGCTCGAGGCAGGCTTTCTGTCCGTGGCGATCGGCGCGGTGATCGGCACGTTCTTCGGTCTGCTTGCCGGTTACTACGAGGGCTGGTGGGATCGCATCACAATGCGCGTGGCCGACGTGCTGTTCGCGTTCCCCGGCATTTTGCTCGCGATCGGCGTGGTCGCGATTCTCGGCAACGGCATGATCAACGTGATCTGCGCCGTGGCGATCTTCAGCATTCCGGCGTTCGCGCGGCTCGTGCGCGGCAATACGCTGATGCTCAAGCAGCTCACCTATGTCGAGGCGGCGCGCAGCATCGGCGCGTCGGACTGGACGATCATGGCGCGGCACATTCTGCCGGGCACGATTTCGTCGGTCGTCGTGTATCTGACGATGCGCATCGGCACGTCGATCATCACGGCGGCGAGCCTGTCGTTTCTCGGCTTGGGCGCGCAGCCGCCGACGCCCGAGTGGGGCGCGATGCTCAACGAAGCTCGCGCCGACATGGTGACCGCGCCGCATATCGCGCTGTTTCCGAGCCTCGCTATCTTCCTGACCGTGCTCGCGTTCAATCTGCTCGGCGACGGTCTGCGCGATGCGCTCGATCCGAAGCTGGATCGGCCATGAGCATGAGCAACCATCATTCGGCCGAGCGCGCGCCGCATCTCGGCACGTTGCCGGCCGGAGCGCTCGGCACGATCGCCGACGTGGACGGCGTCAGCGTCGGTCATTGCACGCTTGCCGAAGGCGCGCTGCAAACCGGCGTGACCGTGATCCGGCCGCATCGCGGCGATCCGTTCGTCGACAAGGTGCCGGCCGCCGCGTCGGTGATCAACGGCTTCGGCAAGAGCATCGGGCTCGTGCAGCTCGACGAACTCGGCACGCTGGAGACGCCGATCGCGCTGACCAACACCTTCGGCGTCGGTACGGTCGCGCAGGCGCAGATCCGCGCGGCGATTCGCGCGAATCCGCGCATCGGCCGCGAATGGCCGACGCTCAATCCGCTCGTGTTCGAATGCAACGACGGCTACCTGAACGACATTCAGGCGCTTGCCCTGACCGAACAGCATTTCAACGAAGCATTCGACGCGGCAAGCGCCGATGTCGCGAGCGGTGCGCTCGGCGCGGGGCGCGGCATGTCGTGTTTCGATCTGAAGGGCGGCATCGGCACTGCGTCGCGCGTGTTCAGTGCGGCGGGCCGCGACTACACCGTTGGCGCGCTCGTGCTGGCCAACTTCGGCCGTCTGCCGATGCTGACGATCGACGGCACGCCGCTCGGGCGCATGCTGGCCGAACGCGCGGCCGTCGTTGAGGCGTCGAATGCTGCCAGTGCCGCTGCTAATGCGACCCCCGACCAACCCGAGCAAGGCTCGATCATCATGATCGTCGCGACCGATGCGCCGCTCGACGCGCGCCAGCTGAAACGCCTGTCGTTGCGCGCGGCGGCCGGTCTCGCGCGCACCGGCTCGGTGTACGGCCACGGCAGCGGCGATATCGCGCTGGCGTTTTCGACCGCGTACACGGTGCCGCACGGCGCGGACTTCGTCGCGCTGCCGCCGCTGGTCGCGGATCACTGTATGGACCCGCTGTTTCGCGCCTGCGCCGACAGCGTCGAGCAGGCGATCGTCGATGCATTGTGGAGCGCCGAGTCGGTCACCGGTCGCGACGGCCATCGGCGGCTGTCGCTGCGCGACAGCGTGCCGGATCTTGCCCACCTGCTGAGGAATTCCGCGCGATGAAAGTCCTGATCTCCACCGACATCGAAGGCATCGCCGGCGTGTTCCATGCCGAGCAGACCCGCGCGGGCAACGGCGAATACGAAGCCGCGCGACGCTGGATGACGCTCGAAGCTAACGCGGCCGTCGAAGGCGCGTTCGCGGGCGGCGCGACCGACGTGTGGGTCAATGATTCGCACGGCGGCTTTCGCAACCTGCTGCCCGATCTGCTCGATCCGCGCGCCCAGCTCGTGCTCGGCAAGCCGCGCACGCTCGGCATGATGGCCGGGCTCGAATACGGTGCGGCGCTGGTCTTCATGCTCGGCTATCACGCGAAGGCGCAAACGCGCGGCATCCTCGCGCACACGATCAACAGCTTCGCGTTCGCGCGCGTGGCGTTCAACGGCGTGGAGCTGGGCGAAGCGGGGCTGTACGGTGCGCTCGCCGAAGAATATGGCGCGCGTGTGGTGCTTTTATCGGGTGACGACGTGTTCGCCGAGGAAACCGCGTCGCGTTTTCCCGGCGCGCGTTTCGTCGTCACGAAGACCGCAACCGGGCAAGCAAGCGGCGTCACGCAGTCGCCTGCGAGCGTGCGCGAGGCGCTGCGGGCCGCCGCGCGCGACGTGGTCCGTCAGCATGTCGAAGCGGGCCGCGCGCCTGCCGCGACGCGCGCGGAGCCGCGAACGATCGACTGCGAACTGCGCGTGCAAACGAGCGGGCTCGCCGATCTGTTCTGCCAATGGCCGACGCTTACGCGCGTCGATGGCGTGACGTTGCGCTTCAGTGCGGCGTCGGCCGAGCATGCGGTGCGGATGCTGAACTGTCTGTCGGCGATGTCGTTCATGCTGCGCTGAGCCGCGCGGCGTCGAGCCGCCGGCTTACTGCTGCTGCCGGCTCAACTCGCGCGCCGCGTGATCGATCGCCTCCGCCACCGCCCCGGCGTGCGACACCGGCGCGAGATGGCTCGACGCGACCGGCACCACCTTCGCGCCGATGCGCGCGGCGATCATTCTCTGCAGATCGGGCGACACCGCGTGGTCTTTCGTCGTCAGCACGTACCACGATGGTTTGTCCTTCCAGCCGACCTGATCGACCGGTTCGTCGAATGCGCTCGCGGCGATCGGCACCTGCGCGGCGGCGAGCACGCGTGCGACGGTCTCGGGCACGTCGGCGGCGAGATCGGCGTGATAGCGCGCGCGGTCGATCCACAAAAACCCGTTCGCGTCCTTGCTGATGCTCTGGCCGGCCGGCATCGGCCCGCCGGCCTTCATCACGTCCATCGCCGATTCGTGCAGTTGCGGCGCAAGCGCGGCGACATACACGAGCCCGGCGACGTTCGGCGCATTCGCGGCGACCTCGGTGATCACGACGCCGCCCCACGAGTGCCCGACCAGCAGCACCGGACCGTTCTCGCGATCGAGCACGCGGCGGGTCGCGGCGACGTCGTCGGCGAGCGAGGTCAGCGGGTTCTGCACCGAGCTCACGTGATAACCCTTTTGCTGCAGCTTCGCGACCACGCCGTTCCAGCTCGATCCGTCGACGAACGCGCCATGCACGAGCACGATGTTGCGCACCGGGCCGCCGAGCGCGGCGGCAGGCGGCTTGCTGGCAGTAGCGGGGGCAGGCGCTGGCGTAGGCTGGCCGCTTGCCTGCGACGCGGCGTCATCGGCCGGTTGCTGGGCGGCGGGCACCGTCTGCGCGAGCGCGGACGTACTGACGCCCGCGAAACAGAGGCACAACGCGGCGGCGCAAAGCAGACGTTTGGGCAACATAGTGAAGCTCCGCGGCGTGAAAAGTGGACTTCGGCAACATACCCGGGCGCGATCCCCGTGACAATCACAATCCGCGCGCTTAAGTGCGGCGCAGAACGAAGCGGGCGGCTCCGAATGTCAGAGGAATATCGGTCGGGTAAAGTTAGCGGTTTCGCCAGACCGGACCGTACGGTCAGCCGTGCAATCTGCCACAGCGCTGCCTTCGACAGCGTTCCACGCCCAGCGGCGACATGCGGCGAACACAGGGGCGCTGACGCCGGGCTTGTCGATCTCGGTGTGGCTGGTGCCGGCATGGCTCGTGCTGATGTGGGGCGGCTACGTGATCAAGCGACGCCGCGAGGTTGCGCGCGCTGGCATGGGGGGCCGCGAGCCGATAAGCGCCGATCGGCGCGACGCGTGGTATTCCGCGGCGAACACGGCGATTCGCCGCCGACGAACGATCTTCGCGCGCCGAGGTTCCCGACATTGGTCGGTCTCGTGTGGGCGAGCGCACAGATCGATTTTTGCGAATCGGTAATCTCTGTCCGGTCGTCCGGCACGAAACCGGCATGGCTGGCCATGCCGGCCATCCCCGGACCATACCGGCGACATGGTCTGCTGGTACGCCCCCGCTAGCGCGGGTCTCATGGGCGCAGCAACTCCCACGTTGATTGACGTACCGCGGAGAGACACCATGTTCAACGCAGGCGCCGTACGGACCAGGTCGAACTTCGGCGCGGGTGCCGCGCTCCTTTTGCTGATTGCGGTAGCCTGCCTCGCGCTGCGTATGCTGCACGTCGTCGCGAAGTTTCGTGGCAACGTCCCTGACGCCTTCGGCGATTTCAATTTCTACCTGTACGCCTTCAACGTCGTGCTGCATGACCCGGCGCGCCTGTACGATCACGACGCGCTCATCGCGTTTTTGCAGGGCATCGGCGCGCGCTCGACGGGCGACGACATCTTCTACGCCTACCCGCCGCAGTTCGCGCTGGTGTTTGCGCCGCTCGCGCTGCTGACGCCGCTCGCCGCGAAAATCGTCTGGGCGAGTGCGTCGATCGTGTTGTTCTCGGTGGCTTTGTATCTCGTCGTCACGATGGCGTACCGCGGCACGGAGCGCAGCGTGAATCTGCTGCTGGTGGCGGTCGCGCTGCTGAGCTTTCCGCTCGTCGAAGATACCTACGACGGCCAATCGAACGAACTGCTGTTCTTCCTGTTGATTGCGACTTTCGCGCTGATCGAGCGTGGCAAAGGTTATGCCGCTGGACTCTTTCTTGGCTTTGCGATCGCGATCAAGCTCACGCCCGTGGCCGTCGCCGGCCTGCTGTTGCTGCGTCGCGAATGGCGGACGTTCGTGATGGCGAGCGTCGTTGCGATTGCGTTGACGTTGATCACCGGAGCGCGCCTCGGCTTCGACGTTTTGTGGCACTACTTCGTGTCGGACATGCCGCGCCTGAACGGCATGGCACTGGCGATGAGCGGTGGGGGCGCGCCGATGAACAATGCCGTGAGGGGCGCTCTGCAGACGCTATCGGCGACGATCGGCATGCCGGTGTCCGGTACGTTGCTGTCGATTGCTTCGCATGCGTTGGTGCTGGCTGCTTGCCTGCTGTCCGCGTATCTGGTGTTTCGCCGCCATCGGGACAGCCGCATCGACTACGCGCTCGCGTCGATGACGATGCTCGTGGCTTATCCGATCCTCGAGCCGATCCACATGGTGCTCGCGTTGATCCCGTTGCTGATTTTGCTGGGGACCGCCTTCGAAGCGCGCGGCGGGCAGCTGTCGGCGCTCGGTCCGAGACTGGAAATGCTGCTGGCCGCGATCGTCGTAGTCTTGCTGTTCTTTGCGGCGCGATTCGTGTCCTACACGGTCGCGGCGCTGATCATTTACGGGCTCTGTGTCGCAAGGTACTTTCCACCGTCGGGAGTGAGGCGGCGAGGGCGTGCTTACCAGCCTGGATGAATGATCCCGGTGTGGCTAAAGGGTTCGTGATGGGAGATGCGACTGGCGATGTCTTCCTGACGATTGGGAATCGGGAAGATTGTTTGATGGCAGGGCCGGAATGAAAAACCCCCTGCTATCGCTTTGCTTGAGCGGGTTTGAGGAATTTTGCCGGTACGGATACCACCAAAAATACCACCGGGCGTGCGTATTTGCCGGAATGAGCGAGCGAAAGCTTATCGGCGAACCGGGCATATTACAGTCGGGCGAGTTCGACCCGTTCCAGCCCTTCGGCGAATTTTTGAGAACGTCTTCATCCCATTCAAAAGCGGCCGTTCCGGCTCGCTCAAAGGGGCGAGGCCCGACTTGGGCCGATCAATGGTCGGTCCCGCCCGGACGATCCGTGGCCGAGTGTGGCGAGGATGGCATTGGTGAGTTCGAGCATCGCCGAATGATATTCCGCGGGCAAGCATTTGAGTGCGGAAGAACGCGCGGCGATCATGATTGAAAATCGAAAGGGCGGCAGCATAAGAACTATTGCAGGGCTGCTGGGGCGCAGCGCTTCGACGTCGTCGGCGCTGTGTGCGGCCGCGCAAGTTGATCGAAGGCAGCGCGCTTTATCGGCATGTGCATGATCGCTTGATCTACTGGCGCTGGTCGTCGCAGCAAATCGCTGCGAAACTGCGGGCCATGTATCCAGACGACCCAAGTCAGCACGTCAGCCACGAGACGGTCTACGCTGCCATTTACACCTATGCACGTGGCTCGCTGAAACCGGCCATGATCGCAGCCTTGCGCCAGGAAAAACCGGCGCGCGGAAATCGGCGCACGACGCTTGCTGGCGGCAGCTATGTTCCCGAGGATTTGCGCATCCAATATCGCCCCGAGCAGATCGAGCAACGGTTGTTGCCGGGGCACTGGGAGGGCGACTTCATCGAGGGTGCGTTTAATCGTTCCGCCGTGGGCACGCTGGTCGAACGCAAGACGCGCTTCGTGATTCTGTGCCGCATGGATGGCTGTACGGCCAAGGATGCGCTGGAAGGCTTCTCGCGGCAAATGAAGAAGTTGCCGGCCTTTCTTCGCGAGAGCCCGCCCTACGATCGGGGAATGGAAATGGCCTGCCATGTCGAGCCTCTCCAGGCGGCTCAATATCGATATCTGGTTTGCTGATCCGCACGCGCCCTGGCAGCGCCGCAGCAATGAGAACAGCAACGGCTTGCTGCGTCAGTTTCTGCCAAAGGGCACGGGCCTTTCGACGCTCTCGCAGACCCAACTCAATGACATCGCCAAATTGCTCAACGGGCGGCCTCGCCAGACGCTCGGCTGGGACTCCCCCGAGGAAGCAATGGCTAAAGAGTTAGAGAAAGCCGGATTAGCTAAACGTTGCACTTGACTCTTGAGACCGCCAAGAGTCCTGCCGTAGCAAGGCTCACCAGTGCGTCCGTCATGGCGATCGCGAAACGTTCAGAAACTCTTAAGTATTGTGCAGTTCAGTCGATAACCGGTAAACGAATGTTGCATGAACGTTATTCCATGCAACATATGATGTCAACCGGTCCTACGGAGAAAAACATGGGAGTACGGACACTGAACGCCAATCTGCGGGCCATGATGGCCTTATTGATTCTCGGCCTTCTGGCGGTCGCAGGTACCGAGTCAGGGCTCAACAGGATGTCACTAATGGAGGGACGCAAAGTCGCCCTGCAACAAGAGGTCGAGACTGCAATGAGCGCCGCTGAGCGCTGGAAGCAGCTCGCTGATTCAGGCGCCATCTCGCAGTCGGACGCGAAATCCAATGCAATTTCGGAGCTTAGGGCGATGCGATATGGTGCCGATGGCAGCGGTTATTTTGGAATCTACGACTCGAACGCGGTCAGAATCCTGAATCCGACAAACCCAAAACTCGAGAATCAGAGCGCCGCCGGCTCGACTGATCCGAACGGGAAGCACGTCGCACTCGAGGTCATAAGAAGCAATGACCCCGGAGCGAATCACCTGACGCAGTATCAATGGCCACATCCCGGGCAGACGAAACCGGTTGATAAGCTGGTGTACAGCGCCTATCTGCCGACGTGGGACTGGCATGTATATACAGGTGCCTACGTTGACGATATTGACACAACGTTTGAACGCGACCTGATAAAAGGCTTGGCTTCCGTAATTTTAGTTGGTTTCTTGCTGTCGGGAGTCATGCTGCTACTCATCCGCAGCGTGAGTCGCTCACTTGGTGGAGACCCCGCAGTTGCAGCGGCTGTCGCACAGGAAATTGCGAGAGGTAATCTCCTGGTCGACGTCAAGGTACCGTTCTCGGGTGGCGTTAGTCTCATGAGCTCGCTCGCTGAAATGCGGGACAGGCTGACGGCCATCGTGCAGGGCATCAAGACCTCCAGCGAGTCGATCTCGGTCGCCGCAGGCGAAATCGCGCAGGGCACCACCGATCTGTCGCAGCGCACGGAAGAGCAGGCCGCATCCCTCGAGGAAACCGCCTCGAGCATGGAAGAGCTGACGGCAACGGTCCGCCAGAACGCCGACAACGCGAAGCAGGCGACCGCGCTGGCCAGTACGGCGTCGGGTATCGCGCAACGCGGCGGGGAAGTGATCGGACGCGTGGTCGAGACGATGCACGGGATCTCCGACAGCTCAGCCAAGGTGACCGAGATCATCAGCGTGATTGAAGGCATCGCGTTCCAGACCAACATCCTCGCGCTCAATGCCGCGGTCGAGGCGGCCCGCGCCGGCGAACAGGGGCGGGGTTTTGCCGTCGTGGCCGGCGAGGTCCGCACGCTCGCTCAGCGCAGCGCCACGGCGGCCAAAGAGATTAAGGAGTTGATCGGCGAATCGGTGACCCGGGTAGATGCCGGCTCGAAGCTCGTTGAGGAAGCTGGTAGCACGATTAAGGAAATTGTTCAGTCGGTGCAGCGCGTGACCGACATCATGAGCGAGATCGCGGCAGCATCGGAAGAACAGAGCACCGGCATCGGGCAGGTCAATACGGCCGTCACCCAGATGGACGAGGCGACCCAGCAGAACGCCGCGCTGGTCGAGGAAGCCTCGGCAGCGGCGCAATCGATGGCCCAGCAGGCCCAAGGGTTGCGTGACGCAGTGGCCGTCTTCAAGGTCGACGACGGGAGGGCATCCGCGTCACGAGTGATTGCCCCGCCGAGCGAACCGCGTCGGCCGGCACCGAAGGTTCTCACGTCCCATCCTGCCGCGTTGACAAGGCGAGAGACGGCGCCCCTCACTACCCCGAAGAGGAACACACTGGCTTCGTCCGGCACCAGTGCTGAGGACTGGCAGGCATTCTGAGCGGATCTGAAAATTGGACCATGCGAACGACGCATTCGAACGAATCAGCAGGCTCGTGACCGCCAACACGAAGACAGTGAGCGCGCTTGTCGCGCGGGCGATGGTCCTGGGCAGGTTTCTCGATGCAGCCTTGCCCCACCTGACGACGTTACAGCGCGCCGGGATCGCCGGGTCATTCTGGCAGGGCATTGAAGAGGCCATGTCACTGATGGACGATGTGCCCCTGCCCGCCGACTCCTCTCAAGTTCCGGCGTGGCCCTCTGAAGCCGGAATCTTTAGCCGACCCTAACCCGGTCGACTTTTTTCGACCGCATCGGTCCGCATGAGCGCATGCACACGAGCGAACCGCGCGTTGGTGTGAGAAGCGATAACCATTTTTGTCTGGAAGTGACTTCCAGCGATACCCAAACCGCTTTAGCGGCTAACTCGCCATTGCGGAAGCACTGGCATGGCGAGAAGCACAGGGACGGCTGTTCCAGCGGACGGCGCTATCGGCCAGAATGGCCATCGAAATCTGAGCCGCCGCGCACAGTGCTTGAAAATGAAGCCGGCTCGTCCGACGAATCGTCAGTCGCCTTTGCTTCGCCAAGTGGCGACTCGTCGCTCATCAGCAGACGTTCGCCATTCGACTGCGAAGGAGCGTTCGTGGCCGAACCTTGCCAATCGTTGTGCGATCGACAAGTGCCGTGTCATCACCGGCAGCACGCGACCCGTAAGCGACAGAGGTAAATCGCGAAAGTGGCTGCACAAAGGCTGTGCCGCCACGCGGTTCGATGCGTGCGGTTGTTGGCTCTCGGCCCACATGTTCTAATGGGGTCATCTATTTCCGGTGCCCCGCCCCCGTCATGCCATTATTCGAGCCCGTCACGCTGACTACCCCACGCCTCGTTCTGCGGCCGCTTCGTCATGAAGACGCGCAACCACTGTTCGCGATCTGGTCGGACGCGGATGCGATGCGCTATTTTTCGTTTCCGGCGATGACGTCCCTGGATCAGGCAACGGATCGAGTCGCACGTAAATTGAAGACGTCAGCTGGCGGCCAGGACTTCATCTGTGCAGTCGAGTTGCAGACAACCGGCGAAGTGCTCGGTGATTGCGCTCTCTTTCATGCAGACGAGCAATGCCGACGCGCGGAGATAGGCTTTGGTCTGCAACGCAAGCATTGGGGAAACGGATATATGAGTGAGGCGGTTTCCGCGCTGATCGAGCACGCGTTCGGCACGCTGAATTTACGCCGGATTGAGGCGGATATCGACCCACGAAATGTAGCCTCGGCGCTTCTTCTCGAACGGCTCGGATTTGTCCGCGAAGGGTTGTTGCGTGATCGCTGGATAGTTGGCGATGAGGTGTCGGATAGCGCGCTGTACGGGCTGCTCGAAAGTGATCGTCGGGCGTAGATGGCCACTCGCTGACGCCAGGATGTGAACTTGACGCTGCGCCGTGAGCGACCGGAATTCTCTCTGATTGTCGCGAATTTACGCAGCGGCTCGTAACCTGCGTGCTCGAACGATAAACGCGCCCCAGACTACAGCGTGGTCCCTTGATGAAGAATTACTTCGACAGCCCCTTCAAGGGGAAGCCGCTTTCAGAGCAGGTAACCAATCCCAACATCATCGTGGGGCGTTACAGCTACTACTCTGGCTACTATCACGGACACTCCTTTGATGACTGTGCACGCTACCTGTTGCCAGACCGCACAGGTGTCGACCGGCTGATCATCGGTAGCTTCTGCTCTATCGGAAGTGGTGCGACGTTCATGATGGCGGGCAACCAGGGGCACCGGAACGATTGGGTAACCACATTTCCCTTCTTCTACATGACGGAAGAACCGGCGTTTGCTGACGCCTGCGATGCATTCGAACCCGCCGGCGATACGGTTGTCGGGAATGACGTCTGGATCGGTTCCGAAGCGATGATCATGCCAGGTGTTCACATCGGTCACGGTGCCGTGATCGGGAGTTGCGCCGTTGTCACGAAGGACGTTGAACCCTATACGATCATCGGAGGGAATCCGGCAAAGCCGATCCGAAAGCGCTTTTCGGACGATGAGATCGGGATGCTCCTCGAGATGAACTGGTGGGACTGGCCGCTGGACGAGATCGGCAAGTCGATGAAGTTGCTCTGTGCCACGGATATCGCAGCATTGTATGAACGCTGGAGCAGTTCATCGTTATCGGGTCGCTAATACTCGCGTCGACCGACACGCATGCAGTTGACGATCTGGGCGTTGACCTTGACTGACCGATCTTGCCCGACGGAAGCCAGTCCACAGGCAGAATCGCCTATACCTCGCTTGCGACTGGCCGGCGAGGAATTCTGTAAACCACAGACTTGTACTTTGGCGTCGCGCGGCTTTCCACAATGACGCCGCCTAGCGATTCGGCGATGCGCCGGCTGGGACGGTTCTCTTCGGCAACCGGATAGGTAAAGCTTTCACAACCAATGGTTCGCGTTGCCCAGTGTGCAACAAGGGTCACAGCTTCACAACCAAACCCATTTCGATGACGATCTTCACGAATCCAGATACCGAGTTCCGGGCTCTCGGTGCGGACGCGGTGAAGCCCGGCTAACCCAAGGAAACTCCCGTCGGCGCGTTGACGTATCGCGAACACATAGTCTGACCCATCGTCAATCGACGGCACCCAGGACCGCCAAACACCATCAAAATCCTGCCGGGATGCAGGCGGCTCCCGCGCCATGTGACGGGTGAGCGAAGGGGTGATGAACGAGAACGCAGCATCCGCGTCGTTGGCCGAGAACGGTTTGATCAAGAGCCGGGTTGATTCAATTTGGATTTCTGTCGGCCGCAGCATCATCTCAAGTCTTCCGTCGAGGTTTGTCTATATTCACCGATTGTCGACGAATCAGAAACGTGTGTCGAATGTCTCATCCTGACCGGACAGCGTGCGTGTATTCGCCCCGGGACCAGGAAATCTGAAGGACACAGAGCTGCTGCCTTGATCCAGCTTCCCACGCTATGCCGCGTTTGCTCGGTGATCTCGAATTGCACCGGCCGCTGCGTTTTCTGTTGCATAACGGTCGCCCGGGGCGCTACGTGTGCCCAGACAGACATCGCGGACTCGAAGTTTTGTCAGGTCGCACGCTCGAAGTTTGCTGTCGATCGCCAGATTGCACATCGCCAGATCACGGGTTTTCGCCCCCAATTGCAGGCGAATCCGAATGGCCCAAATCTCCTTGAGCTTCAGCGGCGACTTCTGCCCGGTTAGCTTGTCATTGTTCCACGGCACGCGCGGCACGTTGCCGACGATGATCGCGTCCATTTCGACTCTCCTTTCAAGTGAAGAGAAAATCAGTCTGCGCCAACCTCGATGGGCGATACCCGACCCGCAAGGGTCGTTCAATTTTCTCCATAACGGCCGTTCGTTCAGGAACGCAGTCGTGGCATTAGCGATTCACTAATCGAATGCTTTTTATTGTTCCCTGTAGAATTTCTTGCGGTTTTTGACTTGCTCCAGTCTTCACTGACCTTCGAATCAAAGGACGGTAGATGCTAAGCGATCTGGGCGATTTCGACGATTACATAGAAGCACAGGTGCAT
This sequence comes from Paraburkholderia tuberum STM678, assembly GCF_902833905.1. Lineage (GTDB taxonomy): Bacteria > Pseudomonadota > Gammaproteobacteria > Burkholderiales > Burkholderiaceae > Paraburkholderia > Paraburkholderia tuberum. Next base: position 59,087 of record NZ_CADFGP010000017.1, on the reverse strand, counting down.
GAATGGAATGCACCCGGCATAGGCGTCTGTATTGTGAAAGACGAAAAAGTCATCTTCACGAGAGGCTACGGTTATCGTGACTATGCAAACAGACTGCCGTTTTTATCGTCAACTTTGTTTCCTATCGCATCGAACACCAAGTTATTTACGGCCATTGCCGCCGGAATTCTAGTCGAAAAGGGCGTGCTGACCTTCGATCAGCCGATCCGCGATGTTGTCCCGAGTTTGCGCTTTTACGACAAGTCGCTCGATGCCGCGGTGACACTACGCGATATGCTCGGTCATCGTACCGGCGTGCCCCGGTACGACATGATCCTGCATAGAGCCGAGTTCTCAAAGAAGGAACTATTCGACCGGATCCGATTCATGAAGCCTATCGCTCCATTTCGATCGAAGCTTATCTACAACAATATGATGTACGAGGCTGTGGGCCACATCATCGAGTTGCTAAGCGGCAAGTCGTGGGATCAATTCGTCCGCGACGAGGTTCTGAGTCCTGTGGGTATGCCCCAGACTGCTTTCACCATTGCCGACATGCTGGCTCATCCGAATCACGCGGTACCGTTCACGGAGAGGCGCGATAGTGAGGCGCTCTGGCAGACACCGTATCCGGAGTTGAACTGGTCGAGTCCAGCGGGGAGCATCGTCTCTAGCCTCGATGATATGAGTCGCTGGCTGGCCGTGTTGATAAACAACGGGGTGATGGCCGGAAAGAAGGTGATTCCGGAGCAGATACTGCAGGCTACTTTGGCGCCTGGGCTCGCATTTCCGGACCCGCTGGGCGACGTCCTTGGTTTTGAGCCGGAGATTAATTCAATCTATGGGATGGGCCGGCAAACCTCTTCGTATCGGGGACATCTGCTTGCGAGTCATGGCGGCGATCTCCGCGCCTTCCATTCGCAGGTCTCGTATTTACCGAGCGAGAAATTGGGCGTAGTCGTGTTCGTGATCGGGGACCACTGCTCGATGCTGCGAAATGCCGTCGGCTACAACGTCTACGACCGCCTGCTGGGACTGGGTGAGTCGAGTTCGATGGACGCATTGCGCGAGTTCCATTTGAAAGCAAAGCAGAACATGCGCGAGTCGCGCGAACGGGTAAGGCCAAGCGCAATTCCAGACACGCGGCCCTCACACGATCTCGCAGACTACGTGGGTCGCTACGAGCATCCTGCCTACGGGCAACTACATATCTCGCTCAACGATTTCCAGCTTCAGTTTCGTTTCCGTCAAACGAAGCTGCCATTGCATCATTACCACTACGACCGGTTCGATACCGACGATGACGAGGCCGAAGGCGCGTGGTCCATGTCGTTTCTGACCAGTCCACTCGGCGATATCGACCGCGTCAGTTTGTGGCTCGACGCGACGGATGCCGTGTTCGTCCGGATTCCGGACGCGCCTGCGCCAGGTGTGCTCAAGCAGCTTACCGGCACGTACCAGGCTGCTTTCGGCGCCAGGTGCGCGATCAAGCTGCGGCGCGACAACCAGCTCATGCTGCACTTTCCAGAGGCTCCTGCGGAAGTTTTAACTCCGCTCAAGGGTCTTCAGTTTCGCAACCCGAAATGGCCACAAAGGACATTCGAGTTCGTGATGGAAAACGGGCGCGTGGCCGCATTGAGGCACTGGAACTCGGTCGCCGAGTTCGTTTTGACTCGGGTCGAGAATGCTGATTCCGCCGATACGATGGAGCATGAAGAGCCGATCGCCGATTAAACCGCGCGGCCCATCATCATCGACAGGAGCTGTATTGGGGAATGCACTGGCGGGTGAGATCGGGAGGGCGCGTTCGAGCTGACTTCCGCTTAAGGCATCCGGCTCATGTCGACCCACAAAAGAAGGTCGCGTTGATTGGACCCAGACACCCAACCAAATGCCTCACGCAGAACCCTGCCGCCTGTCCGACCGTCATAAATGCTTGGTCAACGATTCGTAACGTTCGCCGCCAGAGTGATGGAGCCCACACGATGACAATAGCTGCAAGTCCGATTGATCCGATCGCCGCCATTCTTGACGCTTTCAAATCCCACGATGTCGTCGCGCTTTGCGACGGCGGCCACGGCTGTGAGCAAGCATATGCTTTTCGGGTTTCGCTGATCCGGGACCCGCGATTTGCTTACATCGTGAACGACATCGTAGTTGAAAGTGGCAATTCTCTTTATCAGGAGATGATGGACCGGTTCGTTGCGGGGGATGACGTACCCGAAAATCAACTCCGCCAAGCTTGGCAAAACACTACGCAGCCCCACGATGTGTGGGATCGTCCTGTCTTTGAAGGGCTTTTTCGTGAAGTCCGCGATGTGAATGCCTCGCTCCCTAAAGACCGTCAGATTCGCGTCTTGTTAGGCGATCCGCCGATAGATTGGTCGAAAATCAATAGCGCCGACGATCTCGATAAGGCTTGGAACGCCATGGGCGACCGCAACACCTGTGCGGTTGAAATTATCCAACGTGAAGTGCTGGCCAGGCAGCGCCGCGCTTTGGTCGTCTATGGCGGCATGCACCTTTTGCGCAAGAACCTGTACTGGCAATTGAAATTCCCAGAGAAGGCAGAGCAACGATTCAACCCGTTGCCGAATACCATCGTTTCGTTGCTGGAAAGCCAAGGCGTCAAAGTCTATTCTGTTTGGACCCCGGTGTTTGGTGATCCGGCGACTTTACAGTCCGACGTCAGCTCCTGGCTGACGCCAAGTCTTGCGCTCATTTTCGGCACTCCGCTCGGAGAGGCGAGCTTTCGATCGTATTATCCGCACGCCATGTTCACTAGGCACGACGACGTCATGGTGGAGATATATGTCGATCCTGTCCGCTCTCCTGTGATGCAGGAGCAGTTCGACGCCATCCTTTATCTTGGGCCGCCTTCCGAGTTAACCTGGAGTGAACTCTCTCCCGCGCTGTCCTCTGATCCGGCATACATCAAAATGCGGTCAGACAGGCTCGCATGGGCCCGCATTGGCGACGGTCGCTAACGCGCCGATGGCTGTTAGCCGATCCACTATCCATATCACGCCCCGAGTCAGCTTTTTGAGTACAGCGGCCGTTCGACGCACGGGACCGACTCGGCGAGCGATCTGGAATGGCATGACGAAGCGCAACAAGCTCCGGCGTGAAACTCCGGGGCGCAAGGCCGTTCCGGTCAGAGCACGTGCGACGGAAAACGGGGGATCTGGACCGTGAAGGTCGTCCTGCCGTCTTTCGACCGGGCCTGTATGGTGCCGTTGTGCGCATGTGCGATGCACCGGCTGATGTAAAGGCCCAGGCCCATACTCGAGGAGGGTCCGCTTTGCCTCGGCGGGCGGCTGGCCCGTGTCGATGGATCAAAGAGCATCGGCAGGGCGGCCGCTGGTATCGGGTTGCCTTCGTTCGACACGACGAGAGTCAACTGCCCACCATGACCGAGAGCATCCACGCTTATATTCCCTGCACCGTGCTGGACTGCGTTCACAAGCAGGTTGATCAGCAGTTGGCCGATGCGGGCGCGGTCTCACTTGCCGGCAGTCTCGCCCGTCACGCGCACGTCGATCCGTGCATCCGGATACGAAGCGCGTACCTCATCTGCCGCATCGTTGCAGATACGCCCGATGTCCCGCGACGTGAAGTCCACTGGAAGCGCGTCACCCAGGCGGGTATGCGTGAAGACGAGAAGATCGTCAATCATCCGCTTCATGCGCACGGCGCCGCGTTGCGCGATCGCCACTGACATGGACGGATTTGCGGTGGCGCGGCAACCGAACGCGACGCTCGGTCCAGCGACGAAAACTGGCCGAACTCGACTATTCTGACGGTGCGCAACCGGTTCCCGGTGCAACATTCGTCGAAGACCTTGTTTCGGGGCACCTTTCGGGGTACATCGAGCACGGGTTATCAGTTCGCGCTCAGTTCCTGCTGTCGCCGCACTCGCGCGTCTTCGTCAAGACGTGTCTCTTCGAGTTCCTGCAGCACGCTGTCGAGGTCGACTGGTCGCGTGTCGAGCTCGATGCGGCCGGTCAGTTTGACCTCGACATGCAGCTCGCCTGCTTCGAACAGCGCCCAGATCTCCGTTCCGTAATCCGCGCCGAGAATTTGCGGTGCAAACCGTCCGAAGTACGCAGCGAGGTTGTCGACGTCACGCTTGAGCATCGAGGCGGCTTCGTTGTTGGCGGCGGCGTCGATGGCCTGAGGCAGATCGATGATCACCGGTCCATCAGCCGCCAGCAGGATGTTGTATTCGGACAGGTCGCCGTGAATCACACCCGCGCAGAGCATGCGGACAACCTGGTTGAGCAGCAGGGCGTGCAGTTCAAGGGCGCGCGCTTCAGTCAGATGGACGTCGTTGAGGCGTGGCGCGACGTCACCCGTTGCGTCGACCACCAGTTCCATCAGTAACACCCCATCGGTACAGATATAGGGTTGCGGCACTCGCACGCCCCCGTCGGCAAGTCGGAACAGTGCGTCGACTTCGGCGTTTTGCCACAACTCCTCCTGCATCTGGCGCCCATAGCGAGTACCTTTTTCCATCGCACGCGCCTGCCGGCTGTTCTTGACCTTGCGGCCGTCCCGATACGATGCGGCTTGCCGGAAACTGCGCTGCTTCGCGTCCTTGTAGACCTTTGCACACCGCATCGAGTCGCCGCTGCGCACGACGTAGACGGTTGCTTCCTTGCCGCTCATCAACTGGCCGATCACTTCGTCGATGAGTCCTTCGTCAAGAAGCGGTGCAAGCCGTTTGGGTATTTTCATACGACCGACCAGTGCGGCTCGTGGCGCGTGCGTTCGAAATGCGTGGAAGGCGAATGGGTCGCCGAGGTGTGCGGAATCGGCGAACCGATGAATCGCGTGGGCGGTTCCGCTCGTCGGGTTGCTGCGTGGGGAGTGGAGGGAGTCATGCCGGATTATAAAGGGAGCGAGGGGGCGGCGACTCAAATCAAATTTCCTGGCGACTGCGCAGATGCATTGTCGCCGCTCCTGGCCGCTGGCTACTTGCCATGACGGGCAGCGCCCGACCCACAACGGGCATTCGACTTTCTCCAAAGCGGCAACGGTTGCGCAGGTGTCGATTTTTGGTCTCTTCGAGGATGCGCTCGCGGACGTACGCGCCGTATTGGCGCGAACAGCGGCTTCGGGCGAATGATCTGCTGCGCGAGTGCGGCCAGCGGCTGGAAAGGTCATAGACCAGCGGTACGGTCGCTGCCCGCGAGCATCCGCGCTACGGGTGCGAAAAACCGCAATGTTCCTGCGGGCGCTTTTTTCCGTTTCGTCGAGAGCCGTGGAGATTTTGGGCTGTCGCCCATGTACGGACTGCCTGTCGCACGGTAATCATCTGACTGCTGTCAACCCCGGCAGCGCCTTCAGATAGACCATCGACACACCTATGTCCCTGTCCGTACTTGAAATGCACTCCGTAGAGCTGTTCTGCCAGCGGCCACCGGGTGGCTGTTATGTCATCTGCGACGAACGGCACTATAAAGCGTGCCTCGGCAAGGCCGCAGACCTTGAGAGGGCCAGGGCGGAGACGCGGGAATTTCTTGCTATCGCCGCACTGAATCGCAGGAAGTGGGAGGAGGACCGGAAGCTGGTCAGGAATCTCATTGGCCGCAGCTGGCTGTTTTTTCATAGGGTCCGGGACCGCGATCCTGACGCCGATGGCTGGTGGGTCATCGTTGCGCTTCTCGAAGAGGTTCGCCGGGGCAAACTGCTTGCCGTTAAAGGTCCGCGTCACGGCCTGTTTCCGTCACCGTACAGCAGCACGCCGTTAATGAATCCCGTAGCGAGGACAGGCAGTCACCCGGACGGCGAACCCATTTTGTCCGTCCAGTATGATCCGGCCACCTGGCAAACCCAACTGAACGCTGCCCGCGCAGCCAGAGCTAGCGATAGAGGCGCATCAACGCTGCTCGGCGACGCGCAGCCGTTTGAGTATGTGCCTGATGCGTTGAGCGGCGATGTGGTTGAACTCGCCGCGAGCACGAACAACCCAAACTACGCGGCGAAGATGCTGGGGTATGACCGCAAGACGTTTGGGGCTATCTTGCACAGGTTCAAGCCAGGCAATGGCTTGGGGCCAGCCGATAACGTCATCTGGCATGACAACGGCGACGTGTACTTTAATGGTAACCACATCGGAAATTTTCATGACTGGGCAAACTGAGGCCGCTCCAATGGCAGATCACCAACTTGCGCACGCGACCTTTTACATATCTGGCGACTCATTGGAGCCAGCCTTTTGGACGGCGTATTTCGACATCAAGCCGGATACAGCGATTACCAAGGGACAGCCGTTCACCACACCGTCTGGGCGACCGAGCAGCGCGCCGGGCCGCGTTGGCCTTTGGGGCGTGCGCAGTGAGGGCGCAGTTCGTAGCGATTCACTTGAGCCGCATTTGCGTTACCTGATTGGGCGCCTGAATCTGCCGAGAGCGGAACTTGGCCAACTGCTCGCAGACAAGGGACTTCGGATGCGCTTCTTCTGTTACTGGTACAACGAGAGCGGCGACCGCGTGCCTGATGTGCCCGACGATATTCGCACCATGATGGAAGCCATGGGCGGCACGGTTGAGATTGATGAATATCGATAGAGCCTCGCTCGAATGCACAAGCCGATCCTCGCGAGTCGGCTTTTTTGTGCGAGCTTGTAAGGCACAGCGCGAGTGTTATGGGCCGCACTTCTGAACTAATCCTCTATGCCGCAAACATACACGGCCCACGCTTCCATCATCGGGCGGCGCTGTTCCAAATGGTTGTCCCGCTGAGGTAGTAAGGCGACCGTCCCGCCTTTGATCGGAATGACTTCGGCCCCGGCCTTGATCCGGTCAAGGTAATCGGCCCAGCGATATCGACCCGCTTTCAACGGACTGACCGCGCTCTTCCATCCAGGCGAGCGCAACGGCTTTGAATGAATTGGCAGCAGCAAGGCGGGCGGCGCGTTTCCGGCCTTTTTGGCTTCCCCGGGATCAATGTTTTGCTGCCAGTTTTTCGCGGGCGTCGTCCCGACGCTTGCGGGCATCGGCAAGCGGCACGTCTGGATAGACGCCAAGTGCGAGGCTCTTTTCCTTTCCGGCGAAACGGTACTTGAAAATCCATCGCTTGCTGCCCGTTGGCGTGACAAGCAGCAGGCCGCCACCGTTGTACAGCTTCTGCTGTTTTTTACCCGGCTTCGTGTTACGGATCGTGACATCGGTCAGCGCCATGTTTGCGTCTCCGGTTGTCGCGCCGCTGCTGGGGGCGTTTTCCATCCGACGGGCGCTTGAATCTTGGCAACCCCCGAAATGACCCCCTGGTGGGGGTTGTAATCGCTGGTGAACCCTTGGAGACTGCAGCAAACAAAAGCCCCGCTCAGCGATAGCTGTCGGGGCTTCGTGATGAACCGTTGAAACCGGTTGAAGAGTGTTTGGTGCCCAGGGCCGGAATCGAACCGGCACGCCTTGCGGCGGGGGATTTTGAGTCCCCTGCGTCTACCAATTTCACCACCTGGGCAGATACTGCAGCGCGCGCATCGGGAGTTCAGCGCGCGAGGAAGACGCAGATTATGGCCGAAAATCGGTAGACGGGCAAGTCGATTGCCTTCACCCGCCGCAGCGCGTTCGCGGCGAGCGGTGCTCAGACCGTGCGCGAGAATCGTGTGAGCGTCTGCTCGCCCAGATAGCGGTCAAATACCATCGCGAGATTGCGCACGAGCATGCGGCCGGCCATTCGCACTTCGAGCTTGCGTGCGCCGAGCGAGATCAGCCCGTCGTCCTCGAATGAACGCAGACGCGAGAGTTCCGGCGCGAACGTGTCGGCGAAGTGGATGCCGTACGCCGCTTCGAATTCGTCGAAGCGCAGTTCGAGGTTGCACATCAGCTGCGTGATCACGTCGCGCCGCAGACGGTCGTCGGCGGACAGGCGGATGCCGCGCGCGATCGCGAGCCGGCCCGCATCGATCGAGTCGGTGTAAGCGGGCAGCTCTCGCGCGTTCTGCGCGTACACGTCGCCGACCTTGCCGATCGACGAGGCGCCAAAACCGATCAGATCGCACTCGGCCCGCGTGCTATAGCCCTGGAAATTGCGATGCAGCGTGCGCTGCGCCTGCGCGCGAGCGAGCTCGTCGGTGGGCAGCGCGAAGTGATCCATGCCGATGTACACATAGCCCGCTTCAGTCAGCCGTTCGACGACCCGTTGCAGCAGAGCCAGCCGCTCCTCGCTCGACGGCAGCGTCGCGGGATCCATCTGGCGCTGCATCTTGAAGAGCTGCGGCATGTGCGCATACGCGAACACCGACAGCCGGTCCGGCGCCAGTTCGAGCATCGTGTCGAGCGTGCGGCTGAAGCTCGCGACGGTTTGATGCGGCAGCCCGTAAATCAGATCGACGCCGATCGAATGAAAACCGTACGTGCGCGCCGCCTGCATCACCGATGCGGTCATCTCGAACGGCTGGATGCGATTGATCGCCTGCTGCACGCGCGGATCGAAGTCCTGCACGCCCAGGCTCAGCCGGTTGAAGCCGAGGCGGCGCAGAAACGCGACCGTGTCGGGCGACGCCTCGCGCGGATCGACCTCGATCGAATATTCGGCTCGATCGTCGGACAGAAGTTTGAAGTGCTCGCGCGTCGCGGCCATCAGCTCGGCCATCTCGTCATGCGACAAAAACGTCGGCGTGCCGCCGCCCCAATGCAATTGCGAGACGGGCCGCTGCGTATCGAAACACGCGGCCTGCAAACCGATTTCGCGTTTGAGCCGCTCAAGGTACGGGCGCGCATGCGCGCGATTTCTCGTCACGACCTTGTTGCAGCCGCAGTAGAAGCACACGGTGTCGCAAAACGGAATGTGGAAGTACAGAGACAGATCGGTCGACGCGGCACCCGGGTCGGCGGCGGCGCGGTGATAGTCGGCGGTGTCGAACGATTCGCGGAACTGCGGCGCGGTCGGATAGGACGTATACCGGGGACCGTTCGCGCTGTAGCGCGCGAGCAGGTCGGGGCGGAACAGGGCGTCGGTTTGGGACATGAGCGGTGTCGGACGGTGGGCGGCTCTCGCAGCGTGCCGCGTGTCATGGTCAGTCAGCAGCTTCGAGTTTACGTGCGTGCCCGCGGCACCCGATTGTGTAAAAAGGTCACACGGACAGGCAGTGGCACAATGCGGGTCTGGCAATACGTTGCCAAGGTTTGAGTTCAGGAAAGATGACGTGGATCAAAGGTTGAACGGTGCATGGGTGGACGCTCACGCGTGCCGTCCCGATTGCGGCGCGTGCTGTATCGCGCCGTCGATTTCGAGCCCGATTCCAGGCATGCCGAACGGCAAGCCGGCGGGCGTGCGCTGCGTGCAACTCGGCGACGATCTGCGCTGCGCGATCTTCGGCCGGCCGGAGCGGCCCGCATGCTGCTCGGGTCTGCAGCCGCAACTCGAGATGTGCGGCGCGAATCGCGGCGAAGCGCTCGCGTGGCTCACGCAACTCGAGGCGCAAACACAACCGGCATCCCATCCATGACGCACGGCATGTGGTAAACGCCGTCGCTGACCACACCCGTCAACGCAAGCCGATGTCCGCAAGGGCTTCCACAGGAGATTTCGCATGACTCGACCCGCAGCGCCGGCCCGGCGCCGCTTTCTGCGCGCTGCGCTGACCGGCTGCAGCGTGCTTGGCATCACTGTGTCGCTCGCGGCTTGCGCGAGCCCGACGTTTCCGTTCATGCCGTCGCACTACACGTTCTCGCAGAAGCAGGTGCAGGAGGCCGTGCAGCGCAAGTTCCCGTATCAGCGCACGGTGTCGCAGGTGTTCGATGTCGCGCTGAGCAATCCGGTGGTGGGCATGCTGCCCGATGCGAACCGCGTGCAGGTAAAGCTCGACGCGCGTTTCGCGAGTCCGTTCCTGCGGCAGCCGGTCGATGGCGTGTTCACGCTGTCGAGTGAACTTGCATACGACGCGGCGAGCCGTTCGGTGATCCTCAAGTCGCCGAGTGTCGACAACGTCAGCGTGAGCGGCGAGGCGCAGATGTACACGCAGCAGATCAACGCGGCCGCGGCGCTGCTCGCGACCCAATTGCTGACCAACTATCCGATCTACACGTTCAAGCCCGAGCAACTGCAATTTGCCGGCGTCAACTACGAACCCGGTACAATCACGATCCTTACAAACGGCATACGCGTGCAGATCGTCGAAAGATGACTGGCACGCGCGGCCACGTGGGCCGCGCATGCCAGTCATGACCGTGCGGGCCCATTTCGTTGTGACAACCTACCGCGATAAGGGGCACGGATGGATTGGTTACTGGCTTGCAAGGCGCTGATTCTCGGCGTGGTCGAGGGTTTGACGGAGTTCTTGCCGGTGTCGAGCACCGGGCATTTGATTGTCGTCGGCAGTCTGCTGGATTTCTCCGACGAGCACGCGAAGACCTTCGATGTCGTGATCCAGCTCGGCGCGATTCTCGCCGTGTGCTGGGAGTTTCGCCGCCGCATCGGCAACGTGATCGTGGGGCTGCCGAGCCGGCCCGAGGCGCGCCGCTTCGCGCTGAACGTGATCATTGCGACGATTCCGGCAGTCGTGCTCGGCCTGCTGTTCGAGAAGTCGATCAAGGAGGCGCTGTTTTCACCGGTGCCGGTCGCGTTTGCGCTGGTCGCGGGTGGCGTCGTGATCCTGTGGGCGGAGGCGCGCCAGCGCGCGCGCGGCGACGCGGCGGTGCGGGTGCGCAGCATCGACGATCTGAGCCCGCTCGATGCGTTGAGAGTCGGCCTCGCGCAGTGCTTCGCGCTGATTCCGGGGACCTCGCGCTCGGGCTCGACGATCATCGGCGGCATGCTGTTCGGCATCGAGCGCCGCGCCGCGACCGAGTTTTCATTCTTTCTCGCGATTCCGATCATCTTCGGCGCGACGGCCTACGAGCTGTACAAGGACTGGCACCTGCTCACCACCGATGCGCTCGGCAGCTTCGCGCTCGGCTTCGCGGCCGCGTTCGTCAGTGCGTTCGTCTGCATCCGCTGGCTGCTGCGCTATGTCGCGTCGCACGACTTCACGGTGTTCGCGTGGTATCGGATCGGCTTTGGCCTGCTGATCCTGCTGATCGGTTATAGCGGCGGGTTGAGCTGGGCCGATTGAGATTTGCCGTGCGATGAAAAAAGGTCCGCGTATGTGCGGACCTTTTTTCGTTGGCTTGCCGTCTCGTCGCGTTACGCGGCGCCGCGCTTGCGGAACACGAGGTCCCACACGCCGTGGCCGAGCCGCAGGCCGCGCCGTTCGAACTTCGTCACCGGACGATAGTCGGGCCGCGGCGCGTAGGTGTCGGCGGTGTTTTCGAGCCGCGGATCGGCGCCGAGCACTTCGAGCATCTGTTCGGCGTAGTTCTGCCAGTCGGTCGCGCAATGCAGATACGCATCCGGCTTCAGACGCGACACGAGCAGGGCGACGAACTTCGGCTGGATCAGCCGGCGCTTGTGATGGCGCGCCTTGTGCCACGGGTCGGGGAAAAAGATGTGCACGCCGTCGAGGCTGTCGGGCGCGATCATGTGCTCGAGCACTTCGACCGCGTCGTGCTGGATGATGCGGATGTTCGTCAGCGACTGCTCGCCGATCAGCTTCAGCAACGCGCCGACGCCGGGCTCGTGGACTTCGACGCCCAGGAAGTCGTCGGAGGGACGGTGCGCGGCGATCTCCGCGGTGGTGGCGCCCATGCCGAAGCCGATCTCCAGCACGCGCGGCGCTTCGCGGCCGAACACGCCGGTCCAGTCGGGTTGTTGTGGTGCATAGGGCACGACGAAGCGCGGGCCGAACTCATCGAGCGCGCGGCGCTGGCCGGTCGACACGCGACCTGCGCGCGTGACGAAGCTGCGGATGCGGCGGTAATGAAGCGTGTCTGCCGGCGTTGCACCCGGCGTGCCGTCGACGTCGTTCGTCTCGTTGCCGGCGGGCTGGTCGGCTGCGCTCGTGGGGGGCGGGGCGTCGTCCGGGAGACCGGAGTCGTTTGGATCGTGGATCATCGTCGATGCTGCTGCAAGGGTGGGGGCTGCGCGGCTTGCGCGCTGTGCCGGGCCGTTGCTACTACAAAAAAGCCGCCTTCAGGGAGGCGGCTCTTGCTGGATTCCGCTGAACACTCAGCGGGAAAGTGGAGCGGGCGATGGGAATCGAACCCACGGCTCTAGCTTGGGAAGCTAGGGTATTACCATTATACGACGCCCGCAGAACTCGCGATTTTACAGGCTTTTGGGCCGTTTGGGCAGGGGTATGGCTCGCGCGCACGAGCAGCCGACCCGTCTTTTCGCTTCTGCGGTTCGAACGGCGCGAGCCTTCAGACTTTGTCTGCGCCTGCCGTTAATCCGAATACTGCCCAACACCGTGCGCTTGCGCTCCCGCAAGCCGGCACAAACCCGGCGCTTCCCATCCCGATCAAGAGATCTTCCCAAGATGCAGTGGCTTTCCAATCTGAAACTGAGCCAGAAGCTTGTCGGCTCCTTGATGCTGTGCGCGTTCGTAACGGCCATCGTCGGCACGGTCGGTGTGCTGAAGGTGCGCGAAGTCGCGACGATGCAAACCGAAATGTACGACCGCGAATTCGTGCCTGTGCGCGACGACGGCACCGCCGCGTGGCAGGCGGCTTCGCACTTCCGGCGCCTCTATTCGTACATCCTGAATCCGGAGCCGGCAGGCCGCGCCGATACGGTGCGCCTGAATCACGGCGGTGAAGCGGCGATGCTGTCGGCATTCGACTACGAGCGCAAGCATGCGACCACCGACGCGCAGAAGCAATTGCTGAGCGACTTCGACGCCGCCTATCCGGCCTATATGAGTTCGGTCGCGAAGGTGATGGCGCTGGCCGATCAGGGCGATCAGAGCGGCGCGCTCGCCGAGCTCAAATCGACCACCGACCCGCTGCACGTCAAGCTGCGCACGCTGATGATCAAGCTGTCCGACGTGCGGGACGAGTTGGCCAGGCAGCGTGTCGCGAACGGCGTCGAGATGGTTCGCTCGGTGACGTGGTGGATCGCGAGCTGCGCGGTCGTCGGCGTCGCGGTTGCGATCGGCCTGGGGCTGCTGGTGACGCGCGCGGTCGTGCGGCAGATCGGCGGCGAACCGGCCGAAGTCGCGAAGGTCGTCGAGCAGATCGCGGGCGGCGACTTGAGCCAGCGACTGCACACCGGCGCCGCCGACGACGGCAGCATCTTGCGCGCGGTCGCGCACATGCAGGAGCGTCTCGCGGCGACGATCGGTTCGATTCGCGAAAGCGCCGAGTCGGTCAGCATCGCTTCGCAGCAGATCGCGAGCGGCAACATCGATCTGTCCGCTCGCACCGAAGAGCAGGCCGCTTCGCTCGAACAGACCGCGGCGAGCATGTCGGAATTGACGCAGACCGTCACCCGCAACAGCGACAACGCGCGCAACGCGAGCGCGCTCGCGACTGAGGCGGCACAGGTCGCCAACACCGGCAACACTGCCGTCGAGGGCATGGTGCGCACCATCGGTGATATCAGCGGCAGTTCGACGAAAATCTCGGAGATCACCGGCGTGATCGAGGGCATTGCGTTCCAAACCAATATTCTCGCGTTGAACGCGGCGGTCGAGGCCGCGCGCGCGGGCGAGCAGGGGCGCGGTTTCGCGGTGGTCGCGAGCGAGGTGCGCAACCTCGCGCAGCGCTCGGCGAGCGCGGCCAAGGAGATCAAGGAGATGATCACGACGTCGGTCGCGATCATCGAAGGCGGCACGCAGCAGGCAGCCGAAGTCAGCACGACGATGGCGGATATCAAGGCCGCGATTCATCGCGTGTCGGATATCGTCAGCGAGATCGCAACGGCCTCCGAAGAGCAGAACCGCAGCATTCACCAGGTCGGCCAGGCCGTCACGCAGATGGATGAGACCACGCAGCGGAACGCGGCGCTCGTCGAACAGGCCGCGGCGGCCGCGCAATCGCTCGAGACGCAGGCGCGCAGGATGAAGAAGACGGTGTCGGTGTTCCGGACGGGGGAGAGCCGCGATTTCGCGGCAGCCGTGTAGAAGCCGCGCCGACTCAAGCGGCCGCCGCGCGTCAGCCCAACTTTCCCGCGCAATCAGCTCAGATCACAATATAAGTCAGCTGAACCGCCGCGCGCGTGACGACCATCTGCAGCACCTGCACGATCACGAACAGCAGGATCGGCGACAGATCGATACCGCCGAATTTCGGCAGCACGCGACGCAACGGATTCAGAAACGGCGCGGTCAGCTGATACAGAATCGGCATCGCGGGCGAACGCGGATTGAGCCACGACAGCAGCGCCATCAGGATCGTCATCCAGATGATCAGATTGAGCGCCCACTTGATCGCGGTGAGCACCGCGACGATCAGCAGCGTCGGCACGAGCGTCAGCGGATCCGCGCCCGTCAGCACGATCATCAGGACGACGTAGATGATCGCGGCGATCAGCGTCGCGACCACGCTCGCCCAGTCGATGTTGCGCGTGCTCGGCAGGATGCGCCGCAGCGGCAGCACGATCCAGTTGGTCGCCTGCAGCACGGCGTTCGAGACCGGGTTGTACGGCGGCAGGCGCACAACCTGTAGCCACGCGCGCAACAGCAGCGCGGCGCCAAACAGCGTGAAAACGGTATTGAGCAGAAAACGGGCGATATCGCCAAACATCTCGTGTCCTTATGCTTCTGATGACGGCCGCCGACCGGCCGCGGGCTGCCGGCGTCGCCCGATCGGTGCGTGCCGGCGGTTTTCTGGATTTACCCGGTTAGCCAACCGGAGGTTCGACGTCATTGCGCGCCGCCTCCCGATGGCTGTCTGTCCGGCATCACACGGAAATCCGGACCTCGCTGATCAGGATTGTGCCGTTGCCGCCGTCGGTGTAGTTCGGGATATCCGCTAATAGTTGCTCGGACGCGGGCTTGAACACTTTATAGAAGTCGTCCGCGCTATCGAACAGGAAGTGTCCCGCGGCCACGTAAGGCGGTGGCGTGCCGGGCGGCCCGGCGTTCAGGCCCGCGTCGACCGACCAGCCTTTCAGCGCCGGCCCGAACAGCTTCGCCGCGAGCGGCATATGGGTCGCGCAGTAGTAGTCCATGTCGAAGCGGCCGTTTTCCCGGTACGGGTAGAGGATGCTGACCTTGATCATTGTGCGTTCTCGTCTGTTGGTCCCGAAGCGCGGCGCGGGTCGTCGCGTGGTTCGCCCGGCGCGCCGGACGTCACATTATCACGGCTTACTTGACGCTTGCACCTGCCGCGGCCTGATTCAGCGAGCGGCCCAGCGATTCTTCCACAGCTTCGGAGATCGCTTCAATCGTCGCGGCCGGCGTTGCGCGACGTCGGGCGAGGTTGACCGCGCGGCGCGTCAGCAGACCATACAGCGCGGCATGGTCGCCGCCGAAGCCTTCGAGCAGCGCGAGCTGCTTCTCGACGACACCCGTGTCGCCGCGCGATACCGGCCCCGCGAGCGCGTTCGGCAGGCCTTTGTCGCGCGCGGTTTCGATCGTGCCGGCGAGCATCGGCAGCAGCGCGCGCAGCGCGTCGTCTTCGGCGAAGCCGAGCGTGCGCCACAACGCCACGCATTCGGCGAGGCTGCAGAGCGCGAAGCTCGCCGCGTAGTGCGCGGCGGCGTGATACAGCATGCGGCCGCCCGGCGGAATCGACAGCGGATGGCAGCGCAGCGCGAGCGCGAGCGCGGTCAGCGTCTCCTTCAGTTCGCCGTCGGCTTCGATCGTCACCGAGCAGCCGACGATACGCTCGAGATCGGCGAGCTCGCCGCTAAATAGATACAACGGATGAAAGCCGCCGATCGCCGCGCCCTGATCGCGCGCTGGCGCGAGCAGTTCGACCGGCGAGGCGCCGCTGCAGTGCACGAGCGCTTTGCCGGGGTGGCTGGCCGCATTGCCTCCAAAGCGGAGTGTGTGCGCTGTCGTACCGATGCTGTCGTCAGGAACGGCTAAAAAAACGATATCGGCGGCGTCGACGGCCTGTTGCGGGTCGTCAGTGGCCGCGCAGTGTGCGATCTGGGCGGCGAGCCGGTGCGCGGAATCGGCCGAGCGGCTCGCCACCGCGGTGACCGGATAGCCGGCGCGCGCAAACGCGAGCGCGAGACAACGCGCGAGCCGCCCCGCGCCGATGAAGCCGACGCGCGGCAAGGAAGACTGGGACATGGTCACCTGCTCCAGACGGATCGTGTGAACGGGAAAGCAGCAGTATCTCGCATCCGGCGAAGCGCGGCCGCGATCCGGCCCCTTGCACGGTTCGACAGCGGTCGTCGGATAAGTTTGCGGGCGATATGGCGCCAACGTTCGGTCATCGGGTGGCGTGACGCCCACGGTTGTGAAAACTGTTCACAATCGTGACAGGAACAGTGGTCGACGAGCCGGTTTTGGCGGTCGTATTTTCCGTACTTCGTTCGCAGTCAGAAATTCGGGAGGGTCGAGATGAGTATTTTTTCTTACCGAAAGCACTTGCGGTTCCTGACGCGCGCCCAGCGCCGTCGCTGGTGGGATCAGAAAAAACGCCTTACGCCGCGCGTGCGGATCAGCGGCGCATACGTGCCGCCCAACGTGTCCCGCGAATTCGTGTACGTGAAGGTCGGCTAGTCGCGCGGTCTTCGCAGGTGACAAAATGCCCGGCCTCGAGCAATTGAGCCGGGCATTTTTTGTTGGGAATTTTCTTCCGGCTGTCAGGATTGAAGCGAATTTGTAATTAAAGATTACCGATGCGCGAACTCAAACCCCCGCGCTCGATCAGACCTGTGACGCGCGGCCCGTCGCCCGCGTGCAACCCCTTGATTCCCGGCTGATTTCGCTCAGGTCGCGGCGGCGCGTAGGCGCGCTCGCGCCGCGCTCGGCAAAACGCTTCGGCTCGCCCTTGCAATTTGCAACAAATGCGAACAGTTCGGCCGGGGCTTTTTAGATACATTGATTTCGCAGCATGCGAGGCATGCGCAGTCGGCGACCTTGGCAGGCCGCGCTAGGAGAATAGAAGTGAAAAAGATCGTTCCGTTTGTCGTTGCAGCCGCACTCGGCTTGGGACTTGCCGGGACCGCTGAGGCAGGTGTTTCCGTCGGTATCGGCCTTGGGGTGCCGATCGCGCCGGCCTATCCGGTCTATGCGGCGCCGCCGCCTGTCTATTACGCCCCGCCGCCTGCGCCGGTGTACGCGCCGCCGGTTGTGTTCGCGCCGGCTCCGGTGGTGGTCGGAGGCTATTACGGCTATGGCCGCCCTTACTATCGTGGCTACTACCACGGCTACTATCGCGGCTACGGGCACTCGTACTATCGTCATTAAGAAGGGCGGGCGGGCCTGACGCGCGTGGGAACGTCGACGGCGTAACGCCGGCTTGTGCCGGGTTACGTCGTTTCTTTTTGTGTCGCTGTTTTTTGCTTTCCGCAGCGTTCCTGGCTGATGTCGCGCGCTCGCGCGAGCGCCGTTCCAAAGCATCGAGGAAGCTGGGAGAATGGCTGCTTCGCCACCGCCCCAGGAGAGTTTCGCCGATGCAAGCGCTTCCCGCTCCCACCTTCGATGACGTCCTCGACGCCGCCGCGCGTCTCGAAGGCGTCGCGCACCGCACCCCCGTTCTGACGTCGAGCACATTCGACGAGCGCACTGGCGCGTCGGTGTTCTTCAAGTGCGAAAACTTCCAGCGCATGGGCGCGTTCAAGTTCCGCGGCGCGTACAACGCGATTTCGCATTTCGATGCGGAGCAGCGCAAGGCGGGCGTGCTGACCTATTCGTCGGGCAATCACGCGCAGGCGATCGCGCTGTCGGCGCGCCTCGCCGGCATTCACGCGACGATCGTGATGCCGCACGACGCACCCGAGGCCAAGGTCGCCGCGACCAAAGGCTACGGCGGCGAAGTGATCAGCTACGACCGCTACAAGGAAAATCGCGAGGAAATCGGCCGCCGGCTCGCCGAAGAGCGCGGCATGACGCTGATCCCGCCGTACGATCATCCGCACGTGATCGCCGGCCAGGGCACCGCGGTCAAAGAACTGATCGACGAAACCGGCCCGCTCGACATGTTGTTCGTGTGCCTCGGCGGTGGCGGGTTGATCAGCGGCAGCGCATTGTCGGCGGCCGCGCTGAGCCCGGCCTGCACGGTGATCGGCATCGAGCCCGAGGCGGGCAACGACGGCCAGCAGTCGCTCGCACGCGGCGAGATCGTTCATATCGACGCGCCGCGCACGATTGCCGATGGCGCCGCCTCGACGCATCTGGGCCACTATACGTTCGCGGTCATCCGCCAGTTGGTCGCGCGAATCGAAACGGTCAGCGATGCGCAACTGATCGAGACGATGCGCTTTTTCGCGCAGCGCATGAAGATCGTCGTCGAACCGACTGGTTGTCTCGCGGCGGCGGCGGTGCTGAACGGCGTCGTGCCGGTGAAGGGCAAGCGCGTCGGCGTGGTGGTGAGCGGTGGCAATGTCGATCTGCCGAAGCTCGCGCAGTACCTCGCATGAGCGGCTCACGTCGAGTCGCATGAAGAAAAACGGCTCGCCGATGCGAGCCTTTTTTTGTTCGCGAGCCGCTTCAGCTTGCCACTTGCGCGGTGCTCTGCACGATCAGATCGCGATACCCGTTGACGATCACGCTGTACGAGAAATAGGCGAACAGCAGCGCCGACAGAACGTGACACGCGCGCAGCAGACCGGCGCCCGCGCGCTTGCGTCCGTGGCTGCCGAGCCCGCAGATGAAAAGCGTCCAGCACAGGCCGCCCAGAAAGAATCCGCCGAGGAAGATCAGCGCGGTTGTCGGGCTCGTTGCGCCGGCCTTCGCGATCAGCGCGCCGCCGACCGCTGCGAACCACAGGATCGCCGACGGCGACGACACCGCGAGCAGCACGCCGCGCAGAAACCCGCGCCATGCCGACTGATGCGGCGCAGCCGCGTCGCCTTCGCCGGCAACAGCTTGCGCCGCGGCCGGGAACATCGCTTCACGCGCCATCTTCCAGGTGAGAAACAGGAGGATCGCCGCGCCGCCGATCCATACGACCCAGCGCACCGATTCGAACTGCAGCAGCGCGGCCATGCCCGCGAGCGCGAGCGTCGCGTAAATGAGATCGCCGACGCACGAGCCGAGGCCGAGCCAGAAGCCCGGCCGAAAGCCGTGCGACAGCGTCAGCGAAATGATCGCGACGTTGACGAGACCGATATCGAGGCACAGCGACAAGGACAGAAAAAAGCCGTCCGACATCATTGAAAAAGCGTGCATCCGCGCGAGCGCTCCATCCGTTATTGATTGTGTTGTCCCGCGCGCGTTACAGGTCGAGGCCCAACTCGTTCCACAAGCTATCGATACGCTGTTTGACCGCGTCGTCCATCACGATCGGGCGGCCCCATTCGCGGTCGGTTTCGCCCGGCCACTTGTTGGTTGCGTCGAGCCCCATCTTCGAGCCGAGGCCGGCTACCGGCGACGCGAAATCGAGATAGTCGATCGGCGTGCGGTCGACGAGCACCGTGTCGCGCGTCGGGTCCACTCGCGTGGTGATCGCCCAGATCACTTCCTTCCAGTCCCGGATATTGACGTCCTCATCGACGACGACGATGAACTTCGTATACATGAACTGCCGCAGGAAGCTCCACACGCCGAACATCACGCGTTTCGCGTGGCCGGGGTAGCTCTTCTTGATTTGCACGATCGCCATGCGGTAACTGCAGCCTTCGGGCGGCAGATAGAAGTCCGTGATCTCGGTGAACTGCTTCTGCAGCAGCGGTACGAACACTTCGTTCAGCGCGACGCCGAGCACCGCCGGCTCGTCGGGCGGTCTGCCGGTGTAGGTGGAGTGATAGATCGCGTCGCGGCGCATCGTGATGCGCTCGACCGTGAAGACCGGGAACCACTCCTGTTCGTTGTAGTAGCCGGTGTGATCGCCATACGGGCCTTCGAGCGCGTGTTCGTACGTGGCCGACGCACCCTTCGACGGACGCGGCGGTGCGCCGGCCGGGGCGGGCGAGGGCGCGCCTTCCTGCGGATAGATGAAGCCCTCGAGCACGATCTCGGCGCGCGCGGGGACCTGCAGACCGTCGACGCCCGGTGTGACGCATTTCGCGAGCTCGGTGCGCCCGCCGCGCAGCAGGCCGGCGAACTGGTATTCGGACAGCGTGTCGGGTACCGGCGTGACGGCGCCGAGAATCGTCGCCGGGTCCGCTCCGAGCACGACGGCCACCGGATACGGCTTGCCGGGATTTTTAAGCGCGAACTCACGAAAATCGAGCGCGCCGCCGCGATGCGCCAGCCAGCGCATGATCAGCTTGTTACGCCCGATCAGTTGCTGGCGATAGATACCCAGGTTTTGTCGACTCTTGTTCGGCCCCTTCGTGACAGTCAGACCCCAGGTGATCAACGGCCCGGCATCGCCGGGCCAGCAGGTCTGAATGGGCAATTTGGCAAGGTCGACGTCATTGCCTTCCCAGACGATTTCCTGGCAGGGCGGTGCGTTGACCGTCTTCGGCGCCATGTCCCACACGGCCTTCGCTAGCGACAGCAGCTTGCCGGCGTCCTTGAGCCCTTTCGGCGGCTCGGGTTCCTTCAACGCGGAGAGTAGCCGACCGACATCGCGCAGCGATTCGAGCGCCGCCTGGTCGCCCGCGCCCGCTTCGGCATCGATGCCCATGCCAAGCGCGACGCGGCGCGGCGTGCCGAACAGATTGCCGAGCACCGGGCACGCGTGCCGCTCGGTGTTCTCGAACAACAGAGCCGGGCCGCCCGCGCGGAGCACACGGTCGCAAAGTTCGGTCATTTCGAGATTCGGCGACACTTTTCGCGAAATTCGGCGCAATTCACCGATCGCCTCGAGGCGGCCGATGAAATCGCGTAAGTCTTTGTATTTCATCTGTGACGGTTCAGGGCCGCATGCACGGCGCATAGGACGGGGAGGCAGGAGGAACGGCGTTGGTACCTATCTGACGCAAAAAACGATTGTCGATTTTACCTGCGTTAGCCGCCGCACGTAGATCGACCAAATGGTCTAGTCCAAACAGCCAGGGTCGGATCGCCCGAAACGCGCATTGAGCGCGGTTCTCGGGTGACTGAACACTGTTCATAATTACGAAAAGTTATCATTCTTATATTCTATAGTGTTGACGATCTATAAAACCGTGCATAGAATCCGTCCACATTGGTTGCAGGGCGTTAACCTTTTTACCGTCGCCCCCGGTCCTCAGACGCAACGCGTCACCGTTTTGCTTCCCTGCAGGGTAGAACGGCATTATTGAAGTCCCTCACCAGCGTCCACCAACGCTGGTTTTTCGCGTGGGAGCCAAGCCCGATACACATCGAGTATGTGTGGGCTGTTTTTGAGATGGCTCCCAAAACGGTATATGTTGCCGTTTTCCCGACGTCGCTGCTGCCCAACCAGAGAGCACGCGATGTCTTGACTCTGCGAGCGCGCCGTACCGCCTGATTTGTCCCGGCGGAGTTCGCGGATCATGCAAGATGGGAGATCTGAATGAACGCCTGGTTATCGTGGCGTCCCGATGAGCGTATTGCGCAGATTGTGCGCGGTGCGCTGCGCAGCGGGACGCGACTGAGTCATCACCTATTCAGCATTGTCGGCGGGATCGCCGTGGTGCTGGCTCTCGCACTGTGGCTGATGCCGACCTGGCGCGGCGCGCTCGCCGCGCGTCTGATGCCGGTCATTTCCGCCGCCGTGCAAGCGGGCCCCGCCCGCCTGCTGCAAGGCAATCCGCTGCCCGCCATCGGACCGACCAGAAACGCCGACGCATCCTCCGACGAACCGCTGTCGGCCAATTCGCCGAACATGCTGACCACGCCGAGTCCCACCGATGGCTCGAACGACGGCAGCATGACCCTCACCGCGGCCACCACCGGCTTCGACGGCGCGTTCGACGGCGCCGGCACGTCGGGCACGAGCGCCGCCGCGCTCAACGGCCTCGATCCGCGCACGATGCAGGGCGTCAGCGCGCTCGCACGTCTGATTCCGCAGCAGCGCGTGTCCGCCGATGCACGCGATGACCGCGTGCTCGTGTCGAGCCACGAGCAGGACCTGGTCGCGTCGTACCTCGCGCGGCGTTATCGCGTCGCTCAGGAGCCCGTCGGCGAGCTCGTAAAAGCCGCGTTCGACACCGGCCGCGAAGTCGGCCTCGATCCGCTGCTGCTGCTGTCAGTGATGGCGATCGAATCGGGCTTCAATCCGTACGCCGAGAGCGGCGTCGGCGCGCAGGGCCTGATGCAGGTGATGTCGAAGGTGCATTCGGACAAATTCCAGTATTTCGGCGGCCAAAGCGCGGCGCTCCAACCGCTCGCGAACATCAAGGTCGGCGCGCTCGTGCTGAAGGATTGCATCGCGCGTGGCGGCTCGCTGCCGGGCGGCCTGCGTCTGTACGTCGGCTCCACCACGCCGGATGACGGCGGGTACGGCGCGAAGGTGATGGCCGAGCGCGGTCGTCTGCGCGACGTCGCGCGCGGCCGTAAGGTGCCGATCAATGCGCCGCAAGCTCCGGTGCTGACCGCGTCGGCCACGCCGTCGCCAGCCGCGGCGACGAGTGGTGGCAACGGCAAGCGCGTTCAGGTGACGCTGCAAGGCGGTCACGCGCTGAGCCAGGCGACGCCGGCGGTGCATACGCAGCCGGCCGATCAGGACGACGCGAGCGCCAATTCGACGACGCGCCACGTGGCGTCGGCCTCGGAGCTGGGGGCTTGAGTTAGACGTTGCCGTGCCGCATGAAAACAACAAGGACACCCTCGGGTGTCCTTTTTTGCGTCTGGCACGGTTGCTGCCGAATCAATCCCGATGCGTCAATGCCGCCCGAACAGCTTTGCCAGCCGCTCGACCGCCTCTTCGAGCTTTGGATAGGCGGTCGCATACGACAGCCGGATGTAGTCCTTCGGCGCGTGCGTGCCGAAGTCCATGCCCGGCACCAGCACGACCCCGGCATCGTGCAGCATCGCCTTCGTGAGCGCCGCGCTGTCGCCGGCCGCCGGATGCGCAACGCCTCGGCAGTCCGCGTACACGTAGAACGCGCCGTCCGGCATCACCGGCACGGAGAAGCCGAGCGATTCGAGCGCCGGCGCGATGAAGTCGCGGCGTCGCTTGAATTCGAGGCGCCGCGCTTCGTAGATCGCGATCGTCTCCGGCTCGAAACAGGCGAGCGCCGCGTGCTGCGCGAGCGCCGACGCGCAGATGAACAGGTTCTGCGCGAGCTTTTCGAACGCGCTGACCATCGCGGGAGGCACGACGAGCCAGCCGAGCCGCCAGCCGGTCATGTTGAAGTACTTCGAGAAGCTGTTGACGGTGACCACGTCGTCGCCGAACGACAGCGCCGACACCGGCTTGGCGTCGTAGCTGAGGCCCTGGTAGATCTCGTCGACGATCGAGAAGCCGCCGCGCGCGCGCACGGCCTTGACGATGCGCTCGAGTTCGGCCGGCTCGATCGACGTGCCGGTCGGATTCGACGGCGACGCGAGCAGCACGCCGCGGGTGCGCTCGCCCCACAGGCGTTCGACGTCGGCGGCGGTCAGCTGGAAGCGCTCGGCCGGCCCGCTCGGCACCATCACCGGCTTGCCTTCGGCGGCGATTACGAAATGGCGGTTGCACGGATAGCACGGGTCGGGCATCAATACTTCGTCGTCGCGATCGACGAGCGCCGCGCACGCCAGCAAGAGCGCGGCCGATGCGCCCGCGGTCACCACGATCCGCGCCGGATCGACGTCGATGCCGTAGAACTCGGCGTAATGCGCGGAAATCGCATCGCGCAGCGCGTGCACGCCGAGCGCGCTGGTGTACTGCGTGACGCCGCGGCGCAGCGCGCTCGCGGCCGCCTCGATGACCGGCTCGGGCGCCGTGAAATCCGGCTCGCCGATGCCCATGTGAATGATGTCGCGCCCCGCGCGTTCGAGCAGCACGGCCTCCTTGGCCAGTTCCATCACGTAGAAAGGCTGGATGGCATCGACGCGCGCGGCAAGCCGCACGAGAGGTTCGGTCACGGAGTTCATACGGTCAGTCCAGTTCAGAAGCAGGACGGCGCCTACCCATCAAATGATGCGTTCATCGATGCGCGCA
The DNA here is from genome assembly GCF_902833905.1 of Paraburkholderia tuberum STM678. GTDB lineage: Bacteria > Pseudomonadota > Gammaproteobacteria > Burkholderiales > Burkholderiaceae > Paraburkholderia > Paraburkholderia tuberum. The sequence goes on along the minus strand of NZ_CADFGP010000017.1, from coordinate 35,178 downwards.
GCGCCGTCCTTGCGGGCGATCGAGGTGCTTCGCCCTGTGCAGTGCGACGTGGCAGGGAGCCGATGCGCGGCATGGCCCCACCGGCGCCGCGCTCAGCTCTTGCGAGCCGCCTGCGTCTCGGTGGCGCGCAGTTGCGCCGAGAGCTTGTCGAGCACGCCGTTCACGTACTTGTAGCCGTCCGAGCCGCCGAACGTCTTGGTCAGCTCGACCGCTTCGTTGATGACCACGCGATACGGAATGTCGACGTGATTCTTCAGTTCGAACGCGGCGACCAGCAGCACCGCGCGTTCGACCGGCGACAGTTGATCGATCGGACGGTCGAGGCACGGCGCGATCGCGGCGGAAAGTGCTTCGGAATCGCGCATCACGCCATGCAGGATCGCGTCCAGGTGCTCGTGATCGGCCTTGTCGTAACCTTGCGCGCCGCGTAGTTGCGCGTCGATCTCACCGCCGGGCGAGCCCGACAGCAGCCACTGGTAAAGCCCCTGCGTGGCCAGTTCGCGGGAGCGTCGGCGTGCGCTCTTCATGCCTCTTCCTCGTCGTCTTCGTCTTCATCTTCGTCATCGCCGCCGAGTTGCTCGAGCGCGACCGCGAGGTTCGCCATTTCGACAGCCACGCGCGCGGCGTCGCGACCCTTCTCGGTCATGCGCGCGACGGCTTGCTCGTCGTTCTCGGTGGTCAGCACCGCGTTCGCGACCGGAATGCCGAAGTCGAGGCCGATGCGCGTGATGCCCGCGCCGCTTTCGTTCGAAACCAGCTCGAAGTGGTAGGTCTCGCCGCGGATCACCGCGCCGAGCGCGATCAGCGCGTCGAATTGCGCACTTTCCGCGAGCTTTTGCAGCGCGAGCGGGATTTCCAGCGCGCCCGGCACCGTGACGAGCAGCACGTCTTCGCCGGTCACGCCGAGGCGTTCGAGTTCTTCGATGCAGGAGTCGGCGAGGCCGTTGCAGACGGGTTCGTTAAAGCGCGCCTGGACGATGCCGATGCGCAGTCCGTCGCCGTCGAGATTCGGTTGGTATTGTCCGATTTCCATATGAATTCCGTAGTGTTTGAGTGGGCGCGAGGCGCGTGAGTGGCCGGATCAGAGTTGCGGGGCTTGCGTTTTGCTGCCGGGCATCGGAATGAAGCCCGTGACTTCGAGACCATAACCCGACATGCTGCCGAGCTTGCGTGGATTCGACAGCACCTGCATCTTGCCGACGCCGAGATCGCGCAGAATCTGCGCGCCGATGCCGTAGGTCTTGAAGTCGACCGGCCGGCGCTTCAGCGCGTCCGCTTTTTCCTTCGAGTCGAACGCCTTGAAGACGTCGATCAGATGGTCTTTCGAGTCGCCGCAGTTCAGCAGTACGACCACGCCGAGATCGCGTTCTGCGATTTCCTGGATGGCCGCGTCCAGCGTCCACGAATGGGTGGATTCGCCGACTTCGAGCAGATCCAGCACCGACAGCGGCTCGTGCACGCGCACCGGCGTGTCGCGATCGGGCATCGGCGTGCCGCGCACCAGCGCGATGTGCGGCTGGCCGCTCGGCTGATCGAGATACATGACCGCGCGGAACGCGCCGTGCGCGGTTTGCATCGTACGTTCGCAGACACGCTCGACGATCGACTCGGTGCGGCTGCGATAGTGAATCAGATCGGCGATCGTGCCGGTCTTCAGGCCGTGCTCGTTGCCGAACTCGAGCAGGTCCGGCAGACGCGCCATCGTGCCGTCGTCCTTGATCACTTCGCAGATCACCGCGGCAGGCGTGAGGCCCGCGAGCCTCGTGAAGTCGCAGCCGGCCTCGGTATGGCCGGCGCGCACCAGCACGCCGCCCGGCTGGGCCATGATCGGGAAGATATGGCCCGGCTGCACGATGTGCTCGGCTTTCGCGTCCGGCGCGACCGCGGCCGCGATCGTGCGGGCCCGGTCGGCCGCCGAGATGCCGGTCGTCACGCCTTCGGCCGCTTCGATGCTGACCGTGAACGCGGTGCCGTACTGCGTGCCGTTGCGGTAGGTCATCAGCGGCAGGTTCAGCTGCTGGCAGCGATCCTGGGTCAGCGTCAGGCAGATCAGGCCGCGGCCGTAGCGAGCCATGAAATTGATCGCTTCCGGAGTGACAAACTCGGCGGCGATCACGAGGTCGCCCTCGTTCTCGCGGTCTTCTTCGTCGACGAGGATCACCATCCGGCCGGCTTTCAGTTCGGCAATGATCTCTTGGGTGGAGGCGAGCGTCATGTTGGCGAGTTTTTCGGGAAAGCGCGTATTTTACGCCACGCGCGAGCCCAAGTCGCCTCCGCCAGACGACATAGGCCGTTCGGCCGACCGTGACGAGCCGGGCGGGGTTGCCATGCTCGTCGAAACGGTGGGCGCGCGCGCGAGTGGCGTTGGCGGCAACGCGAAGTGTGCTCCAGCGCGGCCCGCTTTACGGATTGCAATAGTGCGGAACGGTACTTGCGACGCAGCAGGCAGCTTCGTCTCACTACCACCTGGAGACCGGAATGTCGGGGACCGTCGGCTGTTGCATCAATGAAGGGCGTCACGCGCGCGCGCAAGGAGCGCGTCGATGAAGCGCGGCGCCACGAGCGGGGGCTCGTCGCAAGCGCCCGTGAGCGCGCTGCGCGCGAGCGCGTACCGCATTCCGACCGACGCGCCGGAGGCCGACGGCACGTTCGCGTGGGACGCGACGACGCTGGTCGTCGTCGAGGTCGACGCGGGCGGCGACACCGGCATCGGCTACACGTACAGCGATGCGTGCATCGTCGCGCTGATCCAGGGCGCGCTCGCCGCCTGCGTGCTGAATTACGACGGATTGGACGTCGGCGCGCATTGGCAACGGTTGCAACGCCAGGTGCGCAATCTCGGCCGCGCGGGACTGGCCGCGACAGCCATTTCGGCAATCGACTGCGCGCTGTGGGACCTGAAGGCGAAGCTGCTCGGCGTGCCGCTCGTCGGGCTGCTCGGCGCGTTGCGCCCGGCCGTGCCGGCTTACGGCAGCGGCGGCTTCACCACGTATACGAACCAGCGCTTGCAGCAGCAGTTCGCCGGCTGGGTCGCGCAGGACGGCTGCCGGTGGGTAAAGATGAAAATCGGCAGCGAGCCGGACAAGGACCCGGCGCGCGTCGCGGCGGCGCGCGCGGCGATCGGCGGCGCGGGCCTGTTCGTCGACGCGAACGGCGCGTTCACGCCGCAACGGGCGCTGTACTACGCGCAACGTTTCGCCGAGCACCAGGTGAGCTGGTTCGAGGAGCCCGTGTCTTCGGACGACGAAGCGGGCCTGCGCGGCGTACGCGAGCGCGTGCCGGCCGGCATGGAGATCGCCGCCGGCGAATACGGCTACACGCTCGACGACTTCCGCCACCTGCTCGCGGCGGGGGCCGTCGATGTGCTGCAGGCCGACGCGAGCCGTTGCGGCGGCATCACCGGCTTTCTGCAGGCCGCCGCGCTGTGCGACGCGTATCACGTGCCGCTGTCCGCGCATTGCGCACCGGCGCTGCATCTGCACGTCGCGTGCGCGGCGCCGCGCTTGCGCCATCAGGAGTGGTTCCATGACCACGTCCGGATCGAAGCCATGCTGTTCGACGGTGCGCCGCGGTTGCGCGACGGCCAGATGGAGCCGGATCTGTCGCGGCCCGGTTGCGGGCTCGAGTTCAAGCATGGTGACGCCGAGCGCTACCTCATCAAATAAAGCAAGGCCACGACAAGGAAGGGATATCGATGGGCTCTTCACGCGTACCCGGATTGCTGTACACGGCGGCGGCGGTGACGGCCGTCGCGGCCTTGGCCGCGCGCGGCGCGGGAAGACCTGAGTCGCATCGCGAACGGCGTGAGAGCGGCCCGCAACACCACGAGCGTCGGGCATCCGTGACGTTCCCGACGTGTGCCGCCCGCAGCCATCAGCGCGCGCCGGCGCGCGTGCACGCGAGCGAACCCACCGCCGAGGTGGAGGCACACGTCGAAGCGGCCCGCACCTTCAACCACAGCTCCGCGCTGCTCGCGCTGTCGGTGCTCGCCGACAGCGCGATGGAGCACTACCGCGGCTCGTTCGACAACCCCGCGATGTTCACGCCACTCGTCAGCGCGACTCTGTCGCTCGCCGCGGGCCTGCATGGTGGCGCGGATCGTCGCGGCCAGACGCATCGCGCGCGCCATGCGATCTATCTGGCCGCGGCGGCTTCGGGCATCGCCGGCACGGGCTTCCATTTCTACAACGTGATGAAGCGGCCGGGCGGCTGGAGCTGGAACAACCTGTTTCACGCGGCACCGCTCGGCGCGCCGAGCGCGTTGCTGCTGTCAGGCGCGCTCGGTGCCGTCGCCGAACGCTTGCGCGACGAGCCCGCAGACGACCCGCAACTGCTCGGCATGCCGGCCGGTCAGGCGCTCGGTCTGCTGGTCGCGGCGGGTCTCGTCGGCACGGTGGGGGAGGCCGCGCTGCTGCATTTTCGTGGCGCGTTTCAGCATCGCGCGATGTACGCGCCGGTCAGCATTGCGCCCATCACCGCCGCGCTGCTCGCGCATGCCGCGCTGTCCGCTCCGCGCGAGCGCTGGTACACGCGGCTCTGGTTACGCGTCACGACCGTGCTCGGCTTTGTCGGCGCGGGTTTTCACGCGCGCGGGATCGCGCGTCGTCAGGGCGGCTGGCGCAACTGGAGCCAGAATCTGTTCGACGGGCCGCCGCTGCCCGCGCCGCCGAGCTTTTCCGCGCTGGCGCTCGCCGGGCTCGCCGCACTGCGTCTGCGGGAGACTGAAAAATGACCAACCGACCACGCTCGACCCGAGTTACCCGCTATCCCGGCTACGACGTGCTCGACAAACGCACGACGCCGTCGTGGGACGCGCACACCCGCGCGGTGATCGCCGAACGCCTCGCGACACCACTCGAGCCGCGCTTTTTCAACGCGGTCGAATGGCTCGCGGTCACGTCGCTGTGCGCCCGCATCGTGCCGCAAGCGAATGCGCAACCGGTGGTGCCGCTCGCCGCCCTGCTCGACGCGCGGCTCGCCGGCAATGGCAACGACGGCTACCGCGACGCCCGTTTGCCGCCGATGCGCGACGCCTGGCGCATCGGGCTCGCCGCGCTCGATGCCGAGTGCCGCGAACGGGGCGGCCTGCCGTTCGCGAGCCTCGCAGAGGACACGCAGATCGCGCTGCTCGGCGAGATGCAGCGCGGCGAACTGACGAACCCCGCGTGGCGCGGCATGCCGTCGAAGCTGTTCTTCGGCGAGCGCGTGCTGCACGACATCTGCGGGCTCTACTACTCGCACCCGCACGCGTGGAGCGAGATCGGCTTCGGCGGCCCGGCGAATCCGCGCGGCTATGTGCGCATGTACCTGAACCGGCGCGATCCGTGGGAGGCGGTCGAAGCGACGCCCGACACCCATGAGCAGGCCGCGAAGGAGAACCGCCGTGTCCGATGACGCGCAGCAACGGCCACGCGGCAAGGACGGCCGCGCACCCGATGTGTTCCAGCGCGGCGGCTGGGTGCCGATGCGCACGTACGCTGACAGCGAGGAAGTCGATTTCGCGATCGTCGGCACCGGCGCCGGCGGTGGCACGCTTGCGTGCCGGCTTGCGGAAAAAGGCTTCAAGGTCGTCGCGTTCGATGCCGGCGCGTGGTGGCGTCCGCTCGAAGAGTTCGCGTCTGACGAAGCGCATCAGGAAAAACTGTTCTGGACCGACGAGCGCATCTGCGACGGCGACAATCCGTTGAAGCTCGGCAACAACAACAGCGGCAAGGCGGTGGGCGGCAGCACGGTCCATTTCGCGATGGTGTCGCTGCGCTTTCGGCCCGAGTGGTTCAAGTCGCGCAGCGTGCTCGGCTATGGCGCCGACTGGCCGCTCGACTGGCGCGAGATGTGGCACTACTACGGCGAGGTCGAGGACGCGCTGAAAATCTCCGGACCGGTGAACTATCCGTGGGGGCCGAAGCGGCCGCGTTATCCGTATCGCGCGCATGAGCTGAACGCGGCGGCGCTGGTGCTCGCGCGCGGCGCCGAGGCGCTCGGCATCGGCTGGAGCCCGACGCCGCTCGCGACCCTCTCCGCGCCCCGTGGCCGCGCGCATCCGTGCGTGTACCGCGGCTTTTGCGTGTCCGGCTGCGCGACCAACGCGAAGCAAAGCGCGCTCGTCACGTGGATCCCGCGTGCGCTGCGAGCCGGCGCCGAGGTGCGCGATCTGGCGATGGTCGGCCGCGTCGTCACCAACGACGCGGGGCTCGCCACCGGCGTCGAATATCTGCGCGAAGGACGCTGGCGATTCCAGCGCGCGAAGCACGTGGCGGTGGCCGGCTACGCGATCGAAACGCCGCGCCTGTTGCTGATGTCGGCCAACAGCCGCTTTCCCGACGGACTCGCGAACAGTTCGGGACTCGTAGGCAAAAACCTGATGGCGCAGTCGAATCAGGGCGTCTACGGCACCTTCGATGAAGACATCCGCTGGTACAAGGGGCCGCCGTCGCTCGCGCTCACCGAGCACTGGAACTACGAAGACAAGGGCAAAGATTTTTTCGGCGGCTACTGCTACATGAGCCAGGGGCCGCTGCCGAACGGATGGGTCGCGGTGCAGAATGGCCGCGGCTTGTGGGGCGACGCGCTCGGCGCGGAGATGCTCAAGTACAACCACCAGGCGGGGCTGAAGATCGTCGGCGAGATGCTGCCGCAGCAGCGCAACCGCGTGACGCTTGCCGACGAGAAGGACCAGTACGGGCTGCCGATCGCGCGCGTCACCTATTCATGGTGCGACAACGACAAGCGGCTCATCGCGCATTCGCTCGACTTCATGGAGCAGGCGCTCGCGGCCGCGGGCGGCAAGGAGATCTGGCGCGAGACCGACGACACCTGCCACCTGAACGGCACCGCGCGCATGGGTGACGATCCGTCGACGAGCGTCGTCGACGCGGACTGCCGCAGTTGGGACATCCGCAACCTGTGGGTGTGCGACGGCTCGGTGTTTCCGACCGTGGGCGGCGTGAATCCGTCGCTGACGATTCAGGCGATCGCGTGTCGCACCGCCGAGCGCATCGCCGCGCTAGCCGCGCGCGGCGAGTTGTAGGGGCAGTGTTGCCCGCGCGCATGAACCGCAGTCCGAAACGACGGAGTACTCACTGCGCGATCCGGGTGGTTACACAACATGCTCTCCATGCATCGAACATTGACTTACGTCATGTTTGAGGCGCAAAAACGGGCCTCATTTTCGATGCCCCACCTGCATGGTGCAATGCAAAATCCATAGAAAGGCCGGGCTTGCTGGCCTCACCATACCCTGCAGGTATGAAAAAGGACAGGAAAAGTATTGGACGGGCCAAACGGGCGAAGGGTATAAAAACATCCAATGAACTCACTTCCCGCCGCAGCCGCCATGACCCAAGCGACCATCGAACGTATCGAAACCCGCCTCGTCGATCTGCCGACGATCCGCCCTCACAAGCTGTCGGTCGCCACGATGTACGGGCAGACGCTGATGCTGGTCAAGGTCTACTGCAGCGACGGCATCGTCGGGATTGGCGAAGGCACCACGATCGCCGGCATGGCCTACGGCCCGGAAAGCCCCGAAGCAATGAAGCTCGCGATCGACGCCTACTTCGCCCCGGCGATGATCGGCAAGGACGCGACGCAGATCCAGGCGCTGATGGCGCACCTCGGCAAGCTGGTCAAGGTCAATCATTTCTCGAAGAGCGCGCTCGAAACCGCGCTGCTCGACGCGCAAGGCAAACGTCTCGGCGTGCCGGTGAGCGAGCTGCTCGGCGGCCGTCGCCGTGAGCGCCTGCCGGTTGCGTGGACGCTCGCGTCGGGCGATACGGCGAAGGACATCGCCGAAGCCGAGCACATGCTCGACGTGCGCCGCCACAAGGTCTTCAAGCTGAAGATCGGCGCGAAGGAACTGAAGACCGACATCAAACACGTCACCGAGATCAAGAAAGCGGTCGGCGAGCGCGCCGCGGTGCGCGTCGACGTGAACATGGCGTGGAGCGAGACCCAGGCCGCCTGGGCGATTCCGGCGCTGGCCGATGCGGGCTGCGATCTGGTCGAGCAGCCGGTCGCGTCCGCCGCGGCGCTCGCGCGACTGATGCGCCGCTTCCCGGTCGCGCTGATGGCCGACGAAGTCTTGCAAGGCCCGGACAGCGCGTTCGAGATCGCGAAGAACGGCGGCGCCGATGTGTTCGCGATCAAGATCGAACAGAGCGGGGGCCTGTTCGCCGCGCAGCGCGTGGCCGCGATCGCAGATGCCGCCGGCATCGAGTTGTACGGCGGCACGATGCTCGAAGGTGCGTGCAGCACGGTGGCGTCGGCGCATCTGTTCGCGAGCTTCGCGAATCTGCAATGGGGCACCGAGCTGTTCGGGCCGTTGCTGATCACCGAAGAAATTCTGACCACGCCGCTCGACTACAGCGACTTCGAACTGACCGTGCCGAAAGGCCCGGGTCTCGGCATCGAACTCGACGAGGCGAAGGTCGAGCGATTCACGCGAGACGGGCTGATGAAGGTCACCCGCTAAACGGATTTAGATCAAGAGGATTCAACGATGCTTTTCCATGTGCGAATGGACGTGCACCTGCCGGTCGACATGCCGGCCGAAGTGGCGAACGAAATCAAGACCCGCGAGAAGGCTTACTCGCAGGAGCTCCAGCGTAGCGGCAAGTGGCGTCATATCTGGCGCCTCGTTGGCGAGTACGCGAATTACAGCATCTTCGATGTAGAGAGCAATGCCGAACTTCACGACATTCTGTCCGGCTTGCCTCTGTTCCCGTACATGAAGATTTCGGTGACGCCTCTGTGTCGTCACCCGTCGTCGATTCGGGACGGCGACATCTGAGCCCAGGGGCCAGGCGCTTTTGACGGCGAGCGCATCCAAAGCCATCTTTTCCCCCTATACCAACTGGAGACAGTCATCGTGAGCGTCAAAGTATTTGAAACCAAAGAAGTGCAGGATCTGCTGAAAGCCGCTTCCAACGTCGATGCCGGGAGTGGCAACGCGCGTTTCCAGCAGATCGTTTTCCGTCTGCTGGGCGACCTGTTCAAGGCAATCGATGACCTCGACATCACGCCCGACGAAGTCTGGGCCGGCGTCAACTATCTGAACAAGCTCGGTCAGGACGGCGAAGCGGCGCTGCTCGCGGCCGGCCTCGGTCTCGAGAAGTATCTCGACATCCGCATGGACGCCGAGGACAAGAAGATCGGTCTCGAAGGCGGCACGCCGCGTACGATCGAAGGCCCGCTGTACGTCGCCGGCGCGACGGTGCGCGAGGGCGTCTCGAAGATCGACATCAACCCGGACGAAGACGCGGGCCCGCTGGTGATTCGCGGCACGGTCAAGGATCTGGACGGCAAGCCGGTCGCCGGCGCGGTCGTCGAGTGCTGGCACGCGAACTCGAAGGGCTTCTACTCGCACTTCGATCCGACCGGCGCGCAGAGCGACTTCAACCTGCGCGGCGCGGTGAAGACCGGCGCCGACGGCAAGTACGAGGTCCGCACGCTGATGCCGGTAGGCTACGGCTGCCCGCCGCACGGCTCGACGCAGCAGTTGCTGAACGTGCTGGGCCGTCACGGCAACCGTCCGGCGCACGTGCACTTCTTCGTCAGCAGCGACGGCCATCGCAAGCTGACCACGCAGTTCAACATCGAAGGCGATCCGCTGATCTGGGACGACTTCGCGTACGCAACGCGCGAAGAGCTGATTCCGCCGGTCGTCGAGAAAAGCGGTGGCGCGGCGCTGGGCCTGAAGGCCGATACGTACAAGGAGATCGAGTTCAACTTCACGATCACGCCGCTGGTCCAGGGTAAGGACAACCAGCTCGTCCATCGTCCGCGCGCTTCGGCCGAAGCGTAATCGCACGAGGCGGCGCCGTGGCGACACGGCCGCTGCCTTTCGTTGCCAACGGCCGGTGGTCTTTGCCGGCCGAATCCCTGAAGCGTCGTGCTGCCGTTGCTTGGCGTTCTGGGCGAGTCGTCGCAAGGGGCGCTCGCAAGGCTCGAGCAACAGCGAAGAACCGGTCGCGCCCGCGGGAGAAGACGGCGGTCGCGGGGAGTCCGCGTTGCTCGCGGCCGCCGCGACGCCTGCGCCGGAGTGAGCCGTATCGCCACTCGCGTGCGGTAGATTGAAAACGAAATTCGTTTCGACCGCCACAGGCTGATTGTCCATGCCCGTGAGCGCGCTGCGCTGGGCACGCCGCGATGCCTGAAGGGCGAGGTTGTCGAACGCTGGATTGCCGGACGAGACTTCGACGACCGCGTCGCTGATCAGTCCACGTTCGTCGACCGATGCACGCACGATCGCATGGGGACGCGGCGCCTGCGCGACCGCAGCGCCGGAGCAGGTGCGGCTCTTTCATTGTGTTTGTCAGCTTCGGATCGTGCACGCGCGCTGGGTCACGGCCCCGGATTCGCCTCGCTCAAACCGGCTTGCTGCGCGGATCGATCGCTGTCCCGATACGCACCGAGCATGCGCTCCAGGTATCGCGTAACGGTCTCGAGGGAAGTGGCCAGGTTACGTCGAGGATGGATCGCCATCGCGCGGCGCATTGAGCATCCGCTCCACATAGCGCGCAATCAGATCGATCTCCAGATTCACTTTTACCCCGTCGTGCAGATGCTTGAGCGCCGTCACCTGCACGGTATGCGGAATCAGATTGATCGAGAACTCGCAGCCGTCGTCGCGATCAACGACGGAGTTCACGGTCAGGCTCACGCCATTGACCGTAATCGATCCCTTGTACGCGAGATAACGACCGATGTCGCGCGGCGCGAGAATGCGCAGCTCGTGCGATTCGCCGACCGGGGCGAAACGCGTGACGATACCGAGTCCGTCGACGTGTCCGGACACGATATGTCCACCGAGCCGGTCATGTGCGCGCAGCGCTTTCTCGAGATTGACCTCGCCGGTTTCGCCGAGACCGGCCGTGCGGTTCAGGCTCTCGCGCGACACGTCGACCTCGAACGAATGAGCGGTCTTCGCGACCACCGTCATGCAGGCGCCCTGGATCGTGATGCTGTCGCCGAACTGCACATCGGCGAGGTCGAGCCCGCCCGCCTCGACGTTCAGGCGCACGCCCGCGTCGCCGCCCGTGCCGAGCGGCTTGACTGATTCGATGCGGCCCACTGCCGCGACGATTCCTGTAAACATCGTGCTAGTCCTTGATCATTTCGAAACGGTGGGAGACACGGTGTCGGTCCCGGGTAAGGCTGTCGGCGCGAAACGCGCGAGGATCCGCAGATCGTCGCCGATCCGCTCGACCGTGTGGAAATTCAGCTTCACGCGGTCTTCGAGCTGGTCGGGCGCGTCCAGATTGAACATGCTCATCGAGTCCACGCCGAGCAGGCTCGGCGCGAGATAGACCAGCAGTTCATCGACGCAGCCTTCGCGCAGCAGCGAACCGTTCAGCTTGTAGCCGGCTTCGACGTGCAGCTCGTTGACGTGACGCTCGCCGAGCACGCTCAGCATGCGCGGGAGATCCACCTTGCCGAACGCGTTCGGCAGCGGCACGATCTCGGCGCCGCGCTCGCGCAGCGCGCTCGCGCGTTCTTCGAGACGCGCGTCGAGCTCGCCGCAGAAGATCAGCGTCGGCGCGCCGGCCAGGATCAGCGCGTCGAGCGGCACGTCGAGCTGGCTGTCGATCAGCACGCGGTGCGGTTGGCGCGGCGTATCGACCGCGCGCACGGTCATGCGCGGATTGTCCTCGCGCACAGTGCCGATGCCGGTCAGGATCGCCGACGCGCGCGCACGCCACGCATGACCGTCGGCCCGCGCGGCCGCGCTCGTGATCCACTGGCTCTCACCCGACGGCAAGCCGGTGCGGCCATCGAGCGACGCCGCCACTTTCATGCGCACCCACGGACGGCCGCGCGTCATGCGCGACACGAAGCCGATGTTCAGCTCCCGCGCTTCGTTCGCGAGCAGCCCGCAGCGTACTTCGATACCGGCTTCGCGCAGCATCGCGAGACCGCGGCCGGAGACCTGCGGGTTGGGATCTTCCATCGCCGCGATCACGCGGCCGATCTGCGCTTCGATCAGCGCGTTCGCGCACGGCGGCGTGCGGCCGAAATGGCTGCACGGTTCGAGCGTCACGTAGGCGGTCGCGCCGCGCAGGTCGTGGCCGCGCGAGCGCGCGTCCTTCAGCGCGCGAATTTCGGCGTGATCCTGGCCGGCCGGCTGCGTGAAGCCTTCGCCGATCACCTCGCCGTTTCTGACGAGCACGCAACCGACCCGCGGATTCGGGTCGGCCGTGTACATGCCGCGCTTCGCGAGCGCGAGCGCGCGTTCCATGTGGACGAAATCGGTTTGCGAGAACATCGGTGTCCGTTGTGGTGCGGTGTCTGGGTCGTGCGAGTTGCGGCCTTTGCTTCGGGCCCGGCTTCAGCCTTTCAACGCTGCGAACGCGCCGCGCGCGGCGTCGATCGTCGCGTCGATCACCGCGTCGTCGTGCGCGCTCGACACGAAGCCGGCCTCATACGCGGACGGCGCGAAGTACACGCCCGCGTCGAGCATCTTGTGGAAGAACGCGTTGAAGCGCGGCACATCGCTCTTCGTGACGTCGGCGAAGCTCGTCGGGGTCGATTCGCGAAAGTAGATGCCGAACATGCCGCCGAGCGCATCGGCCGCGAACGGCACGTCCGCTTCGCGTGCCGCCCGCGCGAGCCCTTGCGCGAGACGCGTGGTGCGCGCGGCGAGCGTGTCGTAGAAGCCGGGCGCCTGGATCAGCTGCAGCGTCTTCAGGCCGGCCGCGACCGCGATCGGATTGCCCGACAGCGTGCCCGCCTGATAGACGCCGCCGAGCGGCGCGAGGTGAGCCATGATGTCGCGCCGGCCGCCGAACGCCGCCGCCGGCATGCCGCCGCCGATTACCTTGCCGAGGCAGGTGAGGTCCGGCGTGATGCCGTAGAGTTGCTGCGCGCCGCCGAGCGCGACGCGGAAGCCGCACATCACTTCGTCGAAAATCAGCACCGCGCCGTACTCGGTGCACAGGCGCCGCAGCGCCTGCAGGAATTCAGGGGTCGCGCGCACGAGGTTCATGTTGCCAGCGACCGGCTCGACGATCACCGAGGCGATCTCGTTGCCGAACGCCTTGAACGCTTCTTCGAGCTCGGCGACGTTGTTGTATTCGAGCACGGTGGTGTGCTTCGCGATATCGACCGGCACGCCCGCCGAGGTCGGATTGCCGAAGGTCAGCAGGCCCGAGCCGGCCTTCACGAGCAGGCTGTCCGCGTGGCCGTGATAGCAGCCTTCGAACTTGACGATGCGGCTGCGGTTCGTGAAGCCGCGCGCGAGACGCAGCGCGCTCATCGTCGCCTCGGTGCCGCTCGACACCATGCGCACCTGTTCGATCGACGGCACCAGCTTGCAGATTTCCTCGGCGATCTCGACTTCCGACTCGGTCGGCGCGCCGAACGAAAAGCCATTCACGAGCGCGCGCTGCACGGCTTCCAGCACTTCGGGATGAACGTGGCCGAGGATCATGGGGCCCCACGAGCCGATGTAGTCGGTATAGCGCTGGCCGTCCGCGTCCCAGAAGTACGGGCCTTGCGCGCGCTCGATGAAACGCGGTGTGCCGCCGACGGAACGGAAAGCGCGCACCGGCGAATTCACGCCGCCCGGGATCGTGCGTTGCGCGCGTTCGAAGAGGGTTTCGTTTCTGGACATGGCGATGGCTGGAATAGGGAGCAGGGGTTGCGCAGCGGCGCAAAGGGCCTCGGACGATTCCCGCGGACCCTTCGCGCGATGCTGGGGTGGATCGAGAAATTGTACCGGAGTCGGCGCCTGCGGGCTGTGCGGGCGGGCGGTCGCGGCGGCGCGTGTTTCGCCTAGCTGCCCGGTGCGGGTATCGTCGGCGGCTTGCGCCTGCCGGTCAATTCGGCCCAGCGCTTCTCCAGCGCGCCTTCGGCGATCGGCTTGATGATCGTGCCCGAGCTTTGCGCATCCCACGTCTGCACCGAGAACGGATGCACACGCAGCTGATCGCGCGTGATGACCGGCGCGTGATGCGCATCGACGAGCCAGTCGTAGACGAAATCGATGCACAGCCGGTAGCCGCGTTTGGTCGACGCGTCGGGGACTTCGTAGGGCGCGCGCGTCACGTAGCCCGAACCGAAGATGCCCTTCGGCTCCTGCGCGACGCGATGCAGGAACACGCGATCGCCGGGCAGGATGCCGCGCGCAAAGCCGCAGCCCCACACGTCGGCCACCGCGTCGCCGGCCGCCACGCGTTTCGCGATGTCGGGCAACTCGGGCCACGGCCATTTTTTGGGGCTCCAGATGAGCAGGAAGGCGGTCATCGCGGGTTCGAACGGGATCAGGGGGAAGGCTGTTGCGCGACGTCGAGCCTTTATGTCGGGCCGTCAAGCTGCGCATACGGAAGCGCGTTGGGCATGCTGGCGGCAGCTTAACCGATCGAGGCTGATTGCGCCGCGCCGCGCCGCGCCGCGCGGTGCTGTCGCGCAACGTCCACGCAGCGGGCCACGAGCGCCGTCAGCGGATTAACCGTCGCGTACAATCGAGCCGGTCAACTGATGGCCGTTCCCGCTTCACCCGTTCCGCTGCCGATGCCGGCGCGGCGTTCCATCCGGATTTCCCATGTCTCACGTCGTCAGACGCCGGCCCGATGGCCGGCTGATCCTGTTGCTCGGCGCGCTGGCCGCGTGCGGGCCGATTTCCATCGACATGTATCTGCCGAGCCTGCCGACCATCGCGCAGGCCTTCGCGGTCGGCACGGGCGCCGCGCAATCGACGCTGACGAGCTTCATGTTCGGCTTTTCGATCGGCATGCTGCTGTACGGTCCGCTGTCCGATACGTATGGCCGTCGGCCGATCCTGCTTGGCGGCATCATCATGTATGCGCTCGCGAGCATCGCCTGCTCGCTGTCGGTCTCGATCGGCTCGCTGGTCGGTTTCCGCTTCGTGCAGGCGTTGGGCGCGGGCGCGGCGTCGGTGCTGGCTCGCGCGATCGCGCGCGACGCGCACGAGCCGGGCGACGCGGCGCGCGTCCTGTCGATGATCGCGATCGTCACGGCGATCGGTCCACTGCTCGCGCCGCTGATCGGCGGACAGTTGCTGCTGCTGGGCGGCTGGCGCGCCGTGTTCGTCGCGCTGACGCTGTTCGGTTCCGTGTGCGCGGTGACCGCATTCCTGAAGGTGCCGGAGACGTGGCCGCGCGAGATGCGCGCGCAGTCGGCGCTGCTGAAGTCGTTCGGCGCGTATGGCACGCTGCTGCGCGATCCGGTCGCGTGGGGACACATGTTGTGCGGCGGCATGGCGTTCGCGTCGATGTTCGCGTACATCACGGCGACGCCGTTCGTATACATCGAGTATTTCCACGTGTCCGCGCAGCACTATGGATTCCTGTTCGCGCTGAACATCGTCGGCATCATGTTCGGCAATTACCTGAACACGCGGCTCGTCGGCCGGCTCGGGCCGGTGCCGATCATCTCGTTCGCGGCGACCGTGAGCTTCGTCGCGTCGCTGTTCGTGTCCGTCGTGTCGCTGACGGGGTGGGGCGGCTTATGGTCGATCGTGTTCGGGCTGTTCTTTGTCGTCAGCGTGGTGGGCGTGTTGTCCGCCAACTGCACGACCGATCTGATGCATCGCTATCCCGCCAACGCGGGCGCCGCGGCGGCCGTGTTCGGCGCGGTGCAGCTCGCGCTCGGCGCACTGTCGAGCCTCGCGGTCGGACTGTGGCAGGACGGCACGCCGAAGGGCATGGGTATCGTGGTCGGCGTGGCGGGCTGTCTGTGCTTTGTCGGACGCATGCTCGTGATGCGTTGGCACGGGACGAAGTCGCCGGTTGCGGCTGTGTGAGCGTGTTGTTCGGATATCGAGGGTGAGCGCTGCGCGAGCGCTGTGAAAACGGCGTGAAAACCGGATGGCGATCGTGCTATTGCGGCTGTGGGCATCGGCCGACGCGTGAGTTCATCGGACGCGTCTCCGGAAAACACCTGGTGTTGCGCGCGCACCACCGTGCGTTGCGGTTTGCATTGCTATGATGAAGTCACTGTTCCTCGGAGCGGCACTCATGGCGATCAAAGACCTGATGAACGGCGAACGGCAATTTGCGGCATTCGCCGAAGCGCAACGGCTGGCCGACAGCGGCGCTTATTACGATTACACCGACATCGAATACGTCTTGCGCTTTGATCACGGGTTGACGGATGTATCGGCTCTGCTCGATAGCCAGTTGATGCATCGCGATCTGAATCGTCGTTGCGCGGATGCGCGCGAAAAGCTCGAGATGGCGGACGCGTGATGCGTGATGCGTCGTGCGCGGGTTCGTGCTGAATGAAGCACGGCGATGAATCGCTCCGAGATTTTCACTTCTGGAGTGGTCGATGACCGATAGCACGCACGCCTCACGTTTGCCCCACACCGACAATCCGGCCGCGCTGGCGAAACCCGGCGGCCACTACAGTCATGTCGCGGTCGCGAATGGCTTCGTCTTCGTGTCCGGGCAGTTGCCGATCAACGCGCAAGGCGAAAAGCTCGCCGATGCGTCGTTCGACGCGCAGGCCGAACAGGTTCTGGCCAATGTGAAGGCGGCGCTCGAAAGCGTCGGCAGCAGCGTCGCGCAACTGGTGCAGGTACGCGTGTATGTCGTCGATGTCGAACATTGGGCGAGCTTCAATCAGATCTATGCGGGCTGGGCCGGCGAGGCAAGGCCGGCGCGCGCGGTCGTGCCGGTGCCGCAGTTGCACTATGGGTTCAAGATCGAGGTTGAGGCGGTGGCGGTGGTTTAGGTCGTGATGGTGGGTACGGGGGCCGTGCATGTTTGCGACATAGAGGATTAATTCAGAAGTGCGGCCCATAACACTCGCGCTGTGCCTTACAAGGTCGCACAAAAAAGCCGACTCGCGAGGATCGGCTTGTGAATTCGAGCGAGGCTCTATCGATATTCATCGATCTCAGCGGTGCCGCCCATGGTTTCCATCATGGTGCGAATATCGTCGGGCACATCAGGCACGCGGTCGCCGCTCTCGTTGTCCCAATAACAGAAGAAACGCATCTGTGCGCCCTTGTCTGCGAGTAGCTGGCGCAAGTCATCTCGCGGCAAGTTCAGGCGATCAATAAGATAGCGGAGATGCGGTTCCAGGGAGTCGCTACGAACGGCGGCTTTGCTTCTCACCCCCCATACGCCGGTACGCCCCGGAACGCTGCTCAGTCGCCCCGACGGAGTCATAAACCGCTCCCCTTTGACTATCGCCGTATCCGGTGTAACGCTGAAATATCGGGTCCAGACTTCGGGATCTAAATCATCCCCGGCTATCGAAAATGATGCATGTGCGAGTTGATGTGCGTTCATCGTATGAAGATCAGTTTGCATAGTCCTGCATATTGCCGATGATGTTTTTCTAGATTCGTCGCCGAGCAGCGTTGACGCGCCTCTATTGCCAGCCCTGGCTGCGCGCGCAGCGCCCGCAATCCGCGAGCGCATCCTCGAAGAGACCAAAATCGACAATTGCGCAGCCTATGAAGGCGAACAGCAACACGCCGGGGCGCACGGCGACATTGCACGGCTTCCGTTCAAGCTCCCGCGATTGGGCCAGCGAACAGGGCTATGCGCGCGACCTTGCCGAGCGGGCGCTTGCCCATACCGTGTCGAACAAGATTTAGGCGGCTTATCACCGCACCGATTTGATGGAACAGCGCCGGCCGATGATGGAAGTGTGGGCCGTGCCTGTTTGCAGCATAGAGGATTAATTCAGAAGTGCGGCCCATAACACTCGCGCTATGCCTTGCAGGGTTGCAAAAAAAGCCAATTCCCGAGCATCGGCTTGTGCATTCGAGCGAGGCTCTATCGATATTCATCGATCTCGACCGTGCCGCCCATGGCTTCCATCATGGTGCGAATATCGTCGGGCACGTCAGGCACGCGGTCGCCGCTCTCGTTGTCCCAATAGCAGAAGAAGCGCATCTGCGCGCAAGTGCGCTCGATGAGTTCTCGCAAATCGGCACGGGGTAGCCCGAGGTGGCCCACCAGATAGCGAAGATGAGGCGTCAGATCGTCGCTCATTATTGCCTCCGCGCTCGAAACGATCCATGTGCCTTGCCGCCAAGGAATGCTGCTCATCATGCCGGACGGCATTAACCTGGGCTGCCCTTTGGCTCCCGCGCGAGATGGTGATACGCCAAAATAGTTCGTCCAGAATTCGGGCGGCTCGGTGTCCTGATAGATCGTGAACGCTGCGTGGGCGAGTTTGTGTTCGGGTGCCATCTCTGTTTCTCTCAGGGTGCCCAGCTATGCATGTTGTCGATGATCGCGCCTCTGAACTCGACATTCCCATCGTCGTGCCAAATAACGTTGTCGTCCCCGCGCATTCGATTGTCTTCTTTCATCATATGGATCATCCTGCCGAAGGTCTTGCGGTCATACCCCAGCATCTTCGCCGCGTAGTTTGGGTTGTTCGTGCTCTCGGCGAGTTCAACCACATCGCCGCTCAACGCATCAGGCACATACTCAAACGGCTGCGCGTCGCCGAGCAGCGTTGATGAGCCTCTATCGCCAGCCCTGGCTGCCCGCGCAGCGTTCAACCGGGTTTGCCAGGTGGCCGGATCATACTGGACGGACAAAATGGGTTCGCCGTCCGGGTGACTGCCTGTCCTCGCTATGGGATTCATTAACGGCGTGCTGCTGTACGGTGACGGAAACAGGCCATTACGCGGACCTTTAACGGCAAGCAGTTTGCCCCGGCGAATCTCTTCGAGAAGAGCAACGATCACCCACCAGCCATCGGTATCAGGGTTGCGGTCCCGTACATCATGAAAAAACAGCCAGTGACTGCCAATGAGATTCCTAATCAGTTTCCGGTCCTCCTCCCACTTCCTGCGATTCAGTGCGGCGATAGCAAGAAATTCCCGGGTCTCCGCCCTAGCCCTCTGAAGGTCTGCGGCCTTGCCGAGGCACGCCTTATAGTGCCATTCGTCGCAGATGACATAACAGGCACCCGGTGGCCGCTGGCAGAACAGCTCCACGGAGTGCATTTCAAATACGGACAGGGACATGGGTGTGTCGATGGTCTATCTGAAGTCGCTGCCGGAGTTGACAGCAGTCAGATAATTACTGTGCGACAGGCAGTCCGTACATGGGCGACCGCCCAAAATCTCGACGGCTCTCGACGAAACGGAAAAAAGCGCCCGCACGAACATTGCGGCTTTTCGCGCCCGTAGCGCGGATGCTCGCGGGCAGCGACCGTACCGCTGGTCTATCAGAGCGGAGAACTGCTCCACCTCGGGCCAGAAAAACAAAAAGCCCGTAAGTCACTGAACTTACGGGGTTTTTCTTGAAAGCCTGGCGGAGGCGGTGAGATTCGAACTCACGGAAGGATTGCTCCTTCGCCGGTTTTCAAGACCGGTGCCTTAAACCACTCGGCCACACCTCCAAGCCGCAAATTGTAACCTGAAAAGATTTCGCTGCCGAGTCTAGGTGACCCGCCATCACTGCGGATCTTTCAGGAACAGCGTCTGCAAGTCGTTCAGGAACGCCTGCCCAAGCGGCGTCGGCGCGATCCGTTCGTGGTCGCGTGTGATCAGCTTGCGCTGTTCCGCTACCTGCAACGCCGGCTCGATCGTCGTGATCGACAGGCCCGTGCGCTCGATGAACCGATGCACCGGAAATCCTTCTACCAGGCGCAGCGCGTTCAGCATGAACTCGAACGGCAGATCGCGCGGCCCGACCTCATGCTCTTCCTGCACGCTTGCACCAGCCCTGGCCTGCTCGATGAACGTGGTCGGATGTTTGTAGCGCGCCTGGCGCACGATGCGATTAGGAAACGACAGCTTCGTATGCGCGCCCGCGCCGATGCCGAGATAGTCGCCGAAGCGCCAGTAGTTCAGATTGTGTTTGCTCTGCCGATGCGGCTGCGCATACGCGGACACCTCGTAGCGCCCGTAGCCGGCCTCGGCGGTGCGTTGATGAATCCAGTCCTGCATGTCCGCGGACGCGTCATCGTCGGGCAACGCGGGCGGAAACTTGGCGAATAGCGTGTTCGGTTCGAGCGTCAGGTGATACAGCGACAGATGCGGCGGGGCAAACGACAACGCCGTTTCCACGTCGGCCTGACATTCGGCGAGCGTTTGCCTGGGCAGCGCGAACATCAGGTCGAGGTTGAAGTTGTCGAACGTGGTCGCGGCGACTTCGACCGCGTGGCGTGCCTGCGCCGCGTCGTGAATGCGGCCGAGCGCCTTCAGATGCGTTTCGTTGAAACTCTGGATGCCCACCGACAGCCGGTTCACGCCGCTCGCGCGAAACTGCGCGAACTTGTCGGCTTCGAACGTGCCGGGGTTCGCTTCGAGCGTGATTTCCGCGTCGGCGTCGAGCGGCAGCAGCGCGCGAATATCCGACAGCATGCGATCGAGCCCCGCCGCCGACAGCAAACTAGGCGTGCCGCCGCCGATGAACACCGTATGCACCTGGCGGCCCCAGATCAGTGGCAAGGCCATTTCCAGGTCGGCGCGCAACGCGTCGAGGTAGTCGTTCTCCGGGAACGTCTCGCCTTTCCACTCGTGCGAATTGAAGTCGCAGTAGGGGCACTTGCGCACGCACCACGGGAAATGCACGTACAGCGCAAGTGGCGGCAGCGACGTCAAACGGATGCTGCCCGGCGACGTGAACGCACTGACGACACCCTTGCCGATGTCCGCCGGCGTCGATCGGATCGGAATCACGCTTCCCCCGACAGACGCGCGAGCAGTTGCCGCAGCGCGATCGCGCGATGGCTGCTCGCGTTCTTGACCGCCGGCTCGAGTTCGGCGGCGCTCGCGTTCAGCGACGGCAGATAGAAGTACGGGTCGTAACCGAAGCCATGCTCGCCGCGCGGCGCGTCCAGGATTTCGCCATGCCAGCGGCCTTCGGCGATCAGCGGTTCGGGATCGTCCGCGTGACGCACGAGTGCGAGCACGCAGTAGTAATAGCCGCGGCGGTCGCTCACGTCCCGCAGTTCGTCGACGAGGCGCGCGTTGTTCGCCGCGTCGCTTTTCTCGCCGCCGGCGAGTTGCGCGAAGCGGGCCGAGTAGACGCCCGGCGCGCCGCGCAGCGCGCGCACGCAAAGGCCCGAGTCGTCGGCGAGCGCGGGCAGGCCGGTGAGCCGCGCAGCGTGACGGGCCTTCGTCAGCGCGTTTTCAACGAAGGTGGGATGCGGTTCTTCCGCTTCCGGCACGTTGAGTTCGCCTTGCGCGATCAACTCGATGCCGGCCGCGCCGAGCAGCGCCGCAAATTCGCGCAGCTTGCCCGCGTTGTTCGACGCGAGCACGACCTTTTTCAGCGGCATTCCCGACGTTACGCCGTGAGCATTGTTCCCGCCACCGTCCTGACGAACCTCATTCACTGCTGCACTCCCAGCGCCTCTTTCTGCTTCGCGATCAGCGTGCTGATGCCGTCGCTCGCGAGATCGAGCAGCGCATTCATTTCTTCGCGCGAGAACGGCACGCCTTCCGCGGTACCCTGAATTTCGACGAAGCCGCCCGCCCCCGTCATTACGACGTTCATGTCGGTGTCGCACTGCGAGTCTTCGTCGTAGTCGAGGTCGAGCACCGGCACGCCGTCGTACACGCCGACCGAAATCGCGGCGACGTAATCCAGGATCGGCGAGCTTTCGATGCGGCCCGTGGCAAGCAATCTGGCGACCGCATCATGCGCGGCGACGAACGCGCCCGTAATGCTCGCGGTGCGTGTGCCGCCATCGGCCTGGATCACGTCGCAGTCGAGATTGAGCGTGCGCGCGCCGAGCTTCTCGAGATCGAACACCGAGCGCAGCGCGCGGCCGATCAGCCGCTGGATTTCCTGCGTGCGGCCGGTTTGTTTGCCGCGCGCGGCTTCACGGTCGCTGCGGGTATGGGTGGCGCGCGGCAGCATGCCGTATTCGGCGGTGAGCCAGCCCTGGCCGCGATCGCGCAGAAACGGCGGTACGCTCTCGCTGACGCTCGCGGTGCAGATCACCTTGGTGTCGCCGAATTCGACCAGCACCGAGCCCTCCGCATGCTTCGTGTAGTGACGCGTGATGCGCACGTCGCGCAACTGGTGGGGCTGGCGGCCGCTGGGGCGTTGGGTGTCGTTGCTCATGTCGGAATGGGTCGGGATGGGCTGGAGGAGGGCGGAGGAAAAACGCTAATTTTACCGCCGATCGGATAGGGCGGTTGCCCATACGGATGGCTGCGACAAAAATGGGATAATGCCGATTCCCCGCCCCGCGTCTCGTACACGCCGGGCGATCCGCTTCTCAGGCCATCGTCTACCGCATGGCCCCAATCGCGAGAAATACGATGATCTACAGCATGACTGGCTATGCGAGCGCCACGCGCGAACTCGTGGCAGCCTCGGGCACGGGTGGCGTCAGCGTGTCGGTCGAATTGCGCACGGTGAACTCGCGCTTTCTCGATCTGAACTTCCGCATGCCGGAAGACGTGCGCGTCGTCGAACCGACGCTGCGCGAGATGCTGATGAACAAGCTGTCGCGCGGCAAGGTCGACATTCGCGTGAATCTGCAGCGCAGCGAGCAGTCGGCGAACGCGGGCGCGATCAACCGCGACGCGCTCGCGCAACTCGCGCAGCTGGAACGCACGGTGCTCGGCACGTTTCCTGAAGCGGGCCGTCTGCGCACCGGCGAAATTCTGCGCTGGCCGGGCGTGCTCGCCGAAAGCGGCATCGCGCCCGAGACGCTGCGCGAAGCGGTGCTCGGATGCGGCAAGCAGGCGATCGCGGACCTGATCGACGTGCGCGCGCGTGAAGGCGCGCAACTCGCGACGATGCTGCTCGCCAACGTCACCGAAATGGAGACGATCGTCGTGAAGATCACCCCGCTCGTGCCCGAACTGATTGCGCGACATCAGCAGAAAATCGTCGAGCGTCTGCAGGAAGCGCTCGGCATCGCCGCGCCGGATGCGGCCGTGACGATCGTATCGCGCGAAGAGATCAACGAGCGGATTCGCCAGGAAGTGACGATGTACGGCATTCGCATCGACATCGCCGAAGAGCTGTCGCGCCTCACCGCGCACCTGAACGAAACGCGTCACGTGATCGAGAAGGGCGGCAAGGTCGGCAAGCGGCTCGACTTCATGATGCAGGAGCTGAACCGCGAAGCGAACACGCTCGGTTCGAAGGCGGCGGCGAAGGAACTCGCGGATTCGTCGATGACGCTGAAGCTCTTGATCGAACAGATGCGCGAGCAGGTACAGAATCTCGAATAAGGCTGGAGCACCACACATCATGACCGACCACCATCCACGCGAAACCGGCGCGGCGCGCCATTCGTACGCCGGCGCGTATCCCGGCAACCTGTTCATGGTCGTCGCGCCGTCGGGCGCGGGCAAGTCGACGCTCGTGAACGCGCTGCTCGCGAGCGACGACGCGATCCGTCTGTCGATCTCCTACACGACGCGCCCGCCGCGTCCGAAGGAGCAGGACGGCGAGCACTATCACTTCACGAGCGTCGAAGATTTCATGCAGCGTCACGACGCGGGCGAGTTTCTCGAAAGCGCGGAAGTGCACGGCAACTATTACGGCACGTCGCGCGTGTGGATCGAGGAGCAGATGAAAAACGGCCATGACGTGCTGCTCGAAATCGACTGGCAGGGTGCGCAGCAGGTGAAGAAGCAATTCAACAACGCGGTGGAGATCTTCATTCTGCCGCCGTCGCTCGAAGCGCTCGAAGAGCGTCTGAAAAAGCGCGGCCAGGACGAGCCGAACGTAATCACGCGACGCTTGCTCGCGGCGGGCGGCGAGATCGCGCACGCGGCCGAAGCGGAGTACGTCGTGATCAACGAGAACTTCGATCGCGCGCTGGCGGAGTTGCAGTGCCTCGTCGGCGCGACGCGCTCGCGCTTCGCGTCGCAGTACGCGCGTCACACGCAGCTTTTCATGCAGCTCGGCATCCACCTGCCGCACGCGTGAGCGCGGCGTGGTGTCAAGCACATAAGGTAGAATAAGCAACATACTGAGAAGGAACCCAACATGGCCCGCATTACCGTCGAAGACTGCCTCAAACAGATCCCGAACCGTTTCGAACTCGCGCTTGCCGCAACCTATCGCGCGCGTCAGCTCGCTCAAGGCCACACGCCGAAAATCGAAAGCCGCGACAAGCCCACCGTCCTCGCGCTGCGTGAAATCGCATCGGGTCAGGTCGGCGTCGAAATGCTGAAGAAGGTGCCGGTCTAAGGCGCAAGGATTTTCGTTTTCGACTTGCCGGTATTCGCCACACCGGATTGCTCAACGTGCAGAACTGTGTCCAACCCTGACCGCTACCGGAGGCGACCATGAGTGCTACCCCGCCCACCGCCACGGAAGCGGAGCACGACACCGACTCGCCGTCCTCTGCACGCAAGTACATCGACGCGGTCCTCGAGCAATCGTTTCGCCATCTGTTCGGGCCGACCGCCACGCCGGAGCAGCCGCGCCGGCATGATGTCGTCTCCATCGCCAATCTGACGTCTGCGCTGTCCGGCTATCTGCAGCCGGAAGAGATCAAGGACATCAAGGCGGCGTTCCACTTCAGCGACGAAGCCCACCTCGGCCAGTATCGCCAGAGCGGCGAGCCCTACATCACGCATCCGGTCGCCGTCGCGGAAATCTGCGCGGGCTGGAATCTCGACGCCCAGGCGATCATGGCGGCGCTGCTGCACGACGTGATGGAAGACCAGGGCGTGACCAAGGCAGAGCTCGCCGAGCGCTTCGGCGCGAAGGTCGCGGAACTGGTCGACGGGTTGTCCAAGCTGGACAAGATGGAGTTTCGCAATCGCGAGGAAGCGCAAGCGGAGAATTTCCGCAAGATGCTGCTCGCGATGGCGCGCGACGTGCGCGTAATCCTCGTGAAGCTCGCCGACCGGCTGCACAACATGCGCACGCTCGGCGCGGTGCCGTCGGAGAAACGTCGCCGTGTCGCGCGCGAAACGCTAGACATTTACGCGCCGATCGCTCACCGGCTCGGCCTGAATAATACCTATCGCGAGCTGCAGGACCTGAGTTTCGCGAACTTCAACCCGCACCGTTACGCGACACTCGAAAAAGCCGTGAAGGCGGCGCGCGGCAATCGTCGCGAGGTGGTCGGCAAGATTCTCGAATCGGTGCAGCGCGCGATTGCGGACGCGAAGCTCGACGCCGAAGTCACCGGTCGCGAGAAAACCATCTTCAGCATTTACAAGAAGATGCGCGACAAGCAGCTGTCGTTTTCGCAGGTGCTCGACGTGTATGGTTTTCGCGTGGTCGTCGAGAGCGCGCTCGAGTGTTATACCTGCATCGGCGCGTTGCATGCGCTTTTCAAGCCTGTTCCGGGCAAGTTCAAGGATTACATCGCGATCCCGAAGGTGAACGGCTATCAGTCGCTGCACACCACGCTCGTCGGCCCGTTCGGCGCACCGATCGAGTTTCAGGTGCGCACACGCAAGATGCACGAGATCGCCGAGGCGGGCGTTGCCGCGCACTGGCTGTACAAGAACGGCAGCGCGGATCTGAACGACGTGCAGAAGCGTGCGCACCAGTGGCTGAAGTCGCTGCTCGACATTCAGAGCGAAGCGGGCGATTCGAGCGAATTCCTCGAGCACGTGAAGATCGACCTGTTCCCGGATGCGGTCTACGTGTTCACGCCGAAGTCGAAGATCATGGCGCTGCCGCGCGGCGCCACCGCGCTCGACTTCGCGTACTCGATCCACAGCGACCTCGGCAACCAGTGCGTCGCGGTGAAGATCAACAACGAGCTGTTGCCGTTGCGTACCGAGCTGAAGAGCGGCGACATCGTCGAAGTCATCACGGCGCCGTATTCGAAGCCGAACCCCGCATGGCTCGGCTTCGTGCGCAGCGGCAAGGCGCGCTCGGCGATCCGTCATTATCTGAAGACGATGCGTCTGAACGAGTCGGTGCAGCTCGGCGAGCGTCTCGTCGATCAGGCGTTGAAGGGCTATGGCCTTGCGCTATCGGATGTGACACCGGAGGCGTGGGAAAAGCTCGTGCAGTGGACGGGCAACAAGAACCGTCAGGAAATTTTCGCGGACATCGGTCTCGGCCGGCGAGTCGCCGCGGTGATGGCCAAGCGCATCGAAGTGCTGATGAGCGGGCGCGACGCCGACGACGACGGCTCGCGCTCCGAGTCCGGTTCGACGCCGCACGCGCCGCCGGTCGTCATCACCGGTACCGAGGGCATGTCGGTGCAGCTGTCCGCGTGTTGCCGTCCGATTCCGGGCGACGACATCATGGGCTATATCGGCATCGGTCTCGGCATGGCGATTCATACCACCGACTGCCGCGTCGCGCAGCGTATCCACCGGCGCGATCCGGGCCGCTGGATCGACGTCGCTTGGGCACCGCAGCCGGGGCGGCTGTTCGATGTCGCGGTCAAGGTACTGGTCAAGAACACCAAGGGCGTGTTCGCCCGCGTAGCGGCCGACATCACATCGGCGGACGCGAACATCGTCCATATCGCGATGGACGAAGATCTGTCGCAGGAATCCACGATTCTGCGCTTCGTGATCCAGGTCAGCGACCGGGTGCATCTGGCCAATGTGATGCGGCGCGTGCGCACGAATCCCGATGTGATGCGCATCACGCGTGAGCGGCCGAGTGAAGAGGGGCATCACCGCCACGACGGCGGCATGCGCATCGACCGCGAGCGCGCGGATTACTGAACGGCTTCCGGCTGGGCGTCGGCGCGGCTTGGACTGGCGCTTCACGCCAGTCAGGCATCTTTCGTGCGGCGGCTCAGGATACAACTCAAGGCTGGTCTCACCTGAACTCCAGGGGGAACGCAGATGAACGTGTCCGACCTCGCTGACGTGGCGCTCGATTACTGGGTGGCGCGCAGCCTGCACGACTTCGTGCGCGAAATCTACTTTACCGATAGTGGCGAGACTGTTGCGATCCGCGGCAACGATCGTGGTCGTCCGTGGGACGGGCGTTTCACGCCTTCCGCATCATGGGAGGCGGCTGCCGTTGTGCTCGAGCGCGCGATGCGGCTCGACGTGCGCGAGCAGAGCGATAAAGGGGCGGTATGCGTCGCTGAGTTCAAGGGCGGGCAGCGAGCCTCGGAGGGAATGGGCGACTCGCTGCGCATTGCTTTGCTGCGGGCGTTTGTCGTGAGCCGTTTCGGCGATACCGTCGACGACGTGCTGCGCGAGCGCCAAGCACTGACCGGCATGCGGACCGACACGATCAGCGAGCAAACGGTGGGCGGGGTCGTCGAGGACTTGCCGCACCCGGATGGGCAAATTGGGGATATCCAGTCGCCGCCGCGATGAGTTGCTGGCGCAAGGGCACGGCATGGTGCGCCAGAAAAAACAAAGGGCCTTCCGGTTGGAAGGCCCTTCATAGGTGGTGCGGCTGGCAGGATTCGAACCCACGACCCCTTGGTTCGTAGCCAAGTACTCTATCCAACTGAGCTACAGCCGCACGCAAAACGGTGATGCTTACTATAAAAACTGATGAAACCTGAGAGCTCCCTGTAAGGGCGCTCTCGAATAAGGTGGCGCGGCTGGCAGGATTCGAACCCACGACCCCTTGGTTCGTAGCCAAGTACTCTATCCAACTGAGCTACAGCCGCACACAGAAACGAGATTATAGCCAACAGATCTGAAAAACGGAAGCCCATCACGGCGATTTGTGTCCCCGGCCCGATCGTGTAACCTTTTATGAGATTGTTGCTAGTTGCTGTTAATGGATGATTATGAACAAGGCCTTTGTCAAAGAGTCGAGCGAAGACAACGATGACGATCTCGACATCGCCCAGCCCGACGTGCCCGCAGGCACCAAAAACTACATGACTCCCGCCGGTCATCGGCGTATGCGTGATGAATTGCTGCATCTGATCGATGTCGAGCGGCCCGAGGTTGTCAAGCTCGTGTCGTGGGCGGCGTCGAACGGCGACCGCTCGGAGAATGGCGACTACATCTACGGCAAACGCCGTCTGCGGGAAATCGACCGGCGCATCCGTTTTCTGACCAAGCGGCTCGATCTAGCCGAGGTCGTCGATAGCAGCCGGCAGGAGAACGTCGACCAGGTGTTTTTTGGCGCGACGGTCGACTATGCGACCGAGGACGGCGAAGAGCATCAGGTGACGATCGTCGGTGTCGACGAGGTCGACCTGGACATCGGGCACGTAAGCTGGATTTCGCCCATTGCGCGTGCGCTGCTAAAGGCTAAAGTCGGCGATACGGTCATGCTATTCACGCCGGGCGGTCCGCAGTCGATCGACATTCTCGACGTCAAGTATCCGCTGCCTGATAGCGGCCGCTAGGCCTCTGGCGAGGACCTGGGCTCACGTGCACGCACGTGGGCCTGCGCACAAAGCGGCAAAAACCCACGTCGGCACGGACATAAAAAAAGGCGCCGCGAACGGCGCCTTCTCTACTGCCAGTCCTTGCGCAGTGCTTAGAAGCGGTGACGCAGACCTGCGGTCACAGCGACTTGCTTGTTGTTGCCCGAAGCACCGCCCACGCCATTGATGTAGGCGTTAACGATCGAGTCTTCGTTTGCTGCCTGATACACGCCTTGCAGATACACGTCGGTACGCTTGGACAATGCGTACGCGGTTTGCAGGTTGACCTGGTTCCAGTGCACGTGCGAGCTCGACAGGTTGGCGCGGGTGTACGTGTACGCGCCAGCGATGCTGATTGCCGGCGTCAGCGCGTAACGGGCGTTGGCTTCAAAGTTCTGGAACTGAGCGCTGTTGGTCGGGAAGCCGATGCCGCTCGTTATGCCCGATGCGGCCGCGCTGATACCTGCCAAGCCATGCAGGTTCGTCTGCGAGTACACGAGGCCGACCGTTGCCGGGCCGAACGCGTAGTTGGCGCCTGCGCCCCACGTTTGCTGACGCTGAGCGAAGAACGTGTTGTCGCCCGACACCGCGCCACCCGAGTTGAACGCAGCGGCTGCGCTGTTCGCGCCATTGCTGTTCAGTTGCATGTACGCAGCGGCAACGTTCAGGCCGCCCCAGTTATACGACGCGCCCGCACTGTAAGCGCGGTTGTTGGCGAAGCCGGCAGCCTGGTTCGAGAAGCCGTACAAGCCGCCAAACTTGAAGCCGCCGTAGTTCGCGCTCTGGAATTTGGCCGAATTGTTGATACGGAACGAGTTGTTCAAGTTGTCGTTGTCGAACGGGTGCGCGAACTGCGTGCCGCCGTACTGCGTGCCGGTCAGTGCCAGCGGGCCGACGTAGTCGACCATGCTGTCGTATTGACGGCCGAGGGTCACGGCACCGAACTGGTCGCTCGACAGACCGACGAAGGCCTGACGGCCGAACAGACGGCTGTTCTGCTTGAGCGTGCCGTCATTGATGCCGAAGCCGTTCTCCAACGTGAAGATGGCCTTCAGACCGCCGCCCAGATCTTCAGCGCCACGCAGGCCGAAACGGCTGCCGTTCACCGAGCCGCTCGTCATCGCCACGTTGGCGCCGTGCTGGTTACTACTCGGATTCGGATGCTGGTTGTTCGTATAAGTGATTCCGGCGTCGATCAGGCCATACAGGGTGACGCTACTTTGCGCGTGCGCTGCCGTTACGAAAACGCCCGACAGGGCAGCGACCATGAGTGTCTTCTTCATTGATATAACTCCAAGAGCGAGAGAGGTATAAAACCCTGGCTTAGGAGACCTTCACGCGAGCGCTGCGAGAAGCGGAATCCGCGTGAGAAGCGCGTTGACCACATCCGCGCCGGTTTCCGATTAGGCAGAGTTTAGAGAGACACTTCCGGGAGTTGGCGTTCCGATTCGCGCAATAAAGTATTACGCGAGGAGAAACGATCGCTAATCGCCATTCAAGCCTTATGGATAAAGGCTTTGCGTCGACTGGGCGGATTCGGCGTCTGAATTTTCCTAAAGCGCGTTGCTGATTCGCGACACCGAACGATGCGGAAAAACAACGGGAAGAAATGCGGGAAAACGATTGTTGTTGTGGCGGCAATAGACGATTGTTAATTATGTGAATAATCGAACTTGCATATGACCGCTATACTGTTATTTCTGCTTTCCGAAGCAGACTTTTTCGTTGACGAAAAAGATCTCCAAACCTTTGTCAGCGCGACCTTCCAGTCGCGCTTTTTTTATGGCGGACGAGTTTCGCGAATGTCTCTAATGAGCGGGCGCAGTACCTTCCGCGTCGTCCCAGTCCGCCTGCGCGGGCACGCTCCAGTCTTCCATCACATAACGGCGCGCATCCATTGGCGAGGAGAGCAGGTTCTGCCAGTGGTCTCCGTGCCACATCGGATCGAAGTCGAAAACGGTGCATGAATCCCCGATCTGTGCGGGCTGGTCTGATATGACCTTTGCGTGCGAATGAGTGAGCCAGGTGAAGAGACGGTGAATTTCCTTGGACAGCATGGCAACCTCCTGAAGCGCATCGCTACAACTGACTTCCATCATGCGAGTGAGGCGGCGCCGCAACAAGTCGGACAAACACTTACGAAAAGATAGACTTTGTTACATTTGTATTGCATATTTTCGCAAATTTTCCCGTTTGCGGACTCCGATTATTTTCGTTCAGGTAAATTTGACGCGCCGACCTATATCCGTGTAGTTTGAAGTCTTATCTTTTTATACGCTAAACGCATATGAAAAGTTTACTTGACGGTCATTCTCTGTTCCCCGTATAACGGCAAAGCCGAATTTGATTGGCTGTTTCTGCCTTGACCAGATATAGGCAATTGAATCGGGGTTGGATCGATTCAAGGGCAACGCCCGCTTTGGATAAATCACAGAGGAAACAGGAAATGGAAACTGGTATCGTCAAATGGTTCAACGATGCTAAGGGTTTTGGCTTCATTACGTCGGACGTGGGTGGCGAGGATCTGTTCGCGCACTTTTCGGAGATCCGCAGCGAGGGCTTCAAGTCGTTGAAGGAAAATCAGCGCGTGTCTTTTGAAGTCAAGACCAGCCCGAAGGGCAAGCAGGCGGCCAACATTCAGCCGCTGTAAATGCGCTGGGCTGGGCGCGCCGCCCGCGCAATCGGGAGCGAAAAACCCTCGCCGTCGCGCGAGGGTTTTTATTTTTATCTAGATGTCTCCCAGGTCGGATCTTCGGTAACTGCGTGGTTCAACAATACGCATTATTGTCGGAAGATAATCCATCGAAACGAATTGACTACGTCAGGATTAATGGTCTGGTTTAAGCGTCTGCGGGATTTCAGCGCAAAATCGACGGCCCATGCCGACGCAGTTTCCAGCTGCGCACGCGGCGCGGTCTGGATGCGCAACGTCCAACTGGTGCATACTTCCCGCAAATTCATGCGCCGGAATCCCTTGTCCCATGTCTGAACTGCTTTCGCCGGAACCGGCACTCGACTCACCCATCGTTTTCGTAGATCTCGAAACGACCGGCGGCTCCACGAGCGAGCACCGCATTACTGAGATTGGCGTCGTCGAAGTCGGGCTGGCCGGCGTCTCGCGCTGGAGCAGCCTGATCGACCCGCAGCAGCCGATTCCGTCGTTCATCCAACAGCTGACCGGCATCACGAACGACATGGTGCGCGGCGCACCGACGTTCGAGTCGATCGCGCCCGCGTTGTTCGAGCGTTTGAACGGCAAGCTGTTCGTCGCGCACAACGCGAATTTCGATCGCGGATTTTTACGCAGCGAATTTCGTCGCGCGGGAATCGCGTTCGATCCGGACGTGCTGTGCACGGTGCGGCTGTCGCGCGCGCTGTTTCCCGGCGAAAAGCGCCACGGTCTCGATGCGCTGGTCGAACGCCATGCGCTGGTGCCGTCCGACCGCCACCGCGCGCTCGCCGACGCCGATCTGATCTGGCAGTTCTGGCAGCGTCTGCCGACGCTCGTGCCGCTGGAAGCGCTGCGCGCGCAGATCGAGCGCACGACGCGTCGCTACCGGCTCGCCGGCGACATCACCGAAGATTTGCTCGACACCGCGCCGGCTGGCTGTGGCGTGTATGCGTTTTATGGCGAAGACGATGCGCCGCTGTATGTCGGTCGCAGCGTGCGCGTGCGTCAGCGGCTGCGCTCGCATCTGACTGGCGAGCGGCGTTCGTCGAAGGATATGCGGCTAGCGCAGCTCGTGCGACGCGTCGAATGGCACGCGACCGGCGGAGAACTCGGCGCGATGCTCGCGGAGGCGCAGTGGATCGCAACGCTGCGGCCGGGCCACAACCGCTTGCCGCGCGTGACGAAGAGCGATCCCGCGAACGCGCCGTGGCCGTTCGAGGGGCCCATCGTGTTCGAGGAGCGTGAGGACGCGCAGGGTATCTTCCACGTGGTCGATCGCTGGCGCTACCTCGGACACGCGTCCTCGCTCGTCGCGGCGGCGCAGCTGCATGCGTCGACGCTGGCTGGGTCGTTCGAACTCTCGACGTACCGTATCCTGCAAAGCCATCTGGCGCGAGGCCTGCGCGTGATGCCGTTGAGCGTGTCGCGTGACAGCCCTGAGTCGAGCATCGTCGCGTGACGTTTATGCGACGTGCGCGCGCCGTGGCGTTACCGGAATCAGCCGGTGGCGCCGACTCCGCCCGTCTCGCACACGTGACCGAGTGCGTGCGTCAACGCGCGCGAATGCGCAGAGTCATAGCGCGTCAGCGCCTTCCAGTTGGCCAGCGATTGCGCGACCCGCGACGGACAATCGTCCGCCGCGCGCAGCGGCTGCACGCGCGCCAGACTCGCCATCAACGACTGTGTCAGCTTGTCGAGCTGCGGTCGGGTGCTGGTTGCGAGATCGGGTGCGGGACCTTGCGGTGGCTGGGTGCGACGCCAGTTCGCGAAGAGCGCGTTCTGCACGTCTTTGCTCGCATCGATCTGATCCTGGAAGAACGCGCGGGCGAACGCCGGGTCGACGTTTGCCGCCGCGGCGCGCTTTTCCACCTCGGCGAGCAGTGCGTTTTCACGCGGCGTATCGGTGATCGGCTGGTGGTTCGCCCACTTCCAGCGTGCGACCGGTTCCGCGAGTGCAAGGCGCTGCGAAACCAGCGCGATCAGGCTCGTGAGCGCGGTGTCGTCACCGTCGGCGAGGGCGGGGGCGGGCGAGAAGGCGAAGGCGGCGGCGATGACGAGCGCGCATGACGCGCCGAAGCGATGCAAATGGTTCATGAGGTGGATATGGCCGGGCGGCCGTTGACGGAAAAACCAGAAGAATAAATGATGCGCCGCAACCTGCGAGCACCGGGTCGATTCACACGGATCGTCGGGGCGAAGTGGGCGAGAGAAGGACGCGCGTACACGCTCGAGCCGCGTGGCCAGTGCAACTGCTGTACTCAGGCGAGCTGATCCAACGTCATGACGGAGATGTCGGACGCGGAATGAGGACGCGAGTATTCGCTGCGCGTGAAATCGACGAGAGCGAATGCTGCGCCGCGCCAAGGAACCGTTACTTCGGATCGCACGACTTGCGTTGTTCGTCAAAGAAAGCGCGAACATGCTCGGGCAGCTCGGCTCCCAAAAACTCGACGGCCACAGGTTCCGGATCCGGGTAAAGAACTTTGTCCGGGGTCGGAATCTTCGGTGGTTTGGCATCCATGATCTTTCTCCTTTGCGAATCGATTATCGGCCTCGTTCCCTGCATCGCACCAGTGTCCGATGCGAGTCATACACACTCTGTTGCTTTAACGGCACAAGCCGACACACCAGCGGAGGGATTGAATAAAATTTATCGTCTGACTATTGCCTGCGTTTCGCGGTCTGTTTGATCCGCTTAATTGCCAGCGCGAAATCATCTCTTTCCCGCTCCTTCTGCCAGTCCCTCTCGAGCCTTGCCAGCCTATGTTTCAGCACGACCGATCGATATTTTCGCCGCGCTGCATCTAACGTTGTTGCATGACTAAAACGTGACAAACTTGTGCATTGCCGCATCGACAGGTTTTTCGCTTTTCCTGAACTGAACGTACGCAATTTGCCGATTGCATAACTTGCAGTCTAATTCTTTGTAAACGAACCATTCCCCATCGCGTTGACCGCGCAAAACACTATTTAAAGATTTGGTCATTAATCAACTGACTGACAGGGGTTGGCAAACACATTCCCGCATTGCCGTGACAAAAGAACCTCATTTGGTGACAAGTCATGCGCAGCGCACCGGGCCACCTATGATTGAAGCGACTACTGATGGCTCGACGTGCGCTGGCAGACGGACACGCGAGGCGCAGCGCGGATGATGACGTTCTTCATGTTCGGGAGAGGTCGCGATGGAAAACGCTGTCTACTGGAACGGACGTCAGGTTGGCCTGGAATGCACCGGCAGGATCTTGTGGTTCGCGTCGGCACCCGCGCAAGCGATAGCCGCATACGGCGCGCCACGCCAGCAGCCGAGCGCACAGGCCGATACCGTCGTTGCGCGCAACCTCGCGATGCCACGGTCGTACGACCCGCTCCACGTTCCCGACCAGGCTGGCCATGCGTTGCGCCACGACATCGCGCCGGACGCGGCGCAACGCTGACCGAAAACGGCTGTATCAGGCCCGAAGCGACTCGTCGGCGCACCCTCGAGACCTTACCGATCAAGTGGGGTGTTAGCGCACACACCGCGTTGCGGCGAACTTATACGATGCAATTGCCGGGCTGCCGTCGGCCTCTCACCCGTTGTCGGGTGAACCGGCAACCACACCCGCATCAGTCTGCAAACAGCCGATACCGAAGGCCGGCTGCGCGAGGAGGGTAGGCCTGTCTCGCAACATCGTTACATCAACACTATTTGCCGCTGGGAGCCGCGCATCGCGTGGCCGCACCTCTTTTACCTGGCGCTGCGTCGTGCTCACTTGCGTGATCGCCGGGCAATTCAATGGGAAAGATCTACGGCCTGACTGGACCGCGTGCGTTCGCGGCGTTGCTCGCCGTCGTTCATCACTTTGCCGACAACGAAGGGGGCTGCCACTGGGCATTGTGCAACTCATCGATAACTGGGTCTGGGGCGTTGACATCTTTTTCATGCTGCGCGGCTTCATCCTTGCCTATACGTATCTTCCTTCGCGAGCGACCGCGTTCGGCTGGGTCGACTATCGATCGTTTATCGTCAAGCGGTTTGCGCGCGTGTATCCGCTGTATCTGGTGACGTTTCTGGTGTTCGTCGGCCGATGTTTCGTCGCGAAGCGAGCTGGAACTTCGTGTCGTGGTCGATCAGCGCCGAATGGTTTGCCGTTCTGTTTCTGTTTTCGCTGTGCGCGAGAGTGCTGAGCCGGCTGTCGCGCGTGACTTTCGGTGTGATCGTGCTGGTGTGCTGGCTGACGTTGTGCGGTAAGCACCTCACGACGACCGTCGTAGACGACGGCGAGAAGCGACATCAAAGTGGTGCCCATCATTTTCGATTTGATGGACATCACTGTGAC
>NZ_CADFGP010000016.1:130000-160737 GCF_902833905.1 Paraburkholderia tuberum STM678 | reverse complement strand
ATCTTCTGGTTCCTTGTTGCCGGCCATTATGACCGACTCACGTCCCAGCTTTTCCACTTACCGACCTGTCCGAATTCTCGGCGCCACTTCTGGCCGCTCCACCAACTCCGGATAAATCGCGCCGTATGCGGCGGCCTCGCGCAGCAGCCACTCGCGGAAACTCGCGAGCGGCTTGCCGTGACTCAACTCGGTCGGATAGACAAGGTAGTACGCCGCCTCGGCGAGCGCGGGTGTGTCGAACGGAATCACGAGACCGAACTGCTGCAACTGCGTGTCGACGAAAAAGCGCGGCACCAGCGCGATGCCGAGTCCGGCCGCGGCAGCGCTGATCAGCATCGTGTGCAGTTCGTAGCGCACGCCCTGCATCGTGCGGTTGTCGTCGATGCCGAGATTCGCGAACCAGCTCGCCCAGCCGTCGGGTCGCGTCGTCGAATGCAGCAGCGGATAGTTCAGTAGTTCGGCGACGTTGCGGACCGGCCGCTTCAGCAGACTCGCCGCGCAGATCGGCACCACTTCCTCGCAGAACAGAAAATCGGCCGACGTACCCGGCCAAGTCGGCTTGCCGTAGTGAATCGCCGCTTCGAAATGCGTCTCGGCGAACGGGAACGTCGCGGTACGCACGCCCATGTTCACGCGCACCTCGGGGTATTGTTCATTGAATGTGGCCATGCGCGGAATCAGCCATTGCGATGCGAATGTCGGCAATACCGAGAGTTCCAGATAACCGCCGCCGCTGCCGTGCGCGATGATCGACAGCGTGTCGCGATCGAGGTGTTCGAGCGAGCGTCGCACCTGCGCGCTGTAGACCTTGCCCGCGCGCGTCAGCACCACGCGTTGCTTGACGCGCACGAACAGCCGCACGCCGAGATTGCTTTCGAGCGTATTGATCTGTCGCGACACCGCGCTTTCGGTGAGGAACAGTTCGCGCGCCGCATGCGTGAAGCTCTGGTGCCGCGCGGCGGCTTCGAACGCGAGCAGCGCGCCCATGTTGGGAATCTTGAACTTTCGCACGTTAATTCCAAAAACGCATCAAGTGGCGAGTTTATCTCGCTTTACGGGGGCGCAGCGCATTTTGAATAATCTCGCCCGTTATGAGGCGCTCGTGCAGCGCTCAACGTATAGCGTGGAGAAGCCGGATGCGAAACCTGAAGAATGCGAACGTCGAACAACTGCTGGTGAAGCTGCTGGGCGCGCAGAAAGCCGCGCGCCTGTTTGCGACGCTGAATCATCCGCGTGTGTTGAACGAGTGGGAAAGCGGCAGCGTCACGCGCGCCGAACTCGCACAGGCGATGAACATGGCGCTGTTCGACGATCTGCTCGCGCGCTCGGAAAACGGCCGCCGCTATACGGAGGAAACCGTCGCCGCCGGCGGCAGCGTGTACTTCGATCATGGCGCGCTGCGCACCGTGCGCTGGCCGCACAGCGGCGCGCTGCCGCCCGGCGAGGCCGCGTTCGCGCGCATCCTGCGGCCGCTCGGCTTTCGGATCAACGGCCGTTACCCGCTCGATCGTCTCGGCATGACCGGCCGCGCGTGGGCGCATGAGGACGCCGCCGACGAGATCGCGCAGTTCTTCGTCAGCGAACTGCACCCGGAGCGTTTTTCCGCGGCGTTCCAGCAGGCGGTGACGAACGTGATCGGTGGCTCGCGCGATCCGTTGACGCCGCGCGCCCATGGCTTCTTGTGGGAACTCGAACGCGATGGCCTGCTGCCGCTCGATGCGGCGCAGGAGTTGCTACCGGTGATCGTTGGTGCGTTCGCGCGTCAGCACGAGATGCCACGCGAAGCCGATTACGAAGTATTGTTGAAGGAATCGGCGGAGATGGCGTGGATCGCGACCGAAGGTAATGCGTTCAATCACGCGACCGATCGCGTCGCGGACGTCTTCAAGCTGTCGGACGAACAGAAGGCGAAGGGGCGGCCGATGAAGCCCGAAGTCGAGCATTCGCGTTCCGGGCGCGTGTTCCAGACCGCGTATCGCGCGGATGTCGTGCAGCGTGAATTTCGCGCGGCCGACGGCAGCGTCGTCACGCGCGACGTGCCGGGCTCGTTCTTCGAATTCATTACGCGCAAGCGCAGTTTCGATCAGGACGCGCGCCGCTGGGAAACGGACCTGCGTTTCGACGCGGGCAACGCACAGGGCATCTTCCGGATGACCGCGAGCCAGGCGGCCTGAGCGCTGACGGCGGCGCGAGCGCCGGCATCGCAGACGAGGTGCGCAGTGGGGACGTCATTGTCATTGGATGAAGAGCGGCGGGTTGGCGCGCAGCGGGGCGCTTTGCATGAACCGCGTGTCGCCACGCCTTTCTCGGCCAGCCCGGAGCTATTGCAGGCGCTCGAAAGCGACCTGCGCCAGCACGTGCGCGGCGAGGTGCGATTCGATCAGGGTTCCAAAGCATTGTACGCATCGGATGCGTCGAACTATCGGCAAGTCCCGTTCGGTGTCGTGGTGCCGGCCGATATCGACGATCTGCTCGCAACGCTCGCCGCATGCCGTCGCAACGACGTGCCGTTTCTCGCGCGCGGTGGCGGCACGTCGCAGAACGGCCAATGCGTGAACGTCGCGGTCGTGGCCGACGCGAGCAAGTATCTGAACCGCGTCGTCTCGATCGATCCGCTTGCGGGCGTCGCGGTCGTCGAGCCGGGCGTGGTGTGCGACTCCTTGCGCGATGCCGCCGAACAGCACGGCCTCACGTTCGCGCCCGATCCCGCCACGCATAGCCGCTGCACGCTCGGCGGCATGATCGCGAACAACTCGTGCGGCGCGCATTCGGTGATGGCCGGTAAGACCGTCGAGAACATCGAAGCGCTCGAAATCGCGACCTTCGACGGCGCGCGTTTCTGGGTCGGCCCGACCTCCGGGGAAGAACTCGAACGCATCATCGCGGCGGGTGGCCGACAAGGCGAAATCTACGCGGCGCTCAAGCAACTGCGCGACACCTACGCCGAACGGATTCGCGCGAAATTCCCGCAGATCAAACGGCGCGTGTCGGGCTTCAATCTCGATCAACTGCTGCCGGAAAACGGCTTCAACGTCGCGCGTGCGCTCGTCGGCAGCGAAGGCACGTGCGCGGTCACGTTGCAGGCGAAAGTGAGGCTCGTGAAGAGTCCGGCCAGGCGCGTGATCGTCGTGGTCGGCTTCACCGACATCTATACGGCGGCGGACGCGGTGCCGCATTTCATGCGCTGCGGGCCGATCGCAGTCGAGGGACTCGACCGCGCGATCATTCGCGGCTTGCAGGCGCGCGGCCTGAAGAAGGACGAGATCGCACTGCTGCCCGAAGGCGATGCGTGGGTCGTGCTCGAATTCGGCGCGCACACGCAGGACGAGGTGCTGCAACAGGCACGCGACGCCGCCGCGTATTTCCAATCGGGCGCGGCCGGGCCGCAAATCTCGACGATGCTCGTCGAAGATCGCGCCTTGCAGGCGAAGGTGTGGTCGATTCGCGAGACGGGGGCGTCGGCGGTCGCGTTGTCAGTGGATCGCGACAAGCCCGATCCGGTGGTCGGCTGGGAAGACGCGGCGGTCGATCCGCTGCGGCTCGGCGATTATCTGCGCGCGTTTCAGGCGCTCGTCGATCGGCATGGCTACGAGACGAGCCTGTACGGCCATTTCGGCGACGGCTGCGTGCACGCGCGCATCACGTTCGATCTGCGCAGCGCGGAAGGTATCGCGAGGTGGCGCGGGTTCTTGCGCGAAGCGGCGGAACTGGTGGTCCAATTCGGCGGCTCGCTGTCGGGCGAACACGGCGATGGCCAGGCGAAGGCCGAGTTTCTGCCGATCATGTACGGCCCCGAGCTGATGCAGGCGATGGAGCAGTTCAAGACGACTTGGGACCCGGCGAATCGTCTGAATCCGGGCAAAGTCGTGCATGCATACCGCGCCGACGAAAACCTGCGCATGGGCCCTGCGTACAAGCCGGTGACGCTGCATACGAAGCTCGCGTTCGCGAGCCAGGAAGGCGACGGCTTTCAGCGTGCGATCGAACGCTGCATCGGCATGGGCAAATGCCGCTCGCTCGAAGGCGGCACGATGTGTCCGAGCTATCGCGGCACGCGCGAGGAAAAGTACTCGACGCGCGGGCGCGCGCATCTGTTCTGGGAAATGCTGCAAGGCGACGTGATCGCCGATGGCTGGAACAGTCGCGAAGTGAAAGAAGCGCTCGATACCTGCCTCGCATGCAAGGGCTGCAAGTCCGATTGCCCGACGCATACGGACATGGCGTCGTACAAGGCGGAGTTCCTTTCCCACTACTATGAGAACAATCGTCGGCCGCGTCAGGCGCTGTTCATGGGGCGGATCGGCGAATGGGCACCGTGGGCCGCGCGTTTTCCGCGCGCGACGAACTTTCTGACGACGGCGCCCGGTTTGTCCGCGCTCGGCAAATGGCTCGCGGGCGTGGCGCAGACGCGTGCGTTGCCGCGGTTCGCCGCTGCAACTTATCGAC
Organism: Paraburkholderia tuberum STM678; assembly: GCF_902833905.1. Classification (GTDB taxonomy): domain Bacteria; phylum Pseudomonadota; class Gammaproteobacteria; order Burkholderiales; family Burkholderiaceae; genus Paraburkholderia; species Paraburkholderia tuberum. Next base: position 156,291 of record NZ_CADFGP010000016.1, on the reverse strand, counting down.
GGAGTGCGTCGTCGCAAGCATCCGCGATTCATGCGCTCGGCGGCGACGCAAAGAAGGTGATCCTGTGGGTCGATACATTCAACGACCACTTCACGCCCGAGATCGCGCAGGCCGCCGCTGAGGTGCTCACGCAACTCGGCTGGCACGTCGTATTGCCGAAGAAACGTTTGTGTTGCGGGCGTCCGCTGTACGACTTCGGCCTGCTCGAACGCGCGCGCGAGCTGCTCACGCATATCGTCGACGTCCTCGCGGACGACATCGCCGCCGGCGTGCCGCTGGTCGGTCTGGAGCCTGGCTGTCTATCGGTGTTCAAGGACGAGTTGCTGAAGCAACTCCCCGATCATGCGTTGGCGAAGAAGCTGTCCGCGCAAACATATCTGTTTGCCGATTTCGTCGCGCGTCAGCCGTTCGAGTGGCCGACGCTCGCGGCCGATGTGATCGTGCATGGCCATTGTCATCAGAAGGCGCTATTCGGCATGCAGGGCGACACGGCGTTGCTGAACAAGCTCGGCGTCAGATGGAAGCTGCTCGATACCGGCTGCTGCGGGATGGCGGGATCGTTCGGCTTCAACATCGAGCATCACGCGTTGTCGGAAAAGATCGGCGAGGACATGTTTGAGGCCGTGCGCGACGCTATCGCGGCGAATGCGGAAACGATCGTGCTGACCAACGGCTTCAGTTGTCGCGAGCAGATCGAGCACGGCACAGGGCGACACGCACTGCATATCGCGCAACTCGCGCAACGGGCGCTGGCGGCGCGCTGAGTGCGCGCACCGCGCAGGGCACGCTATTTCTTCGCTGACTCGTTCGCGGCAGGCGGTGTATGCGGAAGGTCCGCATTGGTCGCCATCCACAACACTTCGGCGTCTTCCTCGCTGGTCGACACCGCCGCGTGACCCGTGCGGCTGTCGAAGTAGAGGCTGTCGCCCGTGTTCAGATGTGTCGGCGCGTACAGCTCCGAATAGAGGCACACGCTGCCGCTGATCACGTAGAGAAACTCCTCGCCTTCGTGGCGGCCCCAGTCGTCGAATGCGTCGAGCGTGTGCGCCGAGATGCGGATGCGAAACGGCAGCATCGCCTTGTGCGCCAGGTCGGTGGCGAGCAACTCCATCTGATAGCCGCGATAAGCGTGGCGCTGGCCTTCGTTCTTGCGCGTCAGCGCGCGCCGGCCGCTCGCGCTGACTTTCGGCGTCGAGCCGAACAGTTCGCCAATTTCGATCTTCAGGCCCAGCACGATTTTTTGCAGCACGTCGAACGTGGGGGACATCAGGCCGTTTTCGACCTTCGACAGCGTCGAGCGCGAGACACCGCACAGGCGGCTCGCGGTTTCGAGCGTCAGATCCTGCGCTTGACGGGCGGCGCGCACGCGCCGGCCGAGATCGGTGGAGGACGTGTCGGCGGATTTGGTGAGGTGGGTGTCCATGAGGCTTGCTGCTGGTCGGGGTATGCGCTTGATCGGGCGAATAATGTTTCCGATCATAACATTTGGCGTGGCGGGGGCCTTTGTGCGCCGATTCAGGCGTTCGTGCACTTTTCTCATCGGAAACGTCGTGGCTTTTCCGATGAGTTCGACGCAGCGTGGCGATCTCAGGTTGATGAGGCGTCTTTTGCGCGGCGTTTTTCACACGCTGCGATTGAAAAGCTCATTGAGCTGCATGCCCGCCGTCGCGCCGGTGAAGTCGAAGCGGCCATCGGCCAGCGCCTGAGCGGCGTGCATGAAGCCACCCCACGCCGCGCGCGCGAGCCCGCCGCCGACGCTGATCCGCCGCACGCCGAGCGCGGCCACGTCCTGCAACGTCAGGGTCGATGTCGAGCCGATCAGCAGATTGACGGGCTTCGGCGCGACGGCCGCGACCACCGCTTCGATCTGCTCGCGCGTCTGGATGCCGGGCGCATACAGGCAGTCGGCGCCCGCCGCCGCATAGGCCTTCAGACGCGCAATGGCATCGTCGAGATCGGGCTTGCCGGCGAAGAAATTCTCCGCGCGGCCGACGAGTAGCGTGTCGCCGCCGTTCTGATCGATCGCAAGTCGCGCCGCGCTGAGCCGCTGCACGGCGACGTCGACCGGAAACAGCGGCGCGGCGGGGTTGCCGGTCGAGTCTTCGATCGACAGGCCCGCGACGCCCGTTTCCACCGCGAGCGTCACGCTCTCGGCGACTTCTTCCGGGTCGCGGCCGAAGCCGTTTTCGAAGTCGGCGTTGACCGGCAGATCAGTCGCGTCGACGATTGCGCGCAGGTGCGCGAGGATCGTTTCGCGCGGCAACGTGTTGTCCGCATGTCCGGTCGACCACGCAAAACCGGAACTCGTCGTCGCGAGCGCCTTGAAGCCGAGTGTATGCAGATAACGGGCGCTGCCCGCGTCCCACGGATTGGGCAGCACGAAACAGCCAGACGAGTGCAGCGCGCGGAAAGCGGCGCGTTTTTCAGCGGCGGTGCGGGGCATCGCATGTCTCCTTGGTGTGAGGGACCGGCTCCCTCGTTGAGGGGAAAACGCCGCGCCAACTGTTGCGCAGGCGAATCGGCATTCACCAGGGGAAAGTCTATGTCCGTATCGAAACCGTGGTTGATGAAATGGGTGGCGACTTTCACAGACGTTTCCAATAATTCAAAATGACGACAGGCGAAGAAGCCGGTTCAGAGATGCGAAGGGCCGCGTGGGAAGACGGCATTCGCGACGAGGTCATTTCCCCAAAGGAGGCACAACATGAACATCACGACCCGGATGCGGTCGATCTCTGCCGTGTTGGTGCTCACGCTCGTTGGCTGCGCGGCGGGCGGCGGGAATGGTGGCGCGCAAACGCATCTGAGTGCAACGCAATGCCGCGATCTGACCGACCTCAGGAACAAGGCACCGGCCACGCACCAGCGGAGCATGAGCGAACTGACAGCGCTGCGGCAAGCGGGCTACCACCCTGAACGACGCTTTGATCCTGACTATCCGGCGAGTCTCGAGCGCGCGCAGAGGCAGGTGGACATCTGGTATCAGGCGGAATGCCCGCAGGCACGGGCTGGGTGAATCTGCCGCGGCGTCAGAATTGGCGGTACGTTGTTAGTGCCGCATAAACGTAAAGAGCGGGCGCATGCCTTGAAAACATGCGCCCGCTTCATATCGGTTCGAAACGGCGAAAACCGCAAAGAGGGGAAAGGGCCGTTAACTCGAGAATCTTTCCTCGCTACGGACATTCGCTATACGTTCGCGACTCGTCACTGACCGTCCGGATTGACCCACATCGGATGATGGCCCGCTTGCGATGATCCGCCCATCGACGACCCATAGCCAGACGTGTCGCCTTGGCCCTTCGCGTTCATCGCGGAGACGCGTGCCTCGGCCGCCTGGATGTCCGCGGGATACTGGGCATCGAGCACGATGGCCGGGTTATAGCCAATCTGTTCGAGTTGCTGCACCTGTGCCTTGACTTCGGCCCGCGTGATCGGCTGTTCCGATTGCGCGAACGACGCGACCGGCGCAGCGATCAGGGCCGTAAGCGCAACTGCCTGGATAAGCGATTTCATGATGTTTCCCTCCGTAGTTGTCTATCCGGCACCGCAGCGATACCGGTGCCATAAGCGCAGTCTAGAGGGGGGTGAACTTGGGGAAAACCACTAGCCGACTAATTCAGTATTGCCAAGAACGGGTAGTCGGCGAGCTGTAATCTCGCCGTCGCGGGTTCTCGTAAAACAGCGCAAAAGCGGCCGTAAATCTGGTCACACACCTTTGCGCACATCGACGCGATAACTCGTGATTTGCCGATAAGTATCTCCGGGTCGCACGATCACTTCGTTCTGCCCGGTCATATTGACCTCGTTCGGGAAACCGCCCGCCTCGAGGCACAAGCCGGCGTGCCGTTGATAGCGAACACCGCCGCGTCCCGGGTTGCCGTTCAACGCGTTGCCCGTGTAAAACTGCAAGCCCCGCTGATCGGTCGCGACGGTCAGTTCGCGTCCGCTGCCCGGATCGTATGCCCAGGCGACTTCGCGCAGCGGCGGCGCGTGGCCCTCGTTGCCCTGCATCGCGTTTGCCGGCGCCTCGCGCAGCACGTAGCAATGATCGAAGCCGCCGGCGCGCGCGAGTTGCGCGTGCGGCCAGTCGAGCCGGCCGCCGATCGGCGCGCTCTGCCGGAAGTCGAATGCGTTGCCCGCGACGTCGGCGAGCTTGCACGGAATCATCGTCGCGTCGACTTCGAAAAAGCGCTCGGCGTCGATCGACAGCACGTGGCCGCGAATGTCGGTACCCGCGCGCCCGGTCAGGTTGAAGTAGGGATGGCTCGTCAGATTGAGCGGCGTCGGCGCGTCGGTGATCGCTTCGTAGCCGATCGTCAGCGTGCCGTCGTCGTCGAGCGAATAGCGTACTTGCACCGTCACGTTGCCCGGAAAACCGGCATCGCCTTCGGGCGACTCGAGCCGCATCAGCAACGCGCCGTCGTCCTCGGCGACCTCCCACAACGCCCGATGAAAACCGACCGTGCCGCCGTGCAGGAGATTCGGACCTTCGTTGCGATCGAGCGTGTACTCGATGCCGTCGAGCGAAAAGCGCGCGCCCGCAATGCGATTCGCCCAGCGGCCGATCAGTCCGCCCATGTAGGTCGAGGCCGCCACGTATTCGGCGGGCGTGTCGTGACCGAGCAGAATATCGCCGAGACGTCCGGCGCGATCCGGTGCGTGCCACGAAACCAGCGTCGCGCCGAGGTCGCTGATGGCGACTTTCATGCCGTGCGCGTTGCGCAACGTGTAAAGCCGTACGCGATCGCCGCCCTGCAGCGTGCCCCATGGCTCGGAAGAGAGTTGTGCGATGCTGATCATGTGGTCAGTGCGAAGAAAAAATGGAAAGCATGCTCAGCCAGCGGTTTTGGTCTTCGGGCCCACGCGCTCCTGGTATTCGCGCGGCGTGCAGCCGAGTTCGCGGCGAAATACCGCGTACATGTATTGCAGCGACGTGAAGCCGCAACGGATCGCGACTTCCGCGCTCGACGCATCGCGTTTCGCGAGCAGCGACTTCGCGACGTCGAGCTTGTGGCGCAGGATCTCCTGATGCACGGTGCACTGACGCTCGCGCCGGAAATACTCTTCGAGCGACGAACGCGACACGCCCACATAGTCGGCCACCTGCTCGGTGCGGATGCCCTGGCACGCGTACTGGCGAATGAAATGGCGGGCGCGCATCACGTAAGGACTCGCGAGCGGCTGATGCCGCGTCGATTCGAGCACGTTGATGCCGACCGGCGGCACCAGAATGCGGCGCCCCGGAAAGCGCGCGCCGTGCAGCATCTGATGCAGGATGTGCGCGGCGGTACGGCCCATTTCCTCGGTGCCCTGGATCACCGACGACAGCGGAATACGCGTCAGCGTCCGCGTGAGCGGATCGTTGTCGATGCCGATGATCGCGACTTCCTCGGGCACCGGAATGCCCGCGATCAGACATGCCTGCAGCAAATGCCGCGCACGCGCGTCGGTCACCGCGATGATGCCGACCGGCTTCGGCAGTTGCCGCAGCCACGTGGTCAGCTGTTCGATGGCCTGGTTCCAGGACGGCGCGCTCGTCGACAGACCGCGATAGATCTCGCTATCGATCTGCGCCGCGCTGCGTCCGTCCGCGCTGCGCAGATGCGCGAAGGCGAGTTCGCGCTGTTGCGCCCAACGGTTTTCCTGCGCCTGCGGCAGGCTGTACAGCGCGAAGTTTTCGAGGCCCGCGCCGATCAGGTGCGTGTACGCGAGCGACACGAGCTTGCTGTTGTCGGTCGCGATATAGGGTAAATCCGGGGGGTACTGCGTCGGATCCTCGTACGACGAACCGACCGCGACCACCGGCAGTGGACAGTCGCGCAGGGCTTCGTCGACGGCGGGATCGTCGAAGTCCGCGATGATGCCGTCGCCGTCGAAGCGCTGGATACCCGCGAGCCGGCAGCGGAAGTCTTCTTCGAGGAAGAGATCCCATGCGACGCGCGTCGACAGCAGGTAGTTGCCGATGCCGGTGATGATCTCGCGATCGTAGACCTTGTTCGCGTTGAACAGCAGCGCGATGCGATGGGTTGTCTGAGGTGCTTGTGGACGGGTCATGGCGGTGAGCGGCGGGTGGCTCGATGGACCACGCGCCTTTGTCTCCATTGTGTCGGGTGCCTGGGAGCAGCCCCGTTTTTAAGCGTCTGGTTATTCTAGGCGCCGAATCGCGCGGCGGCAGTAAACAAACGCGCGGGCGGTAAGAAACATCAAGCGCGCTGCGCAATTTCGCAATTGCCGGCACATCGTGCAAGCGGCAGCATGGCGTCACTTTGTCGGCCTGCGCGGCTTCTCGCGTGGGTTGCAATGCACCATACATTGGAGACGCCGATGTCCTACTTCGAACACATTCCAGAGATCCGTTACGAAGGCCCGCAATCGGACAACCCGCTCGCGTACCGTCACTACGACAAAACGAGGAAGGTACTCGGCAAGACGCTCGAGGAACATCTGCGTATCGCCGTCTGCTACTGGCATACCTTCGTATGGCCCGGCGTCGATATCTTCGGTCAGGGCGCGTTCCGGCGGCCGTGGCAGCAACCCGGCGACGCAATGGAGCGGGCGTTGCAGAAGGCCGACGCCGCGTTCGAATTCTTCTCGAAGCTCGGCACGCCGTACTACACGTTCCACGATACCGACGTCGCGCCCGAAGGCGCGAGCGTGAAGGAATACAGCGAGAACTTCCTGCGCGTGTCCGACTACCTCGCGCGCAAGCAGCAGGATACCGGTGTCAAATTGCTGTGGGGCACCGCGAATCTGTTTTCGCATCCGCGTTACGCGGCCGGCGCCGCGACAAATCCGAATCCGGAGGTTTTCGCCTTTGCGGCGACCCAGGTGCGTCATGCGCTCGACGCGACGCTGCGCCTCGGCGGTGAAAACTACGTGTTGTGGGGTGGCCGCGAAGGCTACGACACGCTGCTGAACACCGACCTCGTGCGCGAGCGCGAGCAGTTCGCGCGCTTCCTGCACATGGTCGTCGAACACAAGCACCGGATCGGTTTCAAGGGCGCGCTGCTGATCGAGCCGAAGCCGCAGGAGCCCACCAAGCATCAATACGACTACGACGTCGCGACCGTGCACGGCTTCCTGCTGCAGCACGGCCTCGACAAGGAGATTCGCGTCAACATCGAGGCGAATCACGCGACGCTCGCGGGGCACTCGTTCCATCACGAGATTGCGACCGCATTTGCGCTCGGCATCTTCGGTAGCGTCGATGCAAATCGCGGCGATCCGCAAAATGGCTGGGACACCGACCAATTTCCCAACAGCGTCGAGGAACTCACGCTGGCCTTATACGAAATCCTGCGCCACGGCGGCTTCACGAGCGGCGGCATGAACTTCGATGCGAAAGTGCGGCGCCAGAGTGTCGATGCGGAAGACCTGTTTTATGGCCACATCGGCGCGATCGACAACCTCGCGCTAGGCCTCGAACGCGCCGCGGTGCTGGTCGAAAACGAGCGCCTCGAGCAGTTCAAGCGGCAACGCTACGCGGGCTGGGATGGCGAGTTCGGCCGCAAGATCCTGTCCGGCGGGTATTCGCTGTCGACGCTCGCCGCGGACACGCTGGCGCGCGATCTGAATCCGCGGCATGTGAGCGGGCAACAGGAACACATGGAAAACATCGTAAATCAGGCGATTTATAGCGGACGTTGAATAAAGATCGCGCGGCCACGTCGACCGCGCGCACCAGCAAGCTGTGGGTTGTCGCTTGTCCGAGTCTGCGGCTCGCAGCGCAGACCGATACGTCCGGTATTCCGGCTATCACTACACAAAAAGGAGACATCAATGAAATTCGCAATGCGTCGTAACGTCCTGAGTTCGCTGTTGTGCGGCGCGGTACTCGCCAGCCTGTCGCTCGCCGCGCCGCTCGCGCACGCCAGCAAGGCTCATCCGGAAATCGGCTTCTGTATCGACGATCTGCGCGTCGAGCGCTGGTCGCGCGATCGCGACTATTTCGTCGCCGCGGCGGAAAAGCTCGGCGCGAAGGTGTCGGTGCAATCGGCCGATGCGAGCGAAGAGCGCCAGATCTCGCAGATCGAAAACCTGATCTCGCGCGGCGTCGACGTGATTGTGATCGTGCCGTTCAACTCGAAGACGCTCGGCAACGTCGTGGCCGAAGCACGCAAAGCGGGTATCAAGGTCGTGTCGTATGACCGCCTGATTCTCGACGCCGATATCGACGCCTATATCTCGTTCGACAACGAGAAGGTCGGCGAGATGCAGGCGCAGGGCGTCTATGACGTGCGTCCGAAGGGCAACTACTTCCTGCTCGGCGGCGCGCCGACCGACAACAATGCGAAGATGCTGCGCCAGGGCCAACTGAAGGTGCTGCAACCGGCGATCGACAAGGGTGACATCAAGGTGGTCGGCCAGCAGTGGGTGCCGGAGTGGAGCGCATCGACCGCGCTGCGCATCATGGAAGACGCGCTGACCGCGAACAACAACAAGATCGACGCAGTCGTCGCGTCGAATGACGGCACCGCGGGCGGCGCGATCCAGGCGCTCGCCGCGCAAGGCCTCGCGGGCAAGGTACCGATCTCGGGTCAGGATGCCGACCTCGCTGCCGTGAAGCGCGTGGCGGCCGGCACGCAGACGATGACGGTCTACAAGCCGCTGAAGCTGATCGCGAGCGAAGCGGCGAAGCTGTCGGTCGCGCTTGCCAGGGGTGACAAGCCGGCGTTCAACGCGCAATACGACAACGGCAAGAAGAAGGTCGATACGGTGCTGCTGCAGCCGACCAGGTTGACCAAGGCGAACCTCGACACCGTCGTGAAGGACGGCTTCTACACGCAAGAGCAACTCGCGAGCAAATAACACAGAGACGGGCTATGTGAACGCCACGCTCCGGGGTCATTGCGCCCGGGAGCGTGATCGAACATCGGCCCAACTTGCAGCGAGGCATAGCGAATGACGCAACCTGTTCTGACGATGCGAGGCATCGTCAAAGCTTTTTCCGGCGTGAAGGCGCTCGACGGCATCGATCTGACCGTATCGCCGGGCGAATGCGTGGGCCTGTGCGGCGAAAACGGCGCGGGCAAATCGACGCTGATGAAGGTGCTGTCCGGCGTGTATCCGCACGGTACGTGGGATGGCGAAATAACCTGGGAAGGCGAGACGCTAAAGGCCGCGAGCGTACGCGACACCGAACGCGCGGGCATCATCATCATCCATCAGGAACTGATGCTCGTGCCGGAGTTGTCGGTCGCGGAAAACATCTTTCTCGGCAACGAAATCACGCTGCCCGGCGGCCGCATGAACTACGCGGCGATGTATCAGCGTGCCGACGAACTGTTGCGCGAACTCGGCATCAGCGGCATCAACGCCGCGCAGCCCGTGATGAACTACGGGGGCGGCCATCAGCAGCTGATCGAAATCGCAAAGGCGCTGAACAAGCGCGCAAAGCTGCTGATCCTCGACGAACCGTCGTCGTCGCTGACCGCCTCCGAAATCGCGATTCTGCTCGATATCGTGCGCGATCTGAAACGGCGCGGCATTGCCTGCGTGTACATTTCGCACAAGCTCGACGAAGTCGCGGCCGTCTGCGACACGATCAGCGTGATTCGCGACGGCCGCCATGTCGCGACCGAGCCGATGCACGCCCTGACGACCGAGCGGATCATCTCGCTGATGGTCGGCCGAGAGATCAAGAACCTGTTTCCGCGCGAGCCGCATCCGATCGGCGACGTGATCTTCGAAGCGCGCAACGTGACCTGTTTCGACGTGACGAATCCGCGCCGCAAGCGCGTGGACGACGTGTCGTTCTCGTTGCGGCGCGGCGAAATTCTCGGTGTCGCCGGGCTCGTCGGCGCGGGCCGCACCGAAATGATGCAGGCGGTTTTCGGCGCGTATGCAGGCATCAGCGAGGCGCACGTCATGCTCGACGGCAAGCCGCTGAAAATTCGCGCGCCAATCGACGCGATTCGCGCCGGCATCGCGATGGTGCCCGAGGATCGCAAACGCCACGGCATCGTGCCGGGCATGAGCGTCGGTCATAACATCACGCTTGCGGTGTTGCAGCGTTTCGCGACGGGCGGACGTATCGATTCCGCGGCCGAACTCGACACGATTCAGACGGAAATGAAGCGGCTTTCCGTGCGCGCCGCCAATCCGATGTTATCGATTGCAAGTCTGTCGGGCGGCAATCAGCAGAAGGCCGTGCTCACGCGCATGCTGCTGACCAACCCGACCGTGCTGATTCTCGACGAACCGACACGCGGCGTCGACGTCGGCGCCAAATACGAGATCTACAAGCTGATCTTCCAGCTGGCGCAGCGCGGCATGTCGATCGTGATGGTGTCGTCCGAATTGCCGGAAGTGCTCGGCATCAGCGACCGCGTGCTCGTGATCGGCGAAGGCGAGTTGCGCGGCGACTTCATCAACGACGGTCTCACGCAGGAAGACATTCTCGGCGCCGCGATCCGCCCCGCGCATCTATCTTCGAACCCAACCGCAGCGAGCGCCGCATGACTCCCGAAGTAACTTCCCAACGCACCGACAACGCTGTGCCGCGAGGCGCATTCGGCGGCACGCAACGGATCCAGCAACTGTTCGCGCGCTACAAGATTCTCGCGCTGCTGATCGCCGTCGCCGTGATCTGGACTTTCTTTTCGGCGCTCACGCACGGCGCGTTCGTCACGCCGCGCAATCTGTCGAATCTACTGCGGCAGATGTCGATTACCGGCATGCTCGCGTGCGGCATGGTGTTCGTGATCATCGCCGGTGAAATCGATCTGTCGGTCGGTTCGCTGCTTGGTTTGCTCGGCGGCGTTGCGGCGATTCTCGACGTGAACCGGCACTGGCCGATCGGCGTGACGATTCCGGTCGTGTTGCTGCTCGGCATCGCGGTCGGCGTGTTCAACGGCTGGTGGTCGACGTATCGGCGCGTGCCGTCGTTTATCGTCGGGCTCGGCGGCATGCTCGCGTATCGCGGCATTCTGCTCGGCATTACCGGAGGGTCGACGATCGCGCCGGTGTCGGACAGCTTCGTGTTCGTCGGCCAGGGCTATCTGCCGCGGCTCGCCGGCGACACGCTCGCCGTCGTGCTGTTCCTGCTGCTGGCATTCCTGACGATCCGCCAGCGCGCGAATCGGCAGCGTTATCAGTTGCGCGTCGTGCCGTTCTGGCAGGACGTCGCGAAGGTGATCGGCGCAGGCGCGATTCTCGCCGGCTTCATCGCGATGCTCGACAGTTACGGCGGCATTCCGGTGCCGGTGTTGCTGCTGCTCGCGCTGCTCGGCGTCTTCACATGGATCGCGACGCAGACCGTGTTCGGACGCCGCATCTACGCGGTCGGCTCGAACCTCGAAGCGACGCGGCTGTCGGGTGTCAACACCGACCGCGTGAAGCTCGCGATCTTCGCGCTGATGGGGCTGATGTGCGCGTTTGCCGGCATCGTCAACACGGCGCGGCTCGCGGCCGGTTCGCCGTCGGCGGGCTCGATGGGCGAACTCGACGCGATCGCCGCGTGCTTTATCGGCGGCACCTCGATGCGCGGCGGCTCCGGCACCGTGTATGGCGCGCTGATCGGCGCGCTCGTCATGGCGAGCCTCGACAACGGCATGTCCATGCTCGACGTCGACGCGTACTGGCAGATGATCGTGAAGGGCGGCATCCTCGTGCTGGCCGTGTGGATCGACGTGGTGTCGGGTTCGAACCGCCGTTGATCCGCTCGCATGATCGCCTGATTGAATCAAGCGCAGGGTTCGCGGTGTGCCGGCGGTGACTTACGCCGGCACACCGCCGCCTCTGCGCGGACGCAGTTAATGAAACACCCCACGACTTTCCCCCGCCGCTTTCAGTCCCCGCCTTCCCACGCCGCACGGCCGCTCGAGGTTCACGCGCGCATTTAAGTCTCACGCTCGCCGATTCGTCTTATTACTATTCGCAGACAAAGACGGGTGCATCGGCGCTGTCGCCGCTTTCCTACCATCGAGCCAGCCGAGCGAGCCATGCCATGTTGACGCGCAGAACCTTTCTGCTTGGCGGCGCCAGTGCGTTGGGCGGGCTGCTGGTCGGCTGGGCCGTGGTGCCGCCGCGCCAGCGCCTGATGACGTCGACGCCGCTGCCGACGCAAGGCACTGAGGTTGGGCTGAACGGCTGGGTCAAGATCGACGCCGACAACCGCGTGACGATCATCGTGCCGAAGGCCGAAATGGGGCAGGGCATCCATACGGGGCTTGCGATGCTGCTCGCCGAGGAGCTCGACGCCGACTGGCCGCAGGTGAAAGTCGAAGAGGCGCCGATCGACCGGATCTACAACGCGGTGCAGAGCATCGTCGACGATTTGCCGTTTCGCCCCGACGACGACAGCTACATCCGCCGCGGCACCGTGTGGATCACGAGCAAGGCAGTGCGTGAGATCGGCACGATGATGACGGGCGGCTCCTCGAGCATGAACGATCTCTGGACGCCGATGCGCGAGGCCGGCGCGTCGGCGCGCGTGATGCTGATCGCGGCGGCGGCCGAGCGCTGGGAGGTGCCGGTCCGCGAATGCCGCGCGGAAAAGGGCTACGTGCTGCACCCTTGGGGGCACAAGGCGACGTTCGGCGAATTGTCGTCGATGGCCGCGCGCCAGCCGCTGCCGCGCAGCGTCGTCCTGAAGCAGCCGGCCGACTTCAGGCTGATCGGCCAGCCCGTGCGGCGCATCGAAGCCGCTTCGAAAATCGACGGTGCGGCGCGCTTCGGCATCGACGTGTTGCCCGACGGTTTGGTCTATGCAAGCGTCGTGATGTGTCCGACGCTCGGCGGCACGGTCGCGCATTTCGACGCGACGCCCGCGCAAAAGATACGGGGCTTCATCAAGGCGTTCGCCTTGCCGCCGTACGCGGGCGGCACCGGCGGCGTGGCCGTGATCGCGGACAACGCGTTTCGCGCGATGAGCGCGGTCGAGGCGATCAACGTGACCTGGCATGACGGCGCGGCCGCGAAGGTGTCGAGCGCGGCGGTGGACTCCCGCCTCGTCGAGGCGCTCGACCATACGGACGGCCACGTGTATTACCACGTCGGCAACGTCGACAACGCGATGAGTCGCGCGGCGCGCACGATCGAAGCGGTCTATCACGCGCCGTATCTCGCGCATGGCGCGGTCGAGCCGCTGAACTGCACGGTGCAGGTCGCGGACGGCGCAGCGACCGTCTGGGTGTCGACGCAGATGCCGCGGCTCGCGCGGCATCATGCGGCGAAAGTGCTCGGCCTCGACGTCGATCTCGTCGATGTACAGACGCAGTTGTTGGGCGGCGCGTTCGGCCGGCGCCTCGAACTCGATTTCGTCGCGCAGGCCGCGGCGATCGCGCGCGAGGCCGATGGCCGTCCGGTGCAAACCATCTGGTCGCGCGCGCAGGACTTCACGCACGACTTCTACCGGCCCGCATGCGCGGCATGGCTTCAGGCCGGCTTCGACGAGCACGGCAAGCTGGTCGCCTGGCACGCGAAGTCGGCGGGTCAGGCGATCGTGCCGGATGCGCTCGCGCGTTACTACGGCGTGCCGCACATCCCGATCGACAAGACCACCTGCGAAGGCGCGTTCGATCAGGCGTACGAGTGGCCGGCCGCGCGCGTGTCGCACGAGATAGTCGAATTGCCGGTGCCGATCGGCTTCTGGCGCTCGGTCGGCCACTCGCATCAGGCCTTCTTCACCGAGAGCTTCACCGACGAAGCCGCCGCCGCGGCCGGCCAGGACCCGATCGCGTTTCGCGCGATGCTGCTCGTGCAGCATCCGCGTCATCTGGCGGTCCTGAAGCGTGTCGAGAAGTTGTCCGACTGGGGGCGTCCGCTAAAACCCGCCGCCGATGGCGCGCGTTGCGCTCGTGGCGTCGCGTTGCACGAGGCGTTCGGCAGCGTGGTCGCGCAGGTCGCGGAGGTGTCGATCGGCGCGAACCGGCTGATTCGCGTGCATCGGGTGGTGTGCGTGATCGATTGCGGCTTGCCGGTGAATCCGAACCTGATCCGTCAGCAGATGGAAGGCGGCATCGTGTTCGGGCTGTCGAGCGCATTGCAGAACGAGATCACGATCGTCAACGGCCAGGTGCAGCAGAAGAACTTCGTGGACTTTCCGGTCGTGCGGATGAACGGGTGCCCTGCGATCGAAGTCGACATCATGCCGAGCCAGCTGCACCCGCAAGGTGTCGGCGAGCCGGGCGTGCCGCCGATCGCGCCGGCGGTGGGCAATGCGGTGTTCGCACTGACGGGGCAGCGTTTGCGGACGCTGCCGTTGCGGCTTGCATGACGGACGGTGGATGAGCACAAGCTTGCGGTGTTGCGCGGCGACTCAGGAGGCAAGCATGGCGGTACTGAATATCAACGGACGCAAGGTGAAGGTCGATGCCGATCCGGACATGCCGCTGCTATGGGTGCTGCGCTGCGATCTCGGCATGACCGGCACCAAGTTCGGCTGCGGCGTGGGCATCTGCGGCGCGTGCACGATCAATCTCGACGATGCCGCGTGCTTCGCGTGCCAGACGTTGATGTCGAGCCTGCATACGCAGAAGATCACGACGATCGAGGGTTTGCAGGGACGCGAGGCGCAGGCGCTGAAGGCCGCGTGGATCGAACTCGATGTGGTGCAGTGCGGTTATTGTCAGAGCGCGCAATTGATGGCGGCTTGCGCGTTGCTGAAGCACAAGCCCGATCCGACCGATGCCGACATCGACGAGGCGATGACGCCAGTGGTGTGCCGTTGCGGCACGTACCCGCGGGTACGGGCGGCGATACATCAGGCGGCGGCGAAAGTGCGGAACAGCTAGCCACTCTTTCGGTCCGCCGCCCGCCCAGCTCAATTAGCCAACATTTCGACCACCGCAACCACAGCGGTGAAGATACCGATGCATCCGCCCAACGTGACTACACCCTGCATGAATGGCGACATACGAGACCCCGTAGCGTGAAGTGATGTCACGTATTTAACCGAAAGTGAAAGCAAAAAGAAAGATTGTCAAAAATAAATCGTAAGACGGCCGATCAAGGCGCTTTCGCAGTTGCGGCCGTCGACGCTCCCGACTTCGCGGACGGCTTGGCCGCGACAGGTGTTGCCTTCAGCTGCGGCCGCGTTTCACCCGGCGTGCTTTGCCCGCCAACTTCCCACCCGCCGCCCAGCGACAGGAATAGATTGACCTGATCGATCGCCACCTGGCCCTCCGCCGCCGCGAGCTGCGACTTCGCGGCCGTCAGCGTGCGCGTCGCGTCGAGATCGGAGATGAACGACTCGCGCCCGGCGCGATACAGCCGATGCGTTTCATCCGCCGATTGCGTCGCCGACTTCAGCGCCGCGCGCAGCGATTCGGCGCGCGCGTAATCGGACGCGTAGGTCGCGAGGTTGGTCTCGGTTTCGCGCAGCGCGGTCAGCACCACGCCGTCGAACTTCGCGAGCGCGACCTGGCTCGACGCTTCGGCTTCGTGCACCCGTTGGCGCGCGCCGTTGGCCGGGAAGGTCCAGCTGATCAGCGGACCGAAGGCCCAACGCGCCGTCGGCGAGGTGGGAATGTCTTCCAGAATGCCGGTGAAGCCCGCCGACGCGCCAATGCTGATGCTCGGATAAAGCGCCCCGGTCGCGACGCCGATGCGCGCCGTCGACGCCGCAAGCTGACGCTCGGCTTCGTGCACGTCCGGGCGTCGCCGCAGCAGCCCGGCGCCGTCGCCGATCGGAATCGGCTGGTGGATTTGCGGCAGCCGGTCGCAGGCGAGCACGGCCGGCGGCAATTGCGATGGCGCCTGGGCGAGCAGCATCGCGAGCCGGTATTGTGCGATCTTGCGGCGCGCGGTGTAGCGCGGAATGTCGGCCGTCAGAGTCTCGACCTGAGTCTGGCCGCTCGTGACCGCGGTCTGGTTTCCGCGTCCCGCGTCGCGCAGACGGCGCGACACGTCCACGCGCTCCTTCTGTAGCGCGAGCGATTGCTGCGCGATGCGCAGCTCCTCGGCCGCCGAGCATTGTTCGACGTACGAGCGCACCACGTCCGCGACGACAGTGATGCGCGCGAGGTCGCCCGCGGCTTCCACGGCCTCGGTGTCCGCCGCCGCCGCTTCGACGCCGCGGCGCAGCTTGCCGAACAGGTCGATTTCGTACGAGACGTTGATGCCCATGTCACCCAGGTTGGCGACCGGCAGTTTCTCGAAGAGCAGGTATTGCTCGGCCGATTCCTGCGCGCGCTGGATCGCCACCGACGCGTTGCCCGAAAAACCGCCCTGCGCTTGCGCTATGCCCAGCGCCTCGCGCGAGCGCGCGAGATTCGCGGTCGCGACGCGCAGGTCGGTATTCGATTTCAACGCCTGGTCGACCAGACCGTTCAGCACCGGATCGTCGTACAGCTTCCACCAGACGGTCGGCAGATTGAGGGTTGACGTCAGCATGGGATCGGCGCCCTCGAGCGCTCCGTTCGCGAGCGGGGCATTGACGAGCGCCTGTTTCGGCAGCGTGTAGTTCGGCCCGACGTTGATGCAGCCGTTCAGCGCGACGGTGAGCGGCAATAACGGCAGCAGCGGCAGCAGCGGCAAGCGCGGCGCCAGCGCGGACAAGGTACGCACGAACTTCATTGCGACGCGCCCGACGGTGCGGTGCCCGACCCAGCGGACCCGGACGCCACCGACGAACCCGGCGCCACCGGCGCAGCCGAAGCGGCGACCGTGCCAGATGCGCCATCCGTGCCCGACACGGCTCGTCTCCTGAGCGGCGACAGGTCACGCACCGACACCGTCGCGGTACGCCCCGCGATCAGGCGGAAATCAGCGGGCACTTCATCGAGCGCGACCCGCACCGGAATGCGCTGCGCGAGCCGCACCCAGCTGAACGCCGGGTTCACGTTCGGCAGCAGATTGGCGCTTTGCGTGCGGTCGCGGTCTTCGATACCGGCGACGATGCTCTGCACGTGCCCGCGCAGCGGCTTCGGCTCGCCCATTACGATGATGTCGACCGGCTGGCCGATGTCGATGCCGCGCAGCTTGGTTTCCTCGAAGTAGCCGTCGACGCGGAACGAATGCATGTCGACCACCGCGACCACCGCGCGACCGGCCGCGACGAATTCGCCGGCGCGCGGCGCGCGGTCGTTCAGATAACCGTCGACCGGGCTTTTGATCGTCGAGCGCTCGAGGTTCAGCTTCGCGGTGTCGATCGCGACGTTCGCGTCGGCAAGCGCGGCTTCGCCCGCCTCGACGCGCGAGCGGCTTTCTTCGAGTACTTCGGCGGCGACGAGATTGCCGAGCTGACGATTGCGCGCGTATTCGCGGCGGGCCTGATCGAGCGTCGCGCGGCGCTGCTGCGCCGTTGCCTCGGCCTGACGCAATGCGAGCGTGTAGCGCGCCTGATCGATCCTGAACAGCACCTGGCCCTGCTTGACTTGCTGGTTGTCCATGACCTCGACCGACGAAATCAGTCCCGACACGTCGGGCGCGACCTGGATCACGTCGGCGCGTACGCGCCCGTCGCGGGTCCACGGCGCGAACATGTAGTAGTTGACGAGTTTCCACAGCACCAATGCTGCGACCACTACGACGATCAGGGTCAGCAGGATCTGACCGACGGAGAACCAGGTTTTTTTCACGTTATTAGTCTGTGCGAAACGACGACGACAAGGCCCAGCACCAGCACATAGACGCCGAGATCGAAGATGGAGCGATGCCAGACGAAGCGGTAAAAGCCGGTGTAATCGAGCGCGGTGCGAATGCCGAGGTTGATCAGATACGCGATCAACATCAGCACCAGCACGGACGGTACGAACACGCCGAAGATATCGATTTCACCGATCATCGCGGGAACTGGGAAAAGGGAGGGCGGGGTGCGAAGGCGGGCGCAAGCGGGCGCAAGCAGGGGCGCAAGAATGGGTGCATCACGCGGCGGCCTCCGGTTCGGTCGGCGTTGGTTTCGTGAGGGTCGCCGGAAACAGCGAAAGACGCAAGCCGACCAGCGCGTGCAGCGCATCGCGCAACTGACGCGCCGAGGTCTGCGAGGTCTCGGTCGGCGCCGCGGCATTGGCGAGCCCCTGCGCGGTGACGCGCGCGACGGCCACGTCGATCAACGACATCAGGCTGTCCGGCACCGGCTCGCGGTGGCGTCGATCGATGCAGCTCTCGTAGTATGTACGCACTCCATCGAGAACATGGTCGATCGCGCCGGCCGCTTCGCCGCCGAGCTTGCGTGTGAGGCGGCGCAGGTCCAGCGCATTGAACCCGATGCGCAGATCGCGGAAGCTCTCGATCGACGGATGGCGGTAGTCGTCGGTTGCAGCGAGGCGCGGGATCAATTGCATCAGCCGGTCGAGCATGCGCGCGGCGAGATTGCGCGGGTCTTCGATCGGCCGCGTCGACGCGCTCAGCGCGACGTCGGCCCAGCTCGAGCGCAACAGGCGCGCCGCGGCCAGCTCGGCGCCGAATGGGCGCGTCGCACGGGTCCACAAGTATGCATAGAGCAGGCCGGAGAGGCCCGCGAGGTTGGCGTTCAGGAACGTCAGGAAGTTCGCGTCGTACGCGTCCTGAATGCTGATGAAGGTGGCCGTGTTCACCGCGACCAGCACCGTCACCATGTTGAACTGCGGGCGCGGAATCAGCGTGCCGACCAGAATGAACGGCGCGGCGAACAGGATCACCAGCATCGGGAAGTCGTGCACCTGCGGCAGCACGACGAACAGATAGAGGCCCGCGGCCACCACGGCGACGCCAGTCGCGAGGAAGAAGCGGAACACGAACGGCGCGGGTTCGTCGAGCGCGGCGAAGAAGCAGCAGGCGACCGCCGCGAGCGTGACCGCGCTCGCGCCGTCGTTCCAGCCCGAGCCGATCCACAGCGCGCACGCGAGCACCACAGCCGCGGCCGCCGACACGGTCGCGAACAGCATCATGCCGCGATCGTAGAAGCGCTCGGTGCCGCCGAGTCGCCAGTGACGGAAATGCGGCCGCCACGAACCTTCCTCGCGCGTGATGATGATGCGCAGCGAGCGGCAGTCTTGCCACACGTCGATCACTTGCGCGAGGCGCCATAGTGCATTCGACAGCAGCGCGCCGTCCCAATGCGTGAGCGCGGCGGCGGGCGGGTGCATCGCGGCGATGCGCGCGCGCAGCGCGTTGGCGGTCTCGTCCGCGTGATAACCCTCGCTCGGCGCGGGCAGCGGTTGGTTGAACCACTTGATGACGTCGTCGATCAGCGTCTGAAGTCCTTCGGGCCAGTGTTGCGGGCCGTTGTTGTAGAGCGCGAGCAGCGGATCGGCGAGCGACGACATGATCGGCAGCAGCAGTTGCATGCGGCCACGTAGTTCATGCGCGCGCGCGAGGACGTCGGGCCGCGTGTGATCGTAGGCGAGCTGGCTCAGCAGCAGTTCGAGACCGTTGATCGTGCTCGCGAGTCGTTGCCGGGCACCGGAAATCGCCGAGCTTGCGATACGGCCCGACAGCGTTTCGGTCGCGTAGAACGCGGCGTCGCGAAACCATGCGTCGGTGCGCTCGATGATCGTCGGCGCGAGCCGGCTCGGAAACACCGCGCTGCCGACGATACTCGCGCACACGATGCCGAGAATGATCTCCTCGGTCCGGCTCACGGCGAGATCGAAGACGCCGGTCGGATTCGTCACCGACGGCAGCGCGATGATCGGCATCGTATAGGCCGCCAGCATGAACACGTAGCTGCGCGCGGTGCGGTCGGACACCGCGAGGTAGAGCATCGTGCCGATCCACGCCGCGACGACCACGCTGAACAGGTACGGCGATTCGACGAACGGCGGCACCAGCAGCACCGCGCCCGACGCGCCGAGCGCAGTGCCCAGCGCACGATAGATCGCTTTCGAGCGGGTCGCGCCGACGAACGGGTTCGACACGATGTAGACGGTCGCCATCGCCCAGTACGGCCGCGGCAGTTCGAACGCGAGGCCGATGTAAAGCGCGAGCATGGCCGCGGCGAACGTTTTGACGGAAAACAGCCAGTCGCGGAGAGTGGGATAGACCATGAACCGTTACGCGGAATCGGCGTTGTGCGGCGCGGTGGCTCGCGCGCCGCTCTTGGTGGACTTGCGCGCCTTGGCGGTGCCGCGTGATTTGCCGGCCGTTTTGGCAGCGCTTTTGCCGCTCGTCCGTTTGACCTTGCTGGCAAGCGCCTCGCCTTTGGCGGGCTCGCGCTTCGCCGACGAGGTGCGCTTCGTCGCCTCGTGCCTGACCGATTCCGGGCGCACCGGCTGCGCGCGTTCGTGACGCGTGTCGCGCTCGACGCTTCCCGGTTCGGCGCGTCCGGCGGCATCGGCCGTGAATGCGCCGAGCACGCGCAGGGCGGCTTCGAGATCGTCGCGCGATACGCCTTTGAGCGCCTGCGCGCGCAACGTGACCAGCTCCTCTTCCATCTTCGCGGTGACGGCGCGGCCTTCGTCGGTCAGTACGACGGTCTTCGCGCGGCGGTCTTCGGGATCTTCGTCGCGGCGCATCAGGCCGGCCGCGCACAACTGGTCGAGCAGCCGCACGAGGGACGGCCCCTCGATGCCGATGTGATCGGCGAGCGTGACCTGACGCACCGCCGAGCCGAGCCGGCTCGCGGTCAGAAGCGGCGTCGCGCACGCTTCGGATACGTTGAAGGCCGCGAGCACACCGTGACTCGTGCGCCGCCACTTTCTGGCGGCGACGACCAGCGTGCTGCTGACGGTGCGGCGCAGGGCATCGAGATTCGACATGGCCGGTATTGTATTTCCAAAATATTCGTTAGCAAACTATTGAATTGGAAATCGTGGCCGAACCGGAGGAGTCTGCGGCGCGAATGCGACAGCGGCATTAAATCGGTGGCCAGGAGGTGGGGGCTTACAGAATCGTCGGGTGTGCGGTGCGCCGCGATTCAATGGGCATTTTGATGCAAGTGGTCTACTTGATTCACTTGAGCTTGATTCACGCGAGCAGCCCGATCCGCACCGTGCGCGCCAGATCGTCGAGCTGAAACGGCTTGCGCAGGATCGTGCAATGCTTGACTGCGAGATCGGCAATGTCGACGTCCGCATAACCGGTCGCCAGGACCACCGGTAGATCGGCACGAAGCTTGCGCGCCGCGGCGATCACGTCGATGCCGTTCATGCCCGGCATCGCGAAGTCGACCATCAGCAGATCGGGATGATCGTCGACGAGGCGGTCAAGGCCGGCCTGGCCGTCGGCGGCCTCGGTCACCGTGTAGCCGAGCATGCGCAACGATTCAACGAGCATCGCGCGCACTTCGCTGTCGTCCTCGACCACGAGCACGCGCTTGTCGCCGACCGCGTTCGCTTCCGCATCGGACTCCGCTTCGCTGTGCGCGGCCACTCGCTCGCGCATCGGCAGCCAAATCTGCACCGTGGTGCCGGTACCTTCTTCGCTGAAGATGCGCGCGGCGCCGCCCGCCTGCCTCGCGATGCCATACACCTGGCTCAGGCCTAGCCCCGTGCCCTTGCCGATCGGCTTGGTCGTGAAGAACGGATCGAACACGCGCGACACGACGTCGGGAGGAATGCCCTCACCCGTGTCGGCGACTTCGATCACGACGTAGCGGCCATGCTTCAGCGTCTGGTCGGGCGCGTCGCGCAGGGTCACGTGGATGTCGAGGCGCCCGCCGGCCGGCATCGCGTCGCGCGCGTTGATCGCTAGATTGAGCACCGCGAGCTCGAGCTGATTTGCGTCGGCCTGGGTCCACATTTCGGTGCGCTCGAAGTCGTTGTCATAGCGGATGCTCGAGCCGAGCGACACAGCGATGATGTCGCGCATGCCCTGCAGCAGCGCGACCACGTCGATCGCTTTCAGATTCGGGTTGCTGTTGCGCGAGAAAGTCAGCAACTGGCCAGTCAGTTTCGCGCCGCGCTCGGTCGCGCGCTTGACGGTGGCCGCCATGCCGCGCAGGCGTTCGTCGCCGCTCACACGCGCGATCAGTTCCGCGTTGACCATGATCACGTTCAGCAGATTGTTGAAGTCGTGCGCGATGCCGCCGGTCAGCTGACCGAGCGCCTCCATCTTCTGCGATTGCACGAGCACGGCCTGAACCTTCGCGCGTTCGTGGATCTCGGCCATCAGCCGGTCGTTGGCTGACGCAAGTTCGTGCGTGCGCGCGGCGATGCGGCTTTCCAGCGAATCGTTCAGCTGCTCCAGCGCGTCCTGTGCCTCGATGCGCTCGGCAAGCAGCCTTCGCGATTCATATTGCCGTCCGCGGGCCCGCAACGACGACACGACCGCGCGCCGCAACGTTTCCGAATTGAGCGGACGTTCGAGCACCACTACGTTGCCGAGCCGTTCGAGCACTTCGAGCCCGCGCGCGGATCGATGGCCGATGCTGCGGGCGGCGAGCAGGATGAACGGGAAGTCGGACCATGCGGGCTGCCGTTCGAGCCACGCATAGAGGCTCGAGCCGTGGCCGTTCGCGACCGCTTCCTCGGTGAGCAGCGCGGTGCCCGCGCCGACGTCGAGCTCGGTGGTGAGCGCGTCGGCGTCGTCGCAGGTCACGCAGGCGCGTGCGTCATTGTGCAGAACGGCGGTGATCACTTCGGCGTCGCGGCCGAACGGTGCGAGGATGAGGACACGCTGCTCCATCGCTCACTGTCCTGACATATCGATCAGATGGTTCGTCGCGCCGAGCATCGCGGTGCTGCCGCGATACAAGGGCAGGCCCGACAGCACGCCCTCGAAGTCGCGCAGCGCTTCGCCGACCTCGACGCCTTCGGTGCCGAGGCGGAACTGGCGGATCGTGCGTTCATGATCGTTCGCGCGGCTCTTGACGGCGGTTATTGCCTTCAGCACTTCGCCGTGGTGCTCGAAATAGCGGAACAGCACGACCACGTCGCTCAGATAACTGACGTCGACCTCGGTCTGCACTTCGCCGATGATGCCGTGCTGCCCGAGCACGAGCATCGTGACCACGCCCTGCTGATTCAGATAGCCGAGCAATTCGTGCATGTGCAGCAGCAGGTAGCGCTCGCCGGGCATTGCCTGCAGATAGGCGTTCAGGCTGTCGACCGCGACATAGCGCACGTGCTCGTTTTCGACCGCGTTGCGCACGTCGCTCGACAGCTCGCCCGGCGAGATTTCCGCGGGATCGATCTGGCGCAGCATCAGCAGACCGCTTTCGACGTGCGGCGCGAGATCCATGCCGAGCGTCGCGCAGCGTGTGACCAGCGTGCTGAGCGTTTCGTCGAATACGTAGTACGCGCAACGCTCGCCGCGTTCGAGTGCGGCAAGCAGGCACGACACGACGGTGGTGGTTTTGCCGACCCCCGACGGGCCGATGATCAGCGAATTGGTGCCGGGGACGAGGCCACCGCCGAGCAGCGCGTCGAGGCCGGGCGTGCCGGTGCTCATCGGGCTCGTGCCGAATGCGCTGTGATGCTCGGCGGCGACCACACGCGGATAGACGCGCAGACCGCCGGTGTTCAGCGTGAAGTCGTGATAGCCCTCGCGGAACTTGATGCCGCGCATCTTCGCGATGCGCAGACGGCGGCGATTGCCGCCGTAATCATGAGCGACGTTTTCGAGGCTGATCACGCCGTGCACGATGCTGTGAAGCTGAATGCCGGAGGCGCTGGCCGACGTGTCGTCGAGCAGCAGCACCGTGCATTCGCGCGTCGCGAAATGGTGCTTGAGCGCGAGAATCTGCCGACGGTAGCGCAATGGGTTCTCCGCCAGCAGACGCAGTTCGGACAGGCTGTCCAGGACGACGCGCGCCGGCTTCAGTTTGTCGACGTGCTCGATTACGTTGCGCACGCTTTCGCCGAGTTCGACTTCGGCCGGGTGCAGCACGGTCTGTTCGTATTGCGGTTCGAGCCCTTCTTCGGGCAGTTGCTCCAGTATCGTGAAACGGCTCAGATCCCAGCCATGGCTCGCGCCGATCGCGAGCAGTTCAGCACGGGTTTCGGACAGCGCGATATAAAGGCCGGTCTGCCCTTCGTGCAGGCCCTTGAGTAAGAATTGCAACGCGAGGGTGGTCTTACCCGTGCCTGGTACACCCTCCACGAGGTACATGCGGTTCGGCGTAAGGCCACCGCCGAGGATGTCGTCGATGCCTTCGATGCCCGACGATATGCGGGCGGGGGTAGGGGCGGCGGTAGTGGTCGACATGATGGTTGAAATGACGTCGGCAGTGGCTTTGATCGAAACGGGCGCGATGTCGCGGCCGGTATGGCGCTACGCAATTTGTGTGCCGTCGTGCATTGCCTGCGTGCTCGGGCCTCGCGCGCATGGGCATGAAGCGTGCTATTAAAGGTGGCTCGCTGCGAGTTTTTCTTCAGCAGCACTTTGGAAGCTTCACGCACACCATGAAAACCTATCGACTTTCGGCTATCGCGCTTACCGCGGCATCGCTCGTTGCGCTGCTGCCGGTCAGTGCATCCGCCGACGATAGCCCCAGACCTTGCGGTGCGCTCAAACGGATCGTGGCCGCGGCGCCGGACGGCTTCGCCTCGCTGACACCCGACGACGGCAAAGGCGTTGCGCAACCTTATGGCGATGATGCGCAATGTTCGGCCGCGCATCGAAGTTTCCAGTGCACGTGGACGCCGCATCAGGCGGCGGGCTCGAACGCGGATGCATTGGAAGCGGTCGCGGCAGACGTCGCGTCGTGCCTGCCCGATGCAACGCACGATCAGAATTCGCCGGGACGTCAGCACTTTTATCTCGGCGCGAAGGATCGACGCACCGAAATCACGCTGACGCCCGAGGGGTCCAACCGGTTGCGGCTCGTGGTGTCGGGCAGGTAAGCGGCGGTGCCGTTCAGGCGGTGGCGGCCGGGCGCCACGACCAGCCGCGTCGCGAGTGGCGTAATTCGACGACCGACAGCGGTGCGATCTCGATGTGACAGAACACGGTTGGCGATGCGCCGAGGGCGTGCACGATTGCCGCTCGCAGTAGAGTCGCATGGGTGATGGCGACGATGGTTCGACTGTGCGCAAATGCCGCGAAGCTTGCTTCGTTGACGGCATTGCATGAACGCACGTCTGCCTGCTGCGCGTCGAGCCACTCTCCAACCCGCTGCACGAGTTGACCGAACGATTCGCCGCCGGGCGGCGCGGCGTCGGGCTCGCGTGTCCAGGCGGCGAGTTCGCGGGGCGTTGCGTCGGCAATGGCCGCGAGGCGCTGGCCGCGCCATTGGCCATAGTCGATATCCGCCAATGCGTCGGCAGGCGTGGCGCTCAGACTAAGCGCGGCGGCCGTTTCGCGCGCGCTGGCGGCGGGGCTGGCGAACACGGCGCCGCCGGCGGGAAGCGCGAGACGCGGTCGCGCCGCTTCGGCTTCGGCGCGACCGCGCGCGTCGAGCGGATCGTCGGCAGGGAAGCGGCCCGCGCGCTGCGCGGCCGTTGCCGCGTGGCTCACCAGTAATAGTCGCGTATCCATTCTTTTGCGTTGGCGCCTCATTCGTACTTGCCTGCGTGGTTTCATCGCCTCGCGGCGCGCGTTGCGAGGTAGCCCTCGCCGTCACGGAAGCCGCAGTTTAGCGCGTAGAATACCGACACTGCGAAGCACGGAAGCCGGTGAGAGCCCGGCGCGGTCGCGCCACTGTAATCGGCATTGCAATCCACAAGAGCCGAAAGCCAGACCCGAGCTTCGCACCATTCCTCTGCAATCGACTTTCGGGGCGCGTCACCCCAGGAGATGTCCATCATGACCGAAGCTGTTCTTGATCGCGTCGCGCAACCGGCAGCCCAGCCCACTCCCATTCCTTTGCGCGAACTGCTGCCATGGGTCGTGTTCGGCGGCTTGCTGCTGTTGCTCGCGCTTTACTTCGTTGGTGCGGAACAGGGCGCGACGTCGCTCGTGCCCGGCATGTACGTGCATGAGTTCGTGCACGACGGCCGCCATCTGCTCGGCTTTCCCTGCCACTAACGGAGTTCGACATGGTAGGTAAATTGTTGGTGCGCGGGATGCTCGCGGGCATCGTCGCGGGCTTGCTCACGTTCGCGTTCGCGCGAATCGTCGGCGAACCACAGGTCGATCAGGCCATTTCATTCGAAGAAAAAGCGGCCGCCGCGCGCGGCGAGGCGCCCGAGCCCGAAATCGTGAGCCGTCAGACGCAGGCTGGCCTCGGCCTGCTGACTGGCGTGGTCACGTATGGCGCGGCATTTGGCGGCCTGTTCTCGCTGGTGTTTGCGTATGCGTATGGACGCGCGGGGACGTTGAGCGTGCGCGCGCTGTCCGCGTGGCTCGCGCTTGGCGCGTTCATCACGCTCGTGATCGTGCCGAATATCAAGTATCCGGCCAATCCGCCGTCGGTCGGTGATCCGGAGACGATCGGCACGCGCACGGGCCTGTTCTTTCTGATGATCGCGATTTCGCTCGCGACGATGGTGTTTTCGCTGAAGGTGCGGCGTCGCGCGGCGGCGAAGCTGGGTGCGTGGAACGGTTCG
>NZ_CADFGP010000016.1:0-127500 GCF_902833905.1 Paraburkholderia tuberum STM678 | reverse complement strand
CCATCCAGACCCACCAGTGTCTTGTCTGGTGAGCTGAAGGGCTGGGGCCGCTGGAATATCTGTGAGACTGGGGGATTAGCTCAGCTGGGAGAGCACCTGCTTTGCAAGCAGGGGGTCGTCGGTTCGATCCCGTCATCCTCCACCAATCCTCAATGCCAAGGGTTCAGCACGAAGTGATGCTGAGTACTTTGCATTGGCGATTGAGCCAGTCAGAGCGGTATGAGGCACAGGCTTCATACCGGCTGCCGTTCTTTAACAATCAGGAAGAAGTAGTAAAGAGATTCACGAAAGGCACCTGGAGATGGGTGCGGAGTAGGTGAATCAGGGTTGTGATTGTATCGATGTATTTTAAAGGTGATCGAAAGATCGCTTTGGAATACGGCGCAACACGAATACTCAACCTGTAGCGAGTGCGTCTATCCCCTGCGGGGATGGGACCCACGTAAGCGCTAAAGCGCTAGCGTGGGTCGACACAGAGACACACCCGTTATAGGGTCAAGCGAACAAGTGCATGTGGTGGATGCCTTGGCGATCACAGGCGATGAAGGACGCGGTAGCCTGCGAAAAGCTCCGGGGAGCTGGCAAACGAGCATTGATCCGGAGATGTCCGAATGGGGAAACCCACTCCTAATGGAGTATCCGTAGCTGAATCCATAGGCTACGTGAGGCGAACGCGGTGAACTGAAACATCTAAGTAACCGCAGGAAAAGAAATCAACCGAGATTCCCAGAGTAGTGGCGAGCGAAATGGGATCAGCCGGTACACGTTATCTGTATTGTTAGTCGAACGCTCTGGAAAGTGCGGCCATAGCAGGTGATAGCCCTGTAGACGAAAACAGCATGGAAGAACTGGGTGTACGAGAAGTAGGGCGGGACACGTGAAATCCTGTCTGAAGATGGGGGGACCATCCTCCAAGGCTAAATACTCGTGATCGACCGATAGTGAACCAGTACCGTGAGGGAAAGGCGAAAAGAACCCCGGGAGGGGAGTGAAACAGATCCTGAAACCGCATGCATACAAACAGTCGGAGCCTCTGCGAAGGGGTGACGGCGTACCTTTTGTATAATGGGTCAGCGACTTACATTCAGTGGCGAGCTTAACCGATTAGGGCAGGCGTAGCGAAAGCGAGTCCGAACAGGGCGTCCAGTCGCTGGGTGTAGACCCGAAACCAGGTGATCTATCCATGGCCAGGTTGAAGGCACGGTAACACGTGCTGGAGGACCGAACCCACTAACGTTGAAAAGTTAGGGGATGAGCTGTGGATAGGGGTGAAAGGCTAAACAAACCTGGAAATAGCTGGTTCTCTCCGAAAACTATTTAGGTAGTGCCTCGTGTATCACCTTCGGGGGTAGAGCACTGTCATGGTTGTGGGGTCCATTGCGGATTACTACGCCATAGCAAACTCCGAATACCGAAGAGTGCAATCACGGGAGACAGACATCGGGTGCTAACGTCCGGTGTCAAGAGGGAAACAACCCAGACCGCCAGCTAAGGTCCCCAAATATGGCTAAGTGGGAAACGAAGTGGGAAGGCTAAAACAGTCAGGAGGTTGGCTTAGAAGCAGCCACCCTTTAAAGAAAGCGTAATAGCTCACTGATCGAGTCGTCCTGCGCGGAAGATGTAACGGGGCTAAGCCATATACCGAAGCTGCGGATGCACAGTAATGTGCATGGTAGGAGAGCGTTCCGTAAGCCTGCGAAGGTGCACTGGAAAGTGTGCTGGAGGTATCGGAAGTGCGAATGCTGACATGAGTAGCGATAAAGGGGGTGAAAGGCCCCCTCGCCGTAAGCCCAAGGTTTCCTACGCAACGTTCATCGGCGTAGGGTGAGTCGGCCCCTAAGGCGAGGCAGAAATGCGTAGCTGATGGGAAGCAGATTAATATTTCTGCACCATTGTGAAATGCGATGGGGGGACGGATCGCGGAAGGTTGTCCGGGTGTTGGAAGTCCCGGTCCTTGCATTGGAGAAGGCGCTTTGGCAAATCCGGGCGCAGAATTCAAGGGTGCGAGGCGAGCCACTTCGGTGGCGAAGCAACTGGAAGGGGTTCCAGGAAAAGCCTCTAAGCTTCAGTTTCACAGTGACCGTACCGCAAACCGACACAGGTGGGCGAGATGAGTATTCTAAGGCGCTTGAGAGAACTCGGGAGAAGGAACTCGGCAAATTGGTACCGTAACTTCGGGATAAGGTACGCCCTCATAGCCTGACTGGCCTGCGCCAGAAGGGTGAAAGGGTTGCAATAAACTGGTGGCTGCGACTGTTTAATAAAAACACAGCACTCTGCAAACACGAAAGTGGACGTATAGGGTGTGACGCCTGCCCGGTGCCGGAAGATTAAATGATGGGGTGCAAGCTCCTGATTGAAGTCCCGGTAAACGGCGGCCGTAACTATAACGGTCCTAAGGTAGCGAAATTCCTTGTCGGGTAAGTTCCGACCTGCACGAATGGCGTAACGATGGCCACACTGTCTCCTCCCGAGACTCAGCGAAGTTGAAGTGTTTGTGATGATGCAATCTCCCCGCGGCTAGACGGAAAGACCCCATGAACCTTTACTGCAGCTTTGCATTGGACTTTGAACCGGTCTGTGTAGGATAGGTGGGAGGCTATGAAGTTGGGACGCCAGTCTCAATGGAGCCGTCCTTGAAATACCACCCTGATCTGTTTGAGGTTCTAACCTTGGCCCGTGATCCGGGTCGGGGACAGTGCATGGTAGGCAGTTTGACTGGGGCGGTCTCCTCCCAAAGTGTAACGGAGGAGTACGAAGGTACGCTAGGTACGGTCGGAAATCGTGCTGATAGTGCAATGGCATAAGCGTGCTTGACTGTGAGACTGACAAGTCGAACAGGTGCGAAAGCAGGTCATAGTGATCCGGTGGTTCTGTATGGAAGGGCCATCGCTCAACGGATAAAAGGTACTCTGGGGATAACAGGCTGATACCGCCCAAGAGTTCATATCGACGGCGGTGTTTGGCACCTCGATGTCGGCTCATCTCATCCTGGGGCTGTAGCCGGTCCCAAGGGTATGGCTGTTCGCCATTTAAAGAGGTACGTGAGCTGGGTTTAAAACGTCGTGAGACAGTTTGGTCCCTATCTGCCGTGGGCGCTGGATATTTGAAGGGGGCTGCTCCTAGTACGAGAGGACCGGAGTGGACGAACCTCTGGTGTACCGGTTGTCACGCCAGTGGCATCGCCGGGTAGCTATGTTCGGAAGAGATAACCGCTGAAAGCATCTAAGCGGGAAACTCGCCTTAAGATGAGATATCCCCGGGGCTTCGAGCCCCTTGAAGGGTCGTTCAAGACCAGGACGTTGATAGGTCAGGTGTGCACGTACAGTAATGTACTGAGCTAACTGATACTAATTGCCCGTAAGGCTTGATCCTATAACAGGTGTGTCTCGACCCGCGGTAGTGCTTCAGCACTTACGCGGGTCCGATCCCCGAAGGGGATTTGTGTGACCTCCCGCGGGAGCTCACAGAAACGCACGGTTGGGATTCAGTGTTGTGCCAGAAACAACACAACCCCCNCGAATCCTTTACGCTTCTTCCCGATTGGCTGTGGCGCAACCGGTTGACTCCAACCCTGCGACGCAGCAACCCGTCATGCCTGATGACCATAGCGAGTCGGCCCCACCCCTTCCCATCCCGAACAGGACCGTGAAACGACTCCACGCCGATGATAGTGCGGATTGCCCGTGTGAAAGTAGGTAATCGTCAGGCTCCTCCCCAGTCAGAAACCCCACCCGCCGCGGTGGGGTTTTTGCGTTTACGTGGCCGACTTTGCGCGCTTCACTACTTTCCGATCCGCAACGCATCCGCGTAACCCGTCAGTTCCAGATAGGCTCGCCCTACATCCGCATTCTGTTGACTCACCCGTACCGCGCCTTCCCAATACACGGCACCGGTCGACTGTCGTGAGTCGAGTTCCTGATCGTCCATCAGCGGATCGAGTTGCCATGTCAGCGTTCCCGCTCTAACCGTCATCGAGACCGGATACGAAGTATTCGTGTGCGGCGAGCGCCACATGCGACGCGGCGTGAAGTCGACTTCACCGGGGTCGAAATTCGTTACCTGACCATCGGGTCTGCGAAGCGTGGCGTGGGCCCATATTGCATGTCCGTCGCGGCTGCGGATCTTGAATGCCATTAGCGCCGAGCCGTCCGTCAAATTGGCGCCGAGCCAATCCCATCCGACCGCATTGGCGTCGAGCAACGTGCTCGACCACTCGTGATCGAGCCATGCGGTCCCCGTCACTGCTGCATCGCGCGTCGTGTCGTTTTCACCTCCGGCTGGGCGCACCACAGTGCCCGTCACGCGGAGTTGCGGTTCGCTGTAGTAATAGCTCGCCTGTTCGGGCCGCGGTCCTTTGCGGGAGTAACCGCGCTCGCCCTGAATCAGCGGAGGCTGCGTTGGCGTGAGTTGGAGGTGTAGCGAGAATCCACTTGCATCGGCGGTGACGTCGTAGTGGCCGTCCGCGGCGCGAATCATTTTCCAGGCGTCGAGTTTGACGTCGGTGTTGGCGGTCTTCGCGTAGGCGAGCCCGAGACCCTGCCGAGCGATGCGTTGATCGTGAACGAGGTGTCCGATGGCCGGATCGCTCAGCGCAGCGTGCGCGATGATCAGTTGCGACGGGGCGAAATCGCTTGGATCGGCGGCATCGTGACCAGTCGCCGTTCGAAAGAACGTGATCTGGAATCCGAGCGGTCGGTTGTCGGGCGTCGTAAGCCAGCCTGTCGCGTACCACCATTCGGTGCGGAAAGCCGGATGAGCACCGCTGTCCCGCGGAAACGAGATCGGATGGTCTGGCGTGACTGCCGCGAAGGCGACCGGGGTGGATCCAGTGGAGTCGCTACTAGCGGCAAAAGAGGGCGACACAGCGGCTACGCCAATCCAAAGTAGCCCTCGGAAAAAAAGCTGAAGGCGCCGTGGAGGTGACCCGCCGTGTCGGCGCGCGATGCACGTCGCGCAGCCATCAAGCGCAGAGCAAACCTCGCGAATGGCCGCGCTATCCCAGATCAACCGAATTTTCCACGCACGCCGCGCAACTGGCATCACCAGTCCTCCTTCACCGCGCGCACTGCATCCACCGACACCGCGCCGCGTCCCGCGACTACCGCCGTCGTACACGACAGCACCAGCATTACCAAGGCGACTGTGCCCAGCACGAACCACGGTACATGCAGCGACATGCTCCAGTGAAACGACTGCGGATTGACGACGAACACGAGAATCAGGCTGATCGCGAAACCAAGCGCGAAACCGAGCGCAATGCCGCATGCGGTGAGCAGACCGCCCTCCGAAGCGAGGATCGCGAGAATCTGCGCGCGCGTCACGCCGACGTGGCGCAACATCCCGAACTCACGGGCGCGCGCGAGCGTCTGCGCGGAAAACGTCGCTGCGACGCCGAACAATCCGATCACGATCGCCACCGCCTCGAGCAGATACGTGACCGCGAAACTGCGATCGAAGATCACCAGCGTGCGCGCACGGATCTCGCCCGGTTGCGACACCTCGAGCGAAGCGCCGAACGGCAGCGCCTTCAAACTTGCGACGACGCGTTCGACACTCACGCCCGGCTCGACGGTCACGGCGACATCGGTTGCGGTGGAGTCGCCTGTCAGCCGCCGATAATCGGCAAGCCGTATCTGGATCGCGCCGCTCTGTCGCGCGTAGTCGCGCCAGACGCCGGCTACGACGAACGTCTGGCCATGCTCGCCGAGCGACAACCGCACACGTTGACCTAACTCATACCCATACAGGTCGATCATTGCTTCGGAGACCCAAATAGGTATGTCGCCGGCGCGAAGCGCGGACGGCGGCAGCACCGCGCCGGTCATCTGCAGAGTCGCGCCCGGATCGGTCGCGTCGATTTCGCGGGCGAGCAGCGCGACGTCCGGGCGCGCGGGATCGAGCGTCAGATGTGTGATGCGCGCGAACGCGGCGTTGCCGATGCCGGGCACCGTCGCGATGCGTGTCTGTTCGTCGGGCCGCAAGCCGCCACTGTCGCCGCTATTGCCACCCGACGCTACGCGCACGTACAGATCGGCGGACAGCAGATGCGTGATCCAGTCGTCGACAGACACGCGGAAGCTGGCCACCATGATCGCCATCGCGACGATCAGCGCGAAGCTCGACAGCACGCCGCCCATCGCGATCGACGCCTGCCCCGGCGCATTCGCGAGACGCGCAATCGCGAGCGTGCCCGTCGCGCCCGCGCGGCGTCGCGTGCCGCGCGCGCGGCCTGCCGCGCCGAATATCAGCGCGGTCACGCGCGGCATCAGCGCAATGCCGCCGACGAGCAGCAACGCGACCGCCAGATAACCGGCGATCGGCGCATCGAACCACGGCGGCACGCGCGTCAGCGCAGCGGCCGCCAGCAAACAGCCGAACGCCGGCCACGGCGTGGCGAGCCGCGCCAATGCGCTTTCCTCGGCACCGGCCTTGAGTGCCGGGGCAGGCCGTGCGCGCGCCGCGTCGATAGCGGGCGCGACGCTGCCCAACACCGACACCGCGACCCCAAGCGCGAGAAACACCGCGCTCGCGAGCGGCTCGAAACCGACTCGCGGTTGCACGCCCGGAAAATAGCCGCCGCCGAGATCGCTGCCGAAGAAGCGCAGCGCACCGCTGGCCATCGCGTAGCCGAGCGCAAGTCCACACAACGAGCCGAGCAACCCGAGCAGCGCGCCTTCAAGCAGGATCTGCCGCAATAGCTGAGCTCGCGTGAGCCCGAGCACGCGCAGCATCGCGAATTGCGATCGGCGTCGCACGACACCGAGTGCCTGAGTCGAAAACACGAGGAACGCGCCCGTGAACAGCGCGACCAGCGCGAGCACGTTCATGTTGATCCGGTAAGCACGCGACAGGCGATCGGTGCGGCTCTCAGTGTCGCGCGTCTCGGCGACTACCCATGTGCTGCCGAGCTGCTGTTGCAGATCGCGTTTGAAGCGTTGCCGATCGACGCCGCGTGCGAGTTGCACGTCAACGCGCGTCAGCTTGCCCACCTTGCCGAATCGCCATTGCGCGGCGGCGATGTCCATCACCGCGAGCCGTTGACCCGGCCGCGTGCGCACGAGCCCGCCCGCGACGCGCAGATGCAGATCCGACGTACCGATGCGTAGCGTGACGTCGTCGCCGGTCTTGACGTTCAGCCATTGCTGCGCGGCCGTCGACAGAAATATCGCATCGGAGGCGAGCGTGTCGAACGGGCGATCAGGCGAGGGCACGCCGATCAGATCGGGCGTGATCGACCTCGCCTTGAAGACGTCGATGCCGAGAACGGGCAGTGCACCGGTGCGGCCCGGCACCCCGACGTCGAGCGCGAGCACGGGACTCGCCAGCACCACGCCCGGTTCGTTGGCGAGTCGCGGATAAAGGGACTCGTCGACGAAAGGCTGCGCGCCGCGCACCTGCAGATCCGCTTCGCCTGACAGACTGCGCGCGGCCGCCGAGAATTCGTTGAAGGCGGCGCTGTTGATCAATTGCACCGCGTAGCCGAGCGCGACGCCTAGCGCGATCGTCGCGATGGCGACGAGTGCGCGTCCGCGATGACTGCGCCATTCCGCGACCATCAGCCAGCGCGCGAGAACACGATATCCCGGCGCGCGCGGCAGTGGACGAAGGTCAACGGCCATGGTGGGTCGAGCGGGCCGCGGCGTGCGCGACGTTCGCGGCCTTATCGCGCGCGCCATGCAAGTCGCCGTCGCTCAGGATCAACACGCGGTCGGCCACGGCGGCCGCGGCCTCGGAATGCGTGACCATGATCGTCGCCGCGCCGGTCGCCTTGCATTGCGCGCGGAACAGGCCGAGCACGTCGCGCGCGGTGGCAGGGTCGAGGTTGCCGGTCGGTTCGTCGGCGAGAAGCAGCGTCGGACGATGCACGAGTGCGCGTGCAATGGCTACACGCTGCAATTCGCCGCCGGAGAGATCGCGCGGAAAGTCGTCGCCGCGTCCGCCGAGGCCGACCGCCGCGAGCATGTCGAGCGCGGCGGCCGTCGGTAGATCATTGAGCAGCAGTGGCAGCGCGACGTTCTGCGCGAGCGTCAGATGCGGCAGCACGTGAAACGCCTGGAACACGAAGCCGAGCTTCTGGCGCCGCAGTCGCGTCGCGGCGTTGTCGTCGAGTTGTTCGACCGGGCGTCCGTCGATTAGCACGCTGCCGCTATCGGCGCGGTCGAGCCCAGCGATCAGGTTGAGCAATGTCGACTTGCCGACGCCCGAATCGCCCATGATCGCGACGAACTCGCCCGCAGCGAGTGTGAAGTCGAGCTGCGCGAGCACGATGCGGCCGGTGCCGTACCGCTTGCTCAGGCCGCGGCATTCGAGTGCGGGTACGACGTCGTCACGAAGCGCCATGCGAGGAGGTCCGGAAAAGGAGTCGGGCGAGGGGAGCCCGTTGCGCGAATTGAGTGTGCCTCGCCGCGCGAGTTTCTGCAGCAGTTACCATTGCGCGGCGCTGGTCTGCGTAAGGAAAACGGAAGATTCGTGCGCCTGGAGTGGAACATTTTCAGCGCACCTTGATCGAGGCGCGCGGCACCGCTAGCGACCTCCTCGCCGGTCGGCTTAGACCGCTCGCACAAAAATTTTTTTATCGCCGACGAGGCAAATTTTTGTTTGGTTGCCGCTCGTCCGCGGCCGTCAAAAAGCACTCGACAGCACGATCCGTTCCAGTCGAACCAGCCCCATAAACAGCGAATGCCTAACAGCGGCCAACCTCCGGCTAATTGCCAGCTTTTGCTGCCAAACTGCCAAGGCCTAACGACGCCTTTGTAACAATGTGCAAGCGCACATTTCGATCCATTTTGCAAGCGCCCACGTTGCAACAATGTATTGTGGCGCGGATTTCGCGGCTGTTGCGATGCAAAATTATTCTTATCTTGGTAATCTCCCACCCTTGGTCAGTCGGCTGCGGGTAAACGTGTAGCGGGAATCCCCGCCACGCGTCAATTTCAGCGAACTACAACTTACATTTCCATTTCAATGTCTGCTTGTTTCAGGGGGCGTTGACGCGGCGTTTTGTACTTCAAGTTTTGACAGAGCACATGCCATTGCCTCTCCTAAGTCTTCTCATCTGGATCCCCATCGTCGCCGGGTTCGTGGTTCTGCGCGCCGGGTCGGACACGGCGCGTAATCGCACACGCTGGCTCGCGCTGATCGGCGCGGTGGCGGGTTTCTTGCCGGTGATCCCGCTCGTGACGAGTTTCCGTAACGACGTGACCTCGATGCAGTTCGTCGAGAACGTCCGCTGGTCGCCGACGTTCGATATCGCATGGCATGTGGGAATCGACGGGATTTCGCTGTGGCTCGTCGCGCTGACCGCGCTGACGACGATCATCATCGTGATCGCATCGTGGGAGTCGATCACGCAGCGCACCGCGCAGTACTTCGGCGCGTTCCTGATGCTGTCGGGCTTCATGCAGGGTGTGTTCACGTCCCTCGACGGCATGATGTTCTTCATTGCGTTCGAGGCGACGCTGATCCCGCTGTATCTGCTGATCGGCACCTACGGTCACAAGAACCGCACGTACGCGGCGGTGAAGTTCTTCTTCGTGTCGTTCCTCGGCTCGCTGATGATGCTGATGTCGCTGCTCTATCTGTATAGCCTGACGCACAGCTTCGACCTCGCCGTGTGGCGCGAAGCGCACCTCGACATGGTGCCGCAGGCGCTGATCTTCCTCGGCTTTCTTGCCGCGTTCGGCGTGAAGGTGCCGATGTGGCCGCTGCACACGTGGCTGCCCGACGTGCACCTCGACGGCCCGACGGGCGCCGCGGTGATGATCGGCATGCTGAAGATCGGCGGTTACGGTCTGCTGCGTTTCGCGCTGCCGATCGCGCCGCAAGCGAGCCATTTCTTCGCGCCGATGATGATCACGCTGTCGCTCGTCGCGGTGATCTATTCGAGCCTGCTCGCACTCGTGCAGACCGACATGCGCCGCCTGCTCGCGTATTCGACGGTCGCGCATATGGGCCTCGTCACGCTCGGTCTGTTCGTTTTCAACCGCTTCGGCCAGTCCGGCGCAATCGTGCAGATGATCTCGTACGGCGTGGTGTCCGGCGCGATGCTGTTGTGCACCGGCATGCTCTACGACCGCACGAAATCCGCGTCGATCGCCGAATACGGCGGCGTCGCCAACACGATGCCGCGCTTTGCGGCTTTCGTGATGCTGTTCTCCATGGCCAACATCGGTCTGCCGGGCACGTCGGGTTTCGTTGGCGAATTCATGGTGCTGATGGGCGCGATCCGCTTCAACTTCTGGATCGGTGCGATCGCCGCGACCACCCTGATTCTGAGCGCGGCCTACACGCTGTGGATGTACAAGCGCGTGATCTTCGGTGCGATTGCCAACGCGCGCGTCGCGAAGCTGAAGGACCTCGGCAAGCGCGAGTTCGCGCTGCTCGGTGCGTTGGCGCTGCTGGTGCTTGCGATCGGTCTCGACCCGAAGCCGTTCACCGATGCGATCGATCCGTCGGTCGCCACGCTGCTCGCACAATCGGAACGCTCGGCGCTGCCTTCGGACTCCGTGCCGACGGAGGGCGGCGAGCATCTGCAGGCAGCGGCGCCCGGACCGGTTCCCGTCGCTACGCAGACTCCGGGTTAAAAGAACAGAGCGCAAGAGTCGTTGTCGCATCCGCGCGTCAGGATGCGGCGACGCTCTTGCGCTTTTGCGCGTCGTTATCAATCCCTTTGTGAATGCATGCGTGTTGCAGTACGTCGAAAACCGCTGCGCGTCCAGCGATTTTTAGCGCTTGTTTCAGGGGACTTTTGCGATGCGTCAGCTTTTCGATGCTTCGTTTCGAAGCGTCGCAAACGACGCTGGTGAATAGGGTGCGCGGGGAAATGCGGCAACGTGTCGCACTGCGTCGCGACGCAATAGTTCGTTGCTAAATCGAGTGTTTATTAGCATCCGATGCCCCCCTATTATGCGAGCGCTTATTAATGGAGAGCCGTCGAATGACGTTCGTTGAAGTCAAAAAAACGAGGCAGTGGATATGAAAGGACGGACGCTGAGAAGGCCGGCAAGTTTCATTTCCGCCAGCCTCATGTTGCTGCTTTCGGGTTGCAGCAACCTCGATATTCTGAATCCGAAGGGGCGTGTGGGACTCGCGGAGCGTGATCTGATCGCGACTTCGGTGTGGGCCATGCTGATCGTCGTGGTGCCGGTCATTCTGATGACACTGTTTTTCGCGTGGCGTTACCGCGCATCGAACAGCAACGCCGAATACCGTCCGGGTTGGACGCATTCCACCGCGATCGAAATCGCCGTCTGGACCATTCCGGCGCTGATCGTTTTGTTTCTCGCCGTGTTGACGTGGAAGAGCACGCATGAGCTCGATCCGTATCGTCCGCTCGAGTCGCAGGTCAAACCGATCAACGTCGAAGTCGTCGCGCTCGACTGGAAGTGGCTATTCATTTATCCGGACCTCGGCATCGCGTCGGTGAACCAGCTCGCGATCCCGGTCGGCACGCCGGTGAACTTCCGGATCACGTCGGACACGGTGATGAACTCGTTCTTCATCCCGCAGCTGGGCGGCCAGATCTATGCGATGGCGGGCATGCAGACGCGCCTGCACCTGATCGCCGATCACGCCGGCGACTACGCGGGCACCTCGGCAAACTTCAGCGGCAAGGGCTTCTCGGACATGAAGTTCCGCACGCTCGCGACGTCGCCTGAAGACTTCAATGCCTGGGTTGCGAAGGTCCGCGCTTCGTCGGACCGCCTCGACATGGACCGCTACCACGCGGTGTCCGAGCCGAGCGAAAAGGACCCGGTGCGGTACTTCTCGACGGTCGATCCGAAGCTCTTCAACAACATCATTGCCCGCTACAACAACGGCAACGTCATCGACAACATGAAAGACGCCAACTGCGCGCCTAAGGGGTAACTCATGTTCGGAAAACTAACTCTCGATGCGATTCCGTATCACGAGCCCATCATCGTTACGGCGGGCGCCGGTATGGTGCTCGCGGCGCTGGCGGTGCTAGGCGGAATCACGTATTTCGGCAAATGGCGCTACTTGTGGAGCGAATGGCTGACGTCCGTCGACCATAAGAAGATCGGTGTCATGTACATCGTCGTTGCGTTCATCATGCTGCTGCGCGGCTTCGCCGACGCGATCATGATGCGTATGCAGCTGGCGCTGTCGTACCTGAGCCCGGGCTTTTTGCCACCGCATCACTACGACCAGGTCTTCACCGCGCACGGCGTCATCATGATCTTCTTCATGGCGATGGCGTTCATGATCGGTTTGATGAACATCGTCGTGCCGCTGCAGATCGGCGCGCGCGACGTCGCGTTCCCGTTCATCAACTCGCTGAGCTTCTGGATGACGGCAGTCAGCGCGATCCTGATCAACATCTCGCTGGTGATCGGTGAATTCGCACAGACGGGCTGGCTCGCTTATCCGCCGTTGTCGGAATTGCAGTTCAGCCCTGGCGTAGGCGTCGACTATTACCTGTGGAGCCTGCAGATCTCTGGTATCGGCACGTTGCTGACCGGTGTGAACTTCTTCGTGACGATCGTGAAGATGCGCGCTCCGGGCATGTCGTGGATGAAGGTGCCGGTGTTCACGTGGACCTCGTTGTGCGCGAACGTGCTGATCATGGCGTCGTTTCCGATCCTGACCGTCACGCTCGCGCTGCTCGGTCTGGACCGCTACCTCGGCATGCACTTCTTCACGAACGATGCCGGCGGCAACGCGATGCTGTACCTGAACCTGATCTGGGCATGGGGTCACCCCGAGGTGTACATCCTGATCCTGCCGGCGTTCGGTATCTTCTCGGAAGTGGTCGCGACCTTCGCTAAAAAGCCGCTGTTCGGCTACAAGACGATGGTATGGGCGACCTGCGCGATCATGGTGCTGTCGTTCCTCGTGTGGCTGCACCACTTCTTCACGATGGGTTCGGGCGCGGACGTGAACGCGTTCTTCGGCATCGCGACGATGGTGATTTCGATTCCGACCGGCGTCAAAGTGTTCAACTGGCTGTTTACGATCTACAAGGGCCGTCTGAAATTCACGACGCCGGTTCTGTGGACGATCGGCTTCATCATCACTTTCACGATCGGCGGTATGACCGGTGTGATGCTGGCGATTCCGGGCGCGGACTTCATGCTGCACAACAGCCTGTTCCTGATCGCTCACTTCCATAACGTAATTATCGGTGGCGTGCTGTTCGGCTATCTGGCCGGCTTCAACTACTGGTTCCCGAAGGCGTTCGGCTTCAAGCTGAACGAGAAGCTCGGCAAGGCCGCGTTCTGGTTCTGGCAGATCGGCTTCTGGGTTGCGTTCACGCCGCTGTACGTGCTCGGCTTCATGGGCATGACGCGTCGTCTGAACCACTACGACAACCCGACCTGGCATCCGTGGCTGATCGCCGCTGCGTTCGGCGCGGTGCTGATCGCGATCGGTATCGCTTGCCAACTGCTGCAACTGGTCGTCAGCATCCGCGATCGCAACCTGAAGGAAAACCGCGACCTCACGGGCGATCCGTGGGACGGTCATACGCTGGAATGGGCGACGAGTTCGCCGCCGCCGGCTTATAACTTCGCGCACATCCCGGACGTCCGCTCGCTCGACGCGTTCACCGAAATGAAGTCGCGCAAGGGCGGTGTGAAAGTGCCGGCGTATCGCGACATTCACATGCCGTCGAATACGTCCGCGGGTCTGTTGGTGGGTCTGTTCTCGCTGGTGCTCGGTTTTGCCGGTGTGTGGCACATCTGGTGGCTTGCGATCGTTGGCGCGGTCGGCGCGATCGCCACCGTGATCATCTACAGCTTCATGGACAACGACGGCTATTACATTCCTGCCGACACTGTTGCGCTGATTGAAGAGAATCGCAACGGCGGTGCTGGTGCCGTGGCCGGTGTCGGCGCAAGCGCCGGCAAGCAGGTCGCGCTGGAGGTGGACTGATGTTACAGAAGACAATTGCGGTTGAGCCGCAACTCGCGCCGGACCATGTGCCGTCGCACTCGGTGTTCGGTTTCTGGCTGTACCTGATGACCGACTGCATCATCTTCGCGGCGCTGTTCGCGGTGTTCGCGGTGATGAGCCACCAGTTCGCGGGCGGTCCGAGCGGCAAGGACCTGTTCGAGATTCCGGGCGTCGCACTTGAAACGACGATGCTGCTGCTCTCGAGTATCACGTACGGCTTCGCGATGCTCGGCGCGCACAAGAACCGCAAGGGCGTGCTGCTCGGCTGGCTCGGCGTGACGTTCCTGCTGGGCCTCGCGTTCCTCGTGCTGGAAATGCGCGAGTTCTCGCACCTGATCGCCGAAGGCGCGGGTCCGAGCCGCAGCGCGTTCCTGTCGTCGTTCTTCACGCTGGTCGGCACGCACGGCCTGCACGTGACGTTCGGCCTGATCTGGATGGTCGTGCTGGCGCTGCAGGTGATGCGTCATCGCGACCTGACCGAACGCGACATGATCCGTCTGACGTGCCTGAGCCTTTTCTGGCACTTCCTCGACGTCGTGTGGATCGGCGTTTTCACCTTTGTCTATCTTGCGAGCGTGATCTAAATGGACCATAGTCATAGCGCCCATGGCGCACACTCGGAAGGCGGTCACGGCAGCTTCGGCAGCTATACGGCGGGCTTCGTGCTTTCCGTCATTCTGACCGTCGCGGCCTTCGCGATCGTGATGACCGGCACGTTGACGGGCCAGAGTGCGTTACTCGCAATCGCGGGTCTCGCGTTCGTGCAGATCCTCGTGCATCTGGTGTTCTTCCTGCACATGAACACGTCGTCGTCGCAGCGCTGGAACGTGACGGCGTTTGCGTTCACCGTGCTGACCGCTGTTATCGTGGTTGGCGGGACGTTGTGGGTGTTGCATAACGTCAGCATGAATATGATGTCGCGCTAAGCGGATAACGCTTTAGCGTCAAAAGAGAAGCCCCGTAAGAATGAAAGTTCTTGCGGGGCTTTTGTCATGTACGCCTGGAATCGGCGCATTCCTGCTGGTGCAAGTCTCGCCATAAGCTGGTCACGGCGGACGAAGTGAAGCGCAACCGCAGGAGGGTGACCGGGTGACGAGACCCGACGTGGAGCGTGAATCGCGAGACGATGAGCAAAAACCGTATGGAAGGCGATGTCCACCTTTCGCTTCCAACTCGTGGTATCTCCGGAGGCCGGGGTACCCGTTGCGACCGCGTGCCGACTCGACGGTCAGAAAAGACATGATCGATCTGATCCGCGACCTTGGCGCGGCATGATTCGGGTGTCGGCACAGCCTGGTCAAATCACATACGTCCACGGGCTATCGGCGCGGGGGCATGACGGCACTTGGCACGCGATAGCATCGGAATACCGCATAACCCGGAAACTCAACGTGCAGTTAAGATGAAGCCAATTCAATTTGAAACATTGGCAGGTTGGAACAAGGAGGATATTCCAATGACGTCTCTACTTGACTGGTTCGCGGCGGCAAGGTGGCGCATGTCCCTGTCTCACTGTCTGGAAGGGTTGCTGGTGCAGATACCGGTTGGGCTACTGTTCGACTTCCGAATTGGAGCCCTTGCCGTAATCGTCTGGTATTGGTCGCGCAAAAAACTCGAGTGTGAACTCGAAACCTTGGATAAGGAAGAATTGCTTGCTTTCGAGTCGCACGCTTACACCTGGGCGATTGGCTGGCTCCCATGGCACTGGGACGCCTACAAAGTACTAGATCTGTTGCTGCCGGCGCTGTCCGCGATGCTGATCGCCATGGCCATGCATGGTTACAGAGGACCTGTTTCGCTGTTTTAGGTGCGGGTCCTATATGTATCGTTGAGAAAGAAATTCGTGCCGAAAGAAGAAGCTATTGCGGTGTACTGGACGTCGGGCGAGGGTACCTGCCATAAGCCATTGAAACAAGCGGTGACGCTGTCCTGCGCGTGCCGAAAGCGGGACGGCTTTGAGTGTGCATGTCGATTCGTGCGCACATGCAACTGTGGGCACCCAACGAAAGCCGCCACGCCGGCGTGTCTCGATCGCATTCCTGTAGCTCTTCTCTGCGTGAAGTGCATTTGATCGCGACCTCGTCTTGCCATGTCTTGACGCGCACGCGCAGAACGAAACCAACGACAACTGGGGCTAACGCTGTAGTTTAATTGTATTCGTGCCTGCGCCTCCAGGGGCCAACTCGCCGATGGAGTCCACGCGGGAAACTCAGTCGAGGTCAAGCGCGAACATCGGCACGGGCACCTCCCAATTACTCCGGCGCCAATAGGCACTGGATGATCATCAAGATAACGCACGTGGGATCGGATACGTAGATCGTCGCTCCACGAGTGGAAACCGGCCTCGAGGTAAGCCGAATCGATCGCGCTGGCGCAGACGATCGACGTCCTCTGCAAACAGTGCGAGAGACGCGATCAACCATCGAGAGTGCGGCGAGCGTGGCGGACGTCTATCGTATGGATGGCGAACGAACGAATCGGATCGAAACAGGTGTTGCGCTTCAGATTTGAGGCCGCCAACCTATTTTAACAATTGTCCCAATTGAACTATTTTCGCTTCATTTGAGCATGACCAAACGTTTGCGGTGCTGGCTTGTTACGGAAATTCAGGTGCCATTTTGAAAAATAAACTTTGTACTTTGCGAACTACTGCATTGATCTTCAGTGGAAAAGCCTGCCAATGGCTACTGGCAAAGCCGGACAGTTGAAGATGCAGATATTTGCGACGCAGGCAAGAAGAAATTTTTTACCGCTCACGCGAGGGCGGCGATCGATTGGGATCGTAACAACTGGAAATTTTCCGTCTGTTGTGAAGACGCGACTCTTACAGAAATATTCGTCAACTGTAATGGTACGAAAGAATCTTCCTGCGCTAATATTCGGCCGGCGCTTACAAGCTTGCCATTTCGTCTCTTTCAGTACGTCTCTTCGCTCGGCACTATCCGTGTTGCGCTGGATTGAATGTTCCCGTGTCGTCGCTAGAGGACGGTGAAAGGATCGGCGCGGCAAGAGCGGACGTTCCGACTTCAAAGTTTTGATTGGCTCAAATCGACGTTAGCGGAAACAGTGGTTGTCCGGCCTCGCATGTCTTCAATGAAGGTCTGCGCGTTTTAGTCCGTGCGACCACTGCAAAGAAGCAAATAAATCCATTCACAGACCGTGGCAAAACAATATTGCTTGAGATCGGGGGGAGAGTGAGAACGAGTGTGCCGTGTGTAGTCGTTATCACTGGCGGTAGTGCCGGACTCGGGCGTGCGCTGGCCTTAAGCTATTGCGCGCCCGGTATCACGCTAGGGTTAATCGGAAGAAACGCTGAACGTCTCGAGGACGTTGCCGAGGCGTGTCGCGC
Organism: Paraburkholderia tuberum STM678; assembly: GCF_902833905.1. Taxonomy (GTDB): domain Bacteria; phylum Pseudomonadota; class Gammaproteobacteria; order Burkholderiales; family Burkholderiaceae; genus Paraburkholderia; species Paraburkholderia tuberum. The sequence goes on along the minus strand of NZ_CADFGP010000016.1, from coordinate 110,234 downwards.
GCGCGGCGCCGAGGTCGTGGTTGGCAGCGTGGACGTCCGTGATGCAGCGGCGCTTCAGGCGTGGATCTTCGATTTCGACTCGCGACATCCAATCGACTTGCTGATTGCCAATGCCGGCGTTGCCAGCACACTCCGCTCACCTGACGACTGGGAAGGCGTTAGTCGGACTGCCGAAGTCGTCGATACCAATCTCTACGGTGCTTTGCACGCAGTGCTGCCTTCCATCGAGCGCATGCGGAATCGGCGGCGCGGCCAGATCGCGATTGTCAGTTCGCTCGCCGGATTGAGGGGGATGGCAATCTCGCCGGCCTATTGCGTGAGCAAGGCCGCGCTCGTGGCGTACTGCGATTCCGTGCGTCCGGTTCTCGCGCGCGACCATATTGGAATTTCAGTCGTGATGCCCGGCTTCGTGCGAACTGGGATGAGCGACGTTTTTCCTGGCAACAAGCCCTTCATATGGAGCGCCGAAAAGGCCGCCTTGTTTATCAAGAAGCGCCTGACTCGGCGCCGCGTGGAAATCGCTTTTCCTTTCAGTTTGACGCTCGGCCTCAAGTTACTACGCCTGTTGCCAGCGGCTGTCGGTGACGCAATCCTGGGTCTCCTGTTTCAGATCCCTCGTCGGAATATGTGAAGTGCCGCACGGTATTATGATCGCGGCCGCCATGGTCGCATGCTCCTTCGCCGTTGAAGCGATCTCTGTCACAAGATCGTCGCTCCGTAGGCCGCCTGTCGCGCTGATGCTGCATCTGGCGGCGCTCGCTGCCGTGACGGCAGGTTGCATCGCACTGACGGGGCGGCCGTTATTTTCGATGGGCGTCGCGTTCGTGTTGATTGGCTTGCTCGCGGTCGTCGGCAACGCCAAATACGCCTCGCTGCGCGAACCGCTGGTCTTCAGCGACCTGAGCCTTTTCAGCCAGGTCTTCTCGCATCCGCGCCTTTATTTGCCGTTTCTTGGTTTTGGCAAGCTCATCATCGTGCTCGTCGGAATAGGAGCAGCGGCGGGGGCGTTCATTGCCGAACGTCCCGTGGCGCTGAGGCAAAGATGGGCTGAGGCCGTCGTCGCATTGATTTGTCTACCAGTGTGCATCGCGCTTTCTCGTCGCTTGCCGCTCACGCTGCAACCCTTTTCGGACCAGCGCCGATTCGGTTTTTTCTCGGCGTCCGCTGCCTATTTGATCAACGGATTGAGCAGTGCGCAACGGCGCGCGTTCACTCGCGCCGAAGGTAACAGCCCGTTTTCGGTCGGACGCCCAGACGTTCATCCGGACGTCATCGTCATTCAAAGCGAGTCGTATTTCGACGCCCGCCGGCTCGGCGAATGCGTGTCTGGCGAGCCCTACGCGCACTTCGATCGCGCAAAACGCGAGTCGTTCGAGCAAGGCGAATTGTCCGTGCCGGCCTGGGGCGCGAATACGATGCGCAGCGAATTCGCCATGCTCACTGGCCTGACCTCGGTCGAACTTGGATACGCGCGCTTTTATCCGTATATGTTCGTGCGCCGGGCGTGCGCGTCGCTGGCGGGTTATTTCCGGCGCGGAGGATATCGCACGGTGGCCCTGCATCCGTACCACGCTAACTTCTTTGGCCGTCGACGGGCATTCGCGCACATGCACTTCGACCGCTTTCTGGACATTGAGCATTTCGAAAGTGCGTCTCGTGTGGGGCCATACGTTGGGGATCTTGCGGTAGCGGACAAGCTCATCGCCCTCCTGCAGGCCAGTGATGACAAACCGCTGTTTGCGTTTGCGATCACGATGGAAAATCACGGCCCTTTGCATCTGGAGACGGTTTCCCCTGGGGAGTCCTCATCGCGGCACACGCTAGGCGACGACGCACGCTGGCTCGACCTGACCGCGTACCTTCGGCATGTGGAAAACGCGGACGCGATGATCGGCAGGTTGACCGACTATCTGCGCGGGCGTAATCGGCCGACGGTCCTGTGTTTTTATGGCGATCACGTTCCTGCGATGTCTTCCGTATTCGATGCGCTCGAAACGGAACCGACGAACAGTGATTACTTTATTTGGCGCAATTTCGGAAGCGACATCGGCAAGCGCCGAGATGTTGGTGTCGAGACTCTCGGTTCCACGATACAGCGCGCGATGATGCCTGCCGATGGTGGCGACACCGACTCGCGAAACGAATTGCAGCACATGCCGGCATGATGATGGAAAGAAAAATAGCAATTATCGGGATGGCATGTCGCTTTCCCGGCGGAGTGACCGGGCCCGAAGACTTCTGGCAACTGCTGTGCGATGAGCGCGACGCAGTGACCGTCGTGCCACCCGATCGATTCGGCACGGAGTTCTACCAGCATCCGTCCAAGAAAGAGCCGGGGAAGAGCTACACGTTCTCGGCGGGTGTTCTCGACAACGTGGCCGGTTTCGATGCCGCTTTCTTCGGCGTTTCGCCGCGCGAGGCGACCCAGATGGACCCGCAGCAGCGTCTGCTGCTCGAACTCGCGTGGGAAGCGTTCGAGGACGCCGGTGTGCGTCCAGCGGAGATGCGCGGCCGGGACTGCGGCGTGTTCGTCGGCGCCGCAAGCATGGACTACGGCAACCGCAGCATGGACGACCTGAACTGGATCGATCCATACTCGGCCACGGGCAACACGCTCAGCATTGCGTCCAATCGCGTTTCCTATCTGTTCGATCTGCGCGGTCCGAGCATGTCGGTGGACACTGCCTGCTCGTCGTCGATCGTCGCGCTGCATCAGGCCGTGCAGGCATTGCAGTCGGGCGAAACCGAAATGGCGCTCGCGGGCGGCGTCAATCTGCTGCTCCATCCGTTTGGCTTCGTGAGCTTCTCGAAGGCGTCGATGCTGTCGCCGCGAGGCCGCTGCCGCGCATTCGATGCGACCGGCGACGGCTATGTGCGCGCCGAGGGCGGCGCCTTCGTGCTGCTCAAGCCGCTCGAGCGCGCGCTTGCGGACGGCGACACAATTCACGCGGTCATCGCCGGTTCGGGCGTGAATTCCAACGGCCATTCGCACGGCGGTATCAGTGTGCCGACGACGGCCATGCAGGCCGAACTGCTGCGCTCGGTCTACCGCCGCGCAGGCGTTGATCCGCGCTCGCTCGCCTATCTGGAAGCCCACGGCACTGGTACCGCAGTCGGCGACCCGATCGAGGCGCGCGCGCTAATCGAGGCAGTCGCGGGCGGCCGTCCGGCCGACGATCCGCTCCTGATCGGCTCGGTCAAGACCAACGTCGGGCACCTCGAAACCGCCTCGGGCATGGCCGGCCTCTTCAAGGCGATCCTCTGCCTGAAGCACGGCGCGGTGCCACGCTCGCTCCATTTCGAAACGCCCAATCCCGCCATCGATTTCGAGGGCGGACGCCTACGCGTCGTCGAGCGCTTCACCCCACTCTCGCGGCGTGATGGTGCGCCGCTGACGATTGGCGTCAACTCGTTCGGCTTCGGCGGCACCAACGCGCACGTCGTGCTAGCGGAGGCGGTGAGGGTAGCCGCGCCCGCCGCGCCTGTCATGGGCAGCACGCCGGCCGCGCGTGGAGCGTTGCCGCCGCTCGTTCTCACAGCGCGCTCGCAGGATGCGCTCGCCGCACTTGCCGCGCGCTATCTCGCGTGTTTGCAGAACGGCGCCGATTGGGCCGCGCTCGCGGCCGGCGCCGCGCGCCGCCGTGAATGGCTCGAACAGCGCGTGGTCATTGCGCCGCCCGACCTGAAAGCGGGTTGCGCCGCACTCTTGATGCTCGCGGATTCGTCCGATCAGGCGCTTCCGGCTTACGTCGCTCGCGGCCAGGCCGTAGCGACGGCCGCCAAGGTGGCGTTCGTCTACGCGGGCAACGGCTGCCAGTGGGCCGGCATGGGCAAGCAGCTCTATGCGGAAGACGCAGTGTTCCGCACGGCGCTCGACGAAGTCGACGTGCTTTGGCGTGCCGACGGCAGCGACTCGCTCGTCGACGTGCTGCGCGCCGGCGCGAGCGCCGAATGGCTCGCCGCGACGGAGAACGCGCAGCCGCTACTCTTCGCGATCCAGGTTGGCATCACGCGCGCACTCGAAGCGCGCGGCATCTGTTTCGATGCGGCGGTCGGTCATAGCGTTGGTGAAATCGCGGCCGCGTGGGCATCGGGCGCGCTGACGCTTGCCCAGGCCGTGCGCGTGATCCGCGTTCGCAGCAGCGCGCAGGGCCTGACGCGCGGCACCGGCAAGATGGCTGCGGCGGGCATTGGCGAAGCCGAGGCACGGCAGTTGATCGCACACCTCGGTCTCGCGGAGATGGTCGAGCTGGCCGGCACCAACAGCCCCGAAGCCGTCACGCTGGCCGGATCGCCCGAAGAACTCGAAGCGATCGGCGCTTCGCTCGCCGCGAACGGCAGCTTCTTCCAGCTGCTCGATCTCGATTACGCGTTCCACAGCAGCCGCATGGACGCCATCGAGCCGGTCGTGCGCGCCGGTCTCGCCGATCTGGCTCCGCGCGAAGGCACGAAGCGCTACGTCTCGACTGTCACCGGCGACACGCTTGCCGGCACGTCGCTCGACGCAGGCTACTGGTGGCGCAACATCCGCGAGCCGGTGCGTTTTGGCGAAGCGCTCACGCGTCTCGCCGATACAGGCGTAAGCGTGTTCATCGAAATCGCCCCGCACTCGATTCTGCGCCACTACGTCAAGCAGACGCTCGCGAGCCTGAATCTCGCCGGTGAGGTCGTGCCCACACTCAAGCGCCATCACGACAGCGCGCAGATGCTCGCGCATTCGACGCTATCGGCGGTCGCGCACGGCGCGCGCGTCGATGTCGACCGCTTCGTGCCAGTGGCGTCTCAGGGCTCACATGTGGCGCTGCCGACTTACCCGTGGCAGCGCGAACGCCACTGGCAGACGGCCACCATCGAGGGCTACAACCTCGTGAATCGCCGCGTCGATCATCCGCTGCTCGGCTACCGTCTGCACGAGCATGCGTTTGCATGGGAAAACCAGCTCGATCCGCAGCGCGTGCCGATGCTCGCCGATCACGTCGTCGATGGTGGCGTTGCATTTCCGGGCGCGGGCTACGTGGAAATGGCGCTGGCCGCTGCGCGCGTGTTCTTCCGCACGTCGGACGTCGCGCTCGAGAACCTCGAGATCCGCATGCCGGTCGTGTTCCAGCCGCAGCACGCGAAGCTGTTGCGCTTCGTGATCGACGCGCGCACCGCGTCGTTTACGATCGAGACGCGCGAGCGCATGAGCGACGGCCCGTGGAATCTCAACGTGACGGGCCGCCTGCTCGAAAGCGGCAGCACGCTAGGCGCGCAGAGCACGGCCGATGAATCGGTGCTGGCGCGCCTCGAAGCTATCCCCGCGACGCCCGGCGGCGCCCTCTACGCAAGCACGACCGCTATCGGTCTGAGCTATGGTCCGGCGTTCCGCTGGGTGCACAAGGTGCAGGTGCAAGGCGACGACGCGCTCGCTGACTTTGAAGTGCCGCAGGTGCTTGCCGGCGCGCACGCGGTGGCCGGCTGGCTGCTGCATCCCGCGCTGATGGACAGCGGTTTTCATCCGCTCTTCGCCGTGCTGGGCCAGGCCGGCGCCGCGCCAGGCGAAGCGCGAGCGGCCTTCGTGCCGGTACAGATCGGCCGCGTCGACTTTCTGCGTGGCGACTCGGTACGGCGTGTGCTGGCGCGTGTGCAGCGGCGCAGCCCGCATTCGATCGTTGCGTCGTTCGAATTCCTCGACGCCGACAATGCAATCGTCGCGCGTCTTTCTGCGTGCCGTTTCCGCCGCGTCGACCTTACGGGCCGACGCCACGCCGCACCGGCGCGCTTTGCCTACGCGCTTGAAGCGCGTCCGCTGCCTGAGGGCTTCACGGCCGCCGCGCTGCCCACGCCGGCTGCGCTCGTCGAACGTGCGAGCGCGCGTCTCGCTTCGCATGAGGACAGCGCGCAACGTACGCGTCACTTGACCGAAACGCTGCCGTTGCTCGACGTGCTCGCGGGCCTGTACGCGTTGAACGCGCTAGAAGCGATCGGCGCATTCGCGCAGCTCGTGCTGCCCACGCTCGCCAATACGCCACTGCTCGCGCGCCTTGCGCAGATCGTCGTGGAAGACGGACTCGCCCGCTTCGAGGGCGAGCGTCTCGTGCGCGACGACGCGGCCGCCTTCGCGGCGATGCCTTCGCATGATGCGCTGTGGCGCGATGTGCTGGCGACTTCGCCCGCGCACGTCGCCGAACTGACACTGCTCGCGCACGTGGGCGCGGCGCTGCCACGCGTGCTGCGCGATGGAGCATCCGATGCCGATGCGCCCGCGTTGCTGTCGCCGACGGGGCGCAGCCTCGTCGAGCAGTTTTTCGACGCTTCGCCCACGTGGTCGCATGCCCGCGCGATGCTCGCCGCCTGCGCGAAAGAAGCGCTGGCAGCGTGGCCGGGCACTCGTCGCCTGCGCATGTTGGAAATCGGCGCGACGAGCGTCGAAGTGCTCCAGCCGCTCGACATCGGCGTGCCGGCTTCGCGGTGCGAACACGTGATTGCAGGCACGCACCAGCAGCTCGCCGCGCTCGACGCGGAAGCGCACGCGCACGTTCAGACGCTGCAGCTCGGAGAGAACGAACCGCTTTTCACGCATTACCGTGACGCCGCGCCGTTCGACGTGATCGTCGTCAATCGCATGATCGGCGAACAGGCCGATCCACTCTCCACGCTGCAAGCAATTGCCGAACGGCTCGCGCCGGGAGGGGTAGTCGTGCTCGCCGACGCGCGCCCCAGCCGTTTCGCCGACATCGTCTTCGGCGTGGCGGGCCACGAGGTCGCCGCACAGGCCTACGGCGCGCTCGCACCGGCCGCGCTTCGCACGCTTTGCGAACGCGCCGGTCTGCAGGACGTCGTGCGTCACTCAGAGCAGGGCCTCGATCTCGAAGGTGCGCCGACGCTGATGGTCGCGCGCAAGCCTGCGTCCGCTCAGCAGATGCAACCCAGTTCGACCGACGCGCAGCCGTGGCTGATCGTGCAGAGCGGCAACGACGCGTTCGGGTCTGCGCTCGCGGAAGAACTCGAGCGCTTTGGCTGCCAGGTTGGAGCGACGAGCGTGCGCGAAGCGGCCGCATGGCTCGAACGCAAGAACACGCAAGCGCAGATCGTGTTCGTGGCACCGCTCGTACAGCTCGACGACGCCAGCGGCGCCGACATCATGCGCGCGCAGCAGGACGGCGTGCTCGCGCTCGCCATGCTCGCACGCGAATTCGACGCAGCCGGCGTGGCCGCGCTGGCGCGCCTGTCCGTGGTGACACGCGGAGGCGCGCCGTTCAGTCAAGGCTCGGGCACAGCGGCGCAGCCCGAGCAGGCGAGCCTATGGGGCCTTGGCCGCGTGATGGCGAACGAATACCCGACGCTTGCGCTGCGCCTTATCGACGTGGCGGGCGCGGATGGCGAGGCCGTATCGCAACTGGCGCACGCGCTCACGCACGATGACGGCGAGGAAGAGGTGCTGCTCACGGCGCAGGGCCGCTACGTGCCGCGCATGCTGCCGGCGCAAACAGCGGAACGACAGACGCCGCGCGACGAATCCACGGCTGAGCAGCTGGCCGACCCCGTGCCCGCCGTGCTGGCGTTCGATATGCCCGGCTCGCTACGCAACCTCGAATGGTTCGCGTTGCCCGAGCGCGAACTGAGTCCAGGCGAAGTCGAGATCGCGCCGATGGCGACCGGTCTGAACTTCCGCGACGTCATGTATTCGATGGGCCTGCTCTCCGACGAAGCGGTCGAGACCGGCTTCGCGGGCGCGACGATCGGCATGGAACTCTCGGGGCGCATCGTGCGCGTCGGCGCGGGCGTCAAAGGCTGGGCGCCCGGCGACGCGGTGCTCGGCTTCGCGCCGGCTTCGTTCGCCACGCGCGTGTTCACACGTGCGAGCGCGATCGCGCGCAAGCCCGAAACGATTTCGTTCGAAGCAGCCGCTACGATTCCCACGACCTTCTTCACCGCGTATTACGCACTGTGCGAGCTCGCAAGGCTTCGCCGCGGTGAGCGCGTGCTCGTACACGGTGGTGCGGGTGGTGTCGGCATTGCCGCGATCCAGATCGCCCGCCATCTCGGCGCGGAAGTATTCGCCACCGCTGGCGCTGACGAGAAGCGCGAGTTCGTGCGCCTGCTCGGCGCCGATCGTGTGTTCGACTCGCGCAGCCTGGCGTTCGCCGACGAGGTGCGCGCCTGCACGAACGGCGAGGGCGTCGACATCGTGCTCAACTCGCTCGCGGGCGAGGCGATGGTGCGCGGCATCGACACGCTGCGTCCGTTTGGCCGCTTCCTTGAACTCGGCAAGCGCGACTTCTACGAGAACAGCCAGATCGGCCTGCGGCCGTTCCGCAACAACATCAGCTATTTTGGCATCGACGCCGATCAGCTCATGGGCGTGCTGCCCGAACTCACCACGCGCCTCTTCGAGGAAGTGATGGCGCTCTTCGTGAGCGGCGTGCTGCATCCGTTGCCGTATCGTGCCTTCCCGGCCGCGCGCGCGGAGGAGGCGTTCCGCTATATGCAGCAGGCGCGCCAGATCGGCAAGGTGCTCGTCACCTATCCGTCGGGTACGCCGGCGCCCACGCGGGGCGTCGCGCAGCCCGTGCTGCGCCTCGACCCGCAGGCGGCGTATCTGATCGTCGGCGGAACGGGTGGTCTCGGTTACGCAAGCGCGCGCTGGATGATCGCGCGCGGCGCACGTCACGTGACGCTCGCGAGCCGCGGCGGCGCACTCGACTCGGCGAAGCAGCAGGAACTCGAACGCTGGCGTGCCGAGCATGGCGCGACCGTGACGGTGGTGTCGTGCGACGTGACCGATGCGGCGGCGCTCGATGGTCTGATCGAGCGCATCGAGGCGCGCGGAACGCCGCTCAAGGGCGTGCTGCACTCCGCGATGCGCATCGACGACGGCCTGCTGCGCAACATCGACGACGCGCGCATGCTCGCCGTGCTCGAACCCAAAGTTGCGGGTGCATGGAATCTGCACCACGCGACGCAGCGCTGCGCGCTCGACTTCTTCGTGCTGTATTCCTCGGCCACGACTTATCTCGGCAATCCGGGCCAGGGCGCGTATGTGGCAGCCAACAGCTTCCTCGAAGCGCTTGTCGCCCATCGCCGCGCGGCCGGGCTGGCCGCCGCCTTCATGGCGTGGGGGCCGATCGAGGATGTCGGCTTCCTCGCGCGCAACAGCACGACGCGTGAAGCGCTGCAGGCGCGCATCGGCGGTGCGTCGATCACCTCTGACGAGGCGATGACGGCGCTCGAGCGCGCGCTCGCAACCGGTGCGGTCGGCGAGGCTGTGGTGCGTCTGGACTGGGCGGCGATCGCGCGCGGCATGCCCGCCGCGCAGGCGCGTCGCTACATGGCATTGCAAGGCGGCGGCGCTAGCGAGACAACGAGCGAGGACGGCGTACTGCTCGAACAGTTGCGCGCTCTGCCGAAGGCCGATGCAGTCACGGCGGTCGAGACCGCGTTGCGCGGTCACATCGCGCGCATCCTGCACATGTCGCCGGAGCGCGTCGCGCTCGACCGCTCGGTGCTCGATCTCGGCATGGACTCGCTGATGGGGATGGAACTCGGCATGGCGGTCGAGGAGTCGTTCGGCGTGAAGCTGTCGATCATGGCGATTGCGGAAGGCGCCACCGTGCACACGCTCGCCGTGCGGATCGTCGACATGCTCGATGAGTGCGCTGGCGACGGCGTTCAGGTTACCGCGAACGCTGCGAGCGACGAGGTCGCGGCCTTGGCTGCGCGCCATGCGCTCGGCGAAGACGAGGCGCGCGCGCTGCTCGAACGCAATCGCGGCAACGCCACCCACACTCAAGATCAACAGGGAGACAAGTCATGTCAGTCGACGCCGGCGTTTGCGGAGTAAAGCTTCCCGCGGGCTGGCAGGCGAGCGAAGGCACGCTCGCGCGGCCGCTCGAACTGTCGGGACATGGCCTGCATACCGGGCGGCGCGTGAACGTGCGCATTCTTCCGGCTGACTCCGCTCGGCTCGGGGGTGAGCGGCACGGTATCGTGTTCCGGCGTCTGCAAGGCGGGCGCGAGCTCGGCACCGTCGCCGCGCATCCGTCGCTGCGCCGGGGGCAGCCGCTGTGCACGATGCTGCGCGCGAGCGACGGGCTCGGCGTGCGCACGGTCGAGCATTTGCTTGCGTCGCTGCTTGCCTGCGAGATCGATCACGCGATCGTCGAGCTCGACGCCGAAGAGATACCGATTCTCGACGGCAGCGCGCAACCGTGGATCGACGCGATTCGCGCGTGCGGTCGCACCGCGATGCGGCAGCCCAAGCTGTTTTTGCGCGTTCTGAAAAGTGTGGGCGTCGCCGACGGCGAAGGTGAAGCGCGCCGCGAGATGCGTGTCGAGCCGGCCGACAACTATGCACTCAGCGTGCATAACAACGACCTCAAAGGTTTCGGCGACATGGAGTGGCACGGCGTGCTCACGCCGTGCGCTTTCGCCGACGAAATCGCGTCGTCGCGCTCGTATGGGCAGATCAAATGGGCGGTGCCCGCGATCGTGGTCGGTTATCTGCGCGGCTGGCCGATTCTGCGTGGCGCACGCCTGTCATGCACGGCGGCGATCGTCGGTAAGCGGGTGGTCGGCGGACTGCGTCAGCCCGACGAGTTCGTCCGGCATCGCGTGCTGGATCTGGTCGGCGATCTCGCGCTCGCGGGGGCGCCGTTGCTGGGCCACGTGAGCGCACGGCGGCCGACGCATGAAATGAACTACCGGCTGCTCGCCGCGTTGCTGGGAACACCCGGCGCGTACGAGTGGGTCGAGGCGCACGCGTAAGCCGCGCCGCATATATAGGCTCGAGCGAATTACATGGGACTCGGAGAAACACTACGGCAGCAGTTGGCAGCCAAGGCACTGAAGCGCCAGTTGGAGCGAGCAACCGATGCGGCGGACGCGCCTGGCGTGCCCGATGCGCAGGCGGCACAGGCTGCGCAGACGCTCTCTGCACGCAGCCGCTTTGAAGCAATGCCGCAGTATCAGCAAGTCAAGCTGATGCGCGAAATGGGCGAGACGCTGCGAGTCGAGTCGCCGTTTTTTCGGGTACATGACGGTATTGCGGGCGCGACGACACAAATAGGCGGCCGCGAGTATGTGAACTTCGCGAACTACAGCTATCTCGGGTTCGCGGGCGATCCCGTTATCGCGTCGCGTGCGAAGGCCGCCATCGACCGGTATGGCACGTCGGCGTCGGCGAGCCGCATCGTCGCGGGCGAACGACCCGTGCATCGCGAACTCGAACGCGCGCTTGCGGCGTTTTACGAAACGGACGATTGCGTCGCGTTCGTGAGCGGACATGCGACCAACGTGACCGTGATCGGTGCGCTGTTCGGGCCCGGCGATCTGATCGTTCACGACGCACTCGCGCACAACAGTATCGTGCAGGGCGCGCAACTGAGTGGTGCGAAGCGTCTGAGTTTCGCGCACAACGATTGGCAGGCGCTCGACGAACTGCTGACGCGGGTGCGTCGCGAGTATCGTCACGTGCTGATCGCAATCGAAGGGCTGTATAGCATGGACGGCGATTTCCCCGATCTCGAGCGTTTTTGCGAAGTGAAGGAGCGGCACGGCGCGTTTTTGCTGGTCGATGAAGCGCATTCGCTCGGCGTGCTTGGCGCGACGGGGCGGGGTATTCGCGAGCAGTGCGACGTGGCCCCGGATCGCGTCGATCTGTGGATGGGCACGATGAGCAAGACGCTGGCGGGATGTGGTGGTTTTATCGCGGGTTGTCAACCGCTGGCCGACATGCTGCGTCATCTGGCGCCGGGATTTTTATATAGCGTCGGGCTTGCGCCGGCTTTGGCGGAAGCGTCGCTTGCGGCGCTTGAAGCACTGATCGCGCAACCTGAGCGGGTTGCGCGGTTGCGAGAACGCGGGCACCAGTTTCTTGCCGAAGCGCGTGCGGCCGGACTCAATGTCGGCACGAGCGCGGGCTACGCGGTCGTGCCGGTGATTACCGGCAGCTCGTTGAAGGCCGCGCAGTGGGCGAACGCGTTGTTCGAGGAAGGCATTAATGTGCAGCCGATTTTTTATCCGGCTGTCGAGGAGAAGGCGGCGCGGTTGCGGTTTTTTATCTGTTCGACGCATGAGGCGGAGCAGATTAGTCGGACGGTGGGGGCGGTGGCAAGGCTCGCGGGGCGGGCGTAGGTTGAAGTACGCACGGTTTGTTTGTCAATTTCTCTCCGGGGAACGGCGCGGTTTGCGCGTGGCTCTGGTGGAACCGGCGGGGTAGTCGTCGGCCGGTAAGTTTAGTGGTTCACGATTGATGAAAAAGAATCTTTATTTGTTTAGCTGCGTTACCGCGTTAATGGCGCTTTCGGGGTGTGGGACTTATCCGGGCTGGTTGCCGGCTTCTGGCGCGAGTCGCGAGCAGATCGAAAAAGCGCCGGAAACCGGGCGGATTCAAGGCATTGAAGTGGTAGACGTGGACGATGCACTGGCTCGCAAGCTGGCTGCGTCGCGGAAAGTCTCGCGGTTCTCGACCACTTTCGCGAGCCATGCCGCCAACAACTATGTCATCGGCCCCGGCGACGTGATCGAAGTGACGATCTGGGAGGCGCCGCCTGCGCTGTTGTTTAGCACATCGCCGTCATCGCCGGTATCGCTGCCATCAGCAGTTCCGAGCCCGTCGACTGGCGTCACGCTGCCGGCGCAGATGGTGGCGTCTGACGGCACGATTTCGATTCCGTTTGCGGGCCGCGTCGAGGTGAGCGGGCATACCATCGAGGAAATCGGGAAGAGCATCGTTCGCCAACTGAAGGGCAAGGCGAACCAGCCCCAGGTGCTCGCTACTGTGTCGAAGAACAATGCGTCGAACGTTACTGTGGTCGGCGAGGTAAACAGTAGTTCGATGATGCCGTTAACACCGAAAGGCGAACGGTTGCTCGACGCGCTGGCATTTGCGGGCGGGGCGAAACAGACGATCAGCCATATGGCGCTGCAGCTTTCTCGCGGCAACGTTACGGCTATGATGCCGCTCGATTCGGTGATTCGCGATCCGCAGCAGAATGTGCTGTTGAAGCCGGGCGATGTTGTGACCGCGCTTTATCAACCGCAGACGTTTTCGGTTCTCGGTGCGACTGGCAAGAACGACGAAATTCCGTTTGAGGCGCAAGGAATTTCGTTGGCACAGGCATTGGCGCGGTCGGGGGGGCTTAGCGATAACCGCGCGGATGCACGTGGGGTATTTGTGTTCCGGTTTGAGAATGCGAAGCTCGTTGATAGTAAGGATGGCAAGGTCGTTCCGTCGGCGAACGGGACAGTTCCAGTTGTGTATGAGATTGATTTGCGCGACCCAGCAGCGTTTTTTGTGACGCAGAATTTCCCGATCGAGAATCACGATTTGATTTATGTCTCGAATTCTCCGGGGGCAGAGTTTAGGAAGTTCCTATCGTATATCGCAATGGTGGCGGATCCGGCTGTAACTTTTACTTCGGATTTCAGTAATTAATCTATAATGAAAAGAACTCGTACACCGTTTGCGATTACCTTTTCAGTCTGGCGCGCTGCTTTTCTGCGCGAAGCACTCGATCGTCTATTCGAAGGTCGTGCTGCGTGGCTCTGGCTATTGATTGAGCCGATTATTTACATTGGAGTGCATGCCTTCGGATTCACGACATTCCACATTCACCAGGTCGGGGGAATGGGGATCAATATGTTTATTATCGCGGGCTTCACCGGATTTCTGCTCTGGCGTCGTACCTGGACGCAGGTGTTGCATGGAATCGACTCGAACCGGGCTTTTTTCGCTTATCGACAAGTCAAACCTTTTGATGTCGCGATAGTTCGAGCAACGCTCGAGCTGTTTCTGATGGTGCCGGTTTCGATCGTGATCATGTCATTGGCGATCATGGCGGGACATGGCATGACGCTCAACACACAAAATCCTATATGGCTTCCGCAGGATCCATTGCTAGTGATGGCAGCGGTTTTAGCTCTGTGGCTACTAGGCTTGGGATTGGGATTGGTCACCTCGGTAGCGATGCGCTTCGTTCCTGAAATCGATCATATTTTTAAGATCCTTTATCTTCCGCTGTACTACATGTCGGGAGCATTGCTCCCACTGTCGGTATATGTGCCGGAGCCTTATCAGTACATCCTTGTTGCTAATCCGGTTGTCGATGGCGTTGAATTAATGCGGCTGGGTTTTTTTTCGGGTTATGTCGGTCTTAAAGGGGTGAGTCTTGCTTACATCTATGCGTGGGCGTTAGGGCTGATCCTTCTGGGGCTGATGTTATACAAGCGATTCTCCAGAAAGCTGGTGATGCGATGATAATTGTCGAAAACGTTCACAAGCGTTACTCGGGCGAACATGGGGCGGGGAAATGGATACTCGGCGGAATCAACATTACGATTCCTTCGAAGCGCAGTGTCGCCTTGATAGGTAGGAACGGCGCCGGCAAATCGACGTTGTTGCGGATCATTGGCGGCATAGATTTCCCGACCAAGGGGCGGGTTTTGCGACGTTGCAAAGTTTCCTGGCCTATGGGTGGGGGCGGGTTGGAAGGAACATTGACCGGGCGTCAAAACGCGAAATTCGTTTGCCGGATTCACGGTCACCAAGAGGAACTTGTGGATCGTCTGGCTTATGTTCAGGATTTCGCTGAATTGGGCCCTGCCTTTGACGAACCGGTGCAGACCTATTCGTCGGGCATGCGCTCGCGCCTTCAATTTGCGATGTCGTTGGCTTTCAATTTCGACGTGTACATCTCTGACGAAGTAACTGCGGCAGGAGACGCGAAATTCAGAAAGAAAGCCGCCGAGGCTTTTAAAAATATGTCGAACCAGGCAAGTGTGATCATGGTTTCTCATGACGAAGGTACGCTTAAGCAGTTTTGTCAGTCGGCTATCTGGATTAATAACGGTCAGGCGCACTGGTTCGACGATCTTAAAGACGGCCTGAAAGCATATAAGGATAATCTTCTGGCATGAATGAATCATTGGTACCCACTAACTCGGGTGTGATTGCTAGAATGGGTGCAGTCTTTGGTCAATGCAAAGACGCGCTATTCTCAGTTAAAGTTTTCAAGTTGCTCGTGCGCGTGATTATCGCGTTCACGATTCTTTCGGTTCCCTACTGGTTGTTATTTGCGTCCGACCGCTATGTTTCCAACGCGATTGTGATTGTTCAACGGACCGATCAGGTGAATGGTCCGCAGGTTAGTATTCCGCTGAACATTTCGGGCCTCGCTGGATCGAGCACTCCGAACAGCGCTGATCAGTTGTTGCTGACCCAGTATCTTTTGTCGGTGGACATGCTGGAGAAACTAGACGCGGCATTCGACTTGCGCTCGCATTACAGCGGGCGGAGCCATGATCCGATTTCTCGCATGCTGTTCAAAAACGAACCGATTGAACTGTTCTATCAGTACTGGCTGTCGCGTGTTGATGTCGAATACGATCAGTACAACGGTGTGATCGACATCCAGGTGCAGGCATACGATGCCAGGACTGCACGGGAGATCGTGGAATTTATGATCCGCGAGGGTCAGGCACAGATGAACTTGATCGGCCATCAGCTTGCACAGTCCCAGGTCGATTTTCTGACCAAAGAGGTGACAGTCACACGCGAGCTCCTGCTCAAAGACACGCAAGCGATGATCGATTTTCAGAATCATCAAGGACTGGTTGCACCCGAAACAACGGCCCAGAGTCTTAATGCTTTGATCGCCACGCTCGAGGCACAACGAACCGCTGTCCAAACGCAGCTCGCTTCTTTGCCTTCGACGTTGAACGCCAATCAACCCACTGTTGTGATGCTCAGGAAGAATCTCGCGGCCATTGAGCAGCAGATTATGCAAAAACGAGCGGAATTGGCTTCCCCGTCGAAGAAAACGCTGAATTACACGGTCGAGGAGTTCCAGCGTCTGCAGATGCAGGTCGACTTTGCCCGGGATTTATACAAGACGGCACTTTCCGCATTGGAACAAGGCCGCCTGGATGCAGCCCGCACATTGAAGATGGTTTCGGTGTTGCAGACACCGACGAAGCCGGTTTATCCCGTGGAGCCCTCGCGGCTGTATAACGCATTGGTCACCTTGCTTATCGGGCTCGCTCTGATAGGTGTTTTAAAGCTGACCGAGAGCATTATTCTCGATCACGTCGATTGACGTGCTGAATATCCTGGTGAGAGCGTCTTGAATACTATTTCCGTCATTGGTCTCGGCTATATTGGCCTGCCCACTGCTACTGTTCTGGCGTCGCGCAAGAAGCGAGTCGTTGGGGTCGATGTGTCCCGTGAAGTCGTCGATACGATCAATCGCGGGGACATCCATATCGTCGAACCTGAGCTGGACATTCTGGTTCAGGCAGCGGTAGGCAGCGGTCATCTTCGGGCTGTTTTAAGCCCCGAACCCGCCGACGTTTTCCTGATCACGGTGCCGACTCCACTGGCGTTTGGGCATCGCCCCGATTTGAGTTATGTCGAATCCGCCGTCAAATCGATTGCTTCCGTTCTGACGAAAGGAAACTTGGTCATTCTCGAATCCACGTCACCGGTTGGTACGACTGAAAAGCTGGCAGGATGGTTGGCCGATGCTCGGCCGGACCTTAGCTTTCCACAACAACGAGGCGAAGCATCCGATATTCGTATCGCCTATTGCCCGGAACGTGTTCTCCCCGGTCGCATCGTCCATGAAATCGTTGCTAACGATCGTGTGATTGGAGGCATGACGGCGAGATGTTCGCAGGCGGCGATTGAGCTTTACAAGCTGTTTGTGCACGGAGAGTGCATTGCTACGGATGTACGCACTGCGGAAATGTGCAAGCTGGCTGAAAATAGTTTTCGCGACACCAATATTGCTTTCGCTAACGAACTTTCAATGATCTGCGACCAACAAGGCATCAATGTTTGGGAGTTGATCAAGCTGGCTAATCGACATCCTCGCGTCAACATTTTGCAGCCCGGCTGTGGAGTGGGAGGGCATTGCATTGCTATCGACCCATGGTTCATCGTCGATGGTGCACCGGACCTGGCGAAATTGATCCGTACCGCGCGCAACGTCAACGACGCAAAGCCGGACTGGGTGATTGGCAAAGTAAGGCGAGCTGTCGAAGATCTCGTGTCGTCAGGCATGGACATCAAAGATGTCCGTATCGCCTGTCTGGGCCTTGCCTTCAAGCCTGACATCGACGACGTGCGCGAAAGCCCTGCGCTGGAAATTGCCCGGTTACTGGCGACCCGCCATGAAGGAACCATCGCGGTGATCGAGCCCAATCTCTGCTTGTCTGAAATGGCGGCAGAACAGTGGATGATCCCGATGGAACTGGACGAAGCGATTTCTTGGGCAAATATACTTGTCTTGCTCGTTGACCATGACGAATTCAGGCGCATTAAACCCGTTCTCGGCAAGGGACAAAAGCTCATCGATACCCGTGGAATATGGACAGAAACAAAATGACTGTTGACCAGCGCGCCCAGCAAAAGCTTGAGGCCCGGCTTAAGGACGTAACGGAAGAAAACGATCTGTTGCTTGGACAACTCCATCAAGTTCAGGGGGTACTGGAGCGCCATTACCTGCAGAGCCGGGAGCTTGAAAAGCAACAGACCAGCGCCGTAGTGCAAAACGTTGTGCCGAGCAAGGACTGGGTGCATGCCGAATTGCTGGATGCATTGGCCGAAAATTGCCGTTTGCAGGCATTGGCGCAAGCGCAGAAAAAAGTCCACCGACTCGAGACTCAGAATGCGCTGACCAGCAAACTGGGAAATATTCTGATACGCGGTACAGATTCACCGGCTTCGCTGTTCTCCGTGCCCGGCAAGCTTGCAAAAATCTGGCGACAGTCAGGACAGCAGACGCCACCGAAGTTGCTTGGCGGGAAAAGCTTCGACAAGTTGATCGAGGCGTATGGCAAAGGTGGTCTGGATGCGGCGGAAAAACTGCTGGCCGGGGCTTCGATCGGTCCGGTCATGCAAGCTAACGCCTATACGGTGCTGGCCCGCAACTTGATGAATAGCGATCGTACTAACGCTGCGATGGCCGCTCGGCGCGCATACGAAATCGATCCCAAACCCTACCGCTTGAAGTGGCTGGCCTTCCGCTTGCATGAGATTGGCAAGGTTATCGAGGCGGAGGCCATGCTGAAAATCCTGCCGCCGGATACGCCATTCAGCGAATCCGAGGCCCGTCAGGCCAATCAAGTGGGCCATGAGGCCAGGGATGCTCGGCGGAGTGAAACGGAGCAAAGCTCCGACTTCGTCGAACGTCGTGCGCGGATCGAAAAGCAATTGACGAGCTTGTCTCGTAAGCTTGACGAGCAGGCGAAGTTGGCTGCCGTGCGTGGTCGTGAAGTGGAAGTGTTGAAGCAGGCCAAGGCGCAACTGGAGCGGGAGAAGACTGCGCTGTCAGGAAAGCATGACGAGCAAACGAAGTTGGCTGCAGAGCGTGGACGTGAAGTGGACGTGTTGAAGCTCGTCAACGCGCGACTGGAGCAGGATAAGGCGGCGCTGTCCGGAAAGCATGACGAGCAAACGAAGTTGGCTGCACAGCGTGGCCGTGAAGTCGACGTGTTGAAGCTCGTCAACGCGCACCTAGAGCAGGATAAGGCAGCGCTGTCCGGAAAGCATGACGAGCAAACGAAGTTGGCTGCACAGCGTGGTTACGAAGTGGAAGTGTTGAAGCACGCCAACGCGCAACTGGCGCAGGAGAAGGCGGCGCTGTCCGGAAAGCATGACGAGCAAACGAAGTTGGCTGCACAGCGTGGTTACGAAGTGGAAGTGTTGAAGCACGCCAACGCGCAACTGGCGCAGGAGAAGGCGGCGCTGTCCGGGAAGCATGACGAGCAAACCAAGTTGGCTGCAGAGCGCGGTCGTGAAGTGGAAGTGTTGAAGCAGGCCAAAGCACAACTGGAACAGCAGAAGGCGGCGCTCTCCGGGAAGCATGACGAGCAAACCAAGTTGGCTGCAGAGCGCGGTCGCGAAGTGGAAGTGTTGAAGCAGGCCAAGGCACAACTGGAGCAGCAAAAGGCGGCGCTGTCCGGGAAGCATGACGAGCAAACGAAGTTGGCTGCAGAGTGTGGTCGCGAAGTGGAAGTGTTGAAGCAGGCCAAGGCGCAATTGGATCAGGAGAAGGCTGCTTTGCAGCAGGGAAGTACGGATCTGCGCAAAAAACTTCAAGAAGCGCAAAAGCTGGTTCCGGCTACGTTCCTTCATGTGTTGAAAGGCAGGCTCGACGCCATGCCTGATGCTAGTAATTTACCTGACATTTCTTTGGTTTCTGTCGAGCACGCAAACAAAGTATTTTTCTTCACCCATTTTTCGACGGATTACATTCCTGGGAAAATGGCTGAACGGAATCAATTTTATGAAGCTACTTTTCTCGATTTACTTGCGCGGGTACATCATCCGGATAAGTTGATTATCGATGGTGGTGCAAACATCGGCAATCATTCAGTTTTCTTTGCAGGTGTGATTGGCGCTTCTGTGATTGCGTTCGAGCCGCAGCCGTTCAATCATGAATTTTTGGTTGCCAATGCGCGCCTAAATCACCTGGAAGAAAAAATCGATATCCGTAAGAAAGCCATAGGAGATCAGCCTGGGTCTATATCGCTTGTGCAAGCATTGCCCGGCAATTACGGCTCCTTTACTGCCGATACGAAATTGGCACAGCGAGATGATGACGATGCTCGTGCCCGTGGTTTGTTTGATGTCCGGGTCTCGACTCTCGACGTTGAGCTAAAAGATCGCGAAGCTGATGTTTCAATCATCAAGCTGGATCTGGAAGGAATGGAACTCGAAGTATTGCGTGGGGCGCGAACTGTAATTGAAAAAAGTTTGCCCGTTATCTCTGTTGAGTGCTTTACGAGATCTTTCTACGAAGAGATTAAAGAATTTCTTGAATCATTTGGATATTTTGCTGTTGACTCGACCAATGCCACGCCGACGTTTATTTTTTTGACACGGAAAAATTCGCGTCATATGGAAATACTCTCTGGTTATCTTGAGACGTCGTCGATTGGTAAATTTTATAAAAATTCAGTGTTCAATGAAACAAAATAAAAATTCCTATTGGTTGGAAGAGTCAACGATTTTAATTATTTTGGGGCAATGAAAATGAGTTTGGTAAATGAAGCTCATGGATTTTATTTGAAAGGGAGATTTCTGGATGCTCTTTCAATTTACAGGAAGCTCGCGGGATTGCTGGGGGAGGATTTGTTTCGTGCGAATATTTCCTTGTGCGAAAAGAGATTGGGTATTGGGCGTAATCTCCCGGGAAACGGGCAGAATAGAATAAATATCGCATTTATAACGGATGACGGTTTTGCATTGCCTACATATGTGGCCCTGCATTCGTTGATAAGAAACAAAAACGACGACGTTGAGGTTAATGTGTATGTGCTCTCTGTTAACTTGAGCAGAGAGAATATAGATAATCTGAAAAGCCTTCAAAAAGACAAGGTCTGGGTTTTTATATTGGAGTTGGATGAAAATAGTTCACAGTTTTCAATTCTAAAAAATGGCTTTCATGTCTCAACTGCGGCAATAACTAAGTTCAGCCTTCCCGAGATTCTTGCGGATCTAGATAAGGTGCTGTATTTGGATGGCGATATCATTGTTCGCTCCGATCTGTCGGAGCTTTATAACGTTTGCATAGACGATCTTTATGCCGGCGTAGTTCCGGATATCAAGCCGACTCTAAAATATAAGCCAAGCATTTTGAGTAAATTAAATGTCGAACATCATCGATACTATTTTAACTCAGGCATGATGCTTCTGAATCTGAAGAAGATGAGGCAAGATGATTTGACAAATAAATTGCTTGACTATAGAAAAAATGGAATTAATTTTTTCATGGATCAAGATGCTCTTAATGTTGTTTTTGCGGATAATGTCAAGTATTTGTCCTGCAGAAACAATTTGCTCGTCACGCTTCAGGGTGAATTCACGTTGGATCAGATCGCACATGAATACAAAGAGCCGATCAAGTGTAAGTCGTTTTCGGATTTGGTAGAGTCGGCTAACGTCGTGCATTTTGCGTCCAAGGAAAAACCGTGGAAAATCCTACAGGGCGAGCAATTTCTGTTGTGGTATCGATATTACTTAACCTCGGGAGCCGCGGCAAATAATCTATTTGAAATCCCGGAAGTGATTAGAAATGTTGATCCTTATGGCGTAATCGTATCGTTGACATCCTACCCCGCCAGGATTGGGTCTGCGCATATCACCGTGAAAAGTTTGCTATCGCAAACATTTCAGCCTTCCGCTGTTGTTTTATGGCTTGCTGAAGAAGAATTTCCTGGCGGTGAAGTCAGCTTGCCTAAAGAATTGCTTGATCTGAAACCTTCTGGTCTTTCAATACAATGGTGCCATAACATAAAATCGTATAAAAAGTTGATACCTGCGCTAAAGGCCTATCCGGATAATGTCATTGTTACCGCCGATGATGATATCGTCTACAAGCCAACGTGGCTGGAGCAACTGGTTGGATCGTATCTTCAATATCCTGACTCGATACATTGTTGCAGGGCCCATAAAATTTCGGTGGACGGTGAAACATTTATGTCTTACCGGAAATGGCGCAGAAATATTAAGGATCCAGCTCCTTCATACCAAACTTTTTTCACGGGATGCGGCGGAGTTCTTTATCCCCCGGCCAGTTTGCATAGTGACGTAATGAATGAGGTGGACTTCACGACGTTGTGTGGTAGTGGCGATGACATATGGTTCTGGAGCATGGCTGTTCTTAATGGCACGAAAATAAGGGTGATTCCAGACAAAAGTTTTACCTTGGAGTTCACGCCAGATTCGCAAGAAGTTGCGTTGTGGCGGAATAATGATGTAGGTGGAGAGAACGACGCTATGCTTAACAGGATTCTTTCGAGATATCCGGATATTGCCAAACTGGTTGAGCACGGTGGCGTAGAGGAATTGGCTATTTAACGTGTTTGCGTGGCCCATTACATATGAAAATCATATCCCGTGCATACCTTTCTGACGAGGCTCGCACGGGCGCGGAGAAAAAGGACTTCCGTCTGGCGACGTTCGTGCCAGCAGGCCTGCTCGAGTATGCCGAATTGCCGCATCGTGTTCTCGATACGCTCTTCTTGTTTCTCGGAACCTCGGCGGTATGGAGCATCTCCCTTCTGGTCAGTGCTGGAGTGAAATACTATGCGCTTTGATCTATTATCCGGAACGTGTCGTCGCATGATTGCGGTGTGCGCCGGAGCGGTGGTTTGCATACTGAGTGGCGCGAGTACTACGGCTCAGGCGGAAAGCCCGAATTCGGCGACGCCCAGCGCGTTGCTAGCTGCGGCGGACCAGCAGCTTGCCGAGTTCGCCGGACGCGCAGGCCGGTCGGATAGCTCGGTCGACACGCGTGACCTCGTCGCGGCGGCGTGGCTGTTGCTACAGCGTAACGGCGACGTTCATACGGCGCAAAACTATGCGTTAAGGGCGTTCGCAGGTCAGGAAGCCCAGCCGGGTAGTGCCAATTTCGGCTGGGTACCATGGCGAACCACGGACCATAGCATCGGGGACCCGAATGCGATAGAGTTTGCCGCTATCAGCCTCGGCCCGATCCTGCACGACTACTCTGACCGACTCCAGCCTGAAGCATTGCGGACGTTGCGTGATCGCGGCCTCGCGGCGCTCGCTGCGCTGACCTCGCACCAGGTCAAGAGCACCTATACGAACATTGCGTTGATGAATGCGACGGCGCTAATGCTGCTTGGTCAGGAACTGGGGGACATGCAGGCCTTCAGGAAGGGAGTACACCGCTTCGAAGCCTGGCGGAGCGTGACAGGAGAGACTGGCCTGCGCGAATACGGCAGCCCGATCTACTATGCGGTCGATCTGGCTACATTGACGACACTTGTGCGCTACGTGGCGGATACGGAAGTACGGAACCAGGGCAATATGGCCTTGAATCTTTTGTGGGCTGACGTGGCTGCGCACTATTTCCCGCAAGCCGCTCGTCTCGCAGGAGCGCACAGCCGCGTCGGGCATTTTTATGACAGTCGCGGCCCGATCGACGTGTGGGCCGCGCTCGCGGGGATCGCGCCGGCCAGCGATTTCTCGCGCGCGAAGACCTTCGATGTAATTACGCCATTTCTTCTCGCGAGCACCGGGCCAGACGGGTGGCGTTTTCCCAAGCGTTTGACAGGATTTGCGAACGATGCGCCGCGCGATGTGGTCGCGCGGTGGCGCGATGACGATTTGGGTTTCCGCTGGACATGGGTGTCTCATGGTGCGTCGATCGGTTGCGCCAACGGCTATGCAGGTCCACAAAACGAGTTGCTCACAGGTATTTTCTCCGACGACATTTCCATTCGCCAGATCGGTGTAACCGCGTCGACGGAAAATCCCTATGGTGTTCAGCGCGAGGCTGATCGTTTTGGCCACATGAAGGATATGCAGAAGCGCTTCGACGTCGCGTGCGTCGGGCACGGCGGGATGGCGATCGTCGTGCTGGACGGTACGGCAGCGCTCAAAGCCGACGATCACTTCCAGATCGTGCTGCCTACCGCAGACCGCCTTTCGGTCAACGGTCAGGACGTGGAGCCGTCGGTAAGCCTTGACCGGCCCGTCGAGGCGAATAGCGTCGTCGTTGTTTCGGCGCCATCGGGTGCTATTGGAATTCGGGTTATCCCATTACCGGGAAGTTGGGCGGGTGCAGTTGCGCCACGTTTGCAGGGCGACGCCGATGGCGAGAGGCTGAAGCTAGCGCGCTTGAACCTCTTGCCTTCGGGCGTCGGGGTGGCTGCTGCACGCGTTGCGCTGTTGATCGAGGCATCGGACAGCGAAGTACCCGCCGAGCTCGCGAAGCGCCTTCAGAATTCTGTGGTCCGTGCTGATATACATGGAAACACTGTTGAAATTGGCATGGCGTCAGGGGATACGAGGTTGAGATTGGCACTGGACGCATCAAGCCGCTTCGCACCGCGCGCCCTTTCCGTTGACGGCGTGCCATTTGGCACCGATCTGTTATCGATTAACGGGCGGGAAGTTGGCCGCCCGCTCTGGGACGGAGTGGGCCGTTGAGCAAGGAACTCGTCGAGTGCGGCAGCAATGCCGCACTCGACCACCAGAATCGAGGCTTAAAGAAACCGCGGCTTCTTCAGAATCATCCGCAGGTTGTAACCTGCGCCACGGAGCAAAGCGCTCAATGCATCGCCAATCGATCTCTTTGCCTATTCCGATCAGGCTTCCCGCTTGGCCTTCATATAGCCAATTGCCGTTCGACGGTGCTGCGTCGTTTGATCATCACTTTCGCATTCGATTTATGCAATGACGCCAAAGTTATCTTCTTCAAGTCATCGGCACGAGTTAAAATAAACTTAAAAGAAGGACGTAAATGAAAATCGCAATCTCCGGCACCGGCTACGTCGGTCTTTCTCTCGCTGTATTGCTCGCTCAGAATCACGAGGTCATCGCGCTGGACATCGTTCCTGAGAAAGTAGCGATGCTCAACCGCAAGGAATCGCCGATCGAAGACACCGAGATTGAGGAATTTCTCGCACACAAGTCGCTCAACTTTCGCGCCACGCTCGACAAGGTCGAAGCCTACGCGAACGCCGACTACGTGATCCTCGCCACGCCGACCGACTACGATCCGGAAACGAACTACTTCAACACCCGGTCGATTGAAAGCGTCGTTCGCGATGTGAAGGAGGTCAATCCGCAAGCGGTTATGGTCATCAAGTCGACCATTCCGGTCGGCTACACGGAGCGCACGAGCGAAACGCTGGGCACGCAAAATCTGATCTTCTCGCCGGAATTCTTGCGGGAAGGCAAGGCGCTGTACGACAATTTATACCCGTCGCGTATCGTCGTCGGCGAGCGTTCGGAGCGCGCCGAAGTTTTCGCTGAGTTGCTGAAGCAAGGCGCCGTCAAGCAGGATATTCCGACGCTCTTCACCGGCAGCACCGAGGCCGAGGCGATCAAGCTGTTCGCCAATACGTATCTCGCGATGCGGGTCGCGTATTTCAACGAGCTCGACACCTACGCAGCGCAGCACGGCCTCGATACGAACCAGATCATTCAGGGTGTGTGTCTCGACCCGCGCATTGGCTCGCATTACAACAATCCGAGCTTCGGCTACGGTGGCTATTGTCTGCCGAAAGACACGAAGCAACTCCTCGCGAATTACAGCGATGTGCCTCAAAATCTGATTCACGCTATCGTCGAATCGAATGGCACGCGGAAAGACTTCATCGCCGAGAGTGTGCTCAGGCATAGCCCGAAGGTGGTTGGCATCTATCGGCTGGTGATGAAAGCAGGTTCCGACAATTTCCGCGCGTCGAGCATTCAGGGTGTGATGAAACGCATCAAGGCGAAGGGCGTGGAAGTGATCGTCTACGAACCGGCGATGCACGAATCGAGTTTCTTCAATTCGTCGGTGGTCAACGATCTGGCTGAATTCAAGCGTTCGGCCGACGTGATCGTCGCAAATCGCATGACGGCTGATCTGACAGACGTGGCGGACAGGGTATACACGCGCGATCTGTTCGGCGGCGACGCATGAACGATCCGCAACCGGCTCGCAACGACTCAATCGACTCGCAGCTTCCCCGCATTCTGTTCTTCAACGTGAATGGCTCAGGCATGGGCCATCTGAACCGTTGTCTTTCATATGCGCGGCGGTTGCATGGCCGTGCTCGACCGGTGTTCTTTTCCCTGGCGTCGGCCATCGAGCTTATCGAAGAGATGGGATTCGAGGCAGACTACTTCGTTTCGCCATACTGGTCGTCGAGCTCCACGTTTGCGTGGAATAGCGAGCTGGCTGTACGTTTCGGCATGATGCTCGAACGCGTACGTCCCGACGTAATCGTCTTCGATGGCACTTGGCCATTTCAAGGGTTTCTGGCGACGTGCGAGACCTTCGGCTCGCCAGCACTGGTCTGGTCGAACCGTGGCTTGCTCAAGGAAGGCGGCAAGACGGTCTCCGTGGACGAGTCGCGTTTCGATCTCGTGATACAGCCCGGGGAATTGGGCGCGCAAGAAAGCGAGACGCCGCTCGAAGGCGGCGGCAGGCGTGCGCTCGTACCGCCCGTGTGCGTACTCGAAGACGATGAGTTGCTTGACCGCGCTACAGCGCGCGAGGCGTTGAATCTGCCACAAGACGGCCGCTTTGTCTTGTTCGCGCTCGGGCCGGGCAACCTGAAGGACGTCGCAGGGATCGCGCACGGTCTGATTCGTGAGTTCGAGGCCGCAGGTTTCAACGTAGTCTGGGTGCGTGCGCCGATTTCCGTGCGCGACATCGAATTGCCGGCCGGCGTGATGCCACTGACGGTCTATCCGCTCGCGCGCTATTTGCGTGCGTTCGACGCCCTTGTCGGCGCAGCCGGTTACAACACCTGCTGCGAACTCGTGCAGTCGGGCGTGCCTGCTCTGCTCGTGCCTAATGCGCAACTCGCCGACGATCAGGTGCGTCGAGCGCACATGGTCGCCGACGTCATGCCGGCTGTCGTGTCTGCCTGCGAGACCGATGACGAACGCGAGACCGCAGTGAGCAAACTACTCGGCTTGCTGAACGGCACGCCCGCCGTACGCGCAGCGATTCCGATGGATGGCGCCGTGCTCGCCGCGGAAAAGATCCTCGCTTTGGCGGCAAGACGGGAGCGGACACAGTGAATGTGATTGCGGAAGCCAAAGCATTGCGGCGTGAGGTGAAGGCGCTCGCAACCAAACCCGAATTGGATCTGCTCGTTCGATACGACCTGCTCGGGAAAAAGCCGCCGTTTTCATGGCAAGACCGAGTATGGCAGCGCATTCGCCACCTGTTGGCGTCGGCAAGTCTGATGTCGCCGCACGTAACGCAGTATCCGTGGCTGCCGACCCTAAAGCACAGACCGGTTTCGGCCGATGTAAAGACAGTGATGATCTGGGCGCTCGGCGCCGATCGTCATCAGTTGCGTGCCGCATGCGAGGGCTTGTCGAAAAAGCTTCAAGGCGGCGATGATCTGGCGCCGGTTCTGGTGACGGATATCGCCGATTTCGCCTTTTATTCCCGGCTGGGTTGGCTGGTGGAATATGTGCCGTCGTTAAGCGGCGAGGGCCCATCGCTACAGCAGAGAAAGCAGGCGTATCTCGCGTGGCGCTATCGAGATGCAATCGTCCTGCCGTTGAGCGCTGGTTTGGCCAGCGACGCGCAATGGCATGCATTGCTGAAATTGAGCTGAGAAAGATGCAAAAGAATCGTTATGCCATG
Source organism: Paraburkholderia tuberum STM678 (assembly GCF_902833905.1). GTDB lineage: Bacteria > Pseudomonadota > Gammaproteobacteria > Burkholderiales > Burkholderiaceae > Paraburkholderia > Paraburkholderia tuberum. Next base: position 83,121 of record NZ_CADFGP010000016.1, on the reverse strand, counting down.
TTGACGGTCGATACCGAAGCGCTGCCCAAACGCGCGCCGCACGATCACGTCAAGCGGCTCATGTGGGGCGTACACGAGCGTGGAACCGCGGGAATTCGTGAAATGGCCGAGATCGGCGACGAGTTCGGCGCCAAGCACGTCTATTTCGTCGATCAATGCGGCGCGTGGTCATATCTGGAAGAAACGCGCGAAGTCGTGCGCTGGCTCGATTCCGTGGGTCAGGACGTGCAACTACACACGCACCCGGAATATTTGCCCGATTCATTCTGGGCCGAGCATGGACTCGCGCGCCGTCCGCAGTATATGAATCAATATACCGACGACGCCCGCGCCGAGTTCGTCATCAAACATTTCGGCGGCCTTATTTCGGAGCAAACCGGCAAGCCGGTTCTCGCGCATCGGGCAGGTTCGTTTCGTTGGAATGCGGCCACGATACGCGCCCTCAAAGCCACGGGCGTGCGGGCGTCGTTCAACAATTCGATGTGCGCCGTCCACGCGAAACAGGCCATTTTTAGCGAGCCGACGAATCTGCCGTATGCGTGGTCGAACGGCGTGATCGAAGTCCCGATGACGGAAAAGAAGATCTTGCCGAAGGTGGGCAAGGACGAATGGTGGGCGCGCCTCACGTATCCGGAGTCGCCGTATTTTCACTTCCGTCCCTGGTGGGGCAAATTGCTGCTCGATGCATTCAGCGGGAGCCCGACGTTTTCCATTTTCCTGCTGCATTCGTGGTCGCTCCTGTACTGGGATGAAAAGGGCTACGCAACCTATCGCGACGATCAGCGTGTCGAGGGCTATCGCAAGCTCCTGCGTCGTCTGACAAAAGACTACGACGTGATCACGACCGCCGAATTTCTCGATCTGCACGCTCGCGGCAAGATCAAGATGTCGGCAACCGTCGATCTCGCGCGCGCGGAACTCAAGCCGCAGGGGACCGTGCGGGCATGAGCAGCGCATTCGATTCTCTGCAAACGTTCGTTAGCGAACCATACTTGGGATTGAGCCGATGGCTAACGGTCCGCACGCTGAATCGCAGGGCGAAACGGCGTGCATCCGCGCGGTCATTCGACACTGATGGCGGGGGGCTTCTATATGTGGCCGCGAGCGCATTGCCATATCACACGAGCGGTTACACGACGCGCACGCACGAGGTCATTCGCGCAATGATGTCGGCGGGCGGGCGCGTGCATGCAATGACGCGGCCCGGCTATCCGCTTGATCGAAGCGACCGCCTCCACGATGCCGTGAGCGGAGAGACCCAAGTTGGCGAAGTGCGGTATCTGCATGCAGCGGGACCGGCCAATAATCGTCCGGTGTTGCTGTATGCGATGCAGGCGGCGCGGGTGGTCGCGCAGCGGGCGAAGCAACATCGCGTGTCGGTCATTCACGCCGCTTCGAATCATGTGAACGCGTTACCGGCATTGCTGGCGGCGCGCCAATTGGGCATTCCGTTTCAGTATGAAATGCGCGGCCTGTGGGAACTCACGCGTATTTCGCGCACGCCGCACTACGAGGGACGCCAAGGCTTCAAGCAAGGCCTCGAACTCGAAGGGCTCGTCGCGCGCCACGCAGATCGTGTGTTCGTGATTTCAGAGCAGCTGGGGCGCTTCGCACACGCGCGCTGGGGCATCGAAAAAGAACAAATGTTCCTGCTGCCCAACTGCGTCGAACCCGAGCGCTTCGTATCGCTCGCGTCCCGTGAAATTGAGCATGACACAATCGGCTATGCGGGCTCGTTGATGGCCTATGAGGGACTCGACACGCTGATCGATGCCGTGGCGCAACTGCGCGCACGCGGCGTGAGGATTTCCGTGAGCCTCATCGGTGATGGTGAAGCGCGGTTGTCGCTCGAATCGCAGGTGCAGCGGTTCGGCTTGTCGGAACAGATTCGCTTTCTGGGTCGCATGGCGCCGCAAAAGGCGCAGGAAACGTTGAGCCGCTGCGCGCTGGTCTGTATCCCGCGCAAGCCTTTCAAGGTCTGCGAGATCGTGCCACCTATCAAACTCGTCGAAGCGATGGCAATGGGCAAGCCGGTCATCGTGCCGGATCTGCCGGTGTTCCGCGACGAAATGGGTGAGCGTCCCGCAGGCTGGTTTTTCAATGCCGGCGATGCGATTGATCTTGCGCGCGTGATTGAGACGGCAATGAGTGATCGCGCGGCACTTGCCGCGCTGGGCGAACGGGCAAAGGAATACGCGACCACGCAGCGATCGTGGCGCGACTTCGTCATCAAGGCACTACCGAAAAGTGCGGGGTAAGGGAAATGGTCGGCAGGGTTATTAGAAAACTGGGTTCAATCGTCTACGATTACCCGAAGGTCGCCGAGGATGTCGAGCGAACGGGGCGCTTCGGCCGACTGAAAATCGCGCTGGTGACGGACTATTTCACCGCCGATTGTCTGTCCGCGGAGTGCCGTATTCGCGTCATGACGCCCGGCAATTACCGGGATGTGATTAACCATTGGAAGCCGGATCTCGTGCTAGTCGAATCGGCTTTTCACGGCGTGGACGGCAGTTGGCGCTACGAACTGGCGAAACAGCCAAAGCTGCTGCGCCTGACTAAACCTAAGGCGATTTTCCGTTTGGTCGATTTCGCGAGGAAGGCCGGCGTTCCCACCGTGTTCTGGAACAAGGATGACGGTCCTTTTTTCGATGCGTTCATCGACGTAGCGAAGGCATTCGACTACGTCTTCACGACCGATGAAGAATGCCTCGAACGCTATCGCCAGCAGGTGCCTGCACACGTACCCGTGAATACGCTGATCATGCCGTTTCAACCGGCATTTCACAGTTTCACGGGCTTCAATTTCACGCGCAATGAAGTCTGTTTCACAGGCAGCTATTACCGGCGCATCCTGAACGAGCGGCGTCGCTTTCTTGACATGGTGTTCGAGCTCTGCGAGCACAACGAGATGCCGATCAACGTGTTCGACCGCAATCACGACCGGCTGTCTCGCCATCTCGAGTTTCGCTTTCCGAAGACGAGCCAGATGCGGTTGCACGGGAAAGTCGCGCATCGCGAAACCGCCAATGTCTACAAATCGCACGCGGTATCGATCAACGTCAATTCGGTCACGAGTTCCGAAACAATGTTCTCGCGACGCCTGCTCGAAATTATCGCGTGTGGCGGGATCGCGGTAACGAACCCGAGTCGAGCCGTTGACCGTCATTTCCGCGATTTCTGCCACGTCGTGAACACCTACGAAGAGACACGCGAGCTGTTCGGGCGTTTGCGTCATGGTCCTTCTCAGGACGATCTCGATCGCGCCGAGGCCGGCGCGAAATACGTGCAGGAGCATCACACCTGGGCACATCGGTTAGAGGAAATTTGCGCCGTCGTGAAGCTGTGAGGAGCTGATCACAATGCTTGCGTTGCTTTCCTGGTTTTGCCGGGCGATTTTCCTCGTCGTAGTCGTATATTTTGCGCTTTATGTTTTGCTCGAGCTACGGGTCTTCCTGATTTCGCGGAAGGTCGAGCAGCGCAAATTGACGGAGCTTGCGCATTCGTCTTCCGGCGCACAGATCGATTCCTGGCCATTGGTGAGTGTGCTGTTGCCGATCTATAACGAATCGGAAGTCGTCGAACGGTTGATCGATGCTGTTTGCAATTTTTCGTATCCAGCGGGGCTGCTCGAAATTCTGGTGCTCGACGATTCGACTGACAGCACGACCGAACTTGCCCGGTTGCGTGCCGAACAACACAAGGCGCGGGGCGTCGATATTCGGCTGGTCAAGCGTAGCAATCGTAAGGGATACAAGGCGGGCAATCTGGTCAACGGCATTCAGCAGTCGTGCGGTGAATTTTTTGCGATCTTTGACGCCGACTTTGTGCCGCCGGCTGATTTTTTGCTTAAAACCATTCCTTGTTTTGAGGATCCAAAACTGGGTTTCCTGCAAACAGGTATTGGTTACGAGAATCGCGATGTGTCGTTTCTCACACGCTTTCAGGCGATGGAAATGGGCCATCAGCAATACGTCACGGTGGGTTTGAGCGAAGACGGCGATATGGCGTCGCTCAGCGGCAGTTCTTGCGTGTGGCGCAAGCAGTGCGTGGATGCGCTAGGAGGTTGGAACGCATCGACCGTGACCGAAGACGTTGATCTTGGCTACCGCGCACAGTTTGGCGAGTGGAAGTACGCTTATTTGCGCGATGTGGTGTCCATGTCGGTGTTACCCGAAACCGTCAGCTCGTACCGAATTCAGCGAGAGCGCTGGGGACGTGGATTGATCCACAGCGGCTTCAAGCACGTCAAGCAAATGCTCTCGCAGCGCATGCCGTTGATCAAACGGATGCATGCGATTTCCACGATGTTTTCGTCGGTGCTGCTCGCCTCAATCTATGTACTGATATTGCTGAGCCTGCCGCTTACCTATTTCGTGCATTTTGATGGCGCATTCATGCGCTGGGGGACGTTTGCGTTCTTCGGCCTCGCTGTGCTCTGGGGGCTCGAAAATGCGTTCGGCGCGCGCCGTGGGGCACGTTTCGATGACAAGCGGAGCGCCGCGAAAGATTTGTGGGACACCTACCGCTATATCGCGATGTTCTTGCCAATGGCCTGGTACTACTTCGTCGGCGGCGTGCGTGCGCTTTTCGGAGTGTATGGCGACTTTCACAGAACGCCGAAAGGCAAGAATAGCTATCGCGTCATCATGCCGCGAATCAATACCGTATTGCTGGCGGGCGAGGTCTTCAGCTTCCTCTATTCGGCGATTTCGGTACTGCTTGGATTCAAAAGAGGGAATTATTTTTTGATTCCACTGAATGTAACTGTGTGCGTCGGTTTTGGCATGGTGCTCTATTGGACGTGCAAGGAAAGGCGAAGTCTAAAAAAATACTAACTTCCTGTCAGCTTGGCTAATTATAAAGACCAGTGCGCGCTAGCACGCCTGCCGCGCTAAACACGATGAATCAATGAATCCACGAAAGGGCAGTCTGCTATGTACGCCGTAGAATCCGCACCTGAGCACGCGCCCGCTCGGGACGACGAACCGCTCCTCCTGCGCTTTCGCGCCGCTCGCGCCGATGATGCGAAGGCATGCGCGCCGCTGATCTTCTCATCGGGCGTGCGTGAATTCGGTTTCTTTCTCGGCGAGCCGGCCGAAGCTTGCATCGAATTTCTGGCGTTCGCGTTCGCATCGAAGCTCGGGCGCTTTTCGTATCGACGCCACCGTGTGGCTGTGACCGAAGACGATCAACCGGTAGCGGTGCTCGCGCTGCATGACGGACGCCACACATGGTTCGATGATCCGCACGTCGCGCTGATGCTGGTGTTGTTCTTCGGCCTACGCCGCACTATTCGCATGCTGCTGCGCGGTCTCGTGCTCGAAAGCGAATTGCCGGCGCCAAAGTCGTCGCAGACGCTGATCGCCCACTGCGCGACTCATGAGCGCCTGCGCGGCACGGGTGTTTTCAGCACGTTGTTTGCGGATGCGATGCGCGCGGGTGAGTTCATGAATTCGCAGACTCGCGCGGCGCGTGGCGAACACGATCGACAACAACTCGTGCTCGATGTGCTGGTGAGCAACAAACGCGCATACGCGCTCTACCGGCGTCTCGGGTTCGTCGAATTGCCGCGCCGGGCGGTTGTCTCACCGCGTTTGCCGCGAGAACTCGAGTCGGTGCGGTTGGAGTGGCTAATGAAACGAACCGGCTAGCGGTCGGCTATCGCGTGCCGATCGATCCGGCCTTCGAATAAAAGCATGAAGCGCGCGATGCGGCCCGATCGTACCAACCCGGGCCGCAACGCAAGCATGATCGCGCCGTCGTACGCAACGGCGCGAGGCGTAGTGCTTACAGCGGCACGATCTTGACCGGCTCCGGATGGCAGACCGGGGTGTAGACCGGCCCGCAGCCGTAATGCACGGGCTGGCAGGGGTTGTAGGAGGGCGGGTTGTAGTACGACGGGCCGCGAACCGGCGGTTTTTCGCCGTAACACGAAGGCGGGTATTCGTGCGGGAAACACGAGTGGCCGCCGCGCACGGACTGTGCAGCTGCGTGGTCGAGGTCGTCGCAGCGCGACAGGTCGGCAAGGGTCAAGTTCGACATGATGAATCTCCGGCAACGTTGGATGGGTATCGAGCGCGCAAATGCTTTACGCTCGGGCGTTCCAGTTGCACGCACCATGCCATGCGGCGGGATTCAACGTCTGTGCTGGCTCGAGCGCTGATCGACCGTATCTGCGCAGTCGAAAACTGATCGGCGTTGGCCAACTTGCGGCAAGCCGGTGTCGTTCAACCGCCAACACATCGGTGGATCAGCGCGTGCCCCATCCAGCGAGCAACGCCGGTAGCTCGGCCATCTCCCTGAACACGTGCACCGCGCCCGCGCCATGCAACGCGGTCGCGCTGCTATGGCCGAGGTGCGTCGGGCAATAGCCGAATACCGTCGCGCCGGCGGCGACGCCCGCGGTCGCGCCCGTCACCGTATCCTCGATGACCGCACAGCGTGTCGGCTCGACGCCGAGTGCCGCGGCCGCGGCGAGGTAGACGTCGGGAAATGGCTTGCTGCGCGGCGTTTCGTGGCCGCTGAAGATGCGTCCGTCGAAGCAGTCGAGGATGCCGGCCTTCACGAGCTGCAATTCGATCTTGATGCGATCCGCGCCCGACGCCACCGCGATGCGTCCATTCAACCTCTGCTGCAGCGCGCGGACCGCGAAAGGCGCGCCGTCGATCGCGCGCAACTCATTGTCGAGCGCCACGTTGCGACGCGCGCGGAACTGCGCCAGCCACTCGGCCGTGATCGCGAAGCCGGTGCGCGCCTCGATCAACGCGGCTTCGTCCCTGACCATCTTGCCGACGAAAATGCGCATCGTCTCTTCGACGCTCAAATGCCAGCCGAGCTCGCCGAGCATCTCGGTGAGCACGCGGTTCGTGATCGGTTCGGAATCGACGAGCACGCCGTCGCAGTCGAAGAGCACGGCGTCGAAAGGAAAATCGGCCATCGGGGAGGGTAGGGATAAGGTCGCGGACCGGCAAGGATACCGCACCGGGCCGCGTGCCGCAGCCTGGAAGCTGCAGCGCGGCGGCGTCCAGCGCGGCTGCTCAGTCCTTGTACCCGTCGCTCAGCGTCTTCATGAACGCGATGATGTCCTGGATGTCTTGATCGGTCATCGCGGGCTGGTCGCCGAACTTGCGGTCGAACGGCGCATCGGCCACATCCACGTTCGCATGGTATTGCGGCGGCAGATCGTCGTACTTCTGCACCTTGCCCGACGCATCGCGCGGATAGATTCTGTCCGGCGACGTATTGCGCAGGTTGTAGAAGTCCAGCACCTGCTTGAGGTCGTGATACACGCCATTGTGGAAGAACGTCTTGCGTTCGGCGGCATTGCGCAGTGTCGGCGTCAGGAACATGCCGCAATACTGCGTCTCCTTGACCATGTCGGTCCGGAATGGCCCACAAATGCCCATGTCGTAGAACTTCGGATTCCTGTTCTGCGCGAGTTCGCGATTGCGCGGTACGCCGAGCGCTTCATACTGCGTGTCGGTAAAAAGAGGTGGAAGGCCGTCCGACGTCGGCTGGCTCAGGTGGCAACCCGCGCAATTGGCCTTGTCCTTGTCGTTGAACAGACGCAAGCCACGTAGTTCGGCTTGCGTGAGGCGTGCACGTCCTTCGAGCCAGGCGTCGTATTTGCTCGAGAATGGATGGAACGCCGGGTCTTCGAATTCATACCGACCGATCGCGAACATGGCTTCCGACACGAGCAGATCGGGATCGTTGACGACGTGCGGACCGAAAAGTTGTCTGAGCGTATCGATGTGCTTCGAGTGCCTTAGCTTGTCGGCAACCGAAGCCAGATCGGGGTTCGCCATCTCGACCGGGTTGGTCAGCGGCCCAAGCGCCTGGTCCTGCAGCGTGCTTGCCCGGCCGTCCCAGAAGAGTCCCCCTTGCGGCACCATAGCCGGCGCGGCAGGCGCAACGCCCGCGGTTTTCTGGGCGCGCTGCACGCCTAGCGCGGCCGAGGCCTGCGTATCGAGGCTGACCGGTGCGGCGTCGGTATCGCCCTGATCGGGACCGATGCTGAACGGCGCCTGGCGATACAGGTACGCGAGCGACGGCACCGGCCGATAGCCCGCTTCCGTCATGTGAAGGCCGCCCGGTTGTACCGTCAGGTCGTTGGGAGGCGAGAAAGCGTGCGCGGCGCTGTGGCACGACGCGCACGACTGTTTGCCCGACGCCGAAAGCGACGGATCATTGAACAGGTCCCTGCCGAGTACCGCGACCGCGCTAAGGGGCGCGACGGGGGGACGCAGGAGCTTGACCGGATGGGCGTTGAGGCCCGTCAGATTCTCGACCGTATCGCCGATCGCCGCGGGCATACGCTCGGGATAGATCAGCGCGTAGCCAACCAGAGCGGCGCCCAGCAGCACGATGCCCAGAATTATCCGGAGGATCAGGCGACGCCACATGCTGCTCGCAGCGCGAGGGGACGGGGCGCTTGCGGTGGGTAGTTGCGAAGACAAGGTGGCGTTCGAACGACGATTCATGGCGATAGCGGTAGTCAAGCTGAACTGCAAACAAGCACGTCGAGCCACCGTACCGGCTGGCTCGACGTCATCACTGATTGACGGGCATCAACAGCTCCGTTCCCTGAACGTCACACCGCGTACTTCCCTGTGCGGCAGAACGGACGGATAAACGGTGGCTCCTTAGTTCGTTGCAGGAGGAGCCGACAGCTTGGTGCCAAGGTTCGTGTCGAGGTACAACGCCGGCGTTTTGCCACCGTTGGTGAAGTCGAACAGCGACGCGATGCTCCCCGTCGCCGCATCGTGCGATCCGTTGCCGATGCGGGTGCCGCCGAGCCAGTTGTCTTCGATGAACCTGACAACCGAAGCCTGAGTGATCGCCGTGTGGTCGACGTAGTTGCTACGTGCGTACGGCGAGATCACCAGAAGCGGAATACGCGTTCCCGGGCCGCAACGGCCGTTGACAGCCGCGCCTGTCACGCCGACGCCTTGCTTCGCGCCCGTTGCGTTGCAGGTGCCCGCGCCGTTCAGCTGGTCGGCGGTGGCGTCAAACGACGAAGTCGTCGGCGTCGCATAAGCGTGGTCGTACCAGCCATCCGAATCGTCGTACGTGATGATGACGGCGGTGTTCTTCCAGTCCGGCTGTTGTTGCAGGAAGTTGACGACCTTCGTGACGAACGCCTGCTCGTCGATCGGATCCGAGTTGCCCGGGTGCGCATCGCCGACGGCCGGTGCCTTCAGGTAGCTGACCGACGGGAAGTTGCCCGCCGAGACGGCCGTGAAGAAGTCGTTGACATCGTATTGATGGTGCACCGGCGTCGCCGTCGAATCGAGCGGGTCGGTCTGTCCAATCAGCGCGGTCGACGTCGGGCGCGTGTGCGCCAGGTTGGCCGTCGTGGCGTAGTACTGGAACCAGTTGTGGTGAGGTACGTAGTCCGTCTTCGTTGCGCCGAGGACCGACGAGTAGGTACTGCGCTTGCACGCCGTGGTGCCGTTCGAGTTGGTGGCGCTCAGGTCGAAGCCGCCCATGAAGCCGCCCCACGTAATGCCTTTCGCGTTGAGGAGGTCACCGATATTTTTGTTATTCGAGCTCAGCGTGGCCTGGCCGCTCGACGTCGAGGTGTTGCACACGTCCCCGGTCGGGTCGGAATCGCCGTTCATCGTGAAGCTGCCCGCGCCGTCGGCAATCACGTTGTCGCCTTGAGCGGCACCGTTGGCAGGAATAGCGCCGTTGGTCTGGCCGGAAACCACCTCGAGCGCGCCCGGTGTCGACGGACCGTACGTGTCTGTGTACATGTTGTCGCTCATCGCGAAGTTCTGCGCGTAATTCCACAGCGCGGTGACCGTGTTGCCGTCGAAATAGCCCATCACGAGACCCGGCGTGCCGAACGTCGAACCGCTGCCGGCGCTGTTGTTACCCGTGTACTTGGGGAACAGGTCCGCCGCGCCATTGTCGTAGGCGAGCTGTTCCTTCATGTAGTCGTGCGACTGGCCGTTGGTGTTGGCCTGGCTGCGGTCGAGGCGGAACGGATTGATACCGCTGCCTGCGGAGGCCGCGTTGTTCGCCGTGTTCAGGAAGTTCGGGTTGCTCGTCAGAAGCGAATTCTGATTCAGATTGTTGATCTGGGCCGGCGTGTTCGCCGCCGTGAACGCCGGTTCACCGGCCGGGTTCTGCGCGTTAGGATAGGTGCCGAAGTAGTGATCGAAAGAACGATTCTCACCGAAGATCACGACGAGGTGCTTGATCGGCGTTGCCGTGGCCAACGCGTCCTGGGCGGATACGGTAGCAGCCGGTGTGGAGGCCGGCGCGGATGCAGTCGAAGGAGAGCTGACGCTGCTGTTTCCGCATGCGCTCAGCACGAACAGTGCGGCGGCAAACGGAATGGGCAAAAGGGCTTTACGAAACATTCTTTGGTGGCTCCACATTCGCGGTCCAGCCCTTCCATCGATAGGTATGAACGGTGCTGGAAATTGTTGTTAGAAGCGTAACGGCCGACGCCATTGATTGCAGCCCGTGCATTGGACCATCAAAAAATGAAGGTTTTCGGGCAATACGCCGACTATTGCCTTTCGTGAGCCCGACTGTATTCGTGCTTTTTTTGCCAATAGCGCGACGGATTTCTTCCGCTGCCGCGTTCAAGTAGAAACGGGGCCGTCCTGGGCGCCGACTTGTTCCAGCCTTGAAGGGAGAAATCGACATGGACACCAACCGCATCACTCGTCTGCTCGGTTCCACGCTGAGCGCCGCGCTGTGCTGCGCGGCCACGCTGACCGCCGCGCCCGCCTCCGCACAAGTGATGATCGCGCCGATGGCACCGCCGCCGCCGCGCGTCGAAGTCGTGCCCGCGCGACGGGACGGCTATGTGTGGGATCAGGGCCGCTGGCGCTGGGAGCACGGCCGCTATGCGTGGGTGCCGGGCCACTGGCAGCCGGTGCGCGTCGGCTATCACTGGGTGCCCGGGCATTGGGCGCAACGTGGGCCGCACTGGCGCTGGATCGAAGGACATTGGGCTTGAACGAGGCTTGCGATGAAAACACTCGTGATGATTCTGCTGGCGGCCTCGCTCGCCGGCTGTGTGGTCTATCCGGCACGCCCGGCCTATTACCGGCCGGCGGTCGTCGTATATTGACCGCGTACGTGATACCTGGCCGGATAGCGGCGTAGCGGCACGACAACATAACGACACGACAGCTGAAGGAGCGGCGGCAAGTGAACGACGTTGATCCCGTGATGCGGTCCTCACGCGAAAGCGCGCGCGTGATGTCGCGACCGAGCCGCACGCCTTGAGCGACGCACCACCCGATCCGGACGCCGAGCTGATCGCGCGGGTGGGCCGCGCGGAGCCCGGCGCGGTCCGCTCGCTGGTCGCGCGCAAGCTGCCGCGGCTACTTGCGCTCGCCACGCGCATGCTCGGCGATCGCATGGAAGCGGAAGACGTCGCGCAGGAGGTCTTCGTGCGAATCTGGAAACAGGCGGCCCGCTGGCGTGAAGGCGAAGCGAAGTTCGACACGTGGATGCATCGGGTCGCGCTCAATCTTTGCTATGACCGTCTGCGCGGCCGGCGCGAAGACCCGAGCGACGAACTGCCCGATTCGGCCGATCCCGCCGCGCCGCCCGACGCACGGCTCGAAGCACGTGCCGACCACGCGCGCGTGCGCGCGGCGCTCGCCGCGCTGCCGGCGCGACAGCGCGAGGCACTCGTGCTGACCTACTACCAGGAGATGTCGAACCTCGACGCTGCCGCCTTGATGGACGTCAGCGTCGATGCGCTGGAGAGTCTGCTGGGCCGCGCGCGCCGCAATTTGCGCGCTCAACTGGCCGGCAGCGGCCTTAGCAAGGACAAGTCATGACGCCCGAAAGATTCCATCAGATCGTTGCAGCGTACGGCGCCGACGCGCGCCGCTGGCCGGAGCGCGAACGCGAAGCCGCGCAGGCGTGGGCGCGCGCGCATCGCGACGAAGCCGATGCGGCGTTGAGCGACGCGGCCAGCCTCGACGCGTGGCTCGCCGCCGACGAGCTCGAGCCGCCGAGCCTCGAACTGCAGCGTCGCATCATCGACCGCGCGCCGTCGCGACGCCCAGCCGCGCGCTGGCGTTTGTTGTGGTCGGGCGCGGCGGTGGCGGGTGTCGGGCTGCTCGGCGGCGTGGCGGGGGCGTTCGCGGTGTCGTTCTTCGTGCTGACCGGGAACGCGCCGGTCGTGCATGAATCCTCGTATCTGACTTCGAGCTTCGGCGGCAGCTCCGCCGATTGGAGCGGCGAATGAACGGGCGCTCGTGGAAATTTGCGCTGCTGGGCTCGGTGGTGCTCAACGTGTTCCTGCTCGGCGCGATCGCCGGCGGCGCGTATCAATGGTTCGCCGCGCACGGTGCGAATCCGCCGGCGGCGGCGCAGGACCGGCGCGCGCTGCGGTTCGCCGCCGAGCCGCTGTCGGCGCAGCAGCGGCAGGCGTTTATCGACGGCCTGAAGAGCGCGCGGCGCGACGGCCGCCAGTATGCGCGCGACGCTCGCGAAGGGCGTCGTGAGGTGCTGCGCCTGCTGGCCGCGCCGAAGTTCGATCGCGCCGCACTCGATGCCGCGCTCGCGCGCACGCGCGCGGCCGACGTCAGCCTGCGCGCGATGGTCGAAGCGAGCGTCGCCGATTTCGCGGCGACGCTGACGCCCGAGGAGCGCGTCGAATTCGCCGAGAGTTTGAAGTTGCGCGGGCAATGGCGCGAAGCGCAGCCGGCGCCGAACGCGAAAAAACCGGCGGCGAATGCCGCATCGAGCGAATAAAAAATGCGCGCGATGGCGACGGATTTCAGCGTGTCGTCCGTTTAACGGACATGCAGGTGTCCTACCTGCCGACGAGGATCGTATGGCCAACTCACCGAACCTGAATGCCGCGGCGATCGCACTGAACCGCTTCGGCCTCGGCGCGCGCGCCGACGACACGCCGCCCGCCGATCCGAAGGGCTGGCTGCTCGCGCAGTTCGAGCAATATCAGCCGCGGCCTGACGCGTGGGCGAACCAACCCGATTCGATCGCATTGTCGACGCAGCTCGTGCAGCAGCGCATGCAGATGGAACAGCAGTCGAAACAGAAGGCGGGTGAGGAGACCAACCCGAGCCAGAATGCGAACAACACCGCAGCACCCAGCCAGACCGACGCGCAAGCCGCCAGGCAAGCCGAAAGAAAAGCTCTGCGCGTCGAGATACTCGACATGTACCGCTCGTCGGTCAATGCGCGCGTCGCAAGCGCGCTGACCACGCAGACGCCGTTCATCGAACGCCTCGTGCATTTCTGGGCGAATCACTTCGCGGTGTCGACCGAAAAGCCCGGCGTCGCGGCGCTCGCCGGGTCGTTCGAAGCGGAGGCGATTCGCCCGCACGTGCTCGGCCGTTTCGAGGACATGCTGGTGGCCGTCGAGCGTCATCCGGCCATGCAGCTGTTCCTCGACCAGACCCGCTCGGTCGGTCCCGACAGCATGGCCGCGCTGCGCGCCGCGCAGCGCAATCCGGACAACAAACGCGGACTCAACGAGAACCTCGCGCGCGAGATCATGGAGCTGCATACGCTCGGCGTGCGCAGCGGCTATAGCCAGGACGACGTGACCGAGTTCGCGCGTGCGCTGACCGGCTGGAGTCTCGTCGGCAATCCGCGGAACGGCGGCGCCAATGCAAACCGGCGCGCGCTGGAACAGAACGGCGAACCCGGCAGCTTCGTGTTTCGTCCCGCGCTGCACGAGCCCGGCTCGCGCACGATCATGGGACGCCGCTACGACGAAGCCGGCGAACAGCAGGCGCTCGCGATCCTGCACGACCTCGCGCACGCGCCGGCCACCGCGCAGCATATCGGCACGAAGCTCGCGCGCCATTTCGTCGCCGACGATCCGCCACCTGGCGTCAGCGAACGTCTGGCCGATGCGTTCACGCGCAGCGACGGCGATCTGCCGACCGTCTATCGCGCGTTGATCGATACGCCGCAAGCATGGTCGCCGGCCGCGGTGAAGTTCAAGACGCCGTGGGAGTGGACCATCTCGTCGATGCGCGGACTCGGCTGGCACGAGCCCGGCAATCTGCAGAGTGCGCCGATCCTCACGCAGCTTGGCCAGCCGGTGTGGCGGCCCGGTTCACCCGCCGGCTACGACGATATCGCCGCGAGCTGGGCCGCGCCCGATGCGCTCGTGCGCCGCGTCGAAGTCGCGCAACGTTTCGCCGCGCGCGTGGGTGACCGGCTCGATGCGCGCTCGCTCGGCCAGACCTTGCTGGCTGGCTCGCTCAGCGAGCCGACGGCCACGGCGGTGTCGCGCGCGGAAAGCGCATCGACGGCGATCGCGCTGCTGCTCGTATCGCCCGATTTTCAACGGAGATGAACGCCATGCTGTCACGCCGTCAGTTTCTGAGCGTCGCCGCCGCCGGTGCCGGCGCACTGCTCGTGTCGCCGCGGATTGCGTTCGCGCATGTCGCGACCGACCGCCGCTTCGTGTTCGTGATCCAGCGTGGCGCGGCCGACGGGCTGAACATCGTCGTGCCGTACGCGGACCCCGCGTATGCGACGCTGCGTGGGCCGCTCGCGATCGATGCGTCGAACGCGCCGCATCTGGACGGCACGTTCGCGCTGCATCCGGCGCTCGCGCAGATGGCGAAGCTGTACGCGCAGCGCGAGGCGTTGTTCGTGCACGCGGTCGCCTCGCCGTATCGCGACCGCTCGCATTTCGACGGACAGAACGTGCTGGAAACCGGCGGCACGTCGCCGTATCAGACGAAGGACGGCTGGCTCAACCGGCTCGCCGCGCAACTGCCCGCCACCCGCGAAAACGCGATCGCGTTCGCGCCGACCGTGCCGATGGCGCTGCGCGGGCCCGCGGCGGTGACGTCATATGCACCGTCGGCCTTGCCGCAGGCGCCCGATGATCTGCTCGCGCGCGTGTCGCAACTGTACGAGCAGGACGCGCAGCTGCGTGCGCTGTGGGAATCGGCGATGGCGGCGCGCGGCCTTGCGGGCGACGCTGGCGCGCGCCAGGACCCGGCGAGCCTCGGCAAGCTCGCGGCCAGTTTTCTGGCCCGCGACGACGGTCCGCGCATCGCGATGATCGAGACCGGCGGGTGGGACACGCACAGCGCGCAGAACGCGCGGCTCGCGAATCAACTGAAGGCACTCGACACGATGCTCGCGGCGTTGCGCGATGGCATGGGTTCGTCGTGGAGCAAAACCACGGTGCTGGTCGCGACGGAGTTCGGCAGGACCGCCGCCGCGAACGGCACGGGCGGCACCGATCATGGCACCGGCTCGGTCGCGATGGTGCTCGGCGGGTCGGTGCAGGGCGGACGCGTGATTGCCGATTGGCCGGGCCTCGCGCCGCATCAGCTGTATCAGTCGCGCGACCTGAAGCCGACCGCCTCGCTCGATGCGTTGATCGCCGGCACCGCGAGTGAAAGTCTCGGGCTCGATCCCGAACGGACGGCGGCAGCGCTGTTTGGCCGGACCATGGCGGGCAGACCGATGACGGGCGTCGTGCGGGCGTGACGCGTTGATCGCACAACGGCGTGCAATGACGATGGGACGGAGGTGTGATGGGCGATCGAGGATTCCGTGGGCGAGCGACCTGCGATCGCGGCGGACGGGCGTTCGCGTCGCATCGGCATGGCGAATCGCGTGAGCCGACGCTGACTGCTTTGCTCGACGCATTGATCGTCGGTGCAGCGAGCGAAGGTATTGCGCTCGATCCGGAGCGCACCGCGGCCGCGCTATTCGGCCGGACGATCGCGGCCGGGCCGTTGGCGAGGGTGGGGCGGGGCAGGTGAAGCGGCGGGCGTCGCGTGAACCGAGCGCTCGCCGACGCGATGATAGCGGCGGCCGTAGTAGATCAGCGCATCGCCTGCGCCCTGCGTGCGCGCGGCTTTCACCGCGCAGAAGAACACCGTGTGCGTACCGACTTCGGTCACCGACTCGATCTCGCAGTCAAGCGACGCGAGCGCGTCCTGCAACACCGGTGCGCCGGTTGCGAGGTCGTCCCATTGCGCGGCGGCGAAGCGCTCTTCGATCGCGAGCGCGCTGGTGGCGAAGTGCGCGGCAAGCGCCTGCTGCTCGGCGCGCAGCACGTTCACGCAGAGCTTGCCGTTGCTGCGAAACGCCGCGTTGTTGCGGCTGCTGCGGTTGATGCAAACGAGCAGGGTGGGCGGCTCGTCGGTGACGCCGCAGACCGCCGACGCGGTGCAGCCCGCAAGTCCGGCTTTGCCGTCGCTGCTGATGATGTTGACGGCCGCGCCAAGCCCGGCCATCGCGTCGCGGAACGTGCTCTTGTCAAGCATGGGGACCTCTGCTGGAAGTCGGGGTTCGCCAAAACAACGGTGGTCGAGTTAGCCGCGAGCCTCGTCGTCCGGCGCCGCCGCGCAAGCCGGCGAACGGAAGCGCGCCGCCGTGTGGCTCTCAGGCAGCCGCGCGTGGCCGAACAGCTTTTCGCGCAGCGTGCCGTCACGATACGCGCGCTTGTACGCGCCACGTTCCTGTAGCCGCGGCACGACCAGTTCGATGAAATCGTCGAAGCACTCGGGCACGACGGTGCGCGACAGATTGAAGCCATCGACACCGGTTTCCTCGGTCCACGCGATCAGATCGTCGGCGATTTTGTCGGCTGAACCGACGAGCGGCTGCTGGCGGCTGCCGAGCACCATCTGTTCGAGCAGCTTGCGCTTCGTCCATTGCGGACCGGCCGCGCGCGTCATCGCTTCGACGTTCGACACGATCGCCTGGCTCTTGCCCGTTTCGATCGGCTCGTCGAGGTCGTAGCGCGCGAAGTCGATGCCAAGCGACGCGGCCGCATGCACCAGCGCCGCCTCCGAGCTCACATAGCGGCGGTACTCCTCGAATTTCTCCCGCGCTTCCTGATCGGTGCGGCCGGTGATCACGGTCTGGCCGAGCAGTACCTTGATGTCGTCGGCGCGGCGGCCGCCGGCGACCGCGTGCGCGCGGATGTCGTCGACGATCGTCTTGACCGCCGGCTTCGCCTGGCCGTTGACGAACACACACTCCGCGTGTGCCGCCGCGAACTGTTTGCCGCGCGCGGACGAACCGGCCTGATACAGCACCGGCGTGCGCTGCGGCGACGGCTCCGCGAGGTGCATCGCATCGACGCGGTACTGCTTGCCGTGGTGATGGATCACGTGGACTTTCGACGCGTCCGCATAGACGCCGCGCGCCTTGTCGCGCAGCACCGCGCCGTCTTCCCAACTGCATTCCCACAGCTTGTACACGAGCTCCATGTACTCGTCGGCGAGATCGTAGCGGTCGTCGTGCGCCATCTGGCCGCTCAGGCCGATCGCGCGCGATGCGCTGTCCAGATAGCCGGTCACGATGTTCCAGCCGACCCGGCCGCGCGTCAGATGATCGAGCGTCGACATGCGGCGCGCGAACAGAAACGGCTGCTCGACCGACAGATTCGACGTGACGCCGAACGACAGATGCCGCGTGAGCGCGGCCATCGCCGGAATCAGCAGCGTCGGATCGTTGACCGGCACCTGCACGGCGCCGCCGATTGCCGCGTCCGGGCTGCCGCCGTAGACGTCGTACACGCCGACCACGTCCGCGAAAAAGATGCCGTCGAACAGGCCCGCTTCGAGCTTGCGCGCGTAGTCGGTCCAGTACTGCAGATCCGTGTAGCGCGTGGACTGATCGCGCGGATGGGTCCACAGCCCTTGCTGGACGTGGCCTACGCAGTTCATGTCGAACGCGTTGAGAACGATTTCCTTCGGCATGGTGTGTTCCGGCTGACGAGCGGGTTCGGGCGATGGCGTTGCGTTTAATATAGTGGACGAAAAATCACTATGCAAGACGTTGTCGGCTGGCTGTGCCGGTTGCAGTGGTCGTAGCGGCCTGAACTGGTCTGCGCTGATCCTGGCGCTGCTGCGTCAAAGGTAATCAGCCTGGCGTAGGCCGTGCCGGGGCAGCAAGCCCGCCAACGCAACCGGCATGGCACGGGAGGTGAAGGCATTGCGAGTCTCGACTCAATCGCTTATCGTCTCGATGAGTTTCGATAAGAAAGGATGCCCATGCGACCGTCCGTTGTTCTCGACATGAAGCGCAGCGTAGTGCGCGAAGCGACGAGTCGCTTCCGCGCAGCGAACCCGCGCGTGTTCGGCTCGGTGCTGCACGGCACCGACCGGGACGGCAGCGACCTCGATCTGCTGGTCGATGCGCTGCCAGGGGCGACGCTGTTCGACCTGGGGGGGTTGCAGGATGAACTGGAAGCGCTACTCGGCGTCCACGTCGATCTGCTGACCCCGGCCGACCTGCCGCAGAAGTTCCGGGCCAAGGTGCTTGCGCAGGCGCAGCCGGTATGAACGAGAACCGCTTGCCGGACTACCTCGACCACATGCAGCAAGCCGCAACCGATGCTTGCAGTGCAAACGGCGCTACCAGCGCTACTGAAACAACTGCCTGCTGCGTGCCAGGATGCCGAAGATGAAGACCGCAAGGACGATGGAATGAAGCAATGACCGAGCGGAAGGTGCCCCCCACTTGCGCAACGACGACCCCGCCATGTCCGAAACTTCCGCCATCGATCTGACGCAGGCGATCTCCGCGCGCGTGAAGACCGAGCGCGAGGCGCGCAACTGGTCGCTCGCCGAGCTGGCCGAGCGCTCGGGTGTATCGAAGGCGATGATCAGCAAGATCGAGCGTGGCGAGGCGAGTCCGACCGCGACGGTGCTCGGGCGGCTGTCGGGCGCGTTCGGGCTGACGCTGTCCACGTTGCTCGCACTCGCCGAGCAGACCGGCGAGCGGCTCGTGCGTCATGCGGACCAGCCGCTGTGGGAGGACCCCGAAACCGGCTATACGCGGCGGCGTATTTCACCGCCGACCGGCGGCGTGCTGGAACTGCTCGAAATCGAATTGCCGACTGGGGTGAGAGTGCCTTATCCGTCGGATGCGTTCGTGTTTCAGCATCAGCAGATCTGGGTCACGCAAGGGGTGCTGACGTTTCGCGAGGGCGCGCTGACGCACCGGCTCGAAGCGGGGGATTGTTTGCAACTCGGTGCGCCGGTCGAATGCGAGTTCTTCAATGCGGGCACCGAGGTGTGCAGATACGTGGTGGGCTTGGTGCGGCGCTGAGTTGCGTCCAACTTGTGCTCAGCTCCCGCCACTCCCGCGGGATGGCAGGTTCAGGGTGAGTCTGTTGGTCACCGAGGTCACGCCCGGCACGCCTTTCGCAACATCGCCGGCCTGCTGGATCATGTCGCCCTGAGGCACCGAGCCGGTCAACGTCACCGCGCCGCCGCGCGCCCGCACGAACACGTTCGATACATTGAAGCCGGGCGCTTTACCGAGCGCGTGCCGCACGTCGCGGCCGAGCTTGCGATCCGCCGCACGCGTCGACGGGGCGGTCGGGGCCGGCGCGGCTGCCGTGGCGGCGGGCGCCTGCGCGTCGCTCGCCTGGGCATAGGCGCTGGATGCGGTTGCCACGCACAATGCAATACCGAGCACCTTCAAAAGATTGACTGTTTTCACTGTTTCACCATCCTCGATAAGTTGATGTCGCTTCGTTGCATGTTAGAAACGTCGCGCTTTGTCGAGCAGGTCTGGACTCTGGGAAGCGTCTGTCTTGTAGAGGAGTGGTGGTTTTGGCGCTTCCGGCGCGGTTAAAAGATACTCCTGACGGCGCGGACGTGCCAAAAAACCGAATCGCGGAAGGAGGTGCGTGCGGCTTGATTCCAGCACGGTGAGACACAGGCACCGGCATACGACGCAGCCGACTATAAGCGCGGGCGCGCGGCGGCTAGTTTGTCCCAGAACGACGGAGGTAACGAAATACTCGAATCTCCTTCACCGCCATCTCCGCGGGAAAATTCGACGGACGGACCGAGATAACGGGGCGGCGAATACGGATTCAGCGAGTATCGCAGACCCGTTGACCAGAAAAGATCGGGGACAGGCGTGCTGAACGTGCGCTGTGCAAGCAGCTTCCCGGTTTTTGCATCGAATAGCCTGCCGACATATTCAGGGCTTCCACTGCGGCCCGGAATCCATCGCAACAGGCAAAGCTCTGCCGTGTACAGGCCGTGTACAGGCCGTGGACAGGTGCCGATTTGCGACACTCGCTTCCTTGCGGAGTATGGTCGAACAGACCGAGATAAAGCACGGCAATGAGACCCGCTAACAATGCGACACGCGTAGAGATGCGTTTCATAGATAGAGCACGATCGGCGGAAAGATGTGAATGAAGCGACGGTCCGAGTAGATGATGAAATCGATCCGCGCCACTATTGTTCATGAGTCAATCTCAACAAAACCCGGAGAATTCTGAAAGCGAGGCCGCCGGGGGCCGTCCACGCTCCCGACCCGCATCCCGTTATTTGGCAGTAAGCTCCCGTTGACGGGTTCGCGTGGAGGCTGCGCGACCCGGCGTGTGGTTCACGATTCGCACCCGCAATTCGTACGTTATTGCCAATTTTTTCAGGGGATATCAGTGATGAAGAGCTTCGCCATTAAACGAATCATGCTGGGGGTTTCGGCCGTCGCACTGATGGCCGGTACGATTCCGCTCGCGCTCGCGCAGGGCTCGACGGATGCCGCAGCCCAGGAAGGCGCGACGACGACCACCCCAAAGCCGACCAAGGCCGAGCGCAAGGCAGAGCGCAAACAGGCCCGCGCGAAAAAGAACGCCGAGTTGAAGAAACTCGAAGACGCGGGCTACCAGCCGGCGCAGAACGATCCGAACTATCCGGACAAGCTGCAGGCAGCCCAGAAGAAGGCCGGCGTTGGTGCGCCTGCCAGCCAGTAACGGACAGGCGGACGCCCGGCGTGACATTCATCGTTGATGAGGCGCCGGGCAGTTGCGAGGCGCGATCATGGCAACGAAACATGAAGTGAAACGCTACAAGGCGAATCTCTCCGACGAACTGCACAGCGCCGCCCTCTATGAGACGCTCGCGCAGGTCGAGAAAGACGAGACCCGCAAGCAGGTCTATCAGGATCTCGCGCAATCCGAACACAGCCACGCGCAAGTGTGGGCCGACAAGCTCAGAGCCAATGGCATCGAACCGAAGGGCCGTGGCCATGCGGTCAAGACGCGTCTGATGAAGGGGCTCGTGCGCGTGTGCGGCGCGGACTTCGTGCTGCCGACGCTCGCCGCAGCCGAATACGCGGACCGCAACAAATATCAAGGCCAACGCGACGCGGGCCACATGTCGGCCGACGAACATCATCACGCGGCCGTCGTGCAGACGCTCGCGAGCACCGGCAATGCCAACCTGTCGTCCGGCGCGCGCATTGCCGCGGCCGAGTCGTGGCACAAGGGCGCCGCGGCGGGCAACGATCTGCGCGCGGCGGTTCTCGGCGCGAACGATGGCCTCGTGTCCAACTTCTGCCTGATCATGGGCGTCGCCGGCGCGGGCACCGGCAACAAGGCGATCCTGTTGACCGGCCTCGCCGGGCTGATCGCCGGTGCCTGTTCGATGGCGCTCGGCGAATGGCTGTCGGTCACCAATGCGCGCGAACTCGCGAGCACGCAGATCGCCAAGGAAGCCGAGGAGATCGAAGAACAGCCCGAAGCGGAGGAGCACGAGCTCACGCTGATCTACCGCGCGAAAGGGCTCGACGCGAGCGAGGCGAAACGCGTGGCCTCGCAGATGATGCGCGACAAGGACAAGGCGCTCGACACCCTCACGCGCGAGGAGCTCGGTCTCGATCCGGCGGAACTGGGCGGCAATCCGTGGTCGGCGGCGGGTGTGTCGTTCTGCTTGTTCTCGCTCGGCGCGATTTTCCCGGTGATGCCTTTCCTGTGGACGCGTGGCGTCAGCGCAATCGTTCAGTGTGTCGTGCTGAGCATGCTGGCGCTCGCGTCGATCGGCGTGTTCACGTCGTTGTTCAACGGACGCAGCGCGGGGTTTTCGGCGCTGCGCCAGGTCGTCATCGGGCTCATCGCGGCAGGGTTCACGTTCGGCGTCGGGCGCTTGCTGGGCGTGTCGATTTCCTGAACCCGGCGCCTCTCAGGCGCCTCGCGCCCGCCGCCGTCCGGGAGCGCCGCTTGCTATGTCGCGACACGCTCCGCGCGCGGGCCAACCCGCGTCAATCCTTTCTCCCACAACGTTCTCCCAAGGGTTTGCTCGCCGCGCCGAGCGTCCACGACATGGCCGGGTGTCGCATTTCCTCATGTGGTTGTCGGAATTAGTCGGTTAGCCGCACTTTTTTCTGGCAACTATGTAGGCACAGCGCGGACGGACGTCCGCAAGCGAGGAGAGCACTCGATGAATTCCCCCAAGGTCGTGGTCGAAGGGCTGTGCAAGGTGTTCGGCAGCAACCCGAAACAGGCGCTCGCGATGCTGGCCAGCGGCGCCACGAAAGAAGAGGTGTTTGCCCGCACCGGTCAGATCGTCGGCGTCCACAACGCGTCGTTCGAGGTTCGCGAGGGCGAGATCTTCGTGCTGATGGGCCTGTCCGGCTCGGGCAAGTCGACGCTGATTCGCCTGATCAATCGGCTCGTCGAGCCCAGCGCCGGCAAGGTGCTGATCGACGGCCGCGATGTCGCGGGCGTGCCGCGCGCCGAGCTGACCGCGCTGCGCCGCAAGGACATGAGCATGGTGTTCCAGTCCTTCGCGCTGATGCCGCAGCGCAACGTGCTGGCCAACGCGGCGTTCGGCCTCGAAGTCGCGGGCGTCGGCCGCAAGGAGCGCGAGGCGCGGGCGCTGACGGTGCTCGAACAGGTCGGCCTTGCACCGTTCGCGCAGAAACTGCCGGCCGAGTTGTCGGGCGGCATGCAGCAGCGCGTCGGGCTCGCGCGCGCGCTCGCGGTCAACCCGTCGCTGATGATCATGGACGAGGCGTTCTCCGCGCTCGATCCGCTCAAGCGCAAGGAGATGCAGAACGTGCTGCTCGATCTGCAACGCGAGCAGCAGCGCACGATCCTGTTCGTGTCGCACGATCTCGAGGAGGCGATGCGCATCGGCACGCGCATCGCGATCATGGAAGGCGGCCGTGTGGTGCAGATCGGAACGCCGCGCGAAATCATCAAGAACCCGGCCGACGACTACGTGCGAGCGTTCTTCGAAGGCATCGACACGAGCCGCTATCTGACGGCCGGCGATCTGATGCAGACCGACGACGTGCCGCTGATGCACGCGCCGCAGATCGATGCGTCGAGCGTCGCCGCGACGCTCAACGGCAGCGCCGACTACGCGTTCGTGCTCGATAGCGAGCGCCGGATTCGCGGCTTCGTGTGCCGCGATGCGACGGGCAGCGCGTCGCCGCAGCTCAACCAGATCGAATGCATCCGCCGCAGCGCGCCGCTCGACGACGTGGTCGCGCGCGTGGTGGCGAGCCGCGCGCCGCTGCCGGTCGTCGAAGCGGACGGCTCGTACTGCGGTTCGGTCAACAAGACGAACGTGCTGAACGTTCTCACGCGCCATCGAGGTTCTCATGTCTGAAGTCATTCCAGTTGGCGCGTGGGTCGATCACGGCGTTCACTACCTGCTCGATCACGACGCGCAGACCTTCGACACGATCGGCAAGGTCATCGAGAGTTTCGCCGCGGCGGTCGAGCACGGTTTGCAGGCCGTGCCGATGTGGGCGCTGATGGCGTTTTTCGTCGGCATCGGCTTGTGGCGCGTCGGCTGGCGCTTCGCGCTGTTCACGCTGGCGGCGCTGCTGCTGATCTACGGCACCGGCTTCTGGGATCAGATGGTGATCACGCTCGGCCTCACGCTGTCATCGACGGTGATCAGTCTCGTGCTCGGCGTGCCGCTCGGCATCTGGACGGCGAAGAGCCGCGCCATCGAAATGATCGTGCGCCCGGTGCTCGATCTGATGCAGACGATGCCCGCGTTCGTCTACCTGATTCCGGCCGCGATGCTGTTCGGTCTCGGCCGCGTGCCGGGCATCCTGTCGACGGTGATCTTCGCGATGCCGCCCGCGGTGCGTCTGACCGCGCTCGGCATCAAGCACGTGAATCGCGAAATCGTCGAAGCGGGACAGGCGTTCGGCTGCACGCCGTGGCAACTGCTGTACAAGGTGCAGTTTCCGAACGCGCTGCCGTCGATCATGACCGGCGTGAACCAGACCATCATGATGGCGCTGTCGATGGTGATCATCGCGTCGATGGTCGGCGCGGGCGGCCTTGGAAACGACGTACTCGCGAGCATCCAGCGGCTCGATATCGGACTCGGCTTCGAAAGCGGGATGTCGGTCGTGATGCTGGCGATCATTCTGGACCGCATCACCGAGAGCTTCGGCCGGGCGCCGGGCAAGGTACGCGCGCCCCTGTTCGCCGGTTTGCGCAATGCGATGAAAGTGCGCCGCGAGCCGGCGGCGCAACACGGTTGATGGCCTGATTCGATACGTCCATGAAGCGCGACGCAATCGCCTCCGCCGAAGCCGATGCGCGGCTGTGCGCCGTCGCGCACGTCGGCTTCCTGACGCTGCCGAACTTCTCGATGATCGCGTTCACGAGCGCGGTCGAGGTGCTGCGCATGGCGAACTACGTGGGCCGCGCGCAGCACTACCGGTGGTCCGTGATCACGCCGGACGGCGAGCCGGCGCGCGCGAGCAACGGCATCACGGTGAAACCGACCACCACGCTCGCCGAGGCCGGCATGCCGGACCTGCTGTTCGTGTGCGCGGGCTGGCACGTGCGCGAGTATGTGAACGACGCGGTGATCGCGCTGCTGCGCGAGGCGGCCGCGCACCGCGTGCCGCTCGGCGGGATCTGCACGGGTCCGTATGCGCTGCTCGCGGCCGGGCTGCTCGACGGCTATCGCGCGACCGTGCATTGGGAGGACATGTCGCCGTTGCACCAGCGCTATCCGCATGTGCATTTCGACGACGAACTGTTCGTGATCGACCGCGACCGGCTGACCTGCACCGGCGGAACCGCGCCGCTCGATCTGATGCTGCATCTGGTGGGCATGCGGCTGGGGGCCTCGGTGGCCGCGCAGGTGTCCGAGCAATTCATCGTCGAGCGGATTCGCGGCTCGACCGATTACCAGCACATTCCGGTCGACGCGCGGGTCGGCCTGTCGCGCACCGAACTGATCGAAGTGGTGCGGCTGATGGAAGCGAACATCGAGGAGCCGCTATCGCTCGACGAACTCGCCCGGCTCGTCAACCTGTCGCAGCGTCATTTGCAACGGATGTTCAAGCTATTCCTGAACGTGTCGCCGACGCATTACTACCTGAGCTTGCGGCTGCGCCGCGCGCGCGATCTGCTGCGCAATACCGATGCGTCGATCGCGCGCGTGACCATGGTGTGCGGTTTTCATTCTCCGTGTCATTTCAGCAAGGCCTATCGCGCGCAGTTCGGACATGCGCCGAGCGTCGAGCGGCGCATGCCGGAGTAGCGGGTGCCGCGGCCTCGCATGCCGCGCGGATTCAGATCGCCTGCGCGCGGCCCGGAAACGTTTCGTCGTAGCACGAGCCGTCGTCGGCTTGCTCCGCCGTGCCGCGCTGTTCGCGATACATCATCGGCGGCACGCCGAACTGTTTGCGAAATTCCCGTCCCAGGTGCGAGGCGTCCGAAAAGCCGCAGCTCGACGCGATATCGGCGACGGTTTTGTCTGAGCTCGTCAACAACCACGCGGCGGTGCGCAGGCGCACCTGCTTCGCGTAGGCCTGCGGCGCCTTGCCGGTCTGTGCCTTGAACAGCCGTTCGAGCTGACGCGGCGACAGATCGAGCTTGCCCGCCAGTTGGTCGAGCGGCAGCGCGCGGCCCACGTGCTGCTCCATCAGCAGGATCGCGCGCTTGACCTTCGGATGCGAGGCCGGCGCGAGACCGGGGGGATGAGGCTGCGGCGCGTTGCCTTTCTGCAGGTCGTCGACGAGCAGGATGCGCAGCGCCTTCTGCACCGTGGCGGTTTCGAAATGACGCAGCAGGATCGCGGCGGCGACGTCGATCGACGCGCGGCCGCCGGAACAGGTGATGCGCCGCCGGTCGATCACGAACAGCCGGTCGGCGACCAGCATCTGTTCGTCGACCGACGGAAAGCGCTCGATGAAATCCCAGTAGTGAAACCAGCTCACGCAGATCCGATGGCCGTCGAGCACGCCCGCGCGCATCAGCGAGAACACGCCGGTGCACATGCCGACCAGCGTCGCGTCGCGGGCGGCGACGCGGCGGATGAACGCGAGCGTCGCCTCGCTCGCGGCCGGCCCCGAGTGCAGCAGTCCGCCGACCACCACCACGTAGTCGAACTTCCCGGCGGTCTCGAAGGTTTCCCACGGCGTGATCTGGATGCCGCAACTCGCCCGCACCGGGGCCAGGGTTTCCCCGATCACGCTCCACGAACAGCGCACCGGCTTGCTGAAGTCGCCTTCGTCGGCGGACAGGCGCAGCAGGTCGACGAAACCCGCGAATGCGGTCAGCGTGAAGTTCGGCAGCAGGACAATGCCGAAGCGGATGCGCTGCTTCGTGGCTGTGTCGAGTGAGGGAGGGGCAAGCGTTTCAGCGGAATTCATGCGCGCGGCGGGTCGGTGAAAAGAACGGCGAAAGAGGAACGAACGTTGACCGAAACGGTGAAGCGAGGATAGCACCACGGACCTTCAGCATTGCCGGCCGCAATCGGGCCGCCTGTCGCAAATGCGTCCCAAGTCATCGCAAATGCGCCGGAAGACCCGCCTGGCGGTTCACCTGACGACGCCATCCCATTGCGATGCCGTTTTTATTCTATCGATCCGGCCCGGCGTGCGGTGCAATAGACGCACATTCCGTCCGGGCGCATGAGTCGAGTCGAAGCGCTTCCGGCCATCGCAACACGCAAGACACAACGCACGAGGCACGCCATGAACGTCAGCGTCTTCGATCTGTTCAAGATCGGCATCGGTCCATCCAGCTCGCACACGGTCGGGCCGATGATCGCCGCATGCCGCTTCGCATCGCACATCGAGGACGCGAATCTGCTCGGCTTCGTGCGGCGCGTCAGAGCCGAGCTGTTCGGCTCGCTCGGCGCGACCGGCAAGGGCCACGGCACCGACAAGGCGGTGCTGCTCGGCCTCGAAGGCAATCTGCCCGACCGGCTCGATCCTGAGCTGATCGAGCCGCGGCTGCGCGCGATCCGCGAGACCCGCCAGCTCGTGCTGCTCGGCAAGCATCCGGTCGCGTTCGACGAGCGCGAACATGTCGGCTTCTTGCGCAAGCTGATGCCGGGCGCGCCGGGCTCGGGCGTCGTGCATCCGAACGGCATGCGCTTCCAGGCCTTCGACGAGAACGGTCAACTGCTCGTCGAAAAAGAGTACTTCTCGATCGGCGGCGGCTTCGTCGTCAATCGCGACGGCGATCGCGTGAACGGCCGGCGCGCCAACGCGGAGGTGCCGTATCCGTTTCGCACCGGCGACGATCTGATGCGCGTGTGCCGCGAAAGCGGCCTGTCCATCGCCGAAGTGACGTTGCGCAACGAATGCGCGACCCGGCCCGAGCCCGACGTGCGCGAGGGCCTGCTGGCGATCTGGCGCACGATGGCCGCATGTGTCGAGCGCGGTTGCAAGGCGCGCGGCGAGTTGCCCGGCCCGATGCACGTGAAGCGTCGCGCGGCCGAGCTGTGCGAGCGCTTGCGCGCACGCTCGGAGGAATCGCTGCGCGACCCGCTGTCGATGCTCGACTGGGTCAACCTGTACGCGATGGCCGTCAACGAGGAGAACGCCGCGGGCGGCCGGGTCGTCACCGCGCCGACCAATGGCGCGGCCGGCGTGATCCCGGCAGTGCTGCACTACTACGTGAAATTCATGCATGCGGCGAACGACGCCGGCATCGTCGACTTCCTGCTGACCGCCGCGGCGATCGGCATCATCTACAAGGAAACGGCGTCGATCTCCGGCGCCGAGGTGGGCTGCCAGGGCGAAGTGGGCGTGGCCTGCTCGATGGCCGCCGCCGCGCTTGCGGCCGTGATGGGCGGCACGCCCACCCAGGTCGAGAACGCCGCCGAAATCGGCATGGAACACAACCTCGGCATGACCTGCGATCCGGTCGGCGGGCTGGTGCAGATTCCGTGCATCGAGCGTAACGCGATGGGCGCGATCAAGGCGATCAACGCGGCCCGCCTCGCGATGAAGGGCGACGGCAAGCACGTGGTGTCGCTCGACAGTGTGATCCGCACCATGCGCGAAACCGGCGCCGACATGAAGACGAAATACAAGGAGACGTCGCGCGGCGGACTGGCCGTGAACGTCATCGAGTGTTGAACCGCTACACCGCATCTGCAAAACCGCAAAGGAACGACGATGAGCCGCTATTCGATATTCAGCCTGCTACGCAACGGGATGTCGTATCACGAGAACTGGGAGCGGCAATGGCGCAGCCCCGAGCCTAAACGTGAATACGACGTCGTGATCGTCGGCGGCGGCGGGCACGGTCTCGCGACCGCGTACTACCTCGCGAAGGAGCATGGCGTGCGCAATGTCGCGGTGCTCGAGAAGGGCTGGATCGGCGGCGGCAACACCGCGCGCAATACGACGATCGTGCGGTCGAACTACCTGTGGGACGAATCCGCCGCGCTCTACGAGAAGGCGATGAAGCTGTGGGAAGGGCTCGCGCAGGATTTGAACTACAACGTGATGTTCAGCCAGCGCGGCGTGATGAATCTCGCGCATACGCTGCAGGACGTGCGCGACACCGAACGCCGCGTCAACGCGAACCGCCTGAACGGCGTCGACGCCGAATTTCTCACGCCCGCGCAGATCAAGGAACTCGAGCCGACCATCAATCTGAACAGCCGCTACCCGGTGCTCGGCGCATCGATCCAGCGGCGCGGCGGCGTGGCGCGGCACGATGCGGTGGCGTGGGGCTTCGCGCGCGGCGCCGATCAGGCCGGCGTCGATATCGTGCAGAACTGCCAGGTCGTCGGCATTCGCCGCGACGGCAGCCAGGTGACGGGCGTCGACACGACGAAGGGTTTCATCAAGGCGAAGAAGGTCGCGGTGGTCGCGGCCGGCAACACGTCGACGCTCGCCGACATGGCCGGCGTGCGGCTGCCGCTCGAAAGCCATCCGTTGCAGGCGCTGGTGTCGGAGCCGATCAAGCCGGTCGTCAACACGGTCGTGATGTCGAATGCGGTCCACGCGTATATCAGCCAGTCCGACAAGGGCGATCTCGTGATCGGCGCGGGCGTCGATCAGTACACCGGATTTGGGCAGCGCGGCAGCTTCCAGGTCATCGAGGGCACGCTCGAGGCGATCGTCGAAATGTTCCCGGTGTTTTCCCGCGTGCGGATGAACCGGCAGTGGGGCGGCATCGTCGACGTGTCGCCGGACGCGTGCCCGATCATCAGCAAGACCGATGTGAAGGGGCTGTATTTCAACTGCGGTTGGGGAACGGGCGGCTTCAAGGCGACGCCCGGCTCGGGATGGGTCTATGCGCACACGATCGCGAAGGACGAACCCCATCCGTTGAACGCGCCGTTTTCGCTGGACCGGTTCTATACCGGTCATCTGATCGATGAGCATGGCGCTGCCGCCGTGGCCCACTAGTCGACAAGGAGACACAGATGCTGCTGATCGAATGCCCTTGGTGCGGTCCCCGCGCCGAAACCGAATTCTCGTGCGGCGGCGAGGCGGACATCGCCCGCCCGCTCGACACGGACAAGCTCACCGACAAAGAATGGGGCGACTACCTTTTCATGCGCAAGAACCCGCGCGGCGTGCATCGCGAGCAATGGTTCCACACGCAGGGCTGCCGCCGCTGGTTCAAGGCGCAGCGCGACACCGTCAGCTATGCGTTCCAGGGCTATCAGACGTTCGAGCGTCCGTTGCTGGCGCTGGACAGTACCGATACACAGGCAGCAAACGCACAGGTAAAGGCACAAGAGGGCAAAGCATCATGAGCCAGAAAGACCGACTCCCGACCGGCGGGCGCATCAATCGCGCGATCGCGCTGAGCTTCACGTTCAACGGCGTCGAGTATCAGGGTTATCAAGGCGATACGCTCGCGTCCGCATTGCTCGCGAACGGCATGCATTTCGTCGCGCGCAGCTGGAAATATCATCGGCCGCGCGGCATCGTGACCGCGGGCGTCGAGGAGCCGAACGCGGTCGTGCAGCTCGAGACCGGCGCCTATACGGTGCCGAACGCGCGCGCCACCGAAGTGGAGTTGTACCAGGGGCTCGTCGCGAGCAGCGTGAACGCGAAACCGAGCATCGAGAAGGACCGCATGGCGATCAACCAGAAGATCGCGCGCTTCATTCCGGCGGGCTTCTACTACAAGACCTTCATGTGGCCGCGCAAACTCTGGCTGAAGTACGAGGAAGCGATTCGCGACGCGGCCGGCCTCGGCACCGCGCCGCGACAGCGCGACGCGGACCGCTACGACAAGTGCTTCGCGCATTGCGACGTGCTGGTCGTCGGCGGCGGCCCGACCGGGCTCGCGGCCGCGCACGCGGCGGCCTTGTCCGGCGCGCGCGTGACGCTCGTCGACGATCAGCCCGAGCTGGGCGGCTCGCTGCTGTCCTGCGGCGCGGAGATCGACGGCAAGCCCGCGCTGCGGTGGGTGCAGAAAATCGAGGACGAATTGCGGCGGTTGCCCGATGTGAAGATCCTGAGCCGCAGCACCGCGTTCGGCTATCAGGACCACAATCTCGTCACGGTCACCCAGCGCCTGACCGATCATCTGCCCGTGTCGCAGCGCAAGGGCACGCGCGAACTGCTGTGGAAGATCCGCGCGAAACGCGTGATTCTCGCGACCGGCGCGCATGAACGGCCGATCGTGTTCGGCAACAACGATCTGCCTGGCGTGATGCTCGCGTCGGCGGTGTCGAGCTATCTGCATCGGTATGCGGTACTGCCGGGACGCAATGCGATCGTGTTCACGAACAACGACGACGGCTATCAATGCGCGCTCGACCTGAAAGCGGCCGGCGCGCAGGTGAGCGTCATCGATCCGCGCGCGGGCGAATCGAAGGGCACGCTGCCCGCGCTCGCGCGCCGCCATGGCATCAAGGTGCTGAACGGCACGGTCGTCACGGCGGCGCATGGCAAGCTGCGCGTCGCGTCGGTGTCGCTCGCCTCGTATGCGAAAGGGCAAATCACCGCTCAGCAGGGCCAACTGCCGTGCGATCTGCTCGCGATGTCGGGTGGCTGGAGCCCAGTGCTGCATCTGTTCGCGCAGTCGGGCGGCAAGGCCCATTGGCATGACGACAAGGCCTGCTTCGTGCCGGGCAAGGCGGTCCAGCCTGAGACCAGCGTCGGCGCCTGCGCGGGCGACTTCACGCTCGGCCAGGGCATCCGCTTCGCGCTCGACGCCGGCGTCGAAGCGGCGCGCGCCGCCGGGCACATCGTCGCGCGGCCAAAGCCGGTGCAGGTCGCCGAACTGAGCGAAACGAATCTGGAACCGCTGTGGCTCGTCGGCGGACGCGAGTTGGCCACGCGCGGGCCCAAGCAGTTCGTCGATTTCCAGAACGACGTCGCGGCGGCCGATATCTTCCTCGCGGCGCGCGAAGGCTTCGAATCCGTCGAACACGTGAAGCGCTACACCGCGATGGGCTTCGGCACCGACCAGGGCAAGCTCGGCAACATCAACGGCATGGCGATTCTCGCCCAGGCGCTCGGTAAGACCATTCCCGAGACCGGCACGACGACGTTCCGGCCGAACTACACGCCGGTCACGTTCGGCACTTTCGCCGGCCGGGAATTGGGCGAATTGCTCGATCCGGTGCGCAAGACGGCGGTGCACGAATGGCACGTGGAACACGGCGCGGCGTTCGAGGACGTCGGCAACTGGAAGCGTCCGTGGTATTACCCGAAAGCGGGCGAGGATCTGCACGCGGCGGTTGCGCGCGAAGCGCTCGCGGTGCGCACGAGCGTCGGCATCCTCGATGCGTCGACGCTAGGCAAGATCGATATTCAGGGCCCCGATTCCGCGAAACTGTTGAACTGGGTGTACACGAATCCGTGGACCAAGCTCGAAGTCGGCAAGTGCCGCTACGGCCTGATGCTCGACGAAAACGGCATGATCTTCGACGACGGCGTGACCGTGCGCCTCGCCGAGCAGCACTACATGATGACGACCACCACCGGCGGCGCGGCGCGTGTGCTCACGTGGCTCGAACGCTGGCTGCAAACCGAATGGCCCGACCTGCGCGTGCGGCTCGCGTCGGTCACCGATCACTGGGCTACTTTTGCGGTAGTCGGCCCGATGAGCCGCAAGGTGCTGCAAAAGGTCTGCGACGACATCGAGTTCGCGAACGCGGCGTTTCCTTTCATGACGTATCGTGAAGGCACCGTCGCGGGCGCGGCGGCGCGCGTGATGCGCATCAGCTTCTCGGGCGAACTCGCGTATGAGGTGAACGTGCCGGCCAACGTCGGACGCGCGGTGTGGGAAGCGTTGATGGCCGCGGGCGCGGAGTTCGACATCACGCCGTACGGCACCGAGACGATGCACGTGCTGCGCGCGGAGAAGGGCTACATCATCGTCGGCCAGGATACGGACGGCTCGATGACGCCGCACGACCTCGGCATGGGCGGGCTCGTCGCGAAGTCGAAGGACTTTCTCGGCAAGCGCTCGCTCGCCCGCTCGGACACCGCGAAGGCGGGACGCAAGCAACTGGTCGGGCTGCTCGCGGAGGATGCGTCGTTCGTGATACCCGAGGGCTCGCAGATCGTCGCCGGTCCGTTCCAGGGCGACACCGCGCCGATGCTCGGGCACGTCACGTCGAGCTATTACAGCCCGATTCTGCAACGCTCGATCGCGATGGCGGTCGTCAAGGGCGGTCTCGACAAGATCGGCACGACCGTCACGATTCCGCTCGCGAGCGGCAAACAGATCGCGGCGAAGATCGCGAGTCCGGTGTTCTACGACAGCGAAGGAGCACGTCAACATGTGGAATGAAACAGGCGGGACGGTGTCCATCGTGGACCGCACGCTCGGGCGGCAAAACGGCGCGTGGCAGGAGTCGCCGCTGGTCGGTGTGGATGGGCTGCTGAAACAGCATCAGGCCAACGCGACTGCCGCGTTCCGGCTCGGCGAGCGGCCATTTCTCGAACTCGTGAACGTGCGCGGCGATACGCGCGACTCGGCGTTCATTCGCGCGGTGGAACAGGTGATCGGCTGCAAGCCGCCGGAGAAGCCGAACACCGTCGCGCGCGGCAACGGCTACGACATGGTCTGGCTCGGCCCGGACGAATGGCTCGTGCGTTCGGAAACCGCGCACGATGCGACGCGCACGGCGCCGTTGCAGGCGAAGCTCGGCGCGGCGTTCGCGGGCGTGTTCGCATCGGCGGTCGATGTGGGCAGCGGCTATACGGTGCTCGAAATCACCGGCACGCGCACGCGCGACGTGCTCGCGCGCGGCTGTCCACTCGATCTGCATCCCAAACTTTTCGGGGTGGGGCAGTGCGCGCAGAGCCACTATTTCAAGGCGTCGATTACGTTGCTGCCCACGGGCGCCGACAGTTTCGACATCGTCGTGCGTCGCAGTTTCGCGGATTACTTCGTCAGGATCATGCTCGACGCCGCCGAGCCGTTGATGTGCTGAGCGACGCGCGCTTCGCTTTGCCGATTTCGCCATGACGTCGGCACGCGCGGCCACCTCGCTTCTCACGGCACGCGCGTGCGATGAGCGCGATGCCGGCGCCGCGCTCGCGCTGCTCGATCAAAGTATCGCGCTGCGTCATCGGCGCATTGCGCTGATCCGCTATCTGCTCGCGCGGGAGCTCGGTGCGCCGCTCGAAGCGCGGCATCATGCGTACGTCGAGAAAATCGCGGCCCGTCTGAGCGCGGATGCGCTCGCGCGGATCGCCAGCACAGCGCGTGCGCGGCTGCGCCCGTAAGTCCACGCCGTATCAGGGCTTGCCGCCATCCAGCGCCGTGAGGATCTGATGCGCGGCGCTCACGCGCGCTTCGTTCGGGAAATTGCGGTTGGCGAGCATCACGATACCGATGCGCTTTTGCGGCACGAACGCGACATACGCGCCGAAGCCGTTGGTCGATCCGGTCTTGTTGATCCAGACGTTCTGCTGCGGCGGCAGCGGCGGTTTGATTGCGGTCGACGGCGTGCCGTTGAGGACCATCTCCGGCGAATTGCCGGCCAGCAAGGTCGGCAACGCGACCGGATACGGGTACTGCTCCCAGATCAGATCCTGAGTCAGCACCCCGGCCTGGAAGTAGCCGGTATGCGTGTCCGTGATCGCGCGCTGCCACTGACTGTCGAGCGGAATCAGGTTCATGTTGGCCTGCACGTAACGCAGCATATCCGCGGCGGTCGACTTCACCCCGTACGCTTCGGCGGAAATCACGCCGCCCGTCAGGCGGATCGGCGCACCGTCTTTCGCATAGCCCTGCGCGTAGTCCGGCATTTTCGCCGCGGGCACGTCGATATAGGTGCTCTTCATACCGAGCGCCGGAAACACGCGTTGCTGCATCAGCACGGTGAAATCCTGTCCCATGGTCTTCGCGGTGATCAGGCCGAGCGTGCCGATGCCGGGATTCGAGTAGGTGCGGAACGTGCCGGGCGCATGAGCGGGCTCCCAGTCGTGGAAGTACCGCAGCAATTGCGCGTCGTTATGGATGTCGCCCGGCACCTGGAGCGGCAGACCGCCAGGCGTGTGCGTGCCGAGGTTCAGCAGGCTGACTTTGCCGAACGGGCGGCCGCGCAGCGTCGGCAGATAGCGCTCCGTGCCATCCGACAACGACAGCTTGCCGTCGAGCTGCGCATACGACGCGAGCGTCGCCGTGAAGGTCTTGCTGACCGAGCCGAGTTCGAACAGCGTATCGCGTGTGACCGGCTTGCCGGTTTGCGTCGATGCGACGCCGTAGTTGTAGACGTAGGGCTTGCCGTCGTCGATCACGCCGATCGCCATGCCGGCGATATGGTACTTCGCCATCAGCGGCCTGATCGCGGCATCGATGGTGGGTTGGAGTTGCGCGGCGGTGGGCTCGGCCGCGTGGCCGACGGGCGAGATCGCGCAGAGCGTGAACAGCGCGAACGTGGCGGTTGTTATCAGTTTGAGCGTTCGGGTCTTCATGGCAAACGGGTCCTCGGTCGGGGGAGTGTGAATCGGTGGATCGGCGATTCGGCTGAGGCAGCACTATCGGGCTTTTGCGAACCGCTGGCAAACGAGGATATGTTGCGCGGGGGTAAAGAAAAAGTTGTAGGCCGCTACGCTGGTGAAACGGTGCGCCGCGCAGCATGTGCGGCGTGCCGCTCACGAACATGGAGACGTCGACGGCGGCGCGCCGAAGAAGTTTGTGATCGACCCGCGCGGGTTGTTGAAGGCGGCTTGAGTTTGGTTGGCCGCTAAAGCGCTGCGTGGCCTGCCGGGCACGCGGCGCTTCTGTTCATTGATCAAGCCGCCATCACTGGCGCACCGGATAGCGAAGGCACCTGCTTGCGACGCTCGCGCGTCGGCGCGGTGCCGAACGCATCGCGATAGCTCTTCGAGAAGTGGCAGGCCGACTGGAAGCCGCAGGCCATCGTGATGTGCATGATCGACATGTCGGTCTGCAACAGCAGCTCGCGCGCGCGCCGCAGGCGCAGTGTCAGATAGTAGTGCGTCGGCGTCATGCCCAGATGTTCGCGGAACAGCCGTTGCAACTGCCGTTGCGACATGCCGGCGAGGCGCGCCAGTTCTTCGCGCGACAGCGGCTCCTCGATGTTGTTCTCCATCAGCGAGATCACTTCGAACAGCGACTTGTTGGCCGAGCCGAGCCGCGCGACGAGCGGCATCTTCTGCTGCGCGCTGGTGTCGCGCACGTGTTCGACGATGAACTGCTCGGCGATCTGCGTGACCCGAGCGGTGCCAACACGCGGCGCGATCAGGTTCAGCATCATGTCGAGCGGCGCGACGCCGCCGGTACAGGTCACGCGATCGCGATCGATCACGAACAGCTCTTTCAGAAAGCGCGTATCGGGAAACTCTTCCTTCAGCGCCGACATGTTTTCCCAATGAATCGCACACGCATAACCGGCCAGTAGGCCGCCGCGCGCGAGCGCATAGGTGCCCGTGCAAAGACTGCCCAGCACGCAGCCCATGCGCGCGAAACGGCGCAGCGCGGACAGATGCTCGGCGGTGGTGGAGCGCTGCACGTCGATGCCGCCGACCACGAACACGATATCGGGTTGCCCGACGCATTCGACCGGCCCCGTATCGACGGATAGCCCGTTGCTCGCCATGACCGGCCCGCCGGCGGGACTCACGATCGACCAGCGGTAAAGCGTCTGGCCCGTCAGATAGTTCGCCATGCGTAGCACTTCGATCGCGTTCGAGAAGGCGATCATCGTGAAGTTGGGGACCGGCATGAATGCGAAATGCGACAACGATGCCGTGCGATCGGTGGACATGGGAACGGTGATTCCTGATGTAAATGTCGCGTCGCCGTGGGGAGGCGACTATCTGAATTCTGAGTATCAGGGCAACTACCGTGCCATCAGGCTAAACCCTTGGATACTGCGCACAAAGCCTGGAATAGCTAAGCAATCGACTGATGAAACCATCCGCGCGGCACCGGAACAGCGCGGCGACGCCCTTGCAGCGCACCCGATCGGCGCAGGAATACTGCGTTGTAGTGCAGCGCTGAGCGCGCGGATCGCGCCGACTTGTCGAAACAGGTTGCGCATGGCGGAAAAGGCAAAGAACGCGTCTGAATTCGTAAATAGACGCGCCGGGCGACCGTCAAGAATAGACCCAAGGCAAAGCGGTAGCGCGATCCCGCTGGCAACCCGTAGCGGCCTTCCCGTCAACGATCTCACGGACCTTCCATGTCGAACCCGAATCCCTTCTTCGACGACTCGCTAGCGGCGCGCGACCCGGCCGTGCGCGGCGCCATTCTGAAAGAGCTCGAGCGTCAGCAGTCGCAAGTCGAGCTGATCGCGTCGGAAAACATCGTGTCGCGCGCGGTGCTCGACGCGCAGGGCTCGGTGCTGACCAACAAGTACGCGGAAGGGCATCCGGGCAAGCGTTACTACGGCGGTTGCGAATACGTCGACGCGATCGAGACGCTGGCGCTCGATCGTATCAAGCAGCTGTTCGACGCGAAGTTTGCCAACGTGCAGCCCCATTCCGGCGCGCAGGCCAACGGCGCGGTGATGCTCGCGCTCACCAGGCCGGGCGATACGGTGCTCGGCATGTCGCTCGACGCGGGCGGGCATCTGACGCACGGCGCGAAACCCGCGATGTCGGGCAAGTGGTTCAACGCGGTGCAGTACGGCGTGCGGCGCGACACGATGCTGATCGACTACGAGCAGATCGAGGAACTGGCGCAACAGCACAAGCCGACGCTGCTGATCGCCGGCTTCTCCGCCTATCCGCGCGCGCTCGACTTCGCGCGGCTGCGTGCGATTGCCGATGGCGCCGGTGCGAAGCTGATGGTGGACATGGCGCATATCGCCGGCGTGATCGCGGCCGGCCGCCATGACAATCCGGTTCCGCATGCGCACGTGGTCACGTCGACCACCCACAAGACCTTGCGCGGTCCGCGCGGCGGATTCGTGCTGACCAACGACGAGGAGATCGCAAAGAAGATCAACTCTGCCGTGTTCCCCGGCTTGCAGGGCGGCCCGCTGATGCACGTGATCGCCGGCAAGGCGGTCGCATTGGGCGAGGCGCTGCAGCCGGGCTTCAAAACCTATATCGACAGCGTGCTCGCGAACGCGCGGGCATTGGGCGAGGTGCTCACATCGGGCGGCGTCGATCTGGTGACGGGCGGCACCGACAACCATCTGCTGCTGGTCGATCTGCGGCCGAAGGGGCTCAAGGGCAATCAGGTCGAACAGGCGCTGGAGCGCGCGGGCATCACCTGCAACAAGAACGGCATTCCGTTCGATACGGAGAAGCCGACCATCACCTCCGGCATCCGCCTCGGCACACCGGCGGCCACGACACGCGGCTTCGGCGTCAGCGAGTTTCGCGAGGTCGGGCGTCTGATCGTCGAGGTGCTCGATGCGCTGCGCGTGTCGCCCGAAGGCGATGCCGCAACCGAACAACGCGTGCGCCGCGAGATTTTCGCGCTGTGCGAGCGCTTTCCCATTTACTGAGTACGCGTGGAGCAAACGATGAGTCAACTGCACGAGAACAGCATCATCATCGACGGGCTGAACATTTCGAAGTTCGAGCGCTCGGTGTTCGAGGACATGCGCAAGGGCGGCGTGACCGCGGTGAACTGCACGGTGTCGGTCTGGGAGAGTTTTCAGAAGACCGTCGACAACATCGCCGAAATGAAGCAGCAAATCCGCCAATACAGCGAGATCCTCACGCTGGTGCGCACCACCGACGACATCTTCCGCGCCAAGAAAGAGAACAAGACCGGCATCATCTTCGGCTTCCAGAACGCGCATGCGTTCGAGGACAACCTCGGCTATATCGAAGCGTTCAAGGATCTCGGCGTCAACGTGGTGCAGCTTTGCTACAACACGCAGAACCTGGTCGGCACCGGCTGCTACGAACGCGACGGCGGTCTGTCCGGCTACGGGCGCGAAGTGATTCAGGAGATGAACCGCGTCGGCATCATGGTCGATCTGTCGCATGTGGGCGGCAAGACGTCGTCGGAGGCGATCGCGGCGTCGAAGAAGCCGGTGTGCTATTCGCATTGCTGCCCGTCCGGGCTCAAGGAGCATCCGCGCAACAAGACCGACGAGCAGCTGAAGGAGATCGCGGACGCGGGCGGCTTCGTCGGCGTGACGATGTTCGCGCCGTTCCTGAAGCGCGGACCGGATGCGACCGTCGAGGACTATATCGAGGCGATCGAGTACGTGGTGAACCTGATCGGCGAGGACCAGGTGGGGATCGGCACGGATTTCACGCAGGGCTACAGCACCGAGTTTTTCGACTGGATCACGCACGACAAGGGCCGTTATCGACAGTTGACGAACTTCGGCAAGGTCGTGAATCCCGAAGGCATTCGCACGATCGGCGAGTTTCCGAACCTGACCGCCGCGATGGAACGCGCCGGCTGGAGCGAGACGCGCATCCGCAAGATCATGGGCGAAAACTGGGTACGGGTGTTCGGCGAAGTCTGGACGGTGTGAGCTTTACCCCTTCTTTTATAGCGGATAAAAACGGAGCCTTCCCATGCAACCGCAACTGCCTATCGACGTCGATCCCGACACCGGCGTCTGGACCACCGACGCGCTGCCGATGCTGTACGTGCCGCGCCACTTCTTCACCAACAACCACGTCGCCGTCGAGGAAGCGCTCGGCCGAGATACGTACGCCGGGATTCTCTACAAGGCCGGTCACAAGTCCGCCTATTTCTGGTGCGAGAAGGAAGCGAAGCAACATGGTCTTGCCGGCATGGCGGTATTCGAGCATTACCTGAACCGTCTGTCGCAGCGCGGCTGGGGCATCTTCAGGATCATCGAAGCCGATCCGGCCAGCTCGCATGCGCGGATCGAATTGCGGCACTCGTCGTTCGTGCTCGCGCAACCGGGCAAGACCGGCAAGCTTTGCTACATGTTCGCCGGCTGGTTCGCGGGCGCGATGGACTGGGTCAACGATACCGCGCCCGACGGCGCGCGCAAGGGCCCGCCGTCGCAGTCGAAAGAAGCGCGCTGCGCGGCGGAGGGACACGAGCACTGCGTGTTCGAAGTCTCGCCGCTCGCGTCAATCTAATCCGGGCATTCCGAGGTCGATCGCGATGCGTTACCCGAACCTTTTCAAGCCGCTCACGTTGAACCAGCTGACGCTGCGCAATCGCATCGTCAGTACCGCGCACGCGGAGGTCTATGCGGA
Source organism: Paraburkholderia tuberum STM678 (assembly GCF_902833905.1). Classification (GTDB taxonomy): domain Bacteria; phylum Pseudomonadota; class Gammaproteobacteria; order Burkholderiales; family Burkholderiaceae; genus Paraburkholderia; species Paraburkholderia tuberum. The sequence goes on along the minus strand of NZ_CADFGP010000016.1, from coordinate 43,545 downwards.
GCCGGGTGGCCTGCCCGGCGACCGTTATATCCGCTACTACGAGGAAAAGGCGAAGGGCGGAGTCGGACTCGCCGTGTGCGGCGGTTCGAGCCCGGTGTCGATCGACAGCCCGCAAGGCTGGTGGAAGTCGGTGAATCTCGCCACCGACCGGATCGTCGATCCGCTCGCGCGGCTCGCCGAAGCGATGCATGCGCATGGCGCGAAAATCATGATTCAGGCCACCCACATGGGACGCCGCTCGGCGTTTCACGGCGAGCACTGGCCGCATCTGATGTCGCCGTCGGGAGTGCGCGAGCCGGTGCATCGCGGCAACGCGAAGATCATCGAGGTCGAAGAGATCCGCCGCATCATCGGCGACTTCGCGGCGGCCGCGAAGCGCGTGAAGGATGCGGGCATGGACGGCATCGAGATCTCGGCGGCGCACCAGCATCTGATCGATCAGTTCTGGAGCCCGCGCACCAACTTCCGTACCGACGAATGGGGCGGCTCGCTCGAAAACCGCCTGCGTTTCGGCGTCGAAGTGTTGCAGGCGGTGCGCGCGGCCGTGGGCGCCGACTTCTGCGTCGGCCTGCGCATGTGTGGCGACGAATTCCATGAAGACGGGCTCGATCACGACCAGCTGAAGGAAATCGCCCAGGCGATGAGCGAAAGCGGCCTGATCGACTATCTCGGCGTGATCGGTTCCGGCGCGGACACCCACAACACGCTCGCCAACTGCATGCCGCCGATGGCGTTGCCGCCCGAGCCGTTCGTGCATCTCGCGGCCGGCATCAAGCAGGTCGTCAAGGTGCCGGTGATGCACGCGCAAAGCATTCGCGACGCGGGCCAGGCCGAGCGCTTGCTCGCGAGCGGCATGGTCGATCTGGTCGGCATGACGCGCGCGCAGATCGCCGATCCGCATATGGTCATCAAGATCCGCGATGGCCGCGAGGACGAAATCAGGCAGTGCGTCGGCGCGAACTACTGCATCGACCGTCAGTACAACGGGCTCGACGTGCTGTGCGTGCAGAACGCGGCGACCTCGCGCGAAGCGACGATGCCGCACGTGATCGCCAGGTCGCGCGGGCCGAAGCGCAAGGTCGTGGTGGTCGGCGCGGGGCCGGCGGGGCTCGAAGCGGCGCGCGTCGCGAAGTCGCGCGGTCACGACGTGGTGCTGTTCGAAAAGAGCGATCACGTGGGCGGCCAGATCATGCTGGCGGCGAAAGCGCCGCAGCGCGAGCAGATGGCGGGCATCGTGCGCTGGTTCGACATGGAGACGAAGCGCCTCGGCGTGGACCGCCGCCTCGGTGTCGCCGCCGACGAGCGGACCATCATGGCCGAGAAGCCCGACATCGTCGTGCTCGCCACCGGCGGTTCGGCGTTCACGTCGCAGGTCGCGGCGTGGGGCGTCGACGCGAGGCTCGCGGTCAGTTCGTGGGACGTGCTGGCCGGCAAAGTCGAGCCGGGCAGGAACGTGCTCGTGTACGACGGCGTCAGCACGCATGCCGGCGCGGGCGTCGCCGATTTCATCGCGAGCCGCGGCGCCAACGTGGAGATCGTCACGCCCGACGTGAAGGTCGCCGACGACGTCGGCGGCACCACGTTCCCGATCTTCTATCGCCGTCTGTACGCGCAAGGCGTGATCCATACGCCCAATTACTGGCTCGACAGGGTGTACGAGGAGGACGGCAAGAAGATCGCCGTGATCCGCAACGAGTACACCGAGGAGCAGGAGGAGCGCGCGGTCGATCAGGTGGTGATCGAAAACGGCAGTACGCCGAACGACCGGCTTTACTGGCAGCTGAAGCCTGAATCGGTCAATCGCGGCCAGGTCGACGTGCACAAACTGTTCGCGTCCGAACCGCAGCCGTGTCTCGACGAGCAGCTCGGCGACGGCCGCTTCCTGCTGTTCCGGGTCGGCGACTGCATCTCGATGCACAACATTCACGGCGCGATCTACGACGCGCTGCGCCTTTGCAAGGATTTCTGACGATGAGCCCCGTGTTTGTCATCACCGTCCTGCTGTGGGTGTCGGTGGCCGGTCTCGCGTTCGCGCTGGCGCGCCGCGCCGCCTACTGGCGCGAGGGCCGTGCGACCGTCGCGGGCGCCTATGGCTGGGCCAATCTGCTCGCGATCCCGAAGCGTTACTTCGTCGACCTGCATCATGTGGTCGCGCGCGATCCGTATATCGCCCGCACGCACGTTGCCACGGCGGGCGGAGCGATCCTCGCGATGGCGCTCGTGTTCGTCAACTACGGTCTCGCGATCTACTCGCCGTGGCTGGACAAATTGATCTTTCTCGCCGCGCTGGCGATGCTGATCGGCACGGTGTTCGTGTGGCGCCGCCGGCATGGCGCGAAGACGGTGCCGGCGCGACTCTCGCGCGGCCCGTGGGATCAGTTGCCGTTGCTACTGGGCGCGTTCGCGCTCGGTCTCGCGCTGTTCATCGCGCTTCCGGCGACGATGATGTCCGGTGCGCTCGCGGTGATCGTCGCGCTGCTGACCGCGGCGGGCGCGTTCACGATGACGTTCGGCGCGGCGCGTGGCGGCCCGATGAAACATGCGTTGGCCGGACTGCTGCATCTCGCGTTTCATCCGCGCCAGGAGCGCTTTGCCGATTCCACCGCAGCGCGTCGCGCTGGCGATGCCGTGCCGCCCACCGCGCTTAAAACCCCGCTGCTCGACGCGAAGGAATACGGCGTCGGCAAGCCGGTCGAATTTCGCTGGAACCAGTTGCTCAGCTTCGACGCCTGCGTGCAATGCGGCAAATGCGAAGCGGCGTGCCCCGCGTTCGCGGCCGGTCAGCCGCTCAATCCGAAGAAGCTGATTCAGGATCTGGTAACCGGCATGGTCGGCGGCACCGACGCGCAGTACGCAGGCAGCCCGACGCCCGGCATTCCTGTCGGCAAGCACGCGGGCGCGCCCTCCAAGCCGCTGATCTCGACGCTGATCGAAGCGGACACGCTGTGGTCCTGCACGACCTGCCGCGCCTGCGTGCAGGAGTGCCCGATGCTGATCGAGCACGTGGACGCGATCGTGGACATGCGCCGCAATCAGACGCTCGTCGAAGGCAGCGTGCCGGGCAAGGGGCCGGCGACGCTCGCGAATCTGCGCGAAACCGGCAGCCTCAACGGCTACGACATCGGCGCGCGCTACGACTGGGCCGTCGATCTGCAGGTGCAGGTCGCGCAGCCGGGCCGTCACGTGGACGTGCTGCTGATCGCCGGCGAAGGCGCGTTCGACATGCGCTATCAGCGCACGCTGCGCGCGCTCGTCAAGGTGCTGAACCGCGCGGGCGTCGATTACGCGGTGCTGGGCGGTGTCGAGACCGATACCGGCGACACCGCACGGCGGCTCGGCGACGAAGCGACGTTCCAGCAACTGGCCCGTACGCTGATCGGGACGCTCGCGCAGTACTCGTTCGCGCGCATCGTTACCGCCGATCCGCATGTGCTGCATAGCCTGCGCAACGAGTATCGCGCGCTCGGCGGGATCTATCAGGTCCAGCATCACACGGCGCTGCTCGACGAACTGATCGCGAGCGGCAAGCTGTCGCCGCGCGCGGCCGCCGCCGTCGCGGCGCGCAACATCACGTATCACGACCCGTGCTATCTGGGCCGCTACAACGGCGAGACGGAAGCGCCGCGCCGGGTGCTGAAGAGCATCGGCATCAAGGTGGTCGAGATGGAGCGTCACGGCCTGCGTGGACGCTGCTGTGGCGGCGGTGGCGGCGCACCGTTGACCGATATCCCGGGCAAACGGCGGATTCCCGACATCCGTATCGACGACGCGCGCGCGAGCGGCGCGGAGATCGTCGCGGTCGGCTGTCCGAATTGCACCGCGATGCTCGAAGGGGTGGTGGGGCCGCGACCGGAAGTGTTGGACGTGGCCGAACTGGTCGCCGCGGCGCTGGAGTAACGCGATGATGAATACGCTCAATCGAATCGATCCGCGCCGGCCGTTCACGGTGACGGCACAGGGACTCAGGCGCATCACGCTCGGCGTCGTTGGCATCGCGGACGCCGGCGGCAGTGCGTCGCTGGCTGATGCGCGTCACGCCGCGCATCGCGAACAGCCGAAGCCGCGCCGCACGACGGCCGCGCCGCGCCATGTGCTGCTGGTCGCGGCGCACGCGGAGCGCGGCGCGCTCGATGAACATGCGCGCCAGACGCTCGCGGCCGCCGCGCTGATCGCGGACACGCACAGCGAAGTCGTGCTGCTGGTGTTCGGCGAATTCACCGGCGATGCCGCCGCGCTCGGCGCCGACAAGCTGATCGAATTGCCGATGTTCGATCGCCGCACGTACGCGCCGGACGATGAACTGAATGCGCTGGCGGCCTGCGTCGCGGCCTATGCGCCAGCCCATGTCTTGCTGCCCGACAACGCGACCGGCGACGGCGACCTCGGCCGCCGCTATGCGGCGGCGGCCGATGCAAGCGTCGCGACGCACGTCGTCGAGATCGCTGCCGGGCACATGTGCACCTATATTCGCGCGAAATCTGCGCTCGCCAGCCGCGCGCTGCCGGAGGTCGTGCTGCTCGAGCCGAATGCGGTCGATCCGAAGCTGCCGTTCGTCGGCGCGGGCGAGCGGGTCGCGTGGCGCTTCGAGCGCGAAGCGAACAGCACAGTCGCGCAACGAGCGATACACGATCTCGGCATCGACGAAATCGACGCGGCGCAGCTCGCGCTGGAGGAGGCGGATTTCATCGTGTCGGCGGGCAACGGCGTCAGCGACGTGCCCGCGTTCGAGCGACTCGCGACGACCCTCGGCGCGGCGATCGGTGCCAGCCGGGTTGCCGTCGACGACGGCAAGTTCACGCGCGACAAGCAGATCGGCGCGACCGGCAAGACCGTCGAGGCGAGCGTGTATATCGCGTTCGGCATCTCGGGGGCGGTGCAGCATCTGCAAGGCATCAAGGATTGCCGCCATGTGATCGCGGTGAATCTCGACGCGAGCGCGCCGATCGCGAAGCGCGCGAATCTGACCGTGATCGCCGACGCGCAGGAAACCATCGCGGCGCTCGACGAGGCGGCGGCCGCGGCGCGCGGTGCCCGCGCCACCTCGGCCGCGCTGCTGCGGCCGGGCAAGCTTGCCGAAGGAGTGCTCGCATGAAGATCGCCGTGCTGGTTTCAGTCGGACGTCACCCGGTCAGCGGCGTCGCGCGCTACAGCCGCAACGATGCGGCGGCGTTGACGCTGGCGCTGTCGCTCGTCAGAACGCATGGCGCGACGCTCGACGTGCTGCACGCGGGCGATCCGTCGAACGCCGCGTTGAACGAATATCTGGCGCTCGGCGCGCGTTCGGTCGAAGTGCTCGAGATGCCGCCCGACGCCGATCCTGCGCCGCAACTCGCCAGGCGTTTGCGTGGCTACGAGCTGGTGCTGACCGGCACGCGCGCCGAAGGCGGTTTCGATAGCGGCATGCTGCCGTATCGCGTCGCGCATGCGCTGGCGGTGCCGCTCGTCGGCGCCGCCGTCGATGTGGCGCTGCGCGACGGTCGAGCGCAGGTCCGGCAGTTCATGCCGAAGGGCCTACGACGGCGCGTCGAAGTGCGGCTGCCGGCATTGGTTGCCGTGCATTCGCTCGCGAACGCCGCGACGTCGTACGCGTATGCACGGATGCGCGAAGGCACGATCGAGCGCGCCGTCGCGCGGCACGGGACCACTCCCGAACAGTCCGCATGGACGATCGGCCCCGCCACAGCGAAACCGGTGCGCCTCGCCGCCGCCGAAAAGCGCTCGGGCCACGCGCGCATGCTGTCGGCGACGACGACCGAGAGCCGCGGCGGCAGCGTCGTAATTGAAGGGAGTTCCGTCGAAAAAGCACAAGTGATACTCGCGTATTTGCGCGAGCATCAACTGGTGGATTACTGAATTCCGGCTCGGGCCAGCATGCGACCAGGAGGGCCTGGCGCGGCGCCAGACGTGACACGCAACGGAGCAAACAATGAAAGTTTCCGCAGACGTTCGCGCAATGATCGAACGCCGCAAGCAGAATTACACGCTGGAAGCACCGTTCTATACTAGCGAGCCCATCTTCGCGCTCGACATCGACGCGATTTTCCGTCGGCACTGGATTCAGGTCGCGGTCGAGCCCGACGTGCCCGAGCCGGGCGACTATGTGACGGTCGAGATCGGCGACGATTCGATCCTGATCGTGCGCGACGACGACATGCGGGTGCGTGCGTTTCATAACGTATGCCGCCACCGCGGCGCGCGTCTGTGCAATACCGGCAAGGGCTCGCTCGGCAATATCGTCTGTCCGTATCACAGCTGGACGTATAGCCTCAATGGCGACCTGATGTTCGCCGAGCACATGGGCGAGCAGTTCGAGCGCTGCAAACATAGTCTGAAAGCGGTGCATGTCGAAAATCTCGCCGGATTGATTTTCATCTGCCTCGCCGAGCAGCCGCCCGCCGATTTCGCCGTGATGCGCGCCGCGATGGAACCGTATCTGTTGCCGCACGATCTGGCCGGCTGCAAGATCGCCGCGTCGATCGACATCATCGAGGAGGGCAACTGGAAGCTGACGATGGAAAACAATCGCGAGTGCTATCACTGCGTGGCGAACCATCCGGAACTGACCATCTCGCTGTACGAATACGGTTTCGGTTATCAGCGCACGCCGGCGAACGAGGAGGGCATGGCCGCGTTTGAGACGACGGTCGCGCGCCGCACCGCGCAGTGGGAGGCGATGCAGTTGCCGTCGGCGGAAATCGAGCGGCTCGCCGACCTGGTCACCGGGTTTCGTACGCAACGTCTGCCGCTCGATCGCGACGGCGAATCGCAGACACTCGACGCGAAGGTCGCCTCGAAGAAGCTGCTCGGCGGTTTGAAGCATGCGGATCTCGGCGGCCTGTCGTTCTGGACCCAGCCGAATTCGTGGCATCACTTCATGAGCGACCACATCGTCAGTTTCTCGGTGATTCCGCTGTCGGCCGGCAAGACGCTGGTGCGCACCAAATGGCTCGTGCACAAGGACGCGCGCGAAGGCATCGATTACGACGTCGACAATCTGACCGCCGTGTGGCGCGCGACCAACGACCAGGATCGCGCGCTCGTCGAATATTCGCAGCGCGGCGCGAGGAGCAGTGCGTATGAGCCGGGTCCTTATTCGCCGTTCACCGAAGGACTCGTCGAAAAGTTCTGCGAGTGGTATATCGGCCGTCTCGCGGACTACGACGCGAACCCACGGGCGGTGCACGACGAGAAAGTCGTGTCGTTCGTGCGCTGAGCGCAAGACCGCAATGAGGAGCGGGGGACAACCATGATGCGCGATCAGGCCATGTTTCAAGCGGACATCGAGCAGACTTCGCAGAATCCAGCTGACGCGCCGAGCCGCGTTACGCAGCCGCGCTTCTGGGACGCGCTGCCGGCGCGCTGGAACAGCGACGCCGACGACACGCTGGAGTGCTGCCAGGTCCGCAGCGAAACGCACGACGTGAAGAGTTTCTTCTTCCGCGCGCCATCCGGTCGGGCGTTCGTGTTCGAGCCGGGGCAATTCATCACGCTGGAGTTGGAGATTGACGGCGAGCGCGTCAATCGCTGCTATACGATCTCGTCTGCGCCCACCCGGCCGCATACGATTTCGATCACCGTCAAGCGCGTGCCGGGCGGCCCGGTGTCCAACTGGCTGCACGACCATCTGCATGCGGGTACGCAGGTACGCGTGCTGGGCCCAGCCGGCGAATTCACCTGCGCGCGGCATCCGGCGCGCAAGTTGCTGTTTTTGTCGGCGGGCTCGGGCATCACGCCGCTGATGTCGATGAGCCGCGCGCATCATGAACTCGGCGAGGACAGCGATATCGTCTTCGTGCACAGCGCGCGCACGCCGGACGACATCATCTTCGCGCGCGAGCTCGATCTGATCGCCGCCAATCAGGCGCATTTCCGCACCGCGTTCGTCTGCGAACGCGTGGGCACGCGCACCAATTGGCCCGGCATCACCGGCTTTCTGACGCTGCCGCTGCTGAAACTGATTGCGCCGGATTTTCTGGAGCGCGAGATTTTCACGTGCGGCCCCGCGCCGTATATGCAGGCGGTGCGCAATCTGCTCGATGAAGGCGGCTTCGATCGCCAGCACTATCACGAGGAAAGCTTCTCGTTCGAGACCGTCAGCGAAGTGGCCGCGCAATTGGCCGAAGCGCATCTCGCGCACACGCTGAGCGATGCGTGCGCGCCGGCCGAAACCGCCACGCGTTTCAAGGTGAGCTTTACGCGCAGTCATCGCGAGATCGAGTGCGGCGGCGGCCAGCATGTGCTCGATGCGGCGAAGCAGGCGGGCGTGCGGCTGCCGGCGTCGTGCACGCAAGGCATGTGCGGCACCTGCAAGGTGAAGCTCGTGTCCGGCGAAGTGGCGATGAAGCACGCGGGCGGTATCCGTCAGCGCGAGATCGATCAGGGCATGGTGCTGCTGTGCTGTAGCAAGCCGCTGACCGATCTCGTCGTCGACAAGTAATACGACTGATAACACCGCAAGAACACGGCAAACACTGGGCGGATTGGCGTGGATGTCGCATGCGGACAACTGCATGTCGAAAAACAACGCTACCCGGCAATTCTGGTTGGCGATTCTAAATACGCGATGTGCGGTTCGATGGCAAACGCGTCAATGGGCAGATGGATCAACGGGAGAACGTCGATGAGACTGATCGGAAAGGTAGTGGTGGCAAGCGCGTTGGGGGTGATGCTGGCGGCGGTCAGTGCGGGCGTGTCGGCCGATTCGAAACCGACCATCAAGATCGGTTACGTGGAGGGCTGGGACGATAGCGTGGCGACCTCGAACGTGGCCGCCGAGGTGATCGAAAAACGCCTCGGTTATCAGGTGCAACTGGTGCCGGTGGCGGCCGGCGTGATGTGGCAGGGCGTGGCGCGCGGCGATCTCGACGCGACGCTATCCGCGTGGCTGCCGGTCACGCACGGCGCCTACTGGAACAACTTCAAGGACAAGGTGGTCGACCTCGGGCCGAACTTCAACGACGCGAAGATCGGTCTGATCGTGCCGGACAACGCGGACGTGAAGAGCGTCGGCGATCTGCAGGCGAAGAAAGCCGAGTTCGGCGCGCGCATCGTCGGCATCGACGCCGGCGCGGGTGTGATGCAGAAAACCAGCGAGGCGATCAAGGCCTATGGGCTCGACTATCAGCTGATGCCGAGTTCCGGAAGCGCGATGACCGCCGAACTGGCGCGCTCGGAGGCGGCCAGCAAGCCGATCATCGTGACCGGATGGAAGCCGCACTGGATGTTCGCCAAGTACAAGCTGAAATTCCTCGACGATCCGAAGAAGGTATTCGGTGAAGCCGAGCACGTGGATAGCGTGGTGAATCCCGAACTCGAGAAAAAAGCGCCGACAGTGGTCGCGTTCCTGAAGAAGTTCCAATGGAAGCCGGGCGAGATCGACACGGTGATGCTGGCCACGCAGAATGGCGAAAAGCCGGCCGCAGCGGCCGACGCGTGGGTCAGCGCGCATGCGGACCGGGTGGATAGCTGGGTGAAGTAACTCGGCCACGCGTCGGCGCAGCACACGAAAACGCCGCTTTTCAGCGGCGTTTTTCTGTTTACCGCAGCACGACGGTGCGCTCGCCGTTGATGAACACACGTCGCTCGACGAACGCCTTGACCGCGCGCGCGAGCGTAATGCATTCGACGTCGCGTCCGGTCGTCAGCAGCCGTTCGGGGCTGTACGAGTGATCGACTGGTTCGACTCCCTGCTCGATGATCGGACCTTCGTCGAGATCGTCGGTGACGAAATGCGCGGTGGCGCCGATTACCTTGACGCCGCGCGCATGGGCCTGATGATACGGTCTCGCTCCCTTGAAACCGGGTAGGAACGAATGGTGGATATTGATCGCGCGCCCGGCGAGCGCCCGGCTCGTTTCGGCGGACAGGATCTGCATGTAGCGCGCGAGAATCAGCAGTTGCGCGCCGGACGTATCGAACAGCTCGAGCAGGCCGGCTTCCTGTTGTGGCTTCGTGTCGGCTGTAATCGGCAGATGATGGAACGGCAGGCCGTGCGCTCGCGCGAGCGGTTCGAGATCGCGATGATTGGAGCCGATGCCGACGATGTCCATCTTCAGTTCGCCCATGCGCCAGCGAAACAGCAGGTCGGCGAGACAGTGTTCGAGCCTGGAAACCATGATCAGGACTTTCGGCCGGCTCGACAGATCGTGGATCGCCCACGTCATCAGGAAGCGTTCGGCGATCGGCGCGAATTCCTGCTTCAGCGTGGCGATCCGCAGCGCATCGTCGCGATCGACGTGGTGAAACACGCAGCGCACGAAAAAGCGCTCGCTCAGTTCGTCGTCGAATACGGTGAGTTCGTCGACATAGCAACGATGCCGTTCGAGAAAGCCAGCGACGGCGGCAACCTGGCCCGCCGCGCTCGGACACGCGACGGTGAGAACCCCTTGAGCAGGACGGGAAATGGCGGACATAAGCTCTCCACATTGACGATCAGGCGAGGCCGCGGGGTGCGGCGCGCATCGTCGCAGTAGAGCAAATCGGGCGATAACGCGGATAGAAGCTAACCGCCGTTGCGCTGGAATGGGAGCGCCAGAAGGATCTGCCGTGCTAATCCGCAGGCTCCGCCGCGAGCCTTCGCTTCAGCGTATCGATCAACGCGCGCACCTTCGCCGGCGGGTGACTCGTCGGCGGGAACACGGCCTGAATGCTCGCCGGTGCGCTCGCCCATTCGGGCAGCAGCCGGATCAGCCGTCCCGCCGCGACGTCGTCCGCGATCGAAAAATCCGTCAACAGACCGATGCCGCCGCCCGCGAGCGTCGCCGCGCGGCAGGCATCGGCCGTGTTGACGCGCAACGCGGACGCGCAGCGCACGCTCGCGATCTTGCCGTCGACGTGCCGCAAATCGAGCGTCAACGGATGCGGCAGCACCGACAACGCGCAATAGGGCAGCGTCTCCAGCGCGGCCGGCGTGCCCGGCATGCCCCACGTGCGCAGGAACTCCGGACTCGCGACGAGCCATTTGACGAAGCTGCCGAGCTTCACCGCGCGATAGTTGGAATCCGCGAGGCGACCAAGCCGGATCGCTACATCGATGCCATCGGCGATCAGATCGACGTAGCGGTCGCTGCTCAGCAGCTCGACGTCGAGCTGCGCATGCGTGCGGCGCAATTCGACCAGCGCGGGCGCGACGACGAGCGTGCCGTAGTCGTTCGGCGCACTGACGCGCAGCGTGCCGCGCACCGGCGAGGTTTCCCCGCCGAGCGCGTTCAGCGCGTCCTCGGTGGCGCGCAGAATCTTCACACTCGCCTCGTAGAACGTGCGGCCCGCCTCGGTGACGCCGAGCCGCCGGGTGGTGCGCACCAGCAGGCTCGCGCCGACTTCCGCCTCGAGCCTCTGCATGTGCGTGCTGACCATCGTCTTCGCGAGCCCGAGCCGCGTCGCGGCGGCGCTCAGCGAGCCCGCGTCGATGACCGCGACGAAGATCGCGAGGCGGTTCAGGTTCACGTTGCGCACATCGGCCATGATCGATTGTCCATTCTCGCTTGACTGTGTTTCCCGGATTATCGGGCTTCCGCGCGACAGTGCCTACGCCTTATGCTGGGCGTGTCATTCAACGTATCCGGAGCCATCCATGCCCGCTGCCAGACCCACCGAGCCTATCAAGCTGTATACGACGCTGCTTTCAGGCCACGGTCATCGCGTGAAGCTGTTTCTGACGCTGCTCGATCTGCCGTTCGAGGTCATCGAGCTGAACATGAAGGCGGGCGACAACCGCAAGCCCGAGTACCTCGCGCTGAACCCATTCGGTCAGGTGCCGACGATTCAGGACGGCGAGCTCACGCTGTTCGATTCGAACGCGATTCTGGTCTATCTGGCGAAGCGCTATGGCGACGCATCGTGGCTGCCGGACGATCCGCGCGGCGCCGCGGCGGTGCAGCGCTGGCTGTCGCTCGCGGCTGGCCAGATCGCCTACGGGCCGTGCGCGGCGCGGCTCGTGACCGTGTTCGGCGCGCCGCTCGACCACCAACGTGCGAAGCAGATCGCCGTCAAGCTGTTCGACGTGATCGACGAGGAGCTTGCCGGTAAGCCGTTCGTGGCTGGCGCGCACGTCACGATCGCCGATATCGCCGCGCACACGTATATCGCTCACGCGCCCGAGGGCGGCGTGTCGTTGCAGCCGTATCCGAACATTCGCGCGTGGCTGCAGCGCGTGGAGGCACTGCCGCGTTTCATCGCGATGCCTTCGAGGAAGGCGGGCTTGCTGGCGGCGTGATACGCGTTGACAGCCGCGTCAGATCTTGCAGAGGAGTCCGATCATGTCCGAGTTAGTCCCGTTGAATAGCTGGGCAAGCGCCGCGTCGCCGTTTCATGCCGGCGAGCAGGATGCGCAGCAGCGTGCGGGTGTGCGGGAGGTGGCCGAGTCGATGGGACGTCGGGGCATTCGCCGATTCATGCCTGAGCAGCATCGCGAGTTCTTTGCCGCGCAGCCGTTCGTCGTGATTGGTGGCGTCGATGCGAGCGCTCAGCCGTGGGCGACGCTGCGTGCGGGTGCGCCGGGTTTCGTCTCGTCACCGGATGCGCGGACATTGCGCATCGAAGGTGGCACATTGGCTGGCGATCCGCTCGCCGCGGGTTGGCGGGAAGGCGCGCAGCTTGGTGCGCTGTGCATCGAGCCGCGCACGCGGCGGCGCAATCGGGCAAATGGCGTCGTCCGGTCCGTGGCAGGCGACACGTTGCAGGTCGAAGTCACGCAGAGCTTCGGCAATTGCCCGAAGTATATCCAGAGCCGCGCGCCGTCTTTCATCGAGCGGGACGCGGCCGCGACGCGCGCGCAGCCCGAGATCGCCACGCTTCTGAGCAGTGCCGACCGCGAGTTGCTCGCGAGCGCGGACACCTTCTTTATCGCCAGCGCGAATCTGAGCGAGGAAGCGGGACCGGGAAAGGGGATCGACGTTTCCCATCGCGGCGGTGCGCCGGGCTTCGCGCGCGTGGACGACGCAACCACGCTGACCACGCCCGACTACAGCGGCAACCGCTTTTTCAACACGATCGGCAACCTCGTGCACGATCCGCGCGCGGGTCTGCTGTTTATCGACTTCGCAACCGGCGATCTGCTTTATCTGGCGGTGCGAGCAGAGATCATCTGGGACGGCGACGAACTCGCGGCATTTGCGGGCGCGCAGCGACTCGTGCGGTTTCATGTGAGCGAAGTGCGGCGCAGTCGCGGCGCGTTGCCGTTCCAATGGTCGGAGGTCGAACTGGCGCCGCAGTTTCTGCCAAAGGTTCGAGAAAGCGCCTGAGCCGATGCGCACGCGCGTGCTTTAGCTGGGTACGGCCACCGTTTTACTGCGCATTCCGGCCGAGCCGATAAGACACGCCGAGTCTGGTGGCCAGTTGCCATACATAGACTCGCGAGTACGAAATGCCAAACTGACGGCTTATCAGCTCGCGCATGCGCGCATTGCTCCAGCCGTCGGCGTCGAAGCCATAGTCCCGCGGCGAGGCCCTCAGCGCCTGGGCCAACCAGTCCAGATCAGCCACCGCGAGTGCGGAATGGCGGCCGCCGACACTCATGTTTCTCAGCGCCTCGAGCCCGCCTTGCTCCAATAGCTTGCGATAGCGCTCGACGGTGGTCTTTGCCATGCCCATCTGTCTCGCGACCTCGGCCGCGGCGACGCCGTCGAGCAGTTTCTTGCCCGCCGTGAGACGCCGCGCGACGGTCGGCAAATCGTCATTTGGTCGATGCATCGGAGAACTCCGCCGTTGGGTCGCTGACCGGACTGCAATCAGTTATGGGGTAGACAGTGAGGAGGGCGCGCCACCTACAGATAATCGAAAAGTCGCCCGCTGTGTCCAAAAGAATAAAAAATCAATCGCGTCTTTCCTCTGATAGAAAATCACGCAAGCCGCCCGTAAGGCGGTTACGCGATGTTTTCTTTCTAAAATCTTAAATATCTCTCTTGCGATTGAATTTAACGTTTGCTAACCTGATTGACGTGATTTTAAACAGTCGGCTCGCTCTGGCGGCCCGGATACCGGCAGGCCGCATACGGCTTGACGTCGGGCGCTTTTAAGTGCGGGCAGCAGCTCGGAAGACTGAACCGTTTGAGTGCGCGGATTCCTGTTTTGCGAATGTAATTGGAATGCATCTTTCGATGCAGGATGGCGATTCGCCGGAAAGCTGCAAAAAAGGTGCTGAAGATTGAAAATCCTTCGCGGCGTTTTTCCAGCGGATTATATGTAAACGGGACATTCGCGCAGAGTGGCGTTGTGAAGCGTGACTCCAGTAACCACCCGCTTAATTTTAGCTGCGTCGTTGAACACCGGAAGTATTTTGTGGGGGTAGTTTCCGACTCGATACGCATAACCGCGATAAAAGCTGACAGCGCTTTCATCGGTTGCCATTTGGGCGCTTGCAAGCTGGCGGTAAGGAGAACGACATGAACATGAATAGGACCCGCGATATTGCCGCGATGCTACTGCGTGCCGCGAAACGCAAAAGACTCGTGACTTATCAGGAACTGCACGCGCTTTTCGGTCGCGACGAACCGTTGCAAAGCCGCTATCGCGCATTGGAGAACGCGGCGCGTTCACTGAGCGATTGCGCGTCGCTCGACTACGGCTGCCTGATGAGCCTCGACAACGGCCTGCCGGGCGATGACTTCTTTAATCGCTTCAGGCACGGCAGGCCGCGTGAGTACGAAAAGGTGATGGGCTTCGGATCGGCGGGACGCTCGATGACGAAGAAGCGACTGATTGCGGATGCCGAGCGTCTGCGCGTGTTCGAACATGCATCTCAGATCGCGGCAAGTGGGAGGGTGGCGAACACGTTGCGCCCGTATGCCACGTCGAAATGCACGTAGCCCATTCACAGTCGCTCAACGACGACACGCTCGCCGGTTGAGAGAAATGCGAAACGTCTCTAAGCCACAAGGCAATAGCCGACGATAAAAAATCCGCGCGAGCTGCGATAGCGGCATTGGCTTTCGCTACCAAGCTTATTCTCGTGGTGCGCAAAGCAGTATTTAACAGTTGTCTAATTTCGGCATGTGGCGTGCGTAAATTAATCTGTACGCACGGCCGCGTCTTAATTCATGAGGGCTCTGATTGGGGGGGCCGCCCATAAAAATTGGAATTGAATTGTTGCGCCAGTTTTGTTGGTCACTGAATCGGGCTGCACCCGGCGTCAGTTGTGGCAGGCGAAAGAGCCGCGGTTCGGACGATTCGCGATGGTCACCGGGGACCGGTGTGTGCATCACTTGTGGCGGAGGGCCGACACGCGGCACGCGCATCGACGGTGGCCTGTGCGATGCGTACTGGAAGCATTTTTCTGAAGCATCCACAATTTGACATAAGATAAATTATCAACATTTTTGATGTCAGAGCTTTTTAGAAATGTCCGGTTCTGGCTCATTAGAAATGTCCGGTTTCCTGCTCCGGGCTGGCTGCTGTGGCGCATGCTGCGGCATCACCGTCAGCCCGGAGCCAGACCATGAACGGACGTGGATTCATCACGATCAGCATGCACGAGCTCGAGCGCGTGAAGATCATCGAGGCGGTCGTCCAGCATCGCCTGACGGGCGTACTGGCGGCTGAACGACTGCAGCTGTGTGAGCGTCAGGTCAGCCGGCTCGTGCGGCGCTACGAGGCGGCGGGACCGGCCGGGCTGGTTTCAGCGCGGCGTGGACAGCCCAGCAACCGCGAACTGCCGGTGGATGTCCGTGCGCGGGCCATGGCGCTGGTGCGTGAGCGCTATGCGGATTTTGGGCCAACGCTGGCCTGCGAGAAGCTGGCCGATTGTCATGGCGTGGTGCTGGCGAAGGAAACCGTGCGACGCTGGATGCGCGATGCGGGCCTGTGGATTCCGCGCAAGCAGCGGCCGCCGAAGCTTCACCAGCCGAGAAACCGGCGGGCATGCCTGGGCGAACTGGTGCAGATCGACGGCAGTGATCACCGGTGGTTTGAGGAACGCGCGCCAGCGTGCACGCTGCTGGTGTTCATCGACGATGCAACAGGCCGGCTGATGGCACTGCACTTTACGGCGACCGAATCGACCTTCAGCTACTTCGAGGCGATGCGCGCGTACCTTGAACAGCATGGCAAGCCGGTGGCGCTGTACAGCGACAAGGCCAGCGTCTTCCATTGCAACAGCCATTCGGCGACGCCTGGCAAGGGTGTGACGCAGTTTGGCCGCGCGCTGTACGAGCTCAATGTGGATACGTTCTGCGCCAACAGCAGTCAGGCGAAGGGGCGCGTCGAGCGCGCGAACCTGACGTTGCAGGATCGTCTCGTGAAGGAACTGCGGCTACGCGGCATCAGCACGAAGGCGGCCGCCAATGCGTACGCGCCCCACTTCATCGCTGACTTTAACGGCCGGTTTGGCAAGATGCCGCGGAGCACCTTCGATGCACACCGGCCGCTGCGTGCCGACGACGATCTTGATCTGATCCTGACGGTTCGTGTGCCGCGGCGCGTGTCGAAGGTGCTGACGGTGCAGTACGACCGGGTGATCTATCTGCTGGAAGACACGGTCGCCAACCGCAGTCTGATCCACCGTTATCTGGATGTGTTCGAGTATCCGGATGGGCGCATCGAGATGCGGGTGAATGGCGCTGCCCTGCCCTGTGTGCCGTATGACCGGCTCTCGGAGATCGATCAGGCGGCGGTGGTCGATCACAAGCGGCTGGGCCACACGTTGCAGCTGGCGCAGGTGATTCAGGCGCAGCGCGATGACCGGCGCGCGTCAGGCTCGCCATCGAGGACCAATCAGGGCGAGGCACCACGCTCGAAGGAGCGCAAGGTGGGCACCCGCAAGCAGCGCGAGCTGACCCGGGCGCAGTTGAATGAAGCGATTCTGGCAACTGCCGGAATGCGGGTTGGCTCGGTGCTCAAAAGCCCCCTAACATAGATATTTCTGAACCTCAAAACCGGACATTTCTAAAAAGTCGCAACCCGGACATTTCTATCTGGCCTCGACATTTGATGTTACGGCAGAGCTGTAATGTCGTACCTAAGCAAAGCTGAAGCGTCGCAGTCGCAGCATTTTCCAAATCGGCCCAACGAGATTTACCAAAGCTGTCAGAGAAGTCCGCTTTAGATTTAATGATCGAGCTCAATCGCCTGAGGGCTTTATGTACGCTGGCGCACATTGTGCGCGCCTCGTAGGGGATATTTTTCAATACGGTCGTAGAATAAAAAGCGAATGGAAATTTGGGCTATGGACACCCTGACAGACGTGCGTGGGCATACAGAGACTAAGCGGATTCGAATCGACAAAAGCGTCGCTTTGAAGTCTTTTGATGACGTGATTCCGCAGGAGACGATCGTCGAAATCAACGAGTTCATCGACCACCTGTTTGGCACGACGGCACCGCGCTCGCAGTCCGGCGCAGAGATTGCAGAGATGCTGCGTCGCGGTCAGGCCTTTCGCGAACTCGAACAGACGATCTGCGCGAATGCGCGCGCGATGGCCGCGAAGTTCGGTCGGACAAACTTACCGACTGAGCCGTTCCACGTACTGCGCTGTGCGAGCAAGACTTCGTTGGCCGAGAGCCACTGCCGCCACTACGACTCGCACCTGCTGACGCTGCTGATTCCGCTTCAGCTCGCACCCGACGGAGTTCACAACGGCGACCTCGTGATGTACCGCAAGCCGCGCCTGTCCGTAACGACGCTGACCAACGTGATCTGCAAGATGCGCCATGGCTTCCTGCAAAGCCTGCCGCTCAGCTGGCGCAGCTGGCATACCTTGCATGATCTGCGTGTCGGCAACTGCAAGCGCATTCCGGTCAAGCCGGGCAGCGTCTACGAATTCAACGGCTTCGCACTTCAGCATGCGAACCTCGACGTACAGAACGGACAGCGGCGCACGCTCCTCATTCACTACTACGACCCAGGCCACTCGCTCGGTCTGAGCGGCGTGCTGCGGCGCGGACGGATCGGCTGAGGTCCGCCTCGCAAGCCTGAAATCGTCCACGTTGGCTTACCGATTCCGCAATCGCACATCGTAAGTCCTCCTGAATCGAACCAGAGGCCTTGCTTGCGATCGCAATGCACAAATGCACCCCGGCCCGCGGCACGCCCGCCGCTGCGCGCGCCTGCCATCGCACTGCCCTATCGCCCCGACAAAGCAAGCGGATTTCACTTTGCCTTTAATCCGGCATAGACTGAATTTTCCGTTAGATGCTTTCTCCGCACTTGCCGTGGCCATTGCCGTGCACGGCGACGGATGTTTTTGTCGTGCTCCACGAGCCGATGGCAGCCTAACCGGTTCGTGCCTGAACAACACTGAAAAGGGACGACTTATCATGGCCGATACCGGTTACATGGCACGCAAAACCGTTGCTGATATCGTCGCCAGCGCCGACGCCGAAGAAGGCCGTCACCTGTCGAAAACGCTGGGCGCGACGAGTATCACCGCGATGGGCATCGGCGCGATCATCGGCGCAGGCATCTTCGTGCTGACGGGGACCGCCGCCGCGCAGTTCGCGGGGCCGGCCATCACGCTGTCGTTCGTGCTGGGCGGCATCGCGTGCGCGTTCGTCGGCCTGTGCTATTCGGAGCTTGCGGCGATGCTGCCCGTGTGCGGGAGCAGCTACACGTACACGTATGCGACGCTCGGCGAGATCTTCGCGTGGATGATCGGCTGGGACCTGATCCTAGAGTACGCGATGGGCGCCGCGACCGTCGCGGTCGGTTGGTCCGGCTATATCGTGAGCCTGTTGCGCAACGTCGGCATCGACATTCCACCTACCCTCGCCGCCGCCCCCGGCACCGTCGTCAAACTGGCCGATGGCTCGGCGGTCACCGGCGTGATCAACCTGCCGGCGGTGTTGATCATCGCGATCCTGACCACGTTGCTCGTGTTGGGGACCAAGGAGTCGGCGCGGCTCAACAACGTGATGGTCGCGATCAAGCTGACCGTGGTGGTCGCGTTTATCGCCGTCGGCGTGTTTTTCATCAAGCCGGAACACTGGCATCCGTTCATTCCTGCCAATACCGGCCAGTTCGGCAGTTTCGGCATGAGCGGTATTCTGCGCGGCTCGGCCGTGGTGTTCTTCGCGTTCATCGGCTTCGATGCGGTGTCGACCGCCGCGCAGGAAGCGCGACAGCCGCAGCGCGACATGCCGATCGGCATTCTCGGCTCGCTGATCATCTGTACGGTGCTGTACATCCTCGTCGCCGGCGTGCTGACCGGCCTCGTTGCGTACCCCGAGCTGAACGTTCCTGATCCGATCGCCAAGGGCGTCGACGTGATCGGGCTCACGTGGTTCTCGATCCTGATCAAAATCGGCGCGTTGACGGGGCTGACCACCGTGATACTCGTGCTGCTCTATGGACAAAGCCGCATCTTCTTCACGATGTCGCAAGACGGTTTGTTGCCGCACTTTTTCTCGAGGGTCCATCTGCGTCTGCATACACCCTATCTGAGTCAGATCCTGATCGGCACCGTCGTCGCGATCGTCGCGGCGCTGACACCGATCGGCGTGCTCGGCGAGATGGTCAGCATCGGCACCCTGTTCGCGTTCGTCCTCGTGTGCGGCGCGGTGATCTATCTGCGGCGCAGCGACGCCGAGGCGACGCGTCCATTCCGGGCGCCCGGCGTGCCGGTCGTGCCAGTGCTCGGCATCCTGTTCTGCCTGCTGCTGATGGTCGGCTTGCCGCTCGTCACGTGGCTGCGGCTCGTCGTGTGGCTCGTGATCGGCATGACGATTTATCTGTCATACGGCCGCAACCATTCGGCGTTGCGGCATCCGGAGCGCAAACGTACGTGAGTGTGTGGCGACTCGGAATATTATTTTCAGGCGCATCGATTTCGATGACAATTGCATGCCTTTGAATTGCGGCAATTGCTGGATGGCAATTGACATGTAATTGACAATTACCATTCAAGATCTCGTCTGCGAGCGGGAATCCCCCGGTCGTGACCGCTGCGTCCGCCGCCTGGTGGTCGCGAGTCCATTCCACTCGCGACCACCAAGAATAAATTGACAAGCCACCCAGACACGGTAGGATCAATAGAAATCTTTTCCCCGCATTAACGCACCCACACACGTTCTGAATAGTTAATTCGACCGCAAACCGTTAAAACCGTCACCGATCTCACGCGCAAAAAAGACTGCCTTGATCAAAGGAGTTTCTCTTGCTTTGCTCCGCACTCCGCCTGCGTAGTCGTGCCGTATCGCTTCTGATCACCGGTTTGCCGCTCCTGCTTGCCGCCTGCAACGAGCGGTCGCAGACTCCCACCGCCGCGTCGATGCCACCGGTTCCCGTGCTGGTCGAAACGGTTTCCACCACCCCTGTCGCCGATATCGTCGAGTTGCCTGGCCGCATCGAGGCTGTGCGCACCGCCGAGATTCGCGCGCGCGTCGACGGCATCGTCCAGCGCACGCTCTATCGGGAAGGCACGGACCTGCCGGCCAACGCCCCACTCTTCCAGATCGACGCGAGCGACTATCGCGCGCAGTTGCAGCAGGCGCAGGCCGCGCTCACGCGCGCGACCGCCGTGCGCGACAACGCGGCGTCGGTGGTGGACCGGTTCAAGCCGCTCGTCGGCCGTCATGCGGTCAGCGCGCAGGAATACGACGCCGCGCTCGCGACCATGCAGCAGGCGCAGGCCAATGTCTCCGATGCGCAAGCTGCGGTTTCGCTTGCGCAACTGCGGCTCGATCGCTGCATCGTACGCACGCCGATCGCCGGACGCGCGGGCCGCGCGCTCGTCACCGAAGGCGCGCTCGTCAGCGCGGGTGCGGCCACGCTGCTCACGCAGGTCAATCAACTGACGCCGATCAACGCGGTGTTCACGCAGTCGAATACCGCAATGCTCGACGTCGAGCAGGAGATCCAGTCGGGCGCGCGCAAGCCGACCAGCATGAAGCACGTCGAGGTGCAACTGATCCTTGCCAACGGCCAGCTCTACAACGAGCGCGGTTTTCTGGACTTCGCCGATCTCGTCGTCGATCCGTCGACCGGTACGCAGACGGTGCGCGCGCAGTTCGCGAATCCGGACCGCACGCTGTTGCCGGGGCAGTTCGTGCGCGGGCGCATCATCGCGGCGGGCAATGTGCGGGGCATCCGTATTCCCGAGCGCGCGGTGCAGATCGACCACGGCATTGCAAGCGTCGCGTTGGTCGCCGACGACGGCACCGTGGTCCGCCGCAATATCGATCTCGGCGAGCAGGGCGAAGGACGCTGGACCGTGCGCGACGGTCTGAAGCCCGGCGAGCGCCTGATCGTCGATGGCTGGCAGAAGGTGCAGCCCGGTCAACGGGTCGAAGCGCGGCCCGCCCCCGATGCGTCGCCAGCGGCGCATTCGGCCGCGTCCCCTGCTCCCGCTTCGACCGCGCACTGACGGGCTCGCCGATGAATCGATTCTTCGTCGCCCGGCCGGTCTTCGCGTGGGTCATCGCCCTTTTCATCGTGCTGTTCGGCTCGATCGCGCTCGCGCTGCTGCCGGTCGAGCAGTACCCCGACGTCGCTCCGCCGTCGCTCACCATCAGCGCGGTCTACAGCGGCGCGGACGCGAGCACGCTCGAGCGTACCGTCACGTCGATCGTCGAAGACGAGCTGAACGGCATCGAGAATTTCCTGTACATGTCGTCGGTGAGCCGCTCGAACGGCACGATGCAGATCACCGTGGTGCTAAAGCCCGGCACCGATCTCGACATCGCGCGCACTCAGGTGCAGGACCGTCTGAGCCGCGTCGAACCGCGCCTGCCGCTCGAAGTCCGTCAGATCGGCTTGAGCGTGACGAAGGCGTCGTCGGGCTTTCTGATGCTGCTTGCACTGCAGGCGACCGACGGCACCACCGACGCCGTCGCGATGGGCAACTTCGCGTCGAACAACATCGTCAACGAGCTGCGCCGTATCGACGGCGTCGGCGACGTGCAGCTGTTCGGCTCGTCGTACGCGATGCGGATCTGGCTCGATCCGCGCAAGCTCGCGGGCTTTGGGCTGTCGGCCAGCGAGGTGCTGCAGGCGATCCAGGAGCAGAACAGCCAGACCGCGGGCGGCAGCCTCGGCGATCAGCCGATCGCGCCGGGCTCCGAGTTCACCGCGCAGATCGTCACGCAAAGCCGCTTCACGACGCCCGAGCAGTTCCGCGAAATCATCGTGCACGCGAATCCGGATGGCTCGACCGTGCGGGTGGGCGACGTCGCGCGCGTCGAGCTCGGCAACGACAGCTACGGCAACCGCCTGACCGTCAACGGCAAGGCGTCGGCCGGGATCGCGATCCAGCTCGCGAGCGGCGCGAACGCGCTCGCAGTCGCCAACGCGGTGCGCCAGCGCATGGCCGAATTGCAGCCGATCTTCCCGCGCGGCGTCGCGTGGACCGTGCCGTTCGACACCACGCCGTTCATCACGACCTCGGTGCATGGCGTGATCCGCACGATGGTCGAGGCGCTGTTGCTCGTGACGGTCGTGGTGTTCCTGTTCCTGCAGGACTGGCGCGCGACCGTGATCCCGACGATCGTGGTGCCGATCGCGTTGATCGGCACGTGCGCGGGGCTCTATCTGTTCGGGCTGTCGATCAACATTCTGTCGCTGTTCGGCATGGTGGTCGCGATCGGTATCCTCAACGACGACGCGATCGTCGTCGTCGAAAACGTCGCGCGCATCATGCGCGAGGAAGGGCTCGGCGCGCCGCGCGCAACGGTGAAGGCGATCGGGCAGATATCGGGCGCGGCGATCGCGAGTACGCTGGTGCTCGTCGCGGTGTTCATTCCGATGGCGTTTTTTCCGGGCTCGACGGGCGGCATCTACCGGCAGTTTTCGGTCACGCTCGCGGTGTCGATCCTGCTGTCGACGATGTTGGCGCTGACACTCGGCGCGGCGTTGTGCGCGGCGCTGTTGCGCAGCGAGGCGGCCGCCAAAGAGCGGCCGAAGAACGCGGCTTCGCGTCTGCTGCATCGCGTGTTCGACGGCTTCAATCGTGGGCTCGACGCGGGCACCACACGCTATATCGTGGGCGTCGATGCGATGCTGCGCTCGCCGCTGCGCTGGCTGCTGGTGTTCGTCGCGGCCTGCGCGATCACCGTGTTTTTCTTCACGCGGCTGCCGACAGGCTTTCTGCCGACCGAGGACCAGGGGCATATCTTCATCACGTATACCGGCCCGCCGGGTTCGACTGACCAGCGCACGCAGCGCGCGATCGACCAGGTCGAGGCGTTTCTGCGAACCCAGCCGCAAGTGCGCAACGTCGCGTCCGTGACGGGCTTCAGCTTCTTTGGCCAGGGGCAATCGGCGGCTCTGTCGTTCGTCGATCTGAAGCCGTGGGACGAGCGCTCGGGCGAGGCCAATTCGGCGAGCGCGCTGGTGCGTCGCGCGAATGCGGCGTTTCGGCAGATTCCCGAGGCGATCATTTTTGCGCTCGACCCGCCGCCGATTCCGTCGCTCGGCAACGCGACCGGCTTCACGATGAAGATCCAGGATCGCAGCGGCATCGGCGGCGAAGCGCTGCAACAGGCCGCGCGGCGGATGATGATCGAGGCGTCGCAAAGCCCCCTTCTCACGGGCGTGCGCGCCGAGGGCATGCCGGAAGCGCCGCAACTGTATGTCGACATCGACCGCGTGAAGGCGCGCGCATTAGGCCTGCAAATCGGTCAGGTCAACCAGGCGCTTGCGCTGACGTTCGGCTCGAACTACGTGAACGACTTCGTGTTCGAGGGCAACGTGCTGCGCGTGCTGTTGCAGGCGGACGCCGAGCAACGCATGCGTGCCGAGGACGTGACTTCGCTGCGCTTGCGCAATAACCGCGGCGAGATGGTGCCGTTCTCGGCGTTCACGCGCGTGCGCTGGATTTCCGGACCGCAGCAGCTCGAACGCTATAACGGCTTTCCGTCCGCGACGCTGTCGGGTCAGGCCGCGCCCGGCCGCTCGAGCGGCGCGGCGATCGCCGAGATGGAGCGCATCGCGTCGCACGTGTTGACCGGCAACCTGACTTACGAATGGACCGGCACCGCGCTCGAGGAAAAACAGGCGAGCGGCCAGATCGGCATGCTGCTCGGGCTGTCGCTCGTGGTCGTGTTCCTGTTGCTCGCGGCGCTGTACGAGAGCTGGGCGATTCCGGTCGCGGTGTTGCTGATCATCCCGTTCGGCGTGATCGGCGCGGTACTGTTGACGATGCTGCGGGGACTGTCCGCGGACGTGTATTTCAACATCGGCCTCGTGACGATCATCGGCCTTGCCGCGAAGAACGCCATTCTGATCGTCGAATTTGCGATCAAGGAGGAATCCGAAGGAAGGGACGCGCTAGCCGCCGCCAAAAGCGGCGCACAGCAGCGTCTGCGCCCGATTCTGATGACGAGCGTCACGTTCGTGTTGGGCATGCTGCCGCTCGTGCTCGCGACCGGCGCGGGCGCGGCGAGCCGCCGCGCGGTCGGCACCGGCGTGATGGGCAGCATGCTGACCGCGACGATGTTCGGCGTCTTCTTTACGCCGCTGTTCTATGTCGCCGCGCGACGCTGGCTGAGCCGCAAGAAACGCAGCACCGATCTCGACGATGACGATCTGCCGACAGCCATGCCGCGCGATTCGGGTGGAGGGCAGCGCGATGCGTAAATGCCTTCATGTGCGCCTGGTGCTGCCCCTCTTCTGCTGCTCGCTCGCCGCCTGCAACTTTGCGCCGAACTATCAGCAGCCCCAATTGCCGATCGCAGATCGTTTCGACACGACGGAGACCGCCAATCCGGCCGCCGCGCATCTGGCAAGCGAAGTCGACTGGCAGACCTTCTTCGCCGATCCGCAACTGAAGCTGCTGATCGAGGCGGCGCTCGAGCACAACCGCGATCTCGCCGCGTCGATCGCGCGCATCGAGCAGGCGCGCGCGTTTTATCGCATCCAGAACGCCGCGCGTTTGCCGCAGGTCAATGCGAACGCGGGTGCGACCCGCACCAGGGCGCCACTCGGTTCGTTCGATCCCGAGTTCGACAACACGGACATCTCGGTCCAGTTCAACCAGTACAACGTGCAGGCCGCGGTGACGTCGTTCGAACTCGACTTCTGGGGGCGCGTGCGCAACACCAGCGAAGCCGCGCGGCGTCGATATCTGGCCACTGTCGACGCGCAGCACGCGTTCCGTTTGTCGCTGATCGGCAATGTCGCGTCGAACTACTACGCGATCCGCTCGGGCGAGGAAGGCATCGAGCTTGCACAACACACGCTCGACAGTCGGCGCTACGCGCTGGAAGTCGCGAAGATGCGGCTCGACGCGGGCGTCACGTCGATGGTCGATTACGACCAGGCGGCCATTCTGGTCACGCAGGCACAGACGCAGCTGGCCGAGCTGCAACGGACCACTGCGCAGCAGCGCCATCTGCTCGAGGTGCTGATCGGCGGGCCGCTCAGCGGATCGCTACCGCCGGCGCCGCCGATCGCCGACGCCGCGCAGTTCCGCGAGCTCGATGCGGGCCTGCCCTCCGCACTGCTGATCGACCGGCCGGACATCCAGCAGGCCGAGCAGCAACTGCGCGCAGCCAATGCCGACATCGGCGCCGCTCGCGCGGACTTTTTTCCACGCATCGCGCTGACGGGTAGCTTCGGATATGTGTCGCCCGAACTCGGCGATCTGTTCGTGCCGGCCAAGCAGGCATGGTCGTTCGGCGCGCTGGTCGGCATGCCGATCTTCGATGCGGGACAGCGCCAGGCGCAACTATCGCAGGCGCGCGCGCGACGCGACGAACTGGTCGCCGATTATCAGCGCACGGTGCAGAACGCGTTTCGTGAAGTGTCCGACGCATTGGTCGCGCGACAACGCTACAAGGAACAGATCGCGGCGCAGGAACAGGCGGTGCAGGCGCAGCGGCAACTCGCCGAAACGGCGGAGCTGCGCTACGAAAACGGGATCTCGATCTATCTCGAGGTGGTGGATGCGCGACGCAATCAGTTTGCCGCCGAGCAGCAGCTGATCCAGCTTCGGGCGACGGCCTTGCAGAACGGGGTGTCGCTTTACGTCGCATTGGGGGGCGGGCCCGACGAGCCGCGGAACGTCACGCAAAGCACGTCTCACGCTGAGGGGGTCCACCCGTCCAACTGAGGCACGCGCGCCACAGCAGCGCGTCGTGCCCGCCGCCGGCATTGCACCGGCGGGTTCTACTCATCAGCCAAGCGTTACGTCGACCGATGCTTGTTCACCATCGCGCACCACGGTGACAGACACGCTGTCGTCCGCCTGAGCGATCATGCGGCGCAGTTGCTCGACGCCGTGAATCACCTTGCCGTCGACGGCAACGATGATGTCGCCCGCCTGAATGCCGGCTTCAGCGGCCGGACCGGTGGACTGCTGCACCACCACGCCGCCCGGCAGCTGCGCTTGCTGCTGTTCGTCCTGAGTCAGCGCACGCACGGCGACGCCGAGACGCGGACGGTTTTGCTGCTGCGGTTGTTCCTGCTGCTCTTCGCGTGGCGCGGCCGACGCCATGTCCGACGCTTGCTGCGCGCCCACCGTCACCGCCAGCTTGCTTTCGCCGCCGTTGCGCCACACGCTGATCGTCGCTTTGCTGCCCGGCGACAGTTGCGCGACCTGACCGATCAATTCGGTCGTGTTACCAATATGCTTGCCGTTCACGCCGACGATCACGTCGCCCTGGCGCAGACCGGCTGCGTGCGCGGGACCATTCGGATCGACCGAGCCGACCAGTGCGCCGCCCGTCGAGTCGAGGCCGAGCGCCTTGGCCTTGTCGGCGCTGAGCGGCTGCACGCCCACGCCGATGCGGCCGCGGCTGACGTGACCGGTACTCACGAGCTGGTCCTTCACGTGCATCGCCGCGTCGATCGGGATGGCGAACGACAGTCCCTGGAAGCCGCCGGTGCGCGAGTAGATCATCGAGTTGATGCCGATCACTTCGCCGTTCAGGTTGAACAGCGGACCGCCCGAGTTGCCCGGGTTGACCGGCACGTCGGTCTGGATGAACGGGATCGGGCTATCGTCGGAGAACGAGCGCGATTTCGCGCTGATGATGCCCGAGGTCACCGTGCTGTCAAAGCCGTAGGGCGAGCCGATCGCCACGACCCATTCGCCGACCTTGCTGCTGTCCGGGTTGCCGATCTTCACGGTCGGCAGATTGGTCGCGTCGATCTTGACGACGGCGACGTCGGTGGCCTTGTCCTTGCCGATCACGCGCGCGTGGAATTCGCGACCGTCGGTGAGCTTCACGGTCACGCTGGTCGCGCCGTCGACGACGTGATTGTTGGTCAGGATGTACCCGTCCTGGCTGATGATGAAACCCGAGCCGAGCGCTTCGCCGCCGCTCTTGCGTTGACCGTTCTCGTCGACCGACGCGGCTTGTTTCACGCCGATATGCACGACCGCCGGGCCATAGCGCGTCACGATGCTGGAGAAGTCCGGTGCCGACGAGCGCGAGCCGACGACATCCGCCGCCGCGTGCAGCGACGACGTCGGGCCCTGCGCGTCGTTCACCGACGCATCGGCATTGCGATGGCTGAGAGCGTACGCGCCGCCGATTGCGAGGACGACGCAGATCGCAGCGCTACCGCGCCAATAGTTTTTGGTGGTCATAGTCAGGGAGTCTTGCGGAGGGTTACGTGGAGGATGCGTAATGTAGTGGCCTCCACTTAAAGCAGACTTAAAGATGGTGTTCGATCAGAATGCGCGCGCAGGCCTTGTTTTAGGCGCTTTTTGCGTGTCGTGCGGCGGCGTCGCTTTATCGTGCCTGACCAGTAATTTCCCCAGGATTGACCCCACCCAAAGCGGTTCCGATAATAACCATATTATGGACTTTTTATCCACAATGTGGACATTGCTTTTTTCTGCACACTTCGCGAGGAATTTCCCATGCCAGAGGCCAATCAATCCGACCTGACGCCGTACCAGCTACCGTTCCCGAAGGAAGCGCAAAAGGAAATCGTCGTGCCCTTCGCGATTCCGACCGACGAACGCGTGTGGGTCCCGCAGGCAGAAAACGTGTCGTTCCGCCCACTGTGCCTGAATGCGTCGCAGGGATACTGGATGAATCTGCTGCGCGTACGCCGCTCGGGTGTGTTGAGCCGGCATCGTCATCCGCAGGCCGTGCACGGCATGGTGCTCAAGGGCCGCTGGCGTTATCTCGAGCATGACTGGGTCGCGACCGAAGGCAGCTACGTGTACGAGCCGCCGGGCGAAACGCATACGTTATATGTGCCCGAGGACGTCGAGGAAATGATCACGTACTTCCAGGTCAACGGCGTGATGTTCTATTGCGATCCGTACGGGAACTACACCGGTTACGAAGACGTATTCACGAAGATCGACATGTGCCGCAAGCACTACGCGGCGGTGGGCCTCGGCGAAGACTACGTCGAGCAGTTCGTCCGGTAAAAGGCCGCGCAAGCCCCAACAGAACCAACGGCCAGGACACCGCAATACCGACAGGCACGGCAACACCATTCCCACACAGCAGGACCCATTGCGCAGGAGACAAACATGCTTCAGAAGTCGCAGCGTCTGAAACGTATCCAGGTGGTCGCCGTCGTCTTTCTGACGGTGGCGGGCATCGTCAATTATCTCGACCGCAGCACGCTGTCGATCGCGAATCATCTGGTCAGCGAGGAATTGCATCTGTCCGCTTCGCAGATGGGGCTGCTGCTGTCCGCGTTCTCGTTGTCGTATGCGTTCGCGCAGTTGCCGGTCGGCGCGCTGCTGGACCGTTTCGGATCGCGCGTGATGCTCGGCCTCGGCATGCTCGTGTGGTCGATCGCCCAGGTCGCGGGCGGCTTCATCCAGACGCTCAATCACTTTCTCACGGCGCGCGTCGTGCTCGGCATCGCCGAGGCGCCGCTGTTTCCGGCCGGCGCCAAAGTCGTCAGCGAATGGTTCGCGGTCCGCGAGCGCGGCACGCCGATCGGCACCTTCATCTCGTCATCCACCATTGCGCCGATGATCGCGCCGCCGCTGCTCACGGTGCTGATGCTTTCCTTCGGATGGCGAACGATGTTCGTCATCATGGGCGTGGTCGGCGTTGTCGTCGCGCTCGCGTGGTACCTCGTCTATCGTAATCGCAGCGAAATCGCGCTGACCGAAGAAGAAACCGCGCATCTGAACGAAGGCGCGACCGGCCAGGAGAATCCGCAGGGCCTCAGCTGGTCCGAATGGGGCGCGCTGTTCAAGCTGCGCAACACGTGGGGCATGATCTTCGGCTTCATGGGCGTGATCTACATGGTGTGGCTCTATCTGACGTGGCTGCCCGGCTATCTGGAGCGTGAGCGTCATTTGAGCATCGCGCACACCGGCTGGCTCGTCGCGATTCCGTATGTGTTCGGCACGATCGGCATGGCGAGCAGCGGCGTGATCGCCGACTATCTGTTGAAGCGCGGCATGGCGCCGATCCGCAGCCGCAAGTGGCCGCTGTGCGTCGGTCTCGTCGGCGCGGCCGCATTCACGGTGCCGGCCGCCTACACACCGAGCACGACGCTCGCGATCGTCTACGTGTCGCTCGCGATGCTGTTCGTGAACCTGTCGAGCGGCAGCGCATGGGCGCTCGTCAGCGTCGCCGCGCCGCGACATCTGGTGGCGTCGCTCGGCAGCATGCAGAACTTCGGTGGCTATCTGGGCGGCTCGTTCGCGCCGGTGATCACCGGCATCGTCGTCGATCGGACGCATTCGTTCGTCAACGCGCTACTGATCAGCGCGGCCGTCGCGTTCGCGGCGGCGCTCGTCTATCTGTTCGTCGTCCAGGAAGTGGCGCCCGCGCCGCTCGCGAGCTCGATCGAGACCCAACCCACCTGAGGCGGCTTCTCCCATGACATTCCAGAACCAGCTCCTCGAAGGCAAGACCGCGCTCGTGACCGGCGGCTTGTCCGGTATCGGCGCGGCGATCGCCAACACGCTCGCGCAGCTTGGCGCGCACACGGTGGCGGCTGGTTTGCCGCTGCCCGAAGGCACGCCCGATACGCTCAATCGCGAGATTGCGCGCGTCACGCTGGATGTCCGCTCGGGTAACGCCGTCACGGCCGCGGTGAACGCGTTCGAGCGCCTCGACATCGTGGTCAACTGCGCCGGCGTGATCAGCCGCGTCGAAGAACATCGGCTCGACGTGTTCGAACGCGTGATGGATATCAATCTGAACGGCACGATGCGCGTGTGCGCCGCCGCGCGCGACTCGTTGAAGGCGTCGGCGGGCTGCATCGTCAATACGGCGTCGATGCTGAGTTTTTTCGGCGGCGGTCTCGTGCCGGCTTATAGCGCGAGCAAGGGCGCGGTGGCGCAGCTAACGAAGTCACTCGCGATCGCCTATGCCGCCGACGGCATTCGCGTCAATGCGGTTGCGCCGGGCTGGATCGCAACGCCGCTCACCCAGGCGTTGCAGGACGACGATGGCCGCTCGCTGGCGATTCTGGAACGTACGCCGCTGCGTCGCTGGGGCACGCCGGAGGAAGTCGCGCAGGTCGCGGTGTTCCTGTGCTCGCCGGCGGCGTCGTTCATGACGGGCGCAATCGTGCCGGTCGACGGCGGATATCTCGTCGCGTGATCGAGTCGGCGCGTGAAGCGGCGCCGCCGTCGTTTGACGCCATCGATAAAGGCATAATTGCGTACCCCTGCTCTGCCCTACCTCTGTGTGATGTCGAGTTCCGCTTCCAAACCCCGTTCCCACGCCGGCGCCGCCGACCATGATGCTGTCGGGCACGCCGACGACAAAGCCGACTCCAGGGCCGTCGCCGGCGCCGCCGCGTTCTCGAAGTTCATCGCGGTGCTGCAACTGATCGCCGATGCGCCAACGCCGCCCAACGTCGCGAAGCTGAGCGCGGCGAGCGGCTATCCACGCCCGACCGTCCATCGCATCGTCGCGGCTTTGCAGGCTGAAGGGCTGATCGTCGCGAGCGGCAGCGCCAACACCTTCGACCTCGGACCGCGCCTGATCAACCTGGCGAGCCATAGCTGGGAGCGCTCGGATCTGCGGCTCGCGGCCGTCGATGCGTTGATGGCGTTGCGCGACTTCACATCGGAGACGATCCACCTCGCGGTGCCCAGCCAGGGCGAGATGGTCTACATCGAAAAGCTCGAAAGCCCGCACGCGGTGCGCATGGCATCGCGCATCGGCACGCGCGTGTCGCTGACGTCGAGTTCGGTCGGCAAGGCGTATCTGGCGACACTCAGCGTGGCCGAGCGCGAGGCGCTGCTGAAGAACGCGCCGCTCGAGCGTTTCACCGAGCACACGCTGACCGACCTCGACGCCGTGCGCCGCGAGCTCGACGCGACCGCGCAGCGCGGCTACGCGGAAGACCGCGAGGAGAACGAAGTATCGATCTGCTGCTACGGCGCCGCGATTCGCGGCCCGGACGGCCGCGCGGCCGGCTGCGTGAGCATCAGCATGCCGACCTTCCGCCGCCGCGACGATGTGCAAGCCACTTACATCGAGCCGCTGCTTGCGGCATGCCGCACGATCGCGGCGCGGCTGGGGCCGGCGAGCGGCAGATAGCGGACGATAGTGCGGCCGCGCCCGCCGATAAACTGCTATTCTTGCTGTCGCGCGGCCGCTCCGGCCGCCCGCCGCGTGCAAGCGGCAGACCCCGACAAGCTCCCGGCGGCGCTCACGCGCCCGCCTTCGCAAAGACAGGAATACGCATGTTCGGTTTTCTGCGCGGCTACTTTTCCAACGACCTGGCAATCGACCTCGGTACGTCGAACACGCTGATCTACATGCGCGGCAAGGGCATCGTTCTCGACGAGCCGTCGGTCGTGTCGATCCGCCAGGAAGGCGGGCCGAACGGCAAGAAGATCATCCTCGCCGTGGGCCGCGAAGCGAAGCAGATGCTCGGCAAGGTACCGGGCAACATCGAGGCGATCCGCCCAATGAAAGACGGCGTGATCGCCGATTTCAACATCACCCAGCAGATGATCAAGCGCTTCATCCAGATGGCGCACGAGTCGCGGCTGTTTGCGCCATCGCCGCGCATCATCATCTGCGTGCCGTGCGGTTCGACCCAGGTCGAGCGCCGCGCGATCAAGGAGGCCGCGCATAGCGCGGGCGCCTCGCAGGTCTATCTGATCGAGGAACCGATGGCCGCGGCCACGGGCGCCGGCCTGCCGGTGTCGGATGCCACCGGTTCGATGGTCGTCGATATCGGCGGCGGCACCACCGAGGTCGGCGTGATCTCGCTCGGCGGCATTGTGTACAAAGGCTCGGTGCGCGTCGGCGGCGACAAGTTCGACGACGCCATCGTCAACTACATCCGCCGCAACTACGGCATGCTGATCGGCGAGCAGACCGCCGAGGCGATCAAGAAGGAAATCGGCTCCGCGTTTCCGGGCTCCGAGGTCATGGAGATGGAAGTCAAGGGCCGCAACATGTCCGAGGGCATTCCGCGCAGCTTCACGGTGTCGAGCAACGAAATCCTCGAAGCGCTGACCGATCCGCTGAATCAGATCGTGTCGTCGGTGAAGATCGCACTGGAACAGACGCCGCCGGAACTCGGCGCGGACATCGCCGAGCGCGGCATCACGCTCGCGGGTGGCGGCGCGCTGCTGCGCGATCTCGACCGTCTGCTCGCCGAGGAAACCGGCCTGCCGGTGTTCGTTGCAGAGGCGCCGCTGACCTGCGTCGTACGCGGCTCGGGCATGGCGCTGGAGCGGATCGAGAAGTTCGGCAGCTCGTTTTCCTACGATTGATGCGCGTGCCGAACGCTGAACGATGACGACCCTGCCCGCCTACGAGCCGCCCGTCGACGAAACCGAGCTGCTGTTGAAATGGATTCGCCGCGCGCGCGAATCGCAGATGAGCCATTACGACATGGCGGATCTGCTGTCGGCGCGCGAGCGCCGCATGGGCTGGCTCGTGACCGCGCTGACCGCGTTCGTCGGCACGGCGGTGTTCGCGTCGTTGAGCGCGCCGCCGGTGTCGATCGAGATGCGGATAGTCGTTGGGCTCGTCAGCGCGGCGGCGGCGCTGTCGGCCGCGTTGCAGACGTTCCTGCGCTATGCGGAGCGTGCCGAGAAGCATCGCGCGGCCGGTGCGCGCTATGGCGCGGTGCGTCGGCGGCTCGAAGCGGTGTTTGCCGGCGACGCCGATGCGCGCGAAGCGCACTACCTCACCGGGATCCGTACCGAACTCGACCGTCTCGCCGAAGACTCGCCGAACGTGCCGCCGCGGATCTTCTATCGCACGCAGCGTACGTTGCTGGCGGATAGGCCGCGTCGGCGTGATGCGTGATACAGGCGGCCGGGCGCGCCTTCGCCTTCGCTTTCGTTTCCGTTTCAGATCACAGATCGTCCGCGCTGATGCCCAGCTCGGTCGCCATGCGCCGCACGACGGCCTGCAGACGGCTGACTTCATCGGCGAGACGCTTCTGCTCGGCCTTCAGCGCCTCGAATGCCGACAGCGGCACGCTGTCGTCCTCGGCGAGCGCGGACTGCGCGGCTTCGGTGATGCTGAACTCGCCGCACAACAGATGCATCCAGCGATTCTCACGCTCGCCCGCCATGCGCGGCAGCCGGACGACGCGAGGCGGATCGTTCGCGGCCAGCTCGTCGAGGAACGCCTCGACCGACGAAATATCGGCGAAGCCATGCAGCCGCGCGCTGTTCAGGCGCAATTCGGCGGCCGTTTGCGCGCCGCGCAGCAGCAGCGTGGTCAGCAGCGCGATCGACTGTCCCGGCAGCCCGAGCACGCGGTTCATGTTGTGCTCGAAGCGCGGCACGCGGCTGCTGCTGCCCTCGAACACGAGGCTCAGGCGTTTCAGGCCGTCGACGGCGGTCAGCACCTCGGCCTCGGTCGCGCTCATCACCGGCGCGCGGCCGGTCTTCTGATTGCAGCCGAGCGTCAGCGCGTTCAGCGACAACGGATAACTGTCGGGTACCGTGTGCTGTTTTTCGACGAGCACGCCGAGAACACGTCCTTCGAGCGCAGTCAGCGCGCGCAGCGAGGGTCGGGAAGGAGCGTCGGGAGGAGAATTCATGGGATTGCGAGGTCTCGTGGAAGATGCGCGCGCCGTTCGCGGCTGGACGGCGCGTTCTGTCAGGTGGGCACTATGATAAACGCGGCGAGCCCGGCGCGGCGAGCGAATCTGCGCTGCCGGCCAAGCGCGCACGCCGGCAAAACCAGCCACATCTGCTAGTGTGAGTTGATCGACATTCTGTTTCGCGGAGACGCCATGCGGTCCACAAGCTCGAGATCGAGCGAATCTGCCCGCCTGACCGACGCGCAGATCGCCGCCGAAGCAGCGCGCCGTCTCGCGTGGGATTCGGCCGTGCCGCCGGGTGCCGTGCGCGTGAAGGTCGCGCGGGGGCGTATCACGCTGTCGGGCGAGCTTCAGCGCGAAGCACAGCGCGCCGCGATGCTCGAAGACGTCACGCGTCTGTTCGGCGTCACTTCAGTCGCGGACCGGACCGTCGTCCGCCAGGGCTGACCTCAGTCAGGCGGGTCAGCTCCCGCCCGCTTGCAGCCGCGCCTTCGAGCAACAGTGTTTCGTCGTTGGCCGAGTGGGCGAACAGCCCGCACTTCAGCGATGACGACCCGCTGTTCAGCACGAGGATCGTCCGTTCCTGATCGTGGTCGTGCATGGGCGCCTCCTCGCTCAGCCTTTCCACGTCCAGTTGCGGATTTCCTCCTTGTCGATCCCTTCCTCGTGTGCATACGCGAGATGCTCGATGATCTGCCCGCGCAGCCACTCCTTCGTATGATCGCCGACGCCGCGCAGCGACGGCACGCGATCGATCGCATCGATCGCCAGCGTGAAGCGGTCGACGCCGTTGATGATCGCGAGTTCGAGCGGGGTATTGATGTTGCCCTTCTCGTTATAGCCATGCACGTGCATGTTTCCGTGATTCTGACGGTTGTACGTGAGCTTGTGCACGAGCGCCGCATACGAGTGGAAGTTGAAGATCACCGGCTTGCTGGTCGTAAACAGCGAATCGAAATCGCGGTCGGACAGTCCATGCGGATGCGCATGCTCGGGCATCAGGCGGAACAGATCGACCACGTTGACGAAGCGGATCTTCAGCGTCGGGCAGCGCTCCTTCAGGATCTGCACGGCGGCGAGCGCTTCCATCGTCGCGATGTCGCCCGCGCACGCGATCACGACGTCCGGCTCGACGCCCTGATCGGTCGACGCCCAGTCCCAGATGCCGATGCCCTTGGTGCAATGCGTGACGGCCGCGTCCATGTCGAGATAGTCCAGGTGCGGCTGCTTGTCGGACACGATCACGTTCACGTAGTCGCGCGAGCGCAGGCAGTGATCGGCAACGCTCAGCAGACAGTTCGCGTCGGGCGGCAGATAGATGCGCACGACGTCCGGGCTCTTGTTGGTGACCACGTCGAGAAAACCGGGGTCCTGGTGCGTGAAACCGTTGTGATCCTGGCGCCACACGATCGACGTGATCAGCAGATTGAGCGACGGCACCGGCTGCCGCCAGCCGAGCTCGCGCTTGGCTTTTTCGAGCCACTTCGCGTGCTGGTTGAACATCGAGTCGATCACGTGCACGAACGCTTCGTAGGTCGCGAAGAGTCCGTGACGGCCTGTCAGCGCATAGCCTTCCAACCAGCCTTCGAGCGTGTGCTCGCTGAGCATTTCCATCACGCGGCCATCGGGCGACAGTTCGCCGCCGTCGGCGTCGCCCGGTTCGAGCGCGGCGAGCCAGGTCTTGCCCGACGCTTCATAGACCGCGTGCAGCTTGTTGCTCGAAGTTTCGTCGGGACCGAACAGCCGGAAGTTCGACATGTTGTTGCGCATCACGTCGCGCAGGAACGTGCCGAGCACCGCGGTCGGCGACGTATACGCCGCCGCCGGTTTCTTCACGGCCACCGCGTAGTCGCGGAACGGCGGCATGTCGAGCATCTTGCACAACAGTCCGCCGTTCGCGTGCGGATTCGCGCTGATGCGGCGCGCGCCCTCGGGCGCGAGCGCGCGCAGTTCTTCGACGAGCCGGCCGTTCGCATCGAACAGCGTTTCGGGACCGTAGCTGCGCAGCCAATCCTCGACGATCTGCAGACTCTTGCGATTGCTCACCGCATCGGCCACCGGCACCTGATGCGAGCGCCACGAGCCTTCCACCTTGTGACCGTCGACTTCCTTCGGCCCGGTCCAGCCCTTCGGCGAGCGCAGCACGATCATCGGCCAGCGCGGCCGCGTCGTGTCGTTGTTCTGCCGCGCATGCTGCTGGATCGCGCGAATTTCGCCGATGCATTGTTCGAGCGTCGCGGCCATCTGCTGATGCATCGTGTCGGGATCGTCGCCTTCGACGAAATACGGCTTGTGCCCGTAGCCGACCATCAATGCTTCGAGTTCCTCACGCGGAATGCGCGCGAGCAGCGTCGGATTGGCGATCTTGTAGCCGTTCAGATGCAGCACCGGCAGCACCGCGCCGTCGCGGATCGGGTTCAGGAATTTGTTCGAATGCCACGACGTGGCAAGCGGGCCGGTTTCCGCTTCGCCGTCGCCGATCATCACGGTGACGATCAGCTCGGGGTTGTCGAACGCGGCGCCGTAGCCGTGCGACAGGCTGTAGCCGAGTTCGCCCCCTTCGTGAATCGAGCCCGGCGTTTCGGGCGTGCAATGCGAACCGATGCCGCCCGGGAACGAGAATTGCCGGAAAAAGCGCCGCATACCGGCTTCGTCCTCGCTGCGGTCCGGATAAATTTCCGAGTAGTGGCCTTCCAGGTAGCAGTTCGCGAGGCTCGCGGGGGCGCCGTGACCGGGGCCGGACAGAAAGATCACGTCGAGATCGTGTTTGCGGATCAGCCGGTTCAGATGCACGAGCACGAAGCTCTGACCGGCGTCGGAGCCCCAGTGGCCGAGCAGCCGGTTCTTGATGTGCTCGGGCTTCAGCGGTTTGCGCAGCAACGGGTTGTCGCGCAGATAGATCATGCCGACCGACAGGTAATTGCATGCGCGCCAGTAGCGATCGAGGTTGCGCAGCGTATCGGGGTCCAGAACTTGCGGTGGGGTGGGATGCGAGGTTGCTTCGGCCATGGCGTCACTCCTCGAAAGGAACTGTCAGGCTGGTTGGCGGATGATGCGGCGCACTCGAAACGAAGCCGGGCGGTGCGAGTCGAATGTACTAAGCTGCTCAAACGGGGGCGAATGCTTTCTACCCCTCCCAGTATGTCGCGCTGAATGTGGCATTCGTGCTGCAACTCCTTGCGCTGTCTGCTTTCTTTTCGTGATTTCCTGTCTCAGGTCAATCGCCGCCATGTCGACATCTCCCAGTGCGCTCAAAGTGCTCGTGGTCCTGGTCCTTACGCTCGTGTTCACATTCCTGGCTGTCGCCATACCGATCGGCATATTCGGGCTGCTGGTCAAGCTGTTCAGCCACGTCTAGCACAGCGGCGCGGCTGCCAGCGTGCGAACGCGAGCGCCACGGAATGTGTATGCTCGCTGAAAGACCGGGCGCGGCATTGGCAATGCGCCGCTCATTCATCGCAAGGAGAGTGCCTTGACCGACCACACCGACAACCCGCCCGCATCGCAACCCGATCCCGAATTGCAGGCGCTCGCGCGCGAAGTCTTCGACCTCGCGCGGCGCGGCGATGCGACGATGCTCGCGGCCGTCATCGAGAAAGGCGTGCCGCCGAATTTGCGCAACGAGCGCGGCGACAGCCTGCTGATGCTCGCGAGCTACCACGGCCACGCCGACGCGGTGCGCACGCTGCTCGACCGGGGCGCCGATGCGAACCTGCGCAACGACGCGGGCCAGACGCCGATCGCGGGCGCCGCGTTCAAGGGCTTCGACAAGGTGATCGAAACCTTGCTCGCGCATGGCGCCGACGTCGAAGGCGCATCGCCCGACGGCCGCACCGCGCTGATGATCGCGGCGATGTTCAACCGCACCGCGATCGTCGATCTGCTGCTCGCGCACGGCGCGGACCCGCATGCGCGCGACGCGAACGGCGTCAGCGCGGCCGATGCCGCCGCACGGATGGGCGCGGCCGATACCCAGGCGCGCCTGAAAGCGCTGGGCGCGTGAGCCCGCGATGTCACCCATGAAACGGCGCCCGCACCACGCGCGCGGCGCCGCCTAGTTGTCCTTCGCGCTACGCAACAGTGTGTCCACGTCGAGCTCCGCCAACTCGCCGATCCGCCCGACCGTCACGTCCGCGGGCGGATTGCTCGCGATCTGCTTCGCATCGAACGCATAGTGTCCCTGGCGCGGAAACACGGTGGTCAGCTCCGCGCCCCATGCCTTCTTCATCGCGCTCAGAATTCGCAGCTTGTCGTCGACCATCACGTAATGGCGCGCCGGATAGCATTCCATCACCTGGTCGAGCATCAACTCCTTGTGGATGTAGATCAGCACGCGCCCGTCGACTTCGTCCCACAGGCCCGAGCGCGAAATCTTGCGCGGCTGGAACACGACGTCGCCATCCGACAGGATCACCGTCGGCCCGTGCTTGCCGAGATGCCGCAGCGCGTCGAGCGCACCCGGATAGAGCCGGTTCGCAAACGGATACTCGATCAGGAACGACGACATCAACAGCAGGCGCGTGTCGCGTGGATGTTCGGTCCGGTAGCGCTGCAGCGCGCCGAGGTAGTCGGCGTAACCGAGTTCGGTGCGCAGGTTCTCGAAGATTTCCCAATAGCGCGCACTGTTCTCTTCGCCGAACTGGCCCATCATGTGCGCGCGTAGATCCTGCAGCACGTGATCGTTGTCGAGCAGCGTGTTGTCGCAATCGAACAGAAACACGACGTCGTGCGGCGTGGCGGAGGTGACTGGCATCGGGGTTCCTTGTGGCAAGTTCGGCGGGCCGGTTCGGCGGGTCGGCGTGATAGCGCACGCGTGGATGGCCTCGGCTACTTCAGCCCGCCGTCCGGCGCAACGGGTTTTTCCGCGTGGCCGCCGAAATCGTGCCGCATCGCCGACAGCACGCGATTCGCGAAATCGGCTTCTCCGCGTGAACTGAAGCGCGCGAACAGCGCCGCGCTGAGCACCGGCGTCGGCACACCTTCGTCGATGGCCGCCGTGACGGTCCAGCGCCCCTCGCCCGAATCCGATACGCGGCCCGCGTAGCCTTTCAGTTCGGTGTCGCTGGCGAGCGAGCCGGCGATCAGGTCGAGCAGCCACGAGCCGATCACGCTGCCGCGCCGCCAGACCTCGGCGATATCCGCGAGATTCAGATCGTACTGATACAGCTCGGGACGGCGCAGCGGCGAGGTCTCCGCATCGGCCTCGCGCGCGTGCCGGCCGGCGTCGGCGTGGCGCAGCACGTTCAGACCCTCGGCGTAGGCGGCCATCAGCCCATACTCGATGCCGTTATGAACCATCTTGACGAAATGCCCCGCGCCTTGCGGGCCGCAATGCAGAAAGCCCTGCTCAGCGGTGCTCGCGGCCGCCGCGCGGCCCGGCGTCGCGCTCTGCGTGCCCGCGCCGGGCGCCAACGTCGAGAAGATCGGTTCGAGCCGTTTGACGACCTCAGCCTCGCCGCCGATCATCAGGCAGTAGCCGCGCTCGCGCCCCGCGACGCCGCCGCTCGTGCCGACGTCCACGTAGTGAAGCTGGCGCGCGCCGAGTTGCTGGCCGCGGCGGATGTCGTCGTGGTAGTAGGAGTTGCCGCCGTCGATCACGACATCGCCCGGCTCGAGCAGCGGCACGAGCTTGTCGAGCGTCGCGTCGACCACGGCGGCGGGCACCATCAGCCACACGGCGCGCGGCTTGTCGAGCTTCGCGACGAGGTCTTCGAGCGAGCTCGCGCCGGCCACGCCTTCCTGCTTCAGCCTGTCGACCGCCGCCGGCTGCACGTCGTAGACGATGCACTGCTGAGCTCCGCTGGTCAGGCGCCGCACCATGTCGGCGCCCATTCGTCCCAATCCAATCATGCCTAGCTGCATGGTTCGCTCCTAAAGATGCTGCGTTGCGCTGCCCGATTTTCCGGTCATCGTGTTGCGGCGGCGTGGCTGCCCTTAAGCATAGGCGCTGTGTCGCGAGCTACGCCGCATGTACCGAAGCAAGCCGCACTTTTTTGCAGAGGCGCAGCGCGGCTCAAAGTTCCACGCAACTGGAGGCGCGCCGCATCCGCACGAAAGCGAACGCGGCGGGCTCACGTGTCATTCGCTACGCTCGGGCACGCGGCTGCCGCGGCGGGCGGCCAGCTTCGCGTATTGCTCGGCCGCGACGCGCTTGACCGCGCGCCACATCAGCGGATAGCGATAGCCGGGCACCGCGAACAGCACCAGCGCGCCCAGCGCCAGCAGTCCGCAGAACAGGAACGTGCCGCGATAGCTGAACGCCTGCACGAGCAGCCCCGACAGCACGCCCGACAGGATCGAGCCGACCCGCGCCGCATTGAAGAACAGCGCGGTCGCACGCCCGGGCGAATGCGGCATCAGATCCTGCACGTAGGTCATGCCGAGGCACGAGGTCACGGCGACCACGAACGCGTTCAGCATCTGCATCGGGATCAGCACGCTGACGTTGCCGGCCAGCGACATCGCGACGAAGTACACCGCATGCACGGCCGCGCACGCGGCAAGCCAGTTCGGCTTGTGCAGCGACGACGACTTCGCGCCGAGCGCGAGCATCATCGGGATCTCGGTCAGCGCGCCGAGACCGAGCATCACCGACACGTCGAGATGCGTGCCGTTGAGCCCGTGCACGATGTACAGCGGCAGTACGATCATCGTCGCGTTCGCGGCGAGGCCGAGCAAGGTCAGCGCGGTCACCGAGCGCAGGATGTCGTTCGCCGACGCGACCGGCAGTGTTTCGTGCGCGTCCTCGCCGGGCTGCCTCAGCGGCGGCACCGTGATCGACGCGGACGGCTCCGACGCGGTGTCCTCGACCGTGTGATCGCCGAGATGGCTCTGCGGCTCCTGCATGCGCCAGACGATGAAGCCACAGGTCGCGAAGCTGGCGGCCGCGAACAGGAAGAGTCCGGTGAAGCTCGTCGCGGCGAGCACCAGCGCGCCGACCGCCGGCCCGAACACCCATGCGGCCGAGAGGATCGTACGCAGCGTCGCGCTCGCGAACACGCGCTCGGCAGGGTCGGGCACCGGCAGCGCCGCGCGGCTGAACGAGAACACCATCGAAATCGCCGAACCGCCCGCACCGATGAACACGATGCCGACCACGAGCAGCAGCCGGTAATCGCGCACCACGCACAGACACAGGTAGCCGAGCGCGGCTGCGATGAGCGCCGCCAGCAATAACGGTCGATGCCGCCCGCTCCGGTCGCTCCAGCGCCCCGCTACCGTGCTTGCGAGCACGCCGCTCGCGGCGATCAGCGTCATGAATACGCCGAGCCGGAACGGCGTCATGCCGGCGCGTTCGATGCCGAACAGAGACAGATACGGTGCGGTGAAGGACATCGCCACACCGAGCATCAGGGTGGCGGCGGCGAGCGGCTTGAAGCCAGGAATGCGAAGCAGGTCGAAAAAACGCGCAGTTTTCAACACGGGGACGGTGGGTCAGGTGGAGCGGGCCTCGATACGCAGCGAAGCGCTCGAAGGCACGTTAGGCGTCGCAGGCAGGGGGCCGGAACGACCGAGGCATTATCGACCTGGAGCGCGGCTCGCGTAAACCCGCTAATAGCTGTCCCAAATCCGTGAGGCGTGCGCGGATGCATCCGGCGACTCGCGCCGTGCCGTGCCTATGCGTGCCGTTAGCGGCACGCTGCTGGCACGCTCAACGCTACTTGCCCTCAGTTGCGCGCATTTGCTGCGCCTGCGCCTTGTAGTCGTAGGTCGGATCGAACTCGGTGTGATAGTTGTTCAAAAGCACCAGTTAATTGTCAGGTTCCCGATGCATTGAGTTTGCGTGCGGGAGAATGGAAAACCACATGAATATCGACGGGCTTCTCGTCATTGGTCGTAATCCGTGCGTAACCGTTGCTATCGGTCCTGCCGGCCTGTCTGACACCATCAACGTCCGCGATGAATTCACGGCC
The DNA here is from genome assembly GCF_902833905.1 of Paraburkholderia tuberum STM678. GTDB lineage: Bacteria > Pseudomonadota > Gammaproteobacteria > Burkholderiales > Burkholderiaceae > Paraburkholderia > Paraburkholderia tuberum. Next base: position 1,801 of record NZ_CADFGP010000016.1, on the reverse strand, counting down.
AGATAAAGGCTCATCGGTTACGCTGTCGACGATGGCGAACCAGCGCGTATGCGTTGGCTCGACAAGCGGTGCTGGCGGGGTGGCGTGCTTCTGAGTGCTCGTTGCTTTAAGCTGTGTGTCGTCAGTGATCGACCATCGCGTTCCGTGAATCGCAATGATGCACGGCGGGGTCGAGCAGTTGCAGTGAATCGCATCTCCACCGACAGCCTGGCGGCGAGCCCCCCCGGCCAGATCAATCATGCGGCGATTCTCACTGATCCCCGCGCCGCCGACGATGACCCCTGTGCTTTGGCATGCACCACACCAAGCGCTATCGCCAATGTAGACCACACTTCGGGTTTTGCCGTCATCCCCTTTTATCGTGGCGGCGCGATAGCCTTCGCGCGCAATAACGTGACTGTCCTCGTGACTCGTCAGCGGATCTCCGTCCACAGCCGCATAAAAAATTCCCATGTAATCTCCTGCGCTATTTCGCCCTCAGATGAGTCGAGTGCAACCGAAAAAAAGCTTGTGCTCGATCACCTATAGGAAAGCTTTGAATTCGGTTACTGATTTTCTCGAAGAATCTGCGCCCTACAAGCCTCAAGGGACTTTGAGTCATTGAAAGTCAGACCGTATGCATATTTGCAAAAATCGGAAAGCTCTCTGCGAGTATTGGTTGATAGTTCATCCACGGAAGGGGCATCGCCTTCATTTGCAAATGGGTTGACAAATTCCCGTCTTAAAGTTGGAAATTTCTTTAAAAAATAGATCTCATTCTCATTATGATCGACATATGAATTGTAATACCCTACAAATACATTGAAGATGAGCATCCCCAATGCAAAAATCATAACAAAAACACCCACAAAAACTTTCTTTTTCATGGCAGATCACTTCCCGGCACAGATAGCGATAATCTCGAACGCAGCAATTTCACAACATCCATTCCAAGCTTGCCAGGACAGGCCCGCCCCGTATTCGTTGCCAATCTTTGATATTCCCTGTGTCCACCCAGTCTGGAAATAGTGAATCACCACGTTCGTAGAACGTGGTTTCGCAATAAGCCCCCCATAGGGGGGCACACCTAGCGGCCCTTCTGAGAAGGTCCTCTACCCGGTTCCAACTGAAGCTGCTCTTGATGCATCTCTTCTTTCTCCTGGAACCGAACGTACTTTTGAATCATCTCGCTGTTCAAACCGACCGAATCTACGCAGTAACCCTTTGCCCAGAAATGATTGCCCCAATAAGGTTTCTTCTTCAAAAATGGAAAGGCCGTAAAAATTCGTATGGCGGTACGTCCTTTCAGGACGCCCATCAATCCGGATACCGACAGCTTCGGCGGAATGCTCACCAAAAGGTGCACATGGTCCGGCTGAACATTGAGTTCTACAACCTCGCAGCCCAGCTGCTGACTAAACACCATCACACATTTGTAGACCTCTTTGCCGACCGGACCTTGCAGCACACGGAACCGATACTTCGGCACCCACACAATGTGGTATTGACAATGCCATATGACATGCGATGCTCTGTTGAACCTGCTCATGCTTGTTTTCCTTTTTATGCGTTGTGGGGACAACACACAGAAAGGTACCTGCATGGGCAGGTGCTCTAACAGGCAGAGCCAGTTAGGCGATGACCACGCCCATAGGGCGTGGATTTCGGTTTGTCATTAAAAAATCTTTTAGAGCGTGTTAGGCACTTTCTGTCAGACCTGGTAACCTGGCGGGATGATAGAACGCAAGCCATACCCGACAGATGTTTCGGACGAGGAATGGAGCTTCGCCGCTCCGTATCTGACCTTGATGAACGAAGATGC
>NZ_CADFGP010000015.1:65727-167111 GCF_902833905.1 Paraburkholderia tuberum STM678 | reverse complement strand
CATTCCGCATCAAGCGCCCACACTTATCGACTGTTAGTTTTTAAAGATCGGTCCGCCAAACCCGCCGCGCCTGAACCACCACTACCCGGCACCGCTTCGTTTGCGTCGCTGCGTCTGCAGCAGAGAAGCGGAATTATGGAGAACTTCCACCGGATCGTCAACAGGTTTTTATCACTCGCCTAACCTGCCCACGCCGCCGAAGCCCACGCCATCAAAGGCTTCCCGCTTCTCCGCACCCCGGCGTCCGGAGCACGAAAGACCGGAATTCTAGTCGCCGCAGCCCGAACTTGCAAGCGAAATCCTGGGGTTTTCCTTAGGGGATCTTTCCCATACGGCCCGGATCGTCTATCGATGGGGTTTTCACTTCGGGCGCCAGCGTCTGGGCGGCGGATGCGCCGATCGTCCAATCATGCAGCACGGTATAAGCGACCGCCAGCAACGTCGGGCCGATGAAAACACCAAGAAAACCAAACGCAAACGCGCCGCCGAGGATGCCGAGCATCACCAGAATCAACGGCATGTCACTGTTTTTGCCAATCAGGATCGGCTTGATGACGTTGTCGGCCATGCCGACTACCAGCAGGCCCCATATGACCACAAAAATCGCCCATCCAGTCGACCCGCCCTGATACAGCCAGATCGCTGCCGGCAACCAGACAATGACCGGACCGCCCGGCACCACCGACAGAAAAAACGTCACGAGCCCGAGCAACGCCGGCGCCGGTACGCCCGCCATCCAGAAACCGAATCCCGCGAGAACCGCCTGTACGAGGGCCGTACCAAGAATCCCGTAGACCACCCCCTTCACCGTGCTGCCCGCCAGCGCCAGCAGATACTCGGCGCGCTCACCGGCTACTCGACGCATGCCGGCGTTCAGCCAGGCGGCCGCCCCCTCGCCACCGGTATAAAAGAAAAACGCGAGCACGATGCTCAACGCCAGCAGCCCCAGCCCATGCGTCACCGCAAGCGCCGCCGCCAGAATCCACTTCCCAGCCGGCGCGGCGAGCGTGTGCAATTGCGCGATCAACTCGGAATTGCTGCTGGTCAAGCGCTCCCAAAAGGCCTCGATGCTCGAACCAACCAGCGGGATCCGCTGCACCCACGGCGGCAGATCGGGCAACCCCGACTCGAAAAGTCTTTGCACCAGCGCAACGATGTCGTGAACATGCGCGCCGAACGCGAAACCCGCATAGACGAACGGCCCGAGCACCACGACCAGAATAATCAGCACGATCAAGGTCGCGGCCAGCTTGCGCCGCCCGCCGACCACGCCAGTGAGTCGCCGGTAGAGTCCCCAGGAACTGTAGCTGAGGATGGCGCCCCACAGCAGCGCGGTCGTAAATGGCGCCAGCACCAGCAACGACCCACCCACGAGCACAATCAATGCGAATACCGCGGCAAGTCGCTCGATCAGTTGGTCAGATTTCACGATGAATCTCCTATTGCGCCAGACCGTGGCAATGACATGACACACGCCCGTCAGGCGCCCGCTGAACGCCGTCAGTATAGAAGCGAGTTGGGCGTCCGGGGTGTCTTATACCATCCCGCCAGGGTGTTGCGAGTCGCTTGCGACTGTGCCGGTGGCGACCGCATTTTTTGAGATGAAAGCGCCCAAATTGCCCGGAGATTGCTGGCCAATCCATATAGCTGCCTGGAAAAGACTAGAATATAAGGTTCCGTGCCCCCAATTTTTCTGGATTTATGCGCTCGCGAATCACCAAACGTCTCCCTCCCGACGCCGACAAGCTCGTCGGTCTCTCGCTCGCGCTTTTCGCCTCGGGCAGCCGTACCGAAGATCGCTTCTGGGAAGCGAAGCTCGACGCGCTGCTGGCCAAAGTCGTGCGCAACGCCAACCAGACTACGCTAGACGCCGCGCTCGACCATCTGCAGCAAAACCATCCGGATGCCTACGGCGCGCTGGCCGACATGGCGGAAACGCACAGCGAATCGTTCGTGATCGAATATGAAGGCGTGTCTTATGAAGCGCTGCTGATCGCCGCGCCTGTGCTCGCCTGGACCCGCTACGTGATTCCGTCCGGCCCGCTCAAGTCCGACGCCGCCGACGCCCTGCGCGCACACCTGCAAGCGCACGTGCTCGCCGCCAACACGCGCGTGGCAATGGCTCCGTTCCTGTTCAGCATCGACCAGTTGCCGCGCCATCACGTCGAAACGTGGCGCATCGCCCAGCAACTTGCGCAAGCCGCGGTCGGCGGCGGCAACTCGAAGCTCAATTTCGGCGAACTGCCGGAGACCTCGCCGATTCTGGCGGACCCGCGCTTTCTGCTCGCCGTAGTCGCCGCTCCCGTCGGCGACGCGACGTTCCGCTGGCAGGAAGAAGAGCACGGCGCTCGCATCGAGCGCGGCCAATGTCTCGAACAATGGGCCACCCAAGGCGGCGCGAATCTGTCGGTCGTGCTGCCGGGCTGCGAATTCGAATGTCTGCTGCCGGATGCGTACTACTCGGCGTGCCGCGACGCCGATGAAAGTGTGCGTCCGCACACCGTGCGTACCGCCGTGCGTTATCTTTTCGACACTATTGGCGCGGCGCCGCAGGATCTGCGCGCGGTGGTCGCCGGCTTCGGCGAACGGCGCATCGACGAGTACCGCGTCGGCTTCACGCGCAAGGGCAGCAACGACGTGATCTACGGTGTCGTGTGGCCACTCTACGGCCGCGAAAACGGCGAGGCGGGCATCGACGAGGAGCCGGAGGAAATCACCGGCTCGGACGAACCGCTCGACGAAATCGTCGCGCTGCTCAAGGAAACCGGCATCACGGATGTGCGCCGCCACGCGGGCCGCTTCGAGCCGGAATATTGCGACGACTGCGGCGTGCCACTGTATGCGGACCCGCTCGGCGAAATCGTCCACGCGGAAATGCCCGAAGACGCCGAGCCCGCGCAACCCCATTTCCATTGATTTCGAAGTCGACATCCCTGCCTTATCGCAAAAAAGCCCCGTATACACGGGGCTTTTTTGTTGATTGTCCGCATTTCTTATGCCTTTTGGACAGCCGTCAAAACGAAGGGAATTTGTCATCATAGGCACGGTGACGCATCGCCGTGATCGAGTCAGCTCCACGAGTCCCACAGATGCGTCGCGCCATTTCGCCCGATACATCTGGAGACATGCATGCGCTTCGCGATTCTCAATTCAAACGCAGAACGACGTGATGGACTCAAGGCCTTGCTGCGGCAGATCGACCGGCTGGCACGCTTCACAGAAGCCGATGAATGGCGTCTGCTCGAACGTCCGTTCAAGCGTTATCGGCCTGATCTCGTCGTGATCGACTGGGAGGACTGGATGTCGGTTGCGCAGGTGCGCGCGTTGCTCAGCCACTTTCCGGACCTGCGCATCAGCGTGCTCACCGACGGGACTTTGCCCGCGCTCGTGCGCGCGCTGATGGACGAAGGTGTGCTCGGCGTTGTTCCACGCGACACCGATCCCTGCCTGATCGTGCGCGCATTGGAAATGGTGCTGCTCGGCGGTCACTACGTGCCGCCCGGCGCGCTGGCGATCGATCCGCCGCTGCCGACCGACACCGCGATCCGTACGTTCGACGAAGAAAGTCCGCCGCCCCGCCGCAACAAACTCTCGGGCGGGCTGTCACCGCGGCAGGAGCAGATCATGCGCTGCGTGCACATGGGCAGCACCAACAAGATGATCGCGCGCACGCTCGGCATTAGCGAAGGTACGGTCAAGATCCACCTGACGAGCATATTCCAGCAACTTGGTGCGCCCAATCGCGCCGCCGCGGTCGCGCTTTACAACGGATGGCTCACGAATCATTTGCAAGTGCTGCGCAACAACGGCGAGCACAGCGCGCGGCCGGTCATCCGCGGGCAGCCTGGCCCAGTTCCGCTCCGGCGCCGCACACGTGCGCGCTTCCAGTATCCGTTGCCGGGCAGCGACACCAGCAGCGCGCTACCGATGGCCGCGGAGCCCGCCACGTCGTACGGTGAGGCCCCACCCGGCCGGCCCGCGCGGAAGTCGGTCGGGCCGGGTTCCGCATGACGCGGGGTGCGGGGCACGCCGCGCGCATGGGTTGGAACGTCCGCATGCGCGCAGCGTCGAGGGTGGGCTGGCATGGAATCCGCTCACACCTTTTGTCGTCCAACGAGTAATATGAGACACATGGGTTTCCTCTACACACCGCTTCCGTTTTGGGTCGCTGTCGGTGGCTGGATTGCCACTGCGATGGTGATCGCGCTCGCGCTGTGGAAAAAACCTTTCAAAAGACTTCAGGACGGCACGCTCCAGCATGTCTGGCTCGCGATAATCGTCGCGGTGTCGGTGCTGTGGTCGAGCAACGCCTGGCTCGACGACGGCACCGTGATGCACCTGCTCGGCGCCACGCTCGTCGTCACGCTGTTCGACTGGGGGCTCGCCCTGATCGCGATGGCGGTGGTCGCGGGTCTGGCCGCCGTCGTCTTCGATGCGCCGTGGCAGGGCATCGCGCTGACGTTCCTCGTGTACGGAGCCCTGCCCGTCGCCATCTCGACCTTGCTCCAGCGCATCTGCACCGCGTGGCTACCGCGCAATCTTTTCATGTTCATCTTCGGCCAGGGCTTCGTTTCGCCCGCCATTGCCGTGTCGTTGACGGCTGCGGCAGCGCTCGGCATCCATATCGCGGTGTCCGGCGGTTCGATGACCGTGGTGCCGATCGGCTACGCGCTCAGCGTGCTGCTGCTCGCCACCGGCGAAGCATGGTTCACTGGCATGGCGACCGCGCTGATCGCGGTCTACCGTCCCGCGTGGGTGACCACCTACGACGTGCGGCGCTATCGTCTGGGCGGCCCGCGCACCTGAGAATGCGCGCTTTGACGTCGCGTGCGGCGCATCTGTGATAATCAGCGCCTCGTCACTGGAGACTTTCCGGGCGTCCCCGCCAGGACAAGGCAGAATATTTGCAGCAACATTGAACTCAACCCTTACGCAGGGCATCTTATTTGCCTCATCTCCCATTTGCGTCTAAAGAACTAGATGGATCGCACCAATGTACCGAGCCGGTTGCTGCGGGTGATCGGCCGGTTGGCAGCCTGCGCAGCGAGTCTCTCGCTCATCTGCGCGGCTCCCGCACTCGCTGATCAGCTCGAACAGCACAACGACCTCGTCAAAAGATTTATCACCGAAATGCACGCGGATCCGCTCGTCGCGGACTGCGCCGCGCATGGCGACTTCGTCGCGAGCACGTCGACCGCTTTCGACCACGTCGAATTCCCGTCCAGTTCGTTCGACAGTGCGCACTCGTCGGTCACGCCATGGAACGACTCGTTCGACGAAGGCAAGCAGCGCGTCAAGGTGGACAGCATCGTCACCGTCGAGGGCGTCGGCGTGCGCCAGGACAACTCGGGCGAGCCGGCCGATCTGAAATTCCGCTGCGGCTACGTCGGCTCGCAAATGCTCGCGTTCAGCTGGAACGATCCGGTACCGCCAAACCGCGCGCCTAGCGCGGGATCGGGCAAGCACAAAGGCGGCAAAGGCAAGCACGCGGTCGGCGGCAAGACGTCGAAGAAGTCGTCGAAGACAGGCTCGGGCCAATCGTCGCGCACGACGTCGAGCAAATCGGCAAACAAGAGCTCGAAGAAGAAGAGCCAATGACATCTGGCGCTGATCGAGCCGCGCCACCGTCCGATCAGTCGCCCCAATAAAAAACGAGGCACGCACTTTTGCCGTGCGCGCCTCGTTTTTTGTGTCCATCCGTCCGCTTCTTCAGGCGAACGTCTCCACGTGTCGCAGGATCGCTTGCAACATTGCGGCGCCAAGCGATGCGCTGCGCTCGCCGTTCCAGCCGACCCGCTCGTCGGGCAGATTTGCGTTGTCCTTGAACGGCATTTCCAACGTCAACGACAGACAGCCGAATTCGTTGCCGATGTACTTCGACGCGAGCTTCAACGCATCCTCGCGATACTTGCTCGCCGCATAGCCATACTTGTCCTGAAAATCCGGACTCGCGTGCTTGAACGCCTCGATGAACGCCGTCTGCTCGCGGCCCTGCCGCTCGGTGAAGCCCGGCAACATTTCGGAGCCCGCGACGAACACATACGGCAATGCCTCGTCGCCATGAATATCGAAGAACAGGTCGCAGCCTATCGCATGAATCGCGTCGCGCACCACCAGTACCTCGGGACTGCGCGCGGCATCCGGCTCCATCCATTCGCGATTCAGGTTCGCGCCGGCCGCGTTGGTGCGCAGATTGCCGCGCACGCTGCCGTCCGGATTCATGTTCGGCACGATGTGAAACACCGCATGATCGTAGAGCTTGCGCGCGACCGGGTCGCCCGCCCAATCGCCCCAACCGGCGAGGCGCTTCACGAACCCCTCGATGAACCATTCGGCCATCGTCTCGCCCGGATGCTGCCGGGCAATCAGCCAGATGTTCTTTTTGGGCGCGGCGTTGGCGGCATCGTTGGCGGGCGGCGTGCCGAGCGTGAGCAGCGAAATCGGCCGGCCTTCGACCGTCTTGCCGAGTTCGGTCAGCGACGCGTGCGGCATCTGCTGCACGGCGCCGAGAAACTCGGCATGACGCTCCTCGCTGTACGGTTCGAAGTACGCGTAGTAGATGCTGTCGAAATCGGGCGTATGGTCGATCGTCAGCACGCGGCCGTCGTACGACGTCGGCACGCGAAACCAGTTCACGCGGTCGTAGCTCGCGACCGCCCGATAGTCGCGCCAGCCCTCCGCGAACGCGCACGCGGCGGCGTTCTCGAAGGTCATCACGCAGCGCTCGCCCGCCGCGCCCGACAGGCGGAAATAGAACCACTGCGCGAACTCGGCGTGGCTGTCGGGCCGTACGCGCAGGCGAATATTGCCGGCGTCCTCGCAGGACAACACATCAACTGCGCCTGCGTCGAAATTGCTCGTAATCGATAACGTCATCGGAGTCTTCCCTGCCTGAATTCACGCTGCCTTTTTAGCGCAGCGGCACGCTTATTCCGCAACGCGGCGGCGAAATACGAAAGTGGAGTCGTTCGAGGCTTCGGCACTGAACGCGTAGCCTTCGGTCTCGAAGTCCTTCAACTGCTCGGGACGATCGAGGCGATTTTCCACCGCGAAGCGCGCCATCAAGCCGCGCGCGCGTTTTGCATGGAAGCTGATGATCTTGTAGCGGCCGCCCTTCCAGTCTTCGAACACCGGCGTGACGACCGGCGCGTCGAGCAGCTTCGGCTTGACCGACTTGAAGTATTCGCCCGATGCGCAATTGACCAGCACGCGCGAGGTGGCCGCATTCTTCTTCAACTGCGCGTTCAACGCGTGCGTGATCCGCTCGCCCCAGAACGCGTACAGATCCTTGCCGCGCGGATTGACGAAGCGCGTGCCCATTTCGAGCCGGTACGGCTGCAGCAGATCGAGCGGACGCAGCAGGCCGTAGAGGCCCGACAGCACCCGCACGTGATTCTGCGCATAGTCGAGATCGGCCGACGACAACGTCTTCGCATCGAAACCTTCGTACACGTCGCCGTTGAAAGCGAGCACCGCCTGCTTGGCGTTGTGCATGCCGAATTGCGGCGACCAGTCCGCGTAACGCTGAAAATTGAGGTGCGCGAGCTGATCGGAAATGCTCATCAGCGAAGCGATCTGTTGCGGCGACAAACGGCGCAGGCCGCTGATCAGTTCGGCGGCGTCATCGACGAAATCGGGGATCGTGTGCTTTTTGACGTGCGGCGGGGTGTCGTAGTCGAGCGATTTCGCCGGCGACAGAACGATTATCATAGAGGCTTGCAGGCACGCCGTGCCTGGCGGTCAAAGACGAAAGCCCGATTGTAACGAATGCCCGGTTCCCTCGCCTCAAGCGGCGCGTTGCGCGTCGTACTCGATTCCAATGTCTGGATCGACATACTCGTATTCGACGACCCTCACACGCGGCCGATCGCCGCCGCGCTCGAAAGCGGCGCGCTCGCCGCGCTGATCGACGCGCGCTGCCTCGCCGAGCTCGCCTACGTGCTCGACTATCCGCAGTTCGCGCACCGCAGTGTCGACAAAGCCGCTGCGCTCGCGGTCGTCGCGCGGCTGGCGCAACTGGTCAAGCCGTGTGAGCCGACCGAGTCCGCCGCCGACGCGCGGCCGCTGCCCCAATGCAAGGATCGCGACGATCAGAAGTTTCTCGAGCTTGCGCATGCGGCGCAGGCCGACTGGCTCGTGTCGAAAGACCGTGCGGTGCTGAAGCTCGCGAAACGCGTCGCGCGCGACTTCGGCTTCAGGATCGCGCAACCGGCACCGTTCGTCGCGGCAATCGGCATCGCGCAGAATGCTGGGGGCGAGCCCGTCAACGCGTGAATCCGACCGTCCGTGCGGCGCGTTGAGCCGAGCGCATGTTGAAGGTTCATCGTCAGGCGGCTTCTGACGATCAACGTGACACCCGCGGCGCGCACAGCGTGTCGCGATTCCCTACAATCAGGCTTCGCCCTTCGCAACGACAGTTCGAGAACCGGCCCACCTTATCGCCCTGCTACCCACGACGCCATGAACGCACCGCACGACACGCCCACGAGCCCCACGTTTCCGTCTCGCCTGCCGAACGTCGGCACGACAATTTTCACCGTGATGAGCGCGCTCGCCGCGGAAAAAGGCGCGGTGAATCTGGGTCAGGGCTTTCCCGACTTCGCCTGCGATCCGCGCATCGTCGACGCGGTCGCGAACGCGATGCGCAACGGTCACAACCAGTATCCGCCGATGGCCGGTGTGCTGCCGCTGCGTCAGGCGATTTCGGACAAGATCGCGAATCTGTACGGCCGCCACTACGACGCCAATAGCGAAATCACCGTGACCGCGGGCGCCACACAGGCGTTGCTGACCGCGATTCTTTGCACTGTCCATCCCGGCGACGAAGTGATCGTGATCGAACCGACCTACGACAGCTATCTGCCGTCGATCGAACTCGCGGGCGGCAAGCCGGTCTTCGTCACGCTCGACGCACCCGACTACGCGATCCCGTTCGACAAGCTCGCCGCCGCGATCACGCCGAAGACGCGGCTCATCATGATCAATACGCCGCACAATCCGACCGGCACCGTGTGGCGCGAACAGGACATGCGCAAGCTCGAGGAGATCGTGCGCGGCACCAACCTGCTGATCCTGTCCGACGAGGTGTACGAGCACATGGTCTACGACGGCGCGCCGCATGAAAGCGTCGCGCGTTATCCGCAACTCGCGCAGCGCAGCTTCGTCGTGTCGAGCTTCGGCAAGACCTACCACGTAACGGGCTGGAAAGTCGGCTATGTGGCCGCGCCCGCCGCGCTGACCGCCGAGTTCCGCAAGGTGCACCAGTTCAACGTGTTCACCGTCAACACACCGATGCAGATCGGCCTCGCCGATTACATGAAAGACCCGGCGCCGTACGTGGAGCTACCGGCGTTCTATCAGCGCAAGCGCGATTTCTTCCACGCGGGCCTCGCGAATTCGCGCTTCAGGCTGCTACCGTGCACGGGCACGTATTTTCAGTGCGTCGACTATTCGGCGATCAGCGACCTGCCCGAAGCCGAATTCGCGCAATGGCTGACCGGCGAAATCGGCGTCGCGGCGATTCCGGTCTCGGCGTTCTATCACGAGGCGCACGAGTCGGGCGTGGTGCGCTTCTGCTTCGCCAAGCAGGAAGGCACGCTCGCTACCGCGCTCGAACGGCTCGCGCGGCTCTAGGATGCCTTGCGCGATGCCACGAACGAACCCACGTTACTTGCCATCGCGCTGCGCGGCACGGGTGTGCGCTTCGCACCCATGCGCGCTTCATGGCACTGCGCTCATTCCCTCAGGACGCACGCGATGCCGCGACACAGGCCTTGCGATCCTCCGTCACGCGCTGCGCAGCCGGCCGCGGGTTGATCGTCTTCACGTAGCGCTTCCAGTCGATCCCCGCTTCGAGCAGAAGATCGCGGCCGTAAATGGTCTGTGTCGCCATACCGACGAGCGGCAGGCTCACGTAGCCGGCGGTATCCGCCACGCTGAATTGCTCGCCGCACAGATACGGCGAGAACTTCGCGATCCGTTTGAAACCGGCGATGTGATGCGTGAGCAGCTTCTCGACGCGCCCTTTCGTCGCGTCGCTGACCGTGCCGCCGAAAAACGCTTCCTTGTACAGATTGCGCACTGTCAGCTCGAGATGTACATCGACGAAAAAGATCATTTCGCGTTCCTTGGCGGCCTGCCACGGATCGGCGCAGAAGATCCGCTTGTCGGGAAAACGCGCAGCCAGATATTCGACGATGCACTGCGACTCGCAGAGGTCGCCGTGCTCGGTCTGCAGATATGGCACCTTGCCGAGCGGCGAATGCTCGAGCAGCGCTTCTTCCTGACTCGGCTTCACGAACTGCTCCTCGAACTCGATGCCATGTTCGAGCAGCACGAACTTGACCTTGTTGTAGTAGTTGGACAGCGCAAAACCGCACAGTTTGATCATGGGGTGTCTCCTTGTGTCATGGTGTGTGAGACCGTGCGTCGAGGTTGAAGTAGCGGCTTTCCATCGAATCATCCAAGAAATTGCACGATCGTGCTATTCTAAAATAACCGTGGAGTCGGGCATCACAATGAACTCTCGCAATTTCAGCATCGAGACCATCGGCATCGTCGGCACCGGCGCGATGGGCCGCGGTATCGCGCAAATCGCGGCGCTCGCTGGCCTGCGCGTGCGGCTCTACGACACCCACGCGGCCGCCGTCGGCGCCGCGCGCGACTATCTCGCGGAGACTTTCGCCAAATTGACGGCCAAAGGCAAGCTGGAGCAGTCGCGCTCGCTCGCCGCGCTCGCCAACGTGAGCGGCGTGCAGGCGATCAGCGAACTGGTCGGCTGCGATCTCGTCGTCGAGGCGATCGTCGAAAAGCTCGAGGTGAAGCAGGCGCTGTTTCGCGAGCTCGAAACCGTGGTCAGCGGCCGCTGCATCCTCGCGTCGAATACGTCGTCGCTGTCGATCACCGCGATTGCCGCGGGCTGCACCGATCCGTCGCGCGTGGTCGGCTATCACTTCTTCAATCCGGTGCCACTGATGAAGGTCGTCGAAGTGATCGACGGCCTGCGCAGCGACCCCGAAGCCGGCGACGCGCTGATGGATCTCGCCCGCCGCATGGGCCACACGCCGGTGCGCGCGAAGGACATGCCGGGCTTCATCGTCAATCACGCGGGCCGCGGCATGAATACCGAGGGCTTGCGCGTGGCGGGCGAAGGCGTCGCGAGCTTTGCGGACATCGACCGCATCATGCGCGAGCAGGCCGGCTTTCGCCTCGGGCCGTTCGAGCTGCTGGACCTGACCGCGCTCGACGTGTCGCATCCGGTGATGGAGTCGATCTATCACCAGTTCTACGAAGAACCGCGTTACACGCCGTCGCCGATCACGGGCACGCGGCTATCGGGCGGACTGCTCGGCCGCAAGAGCGGCGAAGGTTTCTATCGCTACGTGGACGACAAGCAGCAGGTTGCCGCCGAAGCGCCCGCTCCGACCACGCTGCCGCAAAGCGTGTGGGTCAGCCAACGCTACCGCGACGCGTATGAGGCCGTCGTGCAACTGGTCGGCAAAGCGGGCGTAAAGCTCGACGAAGGCGCGACGCCCGCCGCCGGTTCGCTGATCGTCGTCACGCCGTTCGGCCACGACGCGACCACGGCCGCGGTCGACGAAGCGCTCGACGCGAGCCGCGTCGTCGCCGTCGATGCCCTGTTCCCGCTCGTCGGCGCGCAACGCCGCACGCTGATGACCACGCCGGCCACGACACGCGCCGCGCGCGATAGCGCGCATGCGCTGTTCGCCGCCGACGGCATCCCCGTCACCGTGATCCGCGATTCGACCGGCTTCGTCGCGCAGCGGGTGGTCGCGACGATCGTCAACATCGGCTGCGACATCGCGCAGAAGCAGATCGCGACGCCGGAGGACATCGACCTCGCCGTCATGCTCGGCCTCGGCTACCCGCGCGGACCGCTCGCGCTCGGCGACGCGCTCGGCGCCACCACCATTCTCACGATCCTGCGCAACATGCACAGCGTGCTCGGCGAACCGCGCTATCGTCCGTCGCCGTGGCTCGCAAGACGCGCGCAACTCGGCCTTGCGCTCACCCAGCGCGACGCCACCGACATCCCAACGGAGACCCAATCATGAGCGCCGCCCTGCTCGCTTCACGCCCGGCCAGCAGCGAATCCACGCTGGTCCTCACGCTGTCGAACCCCGGTGCGCGCAACGCGCTGCATCCGGACATGTACGCCGCGGGCATCGAGGCATTCGATACCGTCGAGCGCGATCCGTCGATTCGCGCCGTCGTGATCACCGGCGCCGATAACTTCTTTTGCGCGGGCGGCAACCTGAACCGCCTGCTCGAAAATCGCGCGAAAGATCCCTCCGTGCAAGCCGATAGCATCGACATGCTCGCTCAATGGATTTCGGCACTGCGGCTATCGTCGAAGCCGGTCATTGCCGCGGTGGAAGGCGCGGCGGCAGGCGCGGGATTTTCGCTCGCGCTCGCCTGCGATCTGATCGTCGCCGCGGACAACGCCAAATTCGCGATGTCCTACGCGCGCGTCGGTCTGACGCCCGACGGCGGCGGCTCGTGGTTTCTCGCCGAGGCGCTGCCGCGCCAGCTGGCCACCGAGGTACTGATCGAAGCCAAGCCGATCGGCGCCGCGCGTCTGCACGAACTCGGCGTCGTCAACCGGCTCACCAAAGCCGGCACCGCGCTCGATAACGCGCTCGCCTGGGCCGACGAGCTCGGCGCGATTTCGCCCAATTCGGTCGCGCGCATCAAGGGGCTGATCGCCGCGGCCGGTACGCAGCCGCTCGCTGATCATCTGGTCGCCGAGCGCGATAACTTCGTCGCGTCGCTGCATCATCGCGACGGTCTCGAAGGCATCACCGCGTTCCTCGAAAAACGCGCACCGATCTACAAATGAACGACGAGAGAGCCGCCCGACATGCCCGACTACCAACTGCCGAAACGGCGCCGCATCTTCCTGATGCGTCACGGCGACGTCACCTACTTCGACGACTCCGGCCGCGCGATCGATCCTGAAACCGTGCCGCTGAACGCGAACGGCCGCGAGCAGGCGAGCGCGGCGGGCCGCGTGTTCGCCGAACAGCAGGTGCGCTTTGACCGCGTGATCGTCAGCGGCTTGCCGCGCACGATAGAAACCGCGCGGTGCGTGCTTGCCGAAACGGGTCAGCAGATCGAGCCCGACATCGAGCCCGCGTGGCGAGAAATTCGCGGCGGACGGCTCGGCGGCATTCCGCCGAGCGATATCGAGGCGGCGTTTCTCGGCGTGTTCGACGGCATCGTGCCGGAGAGCATGCGCTTTCTCGACGGCGAAACGATCGGCGAGCTGTTCGATCGCGTTCTGCCGGCCGTCACGGCGCTGCGCGAAGACACGTCGTGGGACACCGCGTTGCTGGTGCTGCACGGCGGCGTCAATCGCGCGATCCTGTCGCACGCGCTGACGGCCGGCGGCCGCACGTTCTTCGGTCATCTGGCGCAGGCGACCGGCTGCATCAATGCGCTCGACGTCGGCGCCGCGCCGCGCGACTGGGTGCTGCGCATGCTCAACTATTCACCGCCGTCGCCGTTGCATCGCGACGTTCGCAACACCACGATGGAAATGCTCTACGCACAATTCATCCGATACCAGCGTAGCTGACACCGAACTGGAGGAGACACATGGCGCAAGCCACGCAGACCGGCGAACCCGCACGCAGACAGGACTACTCGGCTTTCGAGGGCACCCGCCCGGTCAACGAGCGGCAACGCTTCGACAACGACGCGCTCGCCGCGTGGCTGGCCGGACATGTCGACGGATTCGAGGGGCCGCTCACGCTCGAGCAATTCGCGGGCGGACAATCCAATCCCACGTTCAAGCTGATCACGCCGTCGCGCGCGTACGTGATGCGCGCGAAGCCCGGACCCGCGGCGAAGCTGCTGCCGTCCGCCCATGCGATCGAACGCGAATATCGCGTGATGCACGCGCTCGCCGACACCGACGTGCCGGTCGCGCACATGCTCGCGCTGTGCGAGGACGAAAGCGTGATCGGTCGCGCGTTCTACGTGATGGAGTTCGTGGAAGGTCGCGTGCTGTGGGATCAATCGCTGCCCGGCATGACGCCCACCGAGCGCGCGGCGATCTACGACGAAATGAATCGCGTGATCGCGGCGTTGCACAGTGTCGACGCCGCCGCCGCCGGCCTCGCCGACTACGGTAAGCCGGGCAATTACTTCGCGCGCCAGATCGGCCGCTGGAGCAAGCAGTATCTGGCGTCCGAGACCGAGCCGATCGACGCGATGCACCGGCTGATCGAATGGCTGCCGCAGCATATGCCGGCCGAAACGAACGAGCGCGTGTCGGTCGTGCATGGCGACTACCGGCTCGACAATCTGATTTTCGATCGCAACGAGCCGCGCGTGCTCGCGGTGCTCGACTGGGAACTGTCGACGCTCGGCGATCCGCTCGCCGACTTTGCTTACCACTGCATGGCGTGGCATGTCGACCCGACGCAGTTCCGCGGCATCGCGGGACTCGATTGGGCCGCGCTCGGCATTCCCGATGAAGCGCGGTACGTCGAGCGCTATTGCCAACGCACCGGTTTCGAGATTCGTGGCGACTGGAATTTCTATCTGGCCTACAACATGTTCCGCATCGCAGCGATTCTGCAAGGGATCATGAAGCGCGTCGTCGACGGTACCGCATCGAACCCGCAGGCGCTCGACGCCGGCCGGCGCGCGAAGCCGATGGCCGAACTCGCCTGGCACTATGCGCAGAAGGTTCTCTAGACACAAGGGCGCGCCCTGCTCCCCATCATTCGCAGTCCGTTACCCGCGAGGTCCAAGATGAATTTCGATTACACCCCGAAGGTCCAGGCGTTGCGCGAAAAGCTGCTCGCTTTTTTTGACGAGCACATTTACCCGAACGAACAGGCGTTCTATGCGGAGATCGCGCGCAACCGCCAGAACGGCAACGCATGGGTGCCGACCGAACTGGTCGAGCAACTCAAGCAGAAGGCGCGCGAGGCCGGTCTGTGGAATCTGTTCCTGCCGCAATCGGAGCGCGGCGCGGGCCTGACGAATCTCGAATACGCGCCGCTGTGCGAGATCATGGGCCGCGTGCCGTGGGCGCCGGAAGTGTTCAACTGCAACGCGCCGGACACCGGCAACATGGAGACGATCGAGCGCTACGGCAGCGAAGAGAACAAGCGCGAGTGGCTCGAACCGCTGCTGCAAGGGCAGATCCGTTCGGCGTTTCTGATGACGGAGCCGGAGGTCGCGTCGTCGGATGCGACGAACATCCAGACCAGCATCGTGCGCGAGGGCGACCATTACGTGATCAACGGTCACAAGTGGTGGTCGTCGGGCGCGGGCGATCCGCGCTGCAAGGTCTATATCGTGATGGGCAAGACCGATCCCGACGCGCCGCGCCATCAGCAGCAGTCGATGATCCTCGTGCCCGCCGACGCCACCGGCATCACCGTGCATCGCCCGCTCACGGTGTTCGGTTACGACGACGCGCCGCACGGCCACATGGAGATCACACTCGACAACGTGCGCGTGCCCGCTACCAGCATGCTGCTCGGCGAAGGCCGCGGCTTCGAGATCGCGCAAGGCCGTCTCGGCCCGGGACGCATCCACCACTGCATGCGCCTGATCGGTCTCGCCGAACGCGCGCTCGAATTGATGGCGAAGCGCTCGCTGCAGCGTGTCGCGTTCGGCAAGCCGGTGGCGTCGCAAGGGGTCACGCAGGAGCGTCTTGCCGAGGCGCGCTGCATGATCGAGCAGGCGCGTCTGCTCACGCTGAAGACCGCGTACATGATGGATACCGTCGGCAACAAGGGCGCGCGCGGCGAGATCGCGATGATCAAGGTGGTCGCGCCGAACATGGCGTGTCAGGTGATCGACTGGGCGATTCAGGCGCATGGCGGCGGCGGCGTCAGCGACGATTTTCCGCTCGCGTATGCCTATGCGTCGGCGCGCACGCTGCGTTTCGCCGACGGCCCCGACGAAGTGCATCGCAACGCGATCGCCAAGCTCGAACTTGCGCGCCATATGGATGCGGGCGCGGCCGCTCGCGTTGAGATGCCGGTCACACGCGTTTGAGTGCTTCGGCTCGGTGTGAGCGTGGGGACTGAGCCCGCGGCAAGCAGCGTCGCGCGATCTATGCTCTAATTTTCGGCAACGGCGGCGCCCTCTTTGCGGCGCCGCTTCGACGAACAAAGGAGCCAGGATGATCGACGTCTATAGCTGGGCGACCCCGAACGGTCACAAGATTCATATCATGCTCGAGGAAACGGGCCTACCCTACAACGTGCATGCCGTGAACATCGGTGCCGGCGACCAGTTCAAGCCGGAATTTCTCGCCATCAGTCCCAACAACAAGATTCCCGCGATCGTCGATTCCGAAGGTCCGAAAGGCGCCGACGGCCGGCCCTTCGCGCTATTCGAATCGGGCGCGATCCTGATTTATCTGGCCGAGAAAACCGGCAAGTTTCTACCGAGCGATCCGGCCGCGCGCTACGCGGCACTGCAATGGCTGATGTTCCAGATGGGCGGCCTCGGTCCGATGCTGGGGCAAACGCATCACTTCCGCGTGTATGCACCCGAGCAGATCGAATACGCGGTCAATCGCTACACCAATGAGGCGCGACGTCTGTACGGCGTGATGGACACGCAACTCGGCAAGACGCGTTACCTGGCCGGCAACGACTATACGATCGCGGACATCGCTGCGTTTCCGTGGACCCGTTCGTGGAAAAATCAGGGCATCGAGCTCGATACCTTGCCGAACGTGAAGCGCTGGCATGAAGAGATCGCTGCGCGGCCGGCGGTGGTGCGCGGCGTCGACGTGCTGGCGTCGGCGCGCGCGCCGCTGATGGACGACAAGGCGAAAGAGATCCTGTTTGGCGCGACGCAGTACGCGAAACACTAGTTTCGGCCGTCTCGCTGACGCGGCTCGACACAAACCGAAAGCGCGAGCGGCATGCCTGCCGGCTCGCGCTTTTTCATTTCGTCTGCGAAGGGAAAACGCTAGAAATAATGCCGCGTGATGAACTCCGCGACGCACACCGGTCGTTCGCTGCCCTGACGCTCCAGCGTCACGTTCCACGCGAGTTGCACGCCGCTGTTGTCGACGTCGGTCACCGACTCGACGGCAAACTTCCCGCGCAGCGACGACCCCACGAGTACCGGCGACACGAAACGCACGCGGTTCAAGCCATAGTTGACACCCATGCGCTGCTCGATCTTCACCGTTTTGCCGAGCAAAGCCGGAATCAGCGACAGCGTCAAAAACCCATGCGCGACCGGGCCGCCAAACGGCGATTCGCGTTTGGCCCGCTCGGGATCGATGTGAATCCACTGATGATCGCCGGTTGCCTCGGCGAAACGGTCGACCCTCTCCTGATCGACGCTCAGCCACTCGCTGACGAGCGGCTCGGCGCCGATGAGCGCGCGCAAAGCACCCGCATTGTCGAAAGCGACTGGCGTCGCCGCGCTCGCCGTCATGCCGCCGCTCCCGGATTGCGCAGGCCGAACATGCCGTTCGAGCGCACGGTGATCACCGTTTCGCCGTGCTGATTGATGCCCTCCCAGCGTGTCGACACGATGCCGCGATCCGGCTTGCTCTGCGACACGCGCTTGTCGACGATGACGTTCATCATCGTGATCGTGTCGCCGACTCGTACCGGCTTGAGCCAGCGGATCTCGTCGATCCCGGGCGAACCCATCGATGTCGAATCCGCCAGTACCTTGCGCACGAGCATGCCCATCATTACCGAGCAGGTGTGCCAACCACTCGCGACGAGGCCGCGGAACGGCGATTCGGCCGCGGCGGCTTCGTCGAGATGAAACGGTTGCGGATCGAACTTCTGCGCGAACTCGACAATCTCCTCGCGCGTGAACATGTGCTTGCCGATTTCGCGGCTCGAGCCCACTTCCATGTCTTCGAAACTGATTTTCATCGTGCACCTCCTTTGTCCGGTGGAACGGCCCGATCAGTCTTCGGCGACCGCAAATCCGGGCAGCGTGGCAAACCGCGCGAGATGATGATCGACGTCGCCAAGCGTGGTCTCGATGATCGCGAGGCGCTTGAACAGATGCGCGGCCGCCACTTCGTTCGTGACACCCATGCCGCCGTGCAACTGCACCGCCTGTTGACCAACGAAACGCGCGGCCTGGCCGACCCGAACTTTTGCCGCGGAGATCGCTCGACGGCGCTCGTTCGCGTCTTCACTCGCGTAGCGCATCGCAGCCAGATACGTGATCGAGCGCGCCTGCTCCGCGTGGATCAGCATCTCGACCATGCGATGCTGCAACGCCTGGAAACGCGCGATCGGCTGGCCGAACTGCTGGCGCGTTTTGGTGTACTCGACGGTGGCGTGATTGAGCGCGTCGAGCGCGCCGAGCGCTTCCGCGCACAGCAGCAGCGTGCCGTAGTCGGCGATCTGCTCGAGGGTTGCCGCCCCCGCGTGTTCGCCGGCGAGCCGGCGCGCGGGCGTGCCATTGAATTCGAGCGTCGCCGCGCGTTGACCGTCGATCGTGCGGTACTCGGTGAGCGTGACGCCGGCCGCGTCGCGCGCGACGACAAAGAGTGCGATTTCGCCATCGAGGCGCGCCGGCACGATCCAGTGGTCCGCCTGCGCGCCGTGCAGCACGACCGATTTGGTGCCGCTCAGCGTGTGCTGCGCACCCTGCCCGCTCGCGGTCGTCGCGACTTCGAACAGATCGTAGCGCGCATGCGGCTCGTGAAACGCCACGGCCAGCCTCGCTTCGCCCTGGGCCGCCCGTTCGAGCAGCGCGGCATCTTCGCCGTCGCCGGTGCCGGTGCCGGCAAGGCGCAGCGCTTCGATGCCGACCGCGGTCGCCCAAAACGGCTCGACGACGAGCGCGCGACCGAGTTCCTGCATGACCACGAGCATGTCGATCGGACCACCGTTGAAGCCGCCCTGCGTTTCGGGCACCGGCAACGCGGTCAGCCCCAGTTCGGTGAACGCGGCCCAGTGCACAGCCGATACGCCCGCCTCCGAGCGCACGATCTGCTGGCGCGCTTCGAAGCCGTAGCTCCTGTCGAGATAGCGGCGCAGCGCATCGGCAAATTGCTGTTGTTCGTCGTTGAAAGTGAAGTCCATGCGCCGCTCCTCAAAGTCCGAGAATCATCTGCGCGATGATGTTCTTTTGAATTTCGTTCGAGCCGCCGTAAATCGACGTCTTGCGGAAGTTGAAGTAGTACGCGGCAAGCGGCGCGGCATCGTCGTCGCCGGCAAGACTGTGCTCGCGTTCGCCTTCGAGGAACGGCACGTCGAACGGCGCGGCCAGCGGGCCGATTGCTTCGAACATCAGCTCGGTGAGCCCCTGTTGCACTTCCGTGCCCTTGATCTTCAGCATCGACGCTTCCGGGCCCGGGCCGCGACCGCCCGCCTCGTTGGCTACCACCCGTTGCACGGTGACTTCCAGCGCCATCAACTCAATTTCGAGACTCGCTACCTTCGCCGCAAACACCGGATCGTGCAGCAGCGGCTTGCCGTTCTTTTTCTGATTCAGCGCGACACGCTTCAGAAACGCCAGCTCACGCTTCGACGCTCCGACTCGCGCAATGCCGGTACGCTCGTGGCCGAGCAGATATTTCGCATACGTCCAGCCGCGATTTTCTTCGCCGACGAGATTGTCGACCGGCACTTTGACGTCCTCGAAGAACACCTCGTTGACTTCGTGATCTTCGTCGAGCGTGATGATGGGCCGCACCGTGATGCCCGGGGTTTTCATATCGATCAGCAGGAACGAGATGCCCTCCTGCTTTTTGGCGCCGCTGTCGGTGCGCACGAGGCAGAACATCATGTCGGCGTGCTGGCCGAGCGTGGTCCAGGTCTTCTGGCCGTTGACCACGTAATGATCACCGACGCGCTCCGCGCGGGTGCGCAGCGACGCAAGGTCGGAACCCGATCCCGGTTCCGAGTAGCCCTGACACCACCAGTCCGTGCCGTCGAGAATACGCGGCAGATAGTGGCGCTTCTGCGCCTCGTTACCGTACTTCATCAGCACCGGCGCAACCATCGACACACCGAAAGGCAGCACGGAAGGTGCGCCGATACGCGCGCACTCTTCTTCCCAGATATGTCGTTGCGTCGCGTCCCAGCCGGGGCCGCCGTATTCGCGCGGCCACGCGACTGCCGACCAGCCTCGCGTGCCGAGCAGCCTGTGCCAGCTTGCGAAGTCTTCGCGGGAAAGCCGTTTGTGATTGAGAACCTTGTCGCTCAGCTCGCGAGGCAGATTCGCTTCGAGCCAGGCGCGGATGTCGGCGCGGAACGCGTCTTCAGCGGGGGAATAGTCCAGATTCATGCGTAGTGTCTCCTGGCCGCCACCGCCCGGCCGCCTGGAGCCACCGCGCTATTGCAATGGTTCCTTCAGCGCAGCTGGGACCGGCAGCGGCATCACTTCGATGCCTTCCTCGACCAAGGCACGCGCATCCTCCGGTGTCGTGACACCGCGAATACTGCGCACAGGCGCTTCGTTGTAGTGAATGCGTCGTGCTTCCTCGGCGAAGCGGTCGCCCACGTTCTCCGTCTTCTCCAGTACCTCGCGCAGCGCGCGCATCATGTGCGCCTGCATTTGCTCCACGCCCGCCGGCACCTTGGAGTCGGTCGCGCCCGACAGATTCAGACGCGGTGCCGAAGGCAAACGGCTCACCTCGTTCGCACCGCAGATCGGACATTCGACGAGCTTGCGGGACTGCTGCGACTCGAAGTCATCGGTCGAAGCGAACCAGCCTTCGAACCGATGGCCATGCGGACACTGTAAATCGAGGACCTTCATATGGAATCAGGGCTTGCGTGCCAGTTTAGCGCAAAATGTAA
Source organism: Paraburkholderia tuberum STM678 (assembly GCF_902833905.1). GTDB lineage: Bacteria > Pseudomonadota > Gammaproteobacteria > Burkholderiales > Burkholderiaceae > Paraburkholderia > Paraburkholderia tuberum. The sequence continues at coordinate 146,322 of NZ_CADFGP010000015.1, read as the reverse complement.
ATTTGTGAACGATCGTTCGCAAAACTTTAGAGCCGGCGTGCAACCGCCAGCGGCCGCAAGGGAATATGACGCGGGTGGGCGATTTTAACGCTTTACGGCAGGTGCTGCCGAAGGCGGCCCGGCTAGTAAGCGGTGCCACATCTGCTCCGCTCTACGGCCCGCTTGCGGCGCACTGCTACGCCACGAGATTGCTCAGTTGACGGCTCACACGCGGTTCAATCTGACGGGCCTCCTTCGTCAGATTGATCTGCTTCGCGAGTTTTGCGACATCCGCCACACCAACCTCAATCTCGTACCCGCCGCGCGCGGTCAGCCATTCGAGCACGTCCGCCAGATGCCAGACCGATGCACTGCCTTCGTGGATCGGTGACGGGAAGTCGATTGCGTTGTTCAGCATCAGCTTGCGCATGTTTTGCCGCGACACGCCGGCCACCTCGGCCACGTCGGTCAGCCCTACGAAGTCAGGTCCCGCCTCGATCAGCTGCGCGGACGGCACCGCACCTTTCACGTCCTTGAGCGCGCTGGTGACAGCCGCGAGCGCGCTCGCGCCTTCACGGGTGAAAAGCAGCCCGAGGCGGCCGGGTTGCCCGACGCCAATCGTGGCGTCGTCGCACCCCGCTTCGCCCAACCGCTCGACGATTGCGTCTGCATCGCATTCTTCCGCGGCGAGGCGATATTTCAACGTGAACACATATTCCATACGTTACTCCTGTCTTCGTTGAGCCCAGGTTGTTGCGATTCCTGCTTGATACCTGCTTGATACCTGCGTGATACCTACGAACCCACTAGCGCCGTGCCGTGCAGTTGCCGACGATGCGCCGCAAGTGCCTGGCGTGATTGCCGGCATTCTTCGGCGTACTCCAGACGCTCGATATACAGAACTCCCCGCAACGACATTCGGCGTCTCTGTACGGGCAATGGATTTTTCCCCACGCATGACCTCTTCCGCCGTCCTGAACGCGCCAGCCGTGCTGCTCCGCGTATGCCAACGCGGCCTCGATCTCTTTCTTCATGTGCCTTGCTCGAACCATCGAGACCTCCAATTTAGTCGCTCCAGCACAGGTTGTCAATTGACAACCTGTGCTGGAGCAGAAATGAGATCACTGCGATCTTTAACTTCAGTCATCCAAAACAGAATCGACGACGAATTCGGTGATCGAGAGGTTCATATTAGCCGGCCGCCGGCGCCACGACGAGCCAGCCAGATGGCATAGGAGACGGCTTATTTTTCGAGCCAGAAAGAAACCGCGAAGCCAATGAAAAGCCCCTGCCGGTCATCGACCAACAGGGGCTCCGTTCACCTGCAACGCGGATCAGCTACCGGGCAGACGCGAACTTATACCGTTTCGGGCGCCTCGGTCGGCCACGTACCCGACAGCACTTTCTCGAGCCAGAAGGTACCGATGATCGTCTTCACATCGGTGATCTTGCCCGTGCGCACCCACTCGGATACCTGCTCCACGGTCGCGGTGAAAAGTTCGAGAAACTCGCCTTCATCGAGGTTGCGCTCACCCGCGGTCAAGCCCCGCGCGAGATAGATATCAATGAATTCGGTCGAGTAAGAAATGATCGGGTGAATCCGAGTCAGGTACACGTACTCGCGCGCGGTATAGCCGGTTTCCTCGCGCAGTTCCCGGACCGCGCAGGCCAGCGCGCCCTCGTTCGGGTCGAGCTTGCCGGCCGGATATTCGACCATCACCTTGCCCATCGGATAGCGATACTGACTTTCGAGCAGCACGCGAGCGTCGTCGAACAAGGGGATCACCATGACGGCGCCCGGATGCTGAACGTATTCGCGCGTTGCCTGTTTGCCGTCGGGCAGTCGGACCGTATCGTACTTGACCGTCATGAACGGACCTTGATGGACCGTCTTGCTGTCGATACAAGTCTCGGTTAGCGCGGCGTCGTGATTGGGAAGCTCAGCCATGTGCGGACCTCAGAACAGTCAGGCGCGCGCGACGGCGAAACGCCGTCAGCGGCGTTTGACGAGATATTGGAAGGTAAAGCCGGGGAAAGCGAACACGACGAACAGCGCGAACGTGATCGCGTAGAACTGCCAGCCCTGCTCGAAGCGATTTCCCGCGCGCGCTTCGAGCAAAAAGCCCAGCGCGCCGACCACGAAATACAGCACGATCAATTCGGCAATCCGGAGCCAGGCGCTTTTCTTCGCCGCTTTCAACGGCACCGCGGCGAAGAGGCGCTGATTCAGGAACGGCAGGTTGGCGCCGACCAGCGCCAACAGCACGATAAACCAGCCCGCAGCGGACATCAGAGCAGCAGCGTGTGCTGGATCGCCTGCAAGCAGGCGCGCAACAGCGGATCCGGCACGATACCGAGCACCAGCACGGCGACGCCGTTCAACGCGAGCAACGCGCGCGTGCTCGTGTCCGCCAGGATCGGCGACTTGTCTTGCGGCTCGTCGAAGTACATCAGCTTGACGATACGCAGGTAGTAGAACGCGCCGAACAGCGACGTGATCACGGCGAGCACGGTGAGCCAGGTCAGGCCGGCGTTCATCGTCGCTTGCAGCACGGCGAGCTTCGCATAGAAGCCGACTGCCGGCGGAATACCCGCGAGCGAGAACATCATGATCATCATCACGAACGCAAATACCGCGCTGCGCTGATTGAGGCCCTTGAAGTCCTCCAGCGTGTCCGCTTCGAAGTCGCGGCGCGCGAGCAGCATGATGACGCCGAAGGTGCCGAGCGTCGTGATCAGGTAGACGATGCTGTAGAACATCGCCGAGCCGTACGCGTTCGCGGCGCCCGTGGTCTTCTGGTCGACCACGCCGGCGAGCAGGCCGAGCAGCACGAAGCCCATGTTCGAGATCGCCGAATACGCGAGCATCCGCTTGACGTTGCGCTGCACGATCCCGGTGATGTTGCCGACGATCAACGACAGCGCCGCCAGAATCACCAGCATCTGCTGCCATTCGACCGCCAGCGGCAGCAGGCCCATCACGAGGAAACGCAGACCCCACGCGAACGCCGCGACCTTCGGGCCGCCGCCGACGATGAGCGTCATCGCCGTCGGTGCGCCCTGGTACACGTCAGGCACCCACATATGGAACGGCACCGCACCCATCTTGAACGCCACGCCCGCCACGATGAAGATGACGCCGAACAGCAGCACGGTCGGATCGTAGTGGCTCGTGCTGATCGCCTTGAACACTTCGTTCAGGTCGAGCGAGCCGGTCGCGCCATACAGCATCGAAACACCGTATAGCAGGAAGCCGGAAGCCAGCGCGCCGAGCACGTAGTACTTCATCGCCGCTTCGTTCGACGACGCCACTTCGCGACGCAGCGCGATCACCGCGTACAGCGATAGCGACATCAGTTCCAGACCGAGATACAGCGTCAGGAAGTTATTGCCCGAGATCATCACGATCTGGCCGAGCAGCGAGAACATGCCGAGCAGGAAGAAGTCGCCGCGGAACAGGCTACGGTCTTCGAGGTAGCGACGCGAATAAACGATCGTCACCGCATAGCCGAGCGACACCACTGCCTTCATCACATTGGCGAACGGATCGACCACGTACATGTGATCGAAGAAGTAATGCACTTGCGGATCGAACGCATTGATCGCGAACCAGATCCCGGCGACGAGCGTCGAGAAGAACGCGATGAAATACGTGGTACGGCGACCCTCCTGGCCGACGAACGTGTCGTTGAGCCACGCGATGACAATGGCGGACATCACCAGTGCGTCGGGCAACAGAGCAGTCATAGGGGCGTTTTGCATGGTCTTAAATTCCTCCGCTCGTCGTTACTGAGGCAACGGCAGCTTCGATTGGGCAACGTGGGAGAGGAGGTTTTCCACGGATACGTGCATCACATCGGTAAAGGGCTTCGGGTACAGGCCCATGAACAGCGTCAGTGCGGCGAGCACAGCCAGCATGAAAAATTCGCGACGGTCGATGTCGAGCAGGTTCTTCACATGGTCGTTCGCGACCGCGCCGAAGTACACGCGCTTGTACATCCACAGCGTGTAGGCCGCGCCGAGAATCAGCGTGACTGCCGCGCCACTCGCGATCCAGAAGTTGTACTGGACGGAAGCCAGAATCACCATGAATTCGCCGACGAAACCGGAAGTGCCCGGCAAGCCGCAATTCGCCATCGCGAACAGCATCACGAACGCCGCGAACTTCGGCATCACGTTGACGACGCCGCCGTAATCGGCGATCTGACGCGAGTGCATGCGGTCGTACAGTACGCCGATACACAGGAACATCGCGCCCGACACGAAACCGTGCGAGATCATCTGCACGATCGCGCCTTCCGCGCCGAGCTGATTGAAGATAAAGAAGCCGAGCGTGACAAAGCCCATGTGCGCGATCGACGAATACGCGACCAGTTTCTTCATGTCGGCCTGCACCATCGCGACGAGACCGATGTAGATCACCGCGATCAGCGACAGCGTGATGACGACCGGTGCGAGGAAATGGCTCGCATCAGGCGTGATCGGCAGCGAGAAGCGCAGGAAACCGTACGCACCGAGCTTCAGCATGATCGCGGCCAGCACGACCGAGCCGCCGGTCGGCGCTTCCACGTGCGCGTCCGGCAACCACGTGTGCACCGGCCACATCGGCACCTTCACCGCGAAGGCCAGGAAAAACGCGATAAACAGTAGCACCTGCGGCGTCATCGCTATCTGCGCGTGCTGCCACGTGGCGATGTCGAACGAGCCGGTCTGGTTGTACAGATAGATCAGCGCAACCAGCATCAGCAGCGAGCCCGCCAGCGTGTACAGGAAGAACTTGAATGCCGCGTACACGCGGTTCGCCCCGCCCCACACGCCGATGATGATGTACATCGGGATCAGTGTCGCTTCGAAGAACACGTAGAACAACAGGCCGTCGGCCGCGCTGAACACGCCGACCATGATGCCCGACAGGATCAGGAAGGCCGCGAGGTACTGGCCGACGTTCTTCGTGATCACTTCCCACGCCGCGATCACGACGATCACCGTGATCAACGCGGTCAACGCAACGAACCACATCGAAATGCCGTCCACGCCGAGGTGATACGTGATGTGGAAGCGCTCGATCCAGTTCGCCTGCTCGACGAACTGCAACTCGGCGGTGCTCGAATCGAAGCTGGTGATCAGTGGCAGCGTGACGAGGAAGCTCAGAACCGAGCCGATCAGCGAAATCCAGCGCGCGGGGGCGGGGTTCTCGTCGTTGCCGATCGCGAGGACCAGCAGACCGAAGAAGATCGGCAACCAGATCGCGATGCTCAGAATCGGATAAGCGTGCATGGGTGTCCCTCGCCTTTATTTGCCGCCGAGCGTTACGAACAGGGTCAGGAGCCCCAGCATGCCGATGATCATGGCGAACGCGTAGTGGTAGATGTAGCCGGATTGGAGGAAGCGGATCACGCTCGCGAACCAGCCGATAAAGCGTGCGCTGCCGTTGACGATGCCGTCAATCACGACCACGTCGCCTTCCTTCCACAGACCCCGGCCAATGGCCACCGCGCCTCGCGCAAACACGACTTCGTTGATCTTGTCCATGTAGTACTTGTTATCGAGCAACGTGTAGATCGGGCCGAATGCGCGCTTGACGACAGCGGGCAGATCCGGACGGACCAGATACAGGAACCATGCGACCACCACGCCTGCGAGCGCGAGCCAAACAGGCAGGCCCGACACCGAGTGCAGACCCATCGACGCCCAGCCGTGGAATTCTTCGGTCATCTCATGCAGCGCCGGATGGTTCTCGCCGATGTAGATCACCTTGTCGAACGCGACGCCGTGCTGGAAGAAGTCGCCGAACAGCATCGGACCGACGCCGATCGCGCCGATCACGATCGACGGAATCGCCAGCAGCACGAGCGGCACCCACACGACCCACGGCGTTTCGTGCGGCTCGTGAGCGTGGTCGTCGTGACCATGACCATGGTCGTCGTGGCCGTGCGCGTCATGCCCATGCGACTCGGCCTCCGCGCCCATCGGCGATTCCGGGTGCTTCGGATTGCGGAAGCGCTCCTCACCGTGGAACACCATGAAATACATACGGAACGAATACAACGCGGTCACGAACACGCTTGCGACCACCGCGAAGTATGCGAAACCCGAGCCCGGCAGATGCGACAGTTTCACCGCGTCGATGATCGAGTCTTTCGAGTAGAAGCCCGAAAAGAACGGCGTGCCGATCAGCGCGAGCGAACCGATCAGCGACGTGATCCACGTAATCGGCATGTACTTGCGCAGGCCGCCCATGTTGCGCATGTCCTGATCGTGATGCATGCCGATGATCACCGAACCCGCGCCGAGGAACAGCAGCGCCTTGAAGAACGCGTGCGTCATCAGGTGAAACACGGCGACCGAATATGCCGACGCGCCGAGCGCGACCGTCATGTAACCGAGCTGCGACAGCGTGGAATAAGCGATCACACGCTTGATGTCGTTCTGGACGATCCCGAGGAAACCCATGAACAGCGCGGTAATCGCACCGATAACCATGACGAACGACAGCGCCGTATCCGACAGTTCGAAGAGCGGCGACATGCGCGTGACCATGAAGATACCGGCCGTCACCATGGTCGCCGCGTGAATCAGCGCGGAGATCGGCGTCGGGCCTTCCATCGAGTCCGGCAGCCACACGTGCAGCGGGAACTGAGCCGACTTACCCATCGCGCCGATGAACAGGCAGATGCAAGCCACCGTCAGCAGGCCCCAGTCGGTACCCGGGAAGTTCAGCGCCGCGAGTTCGGTACGCTTCGCGAAGACTTCGCCGTAGTTCATCGAGCCGGCGAACGCGAACAGCAAACCGATGCCGAGCAGGAAACCGAAGTCGCCGACGCGATTCACGATGAACGCCTTCATGTTCGCGTAGATCGCACTCTCACGCTTGAAGTAGAAGCCGATCAGCAGGTACGACATGAGACCCACCGCTTCCCAGCCGAAGAACAGCTGCAGGAAGTTGTTGCTCATCACGAGCATCAGCATCGAGAACGTGAACAGCGAGATGTACGAGAAGAAGCGCTGGTAGCCGTCGTCGTCGGCCATGTAGCCGATCGTGTAGATATGCACCATCAGCGACACGAAGTTCACCACGCAGATCATCATCGCGGTCAGCGAGTCGACCAGGAAACCGACTTCGAGCTGGGTCTTGCCGATTGACATCCATTGATAAATGGTCGCGTTGAAGCTCGCGCCGTCCATCACCTGGAAAAAGACCATGACCGACAGGATGAACGAAATCGCGACGCCGAGGATCGTGACCGAATGCGCACCCGCCCGCCCTATCGCCTTGCCGAACAGCCCCGCAATCAGGGAACCAGCGAGCGGTGCCAGCGGAATTGCCAACAGCAGGTTTTCATTGAGTATCGTGGACATAACCGCTTTTCCTGAAATTAACCTTTGAGCTGATCGAGATCCTCGACATTGATCGTGTCGAGACTACGGAACAGGGTCACCAGAATTGCGAGACCGATCGCCGCTTCGGCTGCCGCAACCGTCAGCACGAAGAAGACGAAAATCTGGCCATGCACGTCGCCCAGGTAGTGCGAGAACGCGATGAAATTGGTGTTCACCGAGAGCAGCATCAGTTCGATCGCCATCAGGATGATGATGACGTTGCGGCGGTTCAGGAAAATGCCGACGATGCTGATCGCAAACAGGATCGCGCCGAGGACAAGGTAATGGGCAAGGGTCAACATGATTTCTATCTCCTGTCCGCTCAGCTGTTCTTGGCCGGCGCCGAGTCGGCTGCTGCTGCAGCTGCCGCGGCAGCCGCTTGTTCCGCAGCGAGGGTCGCCGCGGTTTTCTCTGACGGCATCTTCACAACGCGCACGCGGTCCTGCACGCGCACCTTGACCTGTGCGCTGACGTTCTGACGCTTGCTGTCCTTCTTGTGGCTCGTGGTCAGCGCGATCGCCGCGATGATGGCAACTAGCAGGATCAGGCCGGCAATTTCGAACGCGAAGATGTAGTCGGTATAGATGACCTTGCCGATCAGGCGCGTGTTCGACCAGTCGCCCATGCCAGCGGCGGCCGCGGCCGTGTCGTGCAGCGCCGTGGTGGTCGCGCCGTAGCCGTGCCACAGGATCAGCGCGGTTTCGATCACGATGATCGCGCCCACCGCCGAGGCCATCGGCACGAAGCGTTTGAAGTCCTTGCGCAGCACGTCGAGATTGACGTCCAGCATCATCACGACGAACAGGAACAGCACCATCACCGCGCCGACGTAGACCAGCACCAGCAGGATCGCGAGGAACTCGGCCTCCAGCAGCATCCAGATCGCCGCTGCGTTGAAGAACGCCAGCACGAGAAACAGTGCGGACGACACCGGGTTGCGCGAGGTGATCACCTTCAGCCCTGAAACCACCAGGAGCAGCGCGAAGATGTAGAACAGTACGGTCGTGAATTCCATGATTACCGGTTCATCGTTAGGCCATCGTCAGGCATTGTTCTTTGGCACCCGTGGCTGGCAAAAGCGGACGAAACCGCCAGAACCGCCACACAGGTGCGCCGTGCCGCGGCGTTCAGGCCGCGGCGGTCGGCCCGACAGCAGGCCGTGTTACTGCTTTTACTGCCGCATTTGCTGCAAGCGGGAAAACGCTTCAACGATACGGTGCGTCGGCTGCCTTGTTGGCGGCGATTTCTGCTTCGTAACGATCGCCAACGGCCAGCAGCATTTCCTTCGTGAAGTAAAGGTCGCCGCGCTTCTCGCCGTGATACTCGAGAATGTGCGTCTCGACGATCGAATCGACCGGGCAGCTTTCTTCGCAGAAACCGCAGAAGATGCACTTGGTCAGGTCGATGTCGTAGCGCGTCGTGCGGCGCGTGTTGTCCGCGCGCGTTTCCGATTCGATTGTGATCGCGAGCGCCGGGCACACTGCTTCGCACAGCTTGCACGCGATGCAGCGCTCTTCGCCGTTTTCATAGCGGCGCAGCGCATGCAGACCGCGGAAACGCGGCGAGATCGGGGTCTTCTCTTCCGGGAACTGCACGGTGATCTTGCGCTGGAACGCGTAGCGTCCGGTCAGCGCGAGGCCTTTCAGCAGTTCCGTGAGGAAGAAAGTCTTGAAGAAGTTTTGGATTGCGGTCATAGGTTCGTCCGCCCTTTATTTCCAGATGTTCAACGGCGACATGATCCAGAAGCCGACCACCACGAGCCACACCACGCAGACCGGAATGAAAACCTTCCAGCCGAGACGCATGATCTGGTCATAGCGGTAGCGCGGGAACGTGGCACGCGCCCAGATGAACACCGACAACAGGAAGAAAACCTTGGCGACGAGCCAGACGATGCCCGGGATGAACGACAGGAACCCGAACGGGGCGCTCCAGCCGCCGAGGAACAGTGTTGCAGCCAATGCCGAGATCACGATCATGTTGATGTACTCGGCGAGGAAGAACAGCGCGAACGCCATACCCGAGTAATCGATCATGTGGCCCGCGACGATTTCCGATTCGCCCTCCACCACGTCGAACGGGTGGCGGTTCGTTTCGGCGATGCCCGAGATGAAGTACACGACGAACATCGGCAGCAGCGGCAGCCAGTTCCAGGACAGGAAGTTCAGGCCGTGCGAGGCGAAGAAGCCCTGCTCCTGCGAGCCGACGATGCCCGACAGGTTCAGCGTGCCGGCCGTCATCAGCACGACCACCAGCGCGAAGCCCATCGAGATTTCGTACGAGACCATCTGCGCGGCGGCGCGCATCGCGCCGAGGAACGCGTACTTCGAGTTCGACGCCCAGCCGGCCAGAATCACGCCATACACGCCGATCGACGAGATCGCCATCGCGTATAGCAGACCCGCGTTGATGTCACCGAGCACCGCGCCCGCCTGGAAAGGAATCACCGCCCAGACCGCGAAGGCCGGCACCACCACCATGATCGGCGCGATCATGTAGATCCAGCGGCTTGCCTGAGCGGGCTGGATCACTTCCTTCAGCAACAGTTTCAGCACGTCGGCGATCGGCTGCAAGAGCCCGGCGGGACCGACGCGGTTCGGACCGAGACGCACATGCATCCAGCCGATCAGCTTGCGCTCCCACAGGATCAGGTAAGCGACGCACAGCAGGATCGCGACGGCCACCACCAGGATGCGCACGAGCGCCCACACCGTGGGCCATGCCACACCGAGAAGTTGGGCGCCGCCCGAGTTGATCGTATCGAACAAGCTCATTTACGCCTTCTCCACCACCAGTTCACCGAACAGGCTGCCCAGCGCTGCACCAGCAGGCGTAGCCGCCGATACGCGGACGACTGTCTCCGCAAGATTCGCATCGCGCACGGCCGGCAACTGCACCGCTTGCTCGCCCTGACGAACGCGCACCGCGTCGCCCTCTTTCAAACCCAGTTTGTCGAACAGCGCAGCCGGCAGGCCGACCGAATTCGCCGTACGGGCCGCCGCGGTCAGATGCAGCGACTCCGCGCGACGCACGAGCGCATCGGCATGATAGATCGGCACGTTCGCGAGACGCTCGAACTTGCCTTCCGCCGCCTTCGCGGCCTGGCCGCGCGTCACCGCGACGCTGGTGCGGTTCGATAGACGCGACTTCAGCTCGCCGTCGCCGAGCGCGGCCGCGCGCACTTCTTCGACCGTGTCGTATTCGAAGCCCGACGCACCGAGCAGGCTGCCCAGCACGCGCAACACCTTCCAGGCCGGACGCGTGTCGCCGAGCGGACGCACGACGCCGTTGAACGCCTGCACCGTGCCTTCGGCATTGACGAACGTACCGCCCGATTCGGTGAACGGCGCGATCGGCAGCAGCACGTCGGCATAGTCGGCGCCGGTCTGGAACGGCGACATCACGACGACCATTTCGGCCTGCTTCAGCGCCGCAAGCGCCCGCGCCGGATTGGCCGTGTCGAATTCCGGCTCGAGATTCAACAGCAGATAGCCCTTGCGCGGCTGCTCGAACACTTCGCGCGCGTTCAGACCGCCTTCGCCCGGCAGCGCGTTCACGAGGTGCGCGCCGACCGTATTGGCCGCTTCGGTCAGGAAACCGAGCGTTGCACCGGTTGCCTCGGCAATCCATTGCGCCGCGGCGTGGATCGCCGCGAAGTCCGGATGACGGACCGCTTCGTTACCGAGCAGCACGACGCGGCGCTCGCCGGTAGTCAGCGATTTCGCTATCTGCTTGTGCGCGTCCGTCGGCTGCGTGCCCGCGAATGCTTCCGGCAGCGCGACGCCCTTCGCTTCGCCCACCGCGCCGGCGATGCCTGCCAACACCTCGAGCCATGCCGACGGCGCCGCGACCACGCGTTGCGCCTGAGGGATCATCGCGTCGTCGTTGGTGGCCTGGAGCAGCGTAAGTGCCGAACCGCCTCGTGCGACCTGGCGCAAACGCGCGGCGAACAGCGGATGGTCACGGCGCAGATCCGAACCGATCACGAGCGCCGCATCGACGTTCGACAGATCGGCGATCGTGCCGCCGAGCCACGGCGCGCCGGTAACGGGCGCCGAGAAATCAGACTGACGCAGACGGAAGTCGACGTTCGGCGTGCCGACCGCTTGCGCGATCTGCTTCAACAGGAACAGTTCTTCGACGGTGCTGTGCGCGCTCGACAGTGCGGCAAGCGCGTTCGCGCCGTGGTCACTCTTGATGCCCTTCAGACCCTTGACCACGTATTCGAGCGCGGTCTGCCAGTCGGTTTCGACCCACTGGCCGCCTTGCTTGAGCATCGGTTTGGTCAGACGCTCGGGGCTGTTCAGGCCTTCGTACGAGAAGCGGTCCTTGTCCGAGATCCAGCACTCGTTGATCGCTTCGTTTTCGAACGGCAGAACGCGCATCACGCGATTGTTCTTCACCTGCACGATGAGGTTCGCACCGACGGAATCGTGCGGGCTCACCGACTTGCGGCGTGACAGCTCCCACGTACGGGCGCTGTAGCGGAACGGCTTGCTCGTGAGCGCGCCGACCGGGCACAGGTCGATCATGTTGCCCGACAGCTCGGAGTCGACCGTCTTGCCGACGAACGATGTGATTTCCGCATGCTCGCCGCGGCCCAGCATGCCCAGTTCCATCACCCCGGCGATTTCCTGGCCGAAGCGAACGCAACGCGTGCAGTGAATGCAGCGCGACATCTCTTCCATCGAGATCAGCGGACCCACGTTCTTGTGGAACACCACGCGCTTTTCTTCGCTATAGCGTGACGACGACTTGCCGTAACCAACGGCCAGATCCTGCAACTGGCATTCGCCACCCTGATCGCAGATCGGGCAGTCGAGCGGATGGTTGATCAGCAGGAATTCCATCACGGCTTGCTGGCCCTTCACCGCCTTGTCCGACCTGGTGCGCACGATCATGCCGGCCGACACCGGGGTCGCGCACGCGGGCACGGCCTTCGGCATCTTCTCGACATCGACCAGACACATCCGGCAGTTGGCCGCAATCGACAGCTTCTTGTGATAGCAGAAGTGAGGAATGTAGGTGTCGACCTTATGCGCAGCCTGGATCACCATGCTGCCTTCAGGCACCTCGACTTTCTTGCCGTCTATTTCCAGTTCAACCATGATGGTCAATCTTCCTTAACCTGTTACCGCTCAATCGTTCGCGTGTTCATCGCCCGCTTCGGGCGATGAATCCTGCGGTTGAGGTGTTCGTCTGGTAGTTATCCGTCAGCCAAACCTGTCGGCCCGACTCAGGCAGCCACGGTTTCGGGCGCCGCCGCCATGCCGGCATGGCCGCCGACGAGGCAATGCTTGTGGGCGACGTGATATTCGAATTCGTCCCAGTAGTGCTTGAGCATGCCCCGAACCGGCATCGCGGCCGCGTCGCCGAGCGCGCAGATCGTGCGGCCCATGATGTTTTCCGCGACGGAGTTCAGCAGATCCAGATCTTCCTGGCGGCCGAGACCATGCTCGATACGATGAACGACGCGATACAGCCAGCCCGTGCCTTCACGGCAAGGCGTGCATTGACCGCACGACTCTTCGTAATAGAAGTACGACAGGCGCAGCAGCGAGCGCACCATGCAGCGCGTCTCGTCCATCACGATCACTGCGCCCGAGCCGAGCATCGAGCCGGCCTTCGCGATCGAGTCGTAATCCATGTCGGTCTGCATCATCATCTCGCCCGGAATCACCGGCGCCGACGAACCGCCAGGAATCACAGCCTTGATCTTCTTGCCGCCGCGCATGCCGCCGGCGAGTTCCATCAGCGTCGCGAACGGCGTGCCGAGCGGAATTTCGTAATTGCCCGGACGCTCGACGTCGCCCGACACCGAGAAAATCTTCGTGCCGCCGTTGTTCGGCTTGCCGATTTCAAGGTAATTCTGCGGGCCGATGGCGAGCAGGAACGGCACCGCCGCGAACGTTTCGGTGTTGTTGATCGTGGTCGGCTTGCCGTACACGCCAAAGCTCGCCGGGAACGGCGGCTTGAAGCGCGGCTGCCCCTTCTTGCCCTCGATCGATTCGAGCAGCGCGGTTTCTTCGCCACAGATGTACGCGCCGTAACCGTGATGCGCATGCAGCTCAAACGAAAAGCCAGAGCCCATGATGTTGTCGCCGAGGAACCCGGCGCGACGAGCTTCTTCCAACGCTTCTTCGAAGCGCTTATAGACTTCCCAGATTTCGCCGTGAATATAGTTGTAGCCGACCGTGATGCCCATCGCGTACGCGCCGATCGCCATACCTTCGATCAGCGAATGCGGATTGAAGCGCAGAATGTCGCGGTCCTTGAACGTACCCGGCTCGCCCTCGTCCGAATTACAGACGAGGTACTTCTGGCCCGGGAACTGACGCGGCATGAAGCTCCATTTCAGACCGGTCGGGAAGCCCGCGCCGCCGCGGCCGCGCAGACCCGACGCCTTGACGTCGGCGATCACCTGCTCGGGCGCGATCTTTTCTTCCAGGATGCGGCGCAGCTGGGCGTAACCGCCGCGCGCCACATAGTCTTCGAGATGCCAGTTGTCGCCGTTCAGGCCGGCGAGAATCAGCGGTTTGATGTGACGATCGTGTAAAGACGTCATTTCGAAAGTTCCTCGAGCAGCTGGTCGATCTTCTCGCGGCTCATGAAGCTGCACATGCGATGGTTGTTCACCAGCATCACCGGCGCGTCGCCGCACGAACCCATGCACTCACCTTCTTTCAGGGAGAATTTGCCATCGGGCGTGGTTTCGCCGAAGTCGATGCCGAGCTTCTGCTTCAGGTATTCAGCGGCGCTTTCGGAACCGCCGTCCGGGCCGAGCTGGCACGGCAGGTTCGTACAGAGCGTGATCTTGAACTTGCCGACCGGCGAGGTCTCATACATCGTGTAGAAGGTCGCTACCTCCTGCACGGCGATTGCCGGCATGCCGAGATAATCCGCGACGAACTGCATGAGTTCGGGCGACAGCCAACCATGCTCCGTTTGAGCAATGGCCAACGCCGACATCACGGCGGACTGTTTCTGATCCGCGGGGTACTTTGCGACCGCACGATCGATTTCTTTCAGGCCTTCAGCTGAGATCATTTTCAGACACGACTCTTTCAATTCCTACCGAACGAAAACCTGTCGCTCACGTCATACTGCGACAGACCCGGCGTTCCTTTGCTTGACCCGCGTGGCGGTGCGACGACCGCAGACGCGCGTCGATGAATACGTCCTAGCGATCCACTTCGCCGAACACGATGTCCTGCGTGCCGATGATCGTTACTGCGTCGGCGATCATGTGGCCGCGCGCCATTTCGTCGAGCGCGGACAGGTGCGCATAGCCCGGGGCGCGGATCTTCAAACGATACGGCTTGTTGGCGCCGTCCGAGATCAGATAGATGCCGAACTCGCCCTTCGGATGTTCGACTGCGGCATACGCCTCGCCTTCGGGCACATGGAAGCCTTCGGTGAAAAGCTTGAAGTGGTGGATCAGATCTTCCATGTTCGACTTCATGCCGACGCGCGACGGCGGCGCAACCTTGTGATTGTCCGTCATTACCGGGCCCGGATTTTTGCGCAGCCACTCAATGCACTGTTTCGCGATACGCGTGGACTGGCGCATTTCTTCGACGCGCACCAGATAGCGGTCATAGCAGTCGCCATTCACGCCGACCGGAATGTCGAAGTCGAGCTTGTCATAAACCTCATACGGCTGCTTCTTGCGCAGATCCCACTCGATGCCCGAGCCACGCAGCATCGCGCCGGTCATGCCGAGCTGCAGCGCGCGCTCCGGGCTGACCACGCCGATACCAACCAGACGCTGCTTCCAGATCCGGTTGTCGGTGAGCAGCGTTTCGTATTCGTCGACACACTTCGGGAAGCGCGTAAAGAAGTCGTCGATGAAGTCGAGCAGCGAACCCTGACGGTTTTCGTTCATCTTCGACAACGCCTTCGCATTGCGAATCTTCGACGCCTTGTATTGCGGCATTGCGTCAGGCAGATCGCGATAGACGCCGCCCGGGCGATAGTAGGCCGCGTGCATGCGCGCGCCCGACACCGCCTCGTACACGTCCATCAGGTCTTCGCGCTCGCGGAACGCATACAGGAACACCGCCATCGCACCGACGTCGAGCGCGTGCGAGCCAATCCACATCAGGTGATTCAACACGCGCGTGACTTCGTCGAACAGCACACGAATGTATTGCGCGCGCAGCGGCACGTCGATGCCGAGCAGCTTTTCAATGGCGAGCACGTAGCCGTGCTCGTTGGCCATCATCGACACGTAGTCGAGACGGTCCATGTACGGCACCGACTGGATGAACGTCTTGCTTTCGGCGAGCTTTTCAGTCGCGCGATGCAGCAGACCGATGTGCGGATCGGCGCGTTGGATCACTTCGCCGTCGAGTTCGAGCACGAGACGCAACACACCGTGCGCTGCCGGGTGCTGCGGACCAAAGTTGAGCGTGTAGTTCTTGATCTCTGCCATGACGTTCTCTTAGTGTTTCAGACCGCCATAGCGATCCTCGCGGATCACGCGCGGCGTGATTTCCCGCGGCTCGATCGTCACCGGCTGATAAACGACGCGCTTCTCTTCCGGGTCGTAACGCATCTCGACGTAGCCGGAGACCGGGAAATCCTTGCGGAACGGATGACCGATGAAACCGTAGTCGGTCAGAATGCGGCGCAGGTCCGGGTGACCTTCGAAGACGATGCCGTACAGGTCAAACGCTTCGCGCTCGTACCAGTTGACCGAATTCCAGATATCGACGACGGACGGCAGGATCGGCATGTCGTCGTCCGGCGCGAATACGCGCAGCCGCAGACGCCAGTTGTTTTGTACCGACAGCAGATGCAGCACTGCCGCAAAACGTGGGCCGTCGTAAGCGCCTTCGGCATAGGTCTGATAATCGACGCCGCACAGGTCGACACACTGCTCGAAACCGAGCGAGCGATCGTCGCGCAGACGCTTTGCCACGTTGAGGTAGTCGCCGGCCTTGACGACGATCGTCAATTCACCGACCGACTCGGTCACGCTCAACAGGAGGCCGCCAAAGGCCGCCTCGAGGTTCGCTTTCAGGGTCTCGAGTTTGCTTGCCATATTGTGGGGAGGCGTTGGCCTTATTGACGGGCGATGGTGTTAGTGCGGCGAATCTTGGCTTGCAGCTGGATCACGCCGTATACCAGCGCTTCCGCCGTGGGCGGACAACCCGGCACGTACACGTCGACCGGGACGATCCGGTCGCAGCCGCGCACCACCGAGTACGAGTAGTGGTAATAGCCACCGCCGTTCGCGCATGAGCCCATCGAGATCACCCACCGCGGCTCCGCCATCTGGTCGTAAACCTTGCGCAGAGCGGGCGCCATCTTGTTGCACAGCGTGCCGGCGACGATCATCACGTCCGACTGACGCGGACTCGGACGAAACACCACGCCGAAACGGTCGAGATCATAACGGGCAGCGCCCGCATGCATCATCTCGACCGCGCAGCACGCAAGACCGAACGTCATCGGCCACAGCGAGCCGGTGCGCGTCCAGTTGATCAGTTTGTCCGCCGTAGTGGTGACAAACCCTTCCTTCAAGACCCCTTCGATACTCATTTGCTTTCCACTCCAGACGGGGCGGCAAGCCTGGCCACCCACGCAAACCGGCGATTAATCCATCATTCCCAGTCGAGGCCGCCCTTCTTCCAGATGTAGGCAAAGCCAAGCAGGAACTCGAGCAGGAAAATCATCATTGCCGTGAACCCAGCCCAGCCGATGTCACGCAACGCCACGCCCCACGGGAACAGGAATGCGGTCTCAAGGTCGAAAATGATGAAGAGAATGGCGACGAGGTAGTAGCGCACGTCGAATTTCATGCGCGCATCTTCGAATGCTTCGAAGCCGCACTCGTACGGTGCGTTTTTCTCGGTGTCGGGCTTGTTGGGACCGAGGAGCTTGCCAATACTGACCAGTGCTACGCCTAAACCGGTGCCCACAATAAGGAACAGCAAAACGGGGAAATAGGCTGCGAGGTTCAAGGCAATCCTCAATCGGTTGGTTCTGAGTGCCGTCAGGAGCATAGCACCCCTGACGCGAAATCACTTCCTCAACGCGCATGACGTAAGCCGTACAGCGATACGCCAGAAGTGAAAATGCCAGCCGAAGCGAAGCAAACGGCTGGCATTTAGATAACATTTGGTGCCGACGGCGAGACTCGAACTCGCACAGCTTTCGCCACTACCCCCTCAAGATAGCGTGTCTACCAATTTCACCACGTCGGCACTATATGCAATCCGGGAAAACAACTTGCAAAACCCGCGAATCGCTTCAAGACTTCAATTGTAACTTGCTTAAGCAGATTGTTCAACGCACAAGACCACGTCCGCCGAAAATTTATTTCGGCACGCCCGTCGCCGGAACCGACGCAGGCGAAGCCGGTGCTGCCGCCACCGGGGCCGAGCCCGCAGCCGGCGAAGCCGCGACCGGCGCAGTAGCTGCCGCGCCCAGCACGCCTGCCGACGGCTTCACGTGATACGCACCAAGGTAAGTGAGTGCCAGTGTCGTGGCAAAGAACAGCGCTGCGAGCACTGCCGTGGTACGCGACAGGAAGTTCGCCGAACCCGTCGCACCGAACAGGCTACCCGACGCGCCGCTGCCGAAAGCCGCGCCCATATCGGCACCTTTGCCGTGCTGCAGCAACACAAGTCCGATGACCCCGAACGCCGACAACAACTGAACGACGATAATCAATGTTTTCAAATACAGCATCACACTCACCTGAGTCTTTATTTAACCGCGCCGCACACTGTGTGTTGCGCGAAATGGAGTCATCCTCGCCGAGACGCCCAGCTTAACCAGCCACGCTGGTCGCAGCGGCCGCCTTGCAGATCGCCAGGAAATCCTGATCTTTCAACGACGCGCCGCCGATCAGGCCGCCGTCGATATCGAGCTGACGGAACAGTTCTTCCGCGTTGTCCGGCTTAACGCTGCCGCCGTATAGCAACGGCACGTCCGCCGCACCCTTGGCCGCGAGACGTGCGCGCAGGAACCCATGCACGGCCTGCGCCTGTGCCGCCGATGCGCTCTTGCCGGTGCCAATTGCCCACACCGGCTCATACGCGACGACGAGGCGAGCCGCTTCCTGAGCCGACAGCTTCGCGAGCACCTCGTCGAGCTGACCGCCGACGACCTGCTCGGTGCAACCCGCTTCGCGTTCTTCGAGCGTTTCGCCGACGCACACGATCGGCGTCAAACCCGCCTCGAGCACACGCTGCGCTTTCACCGCGACCAGTTCGGCGCTTTCGCGGTGATACGCGCGGCGCTCCGAGTGCCCGACGATCGCAAACGTGGCGCCGAAGTCCGTCACCATCGGCGCAGCCACTTCGCCGGTATAGGCGCCATGCGTGAACGCGGACACGTCCTGCACGCCCCACACGACCGGGCTGCCTTCGAGCAGCGACTGAGTCTGCCCGAGATAGAGGCTCGGCACGCACACACCGACGCGCACGTCGGCCGGCAATTCACTGGCGCCCTGTGCCACTGCCTGCAGCAACGCGGCGTTGGCGGCGAGCCGCCCATGCATCTTCCAGTTACCGACTACCAGTTTGGCTCGTTGTTGATTCGACATCGTCTAGTATTGTCCTGTCTTGCCAGTCCGGCCTGCTGCCGGCGGACTTCGCTCGCGCCTCGCTGCAGTTTGTTCCTGCGCTCGCGGCCCGCCCGTCGGATTGATCCGGCGCGCGCAAAACGCGCAATTTTACTGCGTGGGGTGGATCGGGTCAAACCGATGACGTCAAGCCTCCTGACCCCACGTCAACACGATCTTGCCGACGTGCGTGCCGCTTTCCATCAGCGCATGCGCGTCGGCAGCCTGGGCGGCCGGAAACACGCGATGCACGACCGGCTTGATGCGCCCAGCTTCGAGATGCGGCCACACGCGCTCCTTCAGTTGCGCGGCGATCTGCGCCTTGAACTCGATCGGCCGTGGTCGCAGTGTGGAACCGGTAACCGTCAGACGGCGACGCAACACTTCGTTCAGGTTCAGCTCCGCCTTCGCGCCGCCGAGCAGCGCAATTAGTACGATACGGCCACCGTCGGCGAGAGCCGACAATTCGCGCGGCACGTAGCTGCCTGCCACCATGTCGAGGATCACGTCGACGCCACGATCGTTGGTCAGCGACTTGATGACTTCGACGAAATCTTCAGTCCTGTAGTTGATCGCGCGTTCGGCGCCGAGCGCTTCGCACGCGCGACACTTTTCGTCCGAACCCGCGGTCGCGAACACACGGAAGCCGAGCGCGTGCGCAATCTGGATCGCCGTCACGCCGATGCCGCTCGAACCACCCTGCACGAGCAGCGTTTCATTCGCACCGCCCTCGCCCTGGCCGAGCTGCGCGCGATTGAAGACGTTGCTCCACACCGTGAAAAAAGTCTCGGGCAGCGAAGCCGCTTCGATATCCGACAACCCCGTCGGCACCGGCAGGCATTGCAGCAGCGGCGCGGCCGCAAATTCCGCGTAGCCGCCGCCCGCGAGCAGCGCGCACACGCGATCGCCAATCTTCAGACCAAACGGGTTGCTCTTCGCGTCGATCGTGCCGCCGACGATCTCGCCCGCCACCTCCAGCCCCGGCAGATCCGACGCTCCCGGCGGCGGCGCATAGCCGCCCTTGCGCTGAAACACGTCCGGACGATTGATGCCGGATGCCGCCACCTTGATCAGCACCTCGCCAGCCTTGAGCTGCGGCGTCGGACGCTCCGCCAGCTTGAGGACTTCCGGCGCACCGAATTCAGTGATTTCGATCGCTTTCATCTGCGTCAACTCCAAGATTGGATTGCGTTACCTACCCGTTGCTGCCGTCTGCCGTAGCGCCGCGCTGCGATTCGAATGCGCAACGCAATCCATCCTGCATGAAAAACGGCCGGCGCGCATGACACGGCCGGCCGTTTGTCCGCTACCGCCTTACTGCGGCGTCGGCTCGCCTTGCGGCGCGTCGTTCAGCAATGCCTTCGCCGACAGACGCACACGACCCTTCTCGTCCGTCTGGATGACCTTGACCTTCACTTGCTGGCCATCCTTCAGATAGTCGTTGATGTCCTTGATGCGCTCGTTCGCGATCTCGGAGATATGCAGCAGACCATCCTTACCCGGCAGGATGTTCACGATCGCGCCGAAGTCGAGCAGCTTGAGCACGGTGCCTTCGTACACCTGGCCCACTTCGACTTCCATCGTGATCGCTTCGATACGACGCTTCGCTTCGGCCATGCCTTCGCTGTTCGTGCTCGCGATCGTGACGACGCCGTCATCCGAAATGTCGATCGTCGTGCCGGTTTCTTCGGTGAGCGCGCGGATCACCGAGCCGCCCTTGCCGATCACGTCGCGAATCTTTTCCGGGTTGATCTTGATCGTGATCATGCGCGGTGCGAACTCCGACAGTTGGGTGTTCGCGCCGGCCACGGCCGAGGTCATCTTGCCGAGGATGTGCATGCGGCCTTCCTTCGCCTGCGCGAGCGCGACCTGCATGATTTCCTTCGTGATGCCCTGAATCTTGATGTCCATCTGCAGCGCGGTCACGCCTTGTTCCGTACCCGCGACCTTGAAGTCCATGTCGCCGAGGTGATCTTCGTCACCGAGAATGTCGGTCAGCACCGCAAAGCGATTACCTTCGAGGATCAGGCCCATCGCGATACCGGCGACGTGCGCCTTCATCGGCACGCCGGCGTCCATCAGCGCGAGGCAGCCGCCGCACACCGAAGCCATCGACGACGATCCGTTCGACTCGGTGATTTCCGACACGACGCGGATCGAGTAGCCGAACTCGTCGGCGCTCGGCAGGCACGCGACGAGCGCGCGCTTGGCGAGACGGCCGTGACCGATTTCACGGCGCTTCGGCGAACCGACGCGGCCCGTTTCGCCCGTCGCGAACGGAGGCATGTTGTAGTGGAGCATGAAGCGTTCGCGGTACTCGCCTTCGAGCGCGTCGATGTTTTGCTCGTCGCCCTTCGTGCCGAGCGTCGCGACCACCATCGCCTGCGTCTCGCCGCGCGTGAACAGCGCCGAGCCGTGGGTACGCGGCAGCACGCCGGTGCGGATTTCGATCGGGCGCACGGTGCGCGTGTCGCGGCCGTCGATACGCGGCTCGCCGTTCAGGATCTGCGTACGGACGATCTTCGCTTCGATGTCGAACAGCACGTTGCCGACCGACGCCTTGTCGGCCGCCACGGTGCCCGCTGCCGCCGCTTCTTCCTCGAGCTTCGCCGAGGTCGCCGCGTAGACTTCCTTCAGCTTGGTCGAGCGAGCCTGCTTGTCGCGGATCTGGTAAGCGGCGAGCAGATCGGCCTGCGCGAGTTCGGTCACGCGTGCGATCAGCGCTTCGTTCTTTGCGGCGGGCTGCCAGTCCCACTCGGGCTTGCCGCCTTCGCGGACGAGTTCGTGGATCGCGTCGATCGCGGTCTGCATCTGCTCGTGACCGAACACGACGGCGCCGAGCATCACTTCTTCGCTCAATTGCTGCGCTTCCGATTCGACCATCAGCACCGCGCGTTCCGTGCCGGCGACGACGAGGTCGAGTGCCGATTCCTTCATCTGCGGACGCGTCGGGTTCAGCACGTATTCGTTGTTGATGTAGGCCACGCGCGCCGCGCCGACCGGGCCGTTGAACGGCAGACCGGACACCGCGAGCGCCGCCGAGGCGCCGATCAGCGCAGGGATGTCGGCGGGGATTTCCGGATTCAGCGACAGCACGTGAATCACGACCTGCACTTCGTTGTAGAAGCCTTCCGGGAAGAGCGGACGCAGCGGACGGTCGATCAGGCGCGAGATCAGCGTCTCGCCTTCCGACGGACGGCCTTCGCGACGGAAGAAGCCACCCGGGATCTTGCCGGCGGCGTAAGTCTTTTCGATGTAATCGACGGTGAGGGGGAAGAAGTCCTGGCCCGGCTTCGCGGTCTTCGCGCCGACCACGGTGGCGAGCACCACGGTATCTTCGACGTCGACGATCACCGCGCCGCCCGCCTGGCGAGCGATTTCACCGGTTTCGAGGCGAACGTTGTGCTGCCCCCACTTAAACTCTTTGACGATCTTATTGAACATAGTCATTGCTTTTCCTCATCGTAATGCCGCGCGGACCGGAGCGGCGCGGCAACGCCAGGCCGGCGCCGCATGGGAAGAGTCGTGCTATGCCATTCCAGAGAGTCACGTGCTGCGACTGCGCGCGAACCGCTGGAATGACACAAAACTCCGCCCTGAAGCCCGGCCTTGTTTCCTGTTACTTCTTCTACTGCTGTTCTGCTACTGCTACTGCGCTTGCCCATAGACGCCGCGCGAACCGGCATACGCCGCGGATCACAGGCGGTGCGCGTTACACGCAGCGCGCCGCGCAAAAACAAAATGCCTGTATCAGCGAAACTGACACAGGCATCTTGCTGAACGACTGGCCGATTACTTACGCAGACCCAGCTTCTCGATCAGGCTGCGGTAACGATCCGCGTCCTTACCCTTCAGGTAGTCGAGCAACTTGCGACGGCGGCTCACCATGCGCAGCAGACCGCGGCGGCTGTGGTGATCCTTCGTGTGCTCCTTGAAGTGGGAGGTCAGTTCGTTGATACGGGTCGTGAGCAGCGCGACCTGAACTTCGGGGGAGCCGGTGTCGTTGGCTGCGCGTGCGAATTGCGCGACGACTTCGGACTTCTTGCTTGCTTCAACTGCGGACATGTCAATTTCCTTGATAACTGGACAGGCGGTCACGGAAGAAAGGCCGTGCCGTGGGATACCCGTTTCACAATTTACTGAGTCCCGTTCGTGGCTGAATTAACTGAATCAGAACCCAGCCCAACAACGGGACGCGTATTGTAGCACAGCCGATTCCGGCCGCGAACCCCGGGCCAGCAAGGCGGATTGAGTGTCGCTCGCGGGCGCTCAGGGGCGCCGCATCCGGCAGACCGTCGGCAATAGGGTGCGTTCGGCTGGTATCGCCAGCACCGTGCGAAAGCCATAGCCCGACCCTTCGTTATCGAAATGCACGCCGGGTGTGCCTGCTTTGTCCATCTGCATCACGTAGAGGGGCTGGATCAGCTGATGGTCATCGGCGCGCATCCACGATGCGTGAATACCGTTGTCGAAGCGGATGCCCTCGAGCGCTTTCGCGACCGCCGTCGGAGCGGCGCTGCCGGCGCGGCTCATCACGGCGGCGAGCGTTTCGATCATCAGTGGCATGCGCAGCACCGGATAGTCGTCCTGGGCGGCCGGAAAGCGCGCGCGGAACGCCGCGTACCACGCGTCGGAGGCCGCGCCACCGACATTCGGATGCCACTCGGCCACCGCGATCACGTGACCCACGCCCGCGTCGCCAAGCGCGGCCGGCGCGCCGAGGCTGTTGCCGTAGAACGTGTAGAACTTCGTGTCGAGGCCCTGCTCGCGCGCCGCCTTCACGAGCAGCGTCAGGTCGTTGCCCCAGTTGCCGGTGATCACGGCGTCCGCGCCGCTCGCGCGGATCTTCGCGATGTACGGCGCGAAATCCTTCACGCGGCCGATCGGGTGAAATTCGTCGCCGACCACCGCGATGTCGGGACGCTTCGCCGCGAGCGTCGAACGCGCGAGGCTGCTCACGTCGTGTCCGAAGCTGTAATCCTGGTTCAGCAGGTACACCTTTTTTACCGCCTTGTCGCGCTCGATCACCTCGGCGAGCGCGGCCATCCGCATGCCGGCGTGCGCGTCGAAGCGGAAGTGCCAGAAGCTGCAGTCCGCGTTGGTGAGCGCGGGGTCGTCGGCGGAGTAGTTGAGGAACAGTTCGCGGTTGTCCGGCTCGCGGCTGTTCTGCTTCTCGATCGCGCCGATCAGCGCCGCGGCGACCGCCGAGCTATTGCCCTGCAGGATGTAGCCGATATGGCGATCCGCGGCCGCGCGCAATTGCGTCAGCGCTTCCTCCGTGCTGCCCTTGCTGTCGAGCACGACGAGTTCGAACGGATGCGCGCCGTCCGCGAGTTCCACGCCGCCGTGCGCGTTGACCTGCTCGACACCGAAACGCAGATTGCGCTCGACTGCCGCGCCCGCGTTCGCGAACGGGCCGGACATGCCTTCGATCAGCGCGAGCTGGATTGGCGTGCCGGTGAGTTTGCCGGCCGGCAGGCTGGCGAACTTGCTTGCGTGATTACCGGCCGGGCTTGCCGCCAGCGTGGCCGCGCGGCTCCCCGGCTTGCCGGTGGGCGGAACGGTCTCCTGCGCGGACGCCTGACTCGCGCCCGTCGAGGCCGGATTCGCCGCCTCAGCCACGCCAACTCCCGCCACCGCCATCGAAATCGCCGTCAGCGCAACCACCGCCGCCCCTCGCCACATCGCCGTCATGGTCGTCCCGCCTGAATCTTCGAAGCGCGGATCATAGGATGACGCGCACGGAATAGGCAAGCCGGCGCATCCGTTACCGTTTGATGGCGACGCACGTGCAAGCAACGCCGTTCTTTCGCCACAGCGCGTGTCAAAATGGTGCGTTTCGATGATAAGAACCGCTATTCAAACGCCATCGGAGGAATACATGCCGAACCGCCACCACCCCACGGCCGCTGCTATCACAGCCCCGGCCGGCGCCAGTCTGCGCCGCGCCGCGCTCGTTTGCCTGAGCGTGCTCGCGCTCGCCGGCTGCGCCCAGCCGTGGCAGCAGTATCAACCGGGAGCGGACGCATCGACGGTCATCGCGCGTCTCGGTCCGCCGCGCGAAACCTATGATCTGCCCGACGGCGGCAAGCGTCTGATGTGGCCGACCCAACCGATGGGCGAAACCACCACCGCCGCCGACATCAACGCAGCCGGCAAGATCATCAACATGCGCCAGGTGCTGCAGCCCAACGAGTTCTACCGCGCCGAGATCGGCAAATGGACACGCGGCGACGTGCTAGTGAACTTCGGCCGCCCGGTCGAAACGTCGTACTTCCCGCTGATGAGGCGCGAAGTCTGGACCTATCGCTATCTCGAAGACAACGTCTGGTACATGATGTACAACTTCTACTTCGATGACCAGGGCATCTTGCGCCTCACGCAGAAGACCCCCGACCCGCTGCACGACCCCGACCGCCGCAACCTGTTCTGAGCACTGAGCACCCTCTTCGGAAGAAGCACCAAATCTCAAAAAAGCCGCCTTCGATAGGCGGCTTTTTTATTGTTTAAGCATAAAACAGAATTTTATCCTGTTTACGTCCACAATTTTGCGAAAGAAAGGTTATTGTAAACGCCGTTCGGGCACCGGCTCGCAATCACGTGCAGACGCGGTTTCGGTCCGGTGCCAGGTCAATTGCCTCTCATACGGAGTTGCTACGATGAACCGACCCAAACACCTGCTGGTCGCCAACGTCGCGTGGGCCCATGAAACCGCGACGCGTAGTCCGGCATTTTTTCGCGACCTGATGCGCGGACAGAATCCACACATCCTTTGGATCGGCTGCGCGGACAGCCGCGTGCCCGCCGAAACGATCACGCATTGCGAGCCCGGCGATCTGTTCGTCCATCGCAACATCGCCAACCTGTTTCATCCCGGCGACGATAACGTCGCGAGCGTCCTTGAATACGCGGTGCGGGTGCTCAAGGTCGGCCATGTGATCGTCTGCGGCCACTATGGCTGCGGCGGCGTGCGCGCCGCGCTGCTGCCGCCGGACCCCGCGCTGCCCCACGTGAACCGCCGTATCGCGCCGCTCTGCGCACTCGCCAAAACGCATCACTCGGAGCTGGACGGCGCGGCGACCGAGCCGGATCGCGTCAATCGCCTCGCCGAGCTGAACGTGCTCGAACAGGTGCGGCAGCTACGGGCGAGCCCGATCGTGCACGAGGCTGAGCCGGCGCCGCTCGTGCACGGCTGGATCTTTGCTCTCGACGACGGGCGCATCAAGGTTCTCACCTCCGGCTATACCGCCGACGACGCGATGACCTGCACGACCGCGGCGCACAGCGCGGCCTAGCGAAGCGCGTCGCCCGTCCCATTCGAACCGCGGACGGAGCCGACAGCGGAATCGTCATCGGGCCATACCTGTTCGTCGCCCATCGTCCCACCTCTCGCTCTTCGACACCATGGATAATCAAACCTCTTTCTCCGCGCTCCAGAGCGACGTGCTCGCCGGAACGGCCGTTTTTCTGGTGGCCCTGCCGCTTTGCCTCGGCATTGCTCACGCATCGGGCGTCGACCCGTTTGCCGGACTGGTGTCCGGCATCATTGGCGGGCTCGTGGTTGCCGCGCTGAGCGGCTCGCGTCTGAGCGTGAGCGGCCCGGCCGCGGGCCTCGTCGTGATCGTCGTCGACGGCATCGCACGGCTTGGCGGCTTTTCCGCTTTCCTGCTGGCCGTACTGCTGTCGGGCGTCATCCAGTTCGGCTTCGGCATGCTCAAGGCCGGCCGGTTCGCCGCCTACGTGCCGTCGCCGGTGATCAAGGGGATGCTCGCGGCCATCGGCGTGCTGTTGATCCTCAAGCAGTTTCCCGTTGCGCTGGGGCTGTCCGGCACCGCCGACTCCGGCCAGTCGGCGGCGGCGGTCGCAACGCCGCTCGGCCCAATCTCACTGACCGCCGTGCTGATCACACTGCTGTCGCTCGCGATCCTCGCCGGCTGGGAAACGCGCGCGCTGCGCCGCTTCGCTGTCGTGCGCATCATGCCCGCGCCGCTCGCGGTGGTGCTGCTCGGCATCGGCGCGACGCTCGCCCTCAATCTCGTCGCGCCATCGTTGGCACCGCCCGCCGAAGGGCGGGTCGCGTTGCCGTCGCTGGAATCGTTCGCGGCACTGCAGGCCGTGCTCGCGTCGGCCGACTTCGGCCCACGGTTCGCCCAGCTCGTCAATCCCGACATATGGCGCGTTGCGATCACGATCGCCATCCTCGCAAGTCTCGAAACGCTACTGAGCCTCGAAGCGGTCGAACAGATCGATCCGGAGCGCCGCCGCGCGCCTCCCGATCGCGAGCTGAAGGCGCAGGGCGTGGGCAATCTGATCGCGGGTGCGATCGGCGGCCTGCCGATCACCGCGGTGATCGTGCGCAGCTCCGCGAACGTCCATGCCGGCGCAAAAAGCCGACTCTCGGCGATCGTTCACGGCGTGTTGCTTCTCGTCAGCGTGTTCGCGCTCACGAGCGTGATCAACCTGATCCCGCTCGCCTGCCTTGCCGCGATCCTGATCTTCACCGGGTTCAAACTCGCCAAGCCGTCGTTGTTCGCCGGGCTCGCGCGGCAGGGATTCGCGCCGTTCGCACCATTTATCGTCACGGTCGTCGGTGTGCTCGTCACCGATCTGCTGATCGGTATCGTGCTCGGCATCCTGTGCAGCATGCTGTTCGCGCTGTACGCAAACCTGCGCGGCCCGATCGTGCTCGCGCAGCATGGCGATCACTACCTGCTGTCGTTTCGCAAGGACGTATCGTTTCTCGGTAAGGTGCCGCTCAAGCACTATCTGCAGCAGATTCCGGATGGCGCCACCGTCATCGTCGATGCGACACGCGCCGATTTCGTCGACCACGACGTGCGCGAACTGCTGGACGCGTTCGTCGCCGATGCGCCTCGCCGTGGGATTACCGTCGACGTCAGATTTCAAGTCCGCGAGCAGGCCCGCGCAACGCGCGGCTGGTCGCTGCGGCGCACGACGGCGGACTAGTTTCGTCATATCGCGCCACCGCAGCTGCGCGATGACGGCAGAAAAAAGCCCCGTGTGCCGAGCACCACGGGGCTTCTCCTCCGATCCACACAAGCGATCGCGCGCTACCGGCGCGCCATGCTCGCGTTACTCCGAGCGCTGCGGATTCACCTTGTCCGCATTCGAATACAGCTTGTTGAGCGCCGAAAAATATGCCTTCGCGGATGCCGCGACGATATCCGGATCAGTGCCCGTGCCGTTGACGATGCGCCCGCTCTTCGACAACCGCACGGTCACTTCGCCCTGCGCCTGCGTGCCGGTCGTGATCGCGTTGACCGAGTACAGCAGCAGTTCGGAGCCGCTGCCCACTTCCGTTTCGATCGCGTTGAGGGTGGCGTCGACCGGTCCGTTGCCGCGCGCTTCGCCGGTGATCTCGTTACCCTCTACCGAGAACACGACCTTCGCGTGCGGCTGCTCGCCGGTTTCGGAATGCTGCGACATCGACAGAAACTTGTAGTGCTCCTTCTCGTGCGCTTCCGCCGATTCCTCGTTGACGATGGCGATGATGTCTTCGTCGAAGATCTCCGCCTTGCGATCGGCGAGTTCCTTGAAGCGCGCGAACGCGGTGTTCAGTTCGGCTTCGCTGTCGAGCGCGATGCCAAGCTCCTGCAGACGCTGTTTGAACGCATTGCGGCCCGACAGCTTGCCGAGCACGATCTTGTTCGCGGCCCAACCCACGTCTTCCGCGCGCATGATTTCGTAAGTATCGCGCGCCTTCAGCACGCCATCCTGATGGATGCCCGACGCGTGCGCGAAAGCGTTCGCGCCGACCACGGCCTTGTTCGGCTGCACGACGAAGCCAGTGATCTGCGACACGAGCTTCGAGGCCGGCACGATCTGAGTCGTGTCGAGGCCGACGTCGAGTCCGAAGTAATCCTTGCGGGTCTTCACCGCCATGACGATTTCTTCGAGCGACGTATTGCCCGCGCGCTCGCCGAGCCCGTTGATCGTGCATTCGACCTGGCGCGCGCCGCCAATCTGCACGCCGGCGAGCGAATTCGCGACCGCCATGCCGAGGTCATTGTGGCAATGCACGGAGAACACCGCCTTGTGCGAGTTGGGAATGCGCTCGCGCAGCGTCTTCACGAGTTGGCCATAGAGTTCCGGCACGCCGTAGCCGACGGTGTCCGCGATGTTGATCGTGGTCGCGCCTTCGGCGATCACCGCTTCCAGCACACGGCACAGGAAGTCCAAATCCGAGCGGCTGCCGTCTTCCGGCGAGAATTCGAC
This sequence comes from Paraburkholderia tuberum STM678, assembly GCF_902833905.1. Taxonomy (GTDB): domain Bacteria; phylum Pseudomonadota; class Gammaproteobacteria; order Burkholderiales; family Burkholderiaceae; genus Paraburkholderia; species Paraburkholderia tuberum. Next base: position 117,152 of record NZ_CADFGP010000015.1, on the reverse strand, counting down.
GTCGTCGGTGAACTTGCGCGCGAAACGCACCGCAAGCCTGGCCTGCTCGAATACCTGCTCGGGCGTCATCCGCAGCTTCTTCTCCATGTGCAGTGGCGACGTTGCGATGAACGTGTGGATGCGGAAATGATCGGCCGGCTTCAGTGCGTCGGCGGCCTTCTGTATGTCCTTGTCGTTCGCGCGCGCAAGCGAGCAGATCGTGCTGTCCTTCACGAGGCCGGCGATCGTATGGATCGCGTCGAAGTCGCCGTTCGAGCTGGCCGCGAAGCCCGCTTCGATCACGTCGACTTTCATCCGTTCGAGTTGCCTGGCGATGCGGATCTTCTCTTCCTTCGTCATCGACGCGCCGGGCGATTGCTCGCCGTCACGCAGCGTGGTGTCGAAAATGATCAGTTTGTCGGACATGTCGGGCCTCCTCGGGAGTCGTTCAGATGTGGGACTTGGTTTTGGAATGGGACGATGAGCGCCGCCGCTGGCAAGGTAGGGCGATCACGATGATCGCGGCCGGTGCGGATGGGACGCAAAACCGCATAAGGGCGTGAACGAAGCATGATGGCGCGGCGCAGCGAACGGCCTCGCCGACCCGGCAAAACCGGCCACGCCCACGCACTGATCCGACGACTATAGCGGCATTCCAGCCACCGCGCAATGCGCGCCGGGGCGGCCTGCGGCGCTGTCCGAAGCGACCGCGTAACGGCACCAACCAACGAAAAACGGCAGCCTGCAGGCTGCCGTTTTTCGTACGTCGCTGCGATGCAGCGCAGTTCAAATCCTCAACGGTCGTGCGACATCGAACGCGCCGGATTGGCCCGGCCGCGCACCGCCTGATACGCCCAGAACACGTAGCCGGACAGACCGTACAGCACGAACAGACCGAACAGCATCAACGGCGGATCGGACGACACGAGCACGAAGGCGACCACCACCAGCAGGATCACGCCGAACGGCACGCGATGCCGTACGTCGAGCGCCTTGCCGCTATAGAACGGCGCGTTCGACACCATCGTCACGCCCGCGTAGATGGTCAGCACGAAGGCGACCCACGGCAGCCAGACGAGCTTCAGCGGCACGCGGTTGTCGGTGGCGAGCCACACGAAACCGGCGATCAGTGCCGCCGCGGCCGGGCTCGGCATGCCCTGGAAAAAACGCTTGTCGACCACGCCGATATTCGTGTTGAAACGCGCGAGCCGTAGCGCCGCGCCGGAACAATAGACGAACGCCGCGAGCCAGCCCCACCGGCCGAGGTCCTTCAGGATCCACTCGTACATCACGAGCGCGGGCGCAACACCGAACGACACCATGTCCGACAGGCTGTCGAACTGCTCGCCGAACGCGCTTTGCGTATGCGTCATGCGCGCGACGCGACCGTCCATGCCATCGAGCACCATCGCGACGAAGATCGCGATCGCCGCGATCTCGAAGCGCACGTTCATCGCCTGCACGACGGCGAAGAAGCCGCAGAACAGCGCGGCCGTGGTGAATGCGTTCGGCAGCAGGTAGATGCCGCGTTTTCTGAGGAACTGCTGACGCTGCGCGCGCCGGCTGTCGGCGACCGGCGACTCCGTGACCACCGGCGGCTTGTTGCGACGAAACGGCCGCGGCAGCGGTCCACTGCTGCGGGGTCGACGCGGTTTGAATGCGGCCATTCGGACAACCTCCTGTATGCCGCTTTACAGCTCGGCGAGGATCGTGGACGACGCCGACACCTTCTCGCCGATCGACACGCGCGGACGGCTGCCCACCGGCAAATACACGTCGACGCGCGAACCGAAGCGGATGAATCCGTAACGCTGGCCGCGGGTCAGCGGCTCGCCTGCACGGACGTAGCAAAGAATCCGCCGCGCGATCAGCCCGGCAATCTGCACCGACGTGACCGTCTGGCCGCCGGCCATTTCGATCACGACCGCGTTGCGCTCGTTTTCGAGCGAGGCTTTATCGACCGCCGCGTTCAGATAGGCGCCAGGAAAGTATTCGACTTTCGAGATCGCACCGTCGACGGGCGAGCGCTGCGAGTGCACGTTGAATACGTTCATGAACACGCTGATCTTCAGCGCTTCGCGATTCGCATAAGGATCATGCGCGGTTTCTACCGCGACGATACGACCGTCGGCAGGACACAGCACCGCGTTGGCCTGCGTCGGAATCGGACGCGCCGGGTCGCGGAAGAACTGCACGATAAAGATCAGGATCAGCCAGAAGAGCCACGCAAAGCCGAACCCCGCGAAGGCGTGAACCAGTAATGCAACGACGGCCGCGATGGCGATGAACGGCCAGCCTTCTCGCGCGATGATCGGATGAGGGTAATTCATGGATGGCTTCTGTGTTTTTGTAAAACCGTAGGATAGCAAAAGCCGCCCAGGGTTCAGCACCCTTGGACGGCTTTTTGACTGGTCCGGCCGCCGCACCGAAGCGCCGCGCCGAACCTCGTTACGTCGAGACGCTTAGTTCTTCGACTGGTCGACGAGCTTGTTCTTCGCGATCCACGGCATCATCGCGCGCAGCTTCGAGCCAACCTGCTCGATCTGGTGCTCGGCCGTCAGACGGCGACGCGATTGCAGCGTCGGTGCGCCAGCCTTGTTCTCGATGATGAAGCTCTTCGCGTATTCGCCGGTCTGGATGTCGGTCAGCACGGCCTTCATCGCCTTCTTCGTTTCAGCGGTCACGATGCGCGGACCCGTCACGTACTCGCCGTACTCGGCGTTGTTCGAGATCGAGTAGTTCATGTTCGCGATGCCGCCTTCGTAGATCAGGTCGACGATCAGCTTCAGTTCGTGCAGGCACTCGAAGTACGCCATTTCCGGCGCGTAACCCGCTTCGACCAGCGTTTCGAAGCCGGCCTTGATCAGGTCGACGGTACCGCCGCACAGCACGGCCTGCTCGCCGAACAGGTCGGTTTCGGTTTCTTCGCGGAAGTTCGTTTCGATGATGCCGGCCCGGCCGCCGCCGTTAGCCGCTGCGTACGACAGCGCGATGTCGCGCGCCGCGCCCGACTTGTCCTGCGCAACCGCGATCAGGTGCGGCACGCCGCCACCTTGGGAGTAGGTGCCGCGAACCGTGTGGCCCGGCGCCTTCGGCGCGATCATGATGACGTCGAGGTCGGCACGCGGGATCACCTGGCCGTAGTGAACGTTGAAGCCGTGCGCGAACGCGAGCGCTGCGCCCTGCTTGATGTTCGCGTGGACTTCCTTCGCGTACACGTCGGCGATCTGCTCGTCCGGCAGCAGCATCATGACGACGTCCGCGCCCTTCACCGCTTCCGCGACTTCCTTGACTTGCAGGCCGGCGTTTTCAGCCTTGCTCCACGATGCGCCGCCCTTGCGCAGACCGACCGTGATGTTCACCCCGCTTTCCTTCAGGTTCAGCGCGTGCGCATGGCCTTGCGAGCCATAGCCGATGATGGTGACCTGCTTGCCCTTGATGAGGGAGAGATCGGCGTCCTTGTCGTAGAAAACTTTCATGTCGGTTCCTTGGCTAGATTCGATGATTCAGAGAAATTCGGGTACTGCGAATGTTGTTATTGCCAGCCGGGCGATACCGCGTTGCCCGGCCTTGCGAAACGCGACCTCAGACCTTCAGAATGCGCTCGCCGCGACCGATGCCCGAGCTGCCCGTGCGGACCGTCTCGAGAATCGCCGTGGAATCGAGCCCCTCGATGAAGGCGTCGAGCTTGTCGCTCGCCCCCGTCAATTCGATCGTGTAGGTCTTTTCGGTGACGTCGATGATGCGGCCGCGGAAAATGTCCGCCATCCGCTTCATCTCCTCACGTTCCTTGCCGACCGCCCTCACCTTGATCAGCATCAGCTCGCGTTCGATGTGGGCGCCCTCGGTAAGGTCGACCACTTTCACCACCTCGATCAGGCGGTTCAGATGCTTCGTGATCTGTTCGATCACGTCGTCCGAGCCAACGGAGACGATGGTCATGCGCGACAGCGAACGGTCTTCGGTCGGAGCCACCGTCAAGGTTTCAATGTTGTAGCCGCGTGCGGAGAACAGACCCACCACGCGCGACAGCGCGCCTGGTTCGTTTTCCAGCAGGACGGAAATGATGTGTCTCATGTTTCGCTTCTTCCAGATGATGTGTCGATGTCTGCGAGCGGAGCGGCGCCGCTTCGTCTGCCCTCGCCTTTTTTGAAGGCGCGCATCACGAAGCCGGCGCTGGAGTTATCCAGACGCCCCGTCGTTTAAAGATCTTCCGAACCCATGAGCATCTCGGTGATGCCCTTGCCGGCCTGAACCATCGGCCAGACGTTTTCGGTCGGATCGGTCTGGAAGTCGAGAAACACCGTGCGATCCTTCAGGCGCAGCGCTTCCTTCAGCGCCGGTTCCACATCGGCCGTGCGCTCGATGCGCATGCCCACGTGTCCGTACGCTTCGGCGAGCTTCACGAAGTCCGGCAGCGCATCCATGTACGAATGCGAATAGCGTTTGCTGTATTCGATCTGCTGCCACTGGCGCACCATGCCCAGATAGCGGTTATTCAGCGAAATAATCTTGATCGGCAGGTCGTACTGCTTGCAGGTCGACAGCTCCTGGATGCACATCTGGATCGAGCCTTCGCCCGTGATGCACAGCACGTCGTCGTCCGGATGGGCCATCTTCACGCCCATCGCGGCCGGTAAGCCGAAGCCCATCGTGCCGAGGCCACCGGAATTGATCCAGCGACGCGGCTTGTTGAACTTGTAGAACTGCGCGGCCCACATCTGGTGCTGGCCCACGTCGGAGCACACGAACGCGTTGCCGTCGGTCAGCTCCCACGCCTTTTCGACCACGTACTGCGGCTTGATGATGTCGCTCTTGCGGTCGAACTTCAGGCAATCTTTCGCGCGCCAGCCTTCGATGTCCTTCCACCAGTCGGCGAGCGCCGCGGCGTCGGGGCCATGCTCGGCCGTCTGCAACTGCTCGATCAGTTCCTTCAGCACTTCCTTCACGTCGCCGACGATCGGAATGTCGACCTTGACGCGCTTGGAAATGGAAGAGGGATCGATGTCGATATGGATGATCTTGCGCGGCCGCGACGCGAAGTGGCTCGGATCGCCGATCACGCGGTCGTCGAAGCGCGCGCCGATCGCGATCAGCACGTCGCAGTGCTGCATCGCCATATTGGCTTCGTACGTGCCGTGCATGCCGAGCATGCCGAGGAATTTCTTGTCGCTCGAGCGGTAGCCGCCCAGACCCATTAGCGTATTGGTGACCGGATAGCCGAGCAGATCGGCGAACTGGTTCAATTCACGCGACGCATCCGCGAGCACGATGCCGCCGCCGGTGTAGATATACGGACGCTTCGCCGACAGCAGCAGCGACACCGCCTTGCGGATCTGACCGGAGTGGCCCTTCGTGACCGGGTTGTATGAGCGCAGCGAAACGCTCTTGATCGGCTCGTATTGGCACGGCGTCTTCGACACGTCCTTCGGAATGTCGATCAGCACTGGGCCGGGACGGCCGGTACGGGCGATGTAGAAAGCTTTCTTGACGGTGGCGGCGAGATCGCGCACGTCCTTCACGAGGAAGTTGTGCTTCACGCAGGGACGCGTGATGCCGACCGTGTCGCATTCCTGGAATGCATCCTGACCGATCGCGGCAGTCGGCACCTGGCCGCTGATCACGACCAACGGGATCGAATCCATATAGGCGGTCGCGATGCCGGTCACCGCGTTGGTGACGCCGGGGCCGGAGGTCACGAGACACACGCCGACCTTGCCGGTGGAGCGCGCGTAGGCGTCCGCGGCATGCACGGCGGCCTGCTCGTGGCGCACGAGCACATGCTGGAACTTGTCCTGCTTGTACAGCTCGTCGTAAATGTAGAGTACCGAGCCGCCGGGATAGCCCCAGATGAACTCGACGTCTTCGTCGGCCAGTGCCTTCATGAGCACGGTGGCGCCGATAGAGTCTGCTTCGTGTGGGGGGGTCGTATCCGACGTGGAGAATTCCGCGCTGGGCATATTCATTGATTCACCTTTCGAATTTTCGGCAAAAAATTGATCGGGTGCTCTCTGCCGGGCTCGTGGCTCGGGTTCAAGCGGCGCGTCCAGTTGACAGGCGGGCTTCTTGGGCCACACCTCAATTGAGACAACTCACTTATGTTGCGAACCAGCGACGATAGCTTCTGACGCGCTCGCGGTCAAGAAAATATTGCCATTTGCTCGCGCGTAGGAGAGCGCGATCGGACGGAATGTCGACCGTCATGCAAATGCAAGCTTGAGCAGGTTTCACCCTATCGGAGCAAAAGTTTGTTAGCATCCGCGAGTTTTACGACATTTTTCGACCGATTACGCGCACGCTTGCTGCGCCGACCCCAACCGGATGGCATCAGACAAGGAACTCGCCGATTTTCTGGCGGGCGTCGAAAGGCGCGCATTCAAGCAGACGGTCTACGCCGTGCGGGACGACGATGCGTCCCTCGACATCGTGCAAGACGCGATGATCAAGCTCGCCGAGAAATACGGCGACCGTCCGGCGGCCGAGCTACCGCTGCTGTTTCAGCGTATTCTGCAGAATGCGACGCACGACTATTTCCGCCGTGCCAAAGTACGCAACACCTGGGTTAGTCTATTCTCGTCGCTCGGCAATGCCGACGACGACGAGTTCGATCCGCTGGAAACTTTCGAGGCCGAGGCGGGTTCGGCTGGCGCCGAGAGCAACGAACAGAAGCTCGAACGAGAGCAGGTCCTGCAGTCGATCGACAACGAGATCCAGAAATTACCGGCGCGTCAACGGGAGGCGTTTCTCATGCGTTATTGGGAGGATATGGATGTCGCCGAGACTGCCGCCGCAATGGGCTGCTCCGAAGGCAGCGTGAAAACGCACTGCTCCCGGGCCACTCACACGCTGGCGCAAGCGCTCAAGGCGAAAGGAATCACGCTATGAGCTCCCTTGAAAACACAGAACTCGAGTTTGCGCGTCAACTGCGCCGCGCGCTTGACGAAAACACCGCCAGCCTCCCTCCCGCCACCGTCGAGCGGCTCGCTGCCGCACGTCGTGCCGCGTTGGTGCGCAAAAAGCCCGAAGCCGTCAGCGCGCCGGTGTTCGTGCCTGCGTTCGCCGGCATGCCGGCCGGGATAGCGGGGCTACCGCAGGGAGGCTTCGAGCCGCGCCGCCGCTGGCCGCTGCGCCGCTTCGCGCTCGCGTGGCCGCTGGCCGCGCTGGTCGTGAGCCTGATCGGCATCGCCTACTGGGAAGATCACCAGCGCACCGCCGAACTTGCCGATATCGATGCCGCCATGCTAAGCGACGACCTGCCGCTCAATGCCTATCTCGACCACGGCTTCAACGCGTATCTTTCACGCGCCCACTGAGCGGGAGATTCCTCGGGTGAGTTACAAGCGCGGCCTGGCCGTTGTTTTCGGATGCACGATCGCGGCCCTGGTGTCGTTTGTCGCGACCTATCCGCGCTTTCACCCGAGCCCATCGTCGGCGGGCAATCCGTCGCCCGGCGTCAACGTCGCCGCGCCCGCGCCCGCCCCCGCACTTTCCGTCGAATTGCCCAGCCTGCCGGGCAGCAATAGCCCCCTCGCGTGGTCACGCCTGAGCGCCGCCGACCACGCCGCGCTGGCCCCATTCGCATCGCAATGGGATTCGTTTAGCGACGAACGCAAGCGAAAGTGGATCAAGATTGCGTCGCGATACGCAAAGATGTCGCCGGATGCGCAAAAGCGTCTGCAAGAGCGCATGAGTGAATGGGTGCGCATGACGCCCGATCAGCGCCGCGTCGCGCGCGAAAACTACCAGGTTTCGAAGGAGTTGCCGCGCGAAGCGCGCCAGAAGGCGTGGAAAGCGTACCAACAACTGCCCGAAGAAACGAAGGAGCGGCTCGCCGCGAGCGAACACAAGCGTCGCCCCAGCGTCGTCAGCGCGCCGCCATCGGCTCGCAACGAGATCAAGGGCATCGACCGGTTCGTGAATGCGCGCGAGCACGGCGCCAGTGCTGCCGCGGCGGCGAGCGCCGCACCGGCTGCCTCCGCGCCGGCCGCGGCCTCGCTGCCGGCAACGCCTGCGATTCCGGCGGCGGGCAGCTTCGTACCGGCGACGCCGGTGCCCGTGTCGCCTGCCGAAGCGCCGGCAATCTTCCACGGCTCCTGATTCCGACCCCGAACCCATTACGTGTCCCAGCCGCTCGCCACCCCCACCCTGCCTGCCGCCGCACCCGGCGGCAGGGCGCCCACCGTCCGGCGACGGCTCGCCGCATTGCTCTACGAAGCGGTCATTCTGTTCGGCGTCGTGTTTGTCGCCGGCTATCTGTTCAGCACGCTGACGCAGCAGCGTAACGGGCTCGCGCATCACAACCTGCTCGCCGGCTGGATCGGCCTCGTGGTTGGCGTGTACTTCGTCTGGTTCTGGACGCACGGCGGCCAGACGCTGCCGATGAAAACCTGGCGATTACGGGTTGTTGGCGCTGATGGCGCGCCGGTTTCGGTTGGGCGGGCGATTGCGCGGTATGTGTTCGCCTGGTTGTGGTTTTTGCCGCCGCTGGCGTTGCATCCACTTCTTGGGTTGCGGGTGCCGCAGACGCTTGTTATTGCGGGCGTCTGGTTCGTGGTGTGGGCCGCGAGTGGGCGTTTTGATCCGCAGCGGCAGTTTTTGCATGATCGGTTCGCGGGGACGCGGGTGGTAGCGGTTGGGCGCTAGCGCGCGTGGGGATGGGCCGAATGCGTTGCTCTCCTTGGGCGGGGGAGGCCTTTTTTGCCTTTGTTCGTGCGGTGTTGGCCTTTCCTTGCTGACTTATCGGTCTATTAGCGTTGCCCCTGTGCGGGGCGGCACCTACTTTCTTTGCTGCTGCAAAGAAAGTAGGCAAAGAAGACAGCTAAATCCGCCAACTCTTAAGCGGGTCCCCTGGCTTGGAAGGGGTAGTGGTGCATCTGGAATCCGTGCTCCCGCACATTCCGCGCTAGTGACAAGGCAGTCATTCTTCCGGCGGCGCTACGCGCGCCGAATCCCCGCTCAAAAACCACTGGTCGTTTCGGCGCGTCGCCGAGGCGCAGCCGAGGGTCCCCGCTGAGCGGGCAAAACCATTGGTTTCCCTGGCAGACCCGTCCGCGACGCACGCAGTGCGGAGCGGGAGGGATGATGGCTTTGTCACGAACGGGGGAATGTGCGGGGGCCCGGATTCCAGATGCACCACTACCCCCTCCAAGCAAGGGGACCCGCTTAAAAGTTTGCGGTTTGAGCTGTCTTCTTTGCCTACTTTCTTTGCAGCAGCAAAGAAAGTAGGTGCCGCCCCGCACAGGGGCAACGCTAATAGACCGATAAGACAACAAGGAAAGGCCAACAAAGCCAGAACAACGAAAAAACAGGCCCCGCCAAGGCCCCTCCGTAATAAGAACTTCTCATGACTGTCACGCCGCAGTCACGCGCACCCGGCCCAATACGGGCACCGCCACTCGACGCGTGAGCCATGGACCCCAATACGTCCGCGACTTCCCTGTTTCGTCAAACCGGACCGAGCGTCGACCCCGTCGCGTTCCGGCCCGCCCCGGGTTCTACTCAACACGGCCTGCCGCTGCCCGCGACGCCATCACTCGATGCCCGCGCCGATCATCCCGATGACGGACACGACGATCCGCATCGCTATCGCACGATCTGGCTCTCGGATATCCATCTCGGCTCGAGCGGCTGCCAGGCGGGATATCTGCTCGACTTCCTGCGCCACAACGAATCGGAGTACCTGTACCTCGTCGGCGACATCATCGACGGCTGGCAGTTGAAGAAAGGCTGGTACTGGCCGCAGGCGCACAACGACGTCGTGCAGAAAGTGCTGCGCAAAGCGCGCAAAGGCACTCAGGTCATCTACGTGCCCGGCAATCACGACGAAGCCGCGCGCCAGTTCTGCGACCTCGCGTTCGGCGACATCCACGTACGCGGCGAAGCGTTCCACACGACGCTCGCCGGCAAGCGGCTGTGGATCGTGCACGGCGATCTGTTCGACGGCGTGATCCAGCACGCGAAATGGCTCGCCTATCTCGGCGACACGCTGTACACGATGATCCTCGTGCTGAACCGCTGGTTCAACCGCATTCGCAGCAAGCTCGGATTTCCGTACTGGTCGCTGTCGCAATACCTGAAGCATCAGGTCAAGAACGCGGTCAACTTCATCTCGTCGTTCGAACGCGTAATGACCGACGAAGCGCGTCGCCGCGGCTGCGACGGCGTCGTCTGCGGCCACATCCACAAGGCCGAGATGCGCGAGATCGATGGCGTGCTCTATTGCAACGATGGCGATTGGGTCGAGAGCCTGTCGGCGCTCGTCGAGACTTATGAAGGCGAGCTCAAGGTGATCTTCTGGACTGCGCTTCGCGCGCCCCAGGCGGGCACGCAAAAAGCCCGCGCCACTGCCTGAGCACTTCCACTCTCCACTTCCACAGGGCCCGCAGCGATGAACAACGCGATGAAGATCATGATCGTCACCGACGCATGGGAGCCGCAGGTCAACGGTGTCGTACGCACGCTGAAGAACACCCGGCGCGAACTCACCGCGCTCGGCCATCAGGTCGATCTGCTGACTCCGCTCGAATTCCGCACCATCCCGTGCCCGACTTACCCGGAGATACGCCTGTCGTTGCTGCCGCGCCGCCGGCTGCGCGAGCGCATCGGCCGTTTCGCGCCCGACGCGTTGCACATCGCGACCGAAGGTCCGCTGGGCATGGCCGCGCGCGCGTATGCGCTCGACCACAAGCTGCCGTTCACGACCGCGTATCACACGCGCTTTCCCGAGTACGTGCAGGCGCGCTTTCGCATCCCGCTCGCGGCGACCTACAGGTTTCTGCACTGGTTCCACAAGCCGTCGCTCGCGGTAATGGCGCCGACCCCCGTCGTCAAGCAGGACCTCGAGAAGTTCGGCTTCACGAACGTCGTGCTGTGGACGCGCGGCGTCGATCTCGAAATCTTCCGTCCGATTGACTCGAAGGTGCTCAACACCGCGCGGCCGATCTTCCTGTACGTGGGACGCGTGGCGGTCGAGAAGAACGTCGAGGCATTCTTGCAGCTCGACCTGCCCGGCTCGAAGTGGGTCGCGGGCGAAGGTCCGGCGCTCGCCGAACTGAAGTCGCGCTATCCGCAGGTCAACTATCTGGGCGTGCTGTCGCAGGCCGAACTCGCGAAGGTCTACGCGGCCGCCGACGTCTTCGTGTTTCCGAGCCGCACCGACACGTTCGGACTCGTGCTGCTCGAAGCGCTCGCATGCGGCACGCCGGTGGCCGCTTATCCGGTCACCGGCCCGATCGACGTGCTCGGCGACGGCGGCGCCGGTGCAATGCACGAGGATCTGCGCGAAGCGTGTCTGGAGGCACTGAAGATCGATCGGTCGCATGCGCGCGCATGGGCCGAGCGCTTCTCGTGGGCAGCGGCGTCCGCACAATTCGCCGCGCATCTGAAGCCGCTGCGCGACACAGCGTATCGTGAGGAAAGCGCCGCTGCGTGATGCGGCGCGCGGAGCCATCCATGCGAAGCAGTCGATCCAGCGCCGAAGGCGCGTCGAACGGCGCACTGCGCGCCGTCGAGTCTACCCGCGACACCACCAGCATCGAACCGTTCGACGACGTACGCGAGCCGGGTATGACCGGGCATGCGGATACCGTGCATCGGGTGAACGGCGCGAGGACCATGACCGGCGGCGCCAGCGTCGCGGGTGGCGTGCAACCTGACGCCACCCAGGACACGACTCGCGACTCAAGCCACGACGCCCCCAACGAACCGCTCAGCCCCGACGACCCGCTCGCCCCGCTGCCCTTCAACCCCTACAAAGGCAACCGCGGCCTCACGCGCGCATGGCACGCGATGAAAAACTCGCTGGCCGGTTTTCGCGTTGCGATTCGCGAGGAAAGCGCGTTTCGTCAGGAACTCACGTTGGCCGCGATCCTGATTCCGTGCGGCCTCGTGGTGCCCGTCGATCCCGTGTCGCGCGTGTTGCTGCTCGGCTCGGTACTGCTCGTGCTGATCGTCGAGCTGCTCAATTCGAGCGTCGAAGCGGCAATCGACCGGATCTCGCTCGAACGTCACGAGTTGTCGCGCCGCGCGAAGGATCTCGGCAGTGCGGCCGTGATGGTCGCGCTCGGCATGTGTGTGATGACGTGGGGAGTCATCGTCGGGCCGCTGGTCGTCGGCTGGGTTCGCGCGTGGCTTTGAGGTTCGATGCGGGTTGAAGCGCACGCTTGGCCACGCCCCACAGGATGAAAATCCGCGCGGGCGGTTGGGGATTAGAACGCTCGGTTTATAATCGTTTGACGGTCTCACAGGAAAGCGCTCGCGCAAACGGATCCGCGCCTCGCCTCATCCTGCCCTTTCGGGGGGCCCGCCGCGTGTCGGCGGGTTCGGGAGAGCTCAATATACCAACCGCATCCGGGTGGAACACGCAGCAGCGGCACGCCGCCACGCGCCCAGCCCGGCATAACCAGGGCCGGACGACATGGAAGCCAAACCTCCCCGCCGCACGCGCGAACGGATTCTCGAACTGTCGTTGAAGCTGTTCAACGAAATCGGCGAGCCGAACGTCACGACGACGACGATCGCCGAGGAAATGGAAATCAGCCCAGGCAACCTGTACTACCACTTCCGCAACAAAGACGACATCATCAACAGCATCTTCAGCCAGTTCGAGCAGGAGATCGAGAAGCGTCTGCGTTTCCCCGACGACCATCGCGCGACCATCGACGAGATGTGGTCGTATCTGCAGTACATGGTCGATTTCACGTGGCGCTACCGCTTCCTGTACCGCGACCTGAACGACCTGCTCGCGCGCAACCGCACGCTCGAGACGCACTTCAAGCAGATCATCAGCCATAAGGTGCGCTTCGCGAGCCAGTTCTGCGAACAGCTCGTCGCCGACGGCGAAATGGTCGCGACACCGCAGGAAATGCAGGTGATCGCCACCAACGTCGGCGTGATCGGCACGTACTGGCTGTCATATCAGTTCGTGATGAATCCGCGCAAATACAACGAGCAGGAAGCGATCCGCGAAGAGCTGCATCAGGTCAGCGTGCAGATCGTCTCGCTGATGGCGCCCTACCTGCGCGGCCGTTCGCGGCAGCTGTTCGACGATCTCGTATCGGGCAGGCTGCCCAAGCGCGAGTTCTACGACTACCTGCCGCCGCGTGAAGGCGCCGCGCCTCGCAACGAATCGAAGGACAGTTGAGCATGAAGTCGGTGTGTGTCTATTGCGGCTCCTCGATGGGAGCCAAACCGTTGTATGCGCAGGCGGCGCGCGCGTTCGGCCGTGCGCTGGTCGAGGCCGATCTCGCGCTCGTCTATGGCGGCGGCAAGGTGGGGCTGATGGGCGTGATCGCCGATACCGTGATGGCCGAAGGCGGCCGCGCTATCGGCGTGATTCCCGAGCTGCTCGTCAGCAAGGAAGTGGGGCATAACGGCCTGACCGAACTGCACGTGGTGCCCGACATGCATCATCGCAAGAAGATGATGGCCGAGCTGTCCGATGCGTTCGTCGCGATGCCCGGCGGCGCGGGCACGCTCGAGGAGCTGTTCGAGGTCTTCACGTGGGCGCAGCTCGGCTACCACGGCAAACCGGTTGCACTCCTGAACACCGACGGCTTCTACGCGCCGCTGATCGACCTGCTTCAGCACACGGTCGACGAAGGCTTCATGCGCAAGACCTATCTCGACATGCTGCAGATCGACGCCGATCCGCTCGCGTTGATCGACAAGCTGCAACGCTACGCGCCGCCCGCGCGCGACAAATGGGCGGCGGTCCAAAGCGACGCGATCTGAATCCCGGGTCCGCCGAACCCGAGCGAAGCGCGCCGCGCACGCACCACCCGAACGACGAGGTTGCGATGACGAAAGCTGTTCTGATCACCGGCGGCAGCCGCGGCATTGGCCGTGCCACCGCGCGTCTGCTTGGCGCGCGCGGCTGGTGCGTCGGCGTGAACTACGTGCATGACCTCGCCGCCGCGCAGCAGACGGTCGCAGAGGTCGAACACGCGGGCGGCCGCGCGGTGCCGATCGCCGGCGATGTCGCGAACGAAGCCGACGTGACCGGCATGTTCGATACGCTGCAGCAATCCTTCGGCCGCATCGATGCGCTCGTCAACAACGCGGGCATCGTCGCGCCGTCGAGCCAGCTCGCCGATATGGACTTTGCGCGTCTGAAACGCATGTTCGACGTCAACGTGCTCGGCGCCTATCTGTGCGCACGGGAAGCGGCACGGCGCATGTCGACCCAGCGCGGCGGCGCGGGCGGCGCGATCGTCAATGTTTCGTCGGCGGCGGCGCGGCTCGGTTCGCCGAACGAATACGTCGACTATGCGGGGTCGAAAGGCGCAATCGACACGATGACGCTCGGCCTCGCGAAAGAACTCGGCCCGCAGGGCGTGCGCGTGAACGCGGTGCGTCCGGGCCTGATCGACACCGAGATCCATGCGAGCGGCGGCAAGCCCGAGCGCGCCGCGCAACTGGGCGCGACCACGCCGCTCGGCCGCCCCGGCCGCGCCGACGAAGTCGCCGAGGCCATCGTGTGGCTGCTCAGCGACGCGTCGTCGTACGTGACGGGCGCGCTGTTCGACGTCGCCGGCGGCCGCTGAGCGAACGCCGCACGCAACGCGGCGCAAGCCTTAAACACCTGGCGCGGCCCACTACGGCGCGCCTTTCCAGCCCGCTCCCCCTCTCCTCTTTCCCCACGAACCCTGGTCGATTTCTCATGAAACCGGCACAGCCGCGCATCGAATGCGCGCGCGTTCGTTCGTGTGTAATCTTCAGTAATAATGCGGCGCTACAATCGACCAGATCGTATGCATCTGCAGGCGACGTAAGCAAAGCATAAGTACGAGGCCAACGCCGCCGCGTACGCTGACCAGAGACTTCCATGCAACACAAGCAGTCCACGCGCTGGCGCGCGCACAGTGCCAACGCGACGGCCCCGACCTCGGCCGCTCCAGCAGGTGGCGCGCACGAGGCTTCGCTTTCCGCCAGCACCGCGCACCCGTTTGCCGGCGCGCAGAGCCAGCCGGCGGCCGGGGACCCCGCGGCTTCGGCCGCAGCGGTATACAGCGCCGACACCGCCCATCCATCGGGCTCCGCCGTTTCTGCCGACCGCGCAACGCGCGGCCTGCAGCGTTGGCGCGCGCTCGCGGCGATCCGCCCGCTGCTGTGGCTGGTCGCGCTGGCGATCCTGTGCGCGTGGCTGGCCCCCGGCATTCTCGGCCACGAACCGTGGAAGCAGGACGAAACCTACACATTCGGCATCGTCCAGCACATGCTCGATACCGGCGACCTCGTCGTGCCGACCAATGCCGGCCAGCCCTTCGTCGAAAAGCCGCCGATCTACGATTGGGTCGCCACGGGCCTCGCGTGGATGTTCGGCCGCTATCTGCCGCTGCACGATGCGGCACGGCTCGCGAGCGCGCTGTTCGCGGGCCTGACGGTGTATTACACCGCGCGCGTCGCGCGTCGCGCGGTCGCTGCGTCGAGCTGGTTCGACCTGCGCGTGATCGGCACGCTCGCGCTGTTCGGCGGCACGCTCGTCGTCGTCAAGCACGTGCACGACATGATGACCGACGTCGCGCTGATGGCCGGCGCCGCGCTCGGCTTTTGCGGACTGTTCGAACTCGTACTCGTGCATCTGTGTGACGACCCGCGCGCCGCGTCGTATTTACCGATGCACTCGCAAGCCACCCGGCAGATCAAACCGCTCGATGCCCGCGAGCGGCGTCACGCGATCATCAGCGGCGCGACGATGTTCGGCGCGGGCGTCGGCGTGTCGCTGCTCGCCAAGGGGCTGTTCGTACCGCTCGTGTTCGGCGCCACCACCTGCGCGGCGCTGCTGCTCTATCCCGCATGCCGCAGCCGCGGCTTCGCCGGCGCGCTCGGCCTCGCCGCGCTCGTCTGCGCGCCGTTCACGCTGATCTGGCCGATCTGCTTCTACCTGCGCTCAGAGGCACTCTTCAAGGTGTGGCTGTGGGATAACAACGTCGGGCGTTTCTTCGGTTTTTCGGTCGCCGAACTCGGCTCCGAAAACGAGAGCCACCTGTTCGTGCTGCGCACCGTGCTGAGCGTCGGCTTTCCGGTCGTACCGCTCGCGCTGGCCGCGCTCGCCGGTGGCGCATGGCGGCGCTGGCGCGATCCGCGCGTCGCGTTGCCGGTGCTGTTCGCGGGTATCGGTTTCGCGGTGCTGCAAAGCTCGGCGACGGTTCGCGAGCTATACATCCTGCCGTTCATCGCGCCGCTCGCGCTGGTCGCGATGCAGGGCGTCGAACGTTTGCCGGCGCACCTGCATACCGGCTGGGATATGACTAGCCGAGTGCTGTTCGGCAGCGCGGCCGCGCTCGTGTGGATCGTCTGGTCGATCATGACGACCCCCGCGAACACGCATGCGTCGCTGCATCTGCTCGGCCGCTGGCTGCCGCTCGACTGGGTGCTGCCGATTTCGCCCGCGCTGATCGTCGGCGCGCTGCTGCTGACGATCGGCTGGCTGTGGCTGCTGCCGTCGTTCAAGTACGCGGGCAAATGGCGCGGCGCGCTCAGCTGGTGCGCGGGCGCGATGCTCGTCTGGGGGCTCGTCAGCACGCTGTTGCTGCCGTGGCTCGACTACGCGAAAAGCTACCGCTCGGTGTTCCGGGACCTCGGCGCGAAGATGGATATCGAATGGAACGACGGCGACTGCATGGCAAGCTCCGGACTCGGCGAATCCGAAGCGCCGATGCTCTTCTACTACACGGGCATCGTGCATCAGCCGAGCGAAGATCCGCGCACGACCGCCTGCACCTGGCTGATCGAGGAAAGCCGCCGCGACAACGCGCGGCCGCCGGCCGGCGAATGGCGGCTATTCTGGTCCGGTGCGCGACCGGGCGATTCGGATGAGCTGTTGCGCGTCTTCGTGCGCACGCCGATGGCGGGCAAGCTGCACGGCGACGAGTAGAGCCGCGCAACGCGTCGCGCCGGCCGAGTGTCTCGCGCGCGCGTCCGCGTCGATTCAGAACGACGAACCGGGCTCGCGCAGGAACGCGATCTCCTCGTCGCTCGATTCACGTCCGAGCAACCCGTTGCGATGTGGAAAGCGGCCAAATCGTTCAATCGCTTTCGCGTGGCGCAGCGCGTACTGATAGTAGCCGTCACCGCCCGGCTCCGCCGCAAGCTGTTTGAACAGACGCAGCGACTCCTGCTGGCTCGCGAGCGTTTCATCGTGCTCGAACGGCAGATACGCGAACGCGCGATGCTGCACGTCCGGCAACAGCCGATCGGCGCCGCTCGCGATGATCCGTTGCGCGGTTTGCAGCGCCTTGCCGTCGGTCGAGAAGGCGCGCGGCGTATTGCGATGGCAGTTGCGGGAAAACTGGTCCAGCACGATGACGAGCGCCAACGCACCCAACGGCGTGCTCTGCCATGCGTCGAGCTCACCCGCGTTCGCCGCATCGATCAGGTTACCGAAACGTTCGCGCAGCATCGTATCGACGGCGTCATCGCGCTTGAACCAGAACTTGCGCTCCGTGCCGCGCTCCGGCGTGCCCGGCGCGCCGAACCAGCAGTCGAGAACCTCGCGCGCCCGCGGCGCAAGCGCCGCATAGTCGGCTTCGACCGAGTACGGTGCCGAGGTGGCGTGCGGCGGCGTGTCAGCCATTGCGGTTGCGCATCCAGTCGGCGGTTTCGAAGAACGAGCCGAGCAGGCGCTCGCGCAGCGGTTCCGGCAAGCCGACATCCTCCATCGCCCATGCCATGCACCTCAACCACTGGTCACGCTCGCTCGACGCGATCGCGAACGGCAGATGCCGCGCGCGCAGACGGGGATGGCCAAAGCGGCCGATGTAATGATCGGGACCGCCGAGCCAGCCGCACAAAAACCAGAACAGCTTGTCGCGCGAACCCTCGAGCGACGCCGGATGCAGCGCGCGAATCCCGGCGAAATCCGCCTCGAGATCCATCAGGTCGTAAAACCGGTCGACCAGGTCGCGCACCCGCGACTCGCCGCCCACCAGTTCGAAGGCCGTCGGCTTGTCCGAGGACACTTCGTCGTTCAAATCGCTCATACCCTGCTCAACAGCAAAAAGACATCACCAGGAAAACTCACGCGTCGCGCAGCGACTGCAGCGCCGGCCGCGCCAACACATGCCGCAAACTCAGCCACCCGCCGACACCGGCACACGCGATGCCGGCCGCAATGCCCGCCGGCAGCAGCCACGGATCGAAGTCCAGATAAAACTCGAACACGTGCGTGGCCAGCATCGAGCCGACGATCTGCGCGCCGAGCGCCGCCATCAGGCCGGCAAGCGCGCCGACCGCGACGAATTCGGACACCTGCACCGACCGCACCTGACGATGCGATGCGCCCAGCGCACGCAGCAGCGCGGATTCTCGCATACGCTCGTCGCGCGTGCCGGCGAGCGCCGCGTATAGCACCAGCACGCCGGCCGCGAGCGTGAACGCAAACAGGAATTGCACCGCGCCGATCACCTGCTGCAACACGCGCTGCACCTGCGCGAGGATCGGGCCGGTATCGATCGCGGTCAGATTGGGATACGCGGCGATCAGGCCATCGATCGTCGACTGTTTGTCCACCGGCAGATGGAAGCTCGTGATGAACGTCGCCGGAAAATCCTGTAACGAAGCCGGCGGCATCAGCACGAAGAAGTTGACCTTGAAAGAACCCCAGTCGAGCTTGCGCACGCTCGTCACCGGCGCCTCGACAGTCAGCCCCGTCACGTCGAAGCGCAGCACGTCGCCGGGCTTCACGTTGATCAGCTTCGCGAGACCCTGCTCGATCGAGATCTGCGGCTTCGTCGTCTCGCCGAACCAGGTTCCCGCGGCGATCCGGTTGTCGTCGGGCAGTTGCGTCGTGTAGGACAGGTTGAACTCGCGGTCGACCAGTCGCCGCGCATCCTCGCCCTTGAACGAATCCGGATCGACCGCCTTACCGTTGATCGCGACGAGCCGCCCGCGCACCATTGGCGACAGCGCCGCGCCGGCGATGCCGTGCGCGTCCAGATACTGCGTGACCGCGTCGCGCTGATCGGGCTGGATGTCGATGATGAACTCGTTGGGCGCATCGGGCGGGGTCGATTTGCGCCAGCCCTGCACGAGGTCGTTGCGCGTCATCGCGATCAGCAGCAGGCACATCAGGCCGATGCCGAGCGCGGTGATCTGCAGCGTGCTGGTACTGCTGCGCCGCTCGAGCGACGCCAGCGCATAGCGCCAGCCGATGCCCGCATTGACGCGCTCGCTGCGCACCACGCGCGCCGCGCCCCACAACGCGAGCCGCGCGATGCCGGCGAACACCAGCAGCCCGCCCGCGAATCCACCCGCGACGATGCCCCCGAGCTTCAATTCCCCCGCGGCGAGTATCAGCAGCCCCGCGAACAGCACGATGCCGACCGCGTAGGCGGCCCACGCAGTGCGTCCCTCCTCGCCCCATTCACGCCGCAGCACGCGCACCGGCGGCACGCGCGTGAGCGGCAACAGCGGCGGCAGCGCGAAGCCGAGCAGCAGCACGAGGCCGGCCGCGATGCCTTCGAGCGCGGGCCACAGCGTCGGCTGCGGCAGCACCACGTCGATCAGGCCGCCGAGCCACGTCAGCAGCGCGAGATGCCCGAGATAACCGAGCGCCACGCCGAGCACGCCGCCGAGTACGCCCAGCCCGACGAATTCGAGCGTGAACAGCGCACGCAGCGCGGCCTGGCTCACGCCGAGACAGCGCATCGCCGCGCAGCCGTCGAGATGCCGGCGCATATAGCGGTGCGCGGCCATCGCGATCGCGACGGCCGCAAGCAGCGCGGTCAACAGCGACACGAGCGTCAGGAAATGGCCCGCGCGATCGAGCGTCTGACGCACCTGCGGCTGGCCGTCCTGCAGCGACTCGAGTGCGACGCCGCGCATCTTGCCGCCGTCGACGCGCTCATGCGCAAACTGCGCGAAGCGCGCGACCGCCTCGTCTGAACCGGCGACCAGCAGCCGGTACGTGACGCGGCTGCCATAGGTGATCAGGCCCGTCGACGGTACGTCAGCGGCATTCAGCATCAGGCGCGGCGAAAAGTTGACGAACGAGAAGCCGCGATCGAGCTCGCGCGTGATCAGCGCGCCGACCGTGAAGTTGCGATTGCCGAGCTTCACCGCATCGCCGATCTTCAGCTTCAGCGCGTCGAGCAACTGCCGGTCGACCCACACGGTGCCCGGCGCCGGAATCGACGTCGCCGCATGATCGGCCGCACCCGGCGCCGCCGCGATGCGCAGCGCGCCGCGCAACGGATAGCCGGGCGACACCGCCTTGACGGCGGCGAGCCGCGTCGCCGGCTGCGCGCCGGTCGAATTGATCATGCTGGGAAAGATCGCCGTGGTGGCGGTGCGCAGGCCCAAGGCGTGCGCCTCGGCGGCGAATTGCGGATCGACCGGATGATCGGCGCGCACGATGAAGTCGGCGGCGATCATGCGCCGCGCATCGCGCTCGAGCCCCTGATGCAGCCGATCGCCCAGAAACCCGACGCTCGACAACGCCGCGACCGCCAGCACGAGCGCGAGCAGCAACATCGTCAGTTCGCCCGCGCGCCAGTCGCGCGCCGTCATCCGCATGGCCTGGCGCAACAGATCGATGCCGCCAAGCCGCCGCGCCGGTCTCGTGTCGGCGCGCGTTCTTGAACCCGCCTTGGATCCTGGTAGTGCTTCGCTCAATCGTGCCTGCTCCTCGCAAATCGCGACACCATGTGCGTGGCCATGCCGCGAAAACCGCCCTGCACGCCACGCCACAATCGCGGCAATGCCCACGCCGCGAGCAGCAGGAAGCCTACCATCAAGACCAGAAACACGAGCGGCACGAACAGCGCAAGCAGTACGCCGCCGACCACGAGGCCGTCCTCGGCGGTCGACGTGACGACGTTCGACACCGGCTCCGGCGACAGGTTGATCAGCGCGCGCGTGCCCGCCTTCGCGAGATGCGCGGTGCCGGCGAGCGTGCCGCCCGCGAGCGCGGCAACGCTCAGCAGCGTCGGATCGGCGTGGCCGAGCGCGCCGGCGGCCAGCACGGCGCCGGCCGGAATGCGGATGAAGGTGTGGATCGCATCCCACAGCGAATCGAACGCGGGGATCTTGTCGGCGAGGAATTCGGCCAGCGTCAGCACGGCCGCCGCACCGATCACCCATGGCGATGACAGCGCGGACAATGTGTTCGGCAAGTGAATCAGGCCAAGACGTTCGAACACGCCGGCCAGGAGGACCGTCAGATAGAGGCGCAGACCGCTGCCCCATGAAAGGCCCGCTGCAAGTGAAAGTGATTCAAGCATGGCCGCCTCCGCGCGCTCAGTGCGTGCCAGGCGCCGCGGCGGGAACGAGCGGGCGTTCCGCGCCGAAGCCATCAGGCTCGCCAGGCTGGCCGCGCCAGCCTGGCCGCGGGCAATCTCAAGGTCGTTTCTGTCTCATTATAGCTACGATAATTCGCAGAACGTAGAGCCGCGAAGCCTTCGCTGTGGCTTGCAGGCAATGGCGGCCGCGCCCCGAGCGGACGTGGCCGCCCGGTCAGTGCCCCGACGACAGCTTCAGCCCGACGAGGCCGATCACGATCAGCGACGCACTGGCGACGCGCGCGACCGTCAACGCCTCGCCCATCATCACGACGCCGAAGATGAACGCGCCGACCGCGCCGATCCCTGTCCAAACAGCATAGGCTGTGCCGAGCGGCAACTGGCGCATCGCGAGCGCGAGCAGCACGAAGCTGCCGAGCGCGGTCACGACCGTGAAGACGGACGGCCACAAGCGGGTGAAACCTTCGGAAGTTTTGAGACCGGCCGCCCACGCGACTTCGAGCAGACCGGCAATCAGGAGAAGAAACCAGGACATCGACACAGCTCCATGAAAAATGGGGCCGTCCCCGATGATTGATGCAGGCGCAAGGTCGTCCTTACGTCGGGAGATTATAACGAAGCGGCATCGCGGACGAACTCACACCGCACCCACCAGCCGGTACCCGACGCCCGTCTCCGTGACGATATGCTCCGGCTGCGCCGGATCGCGCTCGAGCTTGCCGCGCAGATGCGCCATGTAGATGCGCAGATAGTGGTGACTCTCGACGTGTGACGGCCCCCACACCTCGCGCAGCAACTGCCGGTGCGTGAGCACGCGGCCCGCATGGCGCACGAGCGTCGCGAGCAGCCGGTATTCGATGGGCGTCAGATGGACCGCGGCGCCGTCGCGCGTAACCTGGCGCAGCGCGAGGTCGACGGTGACCGCACCGAAGCGCACCTGCGGCGATTCGTTCGCGCCGCCGTGATTGCGCCGCCGCAGATGCGCGCGGATCCGCGCAAGCAACTCGGACACGCCGAACGGCTTGGTCAGGTAATCGTCGGCGCCGGCGTCGAGCGCGGCGACCTTTTCGCTTTCCTGGGTACGCGCCGACAGCACGATCACCGGCAGCTCGCTCCAGCCGCGCAGCTCGCGGATCACGTCGAGGCCGTCGGTGTCGGGCAGGCCCAGATCGACGATCACGAGATCGGGCTTGCGCGTCGCCGCTTCGACGAGCCCCTGCTTGCCGGTCTCGGCGTCGTACACGGCGATGCCCTCGCCTTCGAGCGCCGTGCGCACGAAGCGGCGAATCTGCTTCTCGTCTTCGATCAGAACGACGGTGATGCTCAGGTCACTCATGGGCGGGGCGGGTTAGCGGGTTGAGGTCGGCGGCGGAGTCGGTGTCGGTGGCTGCGCCTTCGTCTTCGAGCGTATCAAAAGTCTCGGGTGCGTCGGGCGGCGTCTTGACCGGCAGCGTGAACCAGAAGCGCGCGCCCTCGACGTGGCCATCCGTGGCCAGCCGGTTGAGCGCGCCGATTGTACCGCCGTGCGCCTCGACGATCGCGCGGCAGATCGCGAGCCCAAGGCCGATGCCTGGTTTCGCCGACTCCTTCTCGCCGCGCGTGAACTTCTCGAACACGCGCGCTTCCATGCCGGCGGGCAGGCCGGGGCCGTTGTCGTCGATCGTGATGCGCACGAACGGCGTGCCGTCCGCGTCGATCTGCTGCGCGCCGATCGCGAGCGGCGTGCCGGACGCCGTGTATTTGGCCGCGTTCTCGAACAAGTTCGAGAACAGGCGCTCCATCAACACCGCGTCGAGATGCAGCAGCGGCAGATCGGCGGGCAGCGTAACCCGCACCGGATGATCCGCGAGCACACGCTTGCACGCGCGCAGCGCGGCGCCGACGGTCTCCTCGAGCAGCGTCCATTGCTGGTTCAGTTGCAGGCTGCCGGCCTGCAAGCGCGCCATGTCGAGCAGATTCGTGACGATGCCGGTCATGCGCAGCGCTTCTTCGTGGATTGCGTCGACGAGTTCGTCGTCACGCCGCGCGGCGGATTGCGCGTCGGTCCGCAAAGAAGCATTCACCTCGCCTTCTGTCCGCCCCTGCCCCGCCTGCCGCCCCTGCGCGAGCATCGACGAAAACCCGACGATCGTCGTCAGCGGCGTGCGCAGATCGTGCGAAATCGCCGACAGCAGCGAATTGCGCAGCCGCTCCGACTCCATGTTGACGAGCGCATCGCGCGCGATATCGACGTAGTGCACCCGTTCGAGCGCGAGCGCGATCTGCGCGGCGAACGCATCGAGCATGCGGCGCTGTTCGGGCACGGTCAGCTCGCGCTCGTCACGCACGACCACCGCGAGCACGCCGCGCGTGCGCATCGGCGCCTTCAGCGGCAGATACAGCGCCGCGGCGGCCGGCAGCGTATCGGTGCCGTGGCCGGCCGGCTTCTGCTGATCGTAGACCCACTGGCCGACGTCGAGATCGAGCGCGTCGCCTTCGAGCGTGATCGCCGCGTCGGGGTCCTCGATCTTCTGTTTGATCTGGTCGGCGCTGTCGGGCAGCAGGATCGCCACACGCGCGCCGAACACCTCGCTCACGTGCCGGGTGCCGATGCCGACGATCTGCTCGGTCGCGAGCGCCGCGGCGAGCTCGCGCGCCATCTCGTACATCGCGCCGGTGCGCTGCTCGCGGCGTCGCGCGACGCTCGCCTCGTGGCGCAGGCTCGAAGTTAGATGGCTGATCACGAGCGAGGTCAGCAGCATGCCGAAGAACGTCAGCAGGTATTGCGTGTCGGAGACCGACAGCGACATGCGCGGCGGTACGAAGAAGAAATCGAACGCGGCGACGCTCGCGAACGACAGCACGACACCGGGCCCGCGCCCGAGCTTCACCGCGGTGAAGATCACGCCGAGCAGATACAGCATCACGAGGTTGGTCAGATCGATGCGGACGATCAACCGGCTCGACAGCAACGTGATCGCCGCGCCGATCGCGAGCGCGAACGCGTACGCGCGCGGCGGCGAGCGACGCTCGCGGGCCGCGCTCAACGCCTCGCGCCACGCGTTCGCGGTCGTGTTCAACAGCCGCCGCTGCTCGCCGCCGTCGCGCTCCGACGACACGCGAATCAGCGTGAGATCGAGATCGCCGCTCTTCTCGGCGATGCGCTCGCCCAGCGGCCGGCGCAGCCAGCGGCTCGCGCCCGTGCGCGACGATGCGCCCGCCACCAGCTTCGATACGTTGCGCGCCTGCGCGTAACCGATCAACGCGTCGAGCGCATCGCTGGCGGCGAGCGTCGCGGTTTCCGCGCCGAGCTCGGCGGCGAGCTTCAGCGCGTTCAACGTGCGTTCGCGGCGCGCGTCGGGCAGGCGCTGCAACGCGGGCGTTTCGACATAGACCGCGAGCCAGTCGGCCCTCAGGCTCGCGGCGAGGCGCGCCGCCGAGCGCACCAGCGCCGGCGCTTCGGGACCGGGACCGACACACACCAGCAGCCGCTCGCGCGCCTGCCAGATACGCTGGATCGAACGATCGGCGCGGTACTCGCGCATCTGCGCGTCGACCCGATCGGCGGTGCGGCGCAGCGCGAGTTCGCGCAGCGCGATCAGGTTGCCCTTGCGAAAGAAGTTGCGCACCGCGCGCTCGGCCTGCTGCGCCATGTAGACCTTGCCGTCGCGCATGCGGTCGAGCAGTTCCTCGGCCGGCAGATCGACGAGCGTGACTTCGTCGGCATGATCGAACACGCGATCGGGCACGGTCTCCCACACCCGGATGCCGGTGATCTGGCCGACCACGTCGTTCAGGCTCTCCAGATGCTGCACGTTGACGGTCGTATAAACGTCGATGCCCGCGTCGAGCAGTTCGTAGACGTCCTGCCAGCGTTTCAGATGACGCGCGCCCTGCAGGTTCGAATGCGCGAGTTCGTCGACGAGGATCAGTTGCGGCTTGCGCGCAAGCGCGGCGTCGAGATCGAACTCGCCGAGCTTGCGGCCGCGATACTCGATCTGCGCGAGCGGCAGCACGTCGAGCCCCGCGAGCAACGCGGCGGTTTCGCTGCGCCCGTGCGTTTCGGCGATGCCGACCAGCACGTCGACCCCTTCTTGCTGGCGGCGGCTCGCGGCCTGCAGCATCGCATAGGTCTTGCCGACGCCGGCCGACGCGCCGAAGAAAACCTTCAGCCGGCCGCGCTGGCGTTTTTCTTCGTCGCGCTGCAGCTTGTCGAGCAGTTGGTCAGGATCGGGGCGGTTCATGCTCAGTGGTTTTGATAGTCGTACGAGCGGCGGTGTCTGCATGGTGGCACGGCCCGCGCCGGCCCGCAAATGGCGGCGCGGCGCCACGCGAAACGCCGCTGTTTCAGCGATGAACCGCAATTGCGGCTGGTGCGTCGTCGATGCGTTCAGTGTCAGCCGCGCTTCATTTCATCGAGCGCGAGATTGAGCTTCAGCACATTCACGCGCGGCTCGCCGAGCACGCCGAACTGGCGCCCCGTCGTGTAGCGCTCGACGAGCGCCTGCACGTCGTTCGGCGCGAGGTGACGGGCCTGCGCGACCCGCTCGAGCTGATACGCGGCCGCGGCCGGACTGATCTCCGGATCGAGCCCGCTGCCCGACGACGTGACCAGATCGACCGGCACCGGCTTCGACATGTCGGTGCCCGCCGCCTTCAGCGCCGCGAGACGGCCCTTGATCTCGTCGAGCAGCGCGGGGTTGTTCGGCCCGAGGTTCGAGCCGCCCGAGCTTTGCGGGTTGTACGGCATCGGGCTCGTCGCCGACAGCCGGCCCCAGAAGTACTGGGGCGCGTCAAACTGCTGGCCGATCAGCTGTGAGCCGACCACCTTGCCGTTCTGCTCGATGAGGCTGCCGTTGGCCTGTTCGTGAAACGCCGCCTGGCCGAACGCGGTCATCACGGCGGGATAGGCGAGTCCTGTGATCGCGGTCAGCACCGCGAAGATCACGATCAGCGGACGGAACAGATTTTTCATGATGGGTCTCTTTCCCTTTTCATCACATGGTCACTGCGCTCAAACCCAGCCGAACGCGGCGAGCACCATATCGATCAGCTTGATGCCGATGAACGGCACGATGATCCCGCCAAGGCCATAGATCAGCAGATTGCGGCGCAGCAGGATCGCAGCACCGAGAGCGCGATATCGCACGCCCTTCAGCGCCAGCGGAATCAGCAGCACGATGATCAGCGCGTTGAAGATCACCGCCGACATGATTGCCGAGGTCGGCGTTGCGAGATGCATCACGTTCAGCGCGTTCAACGCCGGATACGTCGACGCGAACGCGGCCGGGATGATCGCGAAGTACTTGGCGAGGTCGTTGGCGATCGAGAACGTGGTCAACGACCCGCGCGTCATCAGCATCTGCTTGCCGATCTCGACGATCTCGATCAGCTTGGTCGGATTCGAATCGAGGTCGACCATATTGCCGGCCTCTTTTGCCGCCTGCGTGCCGGTGTTCATCGCGACCGCGACGTCGGCCTGCGCGAGCGCGGGCGCGTCGTTGGTGCCGTCGCCGGTCATCGCGACCAGACGCCCTTCGGCCTGATGCGCGCGAATCGTCGCGAGCTTCGTTTCGGGTGTCGCCTCGGCAAGGAAGTCGTCGACGCCCGCTTCAGCCGCGATCGCGGCGGCGGTCAGGCGGTTGTCGCCCGTCACCATCACGGTCTTGATGCCCATCTTGCGCAGCTCGGCGAAGCGCTCCTTGATGCCGCCCTTCACGACGTCCTTCAACTCGATCACGCCGAGCACGCGCGCGCCCTGCTCGCCTTTCTCGGCGACCACCAGCGGTGTGCTGCCGCGTCGCGCGACATCGGCGACCGCGTTGCTGACTTCATTCGGGAAACGGCCGCCGTTCGCTTCGACATAGTGCTTGACCGCATCGGCCGCGCCCTTGCGGATTTCACGGCCATGAGTCCCGTACGGAGTCCCTTGCGCAGACAGATCGACGCCGCTCATGCGGGTCTGCGCGGTGAACGCGAGAAACACCGCATGCAGCGAGGCCATATCGCGCTGACGGATATTGAAGCGCTGCTTCGCGAGCACGACGATGCTGCGGCCTTCCGGCGTTTCGTCGGCGAGCGACGACAGCTGCGCGGCATCGGCAAGCGCCTCTTCGGTCAGACCTGGCGCGGGCAGAAACTGCGACGCCTGGCGGTTGCCGAGCGTGATCGTGCCGGTCTTGTCGAGCAGCAGCACGTCGACGTCGCCGGCCGCTTCGACGGCACGGCCCGAGGTCGCGATCACGTTCGCCTGCATCATGCGGCTCATCCCGGCCACGCCGATCGCCGACAACAGGCCGCCGATCGTCGTCGGGATCAGACACACGAGCAGCGCGGCGAGCGCGGTGATCGTCACCACGTGGCCCGCTTTCGCGGCTTCGACGGAGAACATCGAGAACGGCAGCAGCGTCGCGGTGGCGAGCAGCATCACGATGGTCAGCGCGACGAGCAGGATGGTGAGCGCGATTTCGTTCGGCGTCTTCTGACGCTTCGCGCCTTCGACCATCGCGATCATGCGGTCGAGGAACGCCTCGCCCGGGTTGGCCGTGACGCGCACGACGATCCAGTCCGACAGCACCCGCGTGCCGCCCGTCACCGACGAAAAGTCGCCGCCCGACTCGCGGATCACCGGCGCCGATTCACCGGTGATCGCCGATTCGTCGACCGAAGCGACGCCCTCGATTACTTCGCCGTCGGCCGGGATCACGTCGCCGGTCTCGACCAGCACGACGTCGCCACGGCGCAGATCGGTCGCGGTCGTGATGCGGATTGGCGACTTCGGATGCGGCTCGTTGAGCTTCTTCGCCATCACGTCTCTCTTCGCGCTGCGCAGCGACGCGGCCTGCGCTTTCGAGCGGCCTTCGGCGAGCGCCTCCGCGAAGTTCGCGAACAGCACCGTGAACCACAGCCATAGCGTGACCGCGAGGATGAAGCCCGCGGGCGCCTCGGCCTGACCGCCGAGCGCGGCGATCCACAGAATGGTCGTCAGAATGCTGCCGACGTACACGCAGAACATCACCGGGTTGCGAAACTGCGTGCGCGGCGTGAGCTTTTTAAAGGAGTCCACGATCGCCGGGCGCAGCAGCGCCGGGTCGAACATGGACCGGGTAGCATTATGTTCAGTCATTGAATCCTCGAATGTCCGTGGGCGCTTGCAGGCTTGCGGCGTGCAAGCGCCTGTTCGGTCGTTGGCTCGCGGCCTGGGTCACTGCCGTGGGTCACTGCACGCCGATCATCATCAGATGCTCGACGCCGGGACCGAGCGCGAGCGCCGGGACGTAGGTCAGCGCGCCGACCAGCAGCACCGTGCCGAGCAGCAGCACGACGAACAGCGGTCCGTGCGTCGGCAGCGTGCCGCCGGTGACGGCGATGCGCTTCTTCGCGGCGAGCGAACCGGCGATCGCGAGCACCGGCACGATCGTGCCGAAGCGGCCGAACCACATCGCGATCGCGGTGAGCCAGTTGTAGAACGGCGTATTCACCGTGAGACCCGCGAACGCGCTACCGTTGTTGTTCGCCGCCGAGCTGAACGCATAGAGGATCTCGGAGAAGCCGTGTGCGCCGGGGTTTGCGATGCCGGCCTTGCCCGCCTCGCTGAGCACCGCGATCGAGGTGCCCACCAGCACGAGCAGCGGCGTGAGCAGCACGACGATCGACACCATCTTCATCTCGTAGGCCTCGATCTTCTTGCCGACATATTCAGGAGTACGCCCGATCATCAGTCCCGCGACGAACACCGCGAGCAGCGCGAACACGAGCATCCCGTACATGCCGGAACCGACACCGCCGAAGATCACTTCGCCGAGTTGGATCAGCAGCATCGGATACAGGCCGCCGAGCGGCGTCAACGAATCGTGCATGTTGTCGACCGCGCCGCACGAAGCCGCCGTCGTCGCGACCGTGAAGATGCCCGACTGCGCAATGCCGAAGCGCGTTTCCTTGCCCTCTGCATTGCCGCCCGCCTGCAGCGCGTTCGCCGACTGGTCGACGTTGAGCGACGTGAACGCGGGATTGCCGCCCTGCTCGGCGCTGATCTCGCCGAACACGCAAACGCCGAACGCGATCGTCATCGCCGCGAGCACCGCGACGCCCTGCCGCCGGTCGCCGATCACGCGGCCGAACACGAGCGCGAGCGCCGCCGGGATGATCAGGATCGAGATGATCTGCACGAAGTTCGAGAACGGCGTCGGGTTTTCGTACGGATGCGCGGAGTTGCCGTTGAAGAAGCCGCCGCCGTTGGTGCCGAGCATCTTGATCGCTTCTTGCGACGCGACCGGGCCCATCGCGATGGTCTGCGTCTTCACGGGCGTGTCGAGCATCACCGGATCGCCCTTCGCGTCCTTCACCGGATTGCCTTGCGCGTCGAGCTTCGGCGCGGCGTAGGTGGTGGTCTGCAGCGTCGGCACCTCCTGATATGCCTTGAAGTTCTGGATCACGCCCTGACTCATCAGCAGTGCGGCGATGATCGCCGCCATCGGCAGCAGGACGTACATCGTCACGCGCGTGATGTCGACCCAGAAGTTGCCGATCGTCTGCGCGGTATGACGCGCGAAGCCGCGCATCAACGCGAACACGACGACGATGCCGGTCGCCGCCGACAGGAAGTTCTGCACGGTCATGCCGAGCATCTGCGTCAGATAGCCGACGGTCTGCTCGGGCGTGTAGTCCTGCCAGTTGGTGTTGGTCACGAAGCTGACCGCGGTGTTGAACGCGCTGTCGACCGACATCGCGCCGAACTGCTGCGGATTGCCTGGCAGCCACCCTTGCACGCGCAAGAGCACGTACAGGAACGCCGCGCCGAGCACGTTGAACGCGAGCGTGGCGACCGCGTAGTGCCTCCAGCCCATTTCCGCCGCTGGATCGACGCCCGCGATACGGTAAAGCAGCCGTTCGAGCGGCGCGCCGAAGCGCACCACGCGCGAACTGCCGTCCATCACGGCGCCGAGATAGCTCGCCATCGGCACCGCCGCGGCCAGTAGCACGACGATAAAAAGACTCGCTTGCAGGACATCGTTCGTGTTCATTCAATGTCCTCCGCGCGCAGCAGCGCATACACGAGATAGACGAACAGCAGCGCGGTGGACGCGCCGGCCAGCCACAGCATCCAGGTCATCAGCGCGCTCCTTGTCCGCGGCGCAACTGCATCAGCTTCTCGCAGCCGCCAATCAGCCCAAAGGTCAGCACGGCAAACAGCGCCAGGCCCCCGACATACAGCACATCCATTCTCGTTCTCCATTCACGGACTTTGGATGGATAGAACGGTATGCCGATCGGCCTAAAGGGCTGGTCAAAGATCGCGGGGAACGCGTAAAAATCGCGTAAACGGACAAGGCCGTTTCATCTCGCGATGAAACGGCCCTGATGGATGACGTGCAGCGCAGCCCGAGGCCGCGCTGCCACTTCATTACGGCAGCAGGATCGTCGACCCCGTCGTGCGGCGCCCTTCGAGGTCCGCATGTGCCTGCCCGACGTCCGGCAGCGCATAGCGCTGATTGATGCTGGTCTTGACCTTGCCCGAGCTCAGCACGTCGAACAGCTCGGCCGACATCGCCTCGTAGTCGCTGCGTTTCGCCATATAGGTGAAGAGCGTCGGTCGCGTAAA
Organism: Paraburkholderia tuberum STM678; assembly: GCF_902833905.1. Taxonomy (GTDB): domain Bacteria; phylum Pseudomonadota; class Gammaproteobacteria; order Burkholderiales; family Burkholderiaceae; genus Paraburkholderia; species Paraburkholderia tuberum. The sequence continues at coordinate 86,354 of NZ_CADFGP010000015.1, read as the reverse complement.
GAACAGCGAGCCGCGTCCCGCGAATTCCGACGAATCGATCGGCGGCAGCGGCCCCGACGCGTTGCCGAAGCTCACGAACAGGCCGAGCGGCGCGAGACAGTCGAGCGATTTTTCGAAGGTGTCCTTGCCGATCGAATCGTAGACGACCGGCACGCCCGCGCCGTGGGTGATCTCGCGTACCCGCTTCGTGAAGTTCTCGCGCGTATAGACGATCGCGTGATCGCAGCCGTGCGCTTTCGCGATCTTGGCTTTCTCGTCGGAACCGACCGTGCCGATCACCGTCGCGCCGAGCGCCTTCGCCCACTGGCACACGAGCAGGCCGACGCCGCCCGCTGCGGCCTGAATGAGGATCGTGTCACCGGCCTTCACGCGATACGTGCGGCGCAGCAGATATTGCGCAGTCAAGCCTTGCAGCATCACCGACGCGGCCTGCTCGTCGCTGATCGCATCGGGCAGCTTGACGACCAGCGCGGCCTGCAGCACGCGCTCCTGCGCATACGCGCCGGGCGGCCGCGCGACATACCCGACGCGATCGCCGACCTTCAGACCGGTCACGCCCGAGCCCACCGCGCTGACCTCGCCGGCCGCTTCCATGCCGAGCCCGCCCGGCAGCGGCAGCGGATACAGACCGGTGCGGAAATACACGTCGATGTAATTGAGGCCGACCGCCGTCTGGCGAATGCGGATCTCGCCCGCGCCGGGCTCGCCCACCTCGACGTCGACCCATTTCATGACTTCGGGGCCGCCGGTTTTGTCGAAACGGATTGCCTTGACCATCACGTCTCCTTCATCTGTATGGATGTGGATGCGGCGACGCGCGCGCTCACGCCTCGCCGGACAGGCGCAGCGTCAGCACGTCGAGCACCATGCGGGCGGTTGAAATGTTCGTCGCGCACGGAATGTTGTGCACGTCGCACGCGCGCACTAGCGCGTTGATGTCCGGCTCGTGCGGCTGCGGCGTCATCGGGTCGCGCAGGAAAATCACCATGTCGACGCGCCCTTCGGCGAGTTGCGCGCCGATCTGCAGGTCGCCGCCGTGCGGGCCCGACAGCATGCGCTCGACCGTCAGGCCGTGCGCGTCGCTGATGCGTCCGCCGGTCGTGCCGGTTGCGACGATCTCGCAGCGCGCGAGCGTGTCGACGTATTCGCCGGCCAGTTTGACGATGTCGTCCTTCTTGTGATCGTGCGCGATCAGCGCAATGCGGGTGCTCATGACGTAAGACTCCTCAAACCGTTGTGACTATCGTTGTTGTGATGTGACGGGTGTCGTTCGCGCGCGGCGGCTCGGTACGTGCCTGCTCAGTACGTACCAGCTCAGTACGTACCGGGATAGGCGCCGCCGTCGATCAACCAGTTCTGCCCGGTGATGTAACCCGCGTGCGTGCTGCACAGGAACGCGCAGGCGCGGCCGAATTCTTCGCGATTACCGAAGCGGCCGGCGGGGATCGTCTTCATGCGCTGCTTGCGCGCTTCGTCGATCGAAATGTTGTGCGTCTTCGCCTGCGCCTCGAACGTGACCGCGATACGGTCGGTGTCGAACAGGCCCGGCAGCAGGTTGTTGATCGTCACGCCGGTCGGCGCGACCTTGCGCGCGAGCCCCGCGACGAAACCGGTCAGGCCGGAGCGCGCGCCGTTCGACAGACCGAGGACGTCGATCGGCGCCTTCACCGCCGAGCTCGTGATGTTGACGATGCGCCCGAAGCCGCGCGCGCTCATCGTGTCGATGGTCTGACGGATCAGCTCGATCGGCGTCAGCATGTTGGCTTCGAGCGCGCGGATCCAGTCCTCGTGCGTGAAGTTGCGGAAATCGCCCGGCGGCGGTCCGCCCGCGTTGTTGACGAGAATGTCCGGCTGCGGGCAGGCCGCGAGCGCGGCCGCGCGCCCTTCAGGCGTGGTGATGTCGCATGCGACGGTCTTCACCTCGACGCCGCTCTGCTTGCGGATCGCCTCGGCGGTCGCTTCGAGCGTTTCGGCGGTGCGCGCGACGATCGTCAGGTCGACGCCCTCGGCGGCGAGCGCTTCCGCGCAGCCGCGTCCCAGACCTTTGCTCGCCGCGCAAACCAGCGCGCGGCGTCCTGCGATTCCCATGTCCATGTGTATGCCCTCCTGGCGAAGTTTCCCCAGATTCTAGAAGAATCGGTGCCGGACTGTGCCGCGTCGCTACAATCTCAGGTATCGCCGGGCGGTACTCTTTCGGTAAACTTGCGCGGTGGCGCGCTTTTCCACCGTTCGTCCGACCTTCGAGCGCGGACTGAGCCAACGGATGAGCGCGCCGAACCGATCCACCTTGCCGCCGCGCGCGAGCCCGCCATGACCCAGGACAGCCGTTTCCCCAATCTCTTCATCCTCGATCACCCGCTGATCCAGCACAAGCTGTCGCACATGCGCGACCGGGACACGTCGACGCGCACGTTCCGCGAACTGCTGCGCGAAATCACGCTGCTGATGGGCTACGAAATCACCCGCAACCTGCCAATGACCACGCGCCGCATCACCACGCCGCTCGTCGAGATCGACGCGCCGGTGATCGCCGGCAAGAAGCTCGCGATCGTGCCGGTGCTGCGCGCGGGCGTCGGCATGTCGGACGGCCTGCTCGAGCTGGTGCCGTCGGCGCGCGTCGGCCATATCGGCGTGTATCGCGCGGAGGATCATCGGCCGGTCGAATACCTGGTGCGGCTGCCGGACCTCGAAGACCGCGTGTTCATCCTCTGCGATCCGATGGTCGCGACCGGCTACTCGGCCGTGCACGCGGTCGATGTGCTCAAGCGCCGCAACGTGGCCGCCGAGAACATCATGTTCCTCGCGCTCGTCGCCGCGCCCGAGGGCGTGCAGGTGTTCCAGGACGCGCACCCGGACGTCAAGCTGTTCATCGCGTCGCTCGATTCGCATCTGAACGAGCATGCGTACATCGTGCCGGGCCTGGGCGACGCGGGCGACCGGTTGTTCGGTACGAAGAACTGACGCGCCGGGGGCCAGCGGGGGTGGCATGGCGATGCCGCCGCCCCGGAACCGGCCCCGCTTTCGCCCGCATCCGGCCCTCCCGGCGACACATCCGCACCGCCTCCATTCATTTTCGCGTCGATTTCATTGCATTTGCGGCCGGTTTCGCGGCGCGGCCCCCTCTGCCGCACCCTCGCGGCATGATAAAATTCGAACCCGCTCGACGGAGCGGCTCGACCCGCACGATCACTCGCACCACCGCCTGCAATTTCGACTGGCGCCCCGCGCTTTCGCATCAGGTCATGCGGCGCCTGGCCGCGCAAGCTGCCCCGCTCCACCGCGCTCCACCGCGCTGCGGCCCTGCGGCTCCGCCTGGCCGGCCGATCATGCACGAACCGGCACGAACGCCCACCGGCGGGCAAGCGCGGAACGACGCGCGGGAACGGCCAGGCTGAGATCGTCGGCACAGGTGGCCGCCTCGACGGGCCAACACGAGCGACAAGCACGAGCGGCCGGCAGCCTTTCACCTGACGGATTGACATCGAGGCGCAACACGCGAGGCGCCCGACATCGCAACGACAATTGCACTATGCGTGCGCCCCGCTGGCGCGCGCGACGGAGAAAAGTATGGCGGGTCATTCGAAATGGGCCAACATCAAGCATAAGAAAGCAGCGGCCGATGCCAAGCGCGGCAAGGTCTGGACGCGGCTCATCAAGGAAATCCAGGTTGCGGCCCGTCTGGGCGGCGGCGAAATCGACTCGAACCCGCGTCTGCGGCTCGCGGTCGACAAGGCGTACGACGCCAACATGCCGAAAGACAACATCAACCGCGCGATCCAGCGCGGTGTCGGCGGCGCGGACGGCGCGAACTACGAGGAAATCCGCTACGAAGGCTATGGCATCGGCGGCGCGGCGGTGATCGTCGACACCATGACCGACAACCGCACCCGCACGGTCGCGGAAGTGCGTCACGCGTTCTCGAAGAACGGCGGCAACATGGGCACCGACGGCTCGGTGTCGTTCATGTTCGATCACGTCGGCCAGTTCCTGTTCGCTCCCGGCACCGCCGAAGACGCGCTGATGGAAGCCGCGCTCGAAGCGGGCGCCGACGACGTCGTGACGAACGAGGACGGCAGTATCGAAGTGCTGTGCCCGCCGAACGATTTTTCGAAAGTGAAGGCTGCACTCGAAACGGCGGGCTTCAAGGCCGAACTGGCCGAAGTCACGATGAAGCCGCAGACCGAAGTCGAATTCACCGGCGACGATGCCGTGAAAATGCAGAAGCTGCTCGACGCGCTCGAAAATCTGGACGACGTGCAGGAAGTCTATACAAACGCGTCGATCGCCGGCGAGTGATGGCGCGCCGGGCTCTGGCATCGTTTGCCCTTGCTGTTGATGGTTTATTGCACGGCTGAGCACACCGCTCGGCCGTTTATGGTTTTCAAGTCTCGGGGATTCACATGAAGTTACTCGTCGTCGGTTCCGGCGGTCGCGAACATGCGCTGGCATGGAAGCTCGCGCAATCGCCGCGGGTCCAGCTCGTCTACGTCGCGCCGGGCAACGGCGGCACCGCTCAGGATGAGCGTCTGCTCAACCTCGACATCACCGAGCCGGCCGCGCTCGCTGATTTCGTCGAAAAAGAACAGATCGCGTTCACGCTGGTCGGGCCGGAAGCGCCGCTCGCGGCAGGCATCGTCAACCTGTTCCGCTCGCGCGGTCTGAAGATCTTCGGGCCGACCAAAGAGGCCGCCCAGCTCGAAAGCTCGAAAGATTTCGCCAAAGCGTTCATGAAGCGCCACGGCATCCCGACGGCCGAGTACGAAACCTTCGCCGACGTCGCCGCCGCGCACGCGTATCTGGACGCCAAGGGCGCGCCGATCGTGATCAAGGCCGACGGCCTCGCCGCCGGCAAGGGCGTGGTGGTCGCGCAAACGCTGCAAGAAGCGCACGCCGCGGTCGACATGATGCTGTCGGACAACAAGCTCGGCGACGCCGGCGCGCGCGTCGTGATCGAGGAGTTCCTCGCCGGCGAGGAAGCGAGCTTCATCGTGATGGTGGACGGCAAGCACGTGCTCGCGCTCGCGTCGAGCCAGGATCACAAGCGTCTGCTCGACGGCGACCAGGGCCCGAACACGGGCGGCATGGGCGCCTACTCGCCCGCGCCGATCGTCACGCCGCAGCTGCATGCGCGCGTGATGCGCGAAATCATCCTGCCGACCGTGCGCGGCATGGAGAAGGAAGGTATCCGCTACACCGGCTTCCTGTACGCGGGCCTGATGATCGACGCGCAAGGCAACCCGAAGACGCTCGAATTCAACTGCCGGATGGGCGACCCCGAAACGCAGCCGATCATGGCGCGTCTGAAAGGCGACTATTCGAAGGTGGTGGAACACGCGATCGCCGGCACGCTCGACACCGTCGAGCTCGAATGGGACCGCCGCACCGCGCTCGGTGTCGTGCTCGCCGCGCACAACTACCCGGACACGCCGAGGAAGGGCGACCGCATCAACGGCATTCCCGCCGAAGCCGCGGATTCAGTCACGTTCCACGCCGGCACCACGCTGACGGACGGCAAGCTGACCACCTCGGGCGGGCGCGTGCTGTGCGTCGTCGGTCTCGCGGATTCGGTGCGCACCGCGCAGGCGGCCGCGTACCACACGATCAACCAGATCGCGTTCGACGGCATGCAGTACCGCCGCGACATCGGCTATCGCGCGCTCAACCGCAAGCACGACGGCAAGTAAGCTTCGCTAGCGCTGGACGCCGTGCGGGCACGTTACACGACGCGCGCTACACTGAATCTGTCCCGCTCGTCGCGGCAGACGGGCCCGGAGCCCGCGAATCGACTGAAGCGGCAAGCCGCCTCTGATGTTCGCCTCCGGCAACCAGGCAATCCGAACCAGCGGTCCAGGTTCGCAGACACCCGGCGCCAACGCGGCCATCGCTTTCTTTCGAAGAACCCGCGGCACGACGAGCGTGCCGCCCCAGCACCTGCATTCATGAGCAATTCGAGCTACGACGCACAAGCCGTGCGCAGCTGGCTGCAAGGCCTGCAATCGCATATCGCGGACACGCTCGGCGCCTTCGACGGCTCCGCGTTCGCTACCGACGCGTGGCAGCGCGCGCCCGGCGAGAAGCTGCGCGGCGGCGGCGTCACGCGGATTCTCGAAGGCGGCCAGTTCTTCGAGCGCGCCGGCATCGGCTTCTCGGACGTCGCGGGCGACGCGCTGCCGGGCTCGGCAAGCGCTGCGCGGCCGCAACTGGCCGGGCGCGGCTTCGAGGCGATGGGCGTGTCGCTCGTGCTGCATCCGCACAATCCGCACTGCCCGACCGTGCACATGAACGTGCGCCTGCTCGTCGCGACCAGGGAAGGCGAAGAACCGGTGTTCTGGTTCGGCGGCGGCATGGACCTGACGCCCTACTACGGCTACGAAGAGGACGCGCGGCAGTTCCATCAGGTGTGTCGCGACGCGCTCGCGCCGTACGGCGCGGACCTGTACCCGCGCTTCAAGCGCTGGTGCGACGAGTACTTCTTCCTGAAGCACCGCAACGAGCCGCGCGGCATTGGCGGGATTTTCTTCGACGATTTCTCGGCGCCGGGCTTCGAGCAGTCGTTCGCGATGCTCAAAAGCGTCGGCGAAGGCTTTCTCGATGCGTACCTGCCGATCATCGAGCGGCGCCGCGACACGCCGTACGGCGAAGCCGAGCGCGCGTTCCAGGCTTACCGGCGCGGCCGCTACGTCGAGTTCAATCTGGTCTTCGACCGTGGCACACTGTTTGGGCTGCAGAGCGGCGGACGCACCGAATCGATCTTGATGTCGATGCCGCCTGTGGCGAACTGGCGCTACGACTGGCAGCCCGAGCGGGGCACGCCGGAAGCGCGTTTGTACAGCGATTTCCTCGTGCCGCGCGAGTGGGTGTGACGCGCCACCTGTCTCGCTTACGGTCACGACAAAGGACCCTCACCTGAAGCCAAACGCTCACCCTGTCGCCCTGCCTCGCCGGATCGGTCTGCTGGGCGGCACTTTCGACCCGATCCACGACGGCCACCTCGCGCTCGCGCGGCGGTTCGCCGACGTGCTGCGGCTGACCGAACTGGTGCTGCTGCCGGCCGGCCAGCCGTGGCAGAAAGCCGACGTGTCGCCCGCCGAACATCGGCTCGCGATGACGCGCGCGGCGGCCGCGTCGCTCGCGATCCCCGGCGTGACGGTACGCGTCGCGACCGACGAAATCGAGCACGATGGCGCGACCTACACGGTCGAGACGCTGCAATGCTGGCGCGAGCGCGAAGGCGACGACGCATCGATCACCCTGCTGATCGGCGCGGATCAACTGGTGCATCTCGACACATGGCGCGACTGGCGGCGCCTGTTCGAGCTCGCGCATATCGGCGCGGCCACGCGGCCCGGCTTCGACCTCGCGTCGGTCGCCCCCGCGGTCGCCAGGGAAATCGCCGCGCGCCGTGCGCGCGCCGACGTGCTGCAGGCCACACCCTGCGGCCATCTGCTGATCGACACGACGCTCGCGTTCAACGTATCGGCCACCGACATTCGCGCGCATCTGCGCGAGCAGGTCAACCAGCGGCTCGCCCACGCGGGTGCGGGCGGCACAAGCCAGGATCGGGCCGCGAGTCACGTCCCCGCCGCGGTGTGGGACTATATTCTTCAACATCATCTGTACCACCGGTAACTCCATGGATATTCGCAAACTGCAACGCGTAATCGTTGACTCTCTCGAAGACGTCAAGGCGCAAGACATCAAAGTGTTCAACACCAGCCACCTGACCTCGCTGTTCGATCGCGTGATCGTCGCGAGCGGCACGTCGAACCGGCAAACCAAGGCGCTCGCGTCGAGCGTGCGCGAAGGCGTGAAGGAAGCCGGCGGCGAGATCATCAGCACCGAGGGCGAGGATATCGGCGAATGGGTGCTGGTCGATTGCGGCGACGCGATCGTGCACATCCTGCAGCCGGCGCTGCGCCAGTACTACAACCTCGAGGAAATCTGGGGCGACAAGCCGGTGCGCATCAAGCTGTCGACGCCGAATCCGTTCGGCGGCGCGCGCGCAAGCGAGCCCGGCGACGAGGAAGACGAGGAAGCGCCGGCCGCGAAGCCCGCGCGCAAGACCACGGCGCGCCGCAAGTAAGCGGGCCGTGTCGGGCACAGCGCTACTGTCCTCGCGATGAAACTGCATATCCTCGCCGTCGGCCACAAGATGCCGGACTGGATCGCGACCGGCTTCGACGAATACGCGAAACGCATGCCGCCGGAGTTGCGCATCGAACTGCGCGAGATCAAACCGGAGCAGCGCTCATCGGGCCGTTCGGCCGAAAGCGTGATGGCCGCCGAACGGCAGAAGATCGAAGCCGCGTTGCCGAAGAACGCACGCATCGTCGCGCTCGACGAACGCGGCAAGGACTGGACCACGATGCAGTTCGCGGGCGCGTTGCCGGGCTGGCAGCAAGACGGCCGCGACGTGGCCTTTCTGATCGGCGGCGCGGACGGGCTCGATCCCGAGCTGAAGGCACGCGCCGATATGATGCTGCGCGTGTCGAGCCTCACGCTGCCGCACGCGATGGTGCGCGTGCTGCTGGCCGAACAGCTTTATCGGGCGTGGACCATCACGCAAAATCATCCGTATCATCGCGCGTAGGTGCTGGAGCCTCGCGCGGCGACGCCTGGCAACGATTCGTTGCTGCTGACGCGTCGCGGGTGCTCTGCTCCATACGCTTGAGCGCATTGTCGCCGCTTCATGCGATGATGCGCCCGACGCGCCGTGCATCGATGCCGCTAGTGGATGCAGCGCATCGATCGGATCACCGGGTCAACCTCGCCCGCTCACTCTTCCACGCCCACCCGCGTTCACCACCCCGCGCCATCCGTTTCCCGCTTCATCGAGACCCGTTCATGCCCACACCCTCCGCTTCGCTGCATCCGTTCGTCTACCTCGCCTCGCAAAGTCCGCGCCGCCAGGAGCTGCTGCAACAGCTCGGCGTGCGTTTCGAATTGCTGCTGCCGCGCCCCGATGAAGACGCCGAAGCGCTCGAAGCCGAACGGCCCGGCGAACACGCGCGCGACTACGTGCAGCGCGTGTGCATCGCGAAGGCGCAGGCGGCCCGCGCGCGGCTCCTCGACGGCGGTCACGAGGTGCAGCCGATACTCGTCGCCGACACCACCGTCACGATCGACGACGCGATTCTCGGCAAGCCCATCGATGCCGGCGATGCGGTCGCCATGCTCACACGTCTCGCGGGCCGCTCGCACGAAGTGCTGACCGCGCTCGCCGTGATCGATGCCAACGGCGCGCTGCTGCCCGCGGCGTTGTCGGTCTCGAAGGTGCGTTTTGCTGCAGTGCACGCAGACGCGTTGCGTCGCTACGCGGCGAGCGGTGAGCCGCTCGGCAAGGCGGGGGCGTATGGCGTGCAGGGACGCGCGGCGGAGTTTATCGAGCATATAGACGGGTCCTATTCGGGTATTATGGGTTTGCCGCTTTTTGAAACCGCTGCCCTCCTGCGTGCAGCGCGCATCGACTTCTAGAACAACACCATGAATGAAGAAATCCTGATCAATGTCACGCCGCAGGAAACGCGCGTCGCGCTCGTTCAACAGGGCGCCGTCCAGGAACTTCATGTCGAACGAACGCTGTCGCGCGGCCGCGTCGGCAATGTCTATCTCGGCAAGGTCGTGCGCGTGCTGCCCGGCATGCAATCGGCGTTCATCGACATCGGCCTCGAACGCGCCGCGTTTCTTCATGTCGCCGACATCTGGCATCCGCGCATCGCCGGCGAAGCGCAACATCAAACACCGCATCAGCCGATCGAAAAGATCGTCTTCGAAGGTCAGACGCTGATGGTGCAGGTCGTCAAGGACCCGATCGGCACCAAGGGCGCGCGGCTGTCCACGCAAGTGAGCATCGCCGGGCGCACGCTCGTGTATCTGCCGCAGGAGCCGCACATCGGCATCTCGCAGAAAATCGAAAGCGAAGCCGAGCGCGAGGCCGTGCGTGCGCGTCTGACCGCCGTGCTGCCCGCCGACGAGAAAGGCGGCTACATCGTGCGCACGATCGCCGAGGATGCGACGAGCGAAGAGCTCGCAGCCGACGTCGCGTATCTGCGCAAGACGTGGGCGACGATTCTGTCGCAGGCCCAGCGCATGCCGCCCACCAGCCTGCTCTACCAGGATCTGAATCTCGCGCAGCGCGTGCTGCGCGATTTCGTCAACGATGACACATCGCGCATCCAGGTCGATTCGCGCGAGACGCATCAGATGCTCGCCGATTTCGCGGCCGAGTTCACGCCGGCTGTATCGTCGAAGCTGCACCACTACACCGGCGAGCGGCCGCTGTTTGATCTGTACAACATCGAGGCCGAGATTCAGCGCGCGCTATCGCGTCGCGTGGATCTGAAGTCGGGCGGCTACCTCGTGATCGACCAGACCGAGGCGATGACGACGATCGATGTGAACACCGGCGGCTACGTCGGCGCGCGCAACTTCGACGACACAATCTTCAAGACCAACCTCGAAGCCGCGCATACCATCGCGCGGCAACTGCGGCTAAGGAATCTTGGCGGCGTGATCATCATCGATTTCATCGATATGGAAAACGTCGAGCATCGCGACCAGGTGCTAGGCGAATTGAAGAAGGCGTTGTCGCGCGATCGCACGCGGGTGACCGTCAATGGCTTCTCGCAACTCGGGCTCGTCGAGATGACGCGCAAGCGTACGCGTGAGTCGCTCGCGCATGTGCTGTGCGAGCCTTGCCCGATTTGCCAGGGCAAGGGGCAAGTGAAGACTGCGCGCACGGTGTGCTATGACGTGTTGCGGGAGATTTTGCGCGAGTCGCGGCAGTTCAATCCGCGCGAGTTTCGCGTGGTCGCTTCGCAGCAGGTGATCGATCTGTTTCTCGAGGAAGAGTCGCAGCATCTGGCAATGCTGATCGATTTCATCGGCAAGCCGGTGTCGTTGCAGGTGGAGTCGAATTTGAGTCAGGAGCAGTACGACATTGTTCTGATGTGATCGCCAGAAGCCTTGTCCAGTAAGGATTTGTGGCTAAAAAATTGCCGATTTTTCGCGCTAGCTACCCATCTAGCTACCAATTTTTGGTGCACTGGCGATGAACGAGGATCAACGGACCGTTCCCGTGACAGTCAAAATTCGAACTCAGAAAAGAAAAGGCCCACGCGGATCGCTCCGGCGAGCCCTTCCTGTATAGATGACGCGCTATCGACACTCGCCCAGCGATGCCCAGCCCTCGGCCAGAATCGCACCGATAGCGATCAATGAGAAAAGCGTGGCCGCGAGGACATACACACTCCATGTGGCCACGGGCCGCCGGCTGGGTCTGCGCTCGTTGGTGGTCATGCCGCGTGAGGCTTCGGCCGCGCAGCGACGCATCGTTGATCGATGTTGGCGCGCACGACCGGGTTACCTAGCAACTGGTGAGCATCAAGCACGCCATAACGGGCCCGAAGCGCTTTTTCGATCTCTTGCCACCCAGCATACTTGCCGCTGTCGGCAAGGCTGTACGCTGCTCGCCGTACGGCCTCGCGTCGCCCCGCCCCCAGCACATCCCGGCTCGTCATGGTTTGCCTCTGACGTAAGGGTGTCGCTTACATCATAGGTCGCACGACTAGACATGTTTGCGCATTGTCAACTGTGCTTCCTTCACTGCGGCGGTATGCAGAATGACGGTGAGCAGCGTGAAGCCGGTAGCCGGGTTCGTCGCCATTCGGACAAGCTCACTGGGCAAGCACCCGAGTCTTCTGTTCAACAAACTCCGCCTCGGTCAGAGCACCGCGCTCCCTTAGGACGGCCAGCCGTTCTAGCTTCGAAACAATATCGTCTGTCTGTACTGCCGCGGTCTCTGACGGCGTAGCGACAGGGGCAGGTCTTCGGTATACGTTCAATGCATCGCGTACTTTGTTGGTGAAGCCCGCCACTGTCTGCTTCCGGACATTCCTAATCACGCGCTCACTGGCCGCGTCCTCGATGCGGATGGTTCCGAAAACCAGTCCTGTGCTACCAGACACTGCGTTTATCTTGTCCAGGTTGATAGAGACTTGCTTCAGTCCGAACAGAAGGCCCTTATCAAGGAAAATCACGCGATGGTCAGTCAAGGCAATCAACCATGTGCTGTTGTCCATCACCCCTGATGCAAAAGCTAAAACCTGCTCGCCGTCCATGAGAATTTCGGGGAGGTGATTCAACTCTTTTTTCGTGAAGAACTGGTCATCGCCAATTTCGCGGGCGATGCGGTTGTACTCAGCTTTCAGCTCCTGCTTGCTGGCATTCTTAAAATCAAACATCGTGGGGCCTTCTCCTGTTTATCGGTACTCGTCAATCTCGATGGTGCCGCCCATCGCTTCCATCATCGCCCGAATGTCGTCGGGCACGTCGGGCACGCGGTCCCCGGTCTCGTTCATCCAGTAGCACCAGATCGACATAGCTACCCCGTCCCGGCAAACGAGATCGCGAAGACCGTGACGAGGCAAGGCGAGCGTCTTTATCAGGTACCGGAGATGCGGTTCCAACTGATTGCTTTGCACAGCGCGCTCGCTTTCAACTGCCCAGGAGCCACGTTTCGCCGGATGGTCGCTGAGCTTGCCAGATGGATAAAGGTACGGCTCTCCCTTCGTTCTGCTCCGACTCGGCGTCACGCCGAAATAGTCGGTCCAAAAGTCCGGCGATACGGCGTCCCCATTAATGTAGAACGTCGCATGAGCAAGCGGCCAGGTACTTGAGGAATCAGGGTGCATAGTTGTGGATGTTGTCATCGAGCAGTTGTCCGTTGAATTCGACGCTTCCGTCGTCGTGGAAGATCACGTTATCCGATGGGCGCAATCCATTCTCTGGCTTGAGGAGGTGCAGCATTTTGCTGAAAGTGTTCTGGTCGTAACCAAGCATCTTCGCGGCAAACTTCGGACTATTCGTTGAGGCCGCCAGATCTTCCACGTCACCGCTTACCGCATCCGGCGTGTCGTCGAACGGCTGCGCATTGCCGAGCGGTGTAGATGTGTCGCTGGTCGTTTCCGCGCCTGCGACCTCAGCCTCGTCGTCTGTGCTGTCGCTGTCACCAAGCGCGGCTCCGGCCACCGACTCGACCACGCCGAGCAGGTCGAAGCCACCGCCGCTACTGCTGCTGGACATTGCGGCGCGCGCGGCCATCCGTCTGACCTCGATGGTGGCGGGATCGTACGGGCCTGACAGGACCGGCTCGCCGTTGAATGAGGTGATGCCGGGCGGGAACAGATTGGGTGAGCGGCTCCAGTAGGTTCCACCTCCACCCCCTGATGACGGCCAGCGCAGCGGTGCAGGGGTGGGGCTGTACACACGCCCCAGCGCGGAACGCCGGTCACGGTGGACCACTGGGACGAGCCGCCCATCTTTCACCGCCTGCCTGAGAACGCGCTCGATACTCGCGTTGTCGGTCGGCAGGTTCCAGTGCGCGAGACCCAGCGCATCCCTGACATAGGTCTGGATTTCGCGTAGAGCCTGACCGCCCGTGATCGTTCGCAGATCCAGGCGTGGCCGGAAATACCTGTCGAAATCCCGCCGGTCCTGTTCAAGCTGCCTGCGCGCGTCTTCTTCTTCGTCCCGCCTGTCGTCCCTCATGAACGACGACCCGCCTCGCGAGCGGCTGCTATCTCGATCCCAAAACAGGCTGCTGCGCCGTTCTCGCTCCATGCTGTGATACTGGCTGGCGGCATGCAGCGTGCACTGCCAGCTGCACTCCAGCGGAATTTCTAGCGAGTTCCAGGGCATACGATGGTCTCTATCCGTGTGACGGCGTAAACCTAGCAGATGATTGCCGCGCTAGGTTTTTGGGATATGGCCGTCATGCCATGGGTGGGTCGTCAGCGCAGCGATGCGCGTTATCTGGTTCGCCATATCAAGGAATCGCGCTGCCCAGCCGGGAACCGGCGTACTGCCCTTTATCCTGACTGTCGACGTAAATCGCGCATAGACCTCGCAGGGAATGACACCGTAAAGTAGTTGCTTGCCGTCGAAGTTCTTGGAGAATCGAGCGGATGAAGAAAACTTCTCGCAGCGAAGCGGAGGTATTTGTTGATCTGGCTGCTCTCACGCGCGCGCCAGGCTACGTTCACGCAATCGCACAAATCTGCTATCGCGATAACCTGGTGACCTATGCGAACGAGATGAAAGCCTCGGATCTGGAAAGACTTTTCAGCCGGCAGCGTCTCATTCGCACCGAAATCACCACGATCCTTGGGCTGCTCGTGCGGGTGCCAATCGAGTTTTCGCAACCTGCTGCGAGCGTCTTGCAGGGATACGTCGATCGTACCGACCGCCTCATGGAGGAACTGCACGAGGCCGTGGGATTTCCGATTTGGGAAGCAATGATCGATGTCGGCAAGGCCGGACAGCGAGACGTCGACATCTGGCGTGGTGAAGCTCTGCGAGAACCCATTTTTTACGGTGGCGAGTCGGCCTACAGTTTCCAGTATCGGGAACTGGTCTCGGAGAAATACAGCGCCGACAATCCTTGGCTAGTCGAAATCAAGGGGTTCTCCGTCATTCAAGCGCAGACGATCGCCCGTACGATGTGTGCGCTACTTGATGAAAAGGTGACCCAGGCCTTCAACGCGATGAAGAAATCAGGGGTCTCGCCGTTGAGCTGGCTCTCAGCCTTCGAGCAGTCGCCGGACGAGATCGCGCTCCGATCCGGCCTGCCTATTGAGCAAGTACGAGCGTTTCTCGACGCGTTTACATTACGCGGCAACAACACCCAGTTCCAGTCGCTGGGGGATTTCAACGCGCTGAACGCGACGCCGCTACTGGCTGCGGGCGGCGACAGGGTGCTTCTGTTTCAGCACTACAGCATCTACGAGTCCCTGTATGAGTCTCCGTTCTATTGGATGATGGCCGACAAGGCCTATCAGGCAACCGCCGCGCAACACCGAGGCGCATTTACGGAGGCGTTCGCCGCTCGGCGCCTGGCGAGCGTGTTCGGAATAGAACGCGTACACAGCAATGTGCATCTGGCCCAAAGCAAAGGGACGACCATCGGCGAAATCGACGTGCTCGTGGCTTTCGGCGATCGGCTGATCATTGTTCAAGCAAAATCGAAGAGGCTGACCTTGGAGGCACGCCGCGGCAACGACGGCCAATTGCTTAAGGACTTCGCTGCCGCTATCCAAGACTCATACGATCAGGCGCGGCTGTGTGCGCAGGCGATCCTCGCCGGCGACTGCAGATTGCTGGACGCCAAGGGAGCGGAGCTTTTGCCGCCGCTCTCGCCGACGGAAATCCTCATCTTCAATGTGGTTGCGGATCACTATCCCGCACTGGCTTTCCAGACCAGGCAGTTCCTGAAGTACCAGACTTCCGACAAGGTCCGCGCGCCCTTTGTGATGGACGTGTTCCTGCTCGACACGCTGACCGAGATGCTCAATACGCCGCTTCGGCTACTGAGCTACGCAAAACTGCGAGTCGAGAATATTGAACGGCTGAGCATGAGTCACGAGCACACGGCGCTCGGCTTTCACCTCAAGAGGAACCTCTGGATCGAGTCAGAAGTCGACGTGATCCAGTTGGAGGACGATATCGCCGTCGACCTCGACCTGGCGATGACTGTGCGGCGCGATAACGTGTCGGGCGCGCGCACGCCAGAAGGCATCCTCACCCGTCTTGCGGATACGCTGTTCGAGCATCTTCTCTTTCAAATCGAGAAGCAGCCCGACCCGGCCACGATGGAACTGGGCTTTCTGCTGCTGACATTAGGCGAGGACACCTGCCAAACCATCCATCACGGGCTAGAGTTCATTACGCGCCGGACTCGAACAGACGGAAGGACCCATGACTTCACGATCGCGGGTGATTACGGTGGAATTACCTTCCATTGCAACCCTGTGCCGTCCAAAGACGCAATGACAAAGCTCGGGGCCTATTGTGAATGTCGCAAGTACGCGCAGAGGGCACAGAGATGGTTTGGAGTCTCCTTGGATGCCAAGGCCAACCTACAGTTTGGGGTTGTCTTGGAATCGAACTGGCAGCAGTCCGACGAAATGGATCTGACCACTGCTGACATGCGGCAACCAATGCCCGCCGCCAAATTTGCCGAACAAGTACGCGGATCCCCGCGCGTCAAGATCGGACGCAATGATCCGTGTCCATGCGGCAGCGGCACAAAATTCAAAAAGTGTTGTCTTGGGAAGCCGGCTACTGCATGGGCTCCGTAGTCCAAGAATGTAGAGAAAAGGTGCGAAAATGCAATGCTAACAAACACCTTTCAATTGGCTCGGGGCCCTACCCAGAAGCGGCTTGCGGGCGGCAGGAAGGCGCAAATCAGGCTTTATGGTGGGGCTTTCTCTCGACCGGTCCTCTGCCGAACGGCGCGCAAAGTGCAGGCGTAAAAAAAGCGCAGTCAAACTTCCGGGGTAATTCTGGCACCAGAATCGATCGTTTTCGAGTTCATGAAATCGCTGCAAGCCTTACCCACAAAGCCTTTCGAAGGGTCATGAGAAAAACTCATGAAGGCGATTGTGACTGTGACTGGCCTCTTTTGGAACCGAAAATTACTTAAAGACCGAGCGTCGCAGCATTCCCCGCGGTTGGTCGATGCTCCAGGAGTACCTTTTTGTTTTTCGGGCCTGCCGTGGGCGTACAGGCCGCGTGGCGGGCTGCAAGAGGCACGGTGAGGGCTTGTGCCTCTCGCGCCCTCGTCGTCTGTACGCGGGTTCGGTTGGTCAAACATCTACAGTACCGACCGCTTACCCGCGCGCAGCGCGGGCCTTGGTGTACCGGGCAATGACTCGCCCTCCAAGCCCACACCATTTCTCATCAAGTGGCTGCGTGGCCGCGTCCGTCAACAGGTCACTCTTCCTGCTTGCCATGTTGTCTCCAAAGCGCAGCGGCATGCGTCCGGAAGGACTGTGCGCCGGCTTGCTGGTCAGCAGCCGGCGCGGTTGATTCGGGGGCCGTCTCACTTGCTTGTATTGGGTCGCCGCTGGCCTCGTCACCGTCGAGCGTTCCATCTGGGCTGCTGTCGGTAGCACTCGCGCCGTATTGCGTCCAGAGTGCGGCCGCCCGTTCTCCGAAGGCTTGCGCACTCGCGCCGGCCTGACCGACGACACCAGCGGAAATGCCAGCGCCGCCGCGTTGGCCATTGCCTTTGGGAAACGTCGCCAGGAGACTCCCCGCCGTTTCCTGCGCCATGCCGGGGTAAGGGCGAGCATCACAGCCGATTTGTGCCGGCCTTGCGCCGCTGGGTGATTGAGAATGGCGCCAATGCGTTCGCGCTCGAGCCGCGCGCCTGCGTCGTGGCCCGCATCCCAGTTTACCAACTGCTCGGGGACACCGACGCCTAATACCGCAAAAAGCGATCTGTTGTAGAAGTGCGTTACAGGCACGCTTCCTCCGTGATGTGCGGGCATCCTTTACGCGTCATGATAACTGCAGGCCACCGACACATGGTACGCCAGACCACTGTATATAAATACAGCATTACTCCGACGATGACACGCGCGGTAGCGGCGCCTTCGGGCGTCTCGCCGTCAAAGAGCCTTCTTCCACTTCGGCTCAGTTCTTCTGCGCTCCTGTGGCTTCCCATTCACCTGCTCCCACGTGATCATCGGATGGTCATCGATCTTGCGCGGCGGCTTGAACCCAAGCTCGCGCTCGATCCATCGAATCTGCGCAGCCCCTTGCTTCAAACCTCCAGTCAGTAAAATCAGTTCATCGTTCGTCCGAATCGTCATAGCGAAGGGATGTCGATAAAGGCTTATCGGGCCATGGAATGGCGAGTTCACTGTCTTGAAATTCTGGGTGCCGCGCTGGCGGGTAAACGCTAGTCGCCGAGGGGTCTTTTTCATCCTACATTAGCTGCGCAGTGCAAAACTAATCACAGCATGAGGTATCTATGGCCACGGGAAAGAAAGACGCGTCACTCGCGAGCAAACAGCTGTCCAACAAGAAGAGCACGCCAGCCCAAAAGTCGGTTGCCGGATCCGATCTGGCACAAGCGAAGAAGCCGGCAACAGCAAAGCCGAAGAAGAAATAATCCGCAAGCCTTGAGATGGCCGACCCGCCCAGTGGCGGGTTTTTTGTTTTGGCGCCTCCCTTAGAGCGCAGTCTTCCATTTCGGCGATGCACATGGAAACCTTATGAGCAAGAACCACAACCGTCGTCAGCGCAAGAAACTGCACATCGGAGAATTCCAAGAGATGGGCTTCTCCGCCACTGCACGCTTTATCCCGGATACCCCGGCCGCTCAGCGCGAGGCGATCCTCGATGCGTTCATCGCGTTCATTGAAGAAAATGGAATGCTGGCGGCCGTCTCGACGAGCACTGATTTCGACGCCTTTATCATTTCGGACGCGCCACGTGGATCGACGACCGAAGACCAACGATCCGCGGTGCATTCCTGGCTGTCTACGCAAAACTGCGTGACCGATTCGGTGGTGGGCGAGATGGTCGACGCGTGGCATGCATCGCCATAACAACGGCGCCAAGGCGGCCGACCAAAAGGTTACGCGGAGTCCCCGTTGGGGGTGACCTCTTCGGGGTGGTGGCTCGGGTTGGACTCATTCACCCCAGCTACTTTTCCTTCCGCTTAAACTCCTCAAGCTTTTCAAGAAATTTTCGCAGGTCGGATGGCTTACTCTCGGGGCTCGAAATGCAGATCCGCGCATGCACGGACGCGTTCGACTTTACGTCAGGCAGTGGGGTAGGCCTTACCAAGCAAGCATCGAGGTACGCATAGAGCGAGTCACGGTCATACACATGTGTCTTGTGACCCAGCTTGTAGCGCTTTATGATCTCGCCGCCCCGGTTAATGCGGCTGATTGCGTACCGCGGCACACTGAGGATCTCAGCCGCCTCGGTCGCGCTAACCCGCTTTCCATTTGCGATGTCTGTCACGATCAGACTCCGGTTGTTCGATGGGCCCAGATTACCCTCCACGTTTGACAACGCGGTTGCCGACCTCGCGTTTCGCCCATGATAGGATCGGCTCACAACCGACCCGGAGGAGGCCGTCATGGCATTCCAAGAGACGAAAGGCAACAAAACCGTCGAAGCCTGCGTGCAGGCAGCTCCCGGCGGCATGTTCAAGGGCTATGTCCGAATAACCGTAAAGCGCGGAACTCAAATCCTCCGTCACGTTGTCGGTCGAGATGCGGGCCGTCCGGTCAAAACCGAGGCTGAAGCCATGGGACTGGCAGAGGAGGCGGCCAAGCGGGAACTGGCTCGGTAGCTATCGTCTAGCGAACACCGTGGCCCAGACAGAAAATAAGTTGCATTGCCACGGCCGAATCACGGGGCACATGCTTCTAAATACCTTGCTCTTTCTGATGCTTCTTGGCCTGAAGCACCCAGGCTGCGGCACGAAGTCGATTGGTACGGCCTCGACGTGATCGAACATTGACGGTTGAGATTCTGCAACGCTCTCCGCGCGACGCAGCCTCGTCTCGAGCGTGCTGGCCGGGATCGCCAAGTATCTCGCGATCGTCTGCCGATCATGGTCGAAGTGATTCAACGTCCGGAGATAGGCGACCGCCTCGGTAAATCGCTCGGCAAGACAACGCTCTTGTGCCGCGAGCTCCTCGGCACGTTCTATTGCGATCTCGGGCTCATAGACATCCGGCGCGGCCAGACTAGCGCCGACGGAATTTGGCAGAAAATCGCCGTCGTCACCCGACTGCTCGTGATCGAGCTGCACGGCGAACCGCATCTTCCGGTTCGCGAACTTGCCAAATGCTTTTCGCAGTTTTGACAGCACGGCAGTCTGTAGGCGCTCGTCCTCCGGCTCGATGGCCTCTCCAATCTCGCTGCGAACATCCTGCGCAGCGATCCAAGCTTCAGTCTTCAAATCGTCGACTGACTGCTCCCCTCGGGTGTCATATGCAAGGCGCCTAAGTTGATCGAGCATCGGTGAAATCAGGCGTGCGAAGAAATTCTCGTGTTGGTCCTTTTCCATCCGAAGATGCTAAAACAAATCGCTATATCGAAAAACAGCCCTAAACGGGCTAGCAACCGGATAGCATCACCTTAAAGTTGACTTATGCAAACTAGATGGTAGTCAAACGCCGAAACGGATCACCGGCCAGTGCAGCCGCGTAGCCCTCGGCGCGAGCGTTGTAGTTTTCGGTGTACTGAAGTTGACCCGCAAAAACGGACATCTATCCTTTGGAGAAGGAGGTGCCGATTATGGCCAAGCATCGTACCCCGTACCCGGCGGAATTTCGGGCGCAAATGGTCGGGCTGGTGAAGGCCGGACGCAGGCCGGAGGAACTGGAAAAGGAGTTCGAGCCGACTGCACAGACCATCTACAACTGGGTGGCGCAGGCTGATCGCGACACAGGTGTGCGGCATGACGGTCTGACCACAGCCGAACGCCAGGAGCTCACACGGTTGCGTCGCGAAGTCCGGCAACTGAAGATGGAGCGCGACATACTCTCTCACGCGGCAGCCTGGTTCGCGAGGGAGACGGGATCCATTCCACCGAAGGGCGGTACGGATTCATGAAAGCGAACCGGGCCCGCTGGCCCATTGCGATGATGGCGCGGCTGCTCGGCGTCTCGACGAGCGGCTATTACACGTGGCTGGTGCGGGAGCCCGCGATGCGCACGCGTAGCGATGCGCAACTGCTCGCGCATATCCGCACGCTCCATGCAAGCTCGCGCGGCACGTATGGGGCACCGCGTATTCATGCGCAACTCGCGCGCGAAGGC
>NZ_CADFGP010000015.1:0-65644 GCF_902833905.1 Paraburkholderia tuberum STM678 | reverse complement strand
TACACGTGGGGCGCAAGCGGGTGGCGCGCCTCATGCGTATGGCGGGTCTGTGCGGGGCAAGCCGGCGGCGCTGGCCGCGCACCACACGGCCACGCGCAGGCGCCCGGCGTGCGCCTGATCTGGTGCGCCGGCACTTCAGTGCCGAGGCGACAAACGTGCTGTGGGTCGCAGACGCGACCTATGTACCCACCGGTGAAGGATTCCTCTATCTGGCAGTCGTGCTGGATGTGTTCAGCCGTCGCATCATCGGCTGGGCGATGTCCAACCATCTGTACACCGAACTGATGTTGCGGGCGTTTGACATGGCGTTGCAGCAGCGACGCCATGAGGGTGTGATTCTACATTCCGATCAAGGCTGTCAATACACCTCCATTGCCTTCGGGCGGCGCTGCCGAGAAGCCGGCGTACAACCGTCGATGGGGACCACCGGCGACGCTTATGACAACGCGATGTGCGAGTCATTCTTCGGCACGCTCGAAGCCGAACTGCTCTGTCGCGAACACTTCGCGACCCACGAACAGGCAAGGCGGCGTCTGTTCTCGTTTCTGGAGAGCTGGTACAACATACGCCGCCTCCACAGCAGCATCGGCTACTGTTCGCCGCTCGAATTCGAAAACCTGCATGCGCAAAATCAAAGCTTATCGTCGCGCGGGTTGCCCACCGCCGGGCAGCGTCGTGGTCTTGACAGGCGACCCGCCGCCCGGCCGTGGACAACCTGCGATTTGATCTTATCGGGAGGTGCCACACCGCATTAAACTCAACTGCAAATCTATCCGTCGAACCGGGTCAACCTCAGTACAGGGTGAAATCGCCGTCATGCGTTTCACAGCTGTTCATGCCGAGCTGGGCGAGCCGCGGCAGTCTTGGACGCTCGAATGAACGTGCAGCAGGCACGGCAGACAGCACGCGCCCGAATAGCTGCGACGGCGTGACAGTCACATAGTACGGCCGGATTTCCTGTTCGATAGGCCCGCCGCCCGTGCACGACGCTTGCGGCGTTGACACGACCGCGATCACATGGCCGCTCTCGATCGCGGACTGGAGCTCTCGGGCGAGTTGCTCTGGCGCAGAGCCGCTAGCATATGCGCCGCCACGCGCATTGCGCATGAACCCGACGAGCTGCGCTAGCTGGCGCGCGTCGTACTTGAGTTCCCATGAGCTAGCCGAGGTAATGAGCTTGCGACCGGCACGCGCCTCGTCGCTCAATGCGTTGCCGCGATATTCCCGTCGCGAGTAGAGCCTGCAGCGCCGGCGCGCCCCGACTTTGAAGTCAATCGCCATCTATCTGCAACCCGATCAACATGCGTTGCGCCTCCAAATCACTCTGAAGCGGGTATATCTAGCACGACGCGGGAGACGGGGGAATATGTTCGACACAATTCATAACATTGTTTCGAGCACCGCCCCGTCACGCGGTACTCAACCGGCAAGCGTTGCACGACCGACGACACAACATCGACCTATCTGGCCGCTTACCTCGATCCTGGCGAAGTAACAGAGAACAGGCGGCACTGGTGCTTTAAAGCGCCGTCTCGAGATCACGTCCATGCATTCATCAAAGCAGGACTCTCGGCTGGTAGCAAATCCCACGGAGAGCCTAGCTTGAGGCCTCACTATCACCGCGACTATTACGCGGCATTTCTGGTCGACCCGGCTGGCAATCGCGTCGAGGCCGTCTGTCATACCTCAAGCCCTAACCTCTCAGCCGCCACGTCACACCCCGACTGCTCCAACACAGCTCGCGCCCTCTGGTGCAGATTGCGGCCAGCCCACGACGCATCCGGCGACCTCGCCCACGTGCCCAACGCGGCCAACATCGGCGCGAGGGTCGGGTCCGCGTGCGTGCGCGCGTGCGCCTTCGCGAACATCGCGCCGACGCGTGATGCGTTCCTGCCCCTCCCGTTACACCTCGCGGTACGCGACTTGCTCGCCGAAGCGGATCGGACCGGCGACGCTACACGCCGCGCGGCAGTGCTGCCTCGATGAACACCGCGCACAACGCTTCCATGCCCTTCGCGTCCTCCTCGTCGAAGCGCGCGACGACCGGGCTATCGACATCCCACACGCCGATCAGCGTGCCGTCGGGCGCGACGAGCGGCACGACGATTTCCGATTGCGACGCCGAATCGCATGCGATATGGCCGGGAAACTCGTGCACGTCGCGCACGACCTGGGTCTGACGGGTTTGCGCGGCCGTACCGCAGACGCCCTTGCCCAGCGCAATGCGCACGCACGCGGGCTTGCCCTGGAACGGGCCGACCACCAGTTCGCGGCCGTCGTGAAAGTAAAAGCCGGCCCAGTTCAGATCGCTCAACGAATGAAAGACGAACGACGAGAAATTCGCGGCGTTGGCGATCCAGTCCGTTTCGCCGGCCAGCAGCGCGCGCGCCTGCGCGACCAGTTCTTCATATTGCGCGGCTTTGGGCAGATGCGAGGTGGAGGAAACTTCGAACATGACGGCGTCCGTGATCAGAGCGGGATGGCAAGCGGTAAGGGGTGAAGTGTAAAGCAAGCGCAATCCCCGCGCGCGGGTGTCGAACGCTGTGACACGCGCCGCGCGTCTACGCTCGCCGTCCCCGTCGGTTCTCGACTCTCCGTCCTTGGTTTCTCCCTTCCGGCAGTCGGTACAATGACAGGCCACAAGCTTTTTTCGTATGTGGCTCTCACGCTGACCGCCTCGGCGAGCGTGTGCGCGGCACAAACACCACCACACGCTACGATTAATGATTTCATCGGCAATTGGGTTGTGACCGATGTAGTTGACTATGCCGATATTTCCGGTGGCATCCCCGAAGCAAAACGGATTCTCGGCATGACGATGACAATTACGCCGCAATCCATGAGCTTCGACAGTGAAACCTGCAAGCCCAACACAGGTTTTACCGTCAAGCGAATTGACACGCTTTCGGCGTTGAAGAAACAGTTCGACCTTCGCGTGAATGAAACCGGGTTGCCCGCTACAACCGTTGTCGTAGATAGCGACAATTGTTTTGCGATCTTCCGGATGGACGCTCACAGGATTGTTTTTGGATGGGACGGGATCATCGTTCGCGCCATCCGCGATCAGTGAGAGCCCGTTGAGTACCCGTCCCAGAGGCCCGGGCCTTTTACTGATCGACCCCAATGATCACGCTCGACGCCTTGAAAACCGCCGTCGCCGCCTTGCCGCTCGCGAGGCCGAGGCGCTCGACGCTGTCGTTCGTGATGATCGCCGCGATCTGCGCGCTGCCGGCACTGATCGTCACTTCCGAATTGACGGCGCCCTTCGTCACCGCCGCGACGGTCCCTTCGATGCAGTTGCGCGCCGACACCTGCTGCCTCGCGACATCGACCATTACGATTACCGACGATGCCTTCACGAGCGCAAACGCCTGCTTGCCGGTCGCCAGCCCGAGCGACTTCGCGCTGCCGTGCGTGATGATCGCGACGACCTCGAGACCGTCCGGCGTGCGCAGCGTGACTTCGTCGTTGACGGCACCGTGCTTGACGTCGGTGACTTCGCCGCTGAACTGATTGCGTGCGCTGGTTTTCATGGCGGACTCCCTGGCGATTGTCGCGCGTGGCGACGCGCGGGTGGGCGGATAAAGCGAGTGTAATCGAAGCCGCGCGCGTCCCCGCCCAACATCCGATGCGCCGTGCGCATCGCCGACACCGTATCATCTTGGCCGTGCACCTCATACGCCGAATCTTTATGCCCGTCGCCGTTCTCTCCCGCCGTGCCTGCCGCGCCGTCGTGCTGTGCGTCGCCGTCGCGACGCTCGCCGCGTGCAGCACGCCAACGCCGCCGCGCGGCACGCACGCGTTCGTCGACAACGTCACGCTGTTTTCGCTCGCCCATTACGACCAGAACGTCGATCACTGGCTCGATCCGAACAGCCCCGACTACGATCGGCCGTTTCTCAGCGCCGCCGAGCAGCGCGCACATTTCGACGCGCTGTTCGCGCGCTACTTCGGCACGGGCGAGAACGCGCCGTCGCCGTGGAATCCCGCCTGGGTGACGACACGCGTGTTTCGCGAGCAGGGCGAGGACATTGCGGCACTGCAACAGCGCCGCATCGACAGGTTCGACAACACCGGCAAGCGTGGCAGCATCATCGGTTACGGCGAAAACTTCCGGCCGCACGACAAGGCGTGGATCGACGCGATCGCGCGCAACATCAACGTCGCGCAGTTCACGCAAACACCGGTCTATCAGCCCGAGCGGCGCGCGATCGCGACCGGCAACCTGATGGTGCGCGAGTTGCCTACCACCGATCCGTCGTTCTACGACCATCGCCTGGCCGGCGAGGGTTATCCGTTCGACAACCTGCAGATCTCGGCGGTGCGACCCGGCACGCCGCTCTATGTGCTCGGTAGCAGCGTCGACGGCGCGTGGCATTACGTGCAGACGCCCGACGTACAGGGCTGGGTGCGCAGCGACGGCGTCGCGTTCGCCGACGATGGTTTCATCGATCAATGGCGCGCGGCGGCCGGGAAGTCGCTAGGGGCGGTGATCGTCGCGTCGGCGGCGGTCAACGACGGCCACGGCGTGTTCCGCTTCGCTGCCCCGGCCGGGACGATGCTGCCGCTGGTGGCGGGTGCCTCGGCATCGCCAGCCGCGACCAGCACCAATGCAGGCACACTCCAGCTCCTCGTTCCCGCACGCGACGTCGACGGCCGCGCGCTGATCCGCACCGCGTCGCTCGACGCCACGCAGATCGCGCCGATGCCGCTCGCCGCGACGCCGCGCCATCTCGCGATGCTGTTGAAGGCGCTGATCGGTCGGCCGTACGGCTGGGGCAATAGCGGGCTCTACAACGACTGTTCGTCGGAACTGCAAAGCATCTTCGCCGCGTTCGGCGTGTGGCTGCCGCGCCATTCGTCGACGCAGATGAGCGCCGGCCGCATGGTCGATCTGTCGGAGTCGACACCCGCCGAACGGCTCGACTATCTGGCGCGGCATGGCGTGCCGCTGCGCACGCTGATCTACATCGGCGGCCACGTGATGCTGTACCTCGGCAACACGACGCGCAACGGCGCCACGGTCCCCGTCGTCTATCAGGACGTGTGGGGCCTGCGCCCGGCCGACAACAGCCGGCGCGCGGTCATCGGCGGCTCGGTGATCCTGCCGCTCGACGAGCGCATCCCCGAGGACGCGACGCTGCAGTCGCTCGCCGCGACGCCCACGTTCCAGATCAGCATCCTCGGCGCGCCGGCGGGCAGCACGGCGCCGTCGTCCGCGCCGCCGGCGGACGAGGACAATCCGGCGGGATAAATGGCGGGCCGCCCTCCCCCGCGCCTGAAAATATTTTTTTCGGAGTGTCGATCCGACGGTGACCAACTCGTCGTAACGTTGAAGACCCAGCTCATGCAGCCGGTCTTTCCCCTGAGGAACCGTTACTTCAAGGAGTCACCGTCATGTCCAGCGCCGCAGCCAAACCGATCCCGGACGGGATGCACTCGCTCACGCCGTACCTGATCTGCAAGAACGCCGCCGAAGCGATCGCGTTCTACACGAAAGCCTTCAACGCCGTCGAACAGATCCGTCTGCCGGGCCCCGACGGCAAGGTGATGCACGCGACCCTGAAAATCGGGGACTCCATGCTGATGCTGAC
The DNA here is from genome assembly GCF_902833905.1 of Paraburkholderia tuberum STM678. GTDB lineage: Bacteria > Pseudomonadota > Gammaproteobacteria > Burkholderiales > Burkholderiaceae > Paraburkholderia > Paraburkholderia tuberum. The sequence goes on along the minus strand of NZ_CADFGP010000015.1, from coordinate 60,050 downwards.
CGACGAATGGCCCGAGCACCAAAGCTTCGGCCCGAACACGCTGAAGGGCTCGCCGGTCACGATTCACCACTACGTACCGGACGTCGACGCGAGTTTCAAACAGGCGGTCGACGCGGGCGCGACCGTCACGATGCCCGTCACCGACATGTTCTGGGGCGACCGCTACGGCCAGGTCAAGGACCCGTTCGGCCACAACTGGTCGCTCGCGACGCACAAGCGCGACCTGAGCGCCGAGGAAATCCAGCAGGCGATGGCCGCGATGGACTGTTCGTCCCAAGAGAAGAAGTGAGCGGCCGATGGGCGTCGGGCAATCGCACGCCCACGCCCACCGACACCAATCCCGAAGGAGCAACGTCATGCAGAAAATCGCGCCGTGCCTGTGGTTCGACGGCAACGCGGAAGAAGCCGTGGAGTTCTACACGTCGGTGTTTTCGGCGTCTCGCATCGCCACCACGCTGCACGCCACGGACGCCGGCCCAGGACCGGCCGGCAAGGTCGTCGCCGTCACCTTCGAAATCGAAGGCCAGGAGTTCATGGCGCTGAACGGTGGCCCGCAATACAAATTCACGCCGGCCATCTCGCTGTTCGTGCACTGCGACTCGCAGGAGCAAATCGATCGCTACTGGTCGAAGCTGCTCGACGGCGGCGGCGAGCCGTGGGCCTGCGGCTGGCTGCGGGACCGCTTCGGCGTGTCGTGGCAGATCGCGCCCAACGTGCTGCTGCAGATGCTGCGCGACCCGGAGCGCGCCAAGGCAAGCCGCGTGATGGCGCAGATGATGAAGATGGTCAAGCTCGATATCGCGCCGCTCGAACAGGCGTATCGCGGCGAATAGGACGGCGGCCAGCGGGCGCCCCGCCTCGCCCGCGCGATCTTTTGATAGGATCGGTCTCGACCCCAACACGGCGAGACAACCACGGTGCGCGTCAACCATCAGGCCTTCTTCTGCTCGCTGTTCATCGCGCGTCTCGCCGATCAGATCCTGCTCTTCCTGGTGCCGCTCGTGGTGTTTCAAACGACGCGCCAGGTCTCGTGGTCGGGGCTCGCGTTTTTCATCGAAACGCTGCCGCGCTACCTCGTGTTCCCGTTCTTCGGCGCGCTCTGCGACCGCTTTGCACCGCTGCGCCTGATGCGGCTGAGCCAGGCGGTGCGTGCGCTCGCATGCTTCGGCGGTATCGCCGCGTATGCGCTGTTCGGCGGCATCGGCTGGCTGATCGCGCTGTCGGCCGCGTGCGGCGTGCTGACGAGCCAAGGACTCGTCGCGCGCGAGGTGATGCTGCCGCAGATCTTCAGCACGCAGCAGATCCAGAAGGTGCTCGCGTATTCGCAACTGGCCGATCAGCTCGGCTTCGTGCTTGGGCCGATGCTCGCCGCGTTGCTGCTCGGTGTGTGGCATTGGGAATCGGTGGTCGCCGCGACCGGTGTGCTGTTTCTGTGCGCCGACGCCGCACTGTTCGTCTGGCAGCGACTGAGCGGCTTTCGCGCGCCTTCGCCTGTGTCCGCTCGATCGCTCACGCCCGCCGCCCACTGGACCACGCCGCTGCGCATCGCGCTCGATCACGTGTGGACGCTGCCGGGCCTGAAGAAGGTCATCATGCTCGCGGCCGCGGAGAACCTCGTCATCGGTGTCACGCTTGCGACGTCGGCGGCGATGGTGACGGGTTTGCATGCGCAATCGAGCCGCTACTACGCCGGTCTGCAAACGGCCGGCGCGCTCGCCACGGTGCTGGTGCTGCTGACGGTTGCGCGCGCCGGATGGCCGGCGCGCGTGCTCGGTCTCGTCGCATTCGTGACGATCTGCGCGGGCGGCGTGATCGCAGGCGCGAGCGCGTCGCCGTGGGGCTATGCACTCGGCTTCCTGCTGATCGTCGGCTTCGACAAGATGTTCAACGTCTACATCCGCAGCGCGCGTTTGCAGATCATCCCGCCCGAGGACTACGGCAAGACCATCGGCGTCGCGATTCTGTTGAACAACCTGACGCAGCCGCTCGCCGGCCTGCTCGTCGGCGTGTTCTCGGCAAGCACCCAAACCGGCCCACTGATCGTCGCGCTGTCGCTGACGATGGGCGGCATCGGCGCGGCGGTATCGATCGGCTCGGCGCTGCAGCGCCGCAAGCGCGCGTGGGCGCTCGAAGACTAACGGCGCTTCGACGCGCGACGACACGCTCGAAGTTACCCACAGTTTTTGTTGGCAAATCTGTGCATAACTTCCCGGAAAAATCCGCAAGCCTTTGATACGCCTGTCGTTTTTTCGTCTGCATCGAAGGTGCGGCAGCGCACGGAGTTTTACCGGGGTTCATGAGTGGCCGGCTGTGCGCAGACCGTCGTCAGCGCCGTGCGCATGCGAAGAGTTTCATCAGATTTACACGCTCGTCAGCTAAACCCGTCACGCTGTAATTCGTGACAAAAATGCCACGTTCTATTGCAGCGCAATTAGCCGCATTTCTGCTTAAGAGTTCACGAAAAGTAACGATCCATACATAGCCTAAATTTTTTATATCGATGACAATGGATCTGCATGCCCTGACGCAATCGGGGCCTACGCTTCCGCTTAGGATAAGGTATTGAGTCAATTCGCTGTGAACTCGATCCGAATATCCGCCGCAAATCATTATTAACAGATATAAATCGTTAAATCCCGCTCTGCTAAATTCAATTTAAATCACATTTGTCAAATGCGTCCGGAGTACCGCATCTTTAACCAAATGCTTCGGCGAGCGCAGCAATTACGGCGCGAAACCGGCGCCGTGCCCGCGGACGTCGGCCCCGCGCTACGCGAAGACGCGGATGCTGCCGGCGTATCGCAGGGACGGCGGCGCGCGCTGAAAACGCTCTGGGGGCTTGCGATCGCCGCGCCCGCGGGCTGGCTCGCGAGCCGCTTGCCGTGGCAGATGTGGACCGCCGAATTCCACACCGCGACTGGCGAACTGGACGACGTGCTGCTGGCGGACGGCACTCATATCACGCTGGGCAGCGCGAGCGCGATCAACGCCGCGTTCGAGGCGAAGGTTCGGCGCGTCGATCTGCTCGGAGGGGAAATCATGGTGCGGCCCGTGAGCGATGTTGGCGGCGCACCGGGCGCCCGAACGACTCATGCGCCTTTGCTCGTGCAGACGGCCGAAGGCGTCGTCGAAGCGCGCGGCGCGCAGTTCAGCGTGAGGCAAGGGGATGGTTTCACACGCGTGGCCGCGTTTCGCGGCGACGCGCTGGTGAGGCCGGCATCAGGCGCGGCGCTGGTGCTGACGCAAGGCCAACGGTGCACGCTGACACGCTTCGGCGTCGCGGCGCCGCAAGCGCTCGACCCGCGCGAGGCGATGTGGACGCGTGGCCTGCTCTACGCGAACAACATGCGTATCGCGGATCTCGTCGACGAACTCGCGCGCTATCACGCCGGCGTATTGCGCTATGCCGACGACGTCGCCGATCTGCGCGTGTCGGGCATCTATCAGCTCACCGATACCGACGCGACGCTCGCGCTGCTGCAGCGGACCTACCCGATCCGCTTGCGCTCGATCACGCCTTACTGGACCCTCGTCGAAGCGCTCGACAGCGCGGGAATCTGACGCTCAGGCCGCGACGGCCTGCGGCAACGCGAACCCTTGCTCGCCCTGCTCGCCGCCCAGCGCATCGAGCAGATCGCGCAGCATGCGGTCGAGCTCGGCCGTCATCAGCGCGACGTCGGAATCGAAGCGCTCGTCGTCGTTCTGCGCGGTCGGGTCGCTCGCTTCCTTGAGCACGTCGAGCGGCGCGACGCGCTTGATCGTCAGCGACGGCGTCAGCACGAACGACACGCGATCGTTCCACGTCATCGCAAGCCGCATGCATTGCTTGCCCGCCTCGATGTGGCGGCGCATGTCTTCGGCGTCCAGCGCATGCCCGACATAGCGCACCGTCGCGTTGCCCTCGGCGGGCGAACGCAGCTCGGTGTCCTGATCGAGCGTGAAACCCGCCGGCGCGTCGCCGTCGAGCAGCCAGCCGGTCATCGCCGCGACCGGCGACTGCGCGACGCGCACCGTCATCAGCGGCAACTGGTCGATCGACTTCACGAGCAGACCGCGCACATCGTCGGCGACCGCCTGCGACGCCGCGTCGATCACGAGCCAGCCATTCGTGCAATCGATCCACACGCGCGTATCGCGGCGGATGCTGAACGCGCGCGGCCGCAGTTCGTCGGTGACCTGCTCCTTCAGATCGCGCATCTGCTTGCGGCCCGGCTTGAAGCCCTGCTGCTCCTCGAGCTCGGCCGCGCGCTCGCGCGTGACCTGGGTGACGACCGACGCGGGCAGCAGCTTCTTCTCGGCACGGAACGTCAGCAGCATCTGACCGTTCATTGCATAGACCAGCGAGTCGCCGTCGCGCGGCGGCGCCCAGCCTTGGGCCTGCATCTCGATGCTCTGGCCGGGCGCGAACGCGTACGGCGCGAGCCACTTCTGCATCTGTTCAGGGTTAACGGACCACGGCGCGGGCAGACGGTGCAGCTGAAGGTTTTTGAACCACATGAGCGAAGTCGGATTTAGGCAAAGCGCAACATTTTATCCGAGGAGAACCAGCCGGGGCGTTCTGGCGGACGCGATCCTGCAGACCGCCTAATTTCAAAAATTAAACGAAAATCTCTCCAACTGCGGCCCAATTATCAAAACGTCGCCGATCTCAGCAGAATGCGCTTCATCAACCCACTTCCCAGGAGCGCCTCACTTCCCAGGAGCGCCTCCATAGTCGAAGCCGTCATGGTTTGGCCGTAGCCGGCGGCCCGCGCGTTTTGGCGGCAAATCACCTAGACTTTTGGACAGGACAGACCCAGACGGAGGCGGTCATGGCCGACCAAACCGCAAGCTGGCAGACGGTGCAATACGAAGGCTTCGAGATACACGTGTCACCTGTCGCGAAGGATCCGCCCGACCCGGCGCATGCCGCCGATGCGGCCGCGAAAAACAGCCGCTACACGTATCTAGGCTACGTCTGCCATCCGGGCGCCAACCCCCAGCTTCCCGGCCATGCGGTGCCGTTTCACGCGGACGGCGAGGAGAGCTTCGCGAGCCTGGCCGACGCGCTCTCCGAAGCGGTGCACGTGGGACGCAGCATCGTCGACGGCACGCATCCGGATCTGACGGTGCTGCCGCTCGTAACGCGCGGCGTTTGACACACGCAGCGCGTCAAGCAGCCGTTTTCGGCTCGACGCCCGTCAGCCCAACGCGCGCTTGATGCGCGACTTCAGCAGCGCACGGCGCAGCCGGCCGGTGCGCTCGGGCTCGCTGACCGCGAGCGCGCCGTCGATGGCGGTGCCGCGGCGCAGGTAATAGCGGTCGAAGGTCGCCTGTGTCATCCCCCACTTGTTGAGGAACTGGCGACGCCCGTCGTTCTTCACGATCTTGCCGGTGCTCTTCTGCTGGAAGTGATAGACGAGACTGTCGCCGACGCCGACGAACACGCGGCAGCCCGCGTCCCACAGCTTCATCGAGAAATCGTTGTCGCTGCTCATGCCGGGACTCAGTTCGCTGCTGTAGCCGCCCACCTTGAACCACCAGTCCCGATGCACGAGCGTCGGCGGCCACGTCGCGCCGCGCCAGTCGGCGCGCACGAGACCGGCCGCGGCGGCGACCAGCTCGTCGACGCGAAACGCCTGCGCGTCGCGGCCGAAGTCGCGCACGACCACGCATGGATTGCCCGAATCGACCGGCTCGATCATCGTGCCCGACAACATGAACAGGTTGTCGGCCGGCATCTGCGCGAGACGCTTGACGAGCGCGTCGTCCCAGCCGGGGCAGCAGTACATGTCGTCGTTCATGTAGACGATGTAATCCTGCGTCGCGCGCGCCGCCGCGATATTGACCGCGTGGCAGATGCCGATATTGCCGGGCGACGCCGTGTGCTCGATGCCCTCGTCGCGCACCCACGCGAGCGTGCCGTCCGAACCGTCGTTCACGTGCACGATGAGCTGGTGCGGATGCGTCGAATGACGGCGCAGGCTTTTGATCACGAGGCGCAGATAAGGCAGGTTGTTCCAGGTCGGGATGATGATTGAGAACATCGAGTCGGTCCGTTGAGCTGGGCGCGGGGCGCGGCATGCGCCGCGCCCCGGCCATGAATGTCGCGCGATTGTACCGCCCCCGCCTGCTCGCACGACAGACGCCGCCCGCGCCCGCCCCACCCGCATGCCGCGGACCAGCGCAACCTCCCCGCGTTCGGCAGCAAGCATTTCGCAAGGAAGCGCATGGTTATAATCCGGATCGCTCTACCGTCTTGAGAAACTCAAATGGTCCGGCGTCCCCCTGCAATTTCACCACCGGAACGGTAGTGTTTTCATCGATAACGTAGACCTATGATTTTTGCTTCCAGTCTGGTCTGGCTCACGTCGGCTCTGCTGTTTCTCGCGCCGGCAGTCAATCTGGTGTGGCGCGGCGGCACCGGCTACTGCTTTTTCGCGCTCGTCGCGCTCGCGCTCGGCGCGGCCATCGTCAACCGGCGCATGCCGGGCTATTTCTCCGCGTTGCGGACCTACCGCTGGTTCACCATCGGCATGCTCGCGTTCGTCGTCGGGATCGGCGCGCAGCAGTTGGTGCTCGGCTACTGGCTGCCACGCGAGTTCGACAATGCGTCGCGTTTCGTGCTCGCGCTTCTGGTGTTCCTGCTGCTGCGGCAATTGCCGTCGCGCAATCTGCGCTTGATCGGCTGGGGCTGCGCGGCCGGCGCGCTCGCGGTCGGCGCATGGGCGTTCATCGATCAGCCGCCCGGCGGCTGGACCGACGCGAACCGGCTGAACAACTCGTACACGAACGCGATTCCGTTCGGCGATACCGCGCTGCTGCTCGGGTTCCTGTCGGTGTTCACGCTTGGCTGGGACAATCCGCGCGACTGGCGCGTGCTGGTGCCGCGCGTGCTCGCGCTGGTGTCGGGCGGCTATGCATCGTTTCTGTCGGGCTCGCGCGGCGGCTGGGTCGCCGTGCCGGTGTTCGTCGTGCTGCTCGGCATGCAGTACCACTGGTTCACGCACAAGAAGCGCCTGCTGATCGCGACGCTCGTCATCGTGATCGGGGCGGGCGGTCTGTTGTCGACCGAACGGGTTCAGAAGCGCTTTGCCGAGGTGCCGAACGACGTGTCGATGATGCGCAAGGGCGAGGACGACACGGCCACCGGCCTGCGCCTGCAACTGTGGAACGCGTCGCGGATGATGTTCGAGCGGCATCCGGTGTGGGGCGTCGGCAAAGGCCATCTGGTAGACGAGCTCGGCGTGATGGCGAAGCGCGGCGAAGTGAAGGCCGAGATCGTCAACGAGCGCGCGCATAGCGACTTTTTCTCGACGCTCGCCGAGATGGGCGCGGTCGGCGTGATCTGCCTGTTGCTGTTCTACTACGGGATCACGGTGTATTTCTGGCGACACCGGCATGCGACCGATCCGGCGATTCGCGCCGCGTCGTACGCGGGTCTCGCGGTCGCGGCGAGCACGGTGATCTTCGGGCTCACTATCGACGTGCTGGTGCCGATGATGGTGGCGGTGCTGCTCGCCTCGCTGGTGGCGACGCTGCTGGCGGTGATCGATGCACGCAAGCGCGAGTTGCGAAGCGATGCGCGGACCACGCCGGCGCCAGCCGCGCTCGTGCCCGAGACGCAGCCGCGCGATTGATTTTGATTTGACGAGAAGCGGCAACCCGAGCGCGGAGCGCCGCCCTCATCCCCGCGTGAACACCTCGTAAAGCGCCGCGACGTGCGCGTCGACGCTCGGGTCGTACACGAGGCTGTCGCGCGGCGTCGCGATGCGCGCGGCGCCGCTCTTCACGCGCTCGACCGCCTGCTCGATCGCGCGCTCGAAACTGCCCGCGGTCTGCCGCGAGAACTCGATCTTCGCGGCACCGGTCACCGTCTCCGCCGAGCCGACGTTGTCGGCGATCACGAGCGGCGTGCCGCACATCACCGACTCCACGCCGACGAGCCCGAACGGCTCGTACGCCGACGCGACGACCGTGAAATCGGCGGCCGCGAACAATTTCTCGATCTCCTTGCTGTAACCCGCGTAACGAATTGTGTCGCCGGTTTTCGGCACCGGGCGTCCCGCAACAACGAGGCAGACCGGCAGCGTCGTGCGCGAGAAAAACGCTTCGAGCAGCGGATAGCCCTTGCGCTCGTGACTCGTCGACGAGAACACGAACATCACGCGATCGTCGGGCACGCCGAGCTGGCGGCGCACGGCCGCGCGCGCGGCGGGGTCGAGCGGCCTGAAGCGTGCGGTATCGACCGGCGGATAAAGCACGTCGATCCGCGCGGCCGGCACGTCATAAAAACGCTGCAACTCGCGGCTCATCAATTGCGAATGCGCGACGATCGAGCGCGCCCGCGTGTAGACGCGCCGCTCGAGCTCGATCTGCCATTCGTCGCTGCGGCGCGGCGCGCGGCCCGCGGCTTCGAGCGAACCCGGATGCGTGCCGCCGCACAACGCGACGTCGGCATGCGTCGAGTGATTGATCGAGAACACGCACGCCGGACGATGCCGCTTCAACCGCTGCTTCAGACGCCAGTCGAACGCGAGGTTGCGCAGCTTGCGCGGCGCCCAGCGTACGTCGAGCGGCTGCGCATCGATCCACGCGGCCTCGGGCAGCGCGCGGTCGATCTCGCGCGCGAACAGCGTCGGGCGCAAACCCATGCGATGCAGGCCGGCGATCACGTCGCGCGTGTAACGCTCGGCGCCGCCGCTGTTCTTCAGCGCCTGGGCGGTCAGCGCGATGTCGGTGAGGGGGCGGCGGTTCGGGTCGAGGGCTGCGTCGCGGGTTGGCTCTGACAAGGATCGGTCTCGTTGAGGCGCACGCGCGGGCGAGGCCGTGGGTGCACAGTTTCGGGGCAGCGGCAATTGTAAAGGATGGGTTTCGCCGGGCTCAGCTCGGGGTGCCCGGGTTTGCCGCGTGCGTCGCGCGGCGCGGCCGTCAGCGGCTAGAATCTAGGCCAATCGCCTTCGTCCCGACTCCATGACCGATAGCCCGCCGTCCGCCGCAACCGCCGACACCACCCGCCCGCTCGTCTCGATGCTGCTGATCGCCTACAACCAGGCAGAGCAGATCGGCGACGCCGTGCGCAGCGCGCTCGCGCAAACCTACGAGCCGCTCGAAATCATCGTCTCCGACGACGCGTCCAGCGACGCCACCTACGCCGCGATCGAAGCGGCGCTCGCCGGCTACGCGGGCCCGCATCGCGTGATCGCACGGCGCAATACCGTGAACCAGGGCATCAGCGCGCACCTGTCGCAACTCGCGCAGCTCGCGCACGGCGAACTGCTGTTCGTCGCCGCCGGCGACGACATGTCGACGCCCGAGCGCTGCGAGCGCGTCGTCGACTGCTGGCTCGCGCATGGGCGCCGCCCCGACCTGATCGCCACCGATCTCGCCGACATGGACGAAGCGGGTCACGTGCACGAGCGCGTGAGCCCGACCGAGCTCGATCGCTATCGCAGCTTCGACGACTGGCTCGTCGAGCGTCCATGGCTGATCGGCGCGGCACATACGTGGTCGCGACGCCTGATCGAGCGCTTCGGGCCGATGCTGCCGGGCGCCGCGGCCGAGGATCAGATCATGGTGCTGCGCGCGATCCTGTCGGGCGGCGCGATCAGTCTGCGCGAGCCGCTGGTGCGCTATCGGCGCGGCGGACTTTCGCGCAAGCGCCGCTACCAGTCGGTCGACGAGCTGATCGCGCGGATGCGGCAAAGCAATCGCTACGGACTCGCGGAGCTCGCGCAACTGCAGCGCGACGCTCAGATCGCCGGTGTGGGCGAACGCATGCGCGCGGCGATGGCGCCGAAGCTCGCGCGCGAGCAGTTCATCCATGCGATGTTCGAAGCGGGCAGCCTCGGCGAACGCCTCGGGCTGGTGACGCGCAGCGCCGGCGTGAAGCTCGGGCTGCGGATTCGGATGTTCCTGTATGCGAGTTGCCCGATGGTCTACGCGCCGGGCATCTGGATCAAGCGGGTCGTGCGGGGCAGAAAGGCCTGAAGACGACGATACGGTCTCGCGGTGCCTGGCGACGCCACATCGGTCACGAAAGTCCGCGCGACGCACCCCGCCGCTGCCGCAAGCGTCGCGCGAGACTCGGCCTTCGCACCTCGACGCCGAAGCTCAGCACGCTCGCGCGCAAGCGCCGCAGGATCTTCACCGAGCGCACGAAGGTCTCGCCGGTGTGGCTGATCATCACGAACTCGAATGCGCCGCGCCAGCTCGCGACACCGCGCGAAAACGCATACATGTCGTGACGCGCATCGACGGGCAGCTCGGCGCCGAAGCGTCGCACGAACACCCGCACCTGATCCGCGATGGCTTCGATCTGCCGCTGCCGGCTCGCGCCGCGCCGTCGTGCCGCCTCGGCGCCGCATTCGTCGCGCGCCGGGCCGCGCTCGTTGGTCGCGCTTGCGCCGACCGCATTGCCGTCATGCTGCCGATACTTCAGATGCGGCGCCGCGACGTGGCGAATCTCGCCGAACGACGCGACCACCATCGCGAGCCACCAGTCGTGCATCACGATGCCGGGCGGGAACGGCAGCGCGCGTTCGAGCGTCGCGCGATTGACGAGCATCGCGCAGCCGGGCACATGGTTGCTCAGCAGAAAATCGCGCAGTCGCGTCGCGCAGCGCGACTTCGCGGTGATATCGAACAGCGAGCGTGACATACAGCACAGCGTCGAGTCGACGAGCTCGATGTCGCAGAACGCGAGCGCCGGCGTCGCGGCGGCGTCGCCCGCGCTTTCCACGCGCCGCAGCTCGCGCATCAGATCGGTGACCTTCTCGGGCGCCCAGACGTCGTCCTGGTCGGCGAGCGCGATGTAGTCGCCGCGGCAGCCGGCGAGCGCGCGCTCGAAATTGCCGACGATGCCGGCCCGCGTGCCATCGCCGACGAGCCGCACCGGCACGCGTCCCGTATGGGACGCGAGCAGTTCGCGGGTGCCGTCGCAGGAGGCGTCGTCGGATACCACGACTTCGAGATGGGGCCAGCTCTGCCCTTCGAGCGAAGCCAGCAGCTCGGGCAGATAAGTGCGGCCGTTGTACGTCGCGAGCGCGATGGAGACGAGCGGCTTGCTCGGATCGTCGTGAGACATGGGCAGTCGATTTCCGCGAGGCGGACCGTGATTGCCCGCCAGCATGCGATTAGCGCCGAAAAAGCGCAATAAATTGAGACTTAAACGCAACACCGGCCCGCGCTCCCGTTCGCAATGTGCCGGATCAAACCGGGCTTTGCTGGAACTGGATGCGATGCAGATGGGCGTACAAGCCGTCGTGCTCGAGCAGCTCGCGATGGCTGCCGCGCTCGACGATCCGCCCCGCCTCCATCACGAGGATGCGGTCGGCGCGCTCGATCGTCGACAGGCGGTGCGCGATCACGAGCGTGGTGCGGCCTTTCATCAGCGTTTCGAGCGCCGCCTGCACGTGGCGCTCGGACTCGGAATCGAGCGCCGACGTCGCTTCGTCGAGAATCAGGATCGGCGCGTTCTTGTAGATCGCGCGCGCGATCGCGAGACGCTGGCGTTGGCCGCCCGACAGCATCATGCCGTTGTCACCGACGAGCGTCTCGATGCCCTGCGGCATCGCCTGCACGGTGTCCCACAGGTTCGCCGCGCGCAACGCCGCCTTGACCTTCTCCGCATCGACTTCCTGACCGTACGCGACGTTGTGCGCGATGGTGTCGTTGAACAGCACGACGTCCTGGCTCACCATCGCGATCTGGCTGCGCAGCGCGTGCAGGTCGTACTCGGGCAGCGCGACGCCGTCGACCAGAATCGCGCCGCCGGTCGGATCGAAGAAGCGCGGCAACAGGTTCACGAGCGTGGTCTTGCCGCTGCCCGACGGCCCCGCGAGCGCGACCATCTCGCCCGGCGCGATCTTGAACGACACCTGGTCGAGCGTATGGCGGTTGTGCGTGGAGTTCGTGCCGTAGATGAACGACACGTCGCGGAACTCGACCTCGCCGCGCGCGTGAGCGAGCGGCTTGCCGCCGCCTTCCGGCTCGGCCGGCTCGTCGATCAGGCCGAAGATCAGCTCGGCCGCGGTCATGCCGCGCTGCAACGGCTGGTTCACGTCCATCAGATGCTTGAGCGGCGAGATGATCAGGAGCATCGACGTGACGAACGCGACGAAGCCGCCGACCGTCGTCTGATCCGACGACGACTGCACCACCGCGATCGTGATCACGACCGCGAGCGCGATCGACGCCAGGAACTGCGTCAACGGCTGCGCGAGGCCACCGGAGACCGTCATGCGCATCGCGTAGCCGCGCAGGCGCCGGCTCATCGCGGTGAAGCGGTCCGTCTCGTATTGCTCGCCGTTATGCACCTTGACGACCTTGTAGCCGCCCACCGTTTCTTCGACGATATACGACAGCTCGTTGGTGAGCAGCTGATGCTCGCGGTTCAGTCGCCGCAGCCGGCGATTGATCTTGCCGACCAGCCAGCCGATGCCTGGCAGCAGCACCGCGACGATCAACGTCAGGCGCCAGTTCAGATAGAACAGATAGCCGAGCAGGAAGATCACCGTCAGCGAGTCGCGCACGAGCGTGACCATCACGCTCAGCAGCACGTTCAGGATCTGATTGACCTCGAAGACGATCGCGTTGATCACCGTGCTCGCGGTTTCGCGCTGGAAGAACGCGACGCTCGTGTGGATCATGCGGTCGAACATCTTCAGACGCAGCTCGAGCAGGATCTTGTTCGACACGTACGCGAGCAGATAGCCGGACGCGTACTGCGACACGCCGCGAATCAGCGCGAGGCCGATCACCGCGATCGGCACGAGCCACTTGGTCTTGTCGACTGCGTGCGAGCCGAAGCCCTTGTCGAGCAGCGGCTTGAGCAGCGCGGGAATGGCGGCGTCGGTGCCGGCGCTCACCGCCATCGCGATGATCGCGCCGACCCCGACCCACAGCAGCGGCTTGATGAAAGGCCACAGGCGCCGCAGGACGACGGCCGGCGACGACGCATCGCCTGCCCCCATGGGTTTGCTTAACGTTGGCTTCGCGCTCAAGGAATCCTCTGGAAATGCGGAACGGCGAGCACGCGGCGCATGATCGGACGGCCGCGTGAAATATCAAAAAAGAGCATTGTAATCGGTTGCAGATGACGGCCGGCGCTCGGCGCGCGACGGCATGCGCGCAACGCCCGGCGGATCGGTGCCGTGGTGTGGGGACGGATGAGATGTGTATACTCGCTGCTCGATTGCCGGGTCGCGACCCGCTCCGTCACTTCGTCCTCCACGCAACTCAGGTATGCAAGAAACCACTCTTGGCGTTGCCATCATCACCCGGAACGCGGCGGCGCGGCTGGCCGAATGCCTGCAGGCCGTGGCCTTTGCCGATCAGATCGTCGTGATCGACGGCGGCAGCACCGACGGCACCGCCGACATCGCCCGCGCGCACGGCGCGCGTGTCATCGAACAGACGGACTGGCCGGGCTTCGGCCCGCAAAAGAACCGCGCGGTCGATGCACTGACCACCAGTTGGATCCTCTCGCTCGACGCCGACGAAATCGTCACGCCGGAACTTGCCGCATCGATTCGCGCGACGCTCGCCGCGCCCGCCGCCGACGTCTACGCGGTGGACCGTCTGTCGAGCTTCTGCGGCCACTGGGTTCATCACAGCGGCTGGTATCCCGACTGGATTCCGCGCCTCTTCAAACGCGGCACCGCGCGCTTCTCCGACGACCTCGTGCACGAGCGCCTCGTGTTCGACACGCCCGCGCAACGCCTGACCGGCAAGCTGATGCACTACTCGTACGAGGACTACGAGGGTGTGCTGCGCAAGCTCGACGCGTATTCGACGGCCGGCGCGCGGCAGCGTTACGAAGCCGGGCAGAAAGGCAGCATTCGCCTCGCGCTCGGGCGCGGCCTGTGGGCGTTCGTGCGGACTTATCTGCTGCGGCGCGGTTTTCTGGATGGCCGCACCGGGCTGATGATCGCGCTGTTCAATGCGGAGACGGTGTACTACCGGTTTCTGAAGCTGGCGCGCCTGGAAAAAACGGGCGGGCGGTAAGGCTAGCCGGTACACGCGGCACTGGCCCATCCACACCGCGGACCGCGCTCAATACACGATTTCGATCGAGCTTCCCGCAAACTCGCCGCGCAGCGCGGCGAGCAGTTCATCGGTCGGCTTCACGCGCCACGCGTCGCCCAGACGCATTTCGCCTTGCGCATGCTCGCTGCGATAAACGACCTGCACCGCGAGCCCGTTCGGAATCTGCACCGCTTGACGCTGACGGCCGCCGTCGCCGCCGAAGCCGCCACGCCCACCGCCATTGCCGCGCGGCGCGGCCGCCGGCGCGGCTGTGGCGGACGGCTCGTCCTTGCCGGCGGTGTGCGCTTCGAGCACCCGGCGCAATGCCTGCGCGTCCGCGTTGCCGTTCATCTGCACCTTCAGCGAATCCGCGTAACGGCAGCGCGCGCGGCCGAGATCCATCACCGTTTCGACCGTGAAGCGGATGCCGCCCGTGAACGCGTCGTTGCGCGCCTGGCCCTGCACGACCAGCAGCTCGTCTTCCTTGAACAACTGCTTGTGCTCTTCGAAGACCTCGTTGAACACCGTCACTTCGCACTGGCCGGTGCCGTCGTCGAGCAGCGCGATCAGCATCTTGCCGCGCTGGGTCATCTGCGTGCGCAGCGACACGATCACGCCCGCGACCAGCTTGTCGCGCCCTTCCTTCAGCTCGCCGATCTTCTGGCGCACGAAGCGACGCACTTCGTCCTTGTATGCATCGAACAGATGGCCCGACAGGTAGAAACCGAGCGCGGCCTTCTCTTCCTGCAGCTTGCGCTTTTCCGGCCACTCCGGTTCGTCGACGAGTTCGTGGCCTTGCGACGGCGCGTCGCCCATGTCGAACAGGCCGGCCTGCAGCGCATTGGCCGCCGCCTGCTCGGCCGCTTCCATCGCGAGCGACACCGACGCGATCAGCTGCGCGCGGTTCGGATGCAGCGTGTCGAACGCGCCGGCGCGAATCAGCGCCTCGATCGTGCGACGATTGACGATGCGCCGATCGACGCGGTTGCAGAAATCGAAGATGTCGATGAAGCGGCCTTCCTCGCGCGCGCGCAGGATTTCTTCGATCGCGTTCTGGCCGCTGCCCTTGATCGCGCCGAGACCGTAGCGGATCGTGCGCGAGCGCTTGCCGTCGGCTTCGGCGACCGGCTCGAAGCGATACGCGGACAGGTTCACGTCCGGCGGCAGCACGGCCATCTTGTTCGCGAGGCAGTCTTCGAACAGGATCTTGACCTTGTCCGTGTCGTCCATCGCGAGCGACATGTTGGCCGCCATGAATTCGGCCGGATGGTGCGCCTTCAACCACGCGGTGTAGTACGCAAGCAGCGCGTAGGCGGCCGCGTGCGACTTGTTGAAGCCGTAGCCCGCGAACTTCTCCATCAGGTCGAAGATTTCGTCGGACTTCTCGCGCGTGAGGCCGTTGGTGGCCGCGCCTTCCGCGAAAATTTCGCGGTGCTTGGCCATTTCCTCGGGCTTTTTCTTACCCATCGCGCGACGCAGCAGGTCGGCACCGCCCAGCGAGTAGCCGCCGATGATCTGCGCCATCTGCATCACCTGCTCCTGGTAGACCATGATGCCGTAGGTCTCTTTCAGAACAGGTTCGACGCGCGGGTCCGGATATTCCACCACCTCGCGGCCGTGCTTACGCGCACAGAAGCTCGGGATCAGGTCCATCGGACCCGGGCGGTACAACGCAACGAGCGCGATGATGTCTTCGAAGCGGTCGGGCTGCGCGTCCTTCAGCATGCCCTGCATGCCGCGGCTTTCCAGCTGGAACACGGCGACCGTATTCGCTTTCTTCAGGATCGAGAACGACGCCGGATCGTCGAGCGGCACCTGGGCGAGCGACCAGTCCTGCTTCGACGGATCGAGGCGGCGAATGTAGCGCTCGGCCCAATCCAGAATGGTCAGCGTGGTCAGGCCCAGAAAGTCGAACTTCACGAGGCCGACCGCTTCGACGTCGTCCTTGTCGTACTGGCTGACGACGCCGCTTTCGTCGCCCTGCGTGTACAAGGGGCAGAAATCGGTCAGCTTGCCCGGCGCGATCAGCACGCCGCCCGCGTGCATGCCGACGTTACGCGTCAAGCCTTCGACGCGCTGCGCGAGTTCGAGCAGCTGGTGCACTTCGTCTTCGTTGTCGAAGCGCTCCTGCAACAGCGGCTCTTCCTTCATCGCGTCGGCGATCGTCACGTGCTTGCCCGGCTTGAACGGGATCAACTTCGCGATGCCGTCCGTGAACATGTAGCCGAGATCGAGCACGCGGCCGATGTCGCGCACCGCCGCCTTCGCCGCCATCGTGCCGAACGTCGCGATCTGCGACACCGCGTTCGCGCCGTATTTCTCCTTCACGTACTGGATCACGCGATCGCGGCCGTGCTGGCAGAAGTCGATATCGAAGTCGGGCATCGACACCCGCTCCGGATTCAGGAAACGCTCGAACAGCAGGTTGTAGCGCAGCGGATCGAGATCGGTCACGCCGAGCGCATAGGCGACCAGCGAACCCGCGCCCGAACCCCGGCCCGGCCCGACCGGCACGCCGTTGTTCTTGGCCCAGTTGATGAAGTCCGCGACGATCAGGAAGTAGCCCGGAAAGCCCATCTTGATGATCGTGCCGCACTCGAATTCGAGGCGCTGGTAGTACGTCGGGCGTTGCGCGTCGCGCTCGGCCTCGTCCGGATACAACTGTTCGAGCCGCTTTTCGAGGCCCTCTTTCGATAGCTGCACCAGGTAGTCGTCGAGCGACATGCCGTCGGGCGTCGGAAAGAGCGGCAGCTTCGGCTTGCCGAGTTCGAGCGTCAGATTGCAGCGCTTGGCGATCTGCACCGTGTTCGCCAGCGCCGAAGGAATGTCCGCGAACAGCGTGGCCATTTCCTGTTGCGTGCGGAAATACTGCTCGGCCGTGAAGCGCTTCTGGCGACGCGGATTCGCCAGAATGTCGCCTTCGGAAATACACACGCGCGCTTCGTGCGCGGTGAAGTCGTCCGGCGTCATGAACTGCATCGGGTGCGTCGCGACGACCGGCAGTTTCAGCGATGCCGCGAGCGCGACCGCCTGCTGCACGTACTGCTCGCCGCCAGGCTGGCCGTAGCGCTGCAGCTCGATATAGAAGCCGCCTGGGAACACCTTCGCCCAATGCTGCGCGTGGCGCTTCGCCGCCTCTTCGTTGCCGGCCGCCAGCGCGAGACCGATGTCGCCCTGCTGCGCGCCCGACAGCGCGAGCAGCCCTTCGCCCAGACCGGATTCGAGCCAGCCGGCTTCGATTTCCGCGCGGCCGCGATACTGGTTCGTCAGCGAGGCCTTGCTGAGCAATTCGCAGAGGTTCAGGTAACCGCGGCGGTCCTTGACCAGCAGCAGCAGGCGGGAAGGCTTGTCGCGGTCGTCAGGATTGGTGATCCAGACGTCGCAGCCGGCAATGGGTTTGATCCCTTTGCCACGCGCTTCCTGGTAGAAACGGACGAGGCCGAACGCGTTGCCGAGGTCGGTAAGCGCGAGCGCGCCCTGACCGTCTTTGGCCGCCGCCGCGACGATGTCGTCGAGACGCACGATGCCGTCGGCAATCGAGAATTCGGAGTGAACGCGGAGATGAACGAAGCGGGGATCTGACATGGGCGACATTGTAACTCCACCCTTCCGCGGATTTCAGGTCAAAACGGCGCGTTGGCCATGCGGCCAGGACGAGGTCGGCGCGAGCGCTGTTTGCGCTAGCGCAACTCGTTAGCCATTCGGCCAGGTCGGGGAAAATGCCGGGTTGAGGGATAATAGGGATTTCGCCTCTCTCGACGTGGCCATTTAACCGGCAAACGCGCGGCAAACGCGAGGCAAACGCGCGGCAAACGCGCGCGAACCCGCGCGTCAAACCCCGGGTCTCCCCGGGTCTCATACGGGGCGCAACAGCGGCGGCACATCCCGCCGCCCCTCGCCACGCCGGCCATCTTTACCGCAGAACACACATGAGTATCGTCAATCTCGCCGCGTATCAATTCGCGACCATCGAAGACACCGCCGCCTGGCGCCCGTTCGTCACCGAACGCTGCAATGCGCTCGGCCTGCGCGGCACCATCCTGCTCGCGCCGGAAGGCATCAACCTGTTCATCGCCGGCACGCGCGAGAACACCGACGCATTCATCGACTACATTCGCCACGACGCGCTGTTCGAAGGCAAGTTCGCGAATCTGCAGTTCAAGGAAAGCCTGTCGGACAAGCAGCCCTTCACGCGCATGCTGGTCAAGCTCAAGCGCGAGATCATCACGATGAAAAAGCCGGCGATCCGCCCCGAGCTCGGCCGCGCACCGTTCGTCGACGCGCCGACGCTGAAGACCTGGCTCGACCGCGGTCACGACGACGAAGGCCGTCCGGTCGTGATGCTCGACACGCGCAACGCGTTCGAAGTCGACGTCGGCACGTTCGACAACGCGCTCGACTATCGGATCACGAAGTTCAGCGAATTCCCCGAGGTAATCGAGAACAACCGTGCCGATCTCCAAGACAAGACCGTGGTGTCGTTCTGCACGGGCGGCATCCGCTGCGAGAAGGCCGCGATCCATATGAAGGAGGTCGGCATCGAGAACGTGTACCAGCTCGAAGGCGGCATCCTCAAATACTTCGAGGAAGTGGGCGGCGCGCATTATCACGGCGACTGCTTCGTGTTCGACTACCGCACCGCGCTGAATCCGCAACTCGAACCGACCGCGACCGCGCAATGCTTCGGCTGCCGCGCGGTGGTCACGCCCGAGCAACAGCAATCGCCGATGTACGTCGCGGGCAAGACCTGTCCGGCGTGCCATCCGGACAGCAAGGCCGCGTGCGCCGCGTAATGACAGCCGGGGGGCTCCGTGACGCGGGCGCCGCACCTGTCGTCCCCAAACCATGACCTATCGCGGACGCTTCGCGCCGTCGCCGACCGGCCCGCTGCATTTCGGCTCGCTGGTCAGCGCGCTCACGAGCTGGCTCGACGCGCGCGCGCAGCGCGGCGCGTGGCTCGTGCGCGTCGAAGATATCGACGGACCGCGCACGGTGCCGGGTGCCGCCGAGGACATCCTCGCGACCCTCGAACGCTTCGGCATGCGCGCGGACGAAACGCCGGTCTGGCAAAGCCAGCGCATGGCGCGCTATCAGCACGCGCTGGAGCAGTTGAAATCGACCGGTCTCGTCTATCCGTGCGGCTGCACGCGCAAGGAAATCGCCGATTCGCTGCTGCACGCGCACGCGCGCAACACCACACTCGCCTACCCCGGCACCTGCCGCACGGGTCTGCATGGCAAGCCGGCGCGCGCGTGGCGCCTGCGCGTGCCCGACGGCGAGCCCGCCGTGATCACGTTCGACGACCGCTGGCAGGGTCCGCAGACGCAAAATCTCGCGACCGAGGTCGGCGATTTCGTGCTGCGCCGCGCGGACGATCAGTGGGCATATCAGCTGGCGGTGGTGGTGGACGATGCGGACGCGGGCATCACGCACATCGTGCGCGGCGAGGATCTGATGGATTCGACGGCGCGGCAGATTTATCTGCAGCGTTGTCTGGGTGTGGCAACGCCTGAGTATCTGCATGTGCCGGTCGTCACCAACGAGCACGGCGAGAAACTGAGCAAGCAGAACGGCGCGACCGCGCTCGATAGCGACAAGCCGCTCGAAGCACTAGGCGCGGCGGCACGGCATCTGGGACTGAAGTTGGGAAGCGAGCCGCCCACGACGCTGGAGCAGTTCTACAGCGCCGCGACCGCGGCCTGGGCAAAACGGATGAACATTCGCGCATCCCGATGATGCGCACGCGTGAAGCCTGCTGCGTTTTCCGAGACATCGAACCGCGCGGCCCCACCGTTTTTACGCTCGAGGCGTTGCACCCCGAGCTCTGAACCCGACAGCCCGTCTTACGACGACGAAGGCGTCTTCCTCGGCATTCCGAAGCCACCGAGCAACGCGGCCAGTTGCCGCTTCGGCGCCGTCTTTTGCGGCGCGGAGTTCGACGCGGCCGTCTCCTCGATCTTGAGCACCGATGCCGGCGACGGCTCGTACGGCTTCAGGAAGAAATCGTCGACCGGTTGCGCGCGATGATGATGCGCACGGTCATACGAACCCGACGCCCCGCCCGGGCGACGGCGGCTGCGCTCGTCGCGCGATTCGCTGCGCTCGCGGCGCGGCGGACGGTCCTCGTGATGATGGCGCACCGGCGCCTCGACGGTCAGGCGCTGCAAGTCGAGCGGACGCTTGATCAGCTTCTCGATGTCGGCCAGTTGCTTGCGCTCGTTCGGGCTGCACAGCGACAGCGCGTCGCCCGATGCGCCCGCGCGGCCCGTGCGGCCGATACGGTGCACGTAGTCTTCGGCGTTGAACGGCAGGTCGAAGTTGATCACGGTCGGCAGTTCGACGATGTCGAGACCGCGCGCGGCGACATCCGTCGCGACGAGCGCCTCGACTTCGCCGCGCTTGAACGCATCGAGCGCCTGCATGCGCTCGCTCTGCGTGCGGTCGCCGTGAATCGCGGTCGCGACCACGCCGTCGCGTTCGAGACTGCGCGCGAGCCGGCTCGCGCCGATCTTGCTGTTGCAGAACACGAGCACCTGCTTCAGGCCACGCTCGCGGATCAGCTGCACGACCGCGCCGGTCTTGTCGCCCTCGGCGACTTCGTAGACGATCTGGGTGACATTGGTCGCGGTCGAGTTGCTGCGCGCCACTTCGATGGTCTGCGGGTTGCGCAGATACGTCGCGGCGAGCTTCTTGATTTCGCCCGAGAACGTCGCGGAAAAGAGCAGCGTCTGGCGCTCTTTCGGCAGCAGGTTCAGGATGCGCTGCAGGTCGGGCAAGAAGCCCATGTCGAGCATGCGGTCGGCTTCGTCGAGCACGAGCATCTGCACCTGGCCCAGGTTCGCGGTTTTCTGCTGCACGTGATCGAGCAGACGGCCCGGCGTCGCGATCAGGATTTCGACGCCGCGGCGCAACTGGTCCGACTGCGGATTCATGTCGACGCCACCGAACACGACCGCGCTGCGCAGCGCCGTGTGCTTCGCGTACGCCTGCACATTCGCGGCGACCTGGTCGGCCAGTTCGCGGGTCGGCGTGAGGATCAGCGCACGGACCGGATGGCGCGCCGGCGACGCGCTCGTACTGGCCTGCGGCAGCAGACGCTGGATGATCGGCAGCGAGAAGCTCGCGGTCTTGCCGGTGCCGGTCTGCGCGGCGCCCATCACGTCACGGCCCGCCAGCACGACCGGGATCGCCTGCGCCTGGATCGGCGTGGGCGACGTGTAGCCCGATTCCTTGATGGCCTTCAGGATGTCGGGCGCGAGGCCGAATTGATCAAAAGTCTCGGTGCTGGGCGTGACGGCTGTGTCGGACATGGTGGCTTTCGCTAAAAAGGCGCGTGGCGCGATGCGCGCGGCAGCGGTCGGGACCGCGGAGGGCATCAGGATGAAGGCGGAGCCACGTCGTTCCGCGCGAGACCCGTCTGAGTTCGGATAATGCGGCCGGCTCCGGCTGGCGGAAGCATCCGCCGAAAGCCGAGTATTGTAGCACTTCAGCAAAAACGCTCGTGACGGCTGGCCGGCCGGCGGCTCGCGGCCGTTGCTTCGGTCGCAGCGTAGTGCGCACAGACGACAGTGGCGTGACAGCCGGGCACTTCGGCGGGCGGCACGCGGCGTTCGTCAGCCGTCCCCGCGCCCGCACCGGCCCCATTGCGAACGGTCGCCCGCCCCCGCTCACGTCAGCTCGCCCCTCACCACGTCTCGCGCATCACCATCAGCCGCATCTCGGTCATGTCCTCGATCGCGTAGCGCACGCCCTCGCGCCCGAGCCCCGAATCCTTGACGCCGCCATACGGCATGTTGTCGACGCGGAACGACGGCACGTCGTTGATCACGACCCCGCCCACTTCGAGCGCATCCCACGCGCGATGCGCATGCGCGAGCGAATCGGTGAACACGCCGGCCTGCAGGCCGAAGTCGCTGTCGTTGACCTGCGCGAGCGCCGCCTCGAAATCGTCGAAGCGCTCGAGTATCGCAACCGGTCCGAACGCCTCCTTGCGATACAGATCGGTGTCGCGCTTCACGCCTTCCAGCAGCGTCGCCTCGAACATCGCGCCGTCGACCTTGCCGCCCGCGACGATCTGCGCACCCGCCTGCACCGCCCCCTCCATCCAGCCAGCGAGCCGCTTCGCTTCCGATTCGGAGATCATCGGCCCGACGAAGGTCTTTTCGTTCTTCGGATCGCCCATCACGAGCGACTTCGTCTTCGCGATCAGCTTCTCGCGCAGCGCGTCGTAGACGCTCGTGTGCGCGAGAATCCGCTGCACGCCGATGCAGCTCTGCCCCGACTGATAGAACGCGCCGAACGCGAGCCGGTCGACCACGTAGTCGAGCTTGCCGCCCTGATCGCCATCGACGATCGCCGCCGCGTTGCCGCCCAGCTCCAGAATCACCTTCTTCTTGCCGGCTTTGCGCTTCAACTCCCAGCCAACCGCGGGCGACCCGGTGAACGACAGCAGCTTGAAGCGCTCGTCGGTCGTGAACAGGTCGGCGCCGTCGCGATGCGCGGGCAAAATCGAGAACGCGCCCTTCGGCAGATCGGTTTCCGCGAGAATTTCGCCCATGATCAGCGCACCGACCGGTGTGCGGCTCGCCGGTTTCAGCACGAACGGCACGCCGGCCGCGATCGCCGGCGCGACCTTGTGGGCGGTCAGGTTCAACGGAAAATTGAACGGCGAGATGAACGAGCACGGCCCGATCGGCACGCGCTTCACATAGCCGTGATACCCGTTCGCGCGCGGCGAAATCTGCAGATTGATGATCTCGCCGTCGATCCGCACGCTCTCCTCCGCGGCGACCTTGAACGTATCGATCAGGCGCGTGACTTCGCCCTTCGAATCGTTGATCGGCTTGCCCGCCTCGATGCACAGCGCGAGGGCGAGTTCGTCGTAGCGCTCGTGAAAGCGCTTCACGCAGTGCTCGAGCACCGCCTGGCGCTTGAACGGCGGGTAGGCGCGCATGGCGGGCATCGCATCGACCGCCAGGCCGATCGCCTTGTCGATCGCGGCCGCGTCGGCCATTGCGACGCGCGTGGCGACTTCGCCGCTGAATTTGTCGGTGACTTCGAGATCGGTGTTGGCGGCCACCGGCTCGTTGGCCAGGTAGTACGGATAGGTTTTCTGCAACATGTCGCACTCTCCTTGATTCGATGCACGGATGCTCAAAGCCGCGCGGACAGCCGCTTGATCTCGCGATTGAGCACGCGCTCGTTGTCCGAATAGTCGATCGGCACGTCGATCACGTGCACGCCCGGCGTCGCGAAGCACTCGCGCAACAGCGGCGCGAACTGCTCGGCCGCCTCGATCCTATGCCCCTGCGCGCCATAACTCTGCGCATAGGCGACGAAATCCGGGTTCGCAAGCGTCATGCCGTAGTCCGGGAAGTTCATGTTCTCCTGCTTCCAGCGGATCATGCCGAACGCGTCGTCGCGCAGAATCAGGATCACCAGATCGAGCTTCAGCCGCACCGCCGTTTCGAGTTCCTGCGAGTTCATCATGAAGCCGCCGTCGCCGCACACGGCGATCACCTTGCGCTCCGGATGCACGATCTTGCTCGCGATCGCCGACGGCAGCCCCGCGCCCATCGACGCCAGCGCGTTGTCGAGCAGCAGCGAATTCGGCTCGTGCGCGCGGTAGTAGCGCGCGAACCAGATCTTGTACATGCCGTTATCCAGACACACGATGCCGTCGACCGGCGTGGTCTCGTACACGTCGTTGACGATCCGCACCGGGTACATCGGAAAGCGGTCGTCGTGCTGGCCCTTCACCAGATGCGCCTCGAAGTGCTCCTTGATCTCCTTGAAACGCGTGAAGTCCCAATGCTCCTGACGCGTCTTCAGGCTCTCCTTGAGCTGCCACACCGCGTTGGCGATATCGCCGACCACTTCGATCTGCGGGAAATACACCGGATCGACTTCGGCGCCGAGGAAGTTCACGTGGATCACGGTCTTCTCGCCCGCCTCGCCGCTGCGCATGAAAAACGGCGGCTTTTCGATCACGTCGTGACCGACGTTGATGATGCAGTCGGCGTGCTCGATCGCTCGGTGCACGAAATCGCCGTCGGAGAGCGTCGCGTTGCCGAGCCACATCGGATGCGATTCGTCGATCACGCCCTTGCCCATCTGCGTGGTGAAAAACGGAATGCCGATCTGGTCGACGAACTCGCGCAGCATCTTCGTGGTGGTTTTGCGGTTGCCGCCCGCGCCGATCATCAGCAGCGGATGCTTCGCGGCGGTGATCGCCTCGACCGCGCGCGCGACCGCCCTTTCCTCGGCGACCGGACGGCGGCTGTAGCTCTTCGGAATCGGCTTGCCGTCGCCCTCTTCGTGCGCGACGTCCTCGGGCAATTCGAGGTGCGTGGCGCCCGGGCGTTCCTCCTCGGCGCGGCGCACCGCCTCGCGCACCGTCGCCGGAATGTTGCCGATCGACACGATCTGCCGTGTGTACTTGGTGAGCGGCTCCATCATCCGCACCACGTCGACGATCTGGAAGTGCCCCTGCTTGCTCGATTTGATCGGCTTCTGGCCCGTGACCATCAGCATCGGCATGCCGCCCAGCTGCGCGTAGGCGGCCGCGGTCACGAAGTTGGTCGCGCCGGGGCCGAGCGTCGCCAGACATACTCCCGTGCGGCCGGTGAGCCGCCCGTAGGTGGCGGCCATGAAGCCGGCCGCCTGCTCGTGGCGCGTGAGGATCAGACGGATTTTCGAGCGGCGCAGCGACTCCAGCAGATCGAGATTTTCTTCACCGGGGATGCCAAACACATACTCGACACCTTCGGCTTCCAGCGATTTGACGAACAGGTCCGATGCTTTCATTGAGGGGCTCGCTTGATGACTCGGGGAACGGACAATCGAAGACGACAACGACGGCTGCGCGCGAAACACCGCTCCGCGCGCGCGGCATGGCAAACGGCATGGCGAACGCCATGCCGGACAGCTTACTACTCGAACGGAAACGATGCGCGCGAGCGCACGAGGCGGCGCGGGACAGGAAGCCAGGCGCGAGAAGAAGAGGCGGCGGTAGGGAATGAAGCCGCCGCATGCGGTGCATGTGTCCGCCGATCAGCAAATCAGCGAATCACGGTCACGCAGTCGGAGAGAATCGGCGGCGCGTTCTCGCCGCTCGTCAGGTCATATAGATTGGCGCGCGGACCCTTGGTCCACCAGGTGTAGCTGCCGGCCTGGTACTTCGCACCGGACGCCGAGATCGTGTTGACGAACAGCATCGACGCGCCTTTCACCGGCAGCACGGCGAAGCTCTGGCCGTTCTGCGCGTTCCAGTAGGTGACTTGCAGGATCTTGCCGGTCGCGCAGGTGTATTTGCGCGTCTGATGGTTCTTGCCCTCGATGTGCTTGAATTGCAATGGCGCGGCCGATGCGCCGCCGGAAGATGCCGCCAGCCAGGCCACCGTCCATGCTGCCGTCGAGAGGATTGCAACACGCCATGTCTTCATCGAACACCTCGATTGTTGCGGGGGTCAGGCAGGGAGGGCAACACCGGCCGCGACGCCGGTCACAGCCGAGTCACGGCCGAGTCACGGCCGAGTCACAGACAGCTCATGGGCGATTCACGGACAGCTCAACGACGCTTCAAGGATCGATCACGCCGGCACACGCATCGGTCGGCGCAGCGGCGACGTGGCCGACCACCGGCACGATCTTCAGTCCCGCCGAAGCGATCCGGCACGGCGCGGCCGCGAGCCCGCAGCCGCTGATGCCGGCGCACAGCGCGAACGCCACGCCGAGTGCGCCGACCCGGCGAAGCGCGCCGCGCCATGGATTGCTGCGAGATTCAAGCGCCATACGATCCTCCTCCGATCTCTTTGCTTCGATAAGCCAGAAACGAATGCGGTGGGCTCTTTCGTGTGCGTCCCGCACACTTTTGCGCCGCGCCTCGCCGCCTGCCCGTTACTTCGCCGACACCGGCCGCACCGCTGCCGCCGCCTGCCTGGCACGCGAGCGCGCTTGCCCGATGTTCTCGCCGGTCGCGAGCGCGACGCCCATGCGACGTTTGACGAAGCTTTCCGGCTTTCCGAACAGGCGCAGATCCGCATTGGGCACCGCAAGTGCGGCCGCGACGCCTTCGAACGCGATGCCGGCCTCGTCGCGACCGCCGTAGATCACCGCCGACGCGCCCGCCGCACGCAGCGACGTATCGACCGGCAGGCCGAGGATCGCGCGCGCATGCAGTTCGAACTCCGAGAAGCGCTGCGAGCACAGCGTGACGAGCCCCGTGTCGTGCGGACGCGGGCTGACTTCCGAAAACCATACGTCGTCGCCGCGCACGAAAAGTTCCACGCCAAACAGGCCGCGGCCGCCGAGCGCCGCCGTCACCTTGTGCGCGATCTCGCGCGAACGCTCGAGCGCGAGCGGGCTCATCGGCTGCGGCTGCCACGATTCGACATAGTCGCCCGCGACCTGCACGTGGCCGATCGGATCGCAGAAGTACGTGCCGACCGCACCGCTCGCCGGGTCGATCGCGCGCACGGTGAGCTGCGTGATTTCGTATTCGAAGTCGATGAAACCCTCGACGATCACGCGCCCGAAATTCACGCGGCCGCCCGCCATCGCGTACTGCCAGGCGGGTTCGACGTCGGCGTCGCCGCGCAGCACCGACTGCCCCTTGCCCGACGACGACATCACCGGTTTCACGACGCACGGATAGCCGACCTTCGCGATGCCCGCGCGCAGCTCGTCGAGCGAATCGGCGAATGCGTACGGCGAGGTCGCGAGGCCAAGCTCCTCCGCAGCGAGGCGGCGGATGCCTTCGCGGTTCATCGTCAATTGGGTGGCACGCGCGGTCGGGATCACCTCGGCGAGCGCCTCGGTTTCGATCGCGGCGAGCTCGTCGGTGGCGATCGCCTCGATTTCGGGGACGATCAGATGCGGGCGCTCCTGCTCGACCAGCGCGCGCAGCGCGGCGCGGTCGGTCATGTCGATCACATGCGCGCGATGCGCGACCTGATGGCCCGGCGCGTTCGGGTAACGGTCGACGGCGATCACTTCGACGCCCAGCCGTTGCAGCGCGATGATCACTTCCTTGCCGAGTTCGCCGGCGCCGAGCAGCATCACGCGCGTCGCGGATTCAGAAAGGGGCGTGCCGATCCGTTGGCCGATCTGCATGGGAACTCCAGATAAAAGTCGGGATGAGGGTGGGATTGGACAGACCGCGATGTTAACATGCGGGCCCCTTGCCGCGCGGCGCTCAGGGTGCGCTTTGGGTGCGCTCGCGAGGCCGTGGCGGTCGAGCGGAACCGTGCCGCCGCGTCGACGTTCGCAGCCGCGATCACGTCACCGCGAGCATCGCTCGCGCACGACAAGCTTAGGGTCTGTTTACATATGGAACGCACGTGCGAATGCCCGCTATCGGCCGTCCCCCAAGGGGACTTCCTTCGGGGCGCAGGGCAAGGAGTAAGGAGCGCTGCGTGGCCGCGCCACGTGAGCGACGCACGACGCCGCCATGCGGCCGATAGCGGGCATTCCCCTGGAATGAAATTCAGAACTGGGGTTGCCGCGAGAAGGGCCGCTCGCAAGGATTGCGACGCCGCGAATACTCGACGTATTCGCAAGGAGCATGACGCAGCGAGCGGCCCTTCTCGCGGCAACGCACGTGCGTTCCATATGTAAACAGACCCTAGTACGTTACCCTTACGCCTTCGCCAGTTTGAACAGGAACGACGCCATGCTCATCCGCTCCCGCCCGCGACCTCTTGCGCGCATCATTCCGTGCCTGCGCACGGCCGTCGCCGCGTTGAGCATCGCCGCGCTGCTCGGTGCCTGCGCGATCCCGAAGCATCCGGACTCGTCGGCGCCGCCGCCTGATCCGTTCAATCCCGCCGCCGTGCAACTGCTCGACGACACCAGCTGGGTGCTGAGCTCGTGGAAGAACGCCGACGGCACGGCGCGCGCGGTGCCGTCGAAGGATCAGAAGCCGCTCACGCTGACGTTGTCGACGGAAGGCGGCCGGCGTCACGCGAGCGGCTTTTCCGGCTGCAACCGCTTCATGGGTTCGTACATGCTGAAGGACGGCAAGCTGAGCTTCGGTTCCCTCGCCGGCACACGCATGGCGTGCGTCTCGCCGGGCGGCGACATCGAGAAGCCGTTCCTCGATGCACTCGA
Source organism: Paraburkholderia tuberum STM678 (assembly GCF_902833905.1). Taxonomy (GTDB): domain Bacteria; phylum Pseudomonadota; class Gammaproteobacteria; order Burkholderiales; family Burkholderiaceae; genus Paraburkholderia; species Paraburkholderia tuberum. Next base: position 31,934 of record NZ_CADFGP010000015.1, on the reverse strand, counting down.
GCGCATCGATCGCACCGGCGTGCAGATGCGAGCGCCGCAGCAGATGCAGCTAATCCTCGACAACGGCGACACCCTGATTTTCGATCGCAGCGACAAGTGATGCGAGTTTGCGCCGCGTTCGGGATTTGCGCCGGCCTTCGAAGCCGTGCGCTGCGCCGTTTAAACTCGACGGATTGCGCTTCTCGCGCGCTCCGTCATTCGTAGATGTCTGGTATGCACACGGTAGTTTTCGGCTGGTTCGGCGGGTCGGCCGTCTGGTTCATTCCTCTTTTGTGGCGCCTCGTGAAGTCGATGCTGCCGGGCGGCGCGGGTCTGCGCGGCCCCGGCACGATCCGGCTGTGGCTCGGCTTCGTCTGCGTGCTGATCGCGAGTTGCACGCTCGAGGGCTCGCTGATCGGCGTTGCCGGCATCAATGGTTTCGGTCATGCGCTCGCCGCGGGGCTTGGACATCTGCTCGGCCATGTCGGCACGCCGCTCGCGGCGCTCGCGCTGCTCGTGATCAGCCTGCCGTGGCTCGTCGACTTCCGCTGGAGCGACGTCGCCGTTTGGGCCGACGGCGCGTTCGGCCTCGGTCTGTCGCGGGGACTCGCGAAGCGCGACGAGGATGCGCGCCGCCACCGCAGCGTCGACGACGGCGCGCCGTCGCATGTGTCGCCTGCTACCAACACGATGGCGCCACGCAATAACAAGGGTCGCTACGCGCGGCCGACGGTGTGGCGTCCGCCCGCGAGCGGGCGCGGCGCGGGCTCCGCCGCTGCTGCCGGCACCGCGGCGGCTGGCATCGCGGTTAGCAAGGACGCTTCCGCCCGTGGCGCCGGCGCAAGCGGGCGAGCCGGTGCGGCCGCTGACGCGGCGCGCGGGCCGGTCAAGCAGACCGAGCCGGTGCTACGCACGGGGTCGAGCGCGTCGCCGCGCCCGGCAACGTCGACGGCAACGCAGGCGCTGCATGCGGACAAGGCTGCGGACAGATCCGCCGCACCATTCGTGCCGGCCGAGCCGGTCGCGCCGGCCGGCTGGTTGCGCACCACGGAGCCGCGCGCGGCGACGGCGGCGGCATCGCTGGGTGCGGCGGGTGCATCGGGCATGTCGGCTCGTGATGGCGCTGCGCAGGTCGGGCGGCGTTCGGTCGGAGATCAGCGTGCGGCCGCGTCGTTCGGCTCCAGTGCCGCGTTGGCGGCGACGGCCGCCAACGCGGCCGGCGTGTCGGCGCGAGCGGCACAGGCAATGGCGGGCCGCGCCGCCGCCTCGGGCGCCGGTATCGGCATCACAGCGGGATCGATGAATGCCGCGGGCCGCGCAAGCCGCCCGTCGTCGCTGCCACGTCCGGCCGACGGCAGCGCGCCGCTCAATCGCGGCGCGACCCCTCGTCAACCGTTCCCGGCCGCTTCGCGCGCCAATAGCGTCACCTCGCCGTCGACGGTGCGCCGGCCTACACCGAACTTCACCGGAACGATGACGAACGCGTCGACGGTCGCGCCGCCCGCGAGCGTCGAGGAAACGCTGCGCAGCATCGCGGAAAACGCCGCGCGCTGGACCGACATGGCCGGCGTGAGCCTGGCGCGCAGCCGTGGCGCCGATAGCACGAAGATTGGCGATGCAGAGCGTGCGTCGACGACGTTCGATGTGCCGCCGGCGCAGCGGGACGTGCTACCTGTCGAAAACGGCGAGACGGTTGCGGCGCCGCAGGCGCAGAGCGTGGAGAGTTCGGCGCGGATGGTGTCGCCGGCGCAGTCGCAGCAAGAAACCGCATCGGTCGAGTTGCCGGCTGAGCGTGCGGTGGCCGAGTCCGAGAGGTCGGTCGAGGGCGGCAACGAAGCGGTTGCGCAATGGCCGACCGAACCGCCCGTCATTCATGCGCCGCTTACGGCTGCGCCGCAGACGACGACTGCAACCGAGTCGGTGGCCGACGTGGCTGCTGCGGCTGTCGAATCCGCGGTTGTCGAGCCATCGGCATCCGCTGTGGCTGAGCCTGCCGCCACCGAACCCGCCGCAAGCGCGCCGCAACATGAGTCGCCGACGGCGACGCCATTCGAGCGCTTCGCAGCCAGCCTACGGGACGATGCTTCGCAAGAAGACGCACCGGCGGTTCAAAACGATTCGACGCAGACAGCAACAAACACCAGCGTCCCGGCATCGCAGGGGGAGGAATCCGCGCGAACCGTCGAACCGGCCACCGCCGACACCGCGACGCCTCCGCGAGCGCGGGCTCCGGCAGCCGAAATCGTCATCGACAAGACGCTCGTGCCTTGGGAGAGCAAGCTCGGCCCCGCCGCGGCTCAACGCGCGGCCGCGTCAGCGGACTCGCCGCAGACGGAGGCCGCCGCGCCGTCGAGCGCAAGCGTGCCGCCGTGGTCCGGCGCGACGGTCTCGGAACTCGCCAGCGAAAGTGCGCAGTCAGGTGAGCCCGCGACGTCGCACGCCCCTGCCCTGCCCGCTGTGAACGAGCCCGCGAACACCACCGCAAACGACTCGCCGTCGTCGACTTCGACGAGTGCGGCGAATCTCGCTATGCCGGCAACCGCACCGGCCGTCGTCTCGAACGTAGTCCGTTTCCCGGGCTTCGCCGCGCCGGCGACCAGCATCGAGCCTTCGGTCGGCGCAAGCGCAACGCCTGCCGCGAACACGCCGGCCGCCGAACCGTCGCCGGCTCCGTCGCCGGCTCCGTCGTCTTCGCCCGCGCTAACACCGCAACCGCAGGTCCAATCCGCCGACCAACCCACTGCCGAGCCCGCCGCCCGCCCGCCGCTGCCCGGCCACGCGCCGGTCAACGGCTTCGAGTTCCATGCGCCGGCCGCATCGATGGTCGAACTGCCGACGCTCGATCTGCTCGCCCCCGCCGATGCCGACATCGAACCGATCCCGGATGAAAAGCTCCGCGAAACCGGCCTGCTGATCGAGCAGCGCCTGCAGGAATTCAAGGTGCCGGTGATGGTGGTCGGCGCATCGGCGGGTCCGGTCATCACACGCTTCGAAGTCGAACCGGCGCTCGGCGTGCGCGGCAGCCAGATCGTCGGTCTGATGAAGGACCTGTCGCGCGGTCTCGGTCTCACGTCGATCCGCGTGGTCGAAACGATTCCGGGCAAGACCTGCATGGGCCTCGAACTGCCGAACGCGAAGCGCCAAACGATCCGCCTCTCGGAAATTCTCGAGGCGAGCGTCTACCAGAACTCGCACTCGCGACTCACGCTTGCGATGGGCAAGGACATCACCGGCCATCCCGTCGTCGCCGATCTCGCGAAGGCGCCGCACATGCTGGTGGCCGGCACGACCGGCTCGGGCAAATCGGTCGCGATCAACGCGATGATCTGCTCGCTGCTGTTCAAGGCGACGCCAGAGGAAGTGCGCCTGATCATGATCGACCCGAAGATGCTCGAACTTTCGGTCTACGAAGGCATTCCGCATCTGCTCGCGCCGGTCGTCACCGACATGAAGCTCGCGGCCAACGCGCTGAACTGGTGCGTCGGCGAAATGGAAAAGCGCTACCGGCTGATGTCGGCCGTCGGCGTGCGCAATCTCGCCGGCTTCAACCAGAAGATCCGCGACACCGAGGCGAAGGGCAAGAAGCTCGGCAACCCGTTCTCGCTGACGCCCGATGCGCCCGAGCCGCTGGCGCCGCTGCCGCTGATCGTCGTCGTCATCGACGAGCTCGCCGACCTGATGATGGTCGCCGGCAAGAAGATCGAGGAGCTGATCGCGCGGCTCGCGCAGAAGGCGCGCGCGGCCGGCATCCACCTGATCCTCGCGACGCAGCGGCCGTCCGTCGACGTCATCACCGGTCTCATCAAGGCGAACATTCCGACGCGCGTCGCGTTCCAGGTGTCGTCGAAGATCGACTCGCGCACGATTCTCGACCAGATGGGCGCCGAGTCGCTGCTCGGCCAGGGCGACATGCTGTTTTTGCCGCCGGGCACCGGCTACCCGCAGCGCGTGCACGGCGCGTTCGTCGCCGACGAGGAAGTGCATGCGATCGTCGAATATCTGAAGCAGTTCGGCGAGCCACAATACGAGGAAGGCATTCTCGACGGCCCGGCCGCCGATGGCGGCGCGGCCCAGGACCTGTTCGGCGAAGCGCCGGATGCGGAAGCCGATCCGCTGTATGACGAAGCAGTCGCGTTCGTCGTACGCACGCGGCGCGCCTCGATCTCGTCGGTGCAGCGGCAGTTGCGCATCGGCTATAACCGCGCGGCGCGGCTCGTCGAGCAGATGGAGACGGCCGGCCTCGTGTCGGCGATGAGCATCAACGGCAGCCGCGAAGTGCTGGCGCCGGGGCCGGCGGAATGAGCGCCCGGTGAATCGCTAACCGGGTCGGCGATGATCCGGAAGAAAAAACGGACAGCCTCAGGATGTGAGCTGTCCGTTTTTCATTTACCCGCGCGTGCCGCGCATCACGACGGTGATACCAGCTTGAAGTCGACCGGCGAGCCGAGATCGAAATGCTGCTTCGGGTTCGGATCGAGCAGCCCCGTCTGCGGATCGCGCTTGAACACATAGACCGTGTCGCTCAGCTGATTGCCGACGATCAGCCAGTTGCCGGTCGGATCGATGGTGAACTCGCGCGGCGATTTGCCGAGGCTCGACTGCCGACCGATCTGCTTCAGGTGTCCAGTGGCGGGATCGATCGAGAAGATCACGATCTCGTTCGCGTCGCCGCGATTGGATGCATACACGAAGCGTCCGTCCGGCGACATATGGATCGCCGCCGCGCCCACCTTCCCCTTGAAGTCAGGCTCGCTCAATGGCAGCGTCTGCACGAGCTTCAGCCTGCCGTCGTGGTAGTCGAACGTGCTGACGGTCGCCGCGAGTTCGCTCGTCAGATACGCGTGCTTGCCGTCCGCGCCAAAGATCAGATGGCGCGGACCCGTGCCGGCCTTCTGCTGCGTGTAGCCCCAGTTCGTCGCGATGAATGGACCCGCGCCGGCGCTGCTCTGCGGCGCGTAGCGGTACGAGTACAGCTTGTCGGCGCCGAGGTCCTGCGCGAACAGATAGCGGCCGTCAGGCGAGAACACGGTCGAATGCACGTGCGAGTTGTCCTGCCGCCCTTTCACCGGACCGCCGCCCTCGTGATGCACGGTCTGCACCGAGGTGCCGACCTGGCCGTTCGCCTGCAGCGGAAACACCGCGAAACTGCCGCCCGGATCGGGCGCGACCGAATAGTTCGCGCCCAGCAGATACTTGCCGTCCGCCGAGATGCTCAGATAGCACGGATCATTGCCGTCCGACGACACCTTGTTCAGAAACGTCAGTTGCCCGCGCGCGGCATCGAAGCCGAACGCGCTGATCCCGCCGCGCTGCGTGGCCGGGCCGTTGTCACCGGGCAATTCGTTGACCGAATAGACGAAGCGGCGGTCGCGGCTCACGACCAGAAACGACGGATTGACCGTCTGCGCGACCGACACCTGGGTCGCCGCGCCGGTCTTCGTATCGAAGCGAAAGACGTAGATGCCCTCGCTCCTGCCGCTGGTGTAAGTACCGACCAGCAGCGTATAGACGCCGTCCGCGGGGACCGGGCCAGAATCTTGCGCATACGCGTGCGAAGCAACAATCGAAACCATGAGCGCGAAACCTCTTATTATCGAACGGGCGGCCCGCAACGGCGTTGGCCGCGTTGCGCGCCGGGCGGTGCTTTCCGCCGTGCAATCCACGGCAGATGGAGCGGCGCGGTCAGCGCCACGCGGACGGGAACCCTGAAAGGCAACACTGGCAAGAACAGAAGTAAAAACGGAAGTCGGAACTGGGCGCACGGCAATACGCCCGACGGCACGGCGACTGTGAAGCATGAGACCTCCTCGACATCGGTTGTCTGGTACGGGCTCGCGTATGAGCCGGGGTACGAGCGGTTGTAACGGTGTCTGGTCTGCCGCGCCGCGAATCGAGCGTCGTTCCACGTTGTTGTTGTCGAAGTCAGTATAAGAGCGTCAGGTCGGATCATGCAGTGAATCCATCGCTGCGGCACGGTCTGCGCCAGCGGCTTGGGTCCCGCGCGGCGGGACGTTTTTCAATCGTTTCCTCAATCGCGCATCACGCGTCTCAACCACGGAGTCTCCATGAACGTCACTCTCAGCCTGGGCCCGCTCGTTTCGCTGATCGCCGGCATCCTGATCCTGATCATGCCGCGCCTGTTGAACTACATCGTCGCGCTTTACCTGATCATCATCGGCATCATCGGGATCTTCGGCGTGGGCTCGTCGCATCTGTGAGCGACAGGTGCCACGACGCCGGGCGCGAGATTTGCGTCCGGTATCGAGGTGGTTTCGCACGAAGGGAAGGTTCGCTGGGCGCCAGCGCCACTCGCCAGTGTGAGAGCGCGGCAAATGTCACGCCGTGACATATGCGGGAAGCGGGTATCGCGCGCAAGATTGACGCGCGCGATACCCGCGCCACGCGAACGATCGACCTGACGCGACGCGGCGTGAAGATACGGATAGGAAATGGGAAGGCGCGGTACGAAGGGATGCGGCGAATGGCCGGCGCGGATACGCCACGAACCTGCGCTACGAACGCTCGGCCCTACCGCTCAACCGTTCGCCAGCTGTTCGAGCCGCAGGCGCCCCTGCAACGACAGCGCGCCGACCGCATAATGATCGGCATCCTGCTGATAGCGCCGGAAGCAGGCCCGCTCGACCAGGAAGGAGGCGGCAGCCAGCATGCCGTTGCGGCTCAGGCCGAGCCGGCCATGATCGAGTGGCAACATGGAGTCGCCGGCAAGCTGGCTGGCGGCCGAGAGAATTGTGATGCAATCGGATTTCGAAGGGTTCAGCATGGCTTTCGTCCTCGGAAACGGCGTCTGCAACCGCCATGAGCAAGGCCGATTCGCAGTCCGGCAGGTCGCCGAACATCGGCATGAAATTTAATTGTATGCATGGATTTGACAATTTTCCAACCCGCGTTTTGCCGCACTGTGCGGTGAACCAAACACTGCCGATCGTGGTCCGGTAATAACGCCCACTCGAAGCGCGGCTGCTGTGGCCGTCCGTAATAACGACTCGTTTTCCGACACGCTTTCCATGCCTGCACACATCGAAGACTACGCACTCATCGGCGACGGCCATACCGCCGCGCTCATCTCCCGCGAGGGTTCCGTCGACTGGCTCTGCTGGCCGCGCTTCGACTCGGGCGCCTGCTTCGCCGCGCTGCTCGGCTCGCCCGACAACGGCCGTTGGCTGATCGCCCCCGCCACCGAGGGCGAGCACGGCGCGCCGACCATCACGCGGCGCTATCGCGGCGAAACGCTGATCCTCGAAACCGACTTCGAAACGCCCGAGGGCGCCGTCACGCTGATCGATTTCATGCCGCCCGGCAACGGCTGGTCGGAGCTGATCCGCATCGTCGTCGGCAAGCGCGGCACCGTGCGCATGAAGATGGAACTCGTGCTGCGCTTCGACTACGGCTTCTCGATTCCATGGGTCGACAAGCTCAAGCACGACAGCGGCATCAAGGCGATCGTCGGCCCCGACAACGCGGTGCTGCGCACGCCGGTCGAACTGCACGGCGAAGACATGAAGACCGTCGCGGAATTCACGGTAACCGAGGGCGAGCGCGTGCCGTTCTCGCTCGCGTACGCGGCGTCGCATCTGCGCATTCCGCCCGCGCGCGATCCGCACACGTCGCTCGCGCGCACCGAGAACCACTGGCTCGAATGGGCGGCGCGCGGCACCGTCGAAGGACGCTGGGCCGGGCCGATCCGCCGCTCGCTGATCACGCTGCGCGCGCTCGCCTACGAGCCGACCGGCGGCATCGTCGCGGCGCCGACCACGTCGCTGCCCGAGCGGCTCGGCGGCACGCGCAACTGGGACTACCGCTACTGCTGGCTGCGCGACGCGACCATCACGCTGCTCGCGATGATGCGCGGCGGCTACTACGACGAAGCGCGCGCCTGGCGCAGCTGGCTCGGCCGCGTGATGGCGGGCGCGCCGGACCAGTTGCAGATCATGTACGGCATCGGCGGCGAGCGGCGCCTGCCCGAATCCGAAATCGACTGGCTGCCCGGCTACGAGGGCGCGAAACCGGTGCGCATCGGCAACAATGCGGTCGGGCAGCGTCAGCTCGACGTCTACGGCGAGGTGATGAACGCGCTGCATCTGGCGCGCGTCGGCGGCCTGCAGGCGGACGTCACCGCGTGGAGCGTGCAGCGCGCGCTGCTCGAGCACCTGAGCACGATCTGGCGCGAACCCGACGAAGGCATCTGGGAGACGCGCGGCGGCCCCGAGCATTTCACGTTCTCGAAGGTGATGGCGTGGGTCGCGTTCGACCGCGCGATCCGCTCGGCCGAAATGTTCAAGCTCGACGGCCCCCTCGACGAATGGCGCGCGACGCGTGACACGATCCACGCCGAGGTCTGCGAGAAGGCGTGGAATCCGCAGCTCAACGCGTTCTCGCAGTACTACGGCAGCGATCAGCTCGACGCGAGCGTGCTGCTGATGCCGCTGGTCGCCTTCCTGCCGCCGCAGGATCCGCGCATCAAGGGCACGGTCGAGGCGATCGAGCGGGACCTGATGCACGGCGGCTTCGTGCTGCGCTACCGCACCACGGAATACGACGACGGCTTGCCACCGGGGGAAGGCACCTTTCTTGCGTGTTCGTTCTGGATGGTGGATAACCTTGCGCTGCAGGGACGCGTGCAGGAAGCAACCGAGATGTACGAGCGGCTGCTCGCGCTGTGCAACGACGTCGGCCTGCTGTCCGAGGAGTACGACCCGGTCGATAAACGTCTCGTCGGCAATTTTCCGCAGGCGTTCTCCCACGTTGCGCTCGTGAACACCGGACTGAACCTGATGAAGCACGAGCAGGAGATGGCGCAGGCGACCGGCCATCCGGCGCGCGCGATGGAGCTTGAGGTTCAGGCAAGCCCTGATAGCGGCGGAGCAGCATCGCCATTAGCATGACGCAGTGACAATTTGCGTACACTGAATGCGAATATTGTTGCATTGCACAAATTTACCTTATTCGATATTATCGATCTGACTGTCGGCCGACAATAATGTGCCTACAACCACAATGGCCCGCCGCAACGCCTCACGCGTGTTTGCGAAGCCCCATGCGAACCGCTTAAAACGGAGCAAACATGCTCTATCAATTTCATGAATTCCAGCGGGCGATGTTGAGCCCCCTCACCGCCTGGGCTCAGGCCGCATCGAAATCATTTGCGAATCCGGCCAGTCCGCTAGCGTATGTTCCGGGCGCCACGCGCCTTTCCGCCGGCTACGAACTGCTTTACCGGCTCGGCAAGGACTACGAAAAGCCCGAGTTCAATATTCACCAGATTGTCAAAGACGGCCATAACATTCCGATCGTCGAGCAGACGTTCATCGAAAAGCCGTTCTGCCGTCTGATGCGCTTCAAGCGCTTCGCGGACGACAGCGAAGCTGTCAGCCAATTGAAAGACGAACCGGTCGTGCTCGTCTGCGCACCGTTGTCAGGACACCACGCCACACTGCTACGCGATACCGTGCGCACGTTGCTGCAAGACCACAAGGTCTACATCACCGACTGGCTCGACGCGCGCATGGTGCCGCTAGAAGCCGGCTGGTTCGGTCTGAACGACTACATCGCGTATATCCAGGAATTCATTCGCCATATCGGCGCGAAGAATCTGCACGTGATCTCGGTGTGCCAGCCGACCGTGCCGGTGCTCGCCGCCATTTCGCTGATGGCGAGCCGCGGCGAGGACACGCCGCGCACGATGACCATGATGGGTGGCCCGATCGACGCACGAAAGAGCCCGACCTCGGTCAATTCGCTGGCCACGCAGCACTCGTACGAGTGGTTCGAGAACAACGTGATCTTCACGGTGCCGCCGAACTATCCCGGCGCGGGCCGCAAGGTCTATCCCGGCTTCCTGCAGCACACCGGTTTCGTCGCGATGAATCCGGAGCGTCACGCGGCGTCGCACTGGGATTTCTACCAGAGCCTGCTGCGCGGCGACGAGGACGACGCCGAAGCGCACCGCCGCTTCTACGACGAGTACAACGCGGTGCTCGACATGGATGCCGATTATTACCTCGACACGATCCGCGTCGTGTTCCAGGAGTTCCGTCTTGCCGAGGGCACGTGGGTCGTCAACGGCGAACCGGTGCGGCCGCAGGACATCACGACGACCGCGCTGTTTACGATCGAAGGTGAACTCGACGACATTTCCGGCGACGGCCAGACTTACGCGGCGCACGACTTGTGCAGCGGCATTCCGGCGAAGAACAAGCGTCACTTCACTGCGGAGAAATGCGGCCACTACGGCATTTTCTCGGGCCGCCGCTGGCGCACGATCATTTACCCGCAATTGCGCGACTTCATTCTCGAGCACAACAAGGCAGCAAAAACGGCGAAAGAAAAAGTCGAAGCCTGAGCATCAAACTTGCACTGGCATATAAAAAGCCAACGGTCCCGTTCGAGGCCGTTGGCTTTTTTATCGCGCTTTGTTCGTGATACTGATTTTTTGCCACGGCCATGATCACCGCGGCACTGCCCGTTACTTTCTCAACAAATACGCGAGCAGCAGTTCGGTATTCATCTGAATCACCTCGCTGCGTTCGGCGGCGCTGCTGAAATCGCGGCCGAGCGTCGCCTCGAGCGTGAAACGGTTCGACACGATGTAGTAGCCCATGCCCGAGAGCGTCACGTAAAAGCGCAGCGGGTCGATGTTCGTGCGAAACAGTCCCGCGCGCTGCCCACGTTCGAGAATGCCGCCGAGCGTGGCGACGATCGGCGAGATCATTTCGCGTATGCGCGTGGACTTCTGCATATAGCGTGCTTCATGCAGATTCTCGTTGTTGATGAGCCTCAACAACTCGGGATGATCGCGGTAGTAGTCCCACACGAAATGCGCGAGGCGCGTAACCGCCTCGACCGGCGCGATTCCGTTGAGTTCGAGCGTGCGTTCCGCTTCGTTGAGCGCGCTGAACGCGTGCTCGAGTACCGCGGTGAATAGCTGCTCCTTGCTACCGAAGTAGTAATAGAGCATTCGTTCATTGGTTTCCGCGCGGCGAGCGATCTGATCGACCCGCGCGCCGAACAGCCCTCCATTTGCAAACTCTTCCGCCGCCGCGAGCAAGATGCGGCGCCTCGTGCCTTCAGGATCTCTTTTGATTTTCGGCTGATTCATGGTGGCATCGTCTTCGTGAGCCGCGTTCTCCGGATTGCGCCGCCGGCCTCTCCTCGAGCCTTTTTGTGGCGGCGTTTAGCGGGCGCGTCATGGTTGGGAAACACACCCTTTTCTGCGGTCTTTCGAATGAAGCGCTTCGATTATGGCACATGGATTGCGAATGGCAATCCGGGAAATCGGCGATAATGTGCTATTTAGTTCAGGTCGTGCGATCGCACGGCAAACCCCCGCGCCGCAACCGTGACAGACGTCAAAACACTCGCGGATCGCATCGAAGATCTGCTGCCCCAAACGCAATGCACGAAGTGCGGTTATCCCGCATGCCGTCCGTATGCCGAAGCCGTCGCCAATGGCGAGGCGAACTATAACCAGTGCCCGCCCGGCGGCGCCGAGGGCATCGCGCGCCTCGCCGCGCTGCTCGGCAAACCGGTGATTCCGCTCAATTCGGCCAATGGCGTCGAACGTCCGCGTCCGTTGGCGGTTATCGACGAACAGGTGTGCATCGGCTGCACGCTGTGCATGCAGGCGTGTCCGGTCGACGCGATAGTTGGCGCACCGAAACAGATGCACTCCGTGGTCGCCGAGCTATGCACCGGCTGCGACCTGTGCGTGCCGCCCTGCCCGGTCGACTGCATCACGATGCTCCCCGTGACCGGCGAGGCCACCGGCTGGGATGCATGGAGCCAAAGCCACGCGGACGCGGCGCGGGCGCGTCATAACCGCCACGAGACCCGTCTCGCGCGCGAGCGCGACGCCGCCGAAGCGCGCGCTGCGGCGCGGCGAGCCGCAAGCGCGCCGCCGGCTGCGCCGGACGCGGTTGCGGCAAACGCCGCGACAGTGCCGTCCGAGGCTCCCGCCGCCCCGATTGCGGACGACGCGGAAGCGAAGAAACGCGCGATCATCCAGGCCGCGCTCGAACGCGCGCGCAAGAAGAAGGAAGACTTGGCCGCGAAAGGCGAGGGACCGCTGAACACCGAGAACGTCAGCGCCGACGTGCAGGCACAGATCGACGCCGCCGAAGCGCGCCGCCGCCGTCTCGGTCTTGCCAGCGGTGGCGACACGCCCGGCTCGGAGCAGCAGTCCGACGAGTCAAATGAGTCCAATCCACCGTCCAACTCACCGCCAACCGCGCGCTGACCACGCCGACGCAACCAGGCCCACTCACACGGACCCGCTCCGCATGAACGCGAACAAACGCCGCGCGATCTACGAAACGCTTCAGAGCCTCAATCCGCATCCGACCACCGAGCTCGAGTACACGACGCCGTTCGAACTGCTGATCGCGGTGCTGTTGTCGGCGCAGGCGACCGACGTGTCGGTCAACAAGGCGATGCGCAGGATGTTTCCGGTCGCGAACACGCCGCAGAAGGTGTTCGACCTCGGCGAGGAAGGTGTCGCGAGCTATATCAGGACGATCGGTCTGTATCGCACGAAGGCGAAGAACGTAATCGCGACCTGCCGCATTCTGCTCGACCAGTATGGCGGCGAGGTGCCGGAGGATCGCGAGGCACTCGAAGGGCTGCCCGGTGTCGGCCGCAAAACGGCCAACGTGATCCTGAACACCGCATTCGGCCATCCGACCATCGCGGTCGACACGCACATTTTCCGCGTCGCCAACCGCACCGGCCTCGCGCCCGGCAAGGACGTGCGCGCGGTCGAAGCGGCACTCGAAAAATTCACGCCCGCCGAATTCAGGCAGGATGCGCACCACTGGCTGATCCTGCATGGACGCTACGTGTGCAAGGCGCGCCGCCCCGAATGCTGGCATTGCGCGATCGAGCCGCTGTGCGAGTTCCGGCCGAAGACCCCGCCACCCGATCTATAAGGCCGGCCCAGCTCGAAACCCGAGGCCGTGCAGCGCGCCTGCAGCCCACGCGGCCGCCGCGTAAAATAGTGCCTTACGCGCAGCGCGCACTGCGGACCCGCACCGTCGCGCTCCGCGTCTCCACTCCCACGCACCGGTTCCACGATGTTCAATCCCAGCCGCGACGAAGTTCGCCTCTTTTTCACCGACACCTGGCGCAAACAACGCCAGGGCGAGATTTTGACGCCGCTCGAGGCGATCGCCGCCGACTGGATCGTCGAGCATCCCGAATATCACGCCGATCTCGCCGATGGTCCCGCCGCCCAGGCGCAGGACTATTCGCCGGAGCGCGGCCAGACCAATCCGTTCCTGCACCTGTCGATGCACCTGGCGATCTCCGAGCAGTTGTCGATCGATCAGCCGCCCGGCATTCGAGCCGCGCATGAGCGGCTCGCCGCGCGCCTCGGCTCGACGCACGAGGCGCAGCACGCGATCATGGACTGCCTCGGCGAAACCATCTGGGAAGCGCAGCGCACCGGCACGCCGCCGGACACGGACGCGTATCTGCAGCGCATCGAACGGCGCGCGACGCGCGACTGAGGCGACTGGAAACGCCGGCGCGGCACGACGCCAGCACGCCGAGGTACGACGCCCTCAAAGCAAAACACCCCGCCAAGGCGGGGTGTTTTGCTTTTGAAGCTTCGGCGCGAAACCGGCGCCTGACGCTTACTTTTTCTGCACGAGGTCGCCTTTTAGCGATTCGACGTAAGCGGCGATGTCCTTCATGTCACTTAGCGACAGGCTCTGCACCTGTGCCTGCATGATCGCGTTGTTGCGGCCGAGGTGTGGATTGGCAGTACCCATCTGGTACTGACGCAGCGCCCAGAAGACATAGTCGGCGTACTGACCGGCCAGCTTCGGATACTCCGGGCTCACCGGCTTGTTCAGGTTGGGACCGTGGCAGGCCGCGCAGTTGTGGCTGGCGGCGAGCACCTTACCGTTGCCGGCGTCGGCAGCGTGTGCTGCGTTCGCTGCGGCCAGACCGATGACCGCCGCCGCGCCGACCGCCTTGAATACCGTGTGGAGTGCCTGTTGGGGCTTGATCATGAAATCTCCTATCCCGCGAATTGGATGTGCTGGTGACCGACGCCGATCACTTGTCGGGATTGTTTTTCGAAGCGGCAGTTTGCGCTGCGTAGTACGCGGCGACATCGGCAATGTCCTGATCCGACAGCGTCACCGCGATCGCATGCATCGTGGCGAAATGGCGGTCGCCCTTCTTGTAGGCGCGCAGCGCGTTTTCGAGGTACGCCTGATTCTGGCCACCAAGCTTCGGCACGCGGAAAACCTCTGGATAAGCCGTGCGGTATTCGGGGATGCCGTGGCAGCCGCTACACATCGCGACCTTGTCCTGGCCCGCCTTGGCATTGCCTACGACATCCGCTGCCTGCGCATTGGCCGCATACCCCGCGAGCACCGACAGCGCTGCGATCACGACGTGTTTGCCGACGAATTTATTCATAGATGTAACCTGGCTTGAGGGGAAACGGGTGCCCACAAAGGCAGCGGTCCGCGCCGTTCTTCTTGTAGGGTAGCCACGCAGGCCAAAAAAATCGGGCTCATTGTACCGCGCCGCCGCGCCGAACGTCCACCAGACACGGGGGCCGCGCAACGCCCGCCGGGACGGGCGCCACGCCATGACCGCAGCGGCTTCGCAACGACGCCACAGCGGCACCGCCGCCGCGTCACTGCGCGGCTGACACCATACGTGAGCCGGTTTCAGGCCAACAGGCCTTCTGACTTATACTGGGTTTTTTCCCGCACAAGAGCATCTCGTCATGCGTTTCGAAGGCTCATCGCAGTACGTCGCCACCGACGACCTCAAGCTCGCGGTCAACGCCGCGATGACGCTCAAGCGCCCGCTGTTGATCAAGGGCGAACCCGGCACCGGCAAGACCATGCTCGCCGAGGAAGTCGCCGCCGCGCTCGGCATGCCGCTCTTGCAATGGCACATCAAGTCGACCACCAAGGCACAGCAGGGGCTGTACGAATACGACGCGGTGTCGCGTCTGCGCGATTCGCAGCTCGGCGACGAGCGCGTGAAGGACATCCGCAACTACATCGTCAAGGGCGTGCTGTGGCAGGCGTTCGAATCGGACGAGCAGAGCGTGCTGCTGATCGACGAGATCGACAAGGCCGACATCGAATTCCCGAACGACCTGCTGCGCGAACTCGACCGCATGGAGTTCTACGTGTACGAGACGCGCGAGCTGGTGCGCGCCAGACATCGCCCGCTCGTGATCATTACGTCGAACAACGAGAAGGAGTTGCCCGACGCGTTCCTGCGCCGCTGCTTCTTCCACTACATCAGGTTTCCGGATGCGACGACGATGCAGCAGATCGTCGACGTGCATTACCCCGGCATCAAGAAGGATCTGCTCGCCGCGGCGCTGCAGAGCTTCTTCGAGCTGCGCAACGTCGCGGGGCTGAAGAAGAAGCCGTCCACCTCCGAACTGCTCGACTGGCTCAAGCTGCTGCTCGCCGAAGACATTCCGCCCGAAGCACTGCGCTCGGCCGATCAGAAGCAGATCGTGCCGCCCCTGCACGGCGCGCTGCTGAAGAACGAACAGGACGTGAGCCTGTTCGAGCGGCTGCTGTTCATGAACCGCAACAACCGTTGAGCGGGCGCCGCGCCGCAGGACATCCAGCATGCTGATCGACTTTTTCTACTCGCTGCGCGCCGCCCGCCTGCCGGTCTCGGTGAAGGAATACCTGACGCTGCTCGAAGCGCTGAAGGCCAACGTGATCGCGCCGTCGCTCGACGAGTTCTACTACCTCTCGCGCATCACGCTCGTGAAGGACGAGCAGTACTTCGACAAGTTCGACCAGGCGTTCGGCGCCTTTTTCAACGGTGTCGCGGCGACCTCGGAGCTCGCGTTCGAGATTCCGCCCGACTGGCTGAAGAAGAAGCTGCAACGCGATCTATCGCCCGAGGAAAAGGCGCAGATCGAGGCGATGGGCGGCATCGACAAGCTGATGGAGCGCCTGAAGGAACTGTTCGACGAGCAGAAAGAGCGCCACGAGGGCGGCAACAAGTGGATCGGGACGGGCGGCACGTCGCCGTTCGGTCACGGCGGCTATAACCCCGAAGGCGTGCGCATCGGCGGCGACGCGGCCGGCAATCGCACGGCCGTCAAGGTATGGGAAGCGCGCGCGTATCGCGACTACGACGACCAGGTCGAAATCGGCACGCGCAACATCAAGGTCGCGCTGCGACGGTTGCGCCGGTTCGCCCGCGAAGGCGCCGCGGAAGAACTCGACCTGCCCGACACGATCCGCAGCACCGCCGCGAACGCCGGCTGGCTCGATCTGAAGATGGTGCCCGAGCGGCACAACAGCGTGAAGGTGCTGATGCTGCTCGACGTCGGCGGCTCGATGGACGATCACGTGAAGCGCACCGAGGAGCTGTTCTCCGCCGCGAAGGCCGAGTTCAAGCACCTCGAGTTCTACTACTTCCACAACTGCGTGTACGACTTCCTGTGGAAGCACAACCGCCGCCGCCACGCCGAGCGCACACCGACGTGGGACGTGCTGCACAAGTTCACGCCCGACTACAAGCTGATCTTCGTCGGCGACGCGACGATGAGCCCGTACGAAGTGTTGCAGCCCGGCGGCTCGGTCGAGTACAACAACGCCGAGGCCGGCGCGGTGTGGTTGCGCCGGCTCGCCGATCACTTCCCGCACTTCGCGTGGCTGAACCCGGAGCCGGAAGCGCTGTGGCCGTACCGGCAGTCGGTCAGCGCGATCCGCGAAGTGCTGGGCCACCGCATGTATCCGCTGACGCTCGCGGGCCTCGAGACGGCCATGCGGGTGCTGAGCAAGTAACGCCCGCCCAAGTAACGCCCGCCATTCCAGAATCCACGTCCCGACGCTTCAACTTCCACAACAAGAAAGCCTTCGCATGAGTTCGTCCCCCTCGCCCCAGCTGTCCCCCGCCGCCACGTTGCCCAGGCGCTTCAATCCGCTCGCCGATACGTCGCTGTCGACGATCGTCGCGGGCTTCGTCGCGGCGATGACCGGTTACACGAGCTCGCTCGTGCTGATGTTTCAGGCGGGCCAGGCCGCGCATCTGAGCGACGCGCAGATTTCGTCGTGGATCTGGGCGCTGTCGATCGGCATGGGCCTGTGCACGATCGGCCTGTCGCTGCGCTTTCGTGCGCCGATCGTGATCGCGTGGTCGACGCCGGGCGCGGCGCTGCTGGTGTCGTCGCTGCCGCATGTCGAGTATGCGCAGGCGATCGGCGCATTCATCTTCTGCGCGGCGCTGCTGACGCTGGTCGGCGTCACCGGCTGGTTCGACGCGCTGATGAAGCGGATTCCGTCCGGCCTTGCGGCAGCGCTGCTCGCGGGCATCCTGTTCGAGATCGGCATCGAGATTTTCCGTGCCGCGCAGTACCAGACCGCGCTCGTGCTGACGATGTTCTTTACCTACCTGATCGTCAAACGGTTCGTGCCGCGTTATGCGATTCCGACCACGCTCGTGGCAGGCACCGCAGCCGCCGGCGGCCTCGGGCTGCTCGACTTCAGCCACTTTCACGTCGCGCTCGCGCACCCGGTGCTGACGATCCCGTCGTTTTCGGTGGCGGCTTGCGTGAGCATCGGCATTCCGCTGTTCGTGGTCGCGATGGCCTCGCAGAACGTGCCGGGCATCGCGGTGCTGCGCGCCGACGGCTATACCACCCCGTCCGCGCCGCTGATCGCGACGACCGGCGTCGCGTCGCTGCTACTCGCGCCGTTCGGTTCTCACGGCATCAATCTTGCCGCGATCACGGCGGCGATCTGCACCGGCCCCGAAGCGCACGAAAACTCCGCCAGGCGCTACACAGCGGCCGTATGGGGCGGCATTTTCTATCTGCTCGCGGGCGTGTTCGGCGCGACGATCGCCGCGCTGTTCGCGGCGTTCCCGAAGGAGTTGGTCGTGTCGGTCGCGGCCCTCGCGCTGTTCGGCTCGATCATGAGCGGGCTCGCCAACGCGATGCAGGATACGAGGCAGCGCGAGGCGGCGCTCGTCACGTTCATGGTGACCGCCTCGGGACTCACGCTGCTGTCGATCGGCTCGGCGTTCTGGGGGCTCGTCGCGGGCGTGGTGACGCAAGTCGTGCTGAACGCGCGCCGCGTGTGAACGGATCGCCACGCCCGGCTGTCCATACGCGGTATTCATACCGTCCTCGGCGATCCGCCATAGAATAGATGTATCCGGCAGCGTTTCCCAAGCCATCGTGGGACGCGCTGCGGCTTGACCCGCGGCCGCCGGCGCCGGCTGATTCCTCCTGCCGGCGCGGCGGCGTCCTCATTTCTCCTGAACCATGGCGCACACGCGCCCTGAAGGCCCGAACATGACAACCGCACTCGACCAACTCAAGCAATACACCACCGTGGTGGCCGACACCGGCGACTTCCAGCAGCTCGCGCAGTACAAGCCGCGCGATGCGACCACCAATCCGTCGCTGATTCTGAAGGCCGTGCAGAAAGACGACTACCGGCCGCTGCTCGAAAAGACCGTGAAGGCGCATGCGTCGAAGCCGCCCGGCGCGATCATCGACCAGTTGCTGATCGCCTTCGGCACCGAAATCCTGAAGATCATCCCGGGGCGGGTGTCGACCGAAGTCGACGCGCGCCTGTCGTTCGACGTCGAAGGCTCGATCGCGAAAGGCCGCGAGCTGATCGCGCTGTACAAGGAACACGGCATCGAGCGCGATCGCGTGCTGATCAAGCTCGCGTCGACGTGGGAAGGCGTGCGCGCGGCCGAGGTGCTGCAGAAGGAAGGCATCCACTGCAACATGACGCTGCTGTTCTCGCTCGTGCAGGCCGCCGCCGCCGCGGAAGCTGGCGCGCAGCTGATCTCGCCGTTCGTCGGCCGCATCTACGACTGGTACAAGAAGAACGCCGGCAGCGCGTGGGACGAAGCGAAAGACGGCGGCGCCAACGATCCGGGCGTCAAGTCGGTGCGCCACATCTACGCGTACTACAAGAAGTTCGGCTACAAGACCGAGGTGATGGGCGCGAGCTTTCGCACGACCTCGCAGATTCTGGAACTGGCCGGCTGCGATCTGTTGACGATCAGCCCCGACCTGCTGCAGAAACTGCACGAGAGCACCGACAAGGTCGAACGCAAGCTGTCGCCGGAGACATCGCACGACGCGGACATCGAGCGCGTGCCGGTCGACGAGAAGTCGTTCCGCTTCCTCCTCAACGACGAAGCGATGGCGACCGAGAAGCTCTCCGAAGGCATCCGCACGTTCGCCGCGGACGCGGTGAAGCTGGAAAAGCTGATCGACACGATGCGCTGAGGCGCCGGAGGCGGCGGGCGTGGCTGGCTGAGTGGCGCTCACGCTCGCCGCGCGGCTCCGCGCGAGTCCCATCCATGACAGGCGGCGCTGGACCTCACGGTTCAGCGCCGCTTCTCGTTTACGCTGCATCGCCACCGGCGACATAGCATCACAATCGACGCGCCGCCACCGACTACAATCGACTCCACGCCCCTCCCCACCGCCGCTGGCGAGGAACGACGGCGCCCGCCCAACGCCTGACCATGGAGACGATCATGTACGTTCAGCCCTATGTGTTCTTCAACGGCCGTTGCCAGGAAGCGCTCGATTACTACACCGACAAGCTCGGCGCCCAGGTGACCTTCAAGATGCTGTTCAAGGAAGCGCCGCCGGACGCGCACAATCCGCCACGCCCCGAACTCGCCGACAAGATCATGCACGCGAGCGTGCAGCTGGGCTCGAGCACGTGGATGGCTTCCGACGGCAACTGCGATCCGGCGGCCGGCCCGTTCAATGGCTTCAGTCTGTCGCTGACCGTCGATGACGGCGCGTCGGCGGAAAAATGCTTCAACGCGCTCGCCGATGGCGGCCAGGTCGTGATGCCGTTCCAGCAAACGTTCTGGAGCAAGGGCTTCGGAATGGTGGTGGACCGCTTCGGCATGATGTGGATGGTCACACTGCCGCCGCAGGTTTGAGGCTTAGGGGCAGGCCAGCGCTAGCACCTACCTACCACGCGTCGCCCGCTCGTGCCGCTCGATGTTCCAGTTCGGCTCGGTCTCCAGCAATAGCGCGCGCAACCGGTCTACCTGCTCCGCGAGCCGCTGACCGAGCCAGTACGGCCCTTGCCAGTCGGGCGGCAACGCGGTGGCCACGTCGCCGTGCCCCTTCCCGAGCGGCGCCGCGGCCGGAATGCCAAAGCGCGACGGACGGCCGAAACGCAGCCCGCGCGCGGTGGACAACAGGATCGCCCGCACGGCGCGCACCTCGGCGCCGCAATGCGCTGCGTAGGCGGTGCGCGCGGCGGCATCGGCGTTCATCAGCGGCCCCGTGGCAAGCAGTTCCAGCGAGCTGAGCACCGAGCGATGCAGCCGCTGGATCTCCTCGAGCCTCGACTGCGGCACGTCGATTTCCTTCGCGACCGACGGCATCAGCGAGCGCAGTTGCACGAGCCGCTTGTTGATCCGCAGGAAGCGCTTGATCTGCTCCTCCTCGGTGATCGTTTCGCCGTCGAGCAGCCGCGCGTAGATGCCCGCGCATTCGCGCAGATTGGCGGCGAGGCCGTAGCGCCACGAATACGTCGCGTGCAGCGGAAACGCGAACGAAAACGCCAGCGCGATGACGATACCGATCAGCACGTTCAGCGTGCGCCACAGGCCGACGTCGATCAGATTGTCGCCGTGGCCCGCGACGATGCACATCGTGATGGCGGTCAGGAGCCCGATATAGCCGGACGAGCCAATCGCGAACCACGCGCAGATCGACGCGATGATCGCCTCCAGCACATAGGTGAGCGGCAGCGAACCGATGAAGTGCTGTTGCACGATCAGCAGGAGCCCGATCGATGCGCCGAGCAGCGTACCGGCCGCGCGTTCGGCCGCTTTCTTGCGGATATTGCCGTGATGCTGCAAGCCGCCGATCACGACCAGCAGCGTTACCGACGACCAGATGCCGTGCGGAATATCGATGCCGGTCGTCGCGAGAATCGACACCAGCATCGCGAGGCCGACGCGCAGGCTATGCAGCACCTTGGCGTGCCGGTAGCGGTAGTACGGCGACGTGACCGCGCGCACCATCCGGCTGAGCGCCGCGCGGCGGGAAATCAAAGTGGGAGTATCGGCAGCAGCCATGGCGGCGCGCGGCGAACGCGTGAAAGGACGGTTCCGCTATCCTGCCCTGGAGTGCCCCGCAAACACAAACGCCCGCCAACTTCCGTCGGCGGGCGTTGCGTGTTTCAGAACGTGATTTGCAGCTGGAATCAGCCTTCGACGATGTCCAGGTAGTCCTCCGGATGCGTACGGTCCTCGGCGCGCTGCATGCCCACCGCGCGCACGATCAGGCTCACGACGACCGACACCACGAGGTTCACGACCAGCGACCACACCGCCGCATAGCCCGGAATCGCCATGCCGAACAGATGGATCGTGAAGATCGAGCTCGCGAGGTTCAACGAAATCGCCATCCACGTGCCGGTCGCGATACCTGCCGCCCAGCCGAGCAACAGACCCCGGTAGTCGAGCACGCGCGTGTAGAGACCCAGCACGATCGCCGGCAGCGTCTGGATGATCCAGATCCCGCCGAGCAGTTGCAACTGGATCGCGTACGTGAGCGGCAGACCGAGAATGAACGCCACCGCGCCGACCTTGACGATCAGCGACACCAGCTTCGCGACGTTGGTCTCCTGCTCGTGCGTCATGTTGCGGTTGACGAACTCCTTGTGCACGTTGCGCGTGTACAGATTCGCCGCCGCGATCGACATGATCGCCGCCGGCACCAGCGCGCCGATACCGATCGCCGCGAACGCGACGCCGACGAACCACGACGGGAAGAAGTGCAGGAACAGCGCCGGCACCGCGAAGTTCGGGCCGAAGGCCTTGAAGTACGGCGCGAACTCCGGCATGTCCTTCACGCCTGCCGCGAGCGCCATGAAGCCGAGCAGCGCGAGCAGGCCGAGCACCAGCGAATACGCCGGCAGCAACGCCATGTTGCGGCGGATCGTGTTGCCCGACTTCGACGACAGCACCGCGGTGATCGAGTGCGGATACAGGAACAGCGCGAGCGCCGAACCCACCGCGAGCGTCGCGTACGCGCTATAGCCGTTCAGGCTCGACACGTCCGGCGACTTCAGCAGCAGCTTGGCCGGCGGGACCGCGCCGAAGATATGGCCGAAGCCGCCCAGCTGCGGCGGAATCACGATGATCGCGGCGAAGATCGTCACGTAGATCAGGATGTCCTTGACGACCGCGATCATGGCCGGCGCGCGCAGGCCCGACGTGTACGTGTAGGCCGCGAGGATCGCGAATGCGATGATCAGCGGCAGATCGCCGACGAAGCCGGTCGTGTCGAAACCGAGCGCGCCGATCACCACTTCGATACCGACCAGTTGCAGCGCGATGTACGGCATCGTCGCGACGATGCCGGTCACCGCGACCGCGAGCGCGAGCATGCGGCTGCCGTAGCGGGCCGACACGAAGTCCGCCGAGGTCACGTAGCCGTGCCGCTTCGCGACGCTCCACAGCTTCGGGAACACGACGAACGCGAACGGATAGATCAGGATCGTGTACGGCAGCGCGAAGAAGCCCGTTGCGCCCGCACCGAACACGAGCGCCGGCACCGCGATGAACGTGTAGGCGGTGTACAGGTCGCCGCCGAGCAGGAACCACGTGACGATCGTGCCGAAGCGCCGCCCGCCCAGACCCCACTCTTCGATATGCGCGAGATCGCCGCGCCGCCAGTGGGCCGCGACGAAGCCGAGAATCGTGACGCCGATGAAAAACAGAACGAAGACGAAAGTTGCAATGGGGTTCATCGTTGCGCGCCCCCGTTCGTGCGACCCGTATAGCGGGACCTGGTCTTCGAATAGACGAACGCGGTGATGACCGCGCTGATCAGCACCCACAGCAGCTGATACCAGTAGAAGAACGGGAAATCGAACAGCTGCGGCTCGATCCGGTTGTAGGACGGCACCCAGATCATCGCGATCCACGGTAGCAGCAATAGCCAGAGCCAGTGCTTGCTGGCTTTCTTCACGTCGGGGTCGTGAGCCATGACGTCTCCTGTTTCCTATTTAGAATTTATCTGCCCGCGGTCGACGGGAGGTGGGACTCTGCGGGTGGTCGTCCCGCGGTCAGCCACGGGCTCCCCGAAAGCTTCGAAAGAGTATAGGAGTGGCGAACTCCCGGTCAAGCAGGGACGACCCGAGGCGCGTCGGCGTCCAACAACGCGACGAAGCGCCAACGATGCAGTCTGGATGACGTTGCGGCGTAGACGTGAAAAAAATACCGGAAGCAAAGCGGCCGTGCCGACCGCTACGCCGGTACGGCCGCTTCATTCTCCGTGCGCTGATCAGATCGCAAACGATGCGCCCGTCTGCCCCGTCGATTCGCGCAGGCCCTTGATCCATTTGCGCGCCGGCAAGCCGAGCTCGGCTTCGATCAGCTTCGCGCGCGCCTCTAGCGCGGTGAACGGCACGTCGAGCGCGGGGCCCGAGAACGCGATCGCGATACGGTTGCCGTCGTGCACTTCGGGCAGCGCGACGACGCGACCGTCGAAGGCTTCGTTCAGACGCTTCATGTTGCGCACGAAGCTCGGATGATCGCCGAACAGATTCACCGTGACGATGCCCGCGTCGGTCAGACACGCACGTGCCGCACGGTAAAAGCCGACGCTGTCGAGTACTGGGCCGCGCGCGGTCGCGTCGTAGACGTCGATCTGCAGCGCGCCGATGGTGCCGTGGTTCGCGCTCTCGTTGACGAAGTCCCACGCGTCGCTTTCATGCACGCTCAGACGCGCGTCGTCGGGCGGCAGTTCGAACATCGTGCGCGCGGCCACGACGACCGCCGGATTCAGTTCGACGGCCTCGACCTTCGCGCTCTTCAGGAAGCGGTGCGCGAACTTGGTCAGCGACGCGGCGCCGAGCCCGAGCTGCACGATGCGCTTCGGCGTTTCGAGGAATAGCAGCCAGGCCATCATCTGCTGCGCGTATTCGAGTTCGATGTGATCGGGCTTGCGCAGACGCATCGCGCCTTGCACCCATTCCGTGCCGAAATGCAGGTAGCGCACGCCGCCCTCTTCGGAGAACGTCACCGGTGCGAAGCGCGGCTTGCGCGGCGCTTCGATTTGCGGCGCATCGTGTGCGTCGTGCTCGACGGTGCCGCTCGCGTTGCGCGTGGATTTGGGCGCCTTTTTGTGGGCCATTTGCTGTTTACCGCCGATGGCTTGGGCGTCGCGGTTACGGAAAGCGCGCGCCTCGGCCGAAGCGCGCTTGATCAGATTCGTCATGTAGGGATGTCGCGCGACAGGCGCAATATTTTTGGTCGAACGAGAGCATAGCATTCGCTGCGGTTCGCTCATTCAAATCAACCGCTCACAAACTGCTTTCAACGAACTCACAACACGCCCACGACGAAGCCGACTTTAGTTCGGCATCCTCGAAGAACCAAAAATTTTTGCGGCCGCTGGGTCGCGACCAACCTACGCCATTACGCCACGCGCAAACGATTCACGTGGCGCTTTATCGCCGTTTTCCGTCACCAGCCGCAGCTTGCAGCGCATTTCCTGCTGGTGCGGCCCTCTCCCGCCGGTTAAAGAGTCCCCTGCCCAATGTCGTAAACGGGCGTACGAGGAATGGCTGTCGACCCGTGCGATGCAACGCATCGCGTCGCACGGCCGCGACTACAAATCAGCGCTGCAGGGGAATTACTTTGAATCGTCAACAGTCCTGGACGCGCACAGCAGCGCCCGGCGAGATCATCTATTCCGAGGGCTACTCGGGTGAGGCCGTGGTCTTTCTGATCACGGAGGGCAAGGTCGAACTTTCTACTCGCTGCGACGACAAGAAGGTCGTCGTCGCGACGCTGGGCCGTGGCGAATTCTTCGGCGAGGCCGCGTTGCTCGCTGCCGAGCCACGCAGCAACACGGCGAAGGCGCTGACCTTCTGTCAACTGACCGTCGTGCCGGCCGGCATGCTCGACGACGAGATCGAGCGCGTGTCGCCGTTGCTGCGTCATATCACGCGCACGCTGATTCGTCGCGTCAAGCGCAAGGACGATCTGCTTGCGACCTACACCCACGCCGACTTTCTGCCGGGCGTACTCTCGTACGCGCACGTGCTGACGCTGATGTCGAACGGCGAACGGCGCGATGGGAACGACAGCTGGGGACGCCGGCCGCTGCAATCGCACGCCGAGGAGATCTCGGTGCCGCTCGTCGAAGTGATCAAGAAGTGTCGCGCGATTGCCGGCCATTCGCGTCCGCACGTGATGGCGATGCTCAAGCGGATGGAGAAGCTCAACCTCGTTACGATCGAGGCCGCGCAGCCCGGACAGCCGACTAATGCGTCGACCGAATACTCGGCGTATGACGGCGCGGCCGCGCGCCAGGTCGTCACGTTCGACGCCGCGCGCATCGTCGATCGCGCGCAGCAGGTCGCGGACGGCGACCTCGATATCGCGGTGAACAGCGAGCTCGAACTGATCGAGCTGACCGATCTGGAAGCGTTGATCGGTGTCGACAAGACGCTGATTCTGAACAAGCTGTCGCACGGCGAAATCGCCGACGAAGTGTTCGCGTTCCGCAAATCGAAGGTACTAACCTATGTCGAGCAGCAAGGCGTCGCCTATTTCTCGCGACGCAATACGCACCAGAGCGGCGCACTGAATTCGCTCGACGATCTCGCCTTCGTCGACCAGCGCACGCTGTTCGAAGCCGTCAGCGGCTTCGATACGTACGATCTCGCGAAGCTGCTCGTCGCCGTCGACGGGCAGCCAGTGGCCGAGCGCCTGCTGGCGGTGATGACCGAAGTGCGTCGCAACGAAGTGTCGTGGGTGATGCGGCGCGATATCAAGATCGATGCGATCGAAGTCGGCGACATCGAGCAACGGCTGCTCGACGCGGTGAAGACACTGAAGGCACCGGCGGCGCCGCGCGCGGCGCTGCAGGACGCCGCGCGCCAAGCGGTTTGACGGCGCGCCGTCGCTCATGCGCGCAGCGTGAGCGCGGCGCCGAGCGAGGAAAAGCATGGATCTGTTGACGTTGTTTGGTGTGCTGTTCGGTGGAGCGGCAATCGTTTTTGGCTTCGCGCTCGAAGGCGGGCATTTTCTGACGCTGTTCCAGTACGAGGCGTTCGTCATCGTGCTCGGCGGCACGTTCGGCGCGGTGATGATTCAGAACACGTGGGCGCGCTTCTTCGATGCGCTGAAGCTGCTCGGTCTCGCGTTCACGCGCGCGCGACGGGTCGACCAGAACAGCCTCTCCGAGCTCCTCGAATGGGGTGACCAGGCGAAGCTCAACGGTCTGCTCGCGTTCGAATCGATGGACCTCAGCGGCATTCATCCGTTCGCCAGACGCGGGCTCGAACTGCTCGCGAACGGCGTGTCGACCGCCGTGCTCGAAGATGCGCTGCAGCGCGAACTCGATGCGTACGCGCGCAACCACATGGCGGCGGCGCGCGTGTGGCAACAGGCGGGCGGCTACGCGCCGACGTTCGGTATCCTCGGCTCGGTGCTCGGGCTGATCCAGGTCACCAATCACATTCTCGACCCGGCGCAACTCGGCTCGGGGATCGCGACGGCGTTCGTCGCGACGCTGTATGGTCTCGCGCTCGCGAATCTGGTGTTTCTGCCGCTGTACGGCAAGCTGCAGGCGCAGGTCGACAGCGAGGTGCGGTTTCGCCGCCTCTATCTCGACGGGCTGCTCGCGATTTCACGCAAGGAGTCGCCGCATACGATCGCAACGCGCCTGACGGGCGAGGTGCGCGGGCGCGCGGCGGAGTCGCTGGCCTGAGCCTGCCATCGAGCGCGTTCTCATTGGAAACGGATCAATCACCTATGCAAACGACGGCTGGTGGCAAGGGCGCGCCAGGCGGCGCGGACGATCGCGCCGAACAGGGCGGCGAAGGCACCGAGGGCGGCCGCTGGCTGATCTCGTACGCGGACCTCATCACGACGATGATGGTGCTGTTCCTCGCGCTATATGTATTGCAGTTGGCGAAATCGAAGCAACTCGAACTCAGGTATCAGACGCTCGAAACGAAAACGTCGCAGCAGAGCGCGCCCGCGCCAGCAGGCGGCACGCAACAGGAGGCGCGCAAGCAGTTGAGCGCATGGCTCGATGCGCTGCGCGAGAAAGGGCTGATCACGGTGACCGACGTGCCGCACGGCGTCGAAATCGGCGTCAACGCGAAGATCCTGTTCAACGCCGGCGATGCGCGGCTGCTGCCCGATTCGTTCGATGTACTCAATCAGATCGCGCAGGGACTGCAACAGGATGCGACGGGGAATGTGCTCGTCGAGGGGCATACCGACAGTGTGCCGATTTCGACCGCGAAGTATGCGTCCAACTGGGAGCTGTCGTCGGCTCGCGCGGGCGCCGTGGTCAGGTATCTGGTCGAGCGCGGGATCGAGCCGCATCGGCTGGCCGCGATCGGACGGGCGGACAATTTTCCGCTGGTCGCCGGCAATGACGCGGCGGCAAGAGCGGCCAACCGGCGGGTCGCGATCGTCGTGCAGTATTGAACGCGTTCGCCGGTGGCATTGGCCGCCCTTCCCTGCTACGAGCCGCCCGCCGGCGGTTCGTCTTCACATCACATCACCTCACTTCACGCATCACGTCATTCGACGCGTACCGCCCCAAGCGCCTCGTTCAGCGTACGGCTCGGCCGCATCACCTCTTCGAGCTTGTTGAAGTCCGGCTTGTAATAGCCGCCGATGTCCGCCGGCGCGCCCTGCACCGACGCGAGCTCCGCCACGATCACCTGCTCGTTGGCGGTCAGCTGCGTCGCGAGCGGCGCGAACTGCGCGGCGAGCGCGGCGTCGTCCGTTTGCGCGGCCAGCTCCTGCGCCCAGTACATCGCCAGATAGAACTGGCTGCCGCGATTGTCGAGCTCGCCCGTCTTCGGGCTCGGGCTGCGATTGTTGTCGAGCAGCTTGCCGGTTGCGGTGTCGAGCGTCTTCGCGAGGATCTTCGCCCGGTTGTTGCCGGTCTTGATGCCCAGTTCTTCGAGCGACGCCGCGAGCGCGAGGAACTCGCCGAGCGAGTCCCAACGCAGATGGTTCTCTTCGACGAGCTGCTTCACATGCTTCGGCGCCGAACCACCCGCGCCGGTCTCGTACATGCCGCCGCCCGCCATCAACGGCACGATCGACAGCATCTTCGCGCTCGTGCCCAGCTCCATGATCGGGAACAGGTCGGTCAGATAATCGCGCAGGATGTTGCCGGTGACCGAGATAGTATCGAGCCCGCGCACGACGCGCTCGAGCGTGTAACGCATCGCGCGCACCTGCGACATGATCTGAATGTCGAGGCCGGTGGTGTCGTAATCCTTCAGGTAGGCCTCGACCTTCCTGATCAGCTCCGCTTCGTGCGGGCGATACGGGTCGAGCCAGAACACCGCGGGCATGCCGGAATTGCGCACGCGCGTGACCGCGAGCTTGACCCAATCGCGGATCGCCGCGTCCTTCACCTCGCACATGCGCCAGATGTCGCCCTGCTCGACGTTCTGCGTGAGCAGCACCTCGCCGCTGGCTAGATCGACGATGCGCGCCTCGCCGTCTTCCGGCACTTCGAAGGTCTTGTCGTGCGAGCCGTATTCTTCCGCCTTCTGCGCCATCAGGCCGACGTTCGGCACGGTGCCCATCGTGACCGGATCGAACGCGCCGTTGGTCTTGCAGAAGTTGATGATCTCCTGGTAGATGCGCGCGAACGTGCTCTCCGGGATCACCGCCTTGGTGTCTTTCGGACGACCGTCGGCGCCCCACATCTTGCCGCCGAGGCGAATCATCGCCGGCATCGACGCATCGACGATCACGTCGTTCGGCGCGTGCAGGTTCGAGATGCCCTTCGCCGAATCGACCATCGCCAGTTCCGGACGATGTTCGTGGCACGCGTGCAGGTCGCGGATCACCTCTTCGCGCTGCGATTCCGGCAGCGTCTCGAGCTTCTCGTACAGATTGACGAGGCCGTTGTTGACGTTCACGCCAAGTTCCTCGAACAGCTTGCCGTGCTTCGCGAACGCGTCCTTGTAGAACACCTTCACCGCGTGGCCGAAGACGATCGGGTGCGAGATCTTCATCATCGTCGCCTTCACGTGCAGCGACAGCATCATGCCGGTCTTGCGCGCATCTTCCATCTGGTCTTCATAGAACGCTAGCAGCGCCTTCCTGCTCATGAACATGCTGTCGATGATCTCGCCGTCCTGCAGCGCGACCTTCGGCTTCAGCACGATCGTCTTGCCGTTCTTCGTGACGAGTTCCATCTTCACGTCGCGCGCGCGATCGAGCGTCATCGATTTTTCGCCGTGATAGAAGTCGCCGTGCCGCATGTGCGCGACGTGCGTGCGCGACGCCATGCTCCATTCGGCCATGCTGTGCGGATGCTTGCGGGCGTAGTTCTTCACCGCGGCCGGCGCGCGACGGTCCGAGTTGCCCTCGCGCAGCACCGGGTTCACCGCG
Source organism: Paraburkholderia tuberum STM678 (assembly GCF_902833905.1). Taxonomy (GTDB): domain Bacteria; phylum Pseudomonadota; class Gammaproteobacteria; order Burkholderiales; family Burkholderiaceae; genus Paraburkholderia; species Paraburkholderia tuberum. The sequence goes on along the minus strand of NZ_CADFGP010000015.1, from coordinate 2,540 downwards.
CTGCCGAGACACTTCGAGTAGCGCTGACGGATCGCCTTCTGTTCGTCGGTCTTCGGATCTTCCGGATAGTCGGGCACCTTGTAGCCCTTCGCCTGCAGTTCCCTGATCACGCTCGTCAGTTGCGGCACCGATGCGCTGATGTTGGGCAGCTTGATGATGTTGGTGTCGGGTAACGAGGTCAGGCGACCGAGTTCCGCGAGGTTGTCGGGCACCCGCTGCGCTTCGGTCAGAAACTCGGGAAACTCACCGAGGATGCGGCCCGCGACCGAGATGTCGCTGGTCTCGACCTCGATGCCGGCCGGCCTGGTGAAGGTCCGGATGATCGGCAGGAACGCGGCCGTCGCAAGCAGCGGCGCCTCGTCGGTGAGGGTGTAGATGATGGTCGGTTGCTGGGTCGTCATTGCTAGGCTCTGGGCGGGCGGTTGAGAGGCATCTCGCACGTGATACGGGCAGGATGCGCAAACGTCGATCAGGAAAACGACAACGCTAGGACACAAACGCTGTGCGTGGCGGATGGCGACGCGGGGCCCTGGAACGCCAAAGCGGAACGATTAAGCGAACACGGCGGACTGCGTCGCGCAGCGGGTCGCACGGTTGGATTCTGCCTCATTTTTGGGCTGCCAGGAGAATTCGGAATGTGAACAACGGGAGCACGCATGGACACGGCAAAGCAAGTGACGATCGCGGCTGACTGGATACGCGAAGCCGACGGCATTCTGATCACGGCGGGCGCAGGCATGGGCGTCGATTCCGGACTACCCGACTTCGCGGCGATCACGGATTCTGGGCGGCTTATCCGGCGTTGAAGACCGGCGGAATCAATTTCCATGACATTGCCAATGGAACAGCCTTCCTGCGTGATCCGGTCCGCGCATGGGGTTTCTACGGCCATCGGCTCAACCTGTACCGGCGCACCGTCCCGCACGCGGGTTCCGAGATCTTGCGCCGCTGGGCATCGGCGAAAAGAAGCGGCGAGTTCGTATTCACCAGCAATGTGGATGGCCAGTTCCAGAAGGCCGGTTTCGCCGACGATCGCCTGTTCGAATGTCACGGATCGATCCATTTCCTGCAATGCGGACAGTCCTGCAGTACGCCTGGATACATCAGAACCCGAATTTTCATCCGTCGCCCATTCCTCTCCCTGTTGTCGCCTGCTAGCGTGGCAGTCCCGACAGCTACGGAGAGGTTCGGAATGTCGTATCAACAGGATGCGGACGGCGTGCGCGTGGTGCTCAGCGCGCCGCAACTGGCGGCGGTACTGGCAAGGCAGTCAATCACCCAGACCGAAACGCTTTCCAACCGGCTATGGGGCGGGTTGCAAATCGTCGGTGGCGTGCTGGAAATGGTCGGCGCAAGTGCGTTGTGTGTGATCCCGGAACCGACCATGCTCACCAAGGCAGGGTGTGTCGTGTTCGGCGTACATGGTTCTGATACGGCGACGGCTGGTTTGCGTCAGGTCTGGACGGGCCAGGACACGGCCACATTGACCCAGCAGGGCACGACGAAGCTGGCCGAGGCAATGAAGGCAAGTCCTGACATGGCCAACAATATCGGCCTGTCACTTGACATGGTCGTGCCGTTCAGCTTTGCCGGGTCAATCAAGGCGGTGCGGGCTGCGCGTATCACGATGGGCGAGATCAACCTGAACATGCATGAAGCGAAGACGCTTCGCGGGGTTGGCGGGCATACACTTTTGAAGCATGTGGGAAAGGATGAGGCCTGGTTGCGACAAAGACTGAAAGATGAGCCACGGATAAAAGCGGCGACATCATTTAAAGACCAGAAGACTGCCGAGAAAGCCATTTCGGAAGTGATGATGGGCGAAACTTCCCGCATCAGATCTTGGTCCCAGTCTACGACGAGTGCTCCGTTGCGTTTAACAAGGCACATATCTGGGGACGTGGGTTACGGGGTTGTCAGGAAGACAGGACAATTTGCGAAAGGAAACAAGGTTTTGGTGGTACTTAAGCGGGAGATATACAATGGAATGCCCTATTACGTCCTGACGGCATTCATCGACTTATGAGACGCAGTTATGAATGAAAATCCGCTGTACCCCGAACTAAACCAGCTCTTTGGTGTGTACCTTAACGAGGATTTTTCGTACTGGGGTAACACCATCAAAGTGATCGTAGGTTGCTACAGAAGAGATAGTTCACAAGAGAGTTTAAAGAACATACTTGCTGAAATTGGAAACTTCGAGAGAGAGAACTTTAGCAATCTGGACGATGCATTCGAAGAGGCGTATGGCTCCCAGTTCGGCCCGGAGTTGTGGGGTTACACCACTGCTTCCTTCCTTGACGAATTGAAGCGGCTACTGAGTGAGTAGGCAATTGCTCGGGACAGACTATAAAGAAGGCCCGCCATTGTCGCGGGCATTTTCACGCACGCGCCCCTCAACACGCAGACAGGGAGTGAAGGCCATAGCGTTATACACATCTCGCTGCGGCAGCCGCCCGCGCCAGCAAGCCGTTTACATTCAATGACTTGAAAGCCGTGCTTGTAAACTTTGGCCGGATCGCGTCTACTCTCGTAATTTG
>NZ_CADFGP010000014.1 GCF_902833905.1 Paraburkholderia tuberum STM678 | reverse complement strand
ACGAAACGAAGCTCGCTGGAGCAATCCAGTCGTCAGGAAACGCCGGATACGTGATCCGTACGTCCGGTGTTGTGGGAGGACGGCGGGGGCAACCCCGCCTCCTACCCGATACTATGCATTTGACGCGCGAAGGGCGCGCGCGTGAGCCGATCTAACGTGACCGGATCGGCAAGCCGCGACCCGGCGCGGTTGCCGATTGACTGCGTGCGCTCAGGTATCCGCGCGCCGCGTCCCCATCCACGGCAAGCGCTTGACTACGCCGGTCGCCAACGCGGTGCCGACCAGAATCACCGCGCACCCTTCGAGCATGCCGGGCGACACCGTCTCGCCGAGAAACAACGCGCCCCACAGAATGCCGAAGATCGGAATCACGAAGGTCACGGTGATCGCGCGCGTCGGCCCGGCGACCGCGATCAGATGGAAGAAAAGCATGTACGCGATGCCGGTACAGGCGACGCCGAGCGCGATCACCGCGCCCCACGCGCGCAGCGAGATCGGCGCGGCGGGCCAGTAGATGACCGCGAGCGGCAGCAGCACGATCGTCGCGCCGATCATCGTGCCGGTCGCGACGGTCAGCGCGTCGACACCAGTCAGGTGACGCTTCGTGTAGTTGGCGGCGATGCCGTAGAGCAGGGTGGCGCCGAGCGCGGCGCCGGCCGCGAGCGCGACGCTCAGCGGCGAGGCGGCCGAGCCGGCCGGCGCCGCGATCTGATCCCACACGAGCATCAGCACGCCGAGAAAGCCGACCACGAGGCCGAGCGTGCGCAGCGCGCTGAGCCGGTCGCGCAGCCACAGGAAGCCGACCAGCGCGCCCCACAGCGGCGCGCACGCATTGATCACCGACGTGACGCCCGCCGACAGTGTCAGCTCGGCATACGCGAACAGGCAGAATGGTGCCGCCGAATTGACGATACCGACCACGAGCAGCGGCACTGCGTGCGTGCGCAACACGGTGGCGGAATGTTGCAGCGGCCGTCGCGCGATCAGCACGATCGCGAGAAAGAGCGCGCCGATGCCGACGCGCAGCGCCATCAGCGGCGCGACGCCGAAGTCGGTCACGCCGACGCGGATGAACAGGAACGATGCGCCCCACAGGGCAGCGAGGATCAGCAGTTGCAGCAGGTTTCTGGTTTTCATTGGAATGGCGCCGCGCGCAGTTGAGTCGGGACGCCAGCTCATCGTAACAGTGCGATCGCGCGAATCGTTTCAGTACAGGATGAAACGGCAAGATCCGGGAGACAGCCGCGTCCGATGAGGTCGATGGTAAGCGCTGCGAGGGCGCGCGCCAAACGAGCAATTCTCGCCGATATGTGAGAAAAATTGCGATCGGCGGAACGGCAGTGGGGATGGGATCGGAAACGGCGCCCGCGATGCGCGGGCGGCCGTCCGAAAAGAGGTGAATTGCATTGCGCCGTTACTGGCGCGACCTCAATGCGGAATCATCCATTGCAGGACGTTCTGCTGCGCCCAGACGAGCACGCCGAGCAGCACTGTCAGCAGAATCGAATGTTTGAAGGTCTTGGCGAACACGACGCCTTCCTTGCCCTTCAACTCGGTGGTCGCGACGCCGGTCGCGATGTTCTGCGGCGAGATCATCTTGCCCATCACGCCGCCCGACGAGTTGGTCGCCGCCATCAGCACCGGATTCAGATTGAGCTGTTTGGCCGCGACCACCTGCAGATTGCCGAACAGCGCATTGCCCGACGTATCGCTACCGGACAGGAACACCGCCACCCAGCCGAGGAACGCCGACACGAGCGGAAACAGCGGCCCGACCGACGCAACGCCGAGACCGAGCGTGTAGGTGAGTCCCGAGTAGTTCATCAGGTAAGCGAGGCCGACGATCGTTGCCACGGTCAGGATCGCGATGCGCGTTTGCACCCACGTATCGGAGATCGCCTTGCCGAACTCGGCGGGCGAGAGACGTACGACGAACGCGGTGATGAGCGCGGCGACGAGGATCGCGGTACCGGTCGCGAGCGGCTGGAAGTCCCAGATCGCGCCGTACGGCGTGTTGTAGAGCGTGATGAACACGGCCTTGTCGAGACCGGGCCACGACACCTTGATGTCGCCGATCGTGAAGATCCTCGCGATCGTCCAGATGATCACGACGACCGACACGATGATCCACGGATACCAGCCCTGTGCGCCGCGGATCTTGCCGCGCACCTCGCTGATGCGGTCGACGTTGACCGCGAATTTCGGATCGCCGGCGGGCTTCCAGACGCGCAGGAACGCAACGGTGAGGATCAGCGAAACCAGCGAGGACAGCACGTCGGTCAGGCTGTAGTTGATGAAGTTCGAGACGACGAACTGGGTCAGCGCGAAGCTCAGGCCCGAGACCAGCAGCACCGGCCAGATCCGCAGCATGTTGCGAAAGCCCGCGTACACGGCGATCACATAGAAGGGCAGCAGGACCGCGAAGAAAGGCAATTGCCGCCCGACCATCTTGCCGAGCACATCGGACGGCAGATGCGTGACCGCGCCGAGCACCGTGATCGGCACGCCGAGCGCGCCGAACGCGACCGGCGCGGTGTTGAAGATCAGCGTGAAGGTCAGCGCTTCGAGCGTCGGAAAGCCGAGCATGATCAGCAGCGAGCTCGTGATCGCGACCGGCGTGCCGAAACCCGAAATGCCCTCGAGCAGCGCGCCGAACGAAAACCCGACCACGACGAGCACGACGCGCCGGTCGTTCGGCAGGTTGTCGATCATCCACAGGCGGAAGGCCTCGAAGCGTCCCGAGCGCTGCGCGATGTTGTACAGCAGGATCGCGGTGAACACGATCCACATCACTGGCCAGATCGCGAACACGACGCCAGCCGCGACCGAGTTGAACGCGAGCCCGACCGGAAACTGCCAGACGAAAATCGCCACGATCAAACCGATGATCAGTCCCGCGAGCGACGCTTGCCACGCGGGCCTGCGCGCCCAGCCGAGCAGCGCGAGCACGGCGATGATCGGCAGCGCGGCGACGATGAACGACGGAAAAAGCGAATTGCCAACCGGAGTGAGTAGTTGATGAAACATCACGTCTCCTTCTTTGTTGTGTATTTCGACGCGGGGGATTGCGCATGACGGCGCGTCGCTCTGATTCGGCGGACGCTCGCAAGTGGCCTCGACAAAGCGGCGTCGCCCGATTTAAGCGGGTGCTGCATGAAACCTTCCAAGGATAGAGCGCCTTACCGGCGCGTCAAGCCGGGAAAGTACGAGCGGGATATGCGCGGTGGAGGGCGATACGCGCGGAAAAACGACTCATGAAGAAGCGCGCGCGCCGGCAGTTGAAGTGCCGGCGCGTGCACGCTCCGCGACGAAAGAGGACAGGTCAATGCGAGTGGCCGCCCCCATGACCGCCCCCATGACCGCCCCAATGGCCGCCCCAATAACCGCCAATGCCGATCGCAATCGACGGTCCGTAGTAGGCGGGGTAGCCGTAATAAGCGGGATAAGGCGGCGGCGGATAGTAGGCGGGATAAACCGGCGGCGCCGCATACACGGGCGCGGGGACCGCATAACCGGGCGGCATGTCTTGCGGTGCGACCTGCATTTGCGCCTGGGCTTGAGGCGGCTGCTGTTGATCGGTCGCCGGCGCGGTTTGGTCGGCTGTGGTCGCGGGCGCGGTCGAATAGTACGACGGGTAATAGCCGGCGGGATAGTAGCCGGCGGGGTAATAGCAGCCTGCCAAAAAGAGACTCGAGGCGAGCAAGCAAATCGCGGTGGCGGGCCGCGCGAACCTCGCGGAAAAACTGGACGAATCGCGTGGCGTCGAGAGGCGCACCACGCAAAGATGGGTGACGACGCGGGACTTCATGGCGCGCTCCTCGATGAACCGATGCCGCCTTGCGCGACGTCGTTATGAGGAGCTTACGCTCTTGCCGCGGCAGCGCTGTGGCAAAACCGCAACCGCATATTTCAGCCTATTTCCACGCGCGTTGTCGGGACGAGGGCGCACCGCATCCGGCGCCCTTGGCAGTCCGGATCGTGGTCCGAAAAAATCGTTTGCTGTCCTGTATGAACCGTTAGACGCTCATCTGACGCAACGCTCACTTGCCGCTCACTTGCCGACCTGGTTACCGATGACGCCGCCTACCGCCGCGCCGCCCAAGGTCGACAAGCCATTGCCGCCGATTGCCGCGCCAGCGGCGCCGCCGACACCCGCGCCGATCGCGGTATCGCGTGTGCGTGGGGACATGTCGCCGCATGCCGCGAGACCCGCGACAAGTGAAAGGGCGGCTGCGACCGTACCAAGACGAGTACCGAGATGACGGATCGATTTCATGATGCTGACTCCGCTCGTTATTGGAAACAGATGTTTCCTTCTCTCAGCACGCAACGTGCCTGCTCGATGCGGTGGAATAAAAAAGCCCGCCATGCCGGCGGGCTTCGATACTGCAGTGCTGGTTCGCGCAAATCGCGCAACCCGCTCATTGCCGCTGATAAATCTCCGCGCCTTGCTTCATGAACTCGATCGACTTTACTTCCATGCCTTTCTTCAGCGCTTCGTCGTCGGTGACGCCTTGTTGCGCGGCGAACTCGCGTACGTCCTGGGTGATCTTCATCGAGCAGAAGTGCGGGCCGCACATCGAGCAGAAATGCGCGACCTTGGCCGAATCCTTCGGCAGCGTTTCGTCGTGGAATTCGCGCGCCTTGTCCGGGTCGAGACCGAGATTGAACTGGTCTTCCCAGCGGAATTCGAAGCGCGCCTTCGACAGCGCGTTGTCGCGCACCTGCGCACCCGGATGACCCTTCGCGAGATCGGCGGCATGCGCGGCGAGCTTGTACGTGATGATGCCGGTCTTCACGTCGTCCTTGTTCGGCAGACCGAGGTGTTCCTTCGGCGTCACGTAGCACAGCATCGCGGTGCCGAACCAGCCGATCATCGCGGCGCCAATGCCCGACGTGATGTGGTCGTAGCCCGGCGCGATGTCGGTGGTCAGCGGCCCGAGCGTGTAGAACGGCGCCTCGTCGCACCAGTCGAGCTGCAGGTCCATGTTTTCCTTGATCAGCTGCATCGGCACATGGCCCGGACCTTCGATCATCACCTGCACGTCGTGCTTCCACGCGATCTGCGTGAGTTCGCCGAGCGTCTTCAGCTCGCCCAGTTGCGCTTCGTCGTTCGCGTCGTAGATCGAGCCGGGACGCAGGCCGTCGCCGAGCGAGAAGGCCACGTCGTAGGCCTTCATGATTTCGCAGATCTCTTCGAAATGCTCGTACAGGAAGCTTTCCTTGTGATGCGCGAGACACCACTTCGCCATGATCGAGCCGCCGCGCGACACGATGCCGGTCATCCGGTTCGCCGTGAGCGGCACATATTGCAGACGCACGCCCGCGTGGATCGTGAAGTAGTCGACGCCTTGCTCAGCCTGCTCGATCAGCGTGTCGCGGAAGATTTCCCAGGTGAGGTCTTCAGCCTTGCCGTTGACCTTTTCGAGCGCCTGATAGATGGGCACCGTGCCGATCGGCACCGGGCTGTTGCGGATGATCCATTCGCGCGTTTCATGAATGTGCTTGCCGGTCGACAGATCCATCACCGTGTCGCCGCCCCAGCGGATCGCCCACGTCATCTTGTCGACTTCCTCGCCGATCGACGATGTCACCGCCGAGTTGCCGATGTTCGCATTGACCTTCACGAGGAAGTTGCGGCCAATGATCATCGGCTCGCTTTCCGGGTGATTGATGTTGTTCGGGATGATCGCCCGGCCGCGCGCGATTTCCTCGCGCACGAATTCCGCGGTGATTTCGGTGAGGCCGTTCGGACCGAACGCGCTCGCGCCGAATGCCTGGCCGGGGTGCTGACGGCCCATCATCGCGGCGAGCTTCGCGCCATTCGGGCCGCTCGTCTTCAGGGTCTCGAGGTACTCGGCACGGCGCTGGTTTTCGCGAATCGCGATGTATTCCATTTCCGGCGTAATGATGCCTTGCTTCGCGTAGTGCATCTGCGTCACGTTCCTGCCGGCGATCGCGCGGCGCGGCGTGCGATGCAGTCCCGGAAAGCGCAGCTGCGCGGTGGCCGGATCGGCGGCGCGCTCGCGGCTGAAGCTGCTCGACAGACCGGTCAGCGGCTCGGTGTCGCCGCGCTCCTCGATCCACGCCTCGCGCAGTGCGGGCAGACCCGCGCGGATGTCGATCTCCGCGTCCGGGTCGGAGTAGGGGCCCGACGTGTCGTACACGTAGATCGGCGGATTCTTTTCGCCGCCGAAGCTGTCGGGCGTGTCAGCCTGCGAGATTTCGCGCATCGGCACGCGGATGTCGGGGCGCGAGCCGGTCACGTAGACCTTGCGCGAATTCGGCAACGGCGCGACGGCGGCCTCGTCCACGTGGGCTTCGGCGGAAATAAACTTCGGGTTGGCGTTCATGTAAGTCTCCGTACAAAGTGGGGCGGCTAAGCAGGAGACCGAGATGGAAGTAGTCGGAAATCGCGGAGAGGTGAGGCACTTGGGGCTGGAGCGAAATCCGTACGCTTCCCTGCGCTGGCATTATCCAGATCAGGTTCAAAGGGTATTTCTCACCCACGCAACACGGACCTCCAGCTCCGCGCTACGCAGGACCCCCGCGTTAGCAGCGCACACGATACACCGCCCGCCCGCGGTTTGGCAACCTGTCTGAATGACTCAAAAAAACTGGTCCGGATGAAACCAGACATCTCCTATGCTTGATTCGAGACCGCATCAGACAGGGCAACTTACAGCGAGGGAACGGCCGCCTTACAGTGAAAAATCGTCGGCGGCTTCAGGCTGATACAGGATTTTGTCGAGCTTGAGCACTTTCTGATCGCCGCTGGGTGGCGTGAAGCGGACGCTCTCGCCGCGGCGCGCGCCGAGCAGCGCGAGGCCAGCCGGCGAGAACACATTCAGGCGCCCTTGCGCGAAATCGGCGTTGGGCGGATAGACGACGGTCCACGTCATCTGTTCGCCGCTCGCTGCGTCGATCAGCGTCGCTTGCGAGTTCATCGTGACGACGTCGGCGGGGATGTCGTGCGAGTCGACGATTACCGCGCGTTCGAGCACATCGTCGAGCATGTGCTGCAACTTGGCGTCGGTGGCCGCGTATTTCTCTAGGCGGGTCACGTCGAGTTCGGTCAGGTAGCAGGTTTTGATCTTCTTCATCATCAGGACTCCGGATAAGGCGGTCATGGATGGCCGCGTGCAACGACCCATGGGGTGGTCGGCGGATGAGTGGACGAATGGGAGAGCCCGGTGCCCGGCGACGCGGCCCTGGGTATTGGCGGGCTGCGTCAGCGAGGGCGCCGGGCGGCGTGAAGCGGGACCGTTCGGGACGTCTCGCCGGGGCCGTGCGACGCGACGTCCGCGCGCGCGCACTCGCCTGCGCGGCATGGGCGCAAGCGGGCGAGAGCACGGAAAGTCGGACGACGCAGAGAAGTCACGGGCAAAACGACCAGGTATTGGGGAAAAGCGATCGAGAGGTGCCGGGCGACAAAGCGTGAGGCCGCGCGGCAGCAGCGAGACGAAAGTTTGATGTTAGCACGCTGTCTCACGCAGCTCCGTTTGCGACGTCGCGCCCGTCGATTGACCGTTTTTGTGCGGTGCGAGAAGAAAGCGGTGTGGTCCGCATTGCGTTCAAGCCAGTCAGAGGATTGCCGTTAAACAAAGTGCAGCGAAGGCCGCACTCCGGCGAAGCGATTCGCGGGATGGCGCGTGAATGGCGCGAGGCGACTCGCGCCGATTGACAAAGAGGTGCACATGAAAGCGGAAAGCAGGCGGTGGCGAACGTTCGGTCGCACAGTCGCGGTGGTGGCATTGCTTGCCGCGCCGCTGGCGGCGCCGGCGGCATCGACGGTGACGGGCGGCGTGATCCGGTTCGTGGGGATGATCGTTGCACCGCCGATGCAGATCAGCGGGGATACGGCGCCCATTGGCGTCGCCGTCGGTAGCGCGAGCGTGGCGGGTCAGCGCTTTTCGCGCACGGTGACGTTCAGCGCGCCGCCGGGCGTCGTCAGCGGGGCCGATGTCGCGCTCGAAGTGAACGGCGGCACGCAGTCGCGCGATCTGGTGGCGGCGCGGTTCGTCGATGGCACCGGGCGCGTCGCGACGGCCCGCGACGGCCACTACGCGGTCGATCGCGCGGGCGGCGTGCTGTCGCTGAACGCGAAGCGCACCGATACGGACACGCGCGTGACGGTGGTGGTCAGTTACGACTGAGTCGCGGGCGAGCTTTGGCTGGCTCATCCCGCGCCGGAAAAAAATTAAAAGAGGCTTGTCATAACCGGCCGCGCGGCTCGACAAACGTGCAGATTACGATCGGAGCACGTCATGTCGACCGCGCACAATCGCTCGATACTTCAGCGCTTTACGACTTTTTCGACGCCCGCCGTTGGCCTTGCGCTTTTTCTGCTGAGCGGTTCTGGCATCAGTGCGGCCGACGCGGCCGGGCCCCTATGCGTCACGCACAGCCCCGCGCACCGCGTCGCGCTCGTCGAGCTGTACAGCAGCGAGGGCTGCGATAGCTGCCCGCCCGCCGACCGCTGGCTCAGTCAATGGAAAAGCGACGGCGCCGCGCACGGCATCGTGCCGCTCGCGCTGCACGTCGACTACTGGAACAGCCTCGGCTGGACCGACCGCTTTTCCCAGCATCGCTTCACGGAACGTCAGCAGACGCTGACGCGTCTCGCGGGCGCGCACACGGTCTATACGCCGGAAGTGTTCGTCGCGGGCCGCGAGCTGCGCGACTGGTCGCAACGCGACAGTTTCGAGCGCCGCATCGACGCGCTCGTCGCCGAACCCGCCCAGGCGAGCGTAGCACTTGCGCTGCGCCCGCGTGCGCCCGGCGCGTTCGATGTCGATGCGCAGTTCAGCACGACGGCAGCCGCCGCCACGGGTGCGTTGAGCGCCTATCTCGCGATCTATGAGAACGCGCTGACGACGCAGGTCGGCGCGGGCGAAAACCGCGGCGCGACGCTGCATCACGAGCGCGTCGTGCGCGCCTGGTTCGGGCCCGTGCCGCTCGTCTCCGGTCACGCGCGGATTCATCAGGACATCGATGTACACGCTGCGAGCGTCGATGCGCAAGCCGATCCGAGCGCCAACGCCGCCGGCCGCTTCGGCGTGGTCGCGTTCGTCGAAAGCGACGCGAGCGGCGACGTGCTGCAAGCGACCGACCTTCCCGCGTGCCGTTGATCGACCTCGCGCGCGCCGCATTCACTACCGCTGCTCGAGGAGAGCCCAATGTCCACACCCCACGCCTTGCGCCCCAGCGCACCCGCCGCGCCCACCGCGCCGAAGCGCGGCGCCATTCATCCGCTGTGGCTGCGCATCACGCATTGGCTGAACGCGCTCGCCGCGATCGTGATGATGCTGTCGGGCTGGCGCATCTACGACGCGTCGCCGATCTTCCCGGCGTTCAGCTTCCCGACCGCGATCACGCTGGGCGGCTGGCTCGGCGGGGCGCTGCAATGGCACTTCGCGGCGATGTGGCTGCTGGTGTTCAACGGTCTCATGTATATCGCGCTGAATCTCGCGAGCGGGCGTTTCGTGCGCAAGTTCCTGCCGCTGACGCCGCGCGCGGTACTGCGCGATTTCGTCGCCGCGTTGCGCGGGAAGCTTTCGCATGGCGATCTGCGCGTCTACAACGCGGTGCAGAAATTCGCCTACCTGTTCGCGATCGCCGATCTGATCGTGCTCGTGCTATCGGGGCTCGCGATCTGGAAGTCGGTGCAGTTTCCGCTGCTGCGCGAACTGATGGGCGGCTACGACAACGCGCGCATCGTGCACTTCAGCGCGATGTCGCTGCTGGCCGCGTTTCTCGCCGTGCATCTGGCGATGGTCGCGCTCGTGCCGCGCTCGTTGCTCGTGATGTTGCGCGGACGTTGAGCCCGCGGCTACCCACGCGCATGCTCACGCTCATGAAAACGCAACGCGAATTCCAAACGGATACCGAATCATGAACAAGCCGATAGAGAAACCAGCGGACCCATCCACACATCGTGTGAGCCACAAGCTCGACCGCGCATCGATCCTGCTCGATGCGAAGCGCGAACTGGCGATGCCGTCGCGACGCCTGTTCGGCAAGCAGCTCTTGACGCTCGGCGGCCTGTCGATGCTGACCGGCTGCTCGCTGACCGACGACGCTTCCGTGAACCGTTTTCTCACCGCCGTGTCGCGGCTGAACGATCGCGCGCAGGCCGCGCTGTTCGATCCGAAGCAGCTCGCGCCGACCTACACCGAAGCGCAGATCACGCGGCCGTTTCCATTCAACGCGTACTACGGCATCGACGACGTGCCGCACGTCGACGGCTCAGATTATCAATTGAAGCTGAGCGGCCTCGTGACCGGCCAGCGCGTGTGGACGCTGCCCGAGCTGTACGCGCTGCCTCACGCGGAGCAGATCACGCGACATATCTGCGTCGAAGGCTGGAGCGCGATCGGCCGCTGGGGCGGCACGCCATTCGGCGATTTTCTGCGGCGCGTCGGCGCGGACACGACGGCGAAGTACGTCGGCTTCAAATGCGCGGACGACTACTACGAAAGCATCGACATGCCGACCGCTTTGCATCCGCAAACGCTGCTGACGTTTTCCTACGACGGCGAACGGCTGCCCGCGAAATACGGCTACCCGATGAAGCTGCGCATGCCGACCAAGCTCGGCTACAAGAATCCGAAGCACATCGTCGAAATATTCGTCACCAACACGTATCCCGGCGGCTATTGGGTCGACCAGGGCTACAACTGGTTCGGAGGCTCCTGACGCATGCGGGCGCACGCGCGCTTGCGGCAGCGGCTTCGGAAGCACGCCGGCTCTCGCCGGCTTCGATTCATCCACCACCAAGGAGTCATCCCATGAAGAAGATTGCAGTTACCACGATCGCATTGTTGATGCTGGCAAGCGGCGGCGCGGCCTTCGCGCAGGCGAGCGGCGCGATGTCGAACGGTGAGATGTCGAAGAATGCGATGTCGAAAGATTCGATGTCCAAAGACAGCATGTCGAAGGACGGCATGAAAAAGGACACGATGAAGCACGACTCGATGAAAAAGGGCGGCGACGCGATGAAACACGAGGCGTCGGGCGCGATGGGCAACTGAGTCGGCGCCGAGGGCGCTTAGCGATCCTGCCGATGCACGGCCGCGCATCGAACGGATCCGACACCGCAAGCCGGGGATGCGTCCCCGGCTTTTCTGTTGCAGGAAACCCAAAAGTTACGATTCTCTCGCGTGGTGTTCTCGGCGCTTACTGCATAATGCGGTGCGCGCCGCGGCTTTGCCAACCTTGCCGCCGCGCAGCGCGGCCGCGTTGCATCGTGTCGTTTTGACCGACGCGGCCGCCACCGCCGTTTCTGGCGCTTCCGGCGCCGCCCATCGTCTTCCCGTTCCACCGACATGTCCGCCAGCCTCGCCCGTCCGACCGCATCGCCGATGCGGTGCCCGCCATCCCGCCCGAAAAGTATCGACGCAGGCTCGGCGCCTCGCGGGCATCGAGCGCATCGCGCGGGTCGAGTGGCGACGGCGGACTGAAGCATGTCGCTGCAACGTTCAGCTTTTTCTCCGCGCGGCTGGCCGCTGCGTCTGCCGCAGTCGCGCAACGGGCGGATCGCGCTCGCGCTTGCCGTCGTTTATCTGGTGTGGGGCTCGACGTACCTCGGCGTGCACGTCGCGCTCGGCTCGTTCCCGCCGCTGCTGATGTCGGGCTTGCGCAACCTGTTCGCCGGCATCGGTCTGTTCGTGTTCGCCGCGCGCCGCAAGCCGATCTGGCCGAGCTTCGCCGAAATCCGCAACGCCGGCCTCGTCGGCACCATGCTGGTAGGTCTGTCGAGCGGCATGCTCGCCTACGGCATGCGCACGGTCGGCACCGGCACCGCGGCCGTGATGGTCGCGACCGTGCCGCTGTTCGCGACCGTGATCGCGGCCGTCGCCGGACGCAAGATCGGCCGCGGCGAATGGTTCGCGGTCGGGCTGGGGCTCGCCGGCATCGTGATTCTGAGTCACGGCGACAGCACGCCGGGCTCGACGGGCGGCAGTCTCGCGATTCTGTGCGGCGCGCTGTTCTGGGCCGGCGGCGCGCATCTGGCCGGGCAGCTGAAGCTGCCGTCGGACCTGTTTCTGTCGACCTCGCTGCAGATCGGCCTCGGCGGCGCGATGTCGACGCTGGTCGCGTGGGCGTCGGGCGAGCGGATGCTCGAGCTGCATATTCTGCCTCTCGTCGCGTTCCTGTATCTGATGTTGATTGGGACGATGGCGGCGTACGTCGCCTACGGTTATCTGATTCGCCACACGAGCCCGATCATCGCGAGCAGCTGCATGTACGTGAATCCGGTCGTCGCGGTCGCGCTGGGCGCGCTGCTGCTCGGCGAGCCGGTCACCCGCTCGACGGTAATCGCGACGATCGTGATTCTGATCAGCGTCGGCCTGTCTTTCTGGTTCGATTACCGGAACAAGCGCAGCGCCTGATAGCGGCGCGGTTCTCGTCGAACCGCGCGCCCGCTGTCAAAGCCTTGCCGCCAGCTCCGCGCCCTCGCGGATCGCCGTGCCGTTTCATCGCGTTCTGAAAACGCGTCGCGTCGATTGCCAGCCAGCACCCAATCATTCACGAAAAAAAAGCCCGCAGCGGCATCCCGCGACGGGCTTTGCAAATCCTGCTGCCATGTGCCGGCTTATTTCGCCTTATCCGCCTCGTTCGTGATGGCGTGGCCGCCCTTCGAAATATCTTCGCCAGCGCCCGCCATCGTGTTGCAGCCGGTGACAAGCATGGCAGTTCCTGCGAGCACAAGCAAAGCGATCAGTCGAGTCATGAAACTTCTCCTTGTCGAGAATGCATCGGTTGATGTCGTCCGACCGGGGCCATGCCAGTCGATCAGATCTCGATCCGGTTTCGAACCGGTCTGATTGCATGGTAAAAAAAGGGCGGGGGCGGCGCTGTCGGCCGTGCCGCGATTTTGTCGTAGGCGTGCTCCGGTGTTTGCGTCGGCGCACTCCTACAACGGCTTGGGGGCGCTGCGGCGAGCATCTGTCAGACGGGGCTTTGCGACGAAGTGGGCGGCGTGGCCGGCGACGTCAGCGGCTGATCGACCGAAGGCGTCGCGGCGCTCGCGCTCGGCATCACGACGTCGATGTCGGTGCCGTTTTGCGCGCCACGGCGGATCTCGAAGCGCCCGCCATGCGCGGCCACGCGCTGACGCATGCCGAGCAGGCCGTGCGTATGTGTGCGCTTCAGATCGGCCGGCATGATGCCGACGCCGTTGTCCGCGATATGCAGCGCGACCTCGCCGTCGCCGACCCGCAATGCGATTCCGACCTTCGAGGCCCGCGCGTACTTGGCGGCGTTCGTCAGCGATTCCTGCGCGACCCGAAACAGCGCGATTTCGGTCTGCTCGTCGAGCTGGATATCGTCGGCGGGAAGGTGCAGCTCGAGCGTCCAGTTGTTGCGCTGCGCGGCTTCGTCGGCGAGCGTGCGCAGCGCGGTAACGAGCCCGAAATTGGCCAGCACGGTCGGCCGCATGTCCTCGATGATGCGCCGCTTCAACGCGATGCCCTGGTCGAGATTGGCGAGCGCGCGCTGCAGCTTGTCGGCGATGTCCGGCTCGCTGTCCTTCAGCTTGCGGCGCGCCCATGCGACGTCCATCCGGCATGCGGTCAGAATCGCGCCGAGTTCGTCGTGCAACTCGCGCGCGAGCTGGGTCTTTTCGTTTTCGCTGACCGCCTGCAGATGCCAGCCGAGCGCTTCGAGCTGCCGCGTGCGCTCGTTGACGAGCTGGTCGAGTTCCTCCTGCTGCGTGATCAACTGACGCTGCGCGCGCGCCTGCCGGTCGATCTGGATGCCGAGATTGCGAAACAGCAGGATGAACAGCACGATGTTCAGCGCCGACAGACCCGCCGCGCACAGCGTCGACAGCCGCTGGTCGGCGCGGCTCGCGGCCAGCGCGTGCTGAGCGCGGCGCTCCTCGTTGTCGCGCAGCAGCGCGAGCGTACTGTCGATCAACGACGCGTCCGCCGGGTTGATGTCGCTCGCGCTCCCGCATGCGCCGAGATCGAGCGGATGCGGCGCGGCGTGCTGCATGGCGGCGGCGCCCGCGCCGATGCGCGCGTCGATCAGGGCGAGAATCTGCGTGAAGCTCGCGAGTTCCGCGCTGTCCGCGCGGCCGCCGCGATAGAAGTGGTCCAACTGCTGGGTGGTGTCGCGGATGCGCGCGGCGCTCGCGCAGAACGCGTGGGCGGATGCGTCGTCCTTCGTCAGAAGAAACTGGTTTTGTTGCGCGGTGAGGCGCGACAGCTCGCTCGCGAGTGTGCTCAGTCGCACGGTGACGTCGCGCGCTTCAAGCGCGGTCTCATACTCGGCGGTGATGCGCTGACGCGCGGTCTCCAGAATCACGAGGCCTCCCACCGTGATCACGATCGCCACCGTCATCGCGATCGCCCAGCTGCGATTGCGCATCCACTCGGCGAGCCGCGCCGTGGCGCGCGCGCCAGCTTGTTCCGGCGGGTTCTGCAGATTCGACACTTTCGGCTCCAGAAAGAGGGCATCGACACCGGCATCGACCCCGGCATCGCGCGAAGCCGCGCGCGTAATGTCGTCGTAACCCAATGTAAGCGGATTCTCACACGAAAAACGGCGAGCGTCGGAATGCGCGCGGCGCCGCGCATCGATAGCATGGACCCGATCG
Source organism: Paraburkholderia tuberum STM678 (assembly GCF_902833905.1). Classification (GTDB taxonomy): domain Bacteria; phylum Pseudomonadota; class Gammaproteobacteria; order Burkholderiales; family Burkholderiaceae; genus Paraburkholderia; species Paraburkholderia tuberum. The sequence goes on along the minus strand of NZ_CADFGP010000014.1, from coordinate 156,078 downwards.
TTCATGCAATGTTTCGGGAGGAATCCATCATGTTGAAGTGGGCACTGTTCTTCGCGATCGTCGCGGTGATCGCCGGTCTTCTCGGCTTCACCGGCATCGCGGCCGGCGCGGCGGCGATCGCGAAGTTCCTGTTCTTCGTCTTTGTCGTGCTGTGCGTGGTGTTCCTCGTGCTGGGCTTCGTCGTGACGAAGAAAATGATCGATTAGCGCGGCCATCGCGGTGGCGGCAAGCCGCGCCCTCACAGCAGGCGAGCGATTTGCTGGTAGTCGATTGGAAGGCCAACAAAAGGGAGAAATGCCATGCTTCACTATGCCATCGTCTTCTTCGTGATTGCGATCATCGCAGCCGTGTTCGGCTTCACCGGCATCGCGGCCGGCGCGGCCGAAATCGCGAAGATCCTGTTCTACATCTTCCTCGTCGTGTTCGTGGTCACGTTGCTGCTCGGCGTGTTTCGAACCTAGCCGCGCGAGCCGGATGAACGCAACATGAGGTAGGCAGCGAAGTACGCAATGTAGGAACAGGTAGTCAACAAGGCGCGTGAACGCGCGGCGTTTGAATCCCCGATGAGGCGCCCGCGTTCGAAGCGCGCCGTCATTCCACCCTGGGCGCATCAGGCGCGATTCGTGCTGATGCGCGATTCACCCAATACCGGATAAAGGAGAAGTTCGATGACGAAGCAATCTGGCGACACGTTCGTGATGGACATCACGAAGATCCGCGAGGACGCGCGCAAGCATATGTCGGATGGTCCGGTCACGCAGAGCTATGGCGCGAATCGCGAGACGGTGCTCAAGCTGCTCAACGACGCGCTCGCCACCGAGATCGTCTGCACGCTGCGCTACAAGCGCCATTACTTCATGGCGAAGGGCATCAATTCCGAAGCGGTCGCGAGGGAATTTGCCGAGCACGCAACCGAGGAGCAGGAGCACGCCGATCGCATCGCCGAGCGCATCGTGCAGCTTGGCGGCGAACCGGATTTCGCACCGGACGGCATCAAGGCACGCGCGCATTCGGAATACAAGGAAGGCACCGATCTGACCGACATGATTCGCGAGAACCTGATCGCGGAGCGCATCGCGATCGACACGTACCGCGAGATCGCACGGTATCTCGGCGAGAAGGACGTGACCACGCGCCGGCTGTTCGAGGAGATTCTCGCGGTCGAAGAAGAGCATGCCGACGATATGGCGGATCTGCTCGCGGGGCGCGAGTAGCGCGCCAGGCGACAGGGAGGCGTCGAAGGACCGGGTCGCGGGCGAACTCGGGAATGCCGGCAACTGCGGTGCGAAGCCGCCCTCGCATTGCGCGTCCGGCCGTGGCCCCGGATCATTACCATGTCCGCATCGGAGCGACTCCCATTGCACGGAACCCAACCGATGATTCGAGTGCTGATAGCTGACGATCATGCGATCGTTCGAGGTGGATTCAGACAGTTCGTCGCCGACGAGCCGGACATGTGCGTCGCCGCCGAGGCGGCCACCGGCGAGGAAGCGATCGGCCTCGTGCGCGAGCAGGCATTCGACGTCGTGCTGCTCGACATCGCGATGCCTGACAAGAACGGCATCGATACGTTGCGTGTGATCAAGCAGGTGCGTCCCGAGCAGGGCGTGCTGATTCTATCGGGCTATCCCGAGAGCCAGTACGCGATCAATCTGCTGCGCGCGGGCGCGAGCGGCTATCTGAACAAGGACTGCGAGCCGGAAGAAATCGTGCGCGCGATCCGCTCGGTCGCGCGCGGGCATCGCTATCTGTCGGAGGCGGTCGCCGATACGCTCGCCGACAATCTCGACAAGCCTGCCGCCGGGCGTCCGCATGAAGCGCTGTCGGAGCGCGAATTCCAGATCTTCTGCAAGCTCGCGGCCGGCCAGTTGCCGACCGAGATTGCCGAAGAGCTGCATCTGTCGGTCAAAACGGTGAGCACGTATCGCGCGCGGGTGCTCGAGAAGATGCGTCTCGCGAACAACGCGGACCTCACGTATTACGCGATCAAGAATGGCCTGATCGACTGACGGACGATCGAGATATCCCGATGAACAGCGAACCGAACCCCGCTACCGAGTCAGCCAGCCGCGCGCCGTTGCGCGTGCTGCTGATCGAGGATTCGCCGCTGATCCGCCGCAGCCTCGTGGAGGCGATCGATGCGTCGGGCCTGCTGCGCGTGGCCGCTTATGCCGATTCCGCCGATCAGGCGATCGCGCTGCTCGGCGACGAAGCGTTCGACGCGGTGATCGTCGATTTGCAGCTGAAGCTGGGCTCGGGCGTGCCGGTGCTCGCGTATCTGCAGCGCGAGGGGCTGATCGATTCGATGTTCGCGGCGGTGCTGACCAATCACGCGTTGCCCGCGTACCGCGAGCGCTGCGAACAGTATGGCGTGCGGCACTTTTACGACAAATCGTTCGAGTTCGATCGCGTGCTCGATGCGCTGCATGAGTATGCGTTGGGGCGGGGTGGCGGGGTGTAACGACTCGACCGTAGTTGGCGTTTCTAGTCCTGTTTCCACACTCCGCGCGTCATCGCTTCTTCGAGCATCCCGAGGGTAAGCGAACGTCCGCCGAGCAATTCTCGCGCGCTGGCACTGAAGGGGGACTTCAACGCGGCCACGACGATGTCGCGCTTGCGCATGTTGGCGGATGGAACGTGGTAAGCGACGTCGAAATCGCGCAGGTCCACGTGGAAGCGGTCAGCCCATGCCTGCATCACCTCGACGATTTTCGCCGGCTCCCAATCCAGATCGTGATACAGATCCATGTCACGGGTCAGCTTGTCGTCGAGAGGCAGCCCGGCGGGAGTGCGCATTTCGCGGATGAACCGAGCGAGATCGAGCCACGTGTCGTTCATTACAGACGATCCTCCGGCTGATATCAATGCCCAGCCCGCGCCGGCAACCGCAAATGATTCCACGCGCCGAGCCCGGCAAACGCGATCCCCGCGATAGTCACGCCGACCCACCCGAACACCGGCCACACGATCGCGCCGACACCCGAGCCCAGCGCCCCGCCGATGAAATACGCGACCATGTACACGGTATTCACGCGGCTGCGCGCATCGGGCTTCAATGCGTAGATGCGCGACTGATTCGAAATCTGCGCGGCCTGCACGCCGATGTCGAGAATGATCACGCCGACCACGAGGCCCGCGATGCTCTTCGCCGACGCACCGAAAATCACGAACGCGATCACGACCAGCACGAGCGACACGGTGATGATCGCGCGCGGTCCACGCCGGTCGGCGAACTTGCCGGCGAGCGGCGCGGCCAGCGCGCCGGCCGCGCCGACGATACCGAACAGCCCTGCCGCCTGCGGCCCGAGATGAAACGGCGCGCCCGCGAGCAGCAGCGCGAGCACCGACCAGAAAATGCTGAACGCGCCGAACAACGCCGCACCGGTCAGCGATGCCTCGCGCAGCGCGCGATGCTCGGTTACCAGGTGCCACATCGACACGAGCAGCTTGCCGTACGGCAACGTCGAGGTGGGCTGACTCTTCGGCAAACGCAAAACGATGACGACCGCGAGTGCGAGCAGCGCGACGACGGATGCGCCAAACACCGCGCGCCAGCCGAAGTATTCGGCGACGATGCCCGCCGCGGTCCGGGCGAGCAGGATGCCGAGCAGCAGGCCGCTCATCACGGTGCCGACCGCGTGGCCGCGCTCGGACGGCGGCGCGAGTTCGGCCGCAAACGGCACCGCCTGTTGCGCGATCGTCGCGAGCACGCCGATCGCGAGACTCGTGACGATCAGCACCGCGAGCGTCGGCGCCGACGCCGCAATGACGAGCGCGACGCACATGCCGGCGATCTGCAGCAGGATCAACAGACGCCGGTCGAAGCGATCGCCGAGCGGCGCGAGCAACAGCATGCCGGCGGCGTAGCCGAGCTGCGTGACGGCCGGCACCGCGCCGACCCATGACGCGCTGTCCGGAAACGACTGGCGGAAGTTATCGAGCAGCGGCTGGTTGAAATAGATGTTTGCGACCGAGACACCGGCGATCGTCGCGAGCAGCAGCAACACGCCGCGCAACGACCGGGCGGAGGAAGCGGAAGTGGAAGCGTCGGAAGTGGACATGACAGGGGCGGATCGACGGACCGGCCCATGCGCGGTCCTCAAGCGTGCCGATCATACCGGAGCGGCGGGGTTCGTGCTGACGGCCGCGCGAGGCTCGCCCGCGCAGCCGGTATCAGGCGGTTGCGAAGTGTGTCCGGCGGTTCAGTCGATCAACGCGCCAGCGTCGTAGAACGGATACGGACCGTCGGCCGCGTCGACATACGCATGATGCGTGACGATGCCCGTCGCCGGATCGTAGTAATGGAGCGCATACGCGGGCGGCTCCATCACGAACGCCGACGGTCCGTCCTCGCGAAAATCGAGCGCCACCTGGTGCGCGGGCGCTGGAATCGCGCTCGCGATCGTGCCGCCGAAGCGCACGAACATCGACCGATGCACGTGCCCGCAGAGCACGCGCTCGACGTTGGGATGCTGTGCGATCAACGCCGCGAGCTTGTGCGACGCCGCCCGGTCGAGCCGGATCTCGTCCATATGCCCGATGCCGCACGCGAACGGCGGGTGATGCAGCGCGACCACGACCGGCTTGCCGCGCGCCGCATCGAGCTGCCGCTCGAGCCACGCGAGCCGCGTGTCGCACAGCATGCCGGCGCTCGAACCGGGCACCAGCGAATCGAGCGCGATCACGCGCAGCGGGCCGACGTCGAGCGCGTACTGCACGAACTCGCCGCCGCTCAGCAATTCCTCGCGCTCGGCAAACGCCGCGCGCAGCGCGTTGCGTTCGTCGTGATTGCCGACCATCAGGAAGTAGGGAATCGCGAGCGGCGCGAGCAGTGTTTTCAGGTGTGCGTACTGCTGCGGGTCGCCCTGATCGACGAGGTCGCCGGTGATCAGCACCGCGTCGGGACGCGGGGTGAGCGCGTTGAGCGCGTCGACGCAGCGCGCGAGGTAGTGGGCGGTATCGACGCGGCGATATGCGAGTGCGCCGGGTTGCTTGATATGCAGGTCGCTAATTTGAGCCAGCAGCATGACAGAGGTCCTTCGGGTTGCTTCGTGTCGGGCGCCAGGATGCGGCGCTGTTTTTACCTACGATAGCGCAATCAGTGCGTCCGGCTCGATCGAGATGCCGACCGGCGTGCCGCGCGCAAGCTCGATGCGGCCCGCGACGTCGACGAAGAGCGGCTCGGGCGCGGCACCGCCAATCGTCAGACGCGTGCGTTCGCCGAGGAACGCGGTGCTTTCGATCTGGCCGCGCAGCTGCGCGAGCGCGGGGTCGGTGAGCCGGGCATCCTCGGGGCGAAAGAAGATTTCGTGCGCGCCGCGTGCGTTCGACGCATGCGCGGGCAACGGCACGGCGCCGCCGCTCGTCGCCAGCATGCCGTCGCGGGGCTCGCCCGCGACACGGTTGATCGTGCCGACGAACTGCGCGACCGTGCGATTGGCCGGACGATAGTAGATGTCGCGCGGCGAACCGATCTGCTCGATGCGTCCCGCGCTCATCACGACGATGCGATCGCCGAGCTCCATCGCTTCGGCCTGATCGTGCGTCACGTAGACGGTCGTGATGCCGAGTTCGCGCAACAGCGCGTTCATCTCGCTGCGCAATGCGTCGCGCAGACGCGCGTCGAGCGCGGTCAGCGGTTCGTCGAGCAGCAGCACGCGCGGCTGCACCGCGAGTGCGCGCGCGAGCGCCACACGTTGACGCTGGCCGCCCGACAGTTGATCGATCGGTTTGTCGGCGTGCGCGTTGAGCCGCATCATGCCGAGCAGTTCGTCGACGCGTCGTCGCGCGACTGCGGCCGGCACGCGCTTGATCTTCAGGCCGTAGCCGATGTTGCCGCGCACGGTCAGATTCGGAAACAGCGCGTAGCTCTGGAACACCATGCCGACCGCGCGTTTTTCGATCGGCAGCGTGGTCACGTCGTCGTCGCCGAATGCGATCCGGCCGCCCGCGTCAGGTGTTTCGAGGCCCGCGATCAGGCGCAGCGTCGTCGTCTTGCCGCAGCCCGACGGTCCGAGCAGCACGAGGGTTTCGCCCGCGCCGATCGTCAGGTCGAGCGGTTCGAGCACGCGCGTGCCGCGAAACGTTTTGGCGCACTGCGTGAGCGTGATGGGAACCGAGGTCAGTTTCATGGCGTGTCGATGGGCTTCGAGGAAGAGGCGGCGCCGCGCTTCTTCGACGCGCTGCGCTGGCCGGTCGCATCGACGCCGAGCCATTGCATCGCGACGAGCAGCGGCATCGTCATGATGAAGAACAGGATCGTGTACGCGCTGCCGATCTCGATGCGCATCGACGCGTAGGTGTCGGCGAGGCCGACCGGCAGCGTCTTCGTGTCGGGCGTGTGCAGCATCCACGTGAGGTTGAATTCGCCGATCGACAGCGTGAGCACCGCGAGCGCGCCCGCGACGATGCCTGGCCGCGCGTTCGGCAGCACGATGGTGACGAAGCGCGTGAAGAAGCTCGCGCCGAGGCTCGCCGCGCCTTCTTCGAGCGTGCGCAGATCGCTGCTCGCGCAGACCGCCGCGACCGCGCGCACCATGAACGGCAGCGTGAACACCACATGCCCGACGACGATGAACGCCGCGCTCATCCGAAACGCCGTGAAGCCGCCGTAGATCACCAGCAGCGCGAGTGCCGATGCGAGGCCGGGCAGCGCGATCGGCAGCACCAGAAACTCTTCGACGATGCGTGCGAAGCGCGTCTTGCTGCGCGCGAGCACATAGCCCGCGGGCACGCCGGTCAGCAGCGTGACGACGAGCGTCGCCGCGGCCACTTCGAGCGACAGCCACACCGAGTCGTGATACTGGGTCCACACTTCGACGAGCCAGCGCAGCGTGAGTCCGCTCGACACGCCCTTGAAGTAGTTGACCGTCAGCCCGGCGACGATCGACATGACGACCGGCACGATCAGGAACGCGCACAGCAGCAGTGTGACGAACCATTGACCCGCGGCGAGCCATGTTCGCGTGGAAGGCCACGCGCGTCGCGCGCGCGGTCCCGCTGCCGGTTGCGAAGACGGCGAAGGGGCGGTGATTGAGTTCATAGGTAGGTAGTCGTTGCGTTCGCGAACGCGCGGCTCCGGCGACGCGCCGTTCACGCGCTCGCCGCCACGCCCGAACCGCTCGCGCTGCGCGCGATCGCCAGCACCGCCCACGTGACGATGCCCAGCACGATCGACAGGCCCGCGGCCGTCACCATGTTCGCGTTCAGCGTGAACTCGGTATAGATCGTCATCGGCAGCACGTCGATGTCGGTGGCGAGCGTGAACGCCGTGCCGAACGCGCCCATCGCGGTCGCGAAGCACACGGCGCCCGCCGCGATCAGTCCGGGCGAGAGCGCCGGCAACACGATGTCGCGCATGATGCGCCACGGCGATGCGCCGAGCGAGCGCGCGGCCTCTTCGAGCGATGCATCGAGCTTGGTCGCCGAAGCCATCACGGTGACGATCACGCGCGGAATCGAGAAGTACAGATAGCCGAGAAACAGGCCGCTCATCGAATACGCGAACACCCAGCGATCGCCCGCGAGTTTCAGCGACAGCGCGCCGATCAACCCTTGACGTCCCGCGAGCATGATCACCATGAAGCCCACGACGACACCCGGAAACGCGAGCGGAAACGTCAGTAGCGCGAGCAGTGGGCGCTTGCCGGCGAACTCTCGACGCGCGAGCAGCAGCCCAGCGATCACCGACAGCACCAGCGTGGCCGCCGTGACCGCCGCCGACAGCACGACGGTCGCGCCAAGGCTCGACATGTAACGCGCATTCGTCAGCATTGCGCGATAGGTCGCGAACGCATGGCCGCCGCCGGAGAGCTGCGCGAGCGCGACCATCGGCAGCAGCCAGAACGCGATGAAGACCGCGAGCGCGGGCGCGAGCAACGCGATGCGCCAGCGCAGCGGGAACGTGACTTCGTTCAATGCATCACCTGTAGATAGCGCTCGCCGAAGCTCGACTGCTTGTCGGCCATCTTCGCGAAGTCGACCGGCTTCGCGCGCGCGTATTCGCTCGCGGGCAGGAACTGCGCAGCCGTCTCGGCGCTCATCGCGCTCGCGCGCACCGGCCGCAGATACGCCTGCGCCCACAGCTTCTGGCCTTCGTCGGACAGTACGAAATCGAGCACCTTCTTGCCGTTCGCTTCGTGCGGCGCGCCTTTCACGAGGCTCATCACGTACGGCACCGAGATCGTGCCTTCCTTCGGAATCACGAACTCGACGTTCGCGTGATCCTTGTACTTCGCGCGGTACGCGTCGAAGTCGTAGTCGAGCAGGATCGGAATTTCGCCGGACAGCACGCGCGCGTACGCGGTTTGCTTCGGCACGATCGGCGCGTTCGCCTTGAGCTTTCTGAACCAGTCGAGACCCGGCTCGAAGTTGTCGAGCGTGCCGCCGAGCGCCTGGTTCACCGCGACCGCGCCCGCATAGCCGACGAACGCGCTCGACGGATCGAGATAACCGATCATGCCTTTGTATTCGGGCTTCAGCAGATCGGCCCACGAGCGCGGCACCGGCTTGCCTTCGAGCGCGTCCTTGTTGACGAAGAAGCCGAGCGTGCCCGAGTGGATCGTGAACCAGTAGCCTTGCGGGTCTTTCAGGCCGGCGGGAATGTCGTCCCAGTGCGCGGGCTTGTACGGCTGGATCACGCCCTTGTCCTTGGCCTGGAACGCCGACGATACGCCGAGATACACGACGTCGGCGACCGGGCTTTTCTGCTCGGCCATCAGCTGCGCGATCGATTGTCCCGAGTTCTTGTTGTCGAACGGCACGCGAATGCCGGTCTTTTGCTGGATCGCCTTGATCTGGCTCGCCCAGTCGGCCCATTCGGGCGGGCAGTTGTAGCAGATCGCGGTTTCGTCGGCGCGCGCGGCTTGCGGCGCGAGCGCGACGAGCGCCGCGCCGGCGACGAGCAGGCTCGCCGGCAGTGCGGTCGCGGCGGCGCGCGCGAGTTTCTGCCACAGCGGTATGAGCGAGGATGCGAAGCGTGAGGTTGAGCGGGGCACTGCGGGTCTCCCTGTGTCGGATGGGTTGCGCGGGTTGGGGATAACAGCCAGGGCGCGCGTATGCGCGTGCCTTCATTGGGCTTCTTATGCGAGCGGCTTTTCGATGGCGGCCGCAGCGCTCGGGACGTGGGTCGGCGACGCTTCGTCGAGATTCGCGTGCGAGCCGAGCGCCGCGATCGTCGCGCCTTCGCGCAAGCTGTGCGGCAGCGTCAACGCGCGCGAGGTTGCGCAGAACGCGCGCTCGTCGCGCGCGCCGCCGATGCGTGCGAGCAAGCGCTGCCACGCCGCACAGCCGATTTCGCGATTCGGCGCGCAGATGCTCGCGAGCGTCGGCGACAGCAGTTCGCCCATTGCGAGGCCGTCGAAGCCGAGAATCGACATGTCCTGCGGAATCCTCAGACGCGCGCGGCGCAGGCCGCGCATCACGACCATCGCGAGCAGATCGTTGCTGCAGAAGAGGGCGGTCGGACGGTTTGCGCCGTGCGTCAGATGCGCGAGCACGGACGGCGCGAGTTCGTCGGCGTTGAAATCGACTTCGAGCGCGGGCGCGGCCGTGAGGCCGGCCTGCTGCATCGCCTGCGTGTAGCCGAGATGACGCTGACGCGCGCGATCCGAGGCCGCGAACGAGCCGGCCAGCATCAGAATGCGGCGATGGCCGTGCGCGATGAGCCGGCGCACGCCGTCGTAGGCGGCGAGGCGATTGTCGACCGACACCGACGGGCGGCGCACCGTGTCGTTGTGCATCAGCACGTATAGCAGGCCGTCGCGGTCGAGTTCGTCGAGCAGCGGATGGGTGTCGGCATCGGCGACGGTCAGGATCAGTCCTTCGACGCGATGCTCGCGCAGCGTTTCGATTGCGTGACGTTCACGGTCCACGTCGTACTGCGTGGTCATCAGCATCAGCCGATAGCCTTGCGCTGACGCGAGATCGTCGATGCCTTGCAGGCATTCGGCGAACACCGGGTTCGCTAGCGTCGGCAGGACGACACCCACGAGGCGCGTGCGCTCGCCGCGCAATTGCCGGCCGAGCGGGCTCGGGCGGAAGTTCAGCGCGTCGATCGACTGACGTACCTTGTCGAGCGTGACGGGGTTCACGGTGTGCGGCGCGTTGATCGCGCGCGATACCGTGGCGATGGAAAAGCCCGCGTGGGCGGCGACATCCTTGATCGTCGGCGTCATCGGTTTTCGGCCCGCTGTAATCGTTTTCGTGAGCGGATTATCGGCAACGTTTGTGACTTGGGGATGAATGCGGGTGTCGGGCGCTTTTTTGGGGCTGCCGCGAGGCGATGGTAGAATTCGCGACCACGCGCGATTGCCACCTCTGCCGGGGTGATGAAATTGGTAAACATAGCGGACTTAAAATCCGCCGCCTTCGGGCTTGCCGGTTCAAGTCCGGTCCCCGGCACCACTAGAGTTCACAAGCTTGTGAGCACAAAGCCGGCGCCCTGATTGGATTACGGGCGTGGACGTTCCACACAAATGAGCGGCCCGCGTGCGAGCGAGCCGATTCCCTGGATCAGGCATCCGCGTCACTATGGAAGCGCGAACACATCAGGTTCGGGCACGATATGCGTAGCCTACGTCGCGTCATCAACCTACGCGCTTACTTCTCCTCCGATATTTGCGCCATAGTCTCACGATTCCCATATAGGCAAGAACTGTAACGAGCAGTTCGATAACTACCGTTGCCGGGATATAAATATCGTCAGGATCGTCCAGACCAAACCCGTTCGCGATGGAAAGCCAGGCAAGCGCCTGGCTTTCGGGCATAGGCCACGGATACGTATGGACAGAGCGAGCTGAAACGAGGAAGAGGCCGATAAACAGGGCGACCTAGCAGAGCCTACGGGCAAGTGTTGCCATACGTGACGACCTCTATAGTTCCATACGCGCCAAGCCCGGAAGTGCGGACCGGGACAGTGACGGTGTGCTGAAGAGCGCGGCGGATTATTTCGAAGTCACTATAGCTCGGCAGGCTAATACAGCCGAGTGAAAGTCCACTACCGCCGACCGGATGCGGCCTGAACTGTCCGCGCTTGATGCCGTTGACCCATGCAAAGTCATCAATGTTTCCATCGTCGCGATAGAGCGCGAACCATTCATTGTGATGAGATGGGCGACCATTAGCCGTATTCCACACGTCTTTCGCGGCAGCAATAGCTGGGAGCGGACGCCGCCTGTAGGGCGGTCCACGATCCAGTATTTCCCGGCCGGGATCGGGAATGGCTGTGCATCCACCTCGATCGCGATAAATGCCATTACCTGAAAACGCGTTAAAAGTGCCGACGCCGAAAATGGTCAGCGGCGACAAGGGTGCGTTATTCGCTAGAAACTTTCCTTGATAAGCCACGTATGTTCTTTCTTGGGTGGGTGATGAACGCCGCGCAATTGTGATATTGCATTGCTGGGTCACACAAAATGCGGAAAGGATTATTTATATGGCTTTATTTTGAGTTGCGGTAGGAATGTGCCGATTTTTATGGGGAATCGTGCAATTGCAGGTACAGGTGCAGGCGCCCGGCGCAGGGCATGGCATTCGACGCGTGACGCAGCCTCGTTGCAAAGGTGAATGATTGATAAATTCATCTGATACGGAAGCGTGGGCGGCGCATGTCAGCGAAAGGCGGAGGGTTGATTCAGAGGTGCGGCCCATAGCACTCACGCTGTGGCTTACAGGCCCGCACAAAAAAGCCGACTCGCGAGAGTCGGCCTTTGCGTGTCAGTCGAAAGACTCGGAGGCGACCGCGCCCCCCTCAATTACCAGATGTGCGGCATCGTTGCCCGGCGCGAAGAAGCGCCAGTCCTCGTCATCTTCAACGCCGTCCGGGACCACCACAAGGCGATACCCTCGCGAGAACGAAACGACGATGCCGCCTGCGTCGTCTGCCGATGCATCCTCGACCCTGATAGGCCCTTGCCCTACGAGTATTTCATGCAAGCGCCGGGCCGTGGCGTGCGCCTTTTCATCCGAGCCCCGCAGATCCTCTCTCGTCGCTACGGTGAAGCCCTCTCGTTCGAGCTGCCAGGCACATTGCACATGAAGCGCCCACGCTCCATCCTCCCGACTTCTTCCCCTAAGTGTGTACCGTCGCTGTGGGCCAAATTGCATAGTGACCATGTCTCCCGCATGGCTAACCCAGCTCAAATCAATCCCGACGAGCACAGCAAGCCGCCCCGCAATTTCTGTCCTTGTATCAATCATCACCACCTCCAAACATGTGCTGCCCCCGCTCCAACATTTCGTGATACCCGAGGCCGTGCTTACTGATATCGTCATGGAGTTGCCTAGCCTGATTTTTATTCAGCCCCAGCGCCTTTACAACAGCCTTAAACTGCTTGTTTTGCGCCTGATTGTTGCGAGGTGTTCCCTCACTACCCGCGACCTGCATGGCGTCCACATTAGGCATGTCCGGCTGATAGTCGAACGGCTGCGCATCGCCAGGCAGCGTTGATGCGCCTCCATCGCCAGCCCTGGTTGCGCGCGCAGCGGCCAACCGGGCTTGCGAAGTGGCCGGATCATACTGGACGGACAGAATGCGTTCGCCGTCCGGGTGACTGCCGGTCCTCGCTACGGGATTCCTCAACGGCGTGCTGCTGTAGGGTGACGGAAACAGGCCATTACGCGGGCCTTTAATGGCAAGCAAGTTGCCCCGGCGAACCTCTTCGAGAAGAGCAAGAATGACCCACCAGCCATCGGTGTCAGGGTTCCGGTCCCGTACACCATGAAAAAACAGCCAGTGACAGCCAATGAGATCCTTGACCAGCTTCCGGTCCTCCTGCCACGTCCTACCATTCAGTTGGGCAATGTCAAGAAATTCCCTGGTCTCTGCCTTGGCCCTCTGAAGGTCTGCGGCCTTGCCGAGGCACGCCTTGTAGTGCCATTCGTCGCAGATGACATAACGGGCACCCGGTGGCCGCTGGCAGAACAGCTCCACGGAGTGCATCTCAAATACGGACTGGGACATAGGTGTGTCGATGATCTATCTGAAGTCGCTGCCGGGGTTGACAGCAGTCAGATGAATACCTTGTGACAGGCAGTCCGTACATGGGCGACAGCCCAAAATCTCCGCGGCTTTCGATGAAACAGAAAAAAGCGCTTCACGAATCTTCGGTACTTCGAACGGAGCGGCATCCGGAAAATGCCCAACCTTGTCCATCAGCGCGACTATGCGTAAGATCGGTCCCGCCAACCTCACTCCGCCTTCATGTCCCCCCTCAAATACCTCACCGGCTACCCCGCACCGTTGCAAGACAAGGTGAGAAAGCTGATCGCCGCCGATCAGCTCGGCTCCTACGTCGCGCAGAAGTACCCGAGCACGCACGAGGTGCAAACCGACCGCGCGCTCTACGAGTACTGCGCGGAACTCAAACGCGAACACCTGCGCAACGCCGAGCAGATCGACAAGGTCACTTACGACGGCAAACTCGACGTGATGCGTCACGCGCTCGGCCTGCACACGAGCATTTCGCGGGTGCAGGGCAGCAAGCTGAAAGCGAAGAAGGAAATCCGCATCGCGTCGTTATTCAAGGCCGCGGCGCCGGAGTTTCTGAAGATGATCGTCGTGCACGAACTCGCTCATCTGAAAGAAAGCGACCACAACAAAGCGTTCTATCGTCTGTGCGAGTTCATGCAGCCGGGTTACCACCAGATCGAATTCGATCTACGTCTGTATCTGACGCATCGCGATCTGGCGAAGAAGACCGTGTGAGGTACGCCGCGCGACAGGCGCGGCAGGCGCGGCAGGCGCGACAAACGGAGCTGACTTCAAGCCGCCAGTTCCGCGGCATCCTCCACCATCGACGCCGTCAACAACACCGGAATCGACTTCGACGTCGGCGTACCCGCGCCATCTGCGACCGAGGAGAGCGGCACCAGCGGATTCGTCTCCGGATAATAAGCGCCGAGGCAGCCGCGCGGAATGTCGTACTCGACGAGCAGAAAACCGTCCACGCGTCGCTCGATGCCATCGGCCCACACGCTCGTGATATCGACGCGCTGACCAGCCGCGAACCCGAGCATCGCGAGATCGTCCTTGTTGGCGAACAGCACGCGCCGCTGTCCGTACACGCCGCGATAGCGATCGTCGAGACCGTAAATCGTCGTGTTGTACTGATCATGTGAGCGGGTGGTCATCAGCGTCAGCAGGCGTTCGCCATGTTGCTTCTTCGCCTGATGAATCGGCGTGTCGAGCGCGATCGCGTGGACGATGAACTGTGCCTTGCCGCTCGGCGTTTTCCAGATGCGATCGCGCGATGCGACGCCGAGATGGAAGCCGCCCGGCTTCTTCAGACGCTCGTTGTAGTCGTCGAAACCGTCGATCACCTTCGCGATGCCGTCGCGAATCAGCGCGTAGTCGGCCGCATGGGCGAGCCAGTCCACCTTGCCGCTGCCCAAAGTCGCATGCGCCATGCGCGCGACGATCGCCACTTCGGAAAGCAGATTGTCCGACGCCGGCTTGTTCATCCCATACGAGATGTGCACCATGCTCATCGAATCCTCGACGCTGACGCCTTGCGCCACGCCGTTCTGAACATCGATCTCGGTGCGTCCGAGCGTCGGCAGGATCAGCGCGTCGCGGCCATGCACGAGGTGGCTGCGATTGAGCTTCGTCGTCACGTGCACGGTCAGATCGCATGCGCGCATCGCGTCCCACGTGCGCGGCGTGTCCGGCGTCGCGATCGAGAAATTGCCGCCCAGCCCGATGAACACCTTCACCTTGCCGTCGAGCATCGCCTGAATCGTGTTGACGACGTCGAGTCCGTGCTCGCGCGGCGGCGCGAAGTCGTAGGCTGCGCCGAGCTTGTCGAGAAACGCTTCAGTAGGCTTTTCTTCGATACCGACCGTGCGGTCGCCCTGCACGTTCGAGTGGCCGCGCACCGGGCACAGCCCCGCGCCGCGCCGGCCGATATTGCCGCGCATCATCATCAGATTCGACAGCAGCTGTACCGTCGCGACCGAGTTCTTGTGCTGCGTGAGACCCATGCCCCAGGTCGAAATCACCGCGCGGCCCTTCACGTAGATATCGGCGAGCTTCAGCACCTCGTCGAGCGGCACGCCTGCCTCGGCGACGATCGTGTCCCAGCGCTCGGCGCGTAGATCGTCGGCGAAGGCAGCGAAGCCGACTGTGTGCTGGGCGATGAAGCCGAAGTCGAGCACGCGCTCGAGGCCCGACACGAGCGCTTCGTCATCCAGTTCGAGCACGCGTTTGGCGACGCCCTTGATCAGCGCGAAATCGCCGCCGACCTTCGGACGGATGAATACCGAGCTGATTTTCGTGCTGCCCATCGTCAGCATTTCGACCGGATGCTGCGGGCTCGCGAAGCGTTCGAGGCCGCGCTCCTTCAGCGGATTGATCGACACGATCGTGGCGCCGCGCTTCGCGCATTCGCGCAGCTCGCCGAGCATGCGCGGATGGTTGGTGGCCGGATTCTGGCCGAAGATCAGCAGCGTATCCGCGTGTTCGAAGTCATCGAGCGTGACCGTGCCCTTGCCGATGCCGACCGTGTGCGGCAGGCCACGGCTCGTCGCCTCGTGGCACATGTTCGAGCAATCGGGAAAATTGTTGGTGCCGTACATGCGCACGAACAGCTGGTACAGGAACGCGGCTTCGTTGCTCGCGCGGCCCGAGGTATAGAACGCGGCGCGGTCAGGATCGTCGAGACGCTTCAGATGGCTCGCGATCAGCGCGAATGCCTCGTCCCAGCCGATCGGCACATAGCGGTCGCGCGCGGCGTCGTAGACGAGCGGATCGGTCAGGCGGCCGTGCTGCTCGAGTTCGAAGTCGGATTGCATCATCAGCTCCGTGACGCTGTGCCGCTCGAAGAACGCGGGCGTCACGCGCTTGCCGGTGGCCTCGGCGGCCACGGCCTTCACGCCGTTTTCGCAGAACTCGAATGTCGACGCGTGCTCGCGATCCGGCCACGCGCAGCCGGGGCAGTCGAAGCCGTCAGGCTGGTTCTGCTTGAGCAGCGTGCGATAGTTGCCGCCCGCGACCTTTTCCTTGAGCAGGTTGATGGCGACATACTTCAGCGCGCCCCAGCCAGCGGCGGGGTGCTTGTACGGCTCGATGCGGGCTTCGGCTTGTGTTTCGTTCTTCTTCATGACGTGGCAGTGGATAGATTCAACAGGCTTTGCAGACCAATGTCGAGGAGCGTACTGTGTTCCACAAACCGCGTCGGGTACAGAACATCGGAAAGAATAGGAGTACAGTTGCGCGACGATGCCTGAAGCCGCCCGAATCCACCCGAATCGCATGAAGCTCTACGAAAAACTCGCCGACGAAATCACCGAAGCCGTGCGCCGCGGCGTGTTCGCGGCCGGCGAGCGGGTTGCGTCGGTGCGGCAGGCGAGCCAGCAGCACGGCGTCAGCATCAAGACGGTGCTGCACGCGTATGCGCTGCTGGAGAGCCGCGGCATCGTCGAAAGCCGGCCGCAGTCGGGCTATTTCGTGCGCGACGCGGCCGCGCGGGCGCTCGCGCCGGCGCCCGCCGCGGCCCGCGCGGGCCGCAAGTCCGCGCCGCCGCCGGTGCCCGCGACGGTCGACGTGAGCCGGCTCGTGCTGTCGACGCTACGCAGCATCCGCGCGCACGACGCCGTGCCGTTCGGCTCGCCGTATCCCGATCCGTCGCTGTTCCCGTGGCGGCGCATCAACCAGTACGCCAACGCGATCGCGCGGCGGCACGCGAGCTGGAATCTGATCGACGATCTGCCGCCGGGCAACCCCGAGCTGATCCGGCAGATCGCGCGGCGCTATGCGGAAAACGGTCTGCCGGTCGATCCGGGTGAAATCGTGATCACGCTCGGCGCGACCGAGGCGATCAACCTGAGCCTGCAGGCGGTCGCCAAGCCGGGCGACACCGTCGCGGTCGAGTCGCCGACCTACTACGCGATGCTGCACGCCATCGAGCGCCTCGGCATGCGCGCGATCGAGGTGGCGACGCATCCGGTCGACGGCATCGATATCGACGCGCTCGCGAAGGCGATCGCGCGGCAGAAGATCGCCGCGTGCATGGTGATGCCGAATTTCCAGAATCCGCTCGGTTTCTGCATGTCCGACGAGCGCAAGCGGCAACTGGTCGAACTGCTGGCCGCGCACGAGATTCCGGCGATCGAGAACGATGTCTACCAGGAGCTGTATTTCGGCGACACGCGGCCGTCGACGCTGAAGACCTTCGACACCCAGGGGCTCGTGCTGCACTGTGCGTCGTTTTCGAAAAGCCTGACGGCGTCGTACCGGATCGGCTGGGCGCTGCCGGGGCGCTATCGCGCGCAGGTCGAGAAGCTCAAGTTCCTGAATACGCTGACGACGCCGTCGGTGCCCCAGATCGCGGTCGCCGATTATTTGCGTCAGGACGGCTACGACCGTCATCTGCGGCACCTGCGCCGCGTGTACCGGCAGCAGGCGAGCATCATGAGCGCGCTGGTGCTGCGCTTTTTCCCGGTCGGCACGCGCGTGTCGACGCCGCGGGGCGGCTACGTACTGTGGGTCGAGTTGCCCGTTGCGATCGATTCGATGCGGCTTTATCAGGCGGCGCTCGAACGCGGGATCACGGTCGGGCCGGGGATGATGTTTTCGACGCGCAACGATTTTCGGCACTTCATCCGGCTCAACTACAGCTATCCGTGGACCGCGCAGGCCGAAGCGGCGTTGAAGACGCTCGGTGAGCTGGCTACGGCGATGGCGTGACAGGCGCCACGGCGATGCAAAACGACACATCACGACAGGTAGACCGACATGGATGACGACGACATCGACCCGCAACTCGCCGCGATACTCGCGCAGCTATGGCGCGCGCATCGCGAGACACCCTGGCGCGCGTGGTCGCTCGCGAAGCTGTCGAAGCAGGCCGGCGTGCCGATGAGCAGCTTGCGGCGGCAATTGACGGCGCTCTCAGGAAGCGGTCTCGTCGATACGATGTTCCACGACGATGGCACCGGAGCCGCGTCGCTGAGCGAAATCGGCGCGCAGCTTTGCGCGGAGCTGTTCGGCACGAGCGAGGGCGGCGAGCCGTCGGCCGCCGGCTGAGCGTCCCGGCGCAACTGCCGCCGGCGCGCAATTGCGCGTCATGCGCCGCCCCGCCGCCGCGACCGGGCGCCGGGCATCCGCCGCCGAACCAAATGGGCCGTCGCAGTCTGCCGCGGCCGGCCCAGCGTCGAGCCGCTGCCGGCGCCTGCGGGCCACGAACAGACGGCGCCCGCACTGCCGTCGCCCGTGGTACCGGCATCAACCGATGCTGGCACGCCACACCGGAGCCGTCCGCACGCGATGCATGGCAGATTTTCACGCTGGACTTAGCGTAAACCCCGGTGTGCCGCGTACACTAACTTGCCGATGTTGGGTTTGGGGGGCGCAACTATGCTTTGCGAAGCAACATCACGTGGCACGACGACAGCTGCGCCGGAGGGCGCCCGCTACCGGCCGGAACGGGCCGAGGAGGTACTCGCGTCCGAGCGCGGCGTATTGCGGCTGATCACCCGCAACACGCCGCTGCCCGAGCTGCTCGACGAAGTCTGCCGTCGCGCCGAGGCGCTGCTCGGCGACGGCGCGTGCTGCTCGATCCTGCTGCTCGACCCGGACGGCGTGCATGTGCGCGTCGGCGGCGCGCCGTCGCTGCCGCCCGCGTACAGCGCCGCGATCGAGGGCGCAGCGATCGGTCCGCGCGTCGGCTCGTGCGGCACGGCGATGTTCGAGCGGCGTCTGGTGATCGTCGACGACATCGAGTCCGACCCGCTGTGGGAAAACTTCCGCGATTTCGCGTTGCCGCACGGCTTGCGCGCATGCTGGTCCGTGCCCTTCGAAAACGACGCGGGCATCGTGCTCGGCGCGTTCGCCGTCTACTACCGCGCCACCCGCTGTCCGACCCCCGAGGAAGAGGCGATGCTGCGCGACATCGGCAGCAGCGTCGGCCTTGCGGTCCATCAGGACGCGATGGCGCAGCGCCTCGCGCATAGCGAGGAGCGTCACCGGCTGGTCGTCGATCATCTCAGCGAGGGCATCGTCGTGCAGTCGCGCACCGGCATCGTGCTCGCCTGTAATCCGAGTGCGCAGCGCATGCTGCACGTGACACCGGAGGTCGTCGGCAGCAGCATGCGGACCGTGATGACACGCGCGTTCGGCGAGGACGGCTCGGTCATCGGCGAAGTCAACCGTCCGGTCTCGCAGGTCTTTGCGACCGGCAAGCCGATGCTCGGCGTGACGGTCGGCCTCGAACTGATCGGCGGCGAGGTCGTGTGGATCACGCAGAACGTCGTGCCGATCCTGCGGCCCGGCGACAGCGAGCCGGACTCCGTGCTGATTTCGTTTTCCGACATCGGGCCGGTGCGCGAGGCGCAGCGCCAGTTGAAGTACCTCGCCACGCGCGATTCGCTGACCGGCCTCTACAACCGCGCCTACCTGACCGAGCGGATGCGCGACCTGTTCGCGCCGTGCGCCGCCGGCGACCATGACGGCGAGCTCACCAGCGTCGCCGTGCTGTTCGTCGATCTCGACAGCTTCAAGAAGGTCAACGACACCGCCGGTCATGAAGCTGGCGACGCCTTGCTGTGCAGCGTCGCCGAACGGCTGTCGGCCTGCGTCGGGTGCGGCGACACGCTGGCGCGCGTCGGCGGCGACGAGTTCGTGATCGTCGCCAGTGCGTACGGCAATACCGGCGAGCTGATCGGCCTCGCGCACCGCATTCTGGACATGATCGCGGTGCCGTTCGCGGTGGCGGGCAACGAGTACTACCTGGGCGCGTCGATCGGCATCAGCCTGTTTCCCGAAGACGGCCAGGACGTCGCGACGCTGATGCGCAACGCCGATTCGGCGATGTATCACGCGAAGCAGCGCGGCCGCAACAACTTCCAGTTCTTCACCGCCGAGCTGAACCAGCATCTGCAGCGGCGTTTCACGATCGAACAGTCGCTGCGGCGCGCGCTCGCGGCCAACGAGCTGAGCCTCGTGTACCAGCCGATCGTCGATAGCCAGAGCGGCCGCACGATCGGTGCGGAAGCGCTGCTGCGCTGGTACAACAGCGAGCTCGGCAACGTGTCGCCGGGCGAATTCATTCCGGTCGCCGAGGATGCCGGGCTGATCGTCGAGATCGGCGACTGGGTGCTCGAGCACGCCTGCCAGCAGGTCGCGCAGTGGCGGCGCTCGCTCGCGCCGCATCTGATCGTCGCGGTCAATCTGTCGCCGCGGCAGTTCAACGACGGGCTGCTCGAGCGCATCGAACGTTGTCTTGCGCAGTCCGGGCTCGAACCGGCCGCGCTCGAACTCGAGATCACCGAGCGATTGCTGATGAGCGACAGCGATACCGTGCTGCCGATGCTGAGCGCGCTGAACGCAATGGGCGTGCGCGTCTCGGTCGACGATTTCGGCACCGGTTATTCGTCGCTGTCATACCTGAAGCGCTTTCCGCTGCATAACCTGAAGATCGACCGCTCGTTCGTCGCGGGGCTGCCCGATCATCGCGATTCGGTCGCGATCACCCAGGCGGTCGTCGCGATGGCGCACTCGCTCGGCATGAACGTGACCGCCGAGGGCGTCGAGACCGCCGAGCAGGCGGCGTTCCTGCGCGCGATCGATTGCGACAAGCAGCAGGGCTACCTGTACAGCCGGCCGGTCGGCGCGAGCGCGTATGCGCGCACGCTGTACGACGCGCAGCTGATCGGCATGGCGAAGGCGTCCTGACGCGATTGTTCAGATTGCCGAACAAGTGACTTCGCGTTGCCGCTATTTATCGGCGGCGACGCACTCCCTAAAATTCCCCCATCGAAACATTATTGGTGCGCGGTGCCGAAGCGGCGCCCCGCGTTTGGGGGTCGTGATGTCAGAGTTGATCAGAAACCAGCTTTACCGGCCAGCGGTCGTACTGCCGATGGTCGCGCTGATGCAGGTGATGGTGTCGCAGGACTTCAATCTCGGCCAGGTCGGCTGGGTGTTCGCGGCGCGCGGCGCGCAGGCCGCACTGCAACGTTCGCGCGAGTTGATTTGCGCGGTTCATTGCCACGCCTGAGATTTCCCGCGCAGCATACGCGGTAATCCCAACTGATTTGCGCCGCCTCGCGCGCGGCGCATGCGAAGACGGGCCGTCGCCAAAGCGCCCGCACAATCAGACATGACATGGCAGCGCGTGGTGCTAAGCGTAAGATGCTACGACCTGCACCCAGCCGGGGAGAGTTGCCATGCCACAGCACTTCGACGCAGTCGTGATCGGTACCGGACAAGGCGGTTCGCCGCTCGCCGTGCGCCTCGCTCAAAGCGGGCGCCGCACCGCGGTGATCGAACGCGCGGAGTTCGGCGGCACTTGCGTGAACGTCGGCTGCACGCCGACCAAATCCTATGTGGCGAGCGCCCGCGCGGCGCACGTTGCGCACCATGCGGCGGAGCTCGGCGTGCAGGTGGGTTCGGTCGGCGTCGATCTGGCGGCCGTGAAGGCGCGCAAGGACAGGATCATCGGAGAGTCGCGCAGCGGCGTCGAAAAATGGCTGCGCGGCACGGAAAACATCACGGTGTTCAACGGCCACGCGCGCTTCACCGGCGCGCGCACGCTCGCTATCTGCGGGCGCGACGGGGACTTGCTGAACGAGTTCAGCGCGTTCGAAATCTTCATCAACACCGGCACGCGCGCCGTCGTGCCGCCGCTCGAAGGCATCCAGCGGATTCCGTACTACACGAACTCGACGCTGCTCGAATTGACCGCGTTGCCGGATCATCTGGTGATCGTCGGCGGCAGTTATATCGCGCTCGAATTCGCGCAGGTGTTTCGCCGCTTCGGGAGCCGCGTCAGCGTGCTGGTGCGCGGCGAGCGCGTGTTGAACCGCGAGGATGCCGATTTCGCGGAGTCGGTGCAGAAGGTGCTCGCGCGCGAGGGCGTCGAGTTTCATTTCGGCGTGCAGCCGACGCGCGTCGAGCCGCATGCGCATCACGCGAACGACGTGTGCATCGGCTTCGAGCAGAACATCCCGGCCATGGAGGCGTCGCACCTGCTGTTGGCCACCGGCCGCAGGCCGAATACCGACGACCTCGGCCTCGACGTCGCCGGCATCGAGACCGACCGGCACGGCACGATCATCGTCGACGGCCAGTTGCGCACCAGCGTGCCGGGCGTTTGGGCGATCGGCGACGTGAACGGTCGCGGCGCGTTCACGCACACGTCCTACGACGACTACCAGATCGTCGCGGCGAACCTGCTCGACGGCGGCGCGCGCAGCGTCGACACGCGGATCATGACGTATGCGGTGTTCGTCGATCCGCCGCTCGCGCGCGTCGGCATGTCGGAGCAGGAGGTGCGCAACAGCGGCCGCGAAGCGCTGATCGCGACGATGCCGATGTCGCGCGTGGGCCGTGCGCGCGAGCGTGGCGAGACCGACGGCTTCATGAAGGCGCTCGTCGATGCGAACAGCAAACAGATACTCGGCGCGGCAATTCACGGCATCGAGGGCGACGAGGCGATTCATACGTTCGTCGACATCATGACGGCAGGCGCGCCGTATCCGACTTTGCAATACGCGATGCACGTGCATCCGACCATCAGCGAACTGGTGCCGACGCTGCTCGATGGGCTCGAGCCGATGCAATGAACTGCCTTGACGCTGGCGCGACACGCTGATGACAGGCCCGCTCAAACCCGCACGTAACAGCGGCAATCTGTTCGACCTCGTCGCGCAGTTGGGGACGACGCCCGAGGAGCAGGTCGACGCGCTCGTCGAGCGGGGCGGCGTGACGATCGAGCGGATCGTCTCGACCGGGCAGGCGAGTCCGCCCGGTTTCTGGTACGACAGCCCGCGCGCCGAATGGGTCGTGCTGCTCACCGGCGCGGCGATGCTCGAATTCGACGGCGACCCCGAGCCGCATCGGATGAAGCCCGGCGATCACGTGCTGATCGAGGCGCATTGCCGGCACCGCGTCGCATGGACGAGCGACACCGAGCCGAGCGTGTGGCTCGCCGTCCATTACCCGTGAGCCGCGGCGGATCGAGCCATCCGCGCGGCCGGCTCTCGCGCATCGACAAATCCTCACACCATCACCGATAATCGGCAGCGGCGCGGCCCGCGCGCAAGGCGAAGGCGGGCTGTGCGCCCCACCGCATTGATCTTCGGGACTCGCATGGGCAAGGGACGCGTCGAAGCCTTCAGCGATGGCGTAATCGCCATCATCATCACGATCATGGTGCTCGAGCTGAAGGTGCCCGATGGCCACGATCTCGCGGCGCTGCGCCCGGTCGTACCGGTGTTCTGCGCATACGTGCTGAGCTTCGTCTACGTCGGCATTTACTGGAACAATCACCATCACATGTTCCATGCGGTGCAGAAGGTCAACGGCAAGGTGTTGTGGGCGAACCTGCATCTGCTGTTCTGGCTATCCCTCTTGCCGGCCGTGACGCACTGGGTCGGCGAAAACCATCTGGCCGCGTGGCCGACCGCGATGTACGGCATCGTGCTGTTC
The DNA here is from genome assembly GCF_902833905.1 of Paraburkholderia tuberum STM678. Lineage (GTDB taxonomy): Bacteria > Pseudomonadota > Gammaproteobacteria > Burkholderiales > Burkholderiaceae > Paraburkholderia > Paraburkholderia tuberum. The sequence continues at coordinate 132,653 of NZ_CADFGP010000014.1, read as the reverse complement.
ATGGCGGCGATCGCGTATTTCATCCTGACGCGCACGCTGATTTCGCAGCATGGACACGACTCGACGCTGGCCAAAGCGCTCGGCAACGACTTCAAGGGCAAGGTCTCCGTCGTCATTTACCTGACCGGCATCGGGCTCGCGTTCGTCGTGCCGTGGGCGTCGGCCGTGCTGTACGCGCTCGCCGCCGCGTGGTGGTTCGTACCGGACCGTCGCATCGAACACGTGCTGGAGGCCTGAGCATGCTGCTCGCGCTGAAGCTCGTGCTGGTGCCGGCCTTTCTCGCCGCGCTGACGGCGGCCGCGCGCGTCTGGGGGCCGTCGGTCGCGGGATGGCTCGCGGGACTGCCGGTCGTCGCCGGACCGATCATGCTGCTGCTCGCAGTCGAGCGCGGGCCGGCGTTCGCGGCGGTGGTGTCGGTCGTCGTGCAGGGGTTGACGCGGCGCATGCTGGCTGGGCAGCGCCGTGCTCAGGCGGTGGCGCGAGAGTTGGCGCAGCCGCAGACCAAGTGAGACTGCGCATGGCTTCACATCGCTCACCTTCGACCGCTACCCGCATCGGGCTCATCTCGGATACGCACAACCTCGTGCGTCCCGAAGCGTTGCGCTATCTCGACGGCTGCGACGCGATCATTCACGCGGGCGATATCTGCAACCCGGACGTGCTCGACGCGCTCGCGCGGATCTCGCCGCTGATCGCGGTGCGCGGCAACAACGATACCGGTGACTGGGCCGCGTCTCTACCGACGCATGCGCGGCTGACGATCCAGCAGGTGACGATTCTGGTCGTGCACGATATCGCCGAGCTGGGCTGCGTGCCTCAGCACGATGGCATTCGCGTCGTGGTGAGCGGCCACTCGCACAAGCCGTCGATCGCCGAGCGCGACGGCGTGCTGTACGTCAATCCTGGCAGCGCGGGACCGCGGCGCTTCAGGCTGCCGGTGTGCGCGGGCACGCTGACCGTCGAAGGCGCGCAGGTTGGCGCGACGTTCGATTCGCTGCTGACGTAAAAAAGCGGGCCGGCGAATGTCGCCGGCCCGCTTCAGAAACTACGCCTGGCGTGATGACTGCGCAGGTCAGGCACGCGCGGTCGCAGCCGCCGCGAACCGTTCATCCATCTCCTCGGCCTCGCGCTCACCGCGCAGCACCGCGTGCGCTTCAGCGCGCGTCGCGACGCACGGACCCGAGCCGAGCAGCGGCTTGCGCGCGGTTTCGCGCAGCGCGAGCACCGACACGATGCCGATCAGCGATGCGCCCATCAAGTAGTACGCGGGCATCATCAGATTGCCGGTCCGGTCGACGAGCCATGCGGTCACGAGCGGCGTCGTGCCGCCGAACAGCGATACCGAGATATTGAAGCCGATCGCGAGCGCGCCGTAGCGGATCCGGGTCGGGAACAGCGCCGGCAGCGCCGACGGCATCACCCCGGTGAAGCACGACAGCAGCACGCCGAGGATCATCAGACCGCCGAACACCGGCAGCACCGTGCCCATCCGAATCAGCAGCAGCGCGGGAATCGACAGCGCGAACAGACCGACGCAGCCGAGCAGCATCACGGGCTTGCGGCCGATCGCATCGGACAGACGGCCGGCGGCGAGCGTCATCGGCATCATCAGGATCATCACGAGCAGCACGAGGAACAGACCGTGCGTTTCGTTGAAGTGCAGCGTGGCGGACAGATAGCTCGGCAGATACGACAGCGCCATATAGTCGGTCACGTTGAAAATCAGCACGAGGCCGACACACAGCAGCAGGGGCTTCCACTGCTGCACGAGCAGCTGGCGCAACGACTGGCTGGGCAGCGCGCGGTCCTCGGCTTCGCGCTCTTCGGCCTGTTTCTTGAACGCGGGCGTTTCCTCGAGCTTCATGCGGATGTAGAGACCCACCAGGCCGAGCGGTCCGGCGATCAGGAACGGCACGCGCCAGCCCCAGGACAGCAGCGCGTCGTTCGACAGCGTCGCCGTCAGCAGCGCGACCGTGCCCGCGCCGAGCACGTAGCCGATCAGCGTGCCGAACTCGAGAAAGCTGCCCATGAAGCCGCGGCGCTTGTCGGTCGAGAATTCGGCGATGAAGGTCGCGGCGCCGCCGTATTCGCCGCCGGTCGAAAAGCCCTGCACGAGGCGCGCAAGCAGCAACAGCGCCGGCGCGAGAATGCCGATCGTCGCGTAGTTGGGGATCAGGCCGATCGCGAAGGTGCCCGCGGCCATCATGATCATCGTCATTGCCAGCACGCGCTGACGGCCGATGCGGTCACCGAGCGGCCCGAACACCATGCCGCCGATCGGCCGCACGAGAAACGCCGCGGCAAACGTGCCGAAGGTCGCAATGAGTTGCGCCGAAGGGCTCGACGAGGGGAAGAACACCTTGCCGAGCGTGACCGCGATGTAGCTGTACACGCCGAAATCGAACCATTCCATCGCGTTGCCGAGCGCCATGGCGCCGACGGCCCGCTTCAGGAGGGAGTGATCGACGACGGTGATGTCGTCGAGGGAAAGACGCTGCTCCGGTTTGTGATGTCGCCAGAAGCCGTTGCTGGAAGCGGTCAAGGTTGAAACTCCAATGACTGCGACGAAACTCGTGATGCGTTCCGCCACGGTTTTGCTGGGAAGTGTAATTTCGTGAGCAAGGCGAGGCTATTCGCGGCACCGGTTATCGGGCGGCGCAACGGATGGCGAAAAGAAGCAAACGCCCGTGCCTCGCGGTAAGTTCGCGAAAAAACACTCGACTAGATTGTGCTGACTGTTGCACCTGCGTGGCCGTGGAAGGGGGGCAGATGCATGAGGGACGCGGGGCTGGCGGGAAACTGACCCATGCGCCACTGAAGGCTTGAAACGAAAAAGGCCGGTCTTGAATTTTCCGCTTTAGGCGGGGAAACGACCGACGAGCCTTCTTGTTTAAAAACAGTTCAATTCAGGATGGCGCGTGCGCGGAAAAACACACGATGAACCAACTTGAAAGAACACGAATGAAGGTGAATTGCGGCTGAAACGAGGGCACATGTTAGCACGATGCCAGAGGATCATGCAAATCGGCGGTGCGAGGCAGAGCCCCCAATGGGACTCGATCCGTTGCGGGACGGGAGATCTGGCGGGGTCGGAACGGCCCTGAAAAACGGACCGCTTAGAACATTGGCGAGCGCTTTTTGAGGCGAAGACGACGCGAGCGGCGGGCGCGATGCGCGGCCGATGTTGGTGCGAAAAAAATCCGCGCTTGCGGCGCGGACTTTCAGGCGTGTGTTGGCTCGGTGGTTTGGGCGACGCGTTGTCTCGTGTCGTCCTCGACGAGGCAAGCTCAGGCCGACGGCGGCACGTAGCCCGACGCGGTATCCGCGCCTTCGCCGAAGAAGAACTTTTCGGTCTGCTTCATCAGATACTGCCGCGCGCGCGGATCGGCCATGTTCAGGCGGTTTTCGTTGATCAACATGGTCTGCTGCTTCAACCAGCTCTGCCAGGCTTCCTTCGAGATACTTTCGTAGATCCGCTTGCCGAGTTCGCCCGGCAGCGGCGGGAAATCGAGGCCTTCGGCTTCCTTGCCGAGCTTCGCGCATTGAACCATACGAGTCATGCTGTGCTTCTCCTGTAATCGATGTGGGGCGGGCAGACGCCGGTTCGGATCAGATGGGGGCGATCACGAAGTACTCAAAGCTGTTTCATCAGCACGAGCGATTTGCGCTGCCAGTTATAGAGTCGGCGGCGGTCTTCGGGCAAGTCGTCGACCGTAACCTTGACGAAGCCGCGCTTCAGGAACCAGTGTTCGGTGCGCGTGGTGAGCACGAAAATGCGCGTGAGGCCGCGTGCCCGCGCGCGCTGTTCGATGCGCTTGAGCAGGCGCTCGCCGTCGCCGGTGCCTTGAGCTTCGGGCGCGACGGTCAGGCACGCCATTTCGCCGATGCGCTCCTGCGGATACGGATACAGCGCCGCGCAGCCGAACAGCACGCCGTCGTGCTCGATCACCGAGAAATGGTCGATATCGCGTTCGATCTGGTGACGGCCGCGCCGTACCAGCGTGCCGTCTGTTTCGAGCGGCTCGATCAGCGCGAGAATGCCGCCGACGTCGTCCGGCGTTGCTTCGCGCAGGCTTTCGAGGTTCTCGTACGAAATCATCGTGCCGACGCCATCGTGCAGGAACAGTTCGAGCAACAGGCTGCCGTCGAGCGCGTACGGGATGATGTGCGCACGCGGCACGCCACCGCGGCAGCCGCGGATCGAATGCTTCAGGTAGAACGCGGCGTCGCCGGTCACTTCGCCGCTTTCGTGCAGCTTGTAGGCGTCGTCGAGCGACAGTTCGCGGATCAGCTCGGTGCCGCTTTCGCCGGTTTCCATCAGGCCCGGCGTTTCGGTCAGGAACACGATCTTGTCGGCGCGCAGCGCGATCGCCGCGGCCGAGGCCACGTCTTCCATCGACAGATTGAATGCCTCACCGGTGGGCGAGAAGCCGAGCGGCGACAGCAGCACGAGCTTGCGGCTCGCAAGCGAGTGTCGGATCGAATCCGCGTCGATCTTGCGCACGAGGCCCGTGTGCTGGAAGTCGACGCCGTCCAGAATGCCGACGGGGCGCGCCGTCACGAAGTTGCCCGATACGACGCTGATGTGCGCGTGCGCCATTGGCGTGTTCGGCAGACCCTGGCTGATCGCGGCTTCGATGTCGAGACGCACTTCGCCGGCCGCCTCCTTCGCGGACTCGAGCGCGCGCGCGTCGGTGATGCGCATGCCGTGTGAAAACTCCGATTCGACGCCGTGCAGGCTCATCTGCTCCTCGACCTGCGGGCGCGAGCCATGCACGAGCACGATCTGGATGCCCATTGCCTGCAGCAGCGCGATGTCGGACACGAGCGCATTCAGCAGCCCTTGATGCACCACTTCGCCGCCGAAACCCACGACGAATGTCTTGTTTCGGAACGCGTGGATATACGGGGCGACGGAACGCATCCAGTCGACGAATTGCGCGTGCTGGGCGAGGGTTTCCGGCGAGTCGGCGGGGGCCGGGACGCTCGCGGGCGCGGGGACGAGGTCGGTTTGGGAATTCATGCCGGGGATTATAATGCGCCCCCATGTCGAATGTACCCAAAAGTCCCGCTGGGGCGAACGAGAAACCGGCGTCGGCCGGCGAGCCGGCCAACCCCGGCGATACGATGCGCCGCCCAGCGCAGGATGCGAAACCCGATCAGGCGCGTGACGCGCGTCGGGGGGCGGGCGCGTCTGCGCGAAAGGTGCCGCCCGAAGGGGGCGGTGCAGGTCGAAAAGGTCGCGAAGAGCACGCTGGCGCGCGTGACGAACGGCGCGGTGAATCCCGCGATGAATCGGATGACGCGTCTGGTGCGAAGCGGGGCGGTGGGGCTCGTGGCGAGCAACGTCACGGATCGCGCGACAAACAATCGGGCGAGCCGCGCAAGGAACAACCTCGCGCGCCGCGCGAAGCGCGGCCGTCGAGGGTCGTCGAGCCGAATCCGATTCCACCGGTCACGTTCCCCGAAGCGCTTCCTGTCTCCGGTCGTCGCGACGAGATCGCGCGGGCGATCGCGGAGAATCAGGTCGTGATCGTGTCGGGCGAAACCGGCTCGGGCAAGACCACGCAGTTGCCGAAAATCTGCCTCGCGCTTGGCCGTGGTCTCGGTGCCGGCGGCAATGGTCTGATCGGCCATACGCAGCCGCGCCGGATCGCCGCGTCGGCGACCGGGCGCCGTATCGCCGAGGAACTCGGCACGCCGTTCGGCGAAGTGGTGGGATACAAGGTGCGCTTCAACGACAACCTCGCGCCGGGCGCATCGGTCAAGCTGATGACCGACGGCATTCTGCTTGCGGAAACGCAGACCGATCCGCTGCTGAATGCCTACGACACGCTGATCATCGACGAAGCACACGAGCGCAGCCTCAACATCGATTTTCTGCTCGGCTACCTGAAGGAGATTCTTCCCAAGCGTCCCGACCTGAAGCTGATCGTCACCTCGGCGACGATCGACGCCGACCGTTTTGCGCGTCATTTCGGCAGCGACGACAAACCCGCGCCGGTGATCGAAGTGAGCGGCCGGATGTATCCGGTCGAGGTACGTTACCGTCCGGTCGTCGAGGACAGCCCGGCGGTCAAGGCGGCGCAAGGGACCTCGGGTGCAACCTCGTCTGGCCGCGAGCGCCCGAAGACGCAGCGCGAGACTGATCGTGATCTGATGGAGGCGATCGTCGACGCCGTCGACGAACTGTGCCGCGAAGGCCCCGGCGACGTACTGGTGTTCCTGCCCGGCGAGCGCGAGATTCGCGACGCCGCCGAGGCGCTGCGCAAACATCATCCGCCCCACACGGAGATCCTGCCGCTGTTCGCGCGGCTCTCGGCCGCCGAGCAGGAGCGCGTGTTCCGCGCGTCGAACGCGCGCCGCATCGTGCTCGCGACCAACGTCGCCGAAACTTCGCTGACGGTACCCGGCATCCGCTACGTGGTCGACACCGGCCTTGCGCGCGTGAAGCGCTACTCGTATCGCAACAAGGTCGAGCAGTTGCAGGTCGAGTCGATTTCGCAGGCCGCCGCGAACCAGCGCGCGGGGCGTTGCGGCCGGGTCGCCGATGGCATCTGCATTCGTCTGTATGAGGACAGCGACTTCCAGGGCCGCGCGCGCTTCACCGATCCGGAAATTCTGCGCTCGTCGCTTGCTTCGGTGATTCTGCGCATGAAGTCGCTGCATCTGACGGCGATCGAAACCTTCCCGTTTATCGAACCGCCGCCGGGCCGTGCGATTTCCGATGGCTACCAGTTGCTCAACGAGCTCGGCGCCGTCGACGACGACACCCACCTGACGCCGCTCGGCCGCGAACTCGCGCGACTGCCGCTCGATCCGCGCGTTGGCCGCATGATCCTCGCCGCGCGCGACCAGCAGGCGCTGAAGGAAGTGCTGATCATCGCGAGTGCGCTGTCCGTGCAGGACCCGCGCGATCGCCCGATCGAAGCGCAGGAGCAGGCGGACCAGGCGCATCGCCGGTTCGCCGACGAGCGCTCCGAATTCCTGCAGTGGCTGAAGATCTGGAACTGGTTCGACGAAGCGATCGCGCACAAGAAATCGAACCGGCAACTGCAGGACGAGTGCCGCAAGAACTTCCTGTCGCAACTGCGGCTGCGCGAATGGCGCGACGTTCACTCGCAGCTGCTGACGGTGGTGCGCGAGCACGGCTGGCGGCTGAACGAAGCGGAGGCAACATTCGAGCAGATCCATCTGGCGCTGCTGACCGGTCTGCTCGGCAACATCGGCCTGAAAGCCGACGACGAGCCGTACTACCTCGGCGCGCGCGGCATCAAGTTCTATTTGTGGCCCGGCTCGGCGCTCGTGAAAAAAGCAGGCAAGTGGGTGATGGCCGCCGAGCTCGTCGAAACGAGCCGTCTGTACGCGCGCTGTATCGCGAAAATCGAGCCGGAGTGGGTCGAGAAGGTCGGCGCGCATCTGCTCAAGAAGTCGTTGTCCGAGCCGCATTGGGAAAAGCGCGCGGCGCAGGTGTCCGCGTTCGAGCGCGCGATGCTGTACGGCCTGCCGATCTATCACCGGCGGCGCGTCGCATTCGGCAAGCAGGACCCGGCGCGGGCGCGCGAGCTGTTCATTCGCGGTGCGCTCGTCGAAGGCGAGTTCGACACGAAGCTTGCGTTCTTCGCGCACAACCGCAAGCTGCTCGCCGACATCGAGCAGCTCGAGCACAAGTCGCGCCGCCAGGACGTGCTGGTCGACGACGAATTGATCTACGCGTTCTACGATCAGGCGCTGCCGGACGGCATCCATACCGGCGCCGCGTTCGAGCGCTGGTATCGCGACGAGGTCGAAAAGAGCGGCCAGGCGGAGGACAAGCTGCGGCTGTTGTATTTGTCCCGAGACGATCTGATGCGGCACGAGGCGGCGGGTGTCACGACGGATCTGTTCCCTAAGCGGCTGACGATGGCGGGCATCGAGATGGCGCTGACCTACCACTTCGAGCCGGGCACGCCGCGCGACGGCGTGACGCTCGCAGTGCCGCTGTACGCGCTGAACCAGGTCGACGCGCGCCGCTGTGAGTGGCTCGTGCCCGGGATGCTGAAAGAAAAGGCGCAGTTGCTGCTGAAGTCGCTGCCGCAAAAGCTGCGTCGGCATTGCGTGCCGCTCCCCGAGTACGCGGCGGGCTTCGCCGAACGGCACGGCGCACAGCGCTTCGGAGGAGGAGGCTTGCTCGAGGCGCTGATCGCCGACCTGCGCGAGCAGACCCAGGTCGCGATGAAGCAGTCCGACTTCAAGCTCGAGACGCTGCCCGCGCATCTGTTCATGAACTTCAAGGTCATCGACGAACATGGCCGGCAGCTCGCGATGGGGCGAAATTTGTCGCAACTGCGCGCCGAACTCGGCGCTCAGGCGCAGCAGCATTTCCAGAAGCTCGTTTCGGGCGCGGCGGGCGCCGCCTTGGCCGACGCGGGCGGCGGCGGTGTTGCGGCACCTGCACGCTCTCCAGATTTGGCTCAGAGTGGCGCGTCGCGCGGCAAGGGCGCGGCCGCGCCGCAACCCGCGACACCCGAAGGCGCACCAGCCACCGCGCTGTATGAAAACCTGACCACGTGGAATTTCGGCAAGTTGCCCGAGTTGCTCGAAATTCGCCGTGGTGGTCAGACGCTGTTTGGCTACCCGGCGCTCGTGGACCGTGGCACCCATTGCGACGTCGAGGTGTTCGATTCGCCGGAAGAAGCCGCGCGGATTCATCGGGCGGGCTTGCGTCGGCTCTTCGCGCTGCAGTTGAAGGAGCCGATCAAGTATCTGGAGAAGAATCTGCCGGGCCTGCGCGAAATGGCCATGCAGTTCATGCCGCGCGGCACGCAGGAGGAACTGCGCGATCAGCTGATCGACACCGCACTCGACCGCGCGTGTCTGCAGGATCCGCTGCCCGACGACGATGCGAGCTTCCATGTCCGCCGCGACGAAGGGCGTAGCCGCCTCACGTTGCTCGCGCAGGAAATTTCGCGGCTGGTCGGTCAGATTCTTGGCGAATACGCGAGCCTGACGAAGAAGCTCCTGCAGGCGAAGCCATTCGCGGCCGCGTACACCGATCTGCAGAATCAGCTCGATGCGCTGATCGGCAAGCGTTTTGTCGTCGATACGCCGTATGCCCAACTCGCACATTTCCCGCGTTATCTGAAGGGGATGGCGCTGCGTATCGACAAGCTGCGCGCGGACGCCATACGCGACGCGCGCCAGTTCGCCGAATTCCAGCCGCTGCTGCAGCACTATCAGCGCGCGGTGTCGCAGCGCGGCGGCGTCGTGGATCCGCGGCTCGCGGAATTCCGCTGGCTGCTCGAAGAATTGCGCATCTCGCTGTTTGCGCAGGAGTTGCGCACCCCGATGCCGGTTTCGGTGAAGCGCCTGCACAAGGTGTGGGAGTCGATGCAGCGCTAAAGCCAGGGCGCTCGCTCGCGGACGCTGGACACTGGGTGTGCACCGCGGCCGATGAGCGGGCCCGCGCACCGGTGCGCGCGGGGTACACCGAGCGTCCTCAGAGCGCCGTCGCGGCCGGACTCGGTCCGATACGTTCGTTCGAGCTGATTTCACCAATGCATCCCCGCGCCGATCGATGCACCGAACTGTCGGCGAGAGTCGGTGCTGCCTTGGACCTTGTAGATCCATTTGCCGGTGTCCGACAACTGCGACACGCTGATTGCGAGCGCAGATTGACCGCCGTACGTGCCACCCGCCATGGCGACCATGCCGTGTCCCGGCAGGACCGCTTGCGGCAAAGCTGCCATTGCGAGCGCCGATGCCGTGCCCCCGTAGCTGTCCCGACGGGCGGAGCGGATCTGATCGTCGGTATAGCGATTCGACGCGCTGATCGCGCCGCTCACGCTTTGCTGCAACTGATTGACGTTGACCGCGTCGGTGCCTCGTACGCCGGCCGCGACGTTGGCGATCTGGCGTTCCTGGCCCGCCGCGCCAACCGATACCGTGTTCGCTCGGTCGGCGACGGAGCCCTGGCCTAACGCCACCGAGTTGTCGGCGCTCGCGCTGGCTGCGGCACCGACCGCCGTCGCGTTGTTGCCGCTGGCGATGGCGTTCGCTCCGATGCTTGCCGCGTTGGCGCCGCTTGCTTGTGCATTCGCTCCGACGGCAATCGCGTTCGTGCCGGCCGCCTCTGCGTTCGCACCCTCGGCGACCGTATTGACGCCGCTCGCCCGCGCGTTCGCCCCGGCCGCAATCGCGTGCGCGCCGGACGCCTGCGCGCTCTCAGTCGCGCTATCGCCTGCCGCGCTGAACAACGCGTCGGCCGAGCCGATCGTCGCGTTATTGATCGCGCCTTCGAGCGCCGCGTTCAGCTGACCGAGGTTGACCGCGTCGGACGCCTGTACGCCGTCCGCGACGTTGTGGATGACGGTGCCCTCCGTGGTATCGCCGCCGAGCGTAACGCTGTTCCGGTTGATGCTGCCGTCGGCGTTCGTGTCGTACATGACCGCGCCGTCGAGCTTCGCTGCGGTCGCGCTGCTCTGGTCGCTCACCGCTTTCAGCTGGGCGACGTTGACCGCATCGGTGTCGGCGGTGCCAGCCGCGACGTTGGTGATCTGGCGCTCGTTGCCCGTTGAGCCGACCGACACGGTACCCGCGCGATCGGCGATCGAGCCCTGGCCGAGCGCGACGGAGTTTGCAACTAGCGCGCTCGAGTTAGATCCGAGCGAAAGTGCGTTGTCGGCGGCTGCGCTGGCACCGGAGCCGAGCGCGAGGGCGCCGGCGCCGCTCGCCGTGGCGTTGGAGCCGAGCGCCGTCGCACCGGAGCCGTAGGCCGACGCTGACGCGCCCAGCGAGGTCGCGTCGGCCGTGCCGGCGACGGCGCCCGCGCCGATCGCGGTCGAGTCGGTTGCGCTGGCGCTGGCGCTGGTGCCGAATGCGGTTGCGTTGCTGCCCATAGCGCTGGCGTTGCTGCCCGCGGCAAGCGCGTGCGTGCCGTCTGCGAGCGCCTCGTTGGAGCCGTCGACCGGGTCAGCAGCGCTGAAGTAATGCAGCGCGCTGCTTTGAGCGAGTGCATCGACCTTGTTGTCGACCGCGCTCAACTGGCTCACGTTGACCGCGTCGGTGGGCGCGGCGCCCGCGGCGACGTTGGTCAGGCGACGCTCGTTGTTCGCCGAGCCGAGCGAGACTTCGCCCGTCGCGCTGGAGGCCGCGATCGGGGTGGCGCCCGTTCCCACGGGCACAAACGCGCTTTGCGACAGGTCCGTCGTGGTGCTGGCGTTGGCGCCTAGCGCGACGCTATTGTCGGCGCTCGCGTTTGCGTTGCTGCCGAGCGCGATCGCGCCGGCTCCCGCGGCCGTTGCGCCGAAGCCGATTGCGCTGGCGTAGGCGCCGCGTGCCTGCGCGGCAACGCCGAGGGCGATGGCGCCGACGCCGCTGACGACGGCATTACTGCCAAGCGCGACGCTCGAGTCCGCGAGCGCCGAGGCCCATGCTCCGGCGGCGAGCGAGTTGGCGCCTCCGGCCTGCGCGACATAGCCGAGCGCGGTCGATCCGATGCTGGTTGCCGTGGATAGGGAGCCAAACGCGGAGGCGGCCGAGTCCGCCGCCATTGAACCGGAGCCCGCTGCGACCGAGTCGACGCCAAGCGCCGACGCGTTCAGACCGACCGCGGTCGCGCGTTCCGCTTGCGCATTCGCATAAGGCCCGAAGGCGCTCGCGCCTTCGCCTTGTGCCGAAGAGGAGAGGCCCATGGCGACGGCGCTATCGCCCTGTGCCGTGGCGTTCGCCCCTACCGCGATCGCGCCGTCGTTTTGCGCGTTCGCCTGCGAGCCGACCGCCAGCGATGAGTTGCCGCTTGCGGTGGCTTGTGCACCTATCGCGACCGCGATGTCGCCGGGCGCGCTGGCCGTGCCTACCTCGACGGAATCGACGCCGGCGCCTGTCGCTTCCGTGACGTAAAGGGCCGCCGCCGCTATTGCAACACCCGCGGTACTTCGAACCGCCCGGGCGATGCTTTTCTGGCGCGCGGAAGCACGGTGTGTTTGCAGGCAGGCAGTTCGCCGTGCTGCGACTTTTATTTGAGACGTGGTATGGCGAATTATCGAAATATTCTTGTTCATCAATTAAAAATCCTCCGCATTATTGTAGTTGGTGGCACGCAGCGCGTATTCCGACTTTGACGTCAAGTTATTGCCTGGTGGGTTTGAAAATATTGAAAATACAAAAACGCCGGTCATTGGTAAGGCTTGCGTTATTTGGCCGAGCGCGCGTCAGCCCGGCGATGTACGCTCGGGATTCATGGGGGAGGCGTTACCGGGGCGGCGCGTATGGAGAATTCTCCGATGTCCGCGTGCAATCCAGATATCAGCAAACTCCGAAATTCAATCGGGCTAAAAAATATATTAATACGGCTAGGTTTTTATTGATAAGGAAAGAGGATTATTCTTATTGTTCCCGATAATCATTTGCGCGATTTTAACGTGTGGCTGATGCATGATTGACCCTGACAGGGAGAGCACATTGATTCCTCACTCGAAAGCCCGCGGCGCGAGCATCAAACCGGACGTGGCAGACGAAACCTCCCGCTCGCGGCCGCGCTTCATCGCACCCGTCATTTTTCGGTCGTCGCCAGTGACTTACGTCAACCGCCCGGACCGGCAAACGTTCTACAATGACCGTTGTTCTCCGAAGCGAGTTTTCATGCGTAAATTTTTTCTTCCCGGCTTGAGTGCCACGTTCGCCGCGACCGCGGTGCTGGTCGCCGCCGCAGGCTTTTTTTCTCCGGCGGCGCACGCCAATAACGTGATCGTGCTCAATTCCGGCGAGGCCACGCTGAGCCTGATCGACGAGAACAGCCACCAGGTCATCGGCACCGTGCCCACGGGCAAGGAACCGCATCACCTGATGGCCACGCCGGACAATTCCTCGCTGATCGTCGCCAATTCGGTGTCGAACAGCCTGATGTTCGTCGATCCGAAGACGGGGCAGTTACAGCGCTGGGTCGAGAACATCGAAGATCCCTATCAGATCGGTTTTTCGCCTGATCGCAAGTGGCTCGTCACTACGGGACTGCGGCTCGATCGACTCGACATCTATCACTACGACAACCCGAAAAACCAGATGACGCTGGCTTCACGGCTGCCGCTCGCGGTGATGCCGAGCCACATGGCGTTCTCGAATGACAGCAAGACGGTGTTCGTCTCGCTGCAGATCTCGGGCGAGCTCGCCGCCATCGACCTGCCCACGCAAACCGTCAAATGGAAGATGAAGGTCGGCAAGGTGCCCGCGGGTCTGTGGATGACGCCGGGGGAAAAGTACCTGCTCGTCGGCATGACCGGCGAGGACTGCGTCGCCGTGGTGGACTGGCGCAACCAGAAGATCGTCAAGACGATTCACACGGGCAAGGGCGCTCACAATTTCCGCTCGCTCGCCGACGGCAAGCATGTCGCGGTGTCGAACCGCGTCGCTAGCACGATCAGCATCATCGACGAAGACACGCTCACCAACGTCGGCGACATCACCGGCCTGATGCCGGGACCGGACGATATGGAACTGTCCGCCGACAAACGCTATCTGTGGGTGACCTTCCGCTTCGCGAAGCACGTTGGCATCATCGATCTCAGCACGCGCAAGCTGATCCAGACCATTTCGGTGGGCCGCTCGCCGCACGGCATCTATTTCTTCGACCGCGCGCCGGTGACGGCGCCGAACGGCGCTTGAGGGGCCTGAGGGCGCCCGACAGTGCCTGAGGGCAACAGGGCAGAGCCAGGACGCCACGAGCCACCAACGATGAAGTAACAGGCCAGCATCATGTTCCATCTGATTTTCTCCTCACTCGACAGCTTCGTTTCAGCCGCGCAGACGTGGCTGTACGTCGACGTGGTGCAGCCACTGCTGTTCCGGTTCAATCTGATGGACTACGACGAGGACACCTACGACAGCCTGTACTGGGTCATCGTCGGTGTGCTCGAGGTGCTCGCGATGTACGCGATCCTGCGTCCGCTCGAGGCGCTGCGCCCGGTCGAGCAATGGGAGAACCGCAAGGCCGTGCGCGTCGACGTGCTGTACACGTGGATCGCCAAGCTCGGCATTCTGAACCTGTTCTTTTTCTTCGCGCTGCAACCGTTCTTCGACAACGTGCAAGGCTGGCTGCGGCTGCACGGCATCGCGAACCTGAACTTCGACAACCTGTGGCCCGGCGTGACCACGCAGCCGCTCGTCACGTTCGTCATGTATCTGCTCGTACTCGATTTCGCCGGCTACTGGTATCACCGCTGGCAGCACCGCTTCGGCGTGTGGTGGGAGCTGCATGCGGTACACCATAGTCAGCGGCAGATGTCGCTGTGGTCCGACGATCGCAACCATCTGCTCGACGATCTGCTGCAGGCGTCGTTCTTCGCGATGATCGCGCTCGCAATCGGTGTGCCGCCGTCGCAGTTCGTCGTGCTGGTTGCGATCACGAATCTCGCGCAAAGCGTGCAGCACGCGAACATCCGCCTGTATTACGGCTGGCTCGGCGAGCGGCTGCTCGTCAGCCCGGCGTTCCACCGCCGTCACCACGCGATCGGGTACGGTCATGAAGGGCTCAATTACGGTTGCAATTTCGGCGTGCTGTTCCCGTGGTGGGACATGTTGTTCCGCAGCGTGTCGTGGAGCCGCGATATGGAGCCGACCGGTATCAGCGATCAGCTCGAAGGCCGCCGCTATGGCGATGGATTCTGGGCGCAGCACTGGTTCGCCTTCGTGCGCATCGCGCATCGCCTCGTATCGAAGCGCCGCGCACCCGGCAACGACACCGCAGCCGTTTGAGTCGGTTCAGAGTCCGTTCTGAGTCCATTGCGGATCCATTCGAGCGCGCACTCCGCCGCGCTGCTCACTTCCGCCGGCGGCGCGTCCCTTGGTTTATGCTGTGCACGTTCGAGCGCACCCTCCAGTGCCCCTGCATGCCTGGCCCGGGCGCGGCGCGATTTTCCCGTCCATCGTTTCGTTCGCAGGCACTGGCTCGCATGAATGATCTGTTGCGCTCGTTTGGGCGCGCACTCGCAAGCGCGTTGCATCCGCGCATGCTCTGGCTGACCTTCAAACCGTTTATCGTCGCGACGGTCGGCTGGGGCGTACTCCTGTGGTTCTTCTGGCAGACGCTGACCGGCGCGACCCGCACCTGGCTCGACGACTGGTCTTTCACCGCCACGCTTTATCATCTGTTCGACGTGCTCGGTTTTTCGACGCTGCACTCGGTCATCGCGCCGTTCATCGTGATTGCGATGGCGATCCCGCTGATCGTCGTCACGGTGCTGCTGCTGATCGCCATGCTGTCGATGCCGGCCGTGATCCGCTTTCTCGCGGCCCGCCACTTCGCCGGGCTGGAGATGCGCCGCGGCGGAACGTGGTACGGTAGCCTCGGTCAAGCGCTCTGGACCACGCTGCTGTGTCTGGCGCTGCTGATCGTCACGTTGCCGCTGTGGCTCGTGCCGCCGTTCTTCGCGTTGATTCCGCCGCTGCTGTGGGGATGGCTCACGTATCGCGTGATGACCTACGATGCGCTCTCGTTGCATGCGACGCGCGACGAGCGGCGCGAACTGGTGCGGCGCCACCGGCTGCCGTTGCTGCTGATCGGTATCGTGAGCGGCCTGCTAGGTTCGCTGCCGACGCTGTTGTGGGCGTCGTCGGTATGGCTGATTGTGCTGTTCCCGGTGATCACGACGGTGACGATCTGGATTTACGCGTTCATCCTCGTGTTCTCGGCGCTATGGTTCGGCAACTACTGCCTGCGCGCGCTGCAGCGCATGCGGGCGGAAGCGCCTGGTGGCGCGCGCGAGGTCGCGCCGGTTCCCTATTGATCAAACTAAAGAGGCGGCAATGGCATTTGGCGTCATCATCATCGGCGATGAAATCCTCTCGGGCAGACGCGTCGACAAGCATCTGCCGAAGGTCATCGAGTTGCTCCGCGGGCGCGGGCTGTCGCTCGGCTGGGCGGAGTACATCGGCGACGATCCGGAGCGCATCACGGCGACGCTGCGGCGCACGTTCGCGTCGGGCGACATCGTGTTCTCGACGGGCGGTATCGGCGCGACACCGGACGACCACACGCGCCAGTGCGCGGCGGCCGCGCTCGGCGTGCCGCTCGAGCTGCATCCGGAAGCCGCGAAGCTGATTCAGGAGCGTATCCGCGACATGTATCCGGCGAACTCGCCGGCGCCGCTCGATCTGAACTCGCCCGAGAACCGGCATCGCCTGAATATGGGCACGTACCCGCAGGGCGCCGACATCATTCCGAACGGCTACAACAAGATTCCGGGCTTTTCGATCCGCCAACATCATTTCGTGCCGGGTTTCCCGGTGATGGCCTGGCCGATGATCGAGTGGGTGCTCGACACGCGGTACGCGCATCTGCATCACACGACGCCGCACGCTGAAAAATCGCTGCTGGTGTTCGAGTTGCCGGAGTCGCGCGTGACACCGCTGATGGAGAAAATCGAGCGCGATTTTCCGGGCGTGCGGGTGTTCAGCCTGCCGAGCGTCGGGGATGCGGAGCGCGGCGGCGTGTATGCGCGGCATCACATCGATCTGGGTGTGAAGGGTGAACCGGAAGCCGTCGCCGCGGCGTTCGTGAAGCTGCGAGAGGGGGTGCATCTGCTCGGTGGCGATATCGTCGAGCCTGAAGCGGCGGCGGCAGCGGCAGCGGCCACGGGTAAGCCGTGAAGCTGAGCGGGCCCTCAATACGATTCAGGTAAGTAATCAGGACACCGCTGCGCTGACCAAGTTTTATACGGCGTTCTATCACGCGCTGTGGGCGCCGAGCGTATTCAGCGATTCCAACGGCCAATATATCGGCTTCGACCAGCAGGTCCATACGGTTAGCGCGGGCCACGCGGCGCAGTACACCAGCTTTTCGGGCTGGGACATCTATCGCTCGCTGATTGCGCTCAAAGCCACGCTGTTTCCTCAGGAAACCAGCGATATGGCGCAGTCGCTAGTCAACGATGCGGATCAGTGCGGCGCGATTCCGTATTGGGTCAACGACAACGTCGAGGATGGCGTGATGCCCGGCGACGCCGGCTCGCTGATCGTGGCGGGCGCCTATGCATTCGGCGCGCGAGCGTTCGATACCTCGGGCGCGCTGAAGCACATGATCAAGATGGCCAACGTTCCCGGAACGGCGTGCAATGGCGTGACGACGAACGGCGGCCGCGCCAGTTATCTGCAGTTCGGCTACATCACGAATGGCGAATGGGGGCAGGCATCGTCGACGCTCGAATACGCGAGCAGCGATTTCGCCATTTCGCAGTTTGCCGGCCAACTGGGCAATTCAACGATCCAGAAGATGCTGCTGAGCCGCTCGGCCTGTTGGCAGAACCTGCTCAACACGTCGCTGCCGCCGTCTCTGATCGCCGCGCGCAACTCGGACGGAAGCTGAATTGCGCAGACGCAGAGCAGCACCGACAACTATGTCGAAGGCAATGCCGGGCAGTACAAACAACCACTGCATCGGCAGCGACGGCAGCACCGATACCGATGGTCAGGGTCCCGACTTCGACGGCTCGCTGTTCAGCTACTCGTCGCAGGCCTTGACGGCGGCGGGCGCGGCGCCGGGCAAACCGTTCTCCTTCGGCGGCGCGAGCTGCGTCTTGTCTGGCGGCCCGCTCGATAACGCGGTGGCGGTGTGGGGCAGACCATCGCGATGCCGCCGGGCAAGCTCGTGACGAGCGTCGGGCTGCCGAAACAGGTCAGCGCGGGCAAGTTGCACGGGTTCGGGATTTCGGCCGCGCGCTGAACACAATGGAGCGCCGCGCGCGGCGCTCGACGAAACAAGCGGTCCGCGCCTGAGGGTTAGGTTGGCGCGAACCGCGACATCGCAGTGTCACAACCCGCGCCGACGATGCAATCAATGCGTGGTCGGCGCGAACCGTTTCAATCGGCGTGCTTCAGCGCCGCGCCACGGGCTTCCGCAGACGCGGGCAGTGCGCCACGCGCCATCAGGCTCCGATCCACGGCAAGCCGCGAAAACACCATCCCGACACCGTCTTCCGATGCCCCTGGCCGTCCTTGTCGCCTTCGAAGCCTTCCAGCAGGTCATACGCCTTCGTGAAGCCGGCCTGGGTCGCGGCGATCGCGGCGAGCTTCGAGCGCGCGGCGCTGCGGCACAGGAACAGCACCGGCGTGTCGGGCGAGGCGACCTTCGCGAGTTGCTGCACGAACTCCTGATTGGGCACCGCGCCCGGATAGCGCGTCCATTCGACATGCGCGTATTGACCATCACCGATCACCGGCCGGCCGACCCAGTCGAGCTCGGCGCGGGTACGCACGTCGACGAGACGCGTGCGCGGATCGAGTTCCAGCAGTTCGAACGCCTCGGCCGGCGATACCGCGCCCGCGTAGGGCAGTTGGTTCTCGGTGCGGCGGGCGTCCGCCTTCGCGTAAAGCTGTTCGAGCGTGCTCATGAGTGTCAATCTCCTTCGGACCAAATGATCATTCTAGCGCGCTGCAGGCAGCGCACAGACCTGTGTAGACTGGACGGCGCCAGGCAGTCGCGGGCGGCCGTCCCAACCTCGATGCGCAAATATGGTGCATTTCCTGCTGAATGCACCAAAATGGTATGGATCGTCATTTCCAAAGCGGTGAATGCGCGAAATTGGTGCGTTGCAATGCCCGCACGTTTGTTTGCGAGGCTGCTCGCGCCTCGTGCGTGGCCGGCAAACGTAAGCGGCGTAATGGTGTGCGCCGGATTGGCCCATGCGAGGCCCAGAGGTGGCACACTATCTGCTTTATAGGTGCCGATCGATTTATCCCGGCAGAATTTTCCGCTCGCGACGCCATATAAGTGGACGTTCCGGGATGGGTCAGCTAGATTGGGCGGCGGCTGAATCCGCCGAAATTGTTAATCAGGAGATAGGTTATGAGTAAATCCGTGGCCGACGTCATTCAACTCGTCAAGGACGAAGACGTCAAGTTTGTCGACTTCCGTTTCACCGACACGCGCGGCAAGGAACAACACGTTTCGGTGCCGGTGTCGGCATTCGATGAAGACAAGTTCGAAAGCGGCCATGCGTTTGACGGATCGTCGATTGCCGGCTGGAAGGGCATCGAAGCATCGGACATGTTGCTGGTCCCGGACGCGAACACGGCCTTCATCGACCCGTTCTACGAAGAATCGACCCTCGTGCTGACCTGTGACGTCGTCGAACCGGCTGACGGCAAGGGCTACGAGCGCGACCCGCGCTCGCTCGCGAAGCGCGCCGAAGCGTACCTGAAGAGTTCGGGACTCGGCGACACCGCGTACTTCGGTCCGGAACCGGAATTCTTCATTTTCGACTCGGTCCAGTGGAACACGGATCAGTCGGGCTGCTTCGTGAAGATCGGTTCGGAAGAAGCACCGTGGTCGTCGGCGAAGGAATTCGAAGGCGGCAACACCGGCCACCGTCCGGGCACCAAGGGCGGCTACTTCCCGGTCGCGCCGGTCGATTCGTTCCAGGACATCCGTTCGGAAATGTGTCTGCTGCTCGAACAGATCGGCATTCCGGTCGAAGTGCATCACCACGAAGTGGGGGGCATGGGCCAGAATGAAATCGGCACGAAGTTCTCGACGCTGGTGCAGCGCGCTGACTGGACGCAGCAACTGAAGTACATCATCCAAAACGTCGCGCACACGTACGGCAAGACGGCAACGTTCATGCCGAAGCCGGTCGTCGGCGATAACGGTTCGGGCATGCACGTTCACCAGTCGATCTGGAAGGACGGCCAGAACCTGTTCGCGGGCAACGGCTACGCAGGTCTGTCGGAATTCGCGCTGTTCTACATCGGCGGCATCATCAAGCACGCTCGCGCGCTGAACGCGATCACGAACCCGGGTACGAACTCGTACAAGCGTCTCGTGCCGCACTTCGAAGCGCCGGTCAAGCTCGCTTACTCGGCTCGCAACCGTTCGGCATCGATCCGAATTCCGCACGTGTCGAACCCGAAGGGCCGCCGTATCGAAACGCGCTTCCCGGATCCGCTGGCGAATCCGTACCTGTGCTTCTCCGCGCTGATGATGGCGGGTCTGGACGGCGTGCAGAACAAGATTCACCCGGGCGAAGCCGCCGACAAGAACCTGTACGACCTGCCGCCGGAAGAGGATGCAAAGATCCCGACCGTGTGCGCGGGCCTCGACCAGGCTCTCGACTCGCTCGACGCGGACCGCGAGTTTCTGACGCGCGGCGGCGTGTTCACGGATGCGATGCTCGACGCGTACATCGAACTGAAGACGACGGAACTGCAGCGTTATCGTCAGGCGGTGCACCCGATCGAATTCGAAATGTATTACTCGCTGTAAGGGGCCATGGCGCTTCGCCCTTCACCCGGCGAAGCGCTTTGCCCGACGCTCGCGATCGGTCACGAAGGGACGGCGGCGCCGTCCCTTTTTCGTTAGGCCGTACGCACGGCCGGCCGCGCGCGGGCAACACGGCATTCGGTGCAGCACAATAAAGCAGCACTCCTGATTTATCACCATCTCCTACCGGCCAGACTGCAAGATGGTTCTCAAGAATCTGATCAAGGCAAGGAAAGGACACGAACAGACGCTGTCGGACGACATGCAGCTCGTGAGTTCTGGCCTGTTGCCAGGCTTCGAGGCGCTGCCGACCGTCTTGCTGGTGCTCGAGAAGCGCACGCTGCGCGTCGCGTTCGCGAATCCGTCGGCGGAGTCGATGCTGGAGATGTCTCGCAAGCAACTCACGCAGATGGCGTGGCCAGACATCTTCTCGAACGCGGACGAACTGGTCGCGACGATCACCTCGATCGCCGCACACCGTTTTCACGCGACGCATCTGGACGCCGTGCTCGAGCGTCCTGGCCACGAGCCGCTGCACGTGCATGCGATCGTCGGTTTTCTGGAAAGCGCGCAGGACTACGTGTTGCTCGAACTGTTCGAGAACGAGCGGCATCTGCGCACCGACCGCGAAGAGCGCATCAACGACCTGACCGCCGTCAACAAGCATCTGATCCGCAATCTCGCGCACGAAATCAAGAATCCGCTGGGCGGCATTCGCGGCGCCGCGCAACTGCTCGAGTTCGAACTCGGCGAACGTGAGCGCGACGAGTTGCGCGAGTACACCCAGGTCATCATCAAGGAGTCGGACCGTCTGCAGACGCTGGTCGACCGCTTGCTCGAACCGCACCGGCATCCGCATATCGTCGGCGACGTGAATGTTCACGAGGTGTGCGAGCGCGTGCGTCAGGTGATTCTCGCGGAGTTTCCGCGCGGCCTGACGATCGAGCGCGACTACGACGTCAGCGTGCCGGATCTGCGCGGCGACAAGGAGCAGCTGATCCAGGCGCTGCTGAACATCGTGCGCAATGCGGCCGAGGCGTTGCGCGAGCGGATCTCGCAGGGCGATGCGCGCATCGAATTGCGCACGCGCATCGCGCGCAAGGTAACGATTTCAAAACGCCTGTGCAAGCTGGCATTGGACTTGCATATCATCGACAACGGCCCAGGCATTCCCGAAGAGATTCGCGACCGCATTTTCTATCCGCTCGTGTCGGGGCGCGAGGACGGCAGCGGTCTCGGTCTCACGCTAGCGCAGACCTTCGTGCAGCAGCACGAAGGTCTGATCGAGGTGGACAGCCGGCCGGGCCATACCGAGTTTCAGATTCTGCTGCCGCTCGACCTCTAGATAACACAAGCACCTCAAGACTTCTGACCGACCTATATGAAGCCGATCTGGATAGTAGACGACGATCAATCAATTCGCTGGGTGCTCGAGAAAGCGCTGGCGCGCGAGAACTTCGCGACGCGCAGCTTCGCGAACGTGCGCGAAGCGTCGGCCGCGCTCGATCACGACAGCCCGCAGGTGCTGGTCTCCGATATCCGCATGCCCGGCGGCTCCGGGCTGGAGCTGCTGCAAACCGTACGCGACAAGGTGCCGGGCTTGCCGGTCATCATCATGACTGCGTTCTCGGATCTCGATAGCGCGGTCGCCGCATTCCAGGGCGGCGCGTTCGAGTATCTGGCGAAGCCGTTCGACGTCGACAAGGCCGTCGAGCTGATTCGCCGCGCGGTCGACGAAAGCATGCGCGGCGAGCAGACGTGGGACGACCGCGTCGCCGAAGCGCCCGAGATGCTCGGCCAGGCGCCAGCGATGCAGGACATGTTTCGCGCGATCGGCCGCCTGTCGCATTCGGCGGCCACCGTGCTCATTACCGGCGAATCAGGCACCGGGAAGGAACTGGTCGCGCGCGCGCTGCACCGACATAGCCCACGCGCGAACGGCCCCTTCATCGCGTTGAACACGGCCGCGATTCCGAAGGATTTGCTGGAGTCCGAACTGTTCGGTCATGAGCGCGGGGCGTTCACCGGCGCGCAGGCGATGCGCCAGGGACGCTTCGAGCAGGCCGAGAACGGCACGCTGTTTCTCGACGAAATCGGCGACATGCCGTTCGATCTGCAGACGCGTTTGTTGCGCGTGCTGTCGGACGGGCAGTTCTATCGCGTAGGCGGCCACAATCCGTTGCGCGCGAATGTGCGGGTGATCGCGGCGACGCACCAGAATCTCGAATCGCGCGTGCGGCAAGGACTGTTTCGCGAGGACCTGTATCACCGTCTGAACGTGATCCGTCTGCGCTTGCCCGCGTTGCGCGAGCGCAACGAGGATATCCCGCTGCTGACGCGGCATTTCCTGCAAAAGAGTGCGCGCGATCTCGGCGTCGAACCGAAGCGCGTGTCCGAGGAGGCGCTCGCGTATCTCGCGTCGCTGCCGTTTCCAGGCAACGTGCGGCAACTCGAGAACCTCGCGAACTGGCTCACGGTGATGGCGCCCGCGCAGACGATCGAAACCAAGGATCTGCCGCCCGATCTCGGTCCCGCGCACGGCGCCGGGAGCGAGCTTGGTGCGGGCGCCGCTGCCGGAGCGACGACGGATGGCACCGTGGTGACCAATGCGGGAATCGCGGGCGGCGTGCCGCTCGCTGGCACGAACGGCGGCGCGCTCGTGCATCCGGGTGGGGCGGCCGGCGCGTCGGTCGCCACCGCGCTGAGCGCATGGGAAGGCGGCTTGCGCACCGAAGTCGCGCGCATGCTGCGCGAAAACGCGGCCGACGTGATGGACGAACTCGCGCGCCGCTTCGAAGCGGCCGTGATCCGCGAGGCGCTCGACTTCACGCGCGGCCGCAAGGTCGAGGCGGCCGAGCGGCTCGGCATCGGGCGCAATACGATTACGCGCAAGATTCAGGAGCTCAATCTGGAGCCTTGACACGCTCGTTCTGAGCGATGCTGCATGGCAGGCGGGGGCGGCTCAGGCCGCCTTCGTCGTTGTTGCATCGCGCCCCGCGGCAAACCGTCAACCACCGCGCACGAGGCATAATCAACGCTGTTCCGATCCAACAGCCGACGATGCCAGCTTCTTCAGCTTCTCCCGCCCCGTTCGAGTGGCCGCTTTCCCCCGATCCTTTCCTGTCGCTCGAAGAGCTGTACGACGCTGACGCACTCGCATGGGTCGACGCGCAGAATGCGCGCACCCGCGTGGCGTGGTGCAGTGGCGAGTCGTTCGACGCGCTCAGACGGCGGCTCGCCGATGCCTATCTGCCGCGCGAGCGTCCGGTGATTCCGGATCGCTGGAAGGACTGGGCCTACGATTTGTGGCAGGACGAGCGCAATCCGCGCGGTATCTGGCGACGCACTGCGTGGGCCGCATGGCGCAACGGCGCACCGGTGTGGCAGAACCTGCTCGACTTCGACGCGCTCGGCGCGGCCGACGGCACGCCGTGGGTGTGCGTCGATCTCGACATCCTTTATCCGGACGGCGACCGCGCGCTGATCACGATGTCGCCGGGCGGTTCGGATGCGCTCGTCGTGCGCGAGTTCGATCTCGACGCGCGGCGTTTCGTCGACGATGGCTTCGCGATTGCGAAGGCGGGCAAGCACACGGTGTCGTGGATCGATCGCGATACGCTGTACGTCGGCTGGGACAATGGGCGCAAGACGCTGACGCGCTCCGGTTATCCGCGCGACGTGCGGCGCTGGACCCGCGGTACGGCGCTCGCCGACGCACCCGTCGTGTTTCGCGGCGAGTTTGGCGACATCGGCGTGGAGGCGCATTACGATCCGGTCGATCGCCGGCATACGGTGACGAGCAGCGTCGACTTTTTCGATTCGCACACGTATTACCTCGACGACGCTAGCGACGCCTGGCATCGTTACGAAGTGCCGTCGCACGTCGCGGTGGGGGCGTGGCAGGGCTGGCTGTTGCTCGAGCCGCGGCTCGATTGGGAGTGCGAGTGGGACGGCAATCTCGCGCGCTATCCGGGCGGCGCGCTGCTCGCGATTCGCGAGGACGCGTTTTTGCGCGGCGAGCGCGACGTGACGCCGCTCTTCACGCCGACGCCGCTGACCTCGGCCTGCGAGTGGTCGCATACGCGCCATCATCTGATCGTGTCGTATCTCGACGACGTGCGCGGCAAAACGCTGATCTGGACGCCGTCGCAGCGCGAGGACGGCACCTGGCAGTGGCGTGAGCGCGTGTTCGCGTCGCGCGGCGATGCGCAGGTCGACGTGTCGCCGGTCGAGTCGACATTGAACGACGAAGTGTTCGTCGACACCGACGATTATCTGCAACCGCCCGCCTACTGGCTCTCCGATCTCGCGCTCGAGGAGCCCGGCGAATGGGAGTTGCTCGACCGTTGGCCGACGCAGTTCGACGCGACGCGCGTTGCAATGACGCGCGGACATGCGGTATCGGCCGATGGCACGCGCGTACCCTACACGGTGATTGGGCCGAAGCAAGCGCCGTTATCGCCGGGCGATGAAAGCCCGACGCGCCCCTGTCTGCTGAGCGGCTACGGCGGCTTCGCGATTCCGCTGCTGCCGAGCTATCTGACGGGGCAGGGCATCGGCTGGCTCGAACGCGGCGGCGTGTACGTGGTCGCGCATATTCGCGGCGGCGGCGAGTTCGGCACGCGCTGGCACACGGCGGCGCAAGGCGAGCATCGCCAGCGCGCGTTCGATGATTTCATCGCGGTCGCCGAGGCGCTGATCGCGACCGGCGTGACGAGCGCCGCACAGCTCGGCATTCAGGGCGGCAGCAACGGCGGTTTGCTCGTGGCCGCCTGCATGGTGCAGCGGCCGCAGCTATTCGGCGCGGTCGTCTGCGAGGTGCCGTTGCTCGATATGAGCCGCTATCACCTGCTGCATGCGGGCGCCTCGTGGATCGACGAGTACGGCGACCCCGACGAACCCGATGAAGCGCGTGCGCTCGCCGCGTATTCGCCGTATCACAACCTCGCGGCGGGTGTCGCGTATCCGCCGGTGCTATTCACGACGTCGACCGCCGACGATCGCGTGCATCCCGGCCATGCGCGCAAAATGGCCGCGCGCATGCAGGCGCTGGGCGCGCAGCACGTGTGGTATCGGGAGAATACGGAAGGCGGCCACGGCGGCTCCGATGAGTTGGAGCAGGCCGAGCATGATGCGATGGTGTTCGGGTTCTTGTGGGGTGTGCTGGGCGGCGCTTGAAGCAATAGGGACGCGAGGCAGCGCTGCCTCGTTTCGTCGCTGTATGCCGGATCAGCCCAGCTGCGCGAACACTGGCGCGTGATCCGACGGCTGCTCCCACTTGCGCGGCACCTTGTCGATGTCGCACGCCGAGCAGATGTCGGCCAATGCCTTCGACAGCAGGATGTGATCGATGCGCAGTCCCGCGTTGCGACGGAACGCCATCATCCGGTAGTCCCACCACGAATAGATTTTTTCCTGCTGCTCGAACTGGCGGAACGCGTCGAGCAGACCGAGGCCGATCAGCCGCACGAACGCCGCGCGTTCCTCGGGCGACACCAGATTCTGACCTTCCCATGCCTTCGGATCGTGCACGTCGCGATCGTCGGGCGCGATGTTGTAGTCGCCGAGCAAGGCGAGCTTCGGATGCAGCGTCATCTCGGTTGCGAGCCAGTCGTGCAGCGCGTCGAGCCAGCGCAGCTTGTACGCGAACTTGTCGGTGCCGGGCGCCTGGCCGTTGGGGAAATACGCGGAGATGATGCGCACGCCGTCGATGGTTGCCGCGATCACGCGCTGCTGCGGGTCCTCGAAACCGGGGATGTTGCGCACGATGCTGCTTTCGTCGACGTTCAAACCTTCGCGCACCAGAATGCCGACACCGTTATAGGTTTTCTGACCCGCGTACCAGCTTCGATAGCCGACCGCCTCGAGTTCGGCGCGCGGAAATTTTTCGTCGGGAAGCTTCAGTTCCTGCAGGCACAGCACGTCGGTGCCGCTGCTCGCGAGCCAGTCGATGACGTGTTGCTGGCGGACTTTGAGGGAATTGACGTTCCAGGTGGCGATTTTCATCAGTTGCACAACTTGTTGATTTTCAATAAATATTTGACTTGATGTGGTCGTGATATACGTATCGATATACCATTTCGCGAGTGGTGTTCCGCGAGTGGTGTTCCGTTACTCAGGAGTCACACGCCATGCCAGTCCGGCCTCGCAGCCTATATGATACGGCCTGTCACGCCGGGGGCGCGGATTCGAGTCCCGTCCACTCCGCCGGACAAAGCCCGTTCATGGGAACTTGAACGGGCTTTGCTTTTGGCCCATCACCAGGCCATCAGCTCGGGCCGGTCGAGCGTGGGCTTTCGCCGCTGTCCCGGTTGTTGAACTCCCGCCCATGAAACAGGCGCTATTCGGTAGGAACGGGAACCCGGATGCACGCAACCCGCCGTGCATCACCTTGCTGGGAAACCGCTTGCGGTTGCGCATCGCCGCATGCGTCGATCGCGGCGGGGCAGCGCGTGCGGAAGGCGCATCCCGACGGCGGTTGCAAGGGCGACGGAATCTCGCCTTGAAGCAGCAGATGCCGTCGCGCGCGCTCGACGGTCGGGTCGGGAACCGGTACGGCCGACAGCAATGCACGGGTATAGGGATGCGCAGGTGCCGCGTACAGCGCGCGTTTTTCGCCGAACTCTATCACGCGCCCCATATACATCACCATCACGCGATGGCTGATTGCTTTCACCACGGCCAGATCGTGTGCGACGAACAGCAGCGACAACGACAGTTCGCGTTGCAAGTCGCGCAATAGATTAACGATTTGCGCTTGAATCGACACGTCGAGCGCGGACACCGGTTCATCGCAGATCACGAGTTGCGGCTCGCTGATCAATGCCCGTGCAATTCCGACGCGCTGACATTGCCCGCCCGAAAACTCATGCGGATAGCGCCGCAGATGCTGCGCATTCAGGCCGACGCGTTCGAGGATGCTCAGCACGCGAGCGCGCACATCGGCGCGCGCGACATCGGGCCGATGCGTGATCAACGGCTCCGCGACGATCTGCTCGATCGTCATGCGCGGATCGAGCGACGCGAGCGGGTCCTGAAAGATCATCTGCACGTCGCGCCGCAAGATGCCGAGATCGCGCTTCGCGCCTTGCACGGTTTCGACGCCATGAAGCTTGACGCTGCCGCCCGACGCAGGCGCAAGACCGACGATCGCGCGCGCGAGCGTGGACTTGCCGCAGCCGGATTCACCCACCAGCCCGACGGTTTCGCCGCGCCGTACATCGAACGACACGCCGTCGACAGCGCGCAGCGTGGCCTTGCCAGACCACGGTAATTTGCCGCGCGGCACGCTGAAATGCACCTTCAGTTCGTTCACCGACAGCAGCGGTTCGGTACTGTTGCAAGCGGAATGCTGGTTCATCGAACGGCCTCCAGAATGGCTGAAACCGGACGGTGGCACGCGCGCAATGCACCCGCCAGATCGCTACGCGCATCGAGCGACGGCACTGTGGTGCGGCAAGTATCGTCTGCAAACGAACAACGCGGTGCGAACGCGCAACCCGCGCCGATTTGCCCCGGCAAAGGCGGATTGCCCGGAATGGTTTGCAACGGGCGGTCGTCGTCGTCGGTGATGCGCGGCAGCGCGTTCAGCAGGCCGATCGTGTACGGATGGGTCGGCGCCGCGAACAGCGCGCGCGCGTCTGCCTGCTCGACCGTACGCCCTGCATACATCACCATCACGGTATCGCACAAACCGGCGACCACGCCCATGTCGTGCGTGATGAGGACGATTGCCGTGCCGCGCTCGCGATTCAGTTCGCGCAGCAATTCGATGATTTGCGCCTGAACGGTGACGTCGAGCGCGGTAGTCGGTTCGTCGGCAATCAAAATGTCCGGTTCGGACAGCAACGCCATCGCAATCATCACGCGCTGCCGCATACCACCGGAAAACTCATGCGGATACATGCCGATGCGGCGTGCGGCATCGGGAATCCGCACCGTGTCGAGCACCTCGATGGCACGCCGACGCGCTTCGCGACGCGACAGCTTCTTGTGCAATTGCAGCGATTCCGTCATCTGCCGTTCAATGGTCAAAAACGGATTGAGCGCCGTCATCGGGTCCTGAAACACCATGCCGATCCGGTTGCCGCGAATCCTGTTCAGCGCTGCGTTGTTCATCCTCAGCAGATCGCCGCCGTCTTCGCCACGATACAGTGCGGTGCCCGACACGCTGCCGTTCGACGACAGCAAACCGAGCAGCGCCATCACGGTCTGACTCTTGCCCGACCCCGATTCGCCGACGATGCCCAGCGTGCTGCCCGCGTCGAGCGAAAACGACACGCGTTGGACCGCATCGACCGGCGGTCCTTCGCGGCGCGTGAAGCGCACACTCAGGTCCTTCACTTCGAGTAGCGCCATGTCAATGATCCTTGGGGTCGAGAGCGTCGCGCAAACCGTCGCCGACGAAGTTCACGCAATAAAGCGTCACGCACAGCATGACGGCAGGGCAGAGCAGCAGCCACGGCATCGATTCGAGTTTTTGGGCGCCGTCTTCGATCAGCACGCCCCAACTCGTCATCGGCTCCTGGACGCCGAGTCCGAGAAACGACAGCACCGATTCCGTCAGCACGATCGACGGCACTGTGACCGTGGCATACACCACCACCACGCCGATCAGGTTCGGTACGATATGCCGCGCGATGATGGCGCGGGTGCTGACGCCAGTCGCACGCGCCGCGTCGACGAATTCGCGCGAACGCAGCGACAGCGTCTGACCCCGCACCACGCGCGCCATATCGAGCCACGAAAACGCGCTGATGGTCAGCACGACCAGATAGAACGCGCGGCCGAACAGCGTCATCATCATGATCGCGATCAGCATGTACGGAATCGCGTACATCACGTCGACGATGCGCATCATAACGGCATCGACGCGTCCGCCCATGAAGCCGGCTGTCGCGCCCCACGCGACGCCGATCAGTCCGGACACCAGCGTGCCGAGCAACCCGACTTCGAGCGATACGCGCCCGCCCACCAGCGTGCGCGCGAGCAGGTCGCGACCGAGTTCGTCGGTACCGAACAGATGCAGGCCGAGCCAAGACGGCGGCAGACTGATCGATCCCCAGTCGCTGTCGACCGGATTGTTGGGCAGAAACAGCGGCCCCGCAAAGCATGCGACGACGATCAGCAGCAGGATCACGAGACTTGCAAATGCCGCGCGATTACGCAAAAAACGCATGCCGGCGATCGCGAACGGTCCGCGCGAAGCCTTCGTGACGATGCCGCCGGACAGACAGCCGCCTGCGGACGCCGCATCGGCCGGCGGCGCGACGAACGCACGCGCGGCCAGGTTGAATCGACGAATCTTCATGTCAGTACCGGATGCGCGGATCGAGCCATGCGTAAGCAAGATCGACCAGCAGATTGAACAGGACCGCGAATGCCGTAATCAATGCGACCAGACCGAGCACCAGCGTGTAGTCGCGATTGATCGCGCCGTTCACGACCAGTTGCCCGAGACCGGGCAGCGCGAATACGGATTCGGTGACGACCGCAGCGGTGATCGACGAAATGCACAGCGAGCCGAGTAGCGATACGACCGGCATCAGCGCCGGTTTCAGCGCATGACGCAAGACGATGGTGCGCCCGGCCAGACCTTTCGCGCGCGCGGTCCGGATGAAATTGCCGGACAGCACTTCGATCATGCTGCCGCGCATCACGCGCGCAATCGTCGATACGTTGATGATCACGAGCAGTACGATCGGCAATACGCGGTAGTGCCAGTCGCCGTCACCCCAACCGCCGGCGGGCAGCAGACCATGCTCGCCGCGCTTGATCAGGATCGCGAAGACCCACACCAGCACGGGGCCGAGGATGAATGGCGGCACCACACTGCCGAGATTGCCGAGCAACATCACGCCGTAGTCGATCACGCCATTGCGGCGCACCGCCGCAACCGTGCCGAGCGCCACACCGATCACCAGCGCGATCGGCACCGAAATGCCGCCGACGCCGAGGCTGACCGGTAGGGCTTTCCACACCAGTTCGCTGACCGACCAGTCCGTGTAACGGAACGACGCGCCGAGATCGCCGTGCAGCAGCGAGTCGATGTACAGCAAATACTGCTTCCACAGCGGCTGATCGATGTGGTATTTCGCGTCGAGATTGGCAAGCACGGCCGCCGACAGATGCTTCTCCGAATCGAACGGGCCGCCGGGCGTCAGGTGCAGCAGCAGGTAGCACGCGGTGATCACGGCGAGAATCGTCGGGATCGCCCATAACGCGCGGCGCAATGTATAAGCCAGCATGGCAAGCTCCTTGCGCTCAGTGCTTGATGATGTACATGTCCTGCGACTGCCGCTGATCGACGTAGTTGGTCGGCGAATAGCCGCCCACATACGATTTCACGAGCCGCACCGCCGAGTACTGGAACATCGGAATCAGCGGATAGTCGTTCATCGCGATGTCGTGCGCCTGCGTTAGCATCGCGGTACGCTTCGCTTCGTCCATCTGCTGGTTCGCCTGATCGATCAACGCATCGACCTTCGGATTGCAGTAGTGCTGGTCGTTCTGCACGCTGTTGCAGCGGATCAGGTCGAAGAACGACATCGCATCGTTGTAGTCGACGAACCAGCCGTCGCGCGACGCCTGCACCTTGCCGTCGTGGCGCATTTTCAGCAGCACGCGGTTCTCGACGTTTTCGAGCTTCACGTTGACGCCGAGCTTGGTGCGCCATTCCGACGTCGTGAATAGCGCGACCTTCTTGTGCAGGTCGTTGGTGTTGAATGTCAGCGTGAACGTCAACGGCTTTGCAGCGGAATAGCCCGCCTGTTTCAGCAGGTCTCGCGCGGTTTCGATGCGTTTCGCCATCGGCCACGCGGCCCAGTCGGGCTGGAATTGCGCCGCGCCTTGCGTGCCTTTTGCAATCAGGCCGTACAGCGGCAACTCGCCGCTTGCGGTCAGTTTAGACGTCAGCAGGTTGCGGTCGATCACCATGGACAGCGCCTCGCGCACGCGCTTGTCCCTGAAGGCCGGGTCGGCGTTGTTCAGCGAGTAGTAGTAGGTGGCGATAAACATCCCGGTCTTCAGTTCGGAGCCGAACTGCTTGCTGACGTGGTTATAGATGCCGGACGGAATCGAATACGTGTAATCGAACTGGCCGGCCTGATACATCCGCATTGCCGTTTCGTCGCTTTCGATCGGCAGATAGGTGACTTTCGTGATCGCGACCTGGCTCGCATCCCAGTACTTGTCGTTCTTCACCATCACGAGACGGTTGCCCGGTTGCCAGTCGCTCAACGCATACGCACCGTCGCTGACCATGTGGCCGGGACGGGTCCATTCGTCGCCGTACTTCGCGACCGTCGCGCGGTTCACCGGCGCCATCGTCGACATTGCGGTCAGTTGCGGAAAGAACGCGGTCGGGTCTTCGGTCTTGACCTCTACCGTGTACGGATCGACCGCGCGCACGCCGAGACTGGAGAGCGGCGCCTTGCCCGCCAGAATCGCCTTCGCGTTCTTCACGAACTCGACCAGGATCGTGTATTTCGAGCCGGTCTTCGGATCGACCACGCGTTCCCATGAATAGACGAAATCGGCGGCCGTGACCGGCTCGCCGTTACTCCAGCGCGCGTTGTGGCGCAGCTTGAAGATCCATGTATCGGGCGCGCTGCGGCTCCACGATTGCGCGACGCCCGGCACGACCGCACCGTCGGCGGCGATTCGCGTCAAGCCTTCGAACAGGTCGAGGCCGATGGTATTAGCGGCCCAGGATTCGATATGCGCGGGGTCGATCGATTCTGCCTCGACGGGTGTTTGCCGCGTCAGTTCCTGGGTGGCTGCGAGCGTGACGCCGGGCGGGATCGTCACGGCGTGGGCGGGAGAGAGAAGGGCGAGCGCCAACGCGGCCAACGCCGCCCGAGTGGCGTGAATCGGTTTCATTGCGTATTTCAAGTGGCATCCGAATAGCAAAAAAGCTGGCGGTGCACGAGGCACCGCCGCCAATCCTCTTCAACAACGAAGAAGAGGCAAGAGGAGACCTACGGTCCTGCGATAAAGCCCGCTGCGACGATCAGAAGCGGTAGGTCGCACCGATCTGGAAGAAGCGGCCCAGATTCGTGTACAGCGACTGGTCGTAGCCGGTGATGTCCGGCGTTGATTGCCACTCGACGTCGAACGGCGGCTCCCTGTCGAAGATGTTCTGGATGCCGCCATAGATCGTCCAGTTCTTGAAGCCGCGATACGTCATCATCAGGTTGAACTGGCTATACGACGCCACCGAACCCGTGCCACCGTCGCCGAACTCGGCTGCCACTGCGTTGGTGTACGGACCCGTGTACTGCCAGCTCAGCGTCGTGGTCATCTTGCGGTAATCCCACGTCAGGCTCGTGTTGCCCTTCCAGCGGGGATTCGACGCACCGAACGGTTGCAGCAGCGCGAGGTTGTTACCCGCAAAGTCCTGCGTTGCAGCGCCCGGGCTGTTCAGCTTGAAGTGCCACACGTACGCCCAGTCGCCCGACAGCGTGAACGTGCCGTACTTCGTGCCGACCGACTTGCGGAAGTTCATGTCGAAGCCGTCGGTATCCAGCGAGCCGAGGTTGATGAACTGTTGCGAGATGTAGCGGATCGTGCCGTCAGGATTGCGCACGACCCTCGACGGGTCGTTGGCATCCAGCACGGCATTCGGATCGTCGGTACCGATCACGCCGTCGATATGAATCTTGTAGAACGCTGCACCGATATCGGTCGACGTATCCGGCGACAGTTCGAAGCCGATGTTGTAGTTCTTCGTGTGCTCCGGTTGGAGGTTCGGATTGCCGTTGATCTGTTCCGTCGTGAAGTGCTTGGTCGGCACGCCGCTCGGGTCGTTCGGATCGACGAGGTTCTGGTGAGCCAGGTAGGTTGCCTGCGAGTTTTCGATCAGCGTCGGCGCGCGGAAACCACGGCTGTACGACGCGTACGTCGTCAGCATCTGGACCGGTTGGAAGCGCAGTGCGAAGTTCGGCGAGAACGCGCCGCCGAAGTCGCTATAGTGGTCATAGCGGCCCGCTTGCGTGAACGTCAGGTTGTGGATGATCGGAATATCGATCTGGTAATACACGGCCGCGATGTTGCGTTCGCCGTCGACGGACTGAACGTTCGCCGGCACGACGATCCCTTGCGACGAGTACGTGCGCGGGTTGATCAGCGAGCTTTCGTGACGGAATTCCGTACCGAAACCGATGCCGACCGGGCCAGCCGGCAGGTTGAACAGATTGCCGGTCGAGGTCTTCGCCGTCACGCTGTCGAGCTTCGAGATCGCCTGCTGGTAGTCGTTCTGGAACAAGCCGTTCAGACCGTTCGGCGTCGATGCCGGGTTCGCGAAGTTGTAGCCGCCGTTCGGGTCGAGGAGGTTTTCAAGCGCGGCCGTGTTGATCATGTTCGAGTACGTCGTGTCGACCGTGCTCTGCGAATGACCATAGTCCACCGACCAGTCCCAGTCGCCGGCCTTCGGCGTGGTGAACGAACCTTTCACGCCCGTCGAGGCCTTCCAGAACGTCGATACCGTGTCTGCGCGCTGCGCAATGCCCGGGAAGGTCAGGTTGATCGGCGTATCGACACCGTACGGGTTGTACGGATTCAGCGCCGACACCGTGCGGTCGAGTTGCGACACCGAGCCGGTCACTGGATTGAACACGTTCGACACGCTGCTGATGGCCGGGCTGCCGAAGTACTGGACCGTCTCGTTGCGGCTCGCCCACAGGTCGGCGTAAGCCTGTATGTCGTCGTTGATCTTGAAGGTGCCACGCACCTTCGCGTTCAGACGCGTCGTCTGTGGAATCAGCGAGTACGTGTTCGCGTTCTTGTACACGCACGATGCGCCCGCCGCGTTAGTGCTGCCCGGAGGGCATGGGCTCAACGCGGCGGTCGAGCCGTCGGGCAGTTGCCAGAATGACTGCTGATTCGGACCCAGAGGACCAGCCGACCCGCCTGGGTACTGGCTGAAGTCTTCGTTTTTGGTCATGTCGCGCTGGTCGAGCGTCGAACCGGAATCGCGATAATAGCTGGCGGCTGCCGTCACGTTGAAACGATCCGAGTTCAGGTCGCCGAAGCCGCCGAGCACGCTGAAGTTGCCCTGAGCGTTACCCGGATGCTGTGCCTTGCCGAGCTGCCCGTCGATCTGAAGACCCTGGAAGTTCTTCTTCGTGATGATGTTGACCACGCCGGCAATCGCGTCGGAACCGTATGCGGACACGGCGCCCGTCTTCACGATTTCGATGTGATCGACGATGTTCAGCGGGATCGTGTTGACGTCGAAGAACGTGTCGGTGAAGTTCACCGCCTGTGCGTAGTTCGCGACGCGTTGGCCGTCGACCAGCACCAGCGTGTACTTCTCGGACAGACCGCGCAATGCGATCCCCGAGCCGCCCGGCGCCGTGCCGTTCATCGTGGTGGAACCCCAACTGGACGCGGAGTTGGCAGACATGCCGCGCAGGAAGTCGGCCACGGTCGTGTAGCCGCTTTGCTGGATTTCCCTTGCCGTAACGGTCTGGACTTCGACGTTGCCGGTCTTGTCCGATGTGCGGATCAGCGAACCGGTGACTTCTACTTTTTCGAGCTTGCTGACGGCGGGGGGAGTCGCCGCTGGCGTGCTTGCGGCCGTCGGAACGGCCGCTGTATCAGGTTGGCTTTGTGCGTGTGCCAGCGGGACGAACGCCGCTGTCAACACCAGCTCGGCTCCGATGATTCTTTTGATGGCTGAGGCCAATCGCTTCTGTTTCACTTGCGCTCCTTCTTGTTGTTAAGGCCACTTCCGTTGAACGATCACGCAAACGCGGGCGCGAGTTGCGCGTGCGCTGCAGTGCGTTGACGTCAGCGAGTTCTTCGCTGTCCGGCGCATCCCCGCGCCGTCCCGCACATCCCGTCCAGGGTGCGTCGCCGATCGTGTCGGACGCGCGCCTTGGTCTTGAAGCGAGCGCAGCAAGAGCACGAGATATGCCATGTGTGAGGTCGCGGACCGTCGGAAAGGCCTTGAGCGGCCTCCGCAAATGCATCGAAGCGATTGATTTGCTTAGGAATTCAGAGCTACGAAAAATTGTGTCGCGCGGGTAGTGCCTGGAAATAAAGCATTCCTCGCGCGTAACAGAACGCAGGAAAGTTTCCATTAGAAAAAAATAAAGTTAGGCGGCTTATTTTAATTACGATTTGGTGCAGCTTACGCACCGTAAGAATGCTTAATTACAGAATTGGTGCATTAAATAACGAATGGTCCATTACGATTAAATTCACTAATTCGGGGCGATTAATCTACCGTTGAAATGAACAGTAATAAATGTAAGAAATGGATTCTGTAAGGTTGCTTCGCGCTACGTGTAGGCATTTATGGCTGGTAGCTGGTCTTCAATTGGTGCCTATTATCATACTAAATGGAAAGTAATATGAAAGGTAGATGTAATGAAATTGTCTATAGGTATTCTGAGATTGCACCAAAACGCTTCAAGTGCGACTTTTCGCACCATTTATGCAATATGAAATTAAAGGCTTTGGCAGAATAAGTCTTGGAAAGCGGACTTACTCCAATTACAAAAACCAATTTATTTTGCTATATGCGTGCGCGGGCGCCACGCAAGCCGCGGGCATGCGAGATCTTTGTCGCGCTCGGCAAGTCCATGAAATAAAAGGCAAAGCGTCCCGTGTAAAGGACTGGCGACGCTCGTTACGGAGAAACCAGTCGCCTGACCTGGTACGGGCTTTGCATAGGTGGCGGGCCTTTAGCCGGCGACTCACAAGGCAGCCGGCATCTCGAAACCTACCGTTATTCAACGGCCGCTTGAGCCTGTACTAACCGGAGTCCGCAGTGCTGAATACCCTCATTAACTACTCGATCCAGTCGATGGGTCTGATCCCTCTCCTCGCATTCATCTTCCTGCTCGGCATCGCGATCATCATCGAACGATTCATGTTCTTCTCGCGTGCCGTGCGTGCCGGCAAGACCCTCGAACATGACCTGAAACTCGTCGATGCAGCCAATCCCGAAGATGCCGCCAAAGTGGCCGAGCACTACAAGCAGACCGTGCAAGGCGAACTCGTGAAGTCGGCGATGAAAGTGAAGGGCAAGAGCGAAGCTGTGGTCGAACGCGAGATCGAGGAAACGATCATGTTCCAGTTGCCGCGTCTCGACCGTAACCTGTGGATTCTCGACACGGCCGTGACGCTCGGCCCGTTGCTGGGTCTGCTTGGCACGATCATCGGCATGGTCGAATCGTTCAACGTGCTCGGCACCAGCGGCACCGCGAACCCGAACGGCGTGACGGGCGGCATCGGTCACGCGCTGACGGCCACCGCATGCGGGCTGACCATCGCGATCATCTGCGTGATCTTCCTGAACTACTTCAACAAGCGTATCCGGATGACGGTCAACCAGTTCGACCTCATCAAGTCGCTGCTCGTATCGCGCTTCGCAGTCTGACGCCCGCACTCAAGGAGACGGACCATGCGAAACCATCGCAGCCATTACCTCGGCGGTGAAGAGAAAGCGCGCATCGAGATCATCCCCATGATCGACATCATGATGTTCCTGCTGGTGTTCTTCATGCTCGCGACGCTGAAGATGATCCAGGGCACAGGCATCAAGCTCGACCTGCCGCAATCGAGCACCGCCGAGCAGTTGCAGCAGACCGTCAAGCTATCGATCGGCGTGACGAAGACGGATGAAATCTATCTGGATTCGAAGCCCGTGACGCCCGACGAACTGACCGCGCGTCTGCAAGGTCTGGTTCACGACTCGAAGAAAGTAGATGTCGCGATTGCCGGCGACGAAGGCACGAGCTACAAGAATATCGTCAAGGTGATGGACCTGGTGCGCGCGGCGGGCATCAGTTCGGTTGCATTGGCCACGAACCCGACGACATGAGTTCACCGGCCATCGACATGAAAGATCCGCAAAACCGCCTGGACGGTGCACTCTGGGCATCGACGACGCCGGCGCATCACGGTCGCATGCCCATGAAGCTGGCGATCGGCGTTGCGGTGCTGGTCGAGGCGCTGGTGATTCTGGGCGTGTCGCACATGAAGTTCCAGCCGCCGCCGCCTCCGCCGCCGAAGGAGATGCGCGTGCAGATTGCGCCGCCGCCTCCGCCACCGCCGCCGCCCGAGGTCAAGAAGCTGGAGCCGCCGCCGGCGCCGCCCAAAGCGCAGCCGAAGCACGAAATACCGAAGCCGACCCCGACGCCGCCGCCGCCGCGACCGACGCCGCAGCCGGTGATCCAGCCCACGGCGAATCCGGCTCCGAACGCTCCGGCGATCGCCTCGCCGACGCCTGCGCCGGCACCCGCTCCGGCACCGGCCGCGCCGCCGGCGCCGGCGCCGCCCGCGCTGCATGGCGTGGTGGACGGCCGCGGTCATTGCCAGTCGGTGCAGCCGGTGATTCCGCGCAAGGCATTGACGGACGGTATTTCGGCGGACGTGATCGCGCATCTGACGATCGGTACGGACGGCAAGGTCAGCGACGTGAAGATCATGCGCGTCACGCCGCCGACGTCGGTGTTCAACGAAGCCGTGATTGCCGCAGGCAAGGCGTACAAGTGCGAGAAGAATGCCGAGCCGTATGTTGGCGAAGTTCAGTTCTCGTTCAAGACCACACCGTCCGACGACGAGTAACCACGACGAGTAACGACGACGAATAAGCTCAGCTTCGACGCGAACTTCCGGCCTTCGCAATTTACCCATCCGGCCTTCAACCCGGAACCGCGCGAGCGGTGGCTACCCGCCGCCGCCCGCGCGGTTTCGAAGCATCGCGCATCGGCTACGAGCCGATTGCGTCCAGACACGCATGATGACAACCGACAGGTTTCGAAGCCCGCGCGCGCACGTCGTTAAGATGCTCGCGGCGCGGGTTGCGGTGACGCTCGTCGCGGGGCTGCTGGTCGTGCCGTTGACGACCGCGCCCGTGTTCGCGAGGGCGTCGATCGCGCAGTACGACGCGCCGAAGTATCCATCCGGGTTCACGCATTTCGATTACGCGGACCCGAATGCGCCGACCGATGGCACGCTGGTTTTCCAGAACTACGACGAAGCGCAAAGCTACGATTCGCTGAATCCGTTCCTGACGCGCGGTGCGCCGGCGCCGGACATCCTGCATCTGATGTTCGATACGCTGATGCAGCGCAGCTGGGACGAACTCGCGTCGGAATACGCATTGATCGCCGACGACGTCGAGGTGGCGCCGGATGGCAAATCAGCGGTGTTTCATATCGACCCGCGAGCGCGCTTTTCGAACGGCGATCCGATTACCGCCGACGACGTCAAGTATTCGTTCGATACGCTGACCAGCCCGCAGGCATCGCCGCTGTTCAACTCGCAGTTCGCGGTGATCAGCCGCGCCACGGTGCTCGACCCTTCGCGGGTGCGCTTCGACTTCAGGCACGTGGAACGCGACGCGCCGTTGATCGCAGGCGACCTGCCGGTTTTCTCGCGCAAGTGGGCAATGCAAGCCAACGGCACGCGCATCGCATTCGATCAGTTGACCAACGTGCCGCCGGTGTCGAGCGGCCCGTATCTGATCGAGCAGCGCAAGAACGACACGCAGATCGTCTACCGTCGCAATCCGGCTTACTGGGCCGCCGATTTGCCGTCGCGGCGCGGCATGTACCATTTCGCGCGCGTCGCGTTCAAGCTCTATCACGATCATTACACGCAGCTCGAATCGCTGAAAGCGCTCGATACCGACGTGATGGTCGAATACAGTTCGATGCAATGGGCGCGCCGTTATATCGGCAAGAACTTCGATAACGGCGCGTTGCAGCGCAAACTCTTTCCGGATCACGGCGCGCAGATGCAGGGGCTGATGTTCAACACGCGCAGGCCTATGTTTTCGGATGTGCGGGTGCGGCATGCCCTTGCACTCGCGTTCGACTACGACTGGCTGAACCGGATGACCTTCTACGGCCAGTACCGGCGCACCAACAGCTACTTCGACGATAGCCCGTTCGCCGCGCAAGGCGTGCCCACCGATGCCGAACTCGAGCTGCTCGACCCGTATCGCGCGAGTTTGCCGGCGGCCGTGTTCGGTCCAATGGTCAGGCAGGCCGACACGATTGCGCCGCACACGTTGCGCGAGAACCTGCGCGAAGCGCGCGGCCTGCTCGCCGAAGCGGGTTGGACGGTGCGCGACGGCCAGTTGCGCGACGCGCACGGCGACCCGATGTCGATCGAAATCATCGACGATCAGCCTGGCATGGATCGCGTACTGCTGGCGTATATGCGCAACCTGCAACTGCTCGGCATCGATGCGCATATGCGCGAGATCGATAGTGCGTTGTATCAGAAGCGGATCGACAACTTCGAGTTCGATATGACGACGTTCATCTATCTGCGCGTGACGATTCCAGGTTCAGAACTGGAGCGTCGTTTCAGCAGCGCATCGGCATCGCAGGTCGGCTCGGAGAACTATCCGGGCGTGAGGTCGCCGGCGGTCGATGCGCTGGTGCGCGCGGTGATCCACGCGAGCACGCTGAACGAACTCGAAACCGCGACCCATGCGCTCGACCGCGTGCTGATCAACGGCTATTACCTGGTGCCCGAATATTTCGCGCCGGACACGCGGATCGCGTACAAAAGCGCCCTCGGCTACCCGTCGGTGACGCCGGTCAGTTTCCAGGGCGAGGACTGGATCGTCAGCTACTGGTATCGCAAGACGCCGTCCGCTGCGGCCAACACCGCCGCTGCGAAGTGAGGGGCTTATGTTTATCTACATCATCAAACGTCTGCTGCTGATGATCCCGACGCTGATCGGCGTCGTTACGCTGACTTTCTTCGTGACGCAGTTCGTGCCGGGCGGCCCGGTCGAACAGATGATGACGCAGTTGCGTCACGGCCAGCAGCGCGGCGGCGAAGGCGGAGGCGGCGGCAGCGCGTATCACGGCAGCCAGGGCGTCGATCCGCAGCAGATCGAGCAGATCAAGAAGCAGTTCGGCTTCGACAAACCGCCGCTGACGCGCTATCTGAAGATGCTGAGGGACTACGCGCGTTTCGATCTCGGCCAGTCCTACTATCACCATCAGAGCGTATGGGCGGTGATCCGCTCGAAACTGCCCGTGTCGATCACGCTCGGGTTATGGACGGTCGTGCTGACCTACATCGTGTCGGTGCCGCTCGGGATCGCGAAAGCGGTGCGCAACGGCTCGCGCTTCGATACCGCCACCAGCGTGATGGTGCTGACCGGCTACGCGATTCCGGGCTTCGTGTTCGGCGTGCTGCTGCTGATGCTGTTTGGCGGCGGGACGTTCTGGCAGGTCTTCCCGATGCGCGGCCTCACGTCCGATAACTTCGACGAACTCAGCGCGTTCGGCAAGGTGCTCGATTATCTATGGCACATCGTGTTGCCGGTGACGGCGTCGGTGGTTGGCAACTTCGCGATCGTCACGATCCTGACCAAGAATACGTTTCTCGAAGAGATTGGTCGTCAATACGTGCTGACCGCGCGGGCGAAAGGCGCGCCCAAGCGTGACGTGCTGTGGAAGCACGTATTGCGCAACGCCGCGATTCCGCTGCTGACCGGACTGCCCGCCGCGTTTATCGGCGCCTTCCTGAACGGCAACCTGCTGATCGAAACGCTGTTTTCGCTCGACGGCATGGGCCAACTGTCTTATGACTCGGTGATCCGCCGCGACTATCCGGTCGTGCTGGGTTCGCTGTTCCTGTTCACGCTGATTGGTCTCGTGACCAAACTCATTGCTGACGTCTGCTATGTCCTCGTCGACCCCCGCATCCAGTTCAACAGCCTGGACCGATAAGCTGCCGCCCGGCGCGTTGCCGGTGTCCGTGTCGCCTGGGCGACGCGTATGGCAGCGTTTCCGCCGGCAGAAGCTCGGTTACTGGAGCCTGATCGTGTTCGCGACGCTGTTCGTGCTGAGCCTGCTCGGCGAAGTGCTCGCGAATGACCGGCCGCTGATGGTCCGTTACGACGGCCATGACTATTTTCCGATCGTGAAGGACTATCCGGAAACGATGTTCGGCGGCGATTTTCCGACCCGCGCGAACTATCTCGATCCGTTTATCCGCAAGCAGTTGACGGAGAAAGGCAACTTCGCGATCTACCCGCCGAATCACTACCACTACGACACGATCGATTACTTCGCGACGCGGCCGTTTCCGGCGTCGCCGTCCGCGACCAACTGGCTCGGCACCGATCAATACGGCCGCGACGTGCTGTCGCGATTGCTGTACGGCTTCAGGCTGTCGGTGTTGATGGCGCTTGCGCTGACGGTGTCGGGTATCGTGCTGGGCGTGCTGGCGGGTGCGTTGCAAGGCTTTTACGGCGGCCGCACCGACCTGATCGGGCAGCGCCTGATCGAAGTATGGAGTTCGATGCCGGACCTGTATCTGCTGATCATCTTCGCGTCGATCTTCGAGCCGAGTTTGTGGCTGCTGTTTATCCTGCTGTCGATGTTCGGCTGGCTGGTGTTGTCCGACTATGTGCGCGCCGAATTCCTGCGCAACCGTTCGCTCGATTACGTTCGCGCCGCGCGCACGATGGGTTTGAGCAACTGGCAGATCATCTGGCGTCATCTGCTGCCGAACAGCATGACGCCGGTGATCACCTTCCTGCCGTTCCGGATGAGCGCCGCGATTCTGTCGCTGACGAGTCTGGACTTTCTGGGGCTGGGTGTCGCACCGCCCACGCCGAGCCTGGGCGAACTGCTTCAGGAGGGCAAGAACAACCTCGACGCATGGTGGATTTCGGTATCTGCGTTTGCCGCGCTGGTGATCACGTTGTTGCTGCTGACGTTCATGGGCGACGCGTTGCGCAATGCGCTCGACGCCCGTTCACGCGGGTCGGCGTTCGGCGGGAGGAAGTGATGAGCGACGCGACGTTGCACAAGCCTTTGCTGGAAATCGACACGTTCTCGATCCGTTTCGGCGACAAGGTCGCGGTTCGCGAACTGAATCTGACGATCGGGCGCGGCGAGCGGGTTGCGCTGGTCGGCGAATCCGGTTCAGGCAAGAGCGTCACGGCACTGTCCATCCTGCGCCTCGTCGAACATGCGCAGACCAGCGGCCAGATCCGTCTCGACGGCGTCGATCTATTACAGAAAACCGAGCAGCAGATGCGCGGGATTCGCGGCGCCGACGTCGCGATGGTGTTTCAGGAGCCGATGACCGCGCTCAATCCGCTGTTCACGATCGGTCAGCAGATCGCCGAAAGCCTGCGTTTGCACGAGGGTTTGCGGTCGAACGCGGCGCGCGCCCGCGGCATCGAACTGCTGCGCCGTACCGGCATTCCCGAGCCGGAACGGCGGATCGACAGCTACCCGCATCAACTATCCGGCGGACAACGCCAGCGCGCGATGATCGCGATGGCGCTCGCGTGCCGTCCGCGCCTGCTGCTCGCCGACGAACCCACTACCGCGCTCGACGTCACCGTGCGTCAGCAGATCGTCGATCTGCTGATCGAGTTGCAGGAACAGGAAGCCGCCGATCGCGGCATGGCGGTGCTGCTGATCACGCACGACCTGAATCTCGTGCGCCGCTTCGCCCAACGCGTGGCGGTAATGGAAAAGGGTGTGCTGGTCGAAACCAATACGACCCAGGCGCTGTTCGCAGCGCCGCAGCATCCTTACACGCAGCGATTGCTCGACAGCGAACCGCATCGCGAGATCGGGCCGATCGAACCGCACGCGCGTCGGGTGCTCGAGGTGCAAGGCCTCGCGGTCGATTACCGGACGGCCGCGAAAGGCTGGCGCTCGCTGTTCAGCGGTTCGACCTTTCGCGCAGTGCACGACGTCGATCTGACGCTGCGTCGCGGTGAGACGCTCGGCGTGGTCGGCGAATCGGGCTCCGGAAAATCGACGCTGGCGGCGACGCTGCTCGGTCTGCAACGGCCCGCCGCCGGTCATATCCATATCGACGGCGCGCCGTTGTCGGCTTTGCGTGGCGCGAACTCGCGCCGCGCGTTGTACTCGCGGATGCAGGTGGTGTTTCAGGACCCGTTCGGGTCGCTATCGCCGCGTATGACGGTCGAGCAGATCGTCGGGGAATGGATCGAGGTGCACCGGCCGGAAATCGACGCGCGCACGCGCCGCGCGCGGGTGGGGACGATGCTCGAAGAAGTGGGCATGCCGCACGAATCGATGCTGCGCTATCCGCACGAGTTTTCCGGCGGGCAGCGGCAGCGCATAGCGATCGCGCGTGCGTTGGCGGTCGAACCGGAAGTGCTGATTCTCGACGAGCCGACCAGCGCGCTCGATGTGTCGATCCAGCAACAGGTGCTTAAGTTGTTGGCGGGCTTGCAGAAGAAGTACCGGTTAAGCTATCTATTGATCACCCATGATCTGGCGGTGATGCGTGCGATGGCGCATCGCGTGATCGTGATGAAGAACGGCCGCGTGGTCGAGGCGGGAGACACGCTCGATGTGCTGCATGCGCCGTCACATCCTTATACGCAGTCGTTGCTCGCCGCGTCGATGATTGCGCCGGAGCACGACGAACCCGAGGTGCTGCAATGAGTGAATCGCGCTGGACGCAGGCCGCCCGTGCGTTGAAGAGCAATGCGGCGTTCTGGTCCTTACGGATTGTCGATGAACAGATCGACGACCACGAAGTGCGCAACGACGTCGCGCAGCCGCTGCGCACGCAGCGCGAACGCGGCGCCATGCTGACCGCGTGGGCCGGCGCGGGCGCAGGCTATGCGGCAAGCACGGATCTGTCCATCGCGGGCTTGCAGGCTGCGCTCGATATCGCGACGCAACGTGCGCTGGCGAGCGCCGGCGCATCGCTGATCGACCATCGCGCGGTGTCGCGCGAAGCGCTCAGCGGCGCGTATGTCTCGCCCAATGCCGACCAGCCGCTGCCGACGCGCGGCGAATGGCTCGCGCGTCTCGCGCACGAATGCGCCGCCGCGAAAATCGACGACCGGATCGTCGAGCGCACGGCATCCGTGCAGATCACGCGCACCGAACAGGTTTATCTGACCAGCGACGGCGCGCGAATCGACCAGCGCTTTTGCCTCGTGATGCCGGAAATGAGCGTCGCGGCGCACGCGAACGGCGACACGCAGGTGCGCACGCTCGGCGGCAATTACGGCACGCTCGCGCAAGGCGGCGTCGAAGTGCTGGACCGCTACGCGTTCGACGGCGCAGGCGTGCGGCTCGCCACCGACGCGCTGACCTTGCTGGCCGCGCCGAACTGTCCGGCTGGTCCGCGCGACCTGCTGCTGATGCCCGATCAGATGATGTTGCAGATTCACGAATCAATCGGGCATCCGCTCGAACTCGACCGGATTCTCGGCGACGAACGCAACTTCGCCGGATGGAGTTTCGTGAAGCCGGAGATGTTCGGCACTTACCGTTACGGCTCGGAACTGCTCAACGTGACATTCGATCCGTCGTTGCGCGAAGAAGCCGCGTCGTACGCATTCGACGACGACGGCACTGAAGCGCGCAAACAGTATCTGATTCGCGATGGCGTGCTCGAACGTCCGCTCGGTGGCGCGCTGTCGCAACAGCGCGCAAAGATGGCGGGCGTCGCGAATTCGCGTGCGTCGAGCTGGAATCGCGCGCCGATCGACCGGATGGCGAACCTGAATATCGAACCGGGAACCAGCACGCTGGGCGAAATGATTTCCGGCATCGAACACGGCATCCTGATGCGCACCAATACGTCGTGGTCGATCGACGATCACCGCAACAAGTTTCAATTCGGCTGCGAGTTCGGCCAGTTGATCGAAAACGGCAAGCTTACGCAAATCGTCAGGCAACCGAATTACCGCGGCATATCCG
Organism: Paraburkholderia tuberum STM678; assembly: GCF_902833905.1. Lineage (GTDB taxonomy): Bacteria > Pseudomonadota > Gammaproteobacteria > Burkholderiales > Burkholderiaceae > Paraburkholderia > Paraburkholderia tuberum. The sequence goes on along the minus strand of NZ_CADFGP010000014.1, from coordinate 87,728 downwards.
CGAATTTCTGGCGCAGTCTGAGCGCGGTCGGCAATGCCGGCACGCGCGAAGTGTTCGGCACGTCGATGTGCGGCAAAGGCGAACCGACGCAGGTGGTGCGCGTCGGCCATGCGTCGCCGCCGTGCGTGTTCACGCATGTCGATGTATTCGGAGGCGCGCGATGACTACAACCAATGCAGTCAATGCAGTCAATGCATCGAGCGGCTTCGATTTCGCCTCGAACGCGCAGTCGCCGGATTGGCACGCGCATTTCGCGCTGCTTGCCGATGCGATCGACACGTTGCTCAGCGGCGACGAAGTGGCGTTGACGCGGCTGTCGGCGGAGCGATCCGACTTTATCCGCTTCAACGGTGGCAAGGTTCGGCAGATCGGCCAGGTGTCGCAAGGCAAACTGACCGTCCGCCTGATCGACGGCGCCAGGCAGGCGTATTCGAGCTTCACGGTATGCGGCGATCCAGCGACGGACCTGCGCGATATCGCCGATGCGCTGAATACGTTGCGCGACGGCTTGCGCGATGCGCCCGACGACCCCCATCTGTTGTACGACGCCACCCAATGGACCCAATCGACGCGCCGCAGCGGCAAGCTGCCCGCGCCCGACGCACTGTTGCGGATCGCCACCGAAAGCGCGCGCGGACTCGATTTCGTCGGCTTCTATGCAGGTGGCTCGATGGTGCGCGGCTTCTCGTCGTCGGGCGGCAGTCGCGGCTGGTACGAAGTCAGCAACTTCAGCTTTAGCTGGTCGTTGTACGACCCGAGCGGCCGTGCGATCAAAAGCACGTACACCGGCGACCACTGGGACGACAGCGTGTTCGCCGCGAAGGTAGAACAGGCCGCCGCACGTTTGCCGGTGCTTGGACACACGCCGCGCGCGTTGTCGCCGGGGCGGTATCGCACGTATTTGGCGCCGGCGGCGATGCTGGAACTGGTCGGCACGGCGTCGTGGGGCGGGTTTTCCGCGCGCGCGAACGCCACCGCGCGCAGCCCGTTTTACCGGCTGCACAGCGGCGAAGTCGCGCTCGATCCGCGCGTGTCGATGACCGAAGACCTGAGCCTGAATATCACGCCGCGCTTCAACGAAGACGGTTATCAGCGCGACAGCGTGCCGTTGATTCACGACGGCCGCAACGCCGGGCAACTGACCAACGCCCGTAGCGCGCGCGAATACGGATTGACGCCGAACGGCGCGCTCGCCAGCGAAACGCCCGAGTCGCTGGCGATGGCTGGCGGCGATCTCGACGCCGCCGATATCCTTGCCGCACTCGATACCGGGCTGTATGTCGGCAATCTCTGGTACGTGAATTTTTCTGACCGGATGAATTGCCGGTTGACCGGCATGACGCGTTTCGCGACGTTCTGGGTCGAACGCGGCCAGATCGTCGCGCCGGTCGACGCGATGCGTTTCGACGACAGCCTGTACCGTTTGCTGTCGAGCGAACTCGAACGTCTCGACGCCCAGCCGGAACTGCTGCTGAACGATGGAACGGAGGGCGAGCGGCAGACCGGCGGCTGGAAACTACCCGGCTTGCTGGCACGCTCGTTCGAACTGACGCTGTGAGCGAGTTTCCGATGACAGATTGAAGGCCATAACAATGACAGAACCAACGACAATATTTGAGAGCACGACACGGTTCGGGGCCGAACCGGTCGAGATGAGCATCAGGCCGCTGGATCCGGACGACGCCGCGCAATTGCACGCGCTGCGTTCATGCCCCGGTGTGATGCGCCAGAACCCGATGCGTCCATATCCGACCTTGCAGCAGACTCAAGGCTGGCTCGCGAAGCTCGCGGCGCCGTCGATGGCGATTGCAGCGTTGGTGGGCGATACGCTGGTCGGCTCGGCCGATCTGCATCCGGGCACGCTGCGTCGCGCGCATAGCGGCTGGCTGGGTATCAGCGTGCACGACGACTGGCAGGGCAAGGGCGTCGGCACGCGGCTGATGGCCGAACTGATCGATGCCGCCGACAACTGGTACGGGCTGCGCCGTCTCGAGCTGAACGTGTTCGCCGATAACCATCGCGCGATTGCGCTGTATCGCAAGTTCGGTTTTTCGCACGAAGCGACCTTTCGCGGCGCCGTGCTGCGCGACGGCATGCTGATCGACTCGGTGTTCATGGGCCGCTTACGCGCGCCGATGGGTCATCTGCAAGCGGAAATCGAGGCGGCCGTATGAACGTCTCGTTGAAACCCGACACGGCGCATGTGATTATCCGCGCCCGCGAAGTGTCCGACCTCGACGCGATCACTTCGTTGATGAACTGCCCCGGCGCGCGGCATGGCACGTTGCAGACGCCGTATCGCTCGAACGCGACGGTCGGGAGCTGGCTCGAAAAAATGCCCGCGAACACGCTCGGACTGTGCGCGGAGGCGGGCGGTCGCGTGGTCGGGATGATCGACGTGTTGCCGCGCATGCACCGGATGGCGCATTGCGCGGGAATCGGTATCGCCGTGCATGACGATTACGTCGGGCGCGGCGTCGGCACGGCGCTGCTCGCGGCGGCCGTCGAGTGCGCGGATACGCTGCTCGGCCTGCGTCGGCTGGAGTTGACCGTGTTCGTCGACAACCACCGCGCGATCGCTCTGTACCAGCGCTTCGGTTTCGTCGAGGAAGGCCGCTCGCCAGCGTTCGCGATGCGCGACGGCAAGCTGGTCGATGCATTCCATATGGCCCGTTTCGCCGATGCGCCGGTGTTCGCTTCGCCGGTCGCGCTCGCACCGAACCCACACGCGTGAGCATGCCTTGGCCGCCTTTTTTATCGACCGACCGGTCTTTGCGTGGATTCTGGCGCTTGCGGTAAGCATCGCGGGTGCGCTCGCGTTGACGCAACTGCCGGTCGCGCAATATCCACGACTCGCGCCGCCGCGTATCGTGATCGACGCCGTCTATCCGGGTGCATCGACGGAAGCCGTGGATGCGAACGTTGGCAGCATCATCGAAGAAAGTCTCGACGGTGCCGACGGGATGCTTTACTACGAAACCGCCAGCGATGGCCTCGGCAACCTTGAAATCGCGGCGACCTTCGCGCCCGGCACCAACCCCGATATCGCGATGATGGACGTGCAGAACCGGCTCAAGCAGGTCGAGCCGCGTTTGCCGCAACAGGTGGTGCAGCAGGGTATCAGCGTTTTCAAGGCCGCCAACACGTTCCTGATGCTGGTCGCGCTGACATCCACCGATGGCACGCGCGATTCCGCGCAACTGAGCGACATCCTCAGCCGCGACATCATGCGCGAACTGAAGCGCGCGCCGGGCGTCGGTTCCGCGCAACTGTGGGACGCCGACGAAGCGTTGCGCGTCTGGCTCGATCCGATGAAGCTGCGCGAATTCGGCCTCGCCGCGTCCGACGTCAACGCCGCGATTGCCGCGCAAAACGCGAGCGTCGCGGCAGGCACACTCGGCGACGCGCCGCTGGTGGACGGCCAGCAGCTGAGCGCGTCGGTGAACGTCAAAGGGCAGTTGCTGTCGCCGGAGGAATTCGGCCAGATCGTGCTGAAAGCGCACCCCGACGGCTCGGCAGTGCGGCTTGCCGACGTCGCGCGGGTCGAGATCGGCCGCGACAACTATACGTTCTGGTCGCGCCTGAACGGCAAGCCGTCGGCGACGGTCGGGATTCAACTCGGGCCGCGCGGCAACGCGCTCGAAACATCGGACGCGATTCGGGCGCGGCTCGCGGAACTGGCGAACCGTTTGCCGCCGGGCGTCGCGGTTCAGGTGCCGTTCGATAGCGCGCGCTTCGTCAGCGTTGCGATTCGCGAAGTGCTGATCACGCTGGCCGAGGCGATCTTGCTGGTGTTTCTCGTGATGTGGCTGTTCCTGCGCGATCTGCGCTACGCGCTGGTGCCGACAGTGGTGATTCCGGTCACGCTGATGGGTGCGTTTGTCACGATGTACGCATTCGGCTTGTCGATCAACGTGTTCACGATGTTCGGCCTCGTGCTGGCGATCGGCATTCTGGTCGACGACGCGATCGTGGTGGTCGAGAGCGTGCATCGCGTGATGGACGAGGAGGGCATGGCGCCGCGCGACGCGACATTGAAAGCGATGAAACAGATCGGCGGTGCGATCGTCGGCGTGACGGCGGTGCTGACCGCCGTGTTCGTGCCGATGGCGTTCTTTCCTGGCGGCGTCGGTGGGATTTACCGGCAATTCGCGGTCGCGATGATTGCGTCGATGCTGGTGTCGTCTTTCATGGCGCTTTCGTTGACGCCCGCGTTGTGTGCGAACCTGCTGAGCGCGCCTGCGCAATCGGTCCGTCAGCGTGACGCGCGACGCGGTTTGCGTGGCGTTGCCGCGCGCCTCTCGACGCGTTTCGAACAGGGCTTCGATCGCGCGTCGCGCGCCTACCGGGCCATGACGGCCGCCGCGATGCGCAGGGTCGGGCCGCTGCTCGCGGTGTATGCCGTATTGCTGCTGCTGTGCGGCGCGTTGTACTGGCGGATGCCGGGCGGCTTCCTGCCCGTCGAAGACCAGGGCCAGCTGCAGGTGATGATCCAGTTGCCGGCCGGCGCGACGCAGGCGCGCACGCTCGCCGTCGTCGAAACGACCGAGTCGATTTTGCGCATGCAAACGGCGGTGGCGAACGTGACAAGCGTGATCGGCTGGAGTTTCGAGGGCAGCGGACAGAACGTAGCGATGTCATTCGTCACGCTGAAAGACTGGGGCCAGCGCGGCGTTGATGCGATGACGCTGCGCGACACGTTGAACCGGTCGTTCAGCCGGATTCTCGACGGCAACGTGCAGGCGCAATTGCCGCCGTCGGTGCCGGGCGTCGGGCATTCGGACGGCTTCACGTTCCGGCTCGAAGATCGCGGCGGCTTGGGCCGCGACGCGTTGAAGGCCGCCCGCGACCAGCTTGCCGAGCGCGCGAAGGCCGATCCGTCGCTGGCGTCGATTCATTTCGAGGATCTGCCCGACGCGCCGCGTATCGAACTCGACGTGGACCGCGCGAAGGCGTACGCGCTCGGCGTATCGTTCGACCGGATTGCGGACGTGTTCGGCAGCACCTTTGGCTCGCACTACGTCGACGATTTTCCGGCGGGTGGCCGGATGCGCCGCGTCCTGGTGGCGGGCGATGCGTCGACGCGGATGACGGAAACTGATCTGCTGGCGTTGTCGGTGCCGAACCAGTCGGGCGCGATGGTGCCGCTGTCGTCGGTTGCGACGCACCGCTGGACCATCGGGCCAGTCGCATTGACGCGCTACAACGGCTATCCGTCGCTCGATCTGAACGGCCGTGCGGCGAGCGGTGTCAGTTCGGGGGCGGCGATGGAGGCGATGGAGCGGCTCGCGGCGAGCTTGCCTGCGGGCATCGCGTTCGACTGGGTCGATGCGGCGCGCGAAGAACGCGCGGCGGCGCGGCAGACACCGTTGCTGCTCGGACTGTCGCTGCTGGCGGTGTTCATGGCGCTGGCCGCGCTATACGAAAGCTGGACGATTCCGCTCGCGGTGTTGATGGTCGTACCGCTTGGCGTAGTCGGCGCCATTGCGGCGATGCTGATGCGCGGCATGCCGAACGACGTCTACTTCAAGGTTGGGATGATCACAGTGATCGGCTTGTCCGCGAAAAACGCGATTTTGATCGTGCAATTCGCGCGCGACCTGAGCCTACGCGGCGTGCCGCTGACGCGCGCCGTGATACGCGCGGCGGGCGCGCGATTTCGCCCGATCGTGATGACGTCGTCGGCGTTCCTGCTGGGCGTCGTGCCGCTGGTGGTGGCGAGCGGCGGCGGTGCGGAAAGCCGCCGGTCGATCGGTACGGGCGTGTTCGGCGGCGTCGTGACGGCGACCTTGCTCGGGCTGGTGTTTGCGCCGGTCGCGTTTCAGGCGGTGGCGGTGGTCGCGCAGCAAGGGCCGCGCGGCGCGCTGCGGCGCTTGCATGGCTATCGGCGTCAGTCGCGCGAGTTGATTCGCGATGTCAGCACATGATCGGCTCACGCGCCGTCGATCTTCGGATACGCACGCGCGAGGCCTTCGTTTTCGAAGCCGAGCCGCTCGAGGAGTCGCGCGCTGCGCAGATTGTCGGGCCGGTAATTCGCCGTTACGCGATGCAGTTGCAGCGTGCTAAAGACGTGGTCGATTGCGTTGCTCAACCCTTCGCGCGCGAAGCCGCGACCTTCGAAGCGCCGCGATACCGGGAACCTGAGATGACGCGCCTGGAAGGATGCGAGACCAAAGATAGAAGTGTCATGGCGGTCTCACTGATGTGGCAACTATCGGCACCCGCCGCAGGAAGATGCGTTCGTCCGAGCAGGAAAGCCGCACACCGCGCGCAGCAAGATGGACCCTCTTGGTTGAAAGAAATGGTGTATCGCGTGAACGGGTATCCCCGCTTACGCAAATAGATGATCGATTGGAAGCACGAAGGGACGACTCATGGCGCAATACGCATGAGCATGGGCGACCGTGCTCGCGGCAGAAGAATTTAAATGCCGTGTTGATTCCTCGTGCATGGGTGCCGATGCCTGCGCAACTTGAGCAAAGAGGTTTTCACGGGCAGCGCAGGAAGAATTGCATCGGGTGGATACGTCATATCAAGTTCCGCTCAACGATGAAGATAGCTTCTTGCGTTGTTGCGTTCGCGCGGGCGAGGCTCGATGAATGAAGTCCCGGCCAGTTGCTCCGATTCGCGGTAGTCCCGCATCTTATCGCGTGCGCGAGCGGGGAGTGTGCACCTTGCCGTTGCGATGTTTCGTAGCGCGTGCGACGCATCGCGCCGCGCGAATGTGCCGCTTGCTCGACCGCACTCGATATGTATTTCGCGCCAACATTTGACGTTGTGTCAGCGATCCGATATACTCTTTTTTCTCTGACGCGGGGTGGAGCAGTCTGGCAGCTCGTCGGGCTCATAACCCGAAGGTCGTAGGTTCAAATCCTACCCCCGCAACCAAAGCATTGTTGAAAGCCCGCATCGCGCAAGCCATGCGGGCTTTTTGACTTTCGGCGCTACGTTTTGCTTGTGGCGCTCGCTGCGTATGCTGCGCGCGTGAATAGATGCAACACGATTCGCGCGGGATCGAGGCCTCGATCCCATCGTCTCTCTCCTCCAATCGCCCACTGCACCGCCGCCTCGTCATGCAACGCGGCGGTATCGAAGCCGGGCAGCACTGAATCTTCCGGCTCGTGTTCGTCGCGAGGATCATGAGATCGGCGCCGCTGCGTTCGAGTTGGCGCGCGGCGTTGGCCATCCGTTCGCCGAGCGCGAGTCAGTATCCGAATCTTCGTTGACCGGTGTGACGCAAGAATCATCCATCGCCCATATCCGATGTCTAAGCCGACGGTTAGCGTGGTCGTCCCAACGACCAGGAGTAGGTTTCAGATGTCATATGAACAGGATTCAGACAGCGTGCGCGTGGTGCTGAGCGCCCCGCAGCTGTCGGCCGTGCTGGCTCGCCACTCGATTAGCCCCACCGAAATGCTTTCCAACCGTCTGTGGGGCGGTTTGCAGGTTGTCGGCGGGGTGCTTGAAATGGCCGGAGCGGCAGCGCTGTGCGTGTTGCCCGAACCGGCGATGGCAAGCAAGGCCGGGTGTGTAGTGTTCGGGGCGCATGGTTCGGACACGGCCGCGGCGGGCCTGCGTCAGGTCTGGACAGGGCGCGATACCGCCAGCTTGACTCAGCAGGGCACGGCGAAGCTGGCAGAGGCGATGCGGGTCAGCCCTGACATGGCAGACCAGATCGGCCTGTCTATCGAGATGGCCGTGCCGTTCGGCTTTGCTGGCTCGATCAAGGCTGCACGCGCGGCCAGCGTTAGGATGGGCCGGATCCATCTGCAAATGCACGAGGCGAAAGCGCTCAATCCAAGGCTCGGAGGGCACACGCTCCAGAAGCATGTTGGTAAGAACGAAGCATGGCTCAGGGAGCGGCTGAAACGTGAACCAAAGCGAAAAATCGTATCCTCGTTTATAACCCTTGAGCATGCCGAACGCGCCATTTCGGAAACGGTGCAGGCCAATGCCGTAAGAATCAGGACGTGGGTGCAGTCCCCAACTCGAAACGCAAAGATCACAGTCACCAAAGTCGTCTCTGGCGACATCGGCTATGGAGTGACGCGGGTTACTGGCGAACTTACGCGAATGAACAACGTCTTCGTCACGCTGAAATACGAACCCTACAACGGCATGCCTTATTACATCCTCACCGCCTACCTTGAATGAGAGAGAAATGAGTTCATCAGAGCGCTATCCCGCAATGGACCACCTCATGAGAACGTATTTCGGCCAGGACTTCGACCTGTTCGGAGAAACCGTCCCGGAAATAGTCGCGTGTTACAAGCAGGACAGTCCTCACGATTACGCCAATTTAGTTCGGGAAATAGACTCGTTCAGGACCGAACACTCGCACGATCTGGCCATTGCGTTCGATCAGATGTATGGGCGCGGATTTTCTCCCGAGCCGTGGGGCTACACCGTCGCTTCTTTTCTTGACGAGATCCAGCGCCTCCTCAACGAGTAATCGGCTTGTTGCAAGGCGCGGACAGTTCCATCCGGTCCGATGTGTATGCACGGGACGTGATGAGTGTCGATCTATCGCTTTCGACTCGCGCCATCTCTCGCCGACAAAGGGAGACGAATCTGTTTTCCTTCCGGCGCAAAACCAGAGCCCCGAGCCCATTTTCACTTCGCCCCGATCGCCCACTCCACCGCCGCCTGCGCATGCAACGCAGTGGTATCGAACACCGGCAGCACCGAATCTTCCGGCTTGATCAGCAGCGTGATCTCGGTGCAGCCGAGTATCACCGCCTGCGCGCCACGCGCGGCCAGATGCTCGATCACGCGTTGATAAACCTTGCGCGACGCGTCGGCCACGTTACCGTGGCATAGCTCGTCGTAAATGATGCGGTGCACGTCCGCGCGTTCGTCCTCATCAGGCACGAGCGTGTCGAGTCCATAGCGCTCGCGCAGCCGGCCCATATAGAACGTCTGCTCCATCGTGTAGCGCGTGCCGAGCAGGCCCACCCGCTCGACGCCCGCCGCGCGCAGCGCCGCGCCGGTCGGATCGGCGATGTGCAGGAACGGTACCGTGATCGCCTGCTCGATCGATTCGCACACGCGATGCATCGTGTTCGTCGCAAGAATCACCAGATCGGCGCCGCCGCGTTCGAGCTGGCGCGCGGCGTCGGCCATCTGTTCGCCGAGCGCGTGCCAGTCGCCGGCGCGCTGGTTCGCCTCGATCGACGCGAAATCGACGGTCAGCAGAAGACTGCGCGCGTTGTGATGGCCGCCGAGCCGCGCCTTCGCGTGGCGGTTCAGCAGCCGGTAATACTCGGTGGACGACTCCCAGCTCATTCCGCCGATCACGCCGATCGTTTTCATCTGTACGCTCCGTCAATGCATGGCCGAAACGGCGAGTATAGGCGCCTCGCATCGCGCGCAGCCGGTACGGATTTCGGCCTGCGCGCCGGTACGCATCGGTGCCCGCATTTTTCTGGCGCCGATAGAATCGTAGCGAGTCCGAACGCGATCAACCGGAGCGAACATGGATCTGATCATCCGCCACGCGACGCTGCCGCGCAGTGCCGCCCAGCTGTCCCCGCATCACCAGTCCCCAGTCGACATCGGCATCGACGCGGGCCGTATCGTCGCCATCGAGCCGAACCTGGCCGCGAGCGCGCGCGACGAAATCGACGCGGCCGGTTCGCTCGTCACGCCGCCGTTCGTCGACCCGCATTTCCATATGGACGCGACGCTGTCGTACGGTTTGCCGCGCGTGAACGCGTCGGGCACGCTGCTCGAAGGCATCGCGCTATGGGGCGAGCTGAAGCCCGAGCTCACGCAGCAAGCGTTGATCGAACGCGCGATGCAGTATTGCGATTGGGCGGTCGCGCGCGGCCTGCTCGCGATCCGCAGCCACGTCGACGTGTGCGATCCGCGTCTGCTCGCGGTCGAGGCATTGCTCGAAGTGAAGCGCCGCGTCGCGCCGTATCTCGATCTGCAATTGGTTGCCTTCCCGCAAGACGGTCTGCTGCGCAGCGCCGGCGCGTTCGATAATCTGAAGCGCGCGATCGACATGGGCGTCGACGTGGTCGGCGGCATTCCGCATTTCGAGCGGACGATGGCCGACGGCGCGCAGTCGGTGCGCATGCTGTGCGAGTACGCGGCCGAAAAGGGCCTGCGCGTCGATATGCATTGCGACGAATCGGACGATCCGCTATCGCGCCACATCGAAACGCTCGCGGCCGAAACGCACCGGCTCGGCCTGCACGGACGTGTCGCCGGCTCGCACCTGACGTCGATGCATTCGATGGACAACTACTACGTGAGCAAGCTGCTGCCGTTGATTCGCGAGTCGGGCGTCGCGGCGATCGCGAATCCGCTGATCAACATCACGCTGCAAGGCCGCAGCGACACGTACCCGAAACGGCGCGGCATGACGCGGGTGCCGGAGATGCTGGCCTCGGGCATCACGGTCGCGTTCGGCCACGACTGCGTGATGGACCCGTGGTACAGCCTCGGTTCGGCCGATATGCTCGAAGTCGCGCAGATGGGCCTGCATGTTGCGCAGATGACCAGCGTCGACGGCATGCACGCCTGTTTCGACGCGGTGACCGTGAACGCGGCGCGCATTCTCGGTCTGGAAGACTATGGCATCGCGCCCGGATGCGCGGCCAATCTCGTCGTGCTCGATGCGCGCGACGAGCTCGAGGCGATCCGTCTGCGCGCCGCGCGGCTCGTGGTGGTGAGCCGGGGCAGGGTGGTCGGCCGCGCGCCGGCCGCGAGCGTGTCGTTATCGCTCGAAGGGCGGCCTGAGCAGGTCGATTTCAAGCTGCATCGCGCGTAGCGACGTATCTCGCGCATCAATGACAAACCGGCGGCCTGCGCGAGCAGACCGCCGGTTTTTCTATCGGCATCGTTCATTCAGCGCCATCGCATCCAGGCCGAACGAACGATCATCGCGACGTTTCAATCGCTCAGTGCGCGGCACCCGGCGCCATGCCGTTATGCCGCAGCAGCGCATCGATATTCGGCTCGCGGCCACGGAACGCCTTGAACGATTCCATCGCCGGACGGCTGCCGCCCACTTCGAGAATCTCGCGACGATAACGCATGCCGGTCGACTGATCGAGCACGCTGCCCGCGGCTTGCGCGGCTTCCTCGAACGCCGCGTACGCGTCGGCCGACAGCACTTCAGCCCACTTGTAGCTGTAGTAGCCGGCCGCGTAACCACCCGCGAAAATATGGCTGAACGTATTCGGCCAACGCGAGAACGGCGCTTGCGGCACGACGTGGAAGCGTTCGTTGATTTCGCGCGCGAGTTCGTTGGCGCTCTTCGCGCCGTTCGCGTCGAAGCCGGTATGCAGTTGCATGTCGAACATCGAGAACACGATCTGCCGCAGCGTGCCGAGGCCGCTCTGGAAGTTCTTCGCGGCGAGCATCTTGTCGAACAGCTCGCGCGGCAGCGGCTTCGCGGTATCGACGTGCGAGGTCATGTCGGACAGCACGTCCCACTCCCAGCAGAAGTTCTCCATGAACTGCGAAGGCAGCTCGACCGCATCCCATTCGACGCCGTTGATGCCCGACACGCCGAGCTCATCGACGCGCGTGAGCATGTGATGCAAGCCGTGGCCGAACTCATGGAACAGCGTGATCACTTCGTCGTGCGTGAAGCAGGCGGGCTTGCCGCCGACCGGCGCCGAGAAATTACAGGTCAGATACGCGACCGGCGTTTGCACCGCGCCATGCGCGAGCTTGTGACGGCCGCGTGCGTCGTCCATCCAGGCGCCGCCGCGCTTGCCTTCGCGTGCATACAGGTCGAGATAGAACTGCGCGACGAGGCCGCCGTCCTGATTCTCGACGCGGAAGAAGCGCACGTCCGGATGCCAGACGGCCGCTTCGTCGCGGCGGATGCGCACGCCGAACAGCGTCTCGGTGACCTTGAACAGGCCCTTGAACACCGCGTCTTCCGGGAAGTACTGCTTCACTTCGTTTTCCGAGAACGAATAGCGCTTCTGGCGCAGGCGCTCGGCGGCGAACGTCATGTCCCACGGCTGCAGATCGGTCATGCCGAGTTCGCTCGCGGCAAATTCGCGCAGCTCTTTCCAGTCCTGCTCGGCATGCGGACGCGCGCGCGTCGCGAGGTCTTCGAGAAAGGCCATTACCTGCGCCGGCGATTCGGCCATCTTCGGCGCGAGCGACACTTCGGCGAAGTTGCCGTAGCCGAGCATCTGCGCTTCTTCGGCGCGCAGCTTCAGTTCGTCGGCGAGCACCTGGGTGTTGTCCCACTCGGTCTTGCCGTTGCCGTATTGCGCGCCGAGCTCGGACGCGCGCGTCACGTATGCGCGATACATCGCTTCGCGCATCGAACGGTTTTCCGAGTACTGCATGACCGGGAAATAAGACGGGAAGTGCAGCGTGAACTTGTAGCCAGTCTTGCCGTCTCGCTCGGCGGCTTCCTTCGCGGCTTCGATCACGTCTTCGGGCAGTCCCGCCAGTTGCGTTTCGTTGCCCGCATCGACGATGTACGCATACGCGTTGGTCGCATCGAGCACGTGATCCGAAAACGCCTTCGACAGCGCCGCCTGGCGCTCCTGCAATTCGGCGAAACGCGGCTTCTGGTCTTCCGGCAACTCGGCGCCCGACAGACGGAAATCACGCAGCGCGTTGCTGAGGATCTTCTTGCGTTCGCCGTTCAGCGATGCGAATTCGTCGCTGGCGTTCAGTGCCTTGTACTTCTCGTAGAGCGCGAGATTCTGGCCGACGCTCGACCAGAACTCGGTCACGCGCGGCAGGTTCTCGCCGTACACGGCGCGTAGCTCGGGCGTATCGGCGACGGCATTGAGATGACCGATCACGCTCCACGCGCGCGACAGCGGCTCGGTGGCGCGCTCGACCGGTTCGACGACGTCGGCCCACGACGCGGGCGTGGCCGGCAGCGCGGCACGCTCGACGGCGGCCGCCGCGTCGGCGAGCAGCACGTCGAGGGCGGGCGTCACGTGTTCGGGTCGGATGGAGCCAAAGCGCGGCAGATCGGAAAAATCGAGGAGCGGGTTGTCTTGATGCGTGGCGGTAGTGGACATAAGGCTTCCTGTCTGACGCGGGTGAAGGGGGCGGTGCGGCGCTCGCGCGTGCCGTCTCGTGCTGGGTCGCTCGACGCCCGGCGCATGGCGGCACCGGCTACGGACATTATTGGGGCGGGGGGCGCCGATTCCAATCCATCGGCTGACAAATTAACAGATGTTGCGGCGCGTTGGGCGCGCGTTGGGGCAGGCCGCGGGCCGCGGGATCCGGCGACGCGGTAAGGAGGCGGTGGCTCTGCGAGAGAGAAGGGCGGGTGATGATCCGGTGGACGAGACGGATGAGTCGCCTCACTCCGCCTCGCGCTCACCGCCCAGCGGTTACGCCTTGGCCGCGTCCGCCTCGCGCTCGGCCGCTTCGATCGTGTTGACGAGCAGCATCGTGATCGTCATCGGGCCGACGCCGCCCGGCACCGGCGTGATATGGCCGGCCACTTCCTTGACACCCGCGAAGTCGACGTCGCCGCACAGCTTGCCGGCGTCGTCGCGATTCATGCCGACGTCGATCACGGTCGCGCCCGGCTTCACCATGTCCGCGGTCAGGATGTTGCGCAGACCGGTCGCGGCGACCACGACGTCGGCGTTGCGCGTGTGCGCGGCCAGATCGCGCGTCTTGCTGTGGCAGATCGTGACGGTCGCGCCCGCTTCGAGCAGCAGCAGCGCCATCGGCTTGCCGACGATGTTCGAGCGGCCGATCACGACCGCGTTCGCGCCCTTCAGATCGATGCCGTAGGCCGCGAACATCTTCATCACGCCGTACGGCGTGCACGGACGGAACAGCGGCTGACCCGTCATCAGCGCGCCCGCATTGGCGACGTGGAAACCGTCGACGTCCTTCTCGGGCGCGATCGCCTCGATCACCTTGTGGCTGTCGATGTGCTTCGGCAGCGGCAGCTGCACGAGAATGCCGTGGATGGCCGGATCGCGATTCAGCTCGTCGATGCGCGCGAGCAGGTCGGCTTCGGGCAGATCGGCCGGATAGCGGTCGAACGACGAGCCGAGGCCGTTGTCGTGGCAGGCCTTCACCTTGTTGCGCACATACACTTCGCTGGCCGGATTGTCGCCGACCAGAATCACGGCGAGGCCCGGCTGATGACCGCGGGCGGTCAGGGCGGCGGCGCGCGCCGCGACGTCGGCGCGCAGGGTCTTGGAGAGGGCGAGGCCGTCGATCAGTTTGGCAGTCATGGTCGGTCGAACGTTGGGTCGAGATTGGGATCGGGAATCAGGTCGGGACAGACGGTTTGGCAGGCGGGGCGAAGCGCTCGCGCGGAGGGGCGCGCGACGGCGTGCTTCGGCTGGCTGACGGAGCCACGGAGCCCCGTCGCCCTGCGACAGGCGCGCTGCCGGTTCGGGCAAGGCGCCGCTGCGAAGTCCGACATTATACCGGCGCGGGGGCGCGCTTTCGCAGTGGATTCGGGGCGCGCGGCGCGCGTGGGAGCGTCCGGGATGTGAGGCGGCGGCCCTGTGGCGGCGGTCCTGTGGCGGCCAGGAAGCGCACTGCGAGCGGCGGGGCAGGCCGCTCGCGCGCCACCCGCACGCCGGACTCGGCGTCGGTCAGGCAGTCGCGAACCGGCGACGCAACCGCCACGGATGGCGGCCACGTACCAACGGCCCCTCCGAACGAAAGGCCGCCCGTGCCTCTGTTACTGCGCCGTTTGCGGCTTGTTCGACAGCGCGAGTCGCAGCAGATCGGCGACCGTGTTGACGTTCAGCTTTTCCATGATGTTCGCGCGATGCGCTTCGACCGTCTTGATGCTGATGCCGAGGTCGTCGGCGATCTGCTTGTTCAGGCGGCCCGCGATGATCCGCTCGAGCACCTGATGCTCGCGCGCGGTCAACTTGCCGAGGCGCTCGGCCGCGGCGCGCTGCTGCTGGACGCTGGTGCTTTCGCTGCGTGCCTTGTTGAGCATGCGCTCGACGAGCTTGCGCAGTTCGGCTTCGTCGAACGGCTTTTCGATGAAGTCCATCGCGCCTTTTTTCATCGTCGACACCGCCATCGGCACGTCGCCGTGGCCCGTCACGAAGATGATCGGCAGCGACGCGTTGTCGGCGATCAGGCGTTCCTGCAACTCGAGCCCGCTCATGCCGGACATCCGCACGTCGAGGATCAGACACGCGATCTGGCCCGGATGCTGATGCGGCTGCCATGCGTCGATGAACTGCTCGGCGCTCGAGAAGCACTGAACGCGGTAGCCGTTCGCCTCCAGCAGCCAGCGCAGCGAATCTCGCACGGCCTCGTCGTCGTCGACGACAAACACGGTTTCCTGTGTGGTGACTGGGCTGTTCATAGCTCTCCCGTAACGGTTTGTGGTATCGGCGCCTCGGACCCGCCGTTGCTCGGGCCGTCAGGCTCCCCAATGGGCAGACTGCAATGGAACGTGGCGCCCGTGATGTGGCCGTCGGATTCGACGTTGTTGACCACCCACAGACGGCCGCGGTGCGATTCGATAATCGAACGGCAAATGTTCAGCCCCATGCCCATGCCATCGGACTTGGTGCTGTAAAACGGTTCGAACAGCCGCTCGGCGGTCGCTTCGTCGACGCCGGGCCCCTGGTCGACGACGCTGATGCAGACGAAGCCGCTCTCCAGTCGCACGACCACGCGGATGACCGGGTCGACCGCGTTCGGGCGCGCTTCGGCCATCGCTTCGACGCCGTTCTTCAGCAGGTTCACGAGCACCTGCTCGATCAGCACCGGATCGACGTAGATCACCGGCAGCCGCGAGCGCAGATCGGTAACGATGCGAATGCGCCGCTTCCTTGCCTCGATTTCGGCGAGACCCACCGCGTCCGCGACGATATCCGCGACCCGCGTGGCCTGCCGCTTCGGCTCGCTGCGCTTCACGAACTCGCGGATACGCTTGATGATCATGCCGGCGCGCACCGCCTGCTGCGCGGTCTTTTCGAGCACCGGCAGCAGATTGTCGGGCGTCGTTCGACCGGATTTAACCAGTGCGACGGTTCCGGAGCAATAGTTATTGATGGCGGCGAGCGGCTGGTTCAGTTCGTGCGCGAGCGACGAGGCCATTTCACCCATCGTCATCAGGCGGCTCGTGAACTGCAGCTTTTCGTCCTGCTGGCGCGCGAGTTCCTGCGCGCGCTTGCGGGTCGTGATGTCGGTCGCGATCTGCATCTGCGCGAGATGGCCGTCGACCCACTGGATGTACTGGCGTCGCACCTCGAACCACTTCTGGATGCCGGGAATGTAGATTTCCTGCGCGTCGGCGGTGCTTTCGGTCAGCGCGGCGGCGGGCAGGCCGACGAAGGTGTCGACCATGTCGATCGAATCGGACGACGCCTGCGAGGCGTCGAAGCCGCCGCCCGCGAGTTCGAGGTGGCCGTCCGGGCGGATGCCGAACAGATGCCGGTAATAGCGGTTCGCGAACAGCAGCTCGGCTTCGTCGGCGGCGAGCACGGACACTGCCGCGTCGAGGCTTTCGAGCACGGTCGTGAAGCGTTCGTGGGCGGCGGCGAGCTCTTCGCGCGCGCGCTTCGGCTCGGTGATGTCGGTCATCGACGACATCCAGCCGGTCTGGCGGCCCGAGCTGTCGATCAGCGGCGACACGTAGAGCCGCGCGTGGAACGTCGAGCTGTCCTTGCGCCGCACGCGCAGCTCGAAGCCGGACGAGGGCGCCTTGCCGCGCAGCGTCATGTCGAGCTGACGCTGCATCTCGGGGTACGCGTCGCGCGGCCAGTAGGCGAACGGCGCGCTCTTGCCGACGAGGTCGCTTTCGTCCCAGCCGGTCATGCGGCAGAACGCCGGGTTCACGTGCGTGATGCGGCCGTGCATGTCGAGCACGCGCATGCCGATCAGCACGGAGTTTTCCATCGCGCGGCGGAAAAACGCTTCCGCGTAGAGCGCCTGCTGCGCCTCGAAGCGCTGGCGCGTGTGCTTCCACAGACTCCACAGGCTCCACAGTACGAAGCAGGAGAGGCCGGCCACCAGCCACACCAGCGTGTTGTTCGTGAAGTTGGTGATCTGCGGGAACGCGTACACGCGCACCGAAATGCCCTGGCCCGGCGGGTCGAGCGGCAGGTCGTAGAACATGTCGCGCGGCAGGCGCGGGCGGGTCGACGTGGTGGTCAACTCGCGGTTGTTCGCGTCGATGATCGAGATCTTGTATTTGGCCGACAGCTCGGGCGGGATGTCGCGCTTCAGAATGCCTTCCACCGAGAACACCGCGGCGATGGTGCCGAGGAAATCGCGGTCGCGGAAGATCGGCGTTTGCAGCGTGATGAAGCCGTTGCCGAGGTCGTCGTAGATGAGCGGCGAGTACACCTGGCGGCGCGTGTTGCGCGCCTCGGCGAAGCCGGCCTTGACAGCTTCGTCCATCTGCGCGTCGTTCGGACGCGCGAGCCGCTGGCCGAGCACCGGCGGCGCGGCGTTGGGCCAGCGCGGCTGCTGCTGGCCCGTGTACCAGTTCATGTAGAGGATCTCAGGATGCCCCTGCATGATGTCCGTGGTGCTCACCTGGAACGAATGCTCGTCGGCATGGCCGGCGGCGAGGTCGCGCGCGAGTGCCTGGATCTGCTCTTGCGCGCCCGTCATCGACAGGCGGATCTGCTGCTGCGCCCACGCGACGTTGCGGTACAGCGTGTCTTCCTGCTGTTGCTGCTCGCGCCGGTTCAGACTCCACAGAATCAGGCTCATGACGACCAGGAACACCAGGATCGACAGGAGCGGCGTCAGCAAATAGGAATTGGACCACCAGGGTCCGTGGTGCCAGCGCGAGGACGGCGACGAATCCGCCGGCGAACCCGCGGTGCGCGCCGAGCGAGAGAAGAGCCGTTCGGTCAACATGCGTGGCATTGTAGCTCAGCACGTCCCCGACAAATGGCGCAAAAAAGCACGGAAAGTGCAGTTAATCGGCGCAAACTAGCCGGCGGATCAGTCGATCGGCAGTCAAACCAGGTTGCGTCGCAGCAATTTTCCGCATTATGAGAATTGATCTCGTAATTTGAAAATTTGGTTGCGCTGACGTCGGGACCCTTATTACAATCGGCCGGAGCTGCCGCGGCCATTCCTGCGTCCGCGTCGTCTGTTCAAAGTGCGTTCCCCATACCCAGGAGACGAGCATGTCCGCTGTACCCGACGAAGTCATGAAATATGTCGCCGCCGATAAAGACGACGATCCCCAGGAAACCGGCGAATGGCTGGAAGCGCTGGATGGCGTGATTTCTGCAGTAGGCCCTGACCGTGCCCACTACCTGATCGAAAAACAGATCGAATTCGCACGCGTGCACGGCGAACATCTGCCGTTCTCCGCTAACACCCCTTACATCAACACGATTCCGGTCGCGCGCCAGGCCAAGAACCCCGGCGACCAGGACATCGAACACCGTATCCGCTCGTACACCCGCTGGAACGCGATGGCGATGGTGCTGCGCGCCGGCAAGGAAACCAACGTCGGCGGCCACATCGCGTCGTTCGCATCGGCCGCCACGCTGTACGACGTCGGCTACAACCACTTCTGGCACGCACCGTCGGCCGAGCACGGCGGTGACCTCGTGTTCGTGCAGGGCCACTCGTCGCCGGGTGTCTACTCGCGTGCGTTCCTGCTCGGTCGCCTGACCGACAAGCAGCTCGACAACTTCCGCCAGGAAGTCGGCGGCGAGGGCATCTCGTCGTATCCGCATCCGTGGCTGATGCCGGACTTCTGGCAATTCCCGACCGTGTCGATGGGCCTGGGCCCGATCATGGCGATCTACCAGGCGCGCTTCATGAAGTACCTGCAGGCGCGCGGCATCGCGAAGACCGACGGCCGCAAGGTCTGGGCCTTCCTCGGCGACGGCGAAACGGACGAGCCGGAATCGCTCGGCGCGATCGGCATGGCCGGCCGCGAGCGTCTGGACAACCTCGTGTTCGTGATCAACTGCAACCTGCAGCGTCTCGACGGTCCGGTGCGTGGCAACGGCAAGATCATCCAGGAACTCGAAAGCGAATTCCGCGGCGCCGGCTGGAACGTCATCAAGGTCATCTGGGGCAGCCGCTGGGATGCGCTGTTCGCGCGCGACAAGTCGGGCGCGCTGATGCGCCGCATGATGGAAGTCGTCGACGGCGAGTACCAGACGTACAAGTCGGAGTCGGGCGCGTTCGTGCGCGAACACTTCTTCAACACGCCGGAGCTGAAGGCGCTGGTCGCCGACTGGTCCGACGACGACATCTGGAATCTGAACCGCGGCGGCCATGATCCGCACAAGATCTACGCGGCGTTCACGGAAGCGACGAATTCGAAGGGCCAGCCGACCGTCATCCTCGCGAAGACGATCAAGGGCTACGGCATGGGCGAAGCCGGCCAGGCGATGAACATCACCCACCAGCAGAAGAAGATGCAGGTGGAGCAGCTGAAGAAGTTCCGCGACCAGTTCCGTCTGCCGATCACGGACGAGCAGATCGTCGACGTGCCGTACCTGACGTTCGAGGAAGGCTCGAAGGAACTCGAGTACATGCGCCAAAAGCGCATGGACCTGGGCGGCTATCTGCCGGCGCGTCGTCAGAAGGCCGAGTCGCTGCCGGTGCCGGAACTGTCGGCATTCGAGCCGCTGTTGAAGGGCACGGGCGAAGGCCGCGAGATCTCCACGACGATGGCGTTCGTGCGGATCCTGAACATCCTGCTGAAGGACAAGACGCTCGGCAAGCGCGTCGTGCCGATCGTGCCGGATGAATCGCGTACGTTCGGCATGGAAGGTCTGTTCCGTCAGATCGGTATCTGGAATCAGGACGGCCAGAAGTACGTGCCGGAAGATTCCGACCAGCTGATGTTCTACCGTGAGTCGGAGACCGGTCAGATCCTGCAGGAGGGCATCAACGAAGCCGGCGGCATGGCCGACTGGATCGCGGCCGCGACGTCGTACTCGACGCACGGCGAGATCATGATCCCGTTCTACATCTTCTACTCGATGTTCGGCTTCCAGCGCATCGGCGACCTCGCATGGGCCGCTGGCGACATGCGCTCGCGCGGCTTCCTGCTGGGCGGCACGGCGGGCCGCACGACGCTGAACGGCGAAGGCCTGCAACACGAAGACGGCCACTCGCTGATGTGGGCGGCTTCGGTGCCGAACTGCATCAGCTACGACCCGACGTTCGGCTACGAACTCGCGGTCATCGTGCAGGACGGTCTGCGCCGCATGGTCGCCGACCAGGAAGACGTCTACTACTACGTCACCGTGATGAACGAGAACTACGAGCACCCGGCGATCCCGCAGGGCGAGACCGTGGCGGCCGACATCATCAAGGGCATGTACTCGTTCAGCAAGACCGCAGCCGATAAAAAGGCGCCGCACGTGCAACTGATGGGCGCGGGCACGATCTTCAACGAAGTGATCGCCGCGGCCGACCTGCTGAAAAACGACTGGGGCGTCAACGCCGACCTGTGGAGCGTGCCGAGCTTCACCGAGCTCGCGCGCGAAGGTCACGAAGTGCAGCGCTGGAACCTGTTGCACCCGACCGAAGAGAAGAAGCTGTCGCACGTCGAGAAGCTGTTGAAGGATGCGCCGGGTCCGGTCATCGCATCGACCGACTACGTGCGCGCGCTGAGCGAGCAGATCCGCGCGTTCGTGCCGCAGAAGTTCGTCGTGCTGGGCACTGACGGCTACGGCCGTTCGGACACGCGCGAGAAGCTGCGTCACTTCTTCGAAGTCGATCGCTACTGGGTCACGGTCGCCGCGCTGAACGCGCTGGCGGACGAAGGCACGATCGAACGCAAGGTGGTCGCCGAGGCGCTCAAGAAGTACAACCTTGATCCCGCCAAACCCAACCCGATGACCGTCTAAGGCATCACCCGTGTGCCACGATGCACGCGCTTGCTCCTCATCGCGAGGGGCCGGCGGCGTGCGCGGCCCAGGAGACACTAACAATGAGTCAAGCGATCGAAGTCAAGGTGCCGGACATCGGCGATTACAAGGACGTCCCTGTGATCGAGGTGCTGGTGAAGGCGGGTGACACCGTCGAAAAAGAGCAATCGCTCGTTACGCTGGAATCCGACAAGGCGACGATGGACGTGCCGAGCTCGGCCGACGGCGTCGTCAAGGAAGTGAAGGTCAAGGTCGGCGATGCGGTGTCCGAAGGCACGCTGATCATCGTGCTCGAAGGCGCCAACGCCGCTGCCGCGGCGCCCGCGCCGGCTGCCGCACCGGCTCCTGCTCCTGCGCCGGCGGCAGCTCCCGCTGCGGCGCCCGCACCCGCGGCGGCAGGCGGTGGCGTGCAGGAAATCAAGGTGCCGGATATCGGCGACTACAAAGACGTTCCCGTGATCGAGATCGCGGTGAAGGTCGGCGATCGTGTCGAGAAGGAACAGTCGCTCGTCACGCTCGAATCCGACAAGGCGACGATGGATGTGCCCAGCTCGGCCGCCGGCGTCGTCAAGGAAGTGAAGGTGAAGGTTGGCGATACCGTGTCGGAAGGCTCGGTCATCGTCGTGATCGAAGCGGAAGGCGGCGCTGCCCCGGCACCCGGGCCGGCACCGGCCGCGAAGGCGCCGACTGAAAAGCCGTTCGACGCGCCGGCCACGCCGACCCCGGCACCGGCCGCGCCGTCCGCGCTCGCGCAGGCGCCGTTGATCCCGGCTGGAGAAGGCGGCTCGCGTCATCCGAGCCATGCGTCGCCGTCGGTGCGCAAGTTCGCGCGCGAACTCGGGGTGGACGTCGGCCAGGTGAAGGGCACCGGTCCGAAGGGCCGCATTACGCAGGCCGACGTGACCGCGTTCGTGAAGGGCGTGATGACGGGCCAGCGCGCGGCGCCGGCTGGTGCGGCCGCGCCGGCCGCCGGCGGTGGCGAGCTGAATCTGCTGCCGTGGCCGAAGGTCGACTTCACGAAGTTCGGTCCGATCGATCCGAAGCCGTTGTCGCGTATCAAGAAGATCTCGGGCGCGAACCTGCATCGCAACTGGGTCATGATTCCGCACGTCACGAACAACGACGAAGCGGACATCACCGAGCTCGAAGCGCTGCGCGTCAAGCTGAACAAGGAACACGAGAAGGCGGGCGTCAAGTTCACGATGCTCGCGTTCGTGATCAAGGCCTGCGTGGCGGCCCTGAAGAAATTCCCGACCTTCAACGCGAGCCTCGACGGCGACAACCTGGTGTTCAAGCAGTACTACCACATCGGTTTTGCCGCTGACACGCCGAACGGCCTCATGGTGCCGGTGATTCGCGACGCGGACAAGAAGGGCCTCGTCGACATCGCGAAGGAAATGGCCGACCTGTCGAAGGCCGCGCGCGAGGGCAAGCTGAAGCCGGACCAGATGCAGGGCGGCTGCTTCTCGATCTCGTCGCTGGGCGGTATCGGCGGCACGCACTTCACGCCGATCATCAATGCGCCTGAAGTCGCGATTCTCGGCCTGTCACGCAGCGCGATGAAGCCGGTGTGGGACGGCAAGCAGTTCGAGCCGCGCCTGACCATGCCGCTGTCGCTGTCGTACGACCATCGCGTGATCGACGGAGCGGAAGCCGCGCGCTTCAACGCATACCTCGGTTCGATTCTTGCCGATTTCCGGCGTGTGATTCTTTGACCGGCTGGTGAGGTCCGCCGGCGCGGGCGCGGATGGTTTCGACCGATCCGCGTCGCGCCGTCCGCGCGTTCGCGTGCGCTGTGCGCGTCGAAGGCGCCGCTCATCATCGATCAATAAGAGAAGGGGACACCATGAGTCTCGTCGAAGTAAAAGTGCCGGACATCGGTGACTTCAAGGACGTCGACGTCATCGAAGTCAACATCAAGCCGGGCGACACCATCGAAAAAGAGCAGTCGCTGCTGACGCTCGAATCCGACAAGGCGTCGATGGAAGTGCCGAGCGATACCGCCGGCACCGTCAAGGAAGTGCGTATCAAGCCGGGCGACAAGGTCTCGCAGGGCACGGTCATCGCGCTCGTCGAGGCAACGGCGGGCGGCGCGGCTGCGGCCGCTGCGGAGCCGAAAGCGCCCGAGAAGGCGGCTCCCGCGCCGGCGCCTGCCGCTGCGGCGCCGAAGGCCGCGGCAGCGGGTGCGCAAGCCGGCAGCTATTCGGGCAGCGCCGACATCGAGTGCGACATGCTCGTGCTCGGTTCGGGCCCCGGCGGTTATTCGGCCGCGTTCCGCTCAGCCGACCTCGGCATGAAGACCGTGCTGGTCGAGCGTTATCCGACGCTCGGCGGCGTGTGTCTGAACGTCGGCTGCATCCCGTCGAAGGCGCTGCTGCACACCGCGCTCGTCATCGACGAAGCGGCTGATCTTGCCGCGCACGGCATCACGTTCGGCAAGCCGCAGATCGATCTCGACAAGCTGCGCGATTTCAAGTCCGGCGTGGTCAAGAAGCTGACCGGCGGTCTCGCCGGCATGGCGAAGGCGCGCAAGGTCGAAGTGGTGGTCGGTACGGGTGCGTTCGTCGATCCGAACCACATGGAAGTGCAGACCGAGGGCGGCAAGAAGGTCGTCAGGTTCAACCAGGCGATCATCGCAGCGGGCTCGGAAGCGGTGAAGCTGCCGTTCATTCCGGAAGATCCGCGGGTGGTCGATTCGACCGGCGCGCTCGAACTGCGCCAGATTCCGCAGCGCATGCTCGTGATCGGCGGCGGCATCATCGGTCTCGAAATGGCAACCGTGTACTCGACGCTCGGCGCGAACATCGACGTGGTCGAAATGCTCGACGTCCTGATGGCCGGCGCGGACCGCGATCTGGTCAAGGTCTGGGAGAAGTACAACAGCAAGCGTTTCGCGAACGTGATGCTGAAAACCAAGACCATCGCCGCCGAAGCGAAGGACGACGGCATCTACGTGTCGTTCGAGGGCGAGCAGGCGCCGGCCGAGCCGCAACGCTACGACCTCGTGCTGGTGGCCGTCGGCCGCTCGCCGAACGGCAAGCGGATCGGCGCGGAAAAGGCCGGCGTCGCGGCGACGGATCGCGGCTTCATCGAAGTCGACAGGCAACAGCGCACGAATGTGCCGCACATCTTCGCGATCGGCGACATCGTCGGTCAGCCGATGCTTGCGCACAAGGCCGTGCACGAAGGCCACGTGGCGGCGGAAGCCGCGCATGGCGAGAAGGCGTACTTCGACGCGCTGCAGATTCCGTCGGTGGCCTACACCGATCCGGAAGTGGCATGGGCCGGCAAGACGGAAGACCAGCTGAAAGCCGAAGGCGTCAAGTTCGGCAAGGCGGTGTTTCCGTGGGCCGCATCGGGTCGCGCGATCGCCAACGGTCGCGACGAGGGCTTCACGAAGCTGCTGTTCGATGAGCAAACGCATCGCGTGATCGGCGGCGGTATCGTCGGTCTGAATGCGGGCGACCTGATCAGCGAAGTCTGTCTCGCGATCGAGATGGGCGCGGACGCAACGGATATCGGCAAGACGATCCATCCGCATCCGACGCTCGGCGAATCGATCGGCATGGCGGCCGAGTTGTATGAAGGCGTCTGTACCGATCTGCCGCCCGTCAAGAAGAAGTAACGCGGTGCGCCGCGCCTGCGTGACGACATGCGGGCGCGGCAAAGCCGGTCGAGCCGTACGGCAAAGAAAAACGGCGCGCTCCATGGCGGAGCGCGCCGTTTCTGTTTTCGTGGCGGCCAGTGGCGGGCAAAAAAATCCCGGCTTGGCGGCCGGGCAAACGATACGCCATTGCAACGTATCGGAGCGTTCGGCTCATCAAACCGTATAAGCGGCAACGGCACGACGCTGTTGCTTGCGATAACGCCGGCGCAGCGCATAGGCTGGGCCGGCGTGAAAGACGACGCGAGGCATAAAGCCTGGCGTGTTGACGCGTGAAGCTTAGACGGCCTTCTTGGCGGCGGCGCGCGATGCTTGCGCAGCGGCTTGCGAAGCTGCCTTCGAAGCGGCCGTTGCAGCTGCGTTGAAGTTGCTTTCGGCGATTTCGACAGCCTGGCGGGTTGCCTTGTGGACCGTTTCGTACGTGGTGTTGGCGGCGGTGATAGCCGACTTCATCACGGCGACAGCGGTTTCCGAACCGGCCGGCGCGTTCTTGGCGACGTTTTCGACGAGCGCCTGAACCTTGCGGTTTTGCTCTTCGAATTGCGCTTCCGCGACGCGGGTGAATTCACCCTGCGTTGCCGAAACGATTTCGTACACATGGCGGCCATACGACAGCGCCTTTTCAGCCACCGGCTGGGCGAGGCTTGCTTGCAGTGCCAGCAGTTCCTGCGCATCCTTCACGGACAGCGCGCGTTGGGCATTTTCCTGGCTTTCGGCGAGCGTCGACTTCACAACTTGCAGGTTCAGCTCGACCAGCTTTTCGACACCTTCAAATGCTTTGGTCGTCAGGCCGAACAGGGTTTCGAAGTTGGCTTTCTGGGCTGCGGCGAATTGCTCAGGGGTCAGCAGAGTCATGGTTTACGCTCCTGGATTGCGGCCGGTCTGTGCGGACCGCATTGGGTGGGTGGCGAGACGCAGATTTATCGTCTCCCCGGACCGCGATGTTTTGTGCATCGCAGCAATGGTTCCCATTTTAGGATGCCCACAAGGAATGTCAAGCGCTTTTTGTGCATCGCACAATGTTAAGAAAATGGCGACAAAACAATAGGTTATACAGTAGGCATGTCATTAACATGACGCGGAACGATTGCTCGTTGCACCGTACTGGTGCGACATAAACCAACCGTTTAGCAGGCCGTCGGGAGATTATTTTTTCGTGTGGCAGCAATTCGCCCCTAAAAAACCGATCATCATCAATTCGATGTAAACCACAAGATGACAAGGAACGTTAAAGAACGATGGCAGTCGAACGCGCGTTAGCGACTTTCGTCGGACACTTAAAAAAGTCCGTCGCACGCTCGCAACGCCTTCATGGCGCGGCGCAGTAGTTTCCGCCTGTGCTCTGACAGTATTTCCCCGAATCAAGGTTGTCTCAAAATTGCCGTTATCCTGCAATGATCTGCTCGATTGGGCCGGGCGGCGATGGCGAGGCTTGCTGGCGCGACGATCGTTTTTTTTCGATCGAGGCGCGGCACTTATTCGTGTTTTCGCGATCGGAGCTGACAAGCCGGTTTAAGGAGCGCGTATAAGTGCTTCAAATTGCTAATTTTTCGTTGCTTTACTACACTTGCGGAAACCTCTCGCCGCTCCCTATCGAACACCCATGAAAACCGACATGTTTTCGTCGCTAAAAGTGCTCCACGGCGCGGCGCGCAGCACCGCTCTATCGGTGGCCGTCTCGCTGGCCGTCGCAGCGGCGTTCGCTACGCCTGTCAGCACTTTTGCAGCTACGTCTGCTGCATCCGCAAACACTTCCAAACACGCTAAAACTGCCAGGAAGCCTGCGCAGGCGGCCGCCACCGGAAAGGTGTCGAGCCATGCGGCGAAAGCCGGCAAGGGTGAGGCCGTCAAAGCCGCTGCGGCGGATGAAGATGCCCCGCACGCCGGCGTCAAACGCAAGCGCGTCACGTTCACGGCGAACGGCCGACACCGTTCGGTGATGCGACGCGTCGCGTACGAGCCGCGCCAGCCGAGCGTCGGCCAGGCGTTTGGTCTGCACGAGACGCCGGACGCGCTGATGCTGCGCTCGAGCGTCGCCTATGTGATCGACCAGAACAGCGGCGAGACGCTGTTCGACAAGAACTCGCGCGCGGTGGTACCGATCGCATCGATCAGCAAGCTGATGACCGCGATGGTGGTGCTCGATTCGAAAGAGCCGATGACCGATCAGATCGAAGTCACCGACGAAGACCGCGACTACGAGAAGAACACCGGTTCGCGTCTGTCGGTGGGCTCGGTGCTGTCGCGCGAGGACATGCTGCACATCGCGCTGATGGCGTCGGAAAACCGCGCGGCGGCGGCGCTGTCGCGCTACTACCCGGGCGGCCGTCCGGCGTTCCTCGCGGCGATGAACGCGAAGGCCAGGCAGCTCGGCATGAACGACACGCACTTCGAGAACCCGACCGGTCTGACGAGCATGAACGTGTCGAGCGCGCGCGATCTCGTGAAGATGGTCAACGCGGCGTATCAGTACCCGTTGATCCGCAAGTTCTCGACCGATCACAGCTATGAGGTGTACACCGGCAAGCGCACGCTCGCGTACAACAGCACGAACGCGCTGGTGCGCAACCCGACGTGGGACATCGGTCTGCAGAAGACCGGCTTCATCAACGAAGCGGGCGAGTGTCTCGTGATGCAGGCGACCATCCACGGCCGGCCGATGATCCTGGTGCTGCTCGATTCGTCGGGCAAGTACTCGCGTTTCGCGGACGCGACGCGTCTGCGTACGTGGCTCGACAACGGCGGCGACCAGCCGCGTATCACGAGCGCCGATGCCGGCGGTCCGGGTACCTGAAGCCGCAACGCATACTCAGCCGGTGGTAGTCAGTCCGGCTGCAGATGACGGGCAAAGAAAAAGCCTCGCGGATGCGAGGCTTTTTTCATGGCGCCGGCGGGAGGGCAAAGGATGCACGGCGGTTGGGCGGCCGCCCCCTTTACTAATGCTGGCCGTGCGAGCCATGTGAGCCGTGCCCGCCGTGCGCATGGTCCTGCTGCGGCTGCGGGCGGTAGCCGAGCGATTCCGAAATCATCAACGCGGTCTGGCTCAACTGCCCGAGCCATGAATCCTGCAAACGATCGGCCGGCGCCGACAGCGACAGCCCCGCGACCAGCTTGCCGGTATCGTCGTAGATGCCGGCGGCGATGCAGCGCACGCCCAACTCCAGTTCCTCGTTGTCGCGCGCGCAGGCCTGCTGGCGCACATGCGACAGCTCGCGCTCGAGTTTCGCGAGATCGGTGATGCTGTTCTGCGTGTGGCCCGACAGACCGGTGCGTGTTGCGTAGGCACGCACGCGGGTGGCTTCGTCGGCCGCGAGGAACAGCTTGCCGACCGAGGTCAGATGAAGCGGCGCGCGCCCGCCGATCGCCCGCACCACCTGCATGCCCGAGCGCTCCGAATACGCGCGTTCGATATAGACGATTTCGTCGCCCTGACGCACCGACAGGTTCACGGTCTGCCCGGTTTCGCGGTGCAGCTCGCGCATCGGCGTGAGCGCCGCGTCGCGCACCGACAGGCGCGCCTTGACGAGATTGCCCAGTTCGAGCAGGCGCATGCCAAGACGGTAGGTGCCGGGGTCTGAACGGTCGACCAGCCGGCACATCACCATATCATTCAGGATGCGGTGCGCGGTGGATGGATGCAGCTCCGTGCGGATGGCCAGTTCTTTCAGGCTGACCGGGTCGCTATGCGCCGCCAGTGCGTCGAGCAGGCGCATCATGCGTTCGATCACCTGGATCGAAGTTTTGGGATCCGGGTTCGTATCGCTCATATGAGAATCGGTGGATGCGTCAAACAGCGAAAACTGATTGTATCTCGTATTGTGAAAAAAGCGAACGCTTCGAGGCGCGCTTCCAATCCGGCGCGGCGTGCTTCCTATGCCTTTCGGCCGTTGGTATTGCACCGGCAAACAGCGGATAATCAGGGACGTTTCCCCGCAAGGAGGGCTCATGCGAGTCGGATTGTTCATCACTTGCCTGATTGACCTGATGCGTCCCGAGATCGGTTTCTCCGTCATCAAGCTGATCGAAGGCGCCGGTTTCGAGGTCGTAGTGCCGCCCGCGCAAACCTGTTGCGGGCAACCTGCGTATAACTCGGGAGACCGCCGCCTCGCGCGCGACCTTGCCGAGAAAACGCTGCGCGAGTTCGAACAGTTCGACTATGTGGTGGTGCCGTCGGGCTCGTGCGGCGGCATGATCCGCGCGCACTACGGCGACGTGTTCCGCGACGATCCCGAACTGATGAACCGTTTCGGCCGCCTGCGCGGCAAGGTGTTCGAGCTGACGGATTTCCTCGTCAACGTCGCGAAGGTGCAGTTGCAACCGGGCGAGTTCGCGGGACAGGTGACTTATCACGACTCGTGTTCGGGCTTGCGCGAACTGGGCGTCAAGGAACAGCCGCGCGAACTGCTCGCGCAGGTCGGCGTCGCGGTCACCGAGATGAAAGGCTGCGAGCATTGCTGCGGCTTCGGCGGCACTTTCGCGGTCAAATACGGCGATATCTCGACCGCGATCGTCGACGAAAAGTGCGCGAACATCGCCGCGAGCGGCGCCGGTGCGGTGGTGCTCGGCGACCTCGGCTGCATGTTGAATATCGAAGGGCGGCTGCGCCGCAACGGCGACTCGACGACGCGCGTGCTGCATATCGCACAGGTGCTGGCCGGCGACGTGTAATCCCCGCGCGGCGAACACCGCCATTGTTCGCGTCACGTTTATCTTGTCTGTCACGCATTGCGTCGGGCGCGAATGCGCCGCGCGTTTCAATCCGATCTCATCAGGGCCGCCATGCAAGTCCAATCGATGCAGTTCAAGGCTCGCGCCGGCCAGAAACTCGCCGACCAGCGCCTGCAGCAGAACCTGACCAAGCTGTCCACGAAGTTCGTGTCGGCGCGCGCGAGCGCGATGACCGCGATCGATTTCCCCGCGACGCGGGCCGCGCTCAAGGAGCGCCGTGATCGCGCGCTCGAGAATCTCGACGTGTGGCTCGAAACCTTCGAGCGCGAGGCGACCCGGCGCGGCGTGACTGTGCTGTTCGCGGAGACCACGCAGGAGGCCGCGCGGCTCGTCGGCGACATTGCGCGCAAGCACGACGTGAAGAAGGTGATCAAGACCAAGTCGATGGTCACCGAGGAAATGCGTCTGAACGAAGTGCTCGGGCAGATGGGCGTGCAGTCGATCGAAACCGACCTTGGCGAATACATCCTGCAGATCAACGACAACGAGCCGCCAAGCCACATCATCGCGCCGGTCGTTCACAAGGATAAGGACGAGATCGCCGATCTGTTCGCGAAGACGCACGGCCGGCCGCGGCTCACCGAGATTCCCGACATGACGCGTGAGGCGCGCGAGATGCTGCGGCCGCATTTTCTGAGCGCGGACATGGGCGTGACGGGCGGCAATTTCATCATCGCGGAAACGGGCTCGGTCGCGCTCGTGACCAACGAGGGCAACGAAGGTATGTGCACGGTGTTGCCGCGCGTGCATGTCGCTGTCACCGGCATCGAGAAGGTGCTGCCGACGCTCGAGGATCTCGCGACGGCTATGCGCCTGCTGCCGCGTTCGGCAACCGGCCAGGCCACCTCGAACTATTTTTCGATGCTGACCGGGCCGCGTGGCGCGGGCGATCAGGATGGGCCCGAGCATATGTACGTGGTGCTGGTCGACGGTGGCCGCACAGGGCTGATCGGCGGCGACTTCCAGGAGATGCTTCGCTGCATCCGCTGCGGCGCGTGCATGAACCATTGCCCGGTGTATCAGAAGGTCGGCGGGCACGCATATGGCTGGGTCTATCCGGGGCCGATGGGGTCGGTACTGACGCCGAGCTATGTCGGCATCGACAAGGCGCTCGACCTGCCGCAAGCGGCGACGTTATGCGGCGAATGCAATAGCGTGTGCCCGGTCGGTATCCCGCTGTCCGATCTGTTGCGCAAGCTGCGCGAAAAGCAGATGGAGCGACACCTGCGGCCGTGGAAGGAGCGCGCCGGGTTGGCGCTGTGGGGCTGGCTCGCGCTGCATCCCGATGCCTATGCGCTCTTTACCAAACTCGCCGTGCGCGTGCTGGAGCGCATGGGTGGGCGCAATCGGTCGATCGCCAAACTGCCGCTCGGCGGCGCGGGCTGGACCGATACGCGCGACATGCCGGCGCCGGTGGGTCGTACGTTCCGCGAGTTGTATGCCGCGCAGCGCAGCCATATTGGCTGAGCGGGCGGCATTGGGATTGGTTTGACGGCTGCGCGCTCGCGCAGCCGTCGAAACGGGCGAAGAAGCCGGCGGGATACTTCAGCGCCGCTCCGTCTTCAATGTTCGGTCATCTGCCCCGGCTGACGCGCGGGCGCATTTCTCCCCAAATCGTTGCCTCGTCCGCCGCCGTTGCCGGCTTGCGGCTGGCGCGGCGGCGGGCCGCCCGCGCCGGGGTGCGGGCCGCCATTGGCGCCACCAGGGCCGTGCGGACCGCCCGCTGCGCCCTGCGGCGGCGGGCCGCCGTGCGGTTGTCCAGGACCGCCGCCATTGTTGCCCTGACCGTTGCCGTGATCGCCGTGGTGCCAGTCGTTGTCGTTCGGATGACCGCGATCCGGATAGCCGCGATAGCCGGAGCCCGACGCCGGGCCGTAGTAGCGTCCCGGACCGTAATCGCCATAGCCGAGGTACACATTGGTTTGCGGCACGACCGCGGCACCCGGCGCGTATGCGGAATCGTCATAACCGTTGTAGCCGCTATAGGCGCCGTAGCCGTTGCCGTACATCGGCGTGCCGTTCGGATAGACCGCGCAGCCGCCGAGCAGCGCGGCGGCCATCAGGCCGACGGAAGGTGCAATGCGTTTCATTTTGTGGGACCGATGCCAGTGCAAAGAAATGTAAGGGTAAGAATAAGACCGTCATTGTCGCCGTCCGTCGCGGCGGCTTTGTATGCGTTTGTAAGCTTTACTTTTGTGTGCCAGCGATGCGCCACTCGTTCCCCAAAGAGGTCTCACTTGACTGTTTCGTATCAAGCAACGATCTATCCCGCGCGGGCGGGTTTTTCCCGATTGTGAATTCCTATAGCATTTCGTTAGGGCATAGTGCGTCATAAGCTCATGCGCCCCTAATTGAAAAACACATCATGAAAAAGACAATATCGGTGTACTGGCCCCTAGCCATCGTTGTACCTCTCGCGGTGCTCGCCTTTCTGCACGTCAACGGCCAAACCGCTTCGCGCGCTTCGCAGATGCCGCTCGACGCCAATCATCTGACCGCCGAACTCGCACGCGCGGTGTCGTACGGCATGATCGACACGGCGTCGGCATTGCCGGCCAAGCCGATGCGTGCCGCCACGGCGACGCCGGCCGCCGAGGCATCGTAAGCCGGCGCGGCGGACCGCGACGCTCCGAAGCCGCTGATCTTGCTGGCTGCGCCCCGCTCGGCGCGAATCTGTCGAGATTTGTATAATCGCGGCGCAGTCCGCTGACTGTCTGACGACCTCACGCGCGGCGCCTCGGGCGTCGAAAATCCCTGATGAAAACTGTGTCCATCTGTTTCGTTTGCCTCGGGAATATCTGCCGTTCACCGACGGCGGAGGGCGTGATGCGTCATCTGGTCGACGAGGCGAAGCTTGCGGACTGCATCCTGATCGATTCGGCCGGCACCGGCAATTGGAACATCGGCGCGGCGCCCGACGAACGCGCGCAACACGCGGCCCGCCAGCGCGGCTATGCGCTCGACGCGCTGCGCGGCCGCCAGATCACGGTCGCGGACTTCGAGCGGTTCGATCTGCTGATTGCCATGGACGACCGAAACGTCGCCGCGTTGCGTCAACTGTGCCCGCGCGCACAGCGCGACAAGATCCGTCTGCTGATGGAGTTCGTGCCTGAGTCGGATGGCCGCTGGAGCGGCGCGCGAGAGGTTGTCGATCCGTATTTCGGCGGCGCGGAAGGCTTCGAGTTGGTGCTCGATCAATGCGAAGCAGCCTGCCGCGGGCTGATCGCCGCGCTGCGCCCGCAGTTGCTCGCGTAGGCATCGGGCGAAGAACGCAGACGCACCACACGGGTGGGGGCGCGGCGTCGACGTATGGCGATCAATTAAGCGAATGACACAAAATTTACCGCCCATACTTGACTAAATTGCTCATGTATTTATACTTGACCAAACTTGTCGAGAATTGCGGTTCCCACATCATATGAGACTCACCACGAAAGGCCGTTTCGCCGTCACGGCGATGATCGACCTGGCGCTGCGCCAGGAGCAGGGCCCGGTGACGCTTGCGGGTATCAGCCAGCGCCAACACATCTCCCTGTCGTATCTCGAGCAGCTGTTTGGCAAGCTGCGCCGTCATGAAATCGTCGAATCCGTGCGCGGACCGGGCGGTGGCTACAATCTCGCGCGCCGTGCCGAAGAGGTGACGGTGGCCGACATCATCATCGCGGTCGACGAACCGCTCGACGCCACCCAGTGCGGCGGTAAGGGCACATGCGAAGGCACCAAGCAGCACGACGGCCACTGCATGACGCATGAGCTGTGGTCGACGCTGAACCAGAAAATGGTCGAATACCTCGATTCGGTTTCGCTGAAGGATCTAGTGGATCAGCAGCGTTCGCGCGAAGGCACGCCGGCCGTGCTGCGCGACAGGCGCAACGACGCGCCGGCGGTCGAACCCGTGCGCGTGGCGCCCAAGGGTCCCAATTCCGTTTTCAACATGGCCGGTTCGTGAAGCGCGGCACGCAAAAGAAAACCCTCGCCGCAGCCCCATATCGAACCCAGAAGCCAGAGCACATGACGTCCCCGGAGCAATTGATGAATAACGACTCTCTCCATCTGCCCATCTACATGGACTACAGCGCCACGACGCCGATCGATCCGCGTGTGGTGGACAAGATGATCCCGTATCTGCGCGAGCAGTTCGGCAATCCCGCGTCGCGTAGTCACGCTTATGGCTGGACCGCCGAGCGCGCAGTCGAGGAAGCGCGCGAGCAGGTGGCCGCGCTAGTGAACGCCGATCCACGCGAAATCATCTGGACCTCGGGTGCGACGGAGTCGGACAACCTCGCTCTGAAAGGTGCCGCGCACTTCTACAAGAGCAAGGGAAAGCACATCATCACGGTGAAGACCGAGCACAAGGCGGTGCTGGACACCACCCGCGAGCTCGAGCGCGAAGGCTTCGAAGTCACCTATCTGGATGTCAAGGACGACGGTCTGATCGACCTCGACGCGTTCAAGGCGGCGCTGCGCCCGGACACGATTCTGGTGTCGGTGATGTCGGTCAACAACGAGATCGGCGTCATCCAGGACATCGAGGCGATTGGCGAGATCACGCGCGAGAAGGGCATCATTTTCCACGTCGACGCGGCGCAGGCCACCGGCAAGATCCAGATCGATCTGCAGAAGCTGAAGGTCGACCTGATGTCGTTCTCGGCGCACAAGACCTACGGCCCGAAGGGCATCGGCGCGCTTTACGTGCGTCGCAAGCCGCGTATCCGTATCGAGGCGCAGATGCACGGCGGCGGTCACGAGCGCGGCATGCGTTCGGGCACGCTCGCCACGCACCAGATCGTCGGCATGGGTGAAGCGTTCCGTATCGCGCGTGAAGAGATGGCGACCGAAAACGAGCGCATCCGCATGCTGCGTGACCGGCTACTGAAAGGCCTGTCGCAAATCGAGGAAGTGTATGTGAACGGCGACATGGAAAAGCGTGTGCCGCACAACCTGAACATCAGCTTCAATTTCGTCGAAGGCGAATCGCTGATCATGGCGGTGAAGGACGTCGCGGTGTCGTCGGGTTCGGCGTGCACGTCGGCGTCGCTGGAGCCGTCGTACGTGCTGCGCGCGCTTGGCCGCAACGACGAACTCGCGCACAGCTCGATCCGCTTCACGGTGGGACGCTTCACGACCGAGCAGGAAGTCGACTACGTGATCAACCTGCTGAAGTCGAAGATTTCCAAGCTGCGCGATCTGTCGCCGCTGTGGGAAATGCACAAGGACGGGATCGATCTGTCGACCATCCAGTGGGCCGCGCACTGACGCGCCGGCTGGACGAAGCGGACGTCGAACGTTCATCGCATTGCAGGTTGAAACGAATCAAGGAGTGTAATCATGGCTTATAGCGACAAGGTCCTCGACCACTACGAAAACCCGCGCAACGTCGGTTCCTTCGCGAAGGACGACGACACGGTCGGTACCGGCATGGTCGGCGCGCCGGCCTGCGGCGACGTGATGAAGCTGCAGATCCGCGTCGGCGCGGACGGCATCATCGAAGACGCGAAGTTCAAGACCTACGGCTGCGGCTCGGCCATCGCATCGAGCTCGCTCGTCACCGAATGGGTGAAGGGCAAGACGCTCGACCAGGCGATGTCGATCAAGAACACGCAGATCGCCGAAGAACTGGCACTGCCGCCGGTGAAGATCCATTGCTCGATCCTCGCGGAAGACGCGATCAAGGCAGCGGTCGCCGACTACAAGCAGCGCCACGGCGAAGCAGCGCTTGCCGAAGACGGCAAGGCCGCCTGAGCAACTGGGTAAGAACGGAGTAACCGGTGAGCGCAGCGCGGACACGCGCGCCGCGCGCTCTGGCAACTGAGAAACGTTATGGCAATTACGTTGACCGAAAAGGCAGCACAGCACGTCCAGAAGTATCTGACCCGCCGCGGTAAGGGCATCGGGTTGCGCGTCGGCGTGCGCACCACCGGTTGCTCGGGCCTCGCCTACAAGCTCGAGTACGTGGACGAAGTCGCGCCTGAAGATCAGGTGTTCGAGACGGGCGGCGTGAAGGTCGTCGTCGACCCGAAGAGTCTCGCGTATATCGACGGCACGGAGCTCGACTTCGCACGCGAAGGGCTGAACGAAGGCTTCAGGTTCAACAACCCGAACGTGAAAGACGAATGCGGCTGCGGCGAGTCGTTCCGCGTCTAGATTCGTTACCTTCCGCGTGCGGCGGATAAAAGGCGGCGCGGGCCGCCTTTTTAGTTTGATCCGCGCTCCACTGAACCGGTCACGCCTGACAAGGCCCGACTTCTCCATACCAGTTTTCATCAACGGACTTTAATCCGATGGCCTCGCTGAACGACAGCCACTTCGATCTGTTTGGTCTGCCGGCGCAATTCGCGCTCGACGCGAGCACGCTCGATCACGCGTACCGCACCGTGCAGGCGCAGGTGCATCCGGATCGCTTCGCGGCGGCCGGCGATGCGCAAAAGCGTATCGCGATGCAGTGGGCGACGCGCGCGAACGAGGCCTATCAGACGCTGCGCGATCCGCTCAAGCGCGCGACCTATCTGCTGTCGTTGCGCGGCATCAACGTCGGCGCGGAGAACAACACGGCGATGGAGCCCGCGTTCCTGATGCAGCAGATGGAGTGGCGCGAGAACATCGAGGACGCGGCCGCGGCGAAGAACGTCGACGCGCTCGACGCGCTGCTCATCGAGTTGCGCGACGAGGAGCGTCGGCGCTTCGACAAGCTCGGCGCATCGCTCGATCACGGCGCGAATCAGGCGGCGGGCGAGGCGGTGCGGCAGCTGATGTTCATCGAGCGCGTCGCGTCGGAAATCGATGCCCAGATCGAGCGGCTCGAAGGCTAGCGCGCTTTCGCGCGACGCGCGCAAAAGCGCGGCGCGGGCAAGCAACAGTAGGCAGCGACGTACTAAGCGACAAACAAAAAACCAGAGCGGCCGCGAGCCGCGGCATCACCCCAGCAACGCGAACATTCAGGACGGGGCACAACGTCCCCGAGAAGATCCAGATGGCCTTACTGCAAATCTCCGAACCCGGCATGGCGCCGGCGCCTCACCAGCGGCGTCTGGCGGTCGGTATCGATCTCGGCACCACCAACTCCCTCGTCGCCGCCGTGCGCAGCGGCGTGCCCGATGTGCTGCCCGACGAAGACGGGCACGTGCTGCTGCCGTCGGTGGTGCGTTACCTGGAGCAGGGCGGCCGTCGCATCGGCCGCCGGGCGAAGGCCGAAGCCGCGACCGACCCGCGCAACACGATCGTGTCGGTCAAGCGCTTCATGGGCCGCGGCAAGGCCGAGGTGGAGGGCGCCGAAAACGCGCCGTACGACTTCGTCGATGCTCCCGGCATGGTGCAGATCCGCACTGTCGACGGCGTGAAGAGCCCGGTCGAAGTGTCGGCTGAAATTCTCGCGACGCTGCGCCAGCGCGCCGAAGACACGCTCGGCGACGAGCTCGTCGGCGCGGTAATCACGGTGCCCGCTTACTTCGACGAAGCGCAGCGCCAGGCGACCAAGGACGCCGCGCGCCTCGCGGGGCTGAATGTGCTGCGTCTGCTCAACGAACCGACCGCTGCGGCGATCGCCTACGGTCTCGACAACGGCGCGGAAGGTTTGTACGCGGTCTACGACCTCGGCGGCGGCACCTTCGACCTGTCGATCCTGAAGCTCACCAAGGGCGTTTTCGAAGTGCTCGCGGCGGGCGGCGATTCCGCGCTCGGTGGCGACGACTTCGACCATGCGCTATATCGCCATGTGCTCGAACAGGCCGGCATCGCGTCAAAGACGCTCGCGCCGCACGACGTGCGCCTGCTGCTCGATAGCGTGCGCGAGGCCAAGGAGGCGCTGTCGAGCGCGTCGCAAACCACCCTCGAGCTCACGCTTGCCAACGGCACCGCGCTCGATCTGACGATCGACGAAGCCACTTTCGAGACCATCACGGCCGCGCTGGTGCAACGCACGCTGGGCCCGACGAAAAAGGCGCTGCGCGACGCGAAGGTCACCACGAAGGAAATCAAGGGCGTCGTGCTGGTCGGCGGCGCGACGCGCATGCCGGTGATCCGCCGCGCGGTCGAGGCGTTCTTCGGCCAGCCGCCGCTCGTCAATCTCGATCCGGATCAGGTCGTCGCACTCGGCGCCGCGATCCAGGCCGATCTGCTGGCCGGCAACCGCGGGGCGGAAGGCGACGAATGGCTACTGCTCGACGTGATTCCGCTGTCGCTCGGCGTCGAGACGATGGGTGGCCTCACCGAAAAGATCATTCCGCGCAACTCGACGATTCCAGTCGCGCGTGCGCAGGATTTCACGACCTTCAAGGACGGCCAGACCGCGATGGCGATTCACGTCGTCCAAGGCGAGCGCGAGCTCGTCAGCGATTGCCGTTCGCTCGCGCGCTTCGAGCTGCGCGGCATTCCGCCGATGGCCGCCGGCGCCGCGCGCATTCGCGTGACCTATCAGGTCGACGCCGACGGCCTGCTGTCGGTGTTTGCGCGCGAGCTGGCGTCGGGCGTGGAGGCATCGGTCGTCGTGAAGCCTTCGTATGGCCTCGCCGACGACGACATCGCGCGCATGCTCGAAGACAGCTTTTCGACCGCTGAAATCGACATGCGCGCGCGCGCATTGCGCGAGGCACAGGTCGAAGCGCAGCGTCTCGTCGAAGCGACCGACGCGGCGCTCGCCGCCGACGCCGAGCTGCTCGACGACAGCGAACGCGCCGAACTCGACGCGCTGCTCGCCGCGCTGCGCAACGTCGCGCCAGGCGAAGACGTCGGCGCGATCGAAGCCGCGACGAAGGCGCTCGCCGAAGGCACCGACGAATTCGCCGCGCGCCGCATGAACAAGGGAATTCGCCGCGCGCTGTCGGGCCGCAAGCTCGACGAGATCTGAACGGGCGAGCGTAGCGGCAGCAACGTGCACGCGACGCGCGCTCAGGCCACGCACGAACTGCGCCCCCCACGAACCACCGATCGCGCCCGCGCGGACTTAAAAAGTCCGCGCGGCGCCAGTAAAATGGCACGGAGCCTGCACCCGGCATTGCTGGCAGCCGCCGTGCCTCAGACCCAAACGGAAACTGTATGCCTCAAATCGTTGTGCTGCCTCACGTCGAACTGTGCCCGGAAGGCGCGGTGATCGACGCCGTTCCCGGCAAGAGCATCTGCGACAACCTGCTCGATAACGGTATCGAAATCGAGCATGCGTGCGAGAAGTCGTGCGCGTGCACGACCTGCCACGTAATCGTGCGTGAGGGTTTCGCCGCCTTGACGCCATCCGAGGAAGACGAGGACGATCTGTTGGACAAGGCATGGGGGCTGGAACCGGCTTCGCGCTTGTCGTGTCAGGCGGTCATGCCGGACGAGCAGGATCTGGTCGTCGAAATTCCGCGTTACTCGATCAATCACGCGAAGGAAAATCACTAACAGGAGGGTGCCGCCATGAAGTGGACCGATACGCAAGACATCGCGATGGCTCTGACGGACAAGCATCAGGACGTCGATCCACAGCAGGTGCGTTTCACCGACCTGCACCGCTGGGTGACCGAGCTCGAAGGCTTCGACGACGATCCGAACCGTTCGAGCGAAAAGATTCTCGAAGCGATTCAGGCGGCATGGATCGAAGACGCGGATTATTGAACGCGTGTTCGAACGGCTGCACTGAACTCCAAAGAAAAGGCGATTCCGATGGAATCGCCTTTTTTCATGGCGCGTCGACGAAAGTTGGGCGCCGAACTCAGCTCAGTCGGCGACGAGGCCGCCGTTCTGAACGTGCACGCGCTCGCCGTCGCGCAACGGCGGCGCCTCGCTATAGGTGAAGTAGCGCGTCTTGCCGTCTTCCATGTGCACGCGCACCGAATACGACGTCGTGCTGCGCAGATGTTTTTCGACCGAGTTGCCGGCGAACCCGCCGCCCAGCGCGCCGAGCAGCGTCATCGCGGTACGCCCGCCGCCGGCGCCGAATTGATTACCGACGACGCCCCCGGCCACCGCACCGCCGACCGCGCCAATGCCGGTGCCATGTCCTTCATGCCGAACCGCCGAGATCGCGACGACGGTGCCGCAAGTCGAGCAATAAGCGGCATGCGGCGCCGGCTGCTGCGCATACTGCGGCGCGGCCTGTGCCTGCTGTTGCTGCGCGTATTGCTGTTGGGTCGGAGCGGCGGCAGGGGCGGCCGGCACCGCTTGCTGAGCCTGATCTTGCCGCTGTTGCGCAGATGGCTTGACCGGCGCGGCCGAATCGACGACGCCTGGCGCTTGCGTGCTGACCTGCGCGGCCTGCGTCTGATCGTTCTGTGCG
The DNA here is from genome assembly GCF_902833905.1 of Paraburkholderia tuberum STM678. GTDB lineage: Bacteria > Pseudomonadota > Gammaproteobacteria > Burkholderiales > Burkholderiaceae > Paraburkholderia > Paraburkholderia tuberum. Next base: position 48,286 of record NZ_CADFGP010000014.1, on the reverse strand, counting down.
CCGTTACCCGACGCCTTCGGGAACACGCCGGTGATCGCCGCGGTAGCGACGAGACTCGCGACGAGCACCGCGCCGGCGGCCACCGCGATCAAGGGATGAAGACGACGTGGCTGCGTGGGTTGATGAGTAGGGTTGTCCATGTAGGGCCTCCGTTTCTGACAGAGCCGACTTCTTGTGAGACTGAGTGTCGGGCAATTCGATCCGGGCAGCGTTTCTATTTGTAACCGCTCAGGTGGCGCCCTCGGGCGTGGGTAGGCGCCCTTCACGCGGTGCGCTTTGGTGTCAACAAACTTCTAAGACCATCGAGGCCGCGGCGACTTGCGCGCGAACGAGCAGCTTTTACCGCTGGTTACAAACGTTGAGAAGCAGAAAACGGTCCCGCAAAGCGAAAACGCGCGCATAAGAAAACGCCCGGCATCAACCGGGCGCTCTTCAAACCATCGCATTGCGCGCGAAGCACAACGAGCGCTCGCGCCGAGCGTCGCTCAGTCTTCGCGACGCAGATGCGGGAACAGAATCACGTCGCGGATGCTCGGGCTATCGGTCAGCATCATGACCAGACGATCGATGCCGATACCGCAGCCGCCCGCCGGCGGCATGCCGTACTCGAGCGCGCGGATGTAGTCGGCGTCGTAGAACATCGCTTCCTCGTCGCCGGCGTCTTTCTGGTCGACCTGCTTCCTGAAGCGCGCGGCCTGATCTTCCGGATCGTTCAGCTCCGAGAAGCCGTTGGCGATTTCGCGGCCGGTGATGAACAGCTCGAAACGCTCGGTGATGCCTGCCACCTTGTCCGACGCACGCGCGAGCGGCGACACCTCGATCGGGTAGTCGATGATGTAGGTCGGCTCCCACAGTTGCGACTCGGCGGTCTCTTCGAACAGCGCCAGTTGCAGCGAGCCGACGCCCGCATTGAGGAACTGCGGCTGCGACGCATCGACGCCGAACTTCTTCAGCTCGGCGCGCAGGAACGTGCCGTCGGCGAGCTGCTCGTTCGTGTATTGCGGCGCGTATTTCTGGATCGCCTGCGTGATCGTGAGCCGATGGAACGGCTTCGACAGATCGAGCTCGCGGCCCTGATAAGTGATGGTGGCCGTGCCGAGCGCATCGATCGCCGCCTGGCGAATCAGCTGCTCGGTGAAGTCCATCAGCCACTTGTAATCGGTGTAGGCCGCGTAGAACTCGATCATCGTGAATTCCGGGTTGTGGCGCACGGATACGCCCTCGTTGCGGAAATTACGATTGATCTCGAACACGCGCTCGAAGCCGCCCACCACCAGCCGCTTCAGGTACAGCTCCGGCGCGATGCGCAGGAACATCTGCATGTCGAGCGCATTGTGGTGCGTCGAGAACGGCTTGGCCGCCGCGCCGCCCGGAATCGGGTGCAGCATCGGTGTTTCGACTTCCATGAAGTTCGCGTCGGCCATGTACTTGCGGATCGACGAAATCGCCTTCGTGCGCGCGACGAACGTGCGGCGCGTTTCCGGCGTGACGATCAGATCGACATAGCGCTGGCGGTACTTCATTTCCTGGTCGGCGAGACCGTGGAACTTGTCCGGCAGCGGACGCAGCGACTTCGACAGCAGACGCAGCTCCGTGCAGCGCACCGATAGCTCGCCCTTGTTGGTGCGGAACAGCACGCCGCGCGCGGCGACGATGTCGCCCATGTCCCACTTCTTGAACGCGTCGTAGGTCTCCTGACCGACGTCGGCCGGTGTGATGAAGAACTGGATCTGACCCGAGCCGTCGCGCACGGTCGCGAAACTTGCCTTGCCCATCACGCGTTTCAGCATCATGCGGCCAGCGATCGCGACTTCGAGCGGATTCGCTTCGAGTGCTTCCTTGTCGGTGTGCTCGTACTGCGCCTGCAGATCTTCAGCGTGGTGCGTGGGACGGAAATCGTTCGGATAGGCGACGCCTCGCTCACGCAGTTCGCGCAGCTTTTCGCGGCGCTCGGCGATGATCTTGTTGTCGTCCGCTTCGGGCACGACAGTCGGCTGGATCGGTTCAGTCATGATGATTTGGTATTCGGTGGCCCGCCGCGGAGTGCTCCGCTGGCGGGAAGCCAGTCAGTGTAAAAACCTCAGGCGGTACTGGAAAAACGGCGAACAAATAGCGTGGAAGCAACGCAAAAGCAGCAACGAAGAAGGCGCGGTCCCGATCGGTGAACGGGGCCGCGCCGTGCGCGCCTAGACGCCCTGTTTCAGGCTCGCGCTGATGAACGGATCGAGGTCACCGTCGAGCACGCTCTTCGTATTGCTGATTTCGACGTTGGTGCGCAGATCCTTGATGCGGCTGTTGTCGAGCACGTACGAACGGATCTGATGGCCCCAACCCACATCGGTCTTGCCGGCTTCCAGCTTGTCCTGCTCGACCTGACGCTTGCGGATTTCCGCTTCGTACAGGCGCGATTTCAGCATCGCCATGGCTTCGGCGCGGTTGCGGTGCTGCGAGCGGTCGTTCTGGCACTGCACGACGATGCCCGACGGCATGTGCGTGATACGCACCGCGGAGTCGGTCTTGTTGATGTGCTGACCGCCCGCGCCCGAAGCACGGTACGTGTCGATGCGCAGGTCGGCCGGGTTGATGTCGACTTCGATCGAGTCGTCGATTTCCGGGTACACGAACACCGACGAGAACGACGTGTGACGACCGCCCGACGAGTCGAACGGCGACTTGCGCACGAGCCGGTGCACGCCGGTTTCGGTACGCAGGAAGCCGTACGCGTATTCGCCTTCGATCTTGATCGTCGCGTTCTTGATGCCGGCGACGTCGCCTTCGGTCTGCTCGAGCACTTCGGTCTTGAAGCCCTTGCGCTCGCAATAACGCAGATACTGGCGCAGCAGCATCGACGCCCAGTCGCACGCCTCGGTGCCGCCGGCGCCGGCCTGGATGTCGAGAAAGGCGTTGTTGGGATCGGCCGGGTTCGCGAACATCCGGCGGAATTCCATGTCGGCGACGCGTGCCTCGATGGCCTGGGCGTCACCCTCGCAGGCGAGCAGCGTGTCGTCGTCGGCTTCTTCGCGTGCCATCTCGAACAGGTCTTGCGCGTCGCGCACGTCGTTCGTGATCGACGTGAGCTTGCCGACCGTGTCGTCGAGCAGCTTCTTTTCCTTACCGAGCGCTTGGGCGTGCTTCGAGTCGTTCCAGACGTCCGGGTCTTCGAGTTCCCGGTTGACTTCGATTAGACGCAGTGCTTTGTCGTCGTAGTCAAAGATACCCCCGTAGGTCGTCCGCGCGCTTGCGCAGGTCGGCCAGAGAGGCTTCGATCGCGTTGAGACGTTCCGCTTCCATGTCGATCTTCTATTCTGCGTAAAAAGCAGAAATTATAGCCGATCGGCACGCCGCGCCGGAGCCTCGCGGGCGATCTGGCGCGTGTTCGCGATTGATTTTGCGGAAGATTTCAGCTCACCGCGTGCTCGACGATCAGTTGCACGCGCGACACGCCGTTCCATGTATCGCTCGCGAGCCGATAGGCGACGGTGGTGCGCGCAGGCAGCGTGTCGGTGTGATTGAACCAGATCGCGTTGAAGCGCTGGCGGCCGCGCAGCAGTTGCAGCTTCAGGTGCTTGTCCTTCACCAACGCCTGCGAGGCGACCGCGAATTCGCCGGAGAACACCGGCGCCGGAAAACCCTGGCCCCAGACGGCCGCGTCGAGCATTTCGACGAATTGCGGCGTGAAGTACGCGTCTTCGAGCTCGCCGTCGGTTTCGATCGTGCGCGCGAGCGCCTGCGCGGACAGCCATTCGCGGCCGACCGCCTCGAACGCGGCGGTGAAGCGCGGCACGTCGGCGGCGGCGATCGTCAGGCCCGCGGCCATCGCGTGGCCGCCGAATTTGACGATCAGGTCCGGCTCGCGCTTCGAGATCAGATCGAGCGCGTCGCGCAGGTGGAAGCCCGCGATCGAGCGGCCCGAGCCCTTGACGAGCATGCCGGTATCGTCGGCCGGCGCGAACGTGAACGACGGGCGGTGGAACTTCTCTTTCAGCCGTCCCGCGACGATGCCGATCACGCCCTGATGCCAGCCCGGATTGAACAACGTGATCGTGGTCGCGCCGTCGGGATCGACCGTCGACAGGTCGTCCAGCGCCTGCTGCTGCATGCCCGCCTCGATTTCACGGCGCTCGCGGTTCATCGTGTCGAGCTGCTGCGCGAGTTCCCATGCGCGGCCGACGTCGTCGGTGCTCAGGCATTCGATGCCGAGCGACATGTCCGACAGCCGTCCCGCCGCGTTCAGGCGCGGTCCCAGCGCGAAGCCGAGGTCGAAGCCGGACGCGTTGCGCGCATCGCGCGCGGCGGCCCGAAACAGCGCGGCGATGCCCGGCTGCATGCGGCCGCGGCGGATGCGCTGCAGACCTTGCGCGACCAGCACGCGGTTGTTGCCGTCGAGTTTGACGACATCGGCGACGGTGCCGAGTGCGACCAGATCGAGCAGGCCGTCGAGGCGCGGCTCGGGCAGCGCGTCGCCGAACGCCCCACGGCGGCGCAGCTCGGCGCGCAGCGCGAGCAGCACGTAGAACATCACGCCGACGCCGGCGAGGCACTTGCTCGGGAACGTGCAGCCCGGCTGGTTCGGATTGACGATTGCGCGCGCGGCGGGCAGTTCGTCGCCGGGCAGGTGGTGGTCGGTGACGAGCACGTCGATGCCAAGGGCGTTGGCTGCCGCGACGCCGTCGACGCTCGCGATGCCGTTGTCGACGGTGATCAGCAGATCGGGTTTGCCGGCCGCGCCACGCGCCGCCAGCTCGACGATGTCCGGCGTGAGCCCGTAGCCGTGCTCCATGCGGTTCGGCACCAGGTAGTCGATGCGCGCGCCGAACATGCGCAGCCCGCGCACCGCGACCGCGCAGGCGGTCGCGCCGTCGCAGTCGTAGTCGGCGACGACCAGCATGCGGCGCTGCTGCTGCAGCGCGTCGGCGAGCAGCGCGGCGGCCGCGTCGCAGCCCTTCAGTTCGGCTGGCGGCACGAGCCGCGCGAGGCCGGTTTCGACGTCCTCGGGCAGGCACACGCCGCGCGATGCGTACAGGCGCGCGAGCACCGGATGCAGGCCGCAGCGGGTCAGCACTTCGGCGTCGACGGGGGAGCAGGGGCGCGTAACGATTCGGGTCATGCGGAAGGGCCGTGGATCATTCGATGAAAAGCGAGACCAGCACGCGCCGCCGCCAGAATTTGCGCAGATCGCCGCGCGTGACCGTCAGCGTCACCGAGCCGGTGTCGCCGCACAGCGTGAGGCCGAGCTCGGCGAGTTCGCCCGACTGGAGAGCCGCGAGCGCGGGCGCGAACCAGTCGGTCTGCAGCGCGGCGAATGCCTGGTTCCAGCGCGCCCAGTCCTGTTCGATGTAGGGCGCGGAGAAGGGGTCGAGTTCGACGAGCGTTGCGCCGCTGCCGTTGGTGGTACCGCGCAGCGCCGCGGCCAGTTCGCGATACGACGCCGGCGGCGCGCCTGTCGCGACCCCGGCGCTGAGCGCGAGACCGCGCGTTGCGGCGGCATCGGACAGCACCTGCGCGAACGGACTGCGCACGCTCCGCGCGGCGCCTTGCGCGTGAAACCAGATCGAGTTGACGGCCGGCAGCCCGCGCGCCTCCCGCGCTTCGTTGACCGGATGCTCGAACCACGCCATCTGCACTTCGTTCTGCAGCTTCATCCACGCGCGAGAGCGTTCGCCGGAATGCGCTTCGTGCGGCAACCAGATCTCGATGTTGCGGCCGCTCGCGCGCAACGGCGACGCGCCCGCGAGCGAGCCGAAAGCGTCGCTCGACAGATACCAGCGGATTGGCTTGGGCGCCTCGATGCGCACGCCGAGTTCCTCGATCAGCGGACGCGCAAGCGCGAGCAGCGTGCTCGCTTCGTCGTCCGACAGATTGAGCGACGCCGGGTCGATCAGCACCAGGTGGTCGTGCGCGATGTGCACGTGTACCGGCTGCACGCAGGCCCACGTCGCGTTGCCGGGTTCGCCGCCGTCGGCGCGCAGCATGTAGGGCGCGAGCGGGGCTTCGTCGGCGGCGGCCGAGGCGCCGTCGGGCAGCGCGCCGAATTGTCGCGCGACCCAGCGCTCGTGCGGCAGCGTGCGCTGAAAATCCTCGCCGATCACGCGTTCGATCAGCGTCGCGCGCGCGATCAGCCTGTCGAGAGCGGGACACTGGATGTCGTGAAGCGCGGTGGAGGCGTCGGCCGCGGCAGGCAGCGCGAAGGGCAGCAGAAGATGGAGGCGGTCGGCAGGCATGATGCTGCGCATTGTAGGGCAAACGGTGCGAGTATTTCGACGAAGCGCGGCCGGTTTGTCGATGGCGCGGCCGAGGCACGTCCTTTGCGCGAGCCGGCGGCATTGTGTGGCAAACTTCGCGCTTGATCGCTGGACCCGGCAGGGTGGCGCACCGCGGCGCCGCGCCTCTATGCGCCGGCAGAGCCGCACAGCGGCCGGGCGCGCGAGGAACGATCCGCGCCGCCGCGAGCCCAACGATCACGACGTTCGGGCCGCACGGCGGACGTCGAGGTCCGCCGATCCCGACATACAGTCGAAGAACGCACAAAAGGATTCGCTTGAAATTTCCCTACGAATGGCAGATTGGCTGGCGCTATACACGCGCCGGCAAACGCACGACCGGTAACGGCTTCATTTCGTTCATCGCGCTGGTGTCGATGTCGGGCATCGCGCTTGGCGTCGCGGCGCTGATCGTCGTGTTGTCGGTGATGAACGGCTTTCAGAAAGAGGTGCGCGACCGCATGCTGTCGGTGCTCGCGCACGTCGAGATCTTTTCGCCGACCGGTTCGATGCCCGACTGGCAACTGACCGCGAAGGAGGCGCGCCAGAACAAGGAGGTGATCGGCGCGGCGCCCTACGTCGAGGCCCAGGCGCTGCTGACGCGCCAGGACGCGGTGAGCGGCGTCGCGTTGCGTGGCATCGAGCCGACGCTCGAGCCTGAAGTGTCCGACATCGGCAAGGAAATGAAAGGCGGCAAGCTGGCCGACCTCGTGCCCGGCGGCTTCGGCATCGTGCTCGGCGCCGATCTGGCGGCCAATCTCGGCGTGCAACTGAACGACAAGATCACGCTCGTCGCGCCCGAAGGCACGATCACGCCGGCCGGCATGCTGCCGCGCCTGAAGCAGTTCACGGTGGTCGGCATCTTCGAGTCGGGCCATTACGAATACGACAGCACGCTCGCGCTGATCAACATCAAGGACGCACAGGCGCTGTTCCGGCTGCCCGCGCCGACCGGCGTGCGGTTGCGCCTCACCGACATGCAGCGCGCGCCGGAAGTCGCGCATCAGCTCGCGCGCACGCTGTCGGGCGATTTGTACATCCGCGACTGGACCCAGCAGAACAAGACCTGGTTCTCGGCGGTGCAGATCGAGAAGCGCATGATGTTCATCATCCTGACGCTGATCATTGCGGTGGCCGCGTTCAATCTGGTGTCGTCGCTGGTGATGACGGTGACCAACAAGCAGGCCGACATCGCGATCCTGCGCACGCTCGGCGCGCAACCCGGCTCGATCATGAAGATCTTCGTCGTGCAAGGCGTGACGATCGGCTTCATCGGCACGGCGACCGGCGTCGCGCTCGGCTGCCTGATCGCGTGGAGCATTCCGTGGCTCGTGCCGATGATCGAGCATCTGCTCGGCGTGCAATTCCTGCCGCCGTCGGTGTACTTCATCAGCGAGCTGCCGTCGGAGCTGGTTCCGGCGGACGTCGCGCGCATCGGCATCATCGCGTTCGTGCTGTCGGCGCTCGCGACGCTCTATCCGAGCTGGCGCGGCGCGAAGGTCCGTCCGGCGGAGGCGCTGCGCTATGAATGACCGCCTCGTCCATCCCTCAACCGATTCATCCATGACCGCTCAGGACTCCGCGTCGCATCCGTTCGTGCTCGAAGCCACCGGCATTTCCAAAGCGTTCGTGCAGGGCGGGCTGAACGTGCAGGTGCTCAACAATGCGCAACTCGCCGTGCGGCGCGGCGAGAAACTCGCGATCGTCGGCGCGTCGGGCTCCGGCAAGAGCACGCTGCTGCACGTGCTCGGCGGCCTCGACGATCCGAGCACGGGCCACGTGTCGGTGCTCGGCAAGCCGTTCACGAAACTCTCCGAGCGCGAGCGCAACGTCCTGCGCAATCGCGCGCTCGGTTTCGTGTATCAGTTTCACCATCTGCTGCCGGAGTTTTCCGCCCTCGATAACGTCGCGATGCCGCTGCGGATTCGTCGCGAGACGACTGAAGTCGCGCGCCGCGAGGCCATGGCGGTGCTGGAGCGCGTCGGCATGGGGCATCGCGCGAAGCATCGGCCGGGCGAGCTGTCGGGCGGCGAGCGTCAGCGTGTCGCGATCGCGCGTGCGCTCGTCACGAAGCCCGCCTGCGTGCTCGCCGACGAGCCGACCGGTAACCTTGACGGCGGCACCGCCGACACGGTCTTCAACCTGATGCTCGAACTGTCGCGCACGCTCGAGACGAGCTTCGTGATCGTCACGCACGACCCGGAGCTGGCGGGCCGCTGTGATCGCATCATGCGGTTGCGCGACGGCGTGCTGCACGAAGAGCCGCCGGTGCCGGTCTGAGTGCGGGCCGGCACGGTCCGTCCTCTTGCCAGCGAGATAACCCATGTGGATCGACACGCACTGCCATCTCGACGCTTCGGAATTCGACGCCGACCGTGATGCGGTTGCGGCGTCCGCGCGCCATGCGGGGGTGTCGCGCATCGTGATTCCGGCGATCGGGCGACAGAACTTCGCGGCGGTGCGCGAGCTCGCGCATCGCGTCGACGGCGGCGCGTACGCGCTCGGCATTCATCCGCTCCTCACGCCGCACGCCGTCGATGCCGACCTCGACCTGTTGCGCATGGAGATCGAGGCGAGTCTCGACGATCCGCGCTTCGTCGGCATCGGCGAGATCGGGCTCGACTATTTCGTCGACGGCCTCGACGATGCGCGCCAGCAGTTTTTCTACAACGGCCAGTTGCAGCTCGCGCGCGAATTCGATTTGCCGGTCATCTGCCATGTGCGCAAATCGCAGGATCAGGTGATCAAAGGGCTGCGCCGGCATCAGATCCATCGCGGCATCGCGCACGCGTTCAATGGCAGTTTCCAGCAGGCGCGGGCGTACATCGATCAGGGCATGCATCTTGGGTTCGGCGGCAACCTGACGTTCGAGCGCGCCCGGCAGATCCGGCGACTCGCGGAACAACTGCCGTTCGATGCGCTGGTCGTCGAGACCGACGCGCCGGATATCGCGCCGTCGTGGATGTACAGGCAGCGCAATTCACCCGAGCAGATTCCGGCGATCGGCGCGAGCCTCGCGCGACTGCGCGGTGTCACTTCCGACGCAGCCGCCCTTGGCACAACGGCTAACGCGCTCGCCGCGCTGCCGCGACTCGCGCTTTCCTCTGCATAATCGATTCCGTTGATCGAAAGGGTTCGCGTCGGGCGATCCCCACGCCCGGCGGGCTCGCTGCTGCCCGTTCGCTGGCGCAGTGACGAGGCCCGGCGCCAGCGGGTACGGAGGGCGGATGAGGGCGGTCTGGTGTGGATTTGCGTTGGGGGTGGTCTGGCTGCAGCGACAGGCGGTGTTGCCGGATACAGGCGCATGGTGCGCGTTGATACTGCTCGGCTGCACGGCGGCCGGCGTTGCGGTGTGGGGTTTGCGTGGCGGCGGAGCGGCTGCGGCGGCGGGTGTGACAGGTGCGGCAGGTGCGGCAGATGCGGCCGGTGCGGCGCTCCAGCGCGAATACGAGCGGGGCTTCTCGCACCAGCTCGCTAGCCGCGTATGGCGCGACGCTCGCATGCGGCGGGTGGCCGGTTGGAGCGCGGTGTGGTGCGCGGCGATCTGCGTCGGCTTCGGCTACGCGGCCGTGCGCGCGCAAACGCGGCTCGCGGTGAGCCTGCCGCACGAGTGGGAAGGGCGCGATATCGAGGTGGTCGGCACGATCAAGGGATTGCCGACGCGTGACGACAAAGGCGCGCGCTTCCTGTTCGACGTCGATACGAACGGTGCGCGGCTCGCCGCTTTCCCGCGCGTGATCCAGCTAGCCTGGATCGCGCGCAACGCCGCGGCGCCGCGGCTCGAACCGGGCGAACGCTGGCGTCTGACCGTGCGCCTGAAGCGCCCGCACGGCAACGCGAATTTCGGCGTGCGCGATGCAGAGGCGAGCCTGCTCGCGCGCAACGTCCGCGCGACCGGCTACGTGAGCGTGCCGGACCATGCGCGGCGCCTGACCGGTCACGCGCGCGGGCTCGCCGTGCTGGTCGACCGCTGGCGCGCCGGATTGCGTGCGCGTATCGACACGGTGCTTGCCGATGCGCCGCATCGCGGCATCGTCGTCGCGCTCGCGATCGGCGCGCAGGACGAAGTGAGCCCCGCCGACTGGCAATTGATGCGCGGCACCGGCACGAGTCATCTGGTGGCGATTTCGGGCTTGCATCTCGGCTTGGTCGCGGGGCTGACCGGCTGGCTCGCGGCGGCAATCTGGCGACGTTCGGGGTGGCTCGGCCGCAACTGGCCGCTGCGCTTGCCCGCGCAGCTCGTCGGCGTGACGGCGGGTGCGATGTTCGCCGCACTGCATGCCGCGCTCGCGGGCTTCAACGTGCCAGCGCAACGCGCGCTGTGGATGGCCGCGCTCGTCGCGCTGGCGTTCGTCGGCGGCCGGCAGCTAGCGCGCTCCACGGTGCTCGCGTGGGCACTCGGGCTCGTGCTGCTGGTCGATCCGTGGGCGGTCGTGTCGGCCGGATTCTGGCTGTCGTTTTGCGCAGTCGGCGCGATCCTGTTCGCGATGTCGGGGCGGCCGCGCGTGCGGGTTCCACTGGCGTCCCGTCATCATGAAGACGAGGAGGGCAGCGCGGCGCGTCCCGTATCGATCCGGCGTCTGCGCGTGCTCGCCGAACGGTTGCGCAGCGCCGCTCACGCGCAGTTCGCGGTGACGGTCGCGCTGGCGCCGCTGACCGCCTACTGGTTCGCGCAAATTCCGCTCGTCGGTCCGCTCGCGAACGCGTTCGCGATTCCCTGGGTGAGCCTGCTCGTCACGCCGACGGTGCTCGCGGGCGTCGCATTGCCCGCGCCGCTCGACGCGTTCGCGTGGCGCGCCGCGCACACGCTGCTCGATGGTCTCGCGGCCGGCCTGCAACTGGCGTCGGGACCGCGCTGGACGCTGTGGTGGCTGCCGCAGCCGAATGCGTGGGCGCTGGCCGCGGCGGCGCTCGGTGTGCTGTGGTGTCTCGCGCCGCGCGGCTGGCCCCTGCGCTGGGCGGCGCCGCTGTCGTGGCTGCCGCTGCTGATGCCCAGCGCAAGCGGCGCACTCGCCGAGCCATCAGGCGCGTTCCGTCTGACTGCGCTCGATGTCGGGCAGGGCTCGTCGGTGCTCGTGCAGACCGCGCATCACGCCTTGCTGTTCGATGCGGGTCCCGGTCCGGAATCGAGCCACGCTGGCGAGCGCGTGGTGGTGCCGTTCCTGCGGGCGCAAGGCGTGACGACGCTCGATACGCTGATGATCAGTCACGCCGATTCGGATCATGCGGGCGGCGCCTCTGCCGTTTTCGAGGCGATCGAGGTGCGTCAGCTGGTGGCTGCTCTGGCGCCGGACAATCCGCTGTGGCCGAAGGCAAACCAGCATGGCACGCAGACGCTGCCGTGCGTGGCGGGGCAGCGCTGGCAGTGGGATGGTGTTGAGTTCGCCGTCCTGTGGCCTGACGTCGGGGCACTCACGGGCAAGGCGAACGAGCATTGCTGCGTGTTGAGGGTCAGCACGTTGCCGCCCACCAACGCAAGCCAGGCGGCGGCGTTCGTCGGTGCGAACGCGCCGCGTTTCACGGCCCTGCTGACCGCCGACATCGAAGCGCCGACCGAACGCGCGCTGCTCGCGCGCGATCCCGCTATGCTGCGCGCGCAAGTGTTGATGGTGCCGCATCATGGCAGCAAAACGTCGTCGACCGAGCCGTTCCTCGACTCTATCGATCCGTCCATCGCGTTATTTCAGGTAGGCTACGAGAATCGCTTCCATCATCCGAATGCGGGCGTGTTCGCGCGCTACGCGGCGCGTCATATCGAACTCGGGCGCAGCGATCGCGATGGCGCCGTGAGGGTCGACGTCGATCCGGGCGCGCGCGGTGAGGAGGGCGCCGCGCTCACGCTCGAGCGCTATCGGGACACGCAGCGCCGCTACTGGATGGAGCCCTGAGCGCGTCGCGGCCCGATGAGCGCAACAGCGCAGACAACAGGCGCAAGCAGCGGTATAAGCAGCGGCACGGGCAAAGCACCCGCCCACGCGTAAAAAACACAACGGAGATCGCCGCAGTTGAAAAACATCATCCATTTCTCGCATGCGAACGGCTTTCCGGCCTCGACTTACCGGACGATCTTCGCCGAGCTCTCCGACGACTACGACGTGCGCTCGATCGAGCGGATCGGCCATGATCCGCGCTTTCCGGTCACGCAGGACTGGCCCCATCTGGTCGAGCAACTGCTTGACGATATCGCCCGCAAGTACGAGCAGCCGGTGTGGCTCGTCGGGCATTCGCTCGGTGGTTATCTGTCGCTGATGGCGGGGCTGAAAAAGCCGCAGTGGGTGAGGGGCGTCGTGATGCTCGACTCGCCGGTGATCGCCGGCTGGCGCAGCAGCATGCTGCGCGTGTCGCAATGGACCGGGCTCGACGAGCGGCTGTCGCCCGCCGCCGCGACGCGCAAGCGGCGCACGCAATGGACGAGCCGTGACGAAGCATGGCGGCACTTCCATTCGAAGCCCGCGTTCGCGCGCTGGGACGAGCGCATGCTGTCCGACTACATCGACTTCGGCATTCCGCAGAGTTCGCCCGACGGCACCCGGGTGCTCGCGTTCGATCGTCGCACCGAATACCAGATCTACCGGACGCTGCCGCATACGCTCGGCGCGCGGCTCGCGCGCGGCGCGCCGGTGCCGGTCGGGTTCATCGCCGGAACACGCTCGAAGGAAATCCGCCAGGCCGGGCTCGACGCGACGCGACGCGCGACCGGCGGGCATGTCGAGTGGATCGAGGGCAGCCATCTGTATCCGATGGAAAAGCCGATCGAAACCGCGCGCGCGGTGCAACGCATGCTGCGTGAGCTGGAGCGAACCGCCTAACGTGCTGCGCGCACGAAGCGGGCCCCAAACCGCTGCGCCGGCTGCCATGCGAGGCGGCCTCGGCACGCGTGGGTCGGCCGTTTTTTGCTGGGTCGGGACCATCCTTTACGGTATAATCCGTTTTTCCCGCGAGCATCCAGCGATGACCAAATATGTTTTCGTCACCGGCGGCGTAGTATCTTCCCTCGGCAAGGGTATTGCCGCCGCTTCCCTCGCCGCGATCCTCGAATCGCGCGGTCTTAAAGTCACCCTCCTCAAACTCGATCCCTACATCAACGTCGACCCCGGCACGATGAGCCCGTTTCAGCACGGCGAAGTGTTCGTGACGGAAGATGGAGCGGAAACCGACCTCGACCTCGGCCACTACGAGCGCTTCATCAGCACGAAGATGCGCAAGGCCAACAACTTCACCACGGGCCAGATTTACGAGTCGGTAATCCGCAAGGAACGCCGCGGCGATTATCTCGGCAAGACCGTGCAGGTCATCCCGCACATCACGAACGAAATCCAGGCATTCGTCGAGCGCGGCGCAGCGTCTGCGACGTGCGGCGAGCCGGATGTCGCGATCGTCGAAGTGGGTGGCACGGTGGGTGACATCGAATCGCTGCCGTTCCTCGAAGCCGCGCGCCAGATGAGCCTGCGCCTCGGCCGCAACAGCGCGTGCTTCGTGCACCTGACGCTGGTGCCCTGGGTCGCCACGGCCGGCGAACTCAAAACCAAGCCCACCCAGCACAGCGTGCAGAAGCTGCGCGAAATCGGCATTTCGCCGCACGTGCTGCTGTGCCGTGCCGACCGCCGCATTCCGGACGACGAGCGCGCGAAGATCTCGCTGTTCTCGAACGTGCCCGAAGACGCGGTGATTTCCGTGTGGGACGCAGACAGCATCTACAAGATTCCGCAGATGCTGCACGACCAGGGTCTCGACGCGATCATCTGCGAAGAGCTGAAGCTCACGCCGAAGGCGGCGGACCTGTCCATGTGGTCGGACCTCGTCGAGAAGCTGCAGAACCCGAAGCACGAAGTGACGATCGGCATGGTCGGCAAGTACGTCGATCTGACCGAGTCGTACAAGTCGCTGATCGAAGCGCTGCGTCATGCGTCGATGCATACGTCGACGCGCGTGAATATCGAGTACATCGACTCCGAAGAAATCGAAACGCAAGGCGTCGGGAGCCTCAAGCATCTCGACGCGGTGCTCGTGCCGGGCGGCTTCGGCCGTCGCGGCACCGAAGGCAAGATCGCCGCGATCCGTTATGCGCGCGAAGCGAACGTGCCGTATCTCGGCATCTGCCTCGGCATGCAGCTCGCCGTGATCGAATTCGCCCGCGACGTCGTCGGCCTGAAGGACGCGAACAGCACCGAATTCGATCAGGAAACGAAGAACCGCGTGGTCGCGCTGATCACCGAGTGGTACGACCGCGAAGGCCGCGTCGAGAAGCGTACCGAAGAGTCGGATCTCGGCGGCACGATGCGCCTCGGCTCGCAACGCTGCCCGATCAAGCCCGGCACGCTCGCCGAAGAGATCTACGGCACCGACGTGAACGAACGCCATCGTCACCGTTATGAGGTGAATAACCGTTTCGTGCCCCAGCTCGAAGGCGGTGGCCTCATCATTAGCGCCCGTACCCCGAGCGAGGATTTGCCGGAAATGATGGAGCTGCCGCGCAGCATGCACCCGTGGTTCGTCGGCGTCCAGTTCCACCCTGAATTCACGTCTACGCCGCGTGACGGTCATCCGCTGTTCAAGTCGTTCGTCGAAGCGGCGCTCGCGCATCAGCAGTCGAGGGTCGAGGAGAAAGCATGAAACTGGGCGATTTCGACGTCGGGCTCGACAAGCCGTTTTTCCTGATCGCCGGTACCTGTGTCGTCGAATCCGAACAGATGACGATCGACACGGCCGGCCGCCTGAAGGAAATCTGCGCGAAGCTGAACATTCCGTTCATCTACAAATCGTCGTACGACAAGGCCAATCGCAGCAGCGGCAAGTCGTTTCGCGGTCTGGGCATGGACGAAGGTCTGCGCATCCTGTCGGAAGTGAAGCGCCAGCTCGGTCTGCCGGTGCTGACCGACGTGCACGCCGAACACGAGATCGAGCAGGTGGCGTCGGTCGTCGACGTGCTGCAAACGCCCGCGTTCCTGTGCCGTCAGACCGACTTCATCCACGCGTGCGCGCGCTCGGGCAAGCCGGTCAACATCAAGAAGGGCCAATTTCTCGCGCCGCACGACATGAAGAACGTGATCGACAAGGCGCGCGACGCCGCGCGTGAAGCGGGTCTGTCCGAAGACCGCTTCATGGCGTGCGAGCGCGGCGTGTCGTTCGGCTATAACAACCTTGTGTCGGACATGCGTTCGCTCGCGATCATGCGCGAGACCAACGCGCCGGTCGTGTTCGACGCGACGCATTCGGTGCAGTTGCCGGGCGGTCAGGGCACGAGCTCGGGCGGCCAGCGCGAATTCGTGCCGGTGCTCGCGCGCGCCGCGGTCGCGGTCGGCGTCGCCGGTCTGTTCATGGAAACGCACCCGAATCCGGCGCAAGCGAAGTCCGACGGGCCGAACGCGGTGCCGCTCAATCGCATGGCCGACCTGCTCGAGACGCTCGTCACGCTCGACCGGGCCGTCAAGCGCGGGCCGTTCCTCGAAAGCGATTTCAACTGATTCAGGTGTGCGCCGCGTGTCACGATTGTCCTCGATAATCGACCCGCGGCGTTTTCGCATAATGGTCGTCGAACGTATCGGCGCGCGAGCTGTCTGTCGGGGAGACCGGCAGGCACGCGATGCAAGGTCATAGTAAAGAATTCAACGTCATCCTTTGAGGAAACCATGAGTGCTATCGTAGACATCATCGGTCGAGAGATTCTCGATTCGCGAGGCAACCCCACCGTCGAATGCGACGTGCTGCTCGAGTCGGGCACGATGGGGCGCGCGGCCGTGCCGTCGGGCGCGTCGACCGGCTCGCGCGAAGCGATCGAACTGCGCGACGGCGAAGCCGGCCGCTACGGCGGCAAGGGTGTACTGAAGGCCGTCGAGCACATCAACACGGAAATCTCCGAAGCGATCATGGGTCTCGACGCTTCCGAGCAGGCGTTCCTCGACAAGACGCTGCTCGAGCTCGACGGCACCGACAACAAGTCGCGCCTCGGCGCGAACGCGATGCTGGCCGTGTCGATGGCCGTCGCGAAGGCCGCGGCTGAGGAGGCCGGTCTGCCGCTGTACCGCTACTTCGGCGGCTCGGGCGCGATGCAACTGCCGGTGCCGATGATGAACATCGTCAACGGCGGCGCGCATGCGAACAACAGCCTGGACATCCAGGAATTCATGATCGTGCCGGTCAGCCAGCCGAGCTTCCGCGAAGCACTGCGCTGCGGCGCCGAAGTGTTCCACGCGCTGAAGAAGATCCTGTCGGACCGCGGCATGAGCACGGCAGTCGGCGACGAAGGCGGCTTCGCACCGAACTTCGGCAGCAACGAGGAATGCCTGTCCACTATTTTGCAAGCCATCGAGAAAGCAGGCTACCGCGCCGGTGAAGACGTGCTGCTCGCGCTCGACTGCGCGGCGAGCGAGTTCTACCACGACGGCAAGTACCAGCTCGCGGGCGAAGGCCTGCAGCTGTCGTCGACGGAATTCGCGGACTACCTCGCGAACCTCGCCGACAAGTTCCCGATCGTGTCGATCGAAGACGGCATGCACGAGGGCGACTGGGAAGGCTGGAAGACGCTGACCGACAAGCTCGGCAACAAGGTCCAACTGGTCGGCGACGACCTGTTCGTGACGAACACGCGCATCCTGAAGGAAGGCATCGAGAAGGGCATCGCGAACTCGATCCTGATCAAGATCAACCAGATCGGCACGCTGACGGAAACCTTCGCGGCGATCGAAATGGCCAAGCGCGCGGGCTACACGGCGGTGATTTCGCACCGTTCGGGCGAAACTGAAGACTCGACGATCGCGGACATCGCCGTCGGTCTGAACGCCGGCCAGATCAAGACAGGTTCGCTGTCGCGTTCCGACCGAATCTCGAAGTACAACCAGCTGCTGCGTATCGAGGAAGATCTCGGCGATATCGCGAGCTACCCGGGCAAGTCGGCCTTCTACAATCTGCGCTAAGCGGTCTTCGCCAGATTGTTCACGCCGATCGATGAGCCGGTTATCCTTCGTTTCTGATTGACCTCGCCGCCCTGCGTATAGCGCAGGGCGGCGCGTATTTATTGTGCTTACTTCATGCGGCTTGTCACTGCTGTCCTGATCGTTCTGCTGGCGTTGATCCAGTACCCGCTCTGGTGGGGGCACGGCGGCTGGCTGCGCGTGCATGAGTTGCAGGGACAACTCGCGCAGCAACTGCAGAAGAATGCCGACGCGAAGCTGCGCAACGAGCGCATCCAGGGCGAAGTGCAGGACCTGCAGAATGGCACGGCCGCAGTCGAAGAGCGGGCGCGCTACGAAATGGGCATGGTCAAGGACGGCGAAGTGTTCGTGCAGTTCGTGTCGCCGAACCAGCCGTTGCCGTTGGCGAATACGCCGTCGGCGAACACTTCGACGCGCGGTGAGGTGTCGGCTGCGCCGCTGCATGTGGTGCCGAATCCGGAGTCGCGCGCGAAGCCGGATCGCAAGCATGGCGGGAAGGCAGCGGCTGCGAAGGAGAAGAAGCCGGTGCACTGAGGTTCGATATTTCGCATCGGCCTCGCAGGAAGGCGCAAAAAAAGCGCGGTTCATCTTGAACCGCGCTTTTTTGTTTTTATGCTGCCGTGTTCGCCCTACCAGCCCCAATACGGCCCGAACCCGACGCCGATCCCGGTTCCCCAGCCACGTCCCCAACCGCCGCTCGAGAAGCCCGCGGAAAACCTTACGGGCGGCGAACGCGAGTAATAGCGCGACCAGGCTTGCGCGGCGGCGTCCGCGGCCATCGTCTGATTCTGTTCGAACATGACCTGTTGCTCGATCGCGTCATAGCGCGCGCGTTCCTCCGGTGTCAGCGTCTGCGTATGACTGATGGCTTCGGCCTGATCGGGCGGCAGACGGCTCAGAATCGGCGCTGGGCCACGCGGATCGATCGAGCAGCCGGCCAGCACCGCGCTGCCCGTGAGGACGGCAAGGATCAACGAAAGCGTGTGCTTCATGGTCGAATCTCCATCGGTCCGAGGCTCGAGCAAGCGTCTTCCAACGCGCAGCGCCGCATCCTTCCAAAGTATCAACGCCGCGCTCAAAAGCAACGCGCCGCCCAAGCCGTGACGAGGCATGGGGCGGCGCGGTCAGGACTTGCGTTGAAGAGCCCGATCAGTTCACGGGCACATACTCCGCTTCGGCGAAAGCGCGGTCTAGTGCCGCTGCGCGGCCGCCGGCGTCACACCTTGTGAGAGTCCGCCGGCCACGAAAAGTTGCGCGACGTCGACCGGGTCGAACTCGTAGCGCTGATTACAAAACTCGCAGTGAATCTCGACGTGGCCGCGTTCCTCGATCACGCTGTCGACTTCATCGCGGCCAAGCATCTTCAGCATCGCGCCGACTTTTTCGCGCGAGCACGTGCATTCGAAGCGCGCAGTAACCGGCTCGAAATGCTGGACGTTTTCCTGCCAGAACAGGCGTCGGAACACCGTCTCAGGTTCTTCCTTCAGCAGCTCGTCGTGCGACAGCGTGCCGCCGAGCGTGCACACGCGTTCCCACGTATCCGCGTCGAGCTCGCCCGGATGCGGGACGATGCCGCCGTCGCCCGGCAGTTTCTGCAGCAGCATGCCGACCGCGCGCTCGGTGTTCGCCGCGAGCCACATGCGCGTGTCGAGCTGCTCGGAGTGATGCATATAGTGCTCGAGCACCTCGGCGATCGACTTCAGCGCTCCGTCCACGCCCGACAGCGGCACGATACTCTGGTACGGCTGCTGGCCGGGCTGCTTGGCGGTCGGGTCGAGCGTGATCACGCAGCGGCCGTAGCCGCTCGCGTTCACCAGATCGATGAGCGAGGTCGTGTCGTCGATCGTATGGGCGGCTTCGCCGGACAGCTTCGCGGTGGCGCGCATCGTCAGGTTCGAGCTGCACTGCACGACCAGCATCTTGACCGGGCCATCGCCGAAAATCTGCATGACGAGCGTGCCGTCGAACTTCAGGTTCGCCGACAGCAGCGCGCACGCGGCCATCATTTCGCCCAGAATCGTTCGCACGGGCGCCGGATAATCGCGGCGCGTCAGCACGTCCTGCCAGGTATTGCGCAGGGAAACGATCTCGCCGCGCACCGGCGCCGCGCTGAACATGAATTTTTGCAACTGGTCGCTCACAACTTTTCCTCACTGGAATGACGCGGCATGACGCCGCGCCTTTGCGCACCGCGCGCCGGCCGTCTAGCCGATGCGTACGAGCTGCGCCTTGAAATACTCGCGGCGCCCGGCATAGCTTGCCGCGCCGCGCTGTATGTTGGCGATATCCGCTTGCGTCAGTTCGCGCACCGCCTTCGCGGGCGCGCCGAGGATCAGCGTATTGTCGGGAAACACCTTGCCCTCGGTGACGATGGCGCCCGCTCCGACCAGACAGTTGCGGCCGATCACCGCGCCATTCAAGACCACCGCCTGAATTCCGATCAACGCGCCTTCCTTGATCGTGCAGCCGTGCAGCATCGCCTGATGGCCGATCGTCACGTTCGACTCGACCGTCAGCGGATAGCCGGGGTCGGTGTGCAGCACCGCGCTTTCCTGCACGTTGCTGCCGGCGCCGATCGTGATCGGCTCGTTGTCGCCGCGCAGTGTCGCGCCGAACCACACGCTCGCGTTCTCCTCGAGCGTTACGTTGCCGATGATGTTCGCCGAATCCGCGACGAACACGCTTTCATGAATGATCGGGGCGGCTTCGCCCAGCTTGTAAATCGTCACAATGTCTCCTTGTTGGTCGGAGCCGGGCCTTCGGTGACTCCGATCCGGTGCACGATGATGGTCTGATCGGTTGCCACGCATGGGCGGGGCGGCGCGCAGCCGGCGCGGTGCGAGGTCGGCGGTCTTGCGTCGCCAACTGACGGGCGTGCCCGAAAGCGCGCCGGTTGGTCGAATCGGGTATTGTAAACGGTTGTGTGCTTGAGCCGCTTGGCCGCTCGCGCGCGGCTCAGCCGCCGTCTGTCCGCCGTCTTTACCGCCTCCAACGCCGATCCGTTTGTCATGACGTCCGCCGCTTCTCCCGTTTCTGTCGCTTCTTCCGCATCGAATTCTCACGACGAGCCGCCGTGCGCGCGCCGCGCCGCGCTCGCCGCGTTGCGCGAGCGGGATCCGGCCGCGAAGGCCGCGGCGGCCCGCGAACTGTACGCTGCGGTACTCGACGGTCGCGCGCTCTGTGACTCCGGCCTCGATCTCGCCGAGCCCGCTGGCCTGCCGGGCCGCCCCGAACGGCCCGAACTGGTCGAACCGCGCCAACTCGGTCGACGCAGCATGCAGTCGCCGCAGGGCCGCGCGGTGCTGCTCCACGCGCTCGCCCACATCGAGTTCAATGCGATCAATCTGGCGCTCGACGCCATCTGGCGTTTCCCCGGCATGCCCGCCGGGTTCTATACCGACTGGCTCAAGGTCGCCGCCGAAGAGGCGTATCACTACTCGCTGCTCGCCGCGCGTCTCGCCGAATATGGCCACGCGTACGGCGACTTCCCGGCGCACGGCGGCCTATGGGACATGTGCGAGCGCACCCGTGGCGACGTGCTCGCGCGCATGGCGCTCGTGCCGCGTACGCTCGAAGCGCGCGGCCTCGACGCGTCCCCGCCGATCCGCGCGCGTCTGCAGCAGGCCGGCGATCACGCGTCGGCGGCGATTCTCGACGTGATCCTGCGCGATGAAATCGGCCACGTGCTGATCGGCAACCGCTGGTTTCGTCACCTGTGCGACGCGGACGGCCTCGATCCGCACCACACCTATCTGCGTCTTGCCGACCAGTATCACGCGCCGAAACTGCGTGGCCCGTTCAATTTCGAAGCGCGCCGCGACGCTGGTTTCGACGATGCCGAACTCGCCGCGCTCGCGAGTCAGGATGCGCAGCAAGCCATGCAGGCAACGGACGACCGAGCATCGCGTCAATAAACCGTTACCACTTCTTGCGCCGCTGTTCCTATAATCGAACGACCATTCTTTTTTTACGGGTGCGCCGTTCATGAATACATCCCGCTCTGAGTTCGTTGCCGCGCGCGGCGTCCGGCTGCACGTGCGGCGCTGGGGCCATTCCGATGCGCGGATACTGTTCATGCTGCACGGCTGGATGGACGTCGGCGCGTCGTTCCAGTTCGTCGTCGATGCGCTCGATGGCGACTGGCAGGTGATCGCGCCCGACATGCGCGGCTTCGGTCTGTCCGACTGGCCGGTCGCCGAGCGCGGCGGCGGCAGCTACTGGGTGCAGGACTATCTCGGCGATCTCGACGCGCTGATCGACCACTACGCGCCCGACGGCCAGGTGAACCTCGTCGGTCACAGCATGGGCGCGAACGTCGTGTGCCTGTATGCGGGCGTGCGGCCGCAGCGGGTACGGCGCGTGGTCGATCTGGAAGGCTTCGGGCTCGCGCCATCGCATTCGGCGCAGGCGCCGAAGCGCCTGCTCAACTGGCTCGACGAATTGCGCGATCCACCGCAGCTCAAGCGCTACGCGTCGCTCGACGAGGTCGCCGCGCGCCTGATCAAAACCAATCCGCGCCTCGATCCGCGGCGTGCGCAGTTTCTCGCGCAGCACTGGTCGAAGCCGGATGGCGAAGGGCGCTTCATGCTGCTCGCCGATCCGGCGCACAAGGTCCGCGGCCCGACGCTGTATCGCCTCGACGAGGTGATGGCGGTGTGGCGTAAGGTCAGCGCGAAGGTGCTGCACATCGAGGCCGCCGGCTCGCCGACGCTCGCGCAGATCGCCGGCGACATTCCGCTCGACGAATTCAAGGCGCGTTTCCAGGCGTTTCCCGATTGGCGCGAGAAGATCATCGACGGCGCGGGGCACATGGTGCATCACGACCAGCCGGAGCAGATCGCCGCGTTGATCGAGGGGTTCTGCGCCTGACACCGCGCCTGAAGCTTCGTTTGAAACGGCGCTCGTGGGTCGCCCGGAGGTCGCGGGATCGGCGCTGACTGGTCTTGACCTCGCGGCACGCCGGCAACCGGCACTGGCGTCGCGAGATACCCCTGCGGCCCCTTACTGCATTGCAGTAAAATGACCGCAGAACCCTTCCAGGACCACGATGAACGCCGATCTTCACTGCCACTCCACCGTTTCCGACGGCCAGTTCGCGCCGGCCGACGTCGCGCGCCGCGCGCACGCTAACGGCGTGACGCTGTGGGCGCTCACCGATCACGACGAAGTGGGCGGCCAGCACGAGGCGCGCACCGCGGCCGAGGCTCTCGGCATGGATTACCTGAGCGGCGTCGAGATTTCGGTCACGTGGGCGGGGCGCACCGTGCACATCGTCGGACTCGGCATCGATCCGGGCAGCCAGATCCTGATCGACGGTCTCGCCCGCACGCGCGACGGCCGCGCCGCGCGCGCCGAAGCAATCGGCGAGCAACTGGCCACGCTCGGCATTCCAGACGCGTACGAGGGCGCGCTGCGTTACGTGTCGAATCCCGACATGATGTCGCGCACGCATTTCGCGCGCTTCCTGGTCGAGCACGGCCACTGCGCAAACACCCAGGAAGTGTTCGACCGCTATCTCGGCGACGGCAAGCCGGCTTACGTCGCGCACCGCTGGGCTAGGCTCGCCGACGCACTCGGCTGGATCCAGGCCGCGGGCGGCGTCGCGATCGTCGCGCATCCCGGTCGTTACGCATATTCGCAACTCGAATTCGACGCGTTCTTTGGCGAATTCATCGACCTCGGCGGCGAGGCGATCGAGGTCGTGACCGGCAGCCACACGCCCGACCAGTACCGCGAATATGCGGACGTCGCGCGTCGCTATGGCTTCGAGGCCTCGCGCGGTTCCGACTTCCATGCGCCTGGCGAAGGCCGCATCGAACTCGGTGCACTGCCGCCGCTACCCGCCGATCTGAAGCCCGTTTGGGAACGCTGGCTGTGACCGCGCGCCGTGCCGGAGAGGCACGGCGCGCGCGCGGGCCGGCTGGATGCGGCACGCGCTCTGCTCGCCGCAGCCCATCCGCCGCAGTTCGTCTGCCGCCATCGTGAGTCTCCATGTCCCAATACTTTCGGCTTCACCCCGACAATCCGCAACCGCGTCTCGTCAAGCAGGCCGTGCAGATCATCAACGGCGGCGGCGTGGTCGCCTTGCCGACCGATTCGACCTACGCGCTCGCCTGCCGTCTCGACGACAAGGATGCGGTCGAACGCCTGCGGCGCATCCGCGGACTCGACGAAAAGCAACTACTGTCGCTGCTCGTGCGTGATCTGTCGGAGCTCGCCAATTTTGCTATGGTGGACAACTGGCAGTACAGGCTGCTTAAGTCGGTGACCCCGGGTCCGTACGTGTTCGTGCTGCAGGCCACCAAGGAAGTGCCGCGGCGCGTGTCGCATCCGTCGCGCAAGACGATCGGCCTGCGCGTGCCGGATCACGCGATCACGCTCGCGATTCTCGAGGAACTCGGCCAGCCGCTGCTCGGCTCGACACTGATCATGCCCGGCGAAACCGAGCCGCTGAACGACCCCGAAGAAATCCGCGCGCGGCTCGAAAAGCAGCTCGATCTGGTGATCGACGGCGGCGCGTGCGTGTGCGAGCCGTCCACCGTAATCGATCTGACCGGCTCGGAGCCGGTGCTGGTGCGGGCAGGGCGCGGCTCGCTCGCGCCGTTCGGTCTCGAGGAAACGGCGTGAGCGTCGTGAGCGAAAGCGGACAGACACGCACGAGCGCATTGTTACAATAGCGAGCTATGGATTCTTCCCTGATACAGACGATTGCGGTGTACGCGCTGCCGGTGATCTTCGCGATTACGCTGCACGAGGCTGCGCACGGCTACGTCGCGCGCTGGCTCGGCGACAACACCGCGTACGTGCTCGGCCGCGTGTCGCTGAACCCGATGCGGCACATCGATCCGCTCGGCACGATTGCCATTCCGCTGCTGCTGTACTTCGCGACGAGCGGCGCGTTCGTGTTCGGCTATGCGAAGCCGGTGCCGGTCGCGTTCGGCAATCTGCGCAACCCGCGCTGGGGCAGCCTATGGGTCGCGGCGGCCGGGCCCATGTGCAATTTCATCCAGGCGCTGTTCTGGGGCGTGTTCGGCGTTGCGCTCGCGGGGCTCAATGTCAACGAACCGTTTTTCACGCGCATGGCGGGCGCGGGCGTCGGCGTCAATCTCGTGCTCGGCGTGCTGAACCTGTTTCCGCTGCCGCCGCTCGATGGCGGCCGCGTGGTGATGGCCCTGTTGCCGCCGAAGCAATCGATCGCGTTGTCGCGGCTCGAGCCGTACGGCTTTTTCATCGTGATGGCGCTGGTAATGACGGGTACGCTCACGCGTTTCTGGTTGAGGCCACTCGTGACGCTCGGGTATAGCGCGATCACCGCAATTCTGACTCCACTTGTTTCGCTTTTCTAAATAACCATGTTCCCAGACCGTATCTTCTCCGGCATGCGGCCCACCGGGTCGTTGCACCTCGGCCACTATCACGGCGTGCTGAAAAACTGGGTGCGGCTGCAGTCCGAATACCCGTGCTTCTTCTGCGTGGTCGACTGGCACGCACTGACGACGCACTACGAAACGCCCGAAGTGATCGAAAAGAACGTGTGGGACGTGCTGATCGACTGGCTCGCTTCCGGCATCGATCCGGCGCAGGCGACGCTGTTCATCCAGAGCAAGGTGCCCGAGCATGCCGAGCTGGCGCTGCTGCTCGGCATGAGCACGCCGCTCGGCTGGCTCGAACGCGTGCCGACCTACAAGGAGCAGATGGAAAAGCTGAAGGACAAGGACCTGTCCACCTACGGCTTCCTCGGCTATCCGGTGCTGATGGCGGCGGACATTCTGCTGTATCGCGGCTCGCTCGTGCCGGTCGGTGAAGACCAGGTGCCGCACGTCGAGATGACGCGCGAAATCGCCCGTCGTTTCAACTACCTGTACGGCCGTGAGCCGGGCTTCGAGGAGAAGGCGAACGAAGCCGCGAAGAAGCTCGGCGGCAAGCGCTCGAAGCTGTATCACGAGTTGCGCAACGCGTATCAGCAGGAAGGCGACGACGAAGCGCTCGAACGCGCGCGGGCGATGCTGCAGGAATCGCAAAGCCTGTCGATGAGCGATCGCGAGCGCCTGTTCGGCTATCTCGAAGGTTCGCGCAAGATCATCCTCGTCGAGCCGCAGGCGATGCTGACCGAGGCGTCGCGCATGCCGGGTCTCGACGGCCAGAAGATGTCGAAGTCGTACGGCAACACGATCGGCCTGCGCGAAGACGCGGAAACCATCACGAAGAAGGTCCGCACGATGCCGACCGACCCCGCGCGCGTGCGCCGCACCGATCCGGGCGACCCCGACAAGTGTCCGGTGTGGCAGTTGCATCAGGTCTATACCGACGAAGCGACCCACGAGTGGGTGCAGAAGGGCTGCCGCTCGGCAGGCATCGGTTGCCTCGATTGCAAGCAGCCGGTCGTCGAAGGGATTCTGCGCGAGCAGCAGCCGATGCTCGAGCGCGCGCAGAAGTACATGGACGACCCGTCGCTGTTGCGCGCGATCGTCGCCGATGGCTGCGACAAGGCACGCCGGTTCGCGACCGAAACGATGCGCGACGTCCGTGAGGCGATGGGGCTGTCGTACAACTGATGCGCACCCGACGCACCGCGGTGCTGCGATGAGCACGCCCGTTACCAGTGGCTTGCATGGCCTCGGTGAACCGTCGCGCTGGGTGCGTCACTGGGCGCACCTGATCGCGCCGGGCGGCGCGGTGCTCGACGTCGCGTCGGGGGCCGGGCGGCATGCGCGCTTTTTTGCGTCGCTCGGCCATCCGGTCACCGCGATCGATCGCGACGCGGCTGCTCTCGACCTGCTGCGCGACGCGCCGCTCGTCACACCTCTCGTGGCCGATCTCGAAGGCGCGACGTGGCCACTACCGGCCGATGCGGCGTTCGCCGCCGTCGTGGTCACCAACTACCTGCACCGGCCGCTTTTTCCGCAGTTGCTGCGCGCGCTCGCGCCCGGCGGCGTACTGGTTTACGAGACCTTCGCGCAAGGAAACGAAAGCGTCGGCAAACCCTCCAATCCGGCGTTTTTGCTCGCGCCTGGCGAGCTGCTCGACACCGTGCGGGGCCACCTGCGGGTGATCGCATTTCAGGACGGATTTCTCGCCGAGCCGCGTCCGGCCTACGTTCAGCGCATCTGCGCGGTTCGGGAAACGGCCCGGGCGCATGATCCCGCACGGGCAACAGCGCCACCTTGTTACGAGTTGGCTGGCTAATCCGCTACAATCGCGGTTTACCTGATCATATTCATGGCGTTTCATGACTAACGGCAACCACAGCGGTCACCAGGACGGCGTTCAGATCCGCGGCAGCATTCCTGCCATCATCACTCCGATGCTCGAAGACGGCAGCCTCGATCTGCCGGCGTTTCGCAAACTGATCGACTGGCACGTCGAGGAAGGCACGAATGCGCTCGTCGTGGTCGGCACGAGCGGCGAGTCGGCCACGCTGTCGGTCGAAGAACACGTGCTGATGGTCAAGACCGCAGTCGAGCACACCGCTGGACGCATTCCTGTCATCGCGGGCGCGGGTGCCAATTCCACCGCTGAGGCGATCGAACTCACGCAACACGCGAAGGACGTCGGCGCGGATGCCACGCTGCAGGTCGTGCCGTACTACAACAAGCCGACCCAGGAAGGCATTTACCGCCATTTCGCGAAGATCGCCGAAACCGTCGATCTGCCGGTGATTCTGTACAACGTGCCGGGCCGCACCGTCGCCGACATGAGCAACGAGACCATCCTGCGCTGCGCGCAGGTGCCGGGCATCGTCGGCGTGAAGGAGGCCACGGGCAACATCGACCGCGCCGCGCATCTGATCAAGTCGGCGCCGGCGCATTTCGGCATCTATAGCGGCGACGACCCCACCGCGATCGCGCTGATGCTGCTCGGCGGTCACGGCAATATTTCGGTCACCGCGAACGTCGCGCCGCGCGCAATGAGCGAACTGTGCAAGGCCGCGCTCGCCGCGGACGTGAAGACCGCGCGCGAGATTCATCTGAAACTCCTGTCACTGCACAAGTACCTGTTTGCCGAAGCGAATCCGATTCCGGCGAAGTGGGCGCTGCAGCAACTGGGGCGTGTGCAGGGCGGCATCCGCCTGCCGCTCACGCCGCTCGACGCGCAATACCACGAAGTGGTGCGCGGCGCGCTGCGCGAAGCGGGCCTGCTCGGCTGAACGGGCCGACCGTCCCGCCGCCCACGCAAGACCGCCACCGGCATTTCATTAACCGACGTCGCTTCAGCCCACGTTCCCGGCAGATCGAACGAGGCATCGCGTTCCAGCATCACGAAGGACCTCATGAAACGTTCCGCACTTTCCCTCCACGCAACCCGCATGGCGGCGCTGGCGCTTGCCCTGTCGACGCTCGCCGGCTGTGACACGCTGAACGACTGGTTCGCTTCCGACCGCGTCAACTACAAGGCGACCTCGAGCGCGCCGCCGCTCGCCGTGCCGAGCGATCTGAGCACGTCGCCGAACGACCAGCGCTATGTGGCACCGCCGGCCAATCTGGCGCTTGGTGGCACGCCGACGCGCGCTGTCACGGCGGCCGGCAACGCAACCGAAGGTCAGCCGAACGCGCAGGATCCGCTCGGCATGCATATCGAGCGCGACGGCGACCGTCGCTGGCTGGTGGTAGACGGCCGTTCCCCAGAACAGCTCTGGCCGCAGCTGCAGGAGTTCTGGCAGGAAAACGGCTTCGTGCTGAAGACCGATGCGCCGGCCACCGGCATCATGACGACCGACTGGGCGGAAAACCGCGCGAACATTCCGGACGACTGGTTCCGGCGCACGGTCGGCAAGGTCATCGACTTCGCCTATTCGTCGGGCACCCGCGACAGTTTCCGCACGCTGGTATCGCGCGGTCCGGACAGCGCGACCGATATCTCGATCACGCACAGCGCGATGGAAGAGGTGATGACCGGGCAGGACAAGACGTCTTCGCGCTGGGAAGAGCGTCCGCGTGATCCGGCGCTCGAGGCGCTGTTTCTCGCCAAGCTGATGCAGAAGTTCGGCCTGACTGAAGCACAATCGAAGCAGCTGCTGACCGACGCGCGCACCGCCGCCGCGCCGACCACGATCGAGCAGAGCGCGGGTGCGTCGACGCTCGATCTGCAGGAGTCGTTCGACCGTGCCTGGCTGCGTGTGGGCCTCGCGCTCGATCGCACCAACTTTACGGTCGACAACCGCGATCGCGAGAAGGGCATCTACTACGTGCGCTACGCGGATTCGATGCAGGAACTGAAGAAGGAAGGCCTGTTCGGCAAACTGTTCTACAGCGGCAATTCGACGCGCAAGCCGGGCCAGGAATTCCTCGTCAACGTGCGCGCGAAGGGCGACGCGGTGACGCAGGTCGCGGTCGTCGACGCGAATGGGCAGATCGACACGTCGTCGGACGCGCAGCGCATCGTGTCGCTGCTGCACGCGCAACTGAACTAAGGCGGGTCGTGCGCTTCGCAAGTCTCGGCAGCGGCAGTGAAGGCAATGCGCTGCTGGTGGAGGCGCGCAGCGGTGCGGTCACCACGCGTGTGCTGCTCGATTGCGGTTTTTCCGCGCGCGAAGTCGAGCGGCGTCTGACGCGGCTCGGCGCGAGTGCCGAGCACCTCGACGCGATCCTGATTACGCATGAACATAGCGATCACATCGGCAGCGCATTGACGCTGGCGCGCAAGTGGTCGATTCCGCTGTACATGAGCTGGGGCACCGCGCGCGCGGTGGGCGCCGACGAAGCCGATGTTGACCTGCAGGTGCTGTGGGGCGACGAGGCGGTATCGATCGGAGAGCTCAGCGTTCTCCCTTATACCGTTCCGCACGACGCCCGCGAACCGCTCCAATACGTATTCTCGAACGGCGCGAGCCGGCTTGGCGTGCTCACCGACGTGGGCACGTCCACGCCGCATATCAGCGCGGTGCTGAGTGGCTGCGACGCGCTCGTGCTCGAATGCAATCATGACGTGCAGATGCTCGCGGGCAGTCGTTACCCGCCGTCGCTGAAGGCGCGTATCGGCGGCAATCACGGGCATCTGAACAATCACGCGGCGGCTGAAATCCTGGCGTCGCTCGACCGCTCGCGCTTGCGGCATCTGGTCGCGGCGCATCTGAGCCAGCAGAACAATCTGCCGGAACTTGCGCAGGCGGCGCTGGCGGGCGTGCTTGACGCGGCTCCCACGGAGGTGGTGGTTGCGTCGCAGAGCGAAGGTTTCGCGTGGTTGACGGTGTGACTGTGGCGCCCGGTTGGCGTCCGGTCGCGCTGCACGCCATGCGCCGGGTGGTCAGGTAATGAAAAAGCCCATAACGAGCAATCGTTATGGGCTTCTAATTTGAGCGTCGAGTGCGGCGTGGGGCACGCCGCACGACCGGGCAAACTTAATTGCGGTTGCCGCCAAAAATGCCGAGCAGCGCAAGCAGATTGACGAACACGTTGTACAGATCCAGGTAGATCGCCAGCGTCGCCGTGATGTAATTCGTCTCGCCGCCGTTCACGACGCGCTGCACGTCGAACATGATGTAGACGGAAAAGATCACGATTGCCATGACTGAAACCGTCAGCATCAGCGCCGGCAGTTGCAGGAACACGTTCGCGACCGAAGCCAGCAGGATCACGATCACGCCCATGAAGAGCCACTTGCCGAGGCCCGAGAAGTCACGTTTGCTGACCGTGGCGATGGTCGCCATGGCCGCGAAGATCACACCGGTGCCACCAAAAGCGAGCATGATCAGCGACGGGCCGTTCGAGAAGCCGAGCACGAACGCGAGAATGCGCGACAGCATCAGCCCCATGAAGAACGTGAAGCCGAGCAGTACGAAGACGCCGACGGCGCTGTCCTTGGTGCGCTGGATCGCGAACATGAAGCCGAAGGCGATCGCGAAGAATGCCAGCATGCTCATGGCGGGGCTGGTGGCGGCAAACAGTGAGAAGCCGGTGGCAAGACCCACCCACGCGCCGAGCACGGTCGGAATCATGGACAGCGCGAGCAGCCAGTAGGTATTCCGCAGCACGCGGTTGCGTGTTTCGACCGTGCTGACCGCGCCGTTGCGGCCAAACATATACGGATGTTCGTTCATGATCTCTCCTTACCTCGGAAGCGTGTTTCGTGATGGTGATACGGCAATTTGCGAAGCGCCGGCGGGCGCACCGTTCATCCGTAAGATTAGCGCGGCAGCACGGAGTTTCAATACCTCCAGTCGCCCACATCGCCTACGCTACCAGTATTTCGCGCCCTTTGCTTTGATCCTTTCAGTGCTGTAAGGGTTCAATCGCAATGATGCACGGGAACATGCTACAATAGCGGATTCATTTGAATCTGTAACTTCTTAATTTTTTGGAGCTTTTATGGCGATCGAGCGCACCCTGTCGATTATCAAACCGGACGCAGTGGCCAAGAACGTGATCGGCCAGATCTATACCCGTTTTGAAAACGCTGGTCTGAAGATCGTGGCATCGCGCATGGTTCATCTGTCGCGTGCTGACGCCGAGAAGTTCTACGCCGTGCACGCAGCACGTCCGTTCTTCAAGGACCTCGTCGAATTCATGATCTCGGGTCCGGTGGTCGTGCAGGCGCTGGAAGGCGAAAACGCGATCCTGAAACACCGTGATCTGATGGGTGCGACTGACCCGAAGAAGGCAGAAAAGGGCACGATCCGTGCCGACTTCGCGGACAGCATCGACGCCAACGCGGTGCACGGCTCGGACGCACCGGAAACGGCCGCGATTGAAATCGCATTCTTCTTCCCCCAAGTCAACGTCTACTCGCGTTGAGCGCCTCGCGCTGAGGTCAGGCACTGGCCTCGGTCGTAAGCCGTGTCCGCCTGGCGCGTTTCGTGCAGCCGAAGTGTTTTATCGCATGAATCGCGCGCGTTGCACGGCAAAGTAGTAAGGTAAAAGCAGCAGGAATGGGCGCGAACGGGCACGGCGTTCATGCAGCTTGTTGCATGAACGTAGTCTCGCAATGAAATGGCAGGATTCGATATGACGAGCAGTCCCTCCGTCAACCTTCTCGACCTCGACGCCCAAGGGCTCGTCGCCTATTGCGACAGCCTGGGCGAGAAACCGTTTCGCGCCAAGCAATTGCAGCGCTGGATTCATCAATACAACGCTGCCGACTTCGACGGCATGACCGATCTCGCGAAGTCCTTGCGCGAAAAGCTCAAAGGGCGCGCCGCGATCACGATGCCGGGCGTCGTCAGCGACCACGTTTCGTCGGACGGCACACGCAAGTGGCTGATCGACGTCGGAAACGGCAACGCCGTTGAAACCGTCTACATCCCCGAAGAAACGCGCGGCACGCTGTGTGTGTCGTCACAGGCTGGGTGTGCGGTCAACTGCCGGTTCTGCTCGACCGGCAAGCAGGGGTTCTCCCGCAATCTCACCACCGGCGAAATCATCGGCCAGTTGCGCATGGCTGAGTTTGCGCTGCGCGCATCGCGTGGTGATGCCGGCGGCCGCGCGATGGGCGGCGACGGCAAGGGCGAGCGCGTCGTCACGAACGTCGTGATGATGGGGATGGGCGAGCCGCTGCTCAATTACGACGCAGTCGTGCCGGCCATGCGCCTGATGCTCGACGACAATGCGTACGGCCTGTCGCGCCGGCGCGTCACGTTGTCCACTTCGGGCGTCGTACCGATGATGGACCGGCTCGGCGCGGATCTGCCCGTGGCGCTCGCGGTGTCGCTGCATGCCTCGAACGACGCGCTGCGCGACGTGCTGGTGCCGCTCAACAAAAAGTACCCGCTGCGCGAGCTGATGGCGGCGTGCGAGCGCTATCTGAAAGTCGCGCCGCGAGATTTCATTACGTTCGAATACTGCATGCTCGATGGCGTGAACGACAGCGAGGCGCACGCGGGCGAGTTGCTCGCCGTCACGCGTAACGTGCCGTGCAAGTTCAATCTGATTCCGTTCAATCCGTTCCCCGAATCGGGCCTTATCCGTTCGAAGCCGGAACAGATCAAGCGGTTTGCGCAGGTGTTGATGGACGCTGGCGTGGTCACCACTGTGCGCAAGACCCGCGGCGACGATATCGATGCTGCCTGCGGTCAGCTGGCCGGCGCGGTGAAAGACCGCACGCGTCTTGCTGAGCGCACCGGGAAGGCGGCGAAGGTGATCGAGGTTCGCGCCGTGTAACGCCGTGTAATCGCGAGGGGCGGCAGGGCGTCGGCGTTCGGCGGAAAGTACCGCGAGCGCAAAAATGCTCCCATGCCACCGGCGATTAAAAGAAAGTTTGCAGAATCGATCGGGAGCGGTACACAAAGCCGCACATTTTGTTATAAACGGTCTGCGATTTGGACGTGACGCTCGAGCCCGTCCGGTCGCACGATTAAAAGAATCGACGCGAAAGGATTTGGGATGAGTGAGCCGCAGCACCCGCAGCCGCACGAGACAGACACGAGCGATGGCCATCCGGCACCCGTTGCAAGGGCGGTGGTCCAGCCTGTCGTGCAGCCGGCCCTTGATTCGTTGGCAGCGGTTGGCGCGCGCTTGACCCAGTTGCGCGAGTCGAAAGGCTGGACTATCGAGGACGTGTCGGCGCGGCTGAAGGTGTCGGTCGTCAAGCTGAGCGCGCTCGAGGCGGGCGACGTCAGCCATCTGCCGGACACGACGTTCGCACTCGGCGTCGTGCGCAGCTACGCGAAAATGCTGGGCGCCGATCCGGCGCCTTTTACGGCGGCGCTGCGTCGCGAGAAGGGCGTGCCGGCGCCGAATCTGTCGATGCCGGCGTCATCGGGCAAGGATCTGCCGCGCGGCAAGGTTTCGCTGTCGCTTGGCGACAGCGGGCATAAGAGCCGTTCGTGGCTGTGGGGCATTGCGGCGATCGTCGTCGCGGTCATCGCACTCGGGATGTGGCGCACTAACGGCGGTGATTCGTCCGCGTGGCTCGCGCGCCTGAAGGCAAGCGCGAATAGTTCGACTATCAGCGACACGGCGGCTTCGGGCGCGGTCGCTCAGGGTCCGGCGACGGCGGCGCAAGGGGCATCGGCGCCGGACGCGGCGGCCACGGCTGACAACGCGGCGAGCGCGGATAATGCGGTGTCTGCGTCGGCAACGCCGATGCCGGCTCCGCTTGCCACTGGCACCGCGCCGGGCTCGGCCCCGGCAGCGAATACAGCGGCAACGGCGGCACCGACGGCCGCGGCACCGAAGGCCGGCTCGCAGGCTCAGGCACAGGTCGCCATGGAGAGCGCAAATGCACCGGCGGTCGTGGCGAACGCGTCGGCACCGGCGGTCACGCCAGCGCTCGGCGAGGCGGTCGTCGCGCTGCGCGTGACGCAGGACAGCTGGTTCAGCGTGCGTGACAAGAACGGCAAGGAATTGTTCTCCGGCCTCGTGCATGCCGGCGATCCGAAGCAAGTGACGGGTGTCGGTCCGTTCAAGGTCACGGTCGGCAACAAGGCGGGTCTCGAGTCGGTGACGCTCGACGGCCAGCCGGTCGATCCCTCGAAATATGCGACAGCCAAGGGCAACGTGGCGCGCTTTGCGCTGCCTTGACAGATACGGTACGCGCCGCGGTCAACCGGTCCGCGGCGCTTTTTCAATTCAGGCGCTGCGTTTTTGCATAGCGCGTGCGGCGTAAATGGGTTTTTCGATGCAAACCGACGCTCAATCCCAATCCTGTAGCAAGATCGTTTCAGACGAGCCGGTGTTCGGCGGCCCCGCGATGCGGCGCAAGTCGCATGCGGTCAACGTCCGCTGGGGCGGCGAGCTCGTGACCATCGGCGGCGATGCGCCGGTGCGCGTGCAGTCGATGACCAACACCGACACCGCCGACGTGATCGGTACCGCTATCCAGATCAAGGAACTGGCGCAAGCCGGGTCCGAACTGGTGCGTATCACCGTGAATACGCCGGAAGCGGCGGCGGCCGTGCCGGCGATCCGCGAGCAACTCGACCGCATGGGCGTGATGGTGCCGCTCGTCGGCGACTTCCATTACAACGGCCACCTGCTGCTGCGCGACTATCCGGGCTGCGCGGAATCGCTGTCGAAGTACCGGATCAATCCGGGCAACGTCGGGCACGGCGCGAAGCGCGACACGCAGTTCGCGCAGATGATCGAGACGGCGGTCAAATACGACAAGCCGGTGCGCATCGGCGTGAACTGGGGCAGCCTCGACCAGGACCTGCTCGCGAAGATGATGGACGAAAACGGCTCGCGCGCCACTCCGTGGGAAGCGCAAAGCGTGATGTACGAAGCGCTGATCCAGTCGGCGATCGGCTCGGCGGAACGTGCGGTCGAACTCGGCCTCGGGCGCGACCAGATCATCCTGTCGTGCAAGGTCAGCGGCGTGCAGGATCTGATTGCCGTGTACCGCGAACTCGCGCGCCGTTGCGATTTCGCGCTGCATCTTGGCCTGACCGAAGCGGGCATGGGTTCGAAGGGCATCGTCGCGTCAACCGCGGCGCTGTCGGTTCTGCTGCAGCAGGGCATCGGCGATACGATCCGTATTTCGCTGACGCCGGAACCGGGCGCGTCGCGCACAGGCGAAGTGATCGTCGGTCAGGAGATTCTGCAGACCATGGGCCTCCGGTCGTTCACGCCGATGGTGATCGCGTGCCCCGGCTGCGGGCGCACCACGAGCACGCTGTTCCAGGAACTCGCGTCGCAGATCCAGACCTACCTGCGTCAGCAGATGCCGGTGTGGCGCGACCAGTATCCCGGCGTCGAGCAGATGCACGTCGCGGTGATGGGCTGCATCGTCAATGGTCCGGGCGAATCGAAGCAGGCGAATATCGGCATCAGCCTGCCGGGCTCGGGCGAGAATCCGGCCGCGCCGGTGTTCATCGACGGCGAAAAGGTGAAGACGCTGCGCGGCGAGAACATCGCGCAAGAATTCCAGCAAATCGTGAGCGACTACGTCGAGCGCCGCTATGGCCGCGCCGACGCGCTCAACTAAAAACCGGCTATCGAAACACAGATGACTGAACAGAAGAAAAAGCTCGAGAAGCTGTCTGGCGTGAAGGGCATGAACGACATCCTTCCGCAGGAAGCCGGGCTCTGGGAATTTTTCGAAACCACCGTCAAGTCGATGCTGCGTTCGTACGGATACCAGAATATCCGCACGCCGATCGTCGAGCATACGCAGCTGTTCACACGCGGTATCGGCGAAGTGACCGACATCGTCGAAAAAGAGATGTACAGCTTCACCGACGCATTGAACGGCGAAAACCTGACGATGCGCCCGGAAAACACGGCGGCCGTGGTGCGCGCGTCGATCGAACACAACATGCTGTACGATGGCCCGAAGCGTCTGTGGTATATCGGTCCGATGTTCCGTCACGAGCGTCCGCAGCGCGGCCGTTATCGCCAGTTCCACCAGGTCGGTGTCGAGGCGCTCGGTTTCGCGGGTCCGGATGCGGACGCGGAAATCATCATGATGTGCCAGCGTCTGTGGGACGACCTCGGCCTGACTGGCATCAAGCTCGAAATCAACTCGCTGGGCCTCGCTGAAGAGCGCGCCGCGCATCGTGTCGAACTGATCGCGTATCTCGAAAAGCACATGGACGTGCTCGACGAAGACGCGAAGCGCCGTCTCTA
The DNA here is from genome assembly GCF_902833905.1 of Paraburkholderia tuberum STM678. Taxonomy (GTDB): domain Bacteria; phylum Pseudomonadota; class Gammaproteobacteria; order Burkholderiales; family Burkholderiaceae; genus Paraburkholderia; species Paraburkholderia tuberum. The sequence goes on along the minus strand of NZ_CADFGP010000014.1, from coordinate 12,598 downwards.
TACGAACCCGCTGCGCGTGCTCGATACGAAGAATCCTGCGCTGCAGGAAGTTGCGCGGAACGCGCCGAAGCTGATCGATTTTCTTGGGGAAGAATCGCGCGCGCACTTCGAAGCTCTGCAGCGTCTGCTGAAGGCGAACAACCTTCCGTTCACGATCAATCCGCGTCTCGTGCGCGGTCTCGATTACTACAATCTGACCGTGTTCGAGTGGGTGACCGACAAACTCGGCGCGCAAGGCACGGTCGCGGCGGGCGGCCGCTACGATCCGCTGATCGAACAGCTCGGCGGCAAGCCGACGGCTGCGTGCGGCTGGGCGATGGGCGTCGAGCGGATTCTCGAGCTGCTTAAGGAAGAACAGCTCGTGCCGGAAGACGAAGGTTGCGACGTGTACGTGGTCCATCAGGGCGACACCGCGCGCGAGCAGGCGTTCATCATCGCCGAGCGTCTGCGCGATACCGGTCTCGACGTGATCCTGCACTGCAGCGCGGACGGTCAGTCGGCAAGTTTCAAGTCGCAGATGAAGCGCGCCGACGCGAGCGGCGCCGCGTTCGCGGTCGTGCTCGGCGAAGATGAGATCGCCAACGGCACGGTCGGCGTGAAACCGCTGCGCGATACGCAAGCCCACGGCGGTAAGAACGAGCAACAGAACGTGCCCGCCGAAGACTTGACCGAATATCTAATCAATGCGATGGTTGCATCCGCCGAAGACGGCGACGACTGATCGCGATGTCGTTGGGCCGGCTGGCTCGACACGCACACGTAGCAAGAATGAGGAAATCGCCGGGCAATGAGTTACCACGACGAACAAGAATCGATCGAAAGTCTGAAGGCATGGTGGACGCAGTGGGGCAATGCGACCACGTGGATCGTGCTGGTGGTGTTGCTGGCAGGCGCGAGCTGGAACGGCTGGAATTTCTGGCAGCGTCGTCAGGCCGCGGAAGCCGCGGTGCTGTATGACCAGGTTCAGCAAGCCGCGGCATCGGGCGATAAGGCGCAGATTGCGCGCGTCGCCGCCGACATGGAAGACAAGTTCGGCCGTACTGCCTACGCGCAGATGACCGCGCTCGGCGCCGCCAAGGCGCTGTACGCCGCTGGCGACGAAGCCGGCGCGAAAGCGCAGCTGCAATGGACGATCGATCACGCGAAGGACGACGAGTTCAAGCAGATCGCGAAGCTGCGCATGGCATCGCTGCTGCTCGACGACAAGGCATACGACCAGGGCCTCGCGCTCCTGGCCGAGCCACAATCCGATGCCTTCAAGGGCGTCGTGGCGGACCGCCGCGGCGACCTGCTCGCCGCCCAAGGCAAGCGCGACGACGCGCGCGCGGCCTACAAGCTCGCGCTCGACTCGCTGTCGAACAGCGACAGTTCGGCGCGCCAGCTGATCCAGTTCAAGCTGGATGCACTTGGCGGCTGAGCGTCCCGCGCAGCGCGCCGCGAGCCACGACCGCAAGGCGGTCTCCTTTAATCCAATTTCCTGAATGCTTCGTCCACCGATGAATCTGCTGAAACGTTACGCCGTGCCCGTTATCTGTGCGATGACCGTTCTCACGCTGGCGGCTTGCTCATCCACGAAAGACGAGCGCCGTGTGCCGACGCCGCTCACCGAGTTCAAACCCGTGCTCGACGTGCAGCAGACCTGGTCGGCGAGTGTCGGCAAGGCGGGCCGCTACCTGTTCTCGCCGGTTGCGGTCGGCAATGCCGTGTATGCTGCCGGCACGAATGGCACGGTCGCCAAGATCGACGCGCAAACGGGCAAGGACGTGTGGCGCGTCAAGTTGCACGATGATCTGTCGGCGGGCGTCGGCAGCGATGGCACGCTCACCGCGGTCGGTGGCTTGAAGGGCGACGTGTACGTGCTAGGCGCGGACGGCAAGCAGCTGTGGACCGCGAAGGCGCCGGGCGAGATCATTACGCCGCCGCTCGTCGGCAACGGCCTCGTGATCGTGCGCACGATCGACGGCCAGATCGTCGCGTTCAACGCGCAAACCGGCGAGCAGAAGTGGAACTTCCGCAACCGCGCGGTGCCGCTGAACCTGCGCGTGTCGTCGGGCATGACGTTCGCAGGTGACGCGGCCGTGCTGGCCGGCTTCCCGGGCGGCTCGTTCGCCGCGATCAACTTGCAGACGGGCGACGCCTACTGGCAAACGCCGGTGTCATATCCGAAGGGCGTGACCGAGGTCGAGCGTATCAACGACGTGACCGGCCCGCCCACGCTGGTGGGTTCGGAGACCTGCGCGGTGACGTTCCAGGGCCAGATTGGCTGTTTCGACGCCAACTCGGGCCGCGCGCTGTGGGGCAAGCCGTTCTCGAGCACGACCGGCCTCGCGCAGGATGAGCGCAGCGTGGTCGCCGCCGACGACTGGTCGGTCGTGTCCGCATTCGACGTGAACAACGGCTCGGTGCTGTGGAAGAACGACACGCTGAAGAACCGCGACCTGAGCGTGCCGACGCTGCTCGGCCGCGCGGCCGTGTTCGGCGACTACAAGGGCTTCGTGCATTTCCTGTCGACCGTCGACGGCACGCTCGTCGCACGAGTGAAGACCGACGGCAGCGCGATTACCGCGGCGCCGGTGCTGGCTGGCGACACGCTGGTCGTACAGACGCGCGACGGCGGCCTGTTCGGCTATCGTCCGCGCTGATCGCGATAGATGATGTCAGGCGCGCAGGCCGGCTTTGCCGGCCGCGCGCTTTTTAATTGAAGTCTGCGCCGGCTTTGGCGTGCGGCTCGTGCGTCGGGTTGCCACGCTGCCCGTCGCGTGATCGGGCAGGCTCAATAGAAAAAATCGCCGGACGGGCTGGTCCGGCAAGTCGGATCGAGGCTGTGGCCGCCGGCATGCAAGGCGGCGCGTGCGCTTCGTCGACGGCCTTGCAAATTAAAGACGCCCTCGAACACGAGCGCGTCAGCCGTCGAGCAGCCCGGTCTGAAGCAGGCGCCCCCGGCGGCGTCTGTGCAGCCCACGCCCGTCCGCCTGGATGCGCATATCGATCGCGCATCCGGAGCAGGCTGAATTCGTGATAATTTCGTCAGAACGCCACCCCGTGGCGCCCGCCTGGCGTCGCTACGCGCGCGATCGGTTGCGATCCCGCGTTTCACCGTGAACAACATCAGATGAAACCCGTTATTGCCCTCGTTGGGCGCCCCAATGTGGGGAAATCCACGCTGTTCAACCGCCTTACGCGTTCGCGTGATGCGCTGGTTGCCGACCTGCCCGGTCTCACGCGCGATCGCCATTACGGCGAAGGACGCGCCGGCGAGCGGCCGTATCTGGTCGTCGACACCGGCGGCTTCGAGCCGGTCGCGAAAGACGGCATCCTGCACGAGATGGCGCGCCAGACCCGCCAGGCGGTCGAGGAGTCGGACGTCGTCGTGTTCATCGTCGATGGGCGCAACGGTCTCGCGCCGCTGGACAAGTCGATCGCCGACTATCTGCGCAAGGTCGGCCGGCCGATCTTCCTCGTCGTGAACAAGGCCGAGGGCATGAAGTACGCCAACGTCGCGGCCGACTTCTACGAACTCGGTCTCGGCGATCCGCGCGCGATTTCGGCCGCGCACGGCGACGGCGTCACCGACATGATCAACGAGGCGCTCGAAGTCGCGTATGCCGGTCAGCCGGAAGAGAGCGAGGAAGACAAGGAAGCGCGCGGCGTGAAGATCGCCATCGTCGGCCGGCCGAACGTTGGTAAGTCGACGCTGATCAATGCGCTGGTCGGCGAAGAGCGCGTGATCGCGTTCGACATGCCCGGCACTACGCGCGACTCGATCTACGTCGATTTCGAGCGCAACGGCAAGCCGTATACGCTGATCGACACGGCCGGCCTGCGCCGCCGCGGCAAGGTGTTCGAGGCGATCGAAAAGTTCTCGGTCGTGAAGACGCTGCAGTCGATCTCCGATGCGAACGTCGTGATCCTGCTGCTCGACGCGCGTCAGGACATCTCGGATCAGGATGCGCACATCGCTGGCTTCGTCGTCGAGCAGGGCCGCGCGCTGGTGGTTGGCGTGAACAAATGGGACGGTCTCGATCCGCATGTGCGCGAGCGCACCAAAGCCGACCTCGAACGCAAACTAAAATTTCTGGACTTCGCCAAATTCCATTTCATTTCCGCCGCGGAAAAAACCGGAATCGGGCCGCTGATGCGTTCGGTCGACGACGCGTACACGGCCGCGATGTCGAAGCTGCCGACGCCGAAGCTGACGCGCGCGCTGATCGAGGCGGTCGAATTCCAGCAGCCGCGCCGTCGCGGTCCAGTGCGTCCGAAGCTGCGTTACGCACACCAGGGCGGACAGAATCCGCCGATTATCGTGATTCACGGCAATGCGCTCGACGCGATCACCGACACGTATAAGCGGTACCTCGAAAATCGCTTCCGGGAAACTTTCAAGCTGACGGGGACTCCATTGCGAATAGAGTTCAGATCGTCGACGAACCCTTACGCGGACAAAGGCTGAAGCAAGCTGAAGCTGGTCTTAAAGCTGGGCTGAAACCCGCGTGTATGCTGGGTTTGGCCGGGGGTCCCGGGCCCGCGCGTCGAAATGAAAATCAGCTATAGTGTAGCGGTTGGCGGCGGATCTCTTTTTCTTCGCCGTCAATTCAGTCAACCTGCAAAAAAATACGGAGTTTGCTATGAGCAACAAAGGGCAATTGTTACAAGACCCGTTTTTGAACGCACTGCGTAAAGAGCATGTGCCGGTGTCGATCTACCTGGTCAACGGCATCAAGCTTCAAGGGAACATCGAATCGTTCGACCAGTACGTCGTGTTGCTCCGGAATACGGTCACCCAGATGGTCTACAAGCACGCCATTTCGACGGTCGTGCCTGCCCGTCCGGTGAATTTCCACCCGGATTCCGAACAGTCCTAACCCTCGCCGCGGCCGGCACACTGTCGCCCGTTGGCGATCACTCCCGGCCGCGTCATTTTGATACCCTCCAATTTGATCAATGCAGCGCTCGTTGGCATCGACTTCGGCAAGATCGATTTCGAAGCCAGTCTCGAAGAACTCAGCCTGCTCGCGCACAGCGCGGGCGCGAACCCCCTGGTCACCCTCACCGGACGCCGTTCCAGTCCCGACGCGAAGATGTTCGTCGGCAGCGGCAAGGCCGAAGAATTGCGCCTTGCGTGCGAAGCAAACGACATCGAACTCGTGATCTTCAACCATGCTCTGGCGCCTGCGCAGCAGCGCAATCTGGAGCGGGCGCTTAATCGGCGCGTGGTCGATCGCACCAGTCTGATCCTCGACATTTTCGCGCAGCGCGCGCGCAGCCACGAAGGCAAGCTGCAGGTCGAACTCGCGCAGCTGCAATATCTGTCGACCCGGCTGATTCGCGCGTGGACCCACCTCGAACGTCAGAAGGGCGGTATCGGATTGCGCGGTCCAGGCGAGACGCAGCTCGAAACCGACCGCCGGCTGATCGGCGAGCGCATCAAGGCGCTCAAGATCCGCCTCGACAAGCTGCGCCGCCAGCATGGCACGCAACGCCGGGCGCGGCATCGCAACCAGACGATGTCGGTGTCGCTCGTCGGCTACACGAACGCCGGCAAATCGACGCTCTTCAACGCGCTGACCAAGGCGCAGGCGTATGCCGCCGACCAGTTGTTCGCCACGCTCGATACCACCTCGCGGCGCGTGTATCTGGGCGACGAAGCGGGGCAGGTGGTGGTGTCCGATACCGTCGGTTTCATCCGCGAGCTGCCGCACCAGCTCGTCGCCGCGTTCCGCGCGACGCTCGAGGAAACCATTCACGCGGACCTGCTGCTGCATGTCGTCGATGCATCGAGCGCGGTGCGGCTCGACCAGATCGATCAGGTCAACGAGGTGTTGCACGCGATCGGCGCGGACACGATCCGTCAGGTGCTCGTGTTCAACAAGATCGACGCGGTGCCAGAGCTGGCAGCCCGTGGCGACGCGGTCGAGCGGGACGAGTATGGTAATATTTCGCGCGTCTTTTTGAGCGCGCGCACCGGGCAGGGGCTGGATGCATTGCGCGCTGCCATCGCCGAAATCGCTACAGCCGAACCGCTTGCCGACATGCCGCTCGATGCGTCGCAAGATGACCGCGCGGCGCAACTGCGCGACGACCACAAGGTTCCAGAACTCGGGCACTGACCCGTTCCAATTGCACTGACCCGCTGTCTACTCTGGTGAACGAACACAGGTGAACGATTACAACGAGCGGAGTATCTGGCTGCGTATGCGCGCCTTGCTTTCACTGAACGATCCGCGTTGGGGCCGGGGCGACGGCAACGGCGACCGGCAACGGCCGAACGATCCGAAGCGACCGGCACGCGACGGTGAAGGTCCGCCCGACCTCGACGAAATGTGGCGCGAATTCAATCGCCGTCTGTCCCGGATTTTCGGGCGCAGGGGCGGCGGTGTCGGCGGTGGCCGTCCTGACAACGGCCGTGGCGCGCGCATCGGCGTCGGCATCGTGATCGGCGTGCTGATCGCGATCTATCTCGGCAGCGGTGTGTTCGTCGTGCAGGATGGCCAGGCGGCCGTCGTGCTGCAGTTCGGCAAGTATCGCTATACCGCGGAGCCGGGCGTGCACTGGCGTCTGCCGTTTCCGTTCGAGTCCCACGAGTTCGTCAATGTCGGGCAGATCCGCCAGGTCGAGATCGGCCGTAGCAATGTGGTGCGTCTCGCGAACGTGAAGGACGCGTCAATGCTCACGCACGACGGCGACATCGTCGACGTGCGCTTCGCCGTGCAGTACCAGGTGCGCAAGCCCAACGACTTTCTGTTTCGCAGCGTCGATCCCGACCAGAGCGTGATGCATGCCGCGCAGGCGGCGGTGCGCGGCATCGTCGGCGCGCAGAGCACTAGCGATATCCTCGATCAGGATCACGAAACTTTGCGCCAGCAGCTGATCGCGGCGATCCAGCAATCGCTCGATCAGGACCAGTCCGGTCTGGCAGTCACGGGCGTGACGATCCAGAGCGTGCAGGTGCCCGAGCAGGTGCAACCTGCGTTCGCCGACGCTGCGAAGGTACACGACGAAAACGAACGCGCGAAACGCGATGCGCAGGCTTATGCGGCCGATCTTCTGCCGCGCGCGCAGGCCGACGTCGATCGTCAGGTCCAGGAAGCCAAAACCTATAGCCAGACCACGGTCGCGCAGGCGCAGGCCGAGGCCGAGCGCTTCAACCAGGTCTACGCCCAATACGCGAAGGCGCCGGCCGTCGTGCGCTTCCGCCTGTACATGGAAACCATGCAGCAGATTTACGCGAACGCGACCAAGGTGTTCGTCGACGCGAAGAACGGCAACAACGTGCTGTATCTTCCGCTCGACAGGCTCGTCGAGCAGAACCGCGAACGCCAGGCCGCGGCGGCGGGCGCCGCCGCTTCGGGTCCTGCTGTCGCGGGCGCGCCGCAAGCGGCGAGTGCGGCCGCGCCGTCGGCCGCGTCGGCCGCTGAGACCGGTGCCGCGGCAGGCTCCGCCGCCGATGGCGCATCCGCACCCGCCGCTTCCGCGCCTGCGCCAGCGAGCCGGCCGAGCGCCGCGTCGCTGCGCTCGCGCGAAGCGTTCCGCAATCGCATGCGTGAAGACGACGTTCAATAAGGAGCGCACAAGAATATGAACCGAATCATTGCGCTCGTCGTCGCGCTCGTCATCGTGCTGTTCGCGGCATCGTCGATGGTGTTCGTCGTCGATCAACGGCATATGGCTGTGTTGTCCGGGCGCGGCGACGCGACGCCCACGCTGCTCGGCCCGGGGCTGCACGTGAAGCTGCCGCCGCCGCTGCAAACGGTCGCGTTCGTCGACAATCGCATCCAGTCGCTCGACGCACCCGACGAAGATCATTACGTCACGTCCGACAAAACCGATCTGCTGGTCAACCCGGTGATCAAGTTCCGCGTGACCGATCCGCTGAAGCTGATCGCCGAAACGAAGGGTGATCCGCAGAGTCTGCCCGACCGGCTCGCGCTGCTGTCGCGCGGCGCGCTCGGCGACGCGTTCGGCAAGTTCACGCTGTCCGACGCGCTCGCCAAACAACCGGCGATCGCCGAACAGGCCCGCGGTGCGATGGACAAGGGCGCGGCATCGCTCGGCGTATCGGTCGTGGATGTGCAACTCACGCGCGTCGATTTCCCGGCAGCGGTGGCCGACTCGGTATTCAAGCGCATGATCGCCGCGCGCAAGCAGGTCGCGGTGGACGAGCGAGCGAAGGGCGCCGCCGAAGCGAACCAGATCCGCGCGGACGCGCTCGCGAAGCAGCAGGCGGTGCTCGCCGACGGCCTCGCGCAGGCGCAGGGCATTCGCGGCGAAGGCGATGCAAAGGCCGCGGAGATCGCTGCCGAAGCGTTCGGCAAGGATCCGCAGTTCTACCAGTTTTATCAAAGCATGCAGGCGTACCGGAAGACCTTCAAGCCGGGCGACCTGATCGTGGTCGACTCCAGTAGCGAGTTCTTCCGCTTCATGCGTAGCCCGACCGGCGGCGTCGCCCCGGACGCTTCCGCGCCTGCTGCGCGCAAACGCTGATTACCGAAGGCCGCGGCATCCGCATCGCGGCCGCTTCACTCGCATGGACATAGCTGGTTCGTTATTGCTCGCGATCGCGCTGATGCTGATTATCGAGGGGATGTTTCCGTTCGTTTTTCCAACCGCCTGGCGCGACACGTTCCGTAAAATAGCGGAACGACCGCCGCATCAGATTCGTGTCGGAGGGCTCATCGTGATGTTGCTCGGGCTGGTTCTACTGTTCATCGCGACCTGAAGCCGGCTTGCTTGTCTGACGAACGCCGCGTGTTGCGGCGTGTTTTGCCGGCCCGAGCAAAACGCGTACTGACCGGCCACGCCGCCGCGCGTCGCGCGCGTGCCGCAAAGCGCCGCCCGGGCGTCTGTGTCAGCCGCCAGAATCAAGCCGCTCTACGTCATTCACACTCATCATCGGCGCTGCAAGACGCCGTGTTCAACGCCGTAGGACTGTATCGATGTCGACCTGGTTGCTTCCTGAGAATATCGCCGACGTGCTGCCGTCGGAGGCCCGCAAGATCGAAGAATTGCGGCGTCATTTGCTGGACCGTTTCCGCTCGTACGGCTACGAGATGGTGATGCCGCCGCTGCTCGAATACCTCGAGTCGCTGCTGACGGGCGGTGGGCACGATCTGAATCTGCGCACCTTCAAGCTCGTCGATCAGCTGTCGGGCCGCACGCTCGGTCTGCGCGCCGACATCACGCCGCAGGTCGCGCGCATCGACGCGCATCTGCTGAACCGCCAAGGCGTCACGCGTCTTTGCTATGCGGGCAACGTCGCGCATACGCGCCCGCGCGGCCTGCATGCGACGCGTGAGCAGATCCAGATCGGTGCGGAAATCTACGGCCACGCGGGGCTCGAAGCGGACCTCGAAATCCAGCAGCTGATGCTCGACGCGCTGCGTCTCGCCGGCCTCGCGAAGGTGCGTCTGGACCTGTGTCACGCGGGCGTGCTGGCCGCGCTGATCGAAGCCGAGCCGGCCGCCGAGGAACTGGGCCCGGCGCTCTACGACGCGCTGGCCGGCAAGGACGTGCCGCGTCTGGTCGAGATGACCGCGCAATTCTCGCCGGTGATTCGCGATGCGCTGCGCGCGCTGCCGACGCTGTACGGCGACGCGTCGGTGCTCGAAGAGGCCCGCGCGCGTCTGCCGAATTCACCGGCGATCGCCCGCGCGCTCGACGACCTCGCGTTCCTCGCGAGCCAGGTCGACGGCGCCGAAGTGATGATCGACCTCGCCGATCTGCGCGGCTACGCGTACCACAGCGGCGTGATGTTCTCCGCTTACGTGGACGGCGTGCCGAACGCGGTCGCGCGCGGCGGCCGTTACGACCACGTCGGTCAGGCCTATGGCCGCGCTCGCGCGGCAACCGGCTTTTCGCTGGATCTGCGCGAAGTCGCGCGGATCTCGCCGGTCGAAGCGCGCAGCAGCGCGATCCTCGCGCCGTGGCGGCACGACGAAGCGTTGCGCGTGGCGGTCGCGGCATTGCGCGATGGCGGTGAAGTGGTAATCCAGGCGCTGCCTGGCCACAAGCACGATCTCGATGAATTCGCGTTCGACCGGGTGCTGGTCGAGCGCAATGGCGCATGGGTGGTCGAACCGCGCGCTTGAGCCGCGCGTTCCGATCTACGCTGCCGGGGACCCGTCACCCGACGTTCGCCCGAGGGCGGCGCAACCACCGCCCGAATCGCGCGCGGTCGAGCGACTCTGCGCGGCCGCGCATCCCTTCCAATACTCAACATAACGTGCATACCGTTGAGCGGAAACGGAAAAATTCCGGAAGCTTCCGCGAACCTAGGTAAAATACGTTTTTAACCAGCTTACGAAACAACATGTCTGCCAGCGCAGTGAATGTGAACCCCGGGCGCAACGTCGTCGTCGTGGGTACCCAATGGGGTGATGAGGGCAAGGGCAAGATCGTCGACTGGCTGACGGACCACGCTCAGGGCGTCGTTCGCTTCCAGGGCGGTCACAATGCCGGTCACACGCTTATCATCGGCGGCAAGAAAACCATCTTGCGTCTGATTCCGTCGGGCATCATGCATCCCGGCGTCGCGTGCTACATCGGCAATGGCGTCGTGTTGTCGCCGGAAGCGCTGTTCAAGGAAATCGGCGAACTCGAAGCCGCCGGCATCGACGTCCAGAAGCGCCTGTTCATTTCCGAAGCCACCACGCTGATCCTGCCGTACCACATCGCGATCGACCAGGGCCGCGAAGCGCGCCGCGGCGCGAGCAAGATCGGCACGACCGGCCGCGGCATCGGCCCGGCCTACGAAGACAAGGTCGCGCGCCGCGGCCTGCGCGTGCAGGACCTGTTCGACGCGCCAGCCTTCGCCGAGCGTCTGCGCGAAAACCTCGACTATCACAACTTCGTGCTCACGCAGTACCTCGGCGCCGCCGCGGTCGACTTCCAGCAAACGCTCGACACGATGCTGAGCTACGCCGACCGACTGAAGCCGATGGTCACCGACGTGTCGCGCCGTCTCTACGACGTCAACGCGAACGGCGGCAATCTGCTGTTCGAAGGCGCGCAGGGCACGCTGCTCGACATCGACCATGGCACCTATCCGTTCGTCACCTCGAGCAACTGCGTCGCGGGTGCCGCGACGGCGGGCGCGGGCGTCGGTCCGCAGAAGCTCAACTACATCGTCGGCATCACGAAGGCGTACTGCACGCGTGTCGGTTCGGGCCCGTTCCCGAGCGAACTGTACGATGCGGACAATGCCTCGCGCCAGGACCCGATCGGCCTCGAACTCGCCACCGTCGGCAAGGAATTCGGCTCGGTCACCGGCCGTCCGCGCCGCACCGGCTGGCTCGACGTCTCCGCGCTGCGTCGCTCGATCCAGATCAACGGCGTGACGGGGCTGTGCATGACCAAGCTCGACGTGCTCGACGGTCTCGACGAAGTGAAGCTGTGCGTCGGCTACACGATCGACGGCCACAACGTCGATCTGCTGCCGCGCGGCGCGACGGAAGTCGCGCGCTGCGTACCGGTCTACGAAACCTTCGCGGGATGGAAGGAAAGCACGGTCGGCATCAAGGAGTGGGACAAGCTGCCCGCCAACGCGCGTGCGTACCTGACGCGCGTGCAGGAAGTCGCGGGCATTCCGATCGACATGGTCTCCACCGGTCCGGACCGCGACGAAACGATTCTGCTGCGTCATCCGTTCAAGGTCTAAGCGATGCAAGGTGTACCCATGATCGCGATGAAAGATCCGCGCAACGACGACAAGAACCTGTGGGTCGGCTGGGACGAATATCACCGGCTGATCGAGATGCTCGCACTTGCCGTGCACGAATCGGGCTGGAAGTTCGACAAGATCCTGTGCCTCGCGCGCGGCGGTCTGCGCGTCGGCGACCAGCTGTCGCGCATCTACGATCTGCCGTTGGCGATTCTGGCAACGAGCTCTTATCGCGAGGCAGCGGGCACACAGCAGGGCGAACTCGACATCGCGCAATACATCACGATGACGCGCGGCGAACTGCACGGTAACGTGCTGCTCGTCGACGACCTCGTCGATTCGGGCGTCACGCTCGCGCGCGTGCAGCAGCATCTGAAGGAACGCTATCCGGCCATCACCGCGGTGCGCTCGGCCGTGCTGTGGTACAAAGGCTGCTCGAAGGTGAAGCCCGATTACCACGTGCAGTATCTGCCGACCAACCCGTGGATTCATCAGCCGTTCGAGGAGTGGGACACGGTGCGTCCGCATAACCTCGGCGCGTGGATCAAGCGCGGCATCGCCCAGGCCGATGAGGCGTCGGGCAATTGACGCGAAGCCGCGCGCCTCACGCTTTGTCGCATCGGATCTCGTGCGTCATCGCGGTGTCACAAAACGGAGCCCAGTCGGGCTCCGTTTTTTTATGGTGCGCCAGGCATGGCGCGTAGCGCCGTGACTGGCGCTGTCCGACCCGCTGTGGTGGCGAGCCGGATGACTTGGGGGTGAAAGTCCTCTGCACACCCGGCAAGGGGAAGTGCTAGCTGAACGGCAAGGGTGTCCGCGGCAAGGGTGTCCGTCGTAAGGCGGAATCTGAAGGAAGCCGCAGGCAAAATGCTGGCCTGACGAACAGGAAGCGGATATCAGGCGGTGTGGCGGGGTGAGCAGTCCAAGATCTGTAAAGCCCAA
>NZ_CADFGP010000013.1 GCF_902833905.1 Paraburkholderia tuberum STM678 | reverse complement strand
CGAAACCCTGGCAGGCCTGCACTTCGTCGTCTTCGCCATGCTTATGCTCGTTCATGCTGCACCGATTATGAAAAGTGCCTAACACGCTCTAAGACGCCACACAAAGCTGTGGCAGCTTGAATCTGAGCCGGGGTTGGCTTATCATGCCCTGAAATAGTCTGATCGGTTAGAATCCCGCGAATATTTTTGAGCTTATCAAATATCGATAGATTGCCGTATTCCTGTTCATAGGCCTCACCTGCCTCAACCAAATCGGATAGAAACACAATACCGATTTTTCCCGAATTGCTTGCAGCCACATGCTCACCAACAAACCGAATATCGCGGGCCTCATATATCTCGCCCTGACATGAAACTGCGTAGTGGTATCCTGCATCGCCAAAAGGCGGGCTTCTGCGCATGTCCTCCGCCTGTAAGCGCTGCATCTCTTCAATAGAAGGTGCGCCACAAGAATAGCTGCGGCCCGCGTGGTGTATCACAATATCCTGATAGTCCCAATGACTTTCCCGCATCGCGCCACTCGGGGGCTTTGCGTGCCACGCTGAACGCTCAATCAGCCTGTAGCCTTTTCGCGCAAGCATATTGATAATCGCCTGCCGGGTGGCGGCGCGGTCATCGACCGATATTGCAATGGCGTTTTGCTTGCTGTCATGCTTTTCTGTAGTTGAGGAGGTCCAGTAGTTGCTGCTGTTATAGTCAGCCATTATTAGGTTTCTGAGGCATTAAGTTTGCGTGCGTGAGGGATGCGTGGGGATCACGCTAGCACGGAAGGAAATTCTGGCGCAATCAAACGGATTTTGGTTTTTGTTAACAATGGTCAATTATCCGGGGTGCATAGCGATGTCTAGCGTTGCTGCCCGCTCGGCGTAATCCGTTGTTAGGGCAGACAACCAGACAGCAGCGCGAGTCGTTCGCGACGGTAGGATAAGCAAGTGCCAGCAGTCGCTTTCGTCGTCATCGTTCAAGCCGCAGCCGTCATGCGTTCGGCGGGACGGGTCAATCGAGCGACGAGCCTGAATGTGTCCGTGGGCCGCACATTCGCAATGCTCGGCCAGTTGCCGCAGCGTGAGGGCAAGGCCGGCGCGTCGAAAGCCGATCAGCGGAAAGACCAGCGACTGCCGATGCAATGAGCATAAAACGCCTCCATGACGGATTGAACTCAGCTTCGATCACATTCCTGCGCGCAGCAATCCCCGCTCCAGCGCGAACGCATCACACCACGACGTAGCCGCGCTGTTCGAGCGTCCAGCGGTGCCACCGGTTGCCATACGCGCCGCATGCGAACGCGAACACGATCGACAGCACGAAGCCGATCAGATCGGCCGTCTCGCCCCACAGACCGATGCCGAGCAGGATCACGTTGATGCCTAGCATCACGAACGCGGCGAACCACATTCTCTTCGACAGCGCCCAGATGAAGCCGAGCAGGCACGCGCCCCAGCTGAAGCCGGTCGCGACCGCGATAGCGTCTTTGTGTTGCGGATGTTGCAGATAGATTCGTGCGTTCATGTTTTGCGAGGTTCCGTGCGATGACGCGGCGCGTCGATCGATCGAGCACGCGCGCACCGCTTTTTAACATGCCGCGGCGACACCGCGCGCATCGGCAGCATACAGCCGCTGCGCTGACGATCCGCGGCATAGCTGCTACCCTTGGCAGATCACGATCAGCAGCGGAGCACGCATGACCTCGCCGACAGCTTATTCCCCGAAAGGACCGACCCGCGCGGAGCTCGACTCGCTGCCCGGCGTCACCGTCGTCGAATTCGGCACCGACTGGTGCGGCTATTGCCAGGGCGCGCAGGCATCGATCCGGCAGGCGCTCGCGCCGCACGCGGGCCTGCGGCATCTGAAGATCGAGGACGGCCCAGGCCGCCCGCTCGGCCGCTCGTTCAAGGTCAAACTGTGGCCGACGCTCGTGCTGATGCGCGACGGCGCCGAGGTCGCGCGCGTGGTGCGGCCACGCAGCGCCGAGGATATCGACGACGCGTTCGCGTCGCTCTGAGATTCGAGCTCCGTCATGCGCCAGGTCATCCATCATCTGAGTGTCCAGGCCCGCGGCCGCGGCCTCGTCGAATTTACCGACGACGCGCGCCGCTTCGTCGACGAGACGGACATCCGTACCGGTCTGCTGACGCTGTTTTGCCGGCACACGTCGGCGTCGCTGCTGATTCAGGAGAATGCCGATCCGTCCGTGCGGCGAGATCTGCAGCGCTACTTCGAGACCCTCGCGCCCGAGGACGACACGCGCTACGAGCACGACACCGAAGGCCCCGACGACATGCCCGCGCATCTGCGCACGGCGCTCACCCAGGTGCAGTTGTGCGTGCCCGTCGAGCATGGAAGGATGGTGCTCGGCACATGGCAGGGGCTGTATCTGTTCGAACATCGGCGTCACCCGCAGCCGCGCGATATCGTGTTGCATCTGCTCGGCGAATGAAGTCCGCTTTCGCACCCACTCGTCACGCAAAGGAAACTGTCACCGGCACTTCTTTGCACACCGCATCGAACGGAGCCTACCCAAGGGAGCACACCTCATGGACACCCGTAGCGAGCTGCAAGCCACCGTCAAGGCGATGGTTCAACCGGGCAAGGGTCTTCTCGCCGCCGACGAAAGCGGCCCGACCATCGCCAAACGCTTCAAGACGATCGGCCTCGAATCGACCGAGGAAAACCGTCGCGCGTATCGCAACCTGCTCCTGACGACGCCCGGTCTCGGCGAGTTCGTGAGCGGCGTGATCCTCTACGAAGAAACGCTCGGCCAGAAAGCCGACGACGGCACGCCGTTCCCGCAGGTGGCCGCGGCAAACGGCATCGTGCCCGGCATCAAGGTCGACCTCGGCAAGGTGCCGCTCGCGCTCGCTCCCGGCGACGAGATCACCGAGGGCCTCGACGGTCTCGCCAAACGCTTCGTCGATTACAAGCGGCAAGGCGCGCGCTTCGCGAAGTGGCGCGCGGTCTACAACATCACGGCGAGCCTGCCGAGCCGGCTCGCGATCGAGGCGAACGCCGATTCGCTCGCGCGCTACGCGGCGATCAGCCAGGAAGCCGGCATCGTGCCGATCGTCGAACCCGAGGTGCTGATGGACGGCGAGCACACGATCGAGCGTTGCGCGGAAGTCACCGAGGCCGTGTTGCACGAGGTGTTTCATGCGCTGCATCGGCATCGCGTGGTGCTCGAACATATCGTGCTGAAGCCGAGCATGGTGCTGGCCGGCTCCGAGCATCAGCAGCAGTCGAGCACGGCGCATATCGCGGCGGCGACCGTGCGCGTGCTGATGCGTACGGTGCCCTCTTCGGTTCCCGGTCTCGTGTTCCTGTCGGGCGGACAGTCGCCCGAGGAGGCTACCGCCAATCTCGGTGCGATGAACCGGCTCGGCGCGCTGCCGTGGAATCTGAGCTTTTCGTACGGGCGCGCGTTGCAGGAGCCGCCGTTGAATGCGTGGCGCGGACAGCCGGCCAACGTGAAGGAAGCGCAGCAGGCGTTGCTCAAGCGCGCGCGCCTGAACGGCGCGGCCGCGCTCGGCAAGTACGACGCGGCGATGGAAAAGGATTGAACCCAGGGATTGAACCCAGGCGCGGGCGCAGGCTATCCGGGAGCTGTGGAAAAAGGCTTCTGGATCGCGTCCGCGCATAACATCCATCCCGCACATATCACAGCCGACAGTACGAATTGACGGTCAGCGATTGTTACGGGCTTTGCAGATAATCCAACGCCGAGATTTGCCTTTTCCTGGGGACGTTCGTCACGATAAAGACCAGGGATCAACCTTGCCGCCCTCGATGATAAAGTGCTTCGCATCGGAGGTTGGGTCAAAAAAGCGCCAGTCTTCTTCGTCAGGCGCACTGTTCGGGCTGATGACAAGCCGCAAGCCACCGGACAGTAAAATGTCTGCACCGCCTTCTTCGCTTCCCGATACGCCTTTCACAATGGCAGGGCCCTGTTTGACCAGCAAATCGTCAATACGCTGAGCCGAACGGTGTGCCTTTTCATCGGGACCGAAAAGATCATCTTGCGTTGCAATCGCACTGCCAGCCTGTTCTATTTTCCAGTTGCATTGGACGTGTAACGACCACTCCCCAACGTGCCTGATCGCACCTTTGAAATTGGCTACCGGTCTTAGGGAGCCAAACTGCATCGTCAGCGTGCCTGCTGCATGATGTACCGCACTTATCGGCAGTCCTTCAACAGCTGACAGGCGGCGCTCAATCTCGTCTCGTGTGTTAATCATTCGGTAATTCCACTGTTTGTTGGCCGCGTTACCACAAGTTGAACATATCTTTGGCGCGTTCCATTATTTCGTGATAACCGAGCCGTTGACCGCCAATTTCCCGATGAAGCTGCTGCGCCTGATTTTTGTTGAGGCCCAAGGCAGTTGCTACATCACGAGTCTGCCTGCCACCGTTCTGCACTTCGTTGTAAAGGGCCTTTGCAACCTCATGGTCGTCCATCCGGCGCATATCGAATCGGTTGTCACTTCGGCCAAGCACGTCGCGCAGCTCGTACGACTGGAAGGACAGCAGCATCGAGGGGGCGTGTTGCAGCCACGCTGCGCGCGCTTCCTCCATGCCTTGCGCCAAGTCGTCGTTTCCCGCGCGGGGTGCGCCGGCTGGCAGGGCAAAATGAAACCAGCGGTCCGCGTCAAACATGCGGGGCGACTCAATGTGAAGGTAGATCGATTTGCGAACGCTCTGCCAGAAGAAATGTCCGTGCCGTCTTTCACGGATGTCGAGGTGAGGAGCGGGAAAAGTGAAGTCATCGTGCCTCACAGTCAATTGACGAGGCCCGATTGTGCAACATGGCACCATCTCATAAAACCCTCCCCCCGTTGCCGACAGTGCCGGGCTCTGGGGGGACTGCGGCGCACAGAAAAACTGCCGGAGCCGACGCGCCAGACGATGCTCGACGCGGGGCGCCTGCCGCCCTTCTGCCTTGACACGCTGCGCTTACTGCCCCTTCGTATCGCTGCTCGCGTCGGCGCCCGGCGTATTCGTCGAGTCGGTCATGGGCTTCTTCGACTTCGAATGCTTCTTCATGTGATGGTGAGTCGAAGGCGTGGTCTCCCCGGTCGCGCCCGCATCGCCGCCCTCGCGTGTCGAGGTCGCGGCGTTGGTGTTCGGGTCGTTGCCGGCCGGCCCCCCGCCGCCGCCTGCGCCACCGCCGGCGCCGGCGCCTTGGGCCATTGCGAGCGACGAAGCCGCGAGCAAGGTGGAAACGAGCACTGCGTGTCTGATTTTCATGGCGATTCTCCTGGGTGTCGAGAGTGTCGAAAGAAAGTGGGCGCGCGGTGACCGCACGCGCAAACCTCGCGCTCTTTTCAGCAAGGGCTGTGCCGCAGCACAGCACGCCAGGAAAAGCCCATGGACGCGATAGACGAACGGTGCCGCGGCTTCAGGTGCCGCAAGCCACCAGCGCATGCAGTTCGTCGATATTGAACGGCTTCGCGAGTATCGCAATGCCGAGCCGACGCGCGCGGTCGAGCTCGTCGGCGTAACCGGTCATCAGCGCGATCTTCTGCGACGGCCACGCGCTGCGGATCTTCTCCGCCAGGTCGATACCGTTCAGCCTGCCCGGCATCTGGATGTCCGACAGCACGAGCTCGAAGCGCTCGCCGGCGCTCAGCACGTCGAACGCCTGGTCGGCGGTCGGCTCGTGATGCACCTCGCAGCCGAAGGTTTCGAGCACCGCGGTCACGCCGGCCGCGACGTCCTCGTTGTCCTCGACGAGCAGCACGGCCCCGGCCGCGGTCGGCAGAGGCTGGCGCGCATCGGCGCCGGCCAGCGCGGCGCCCTCACGATAGCGCGGCAAAAACATCCGCACCGTCGTGCCGCTGCCCAGCACGCTGTCGATCTTCGCGGTGCCTCCGGCCTGCTCGGACATCGACAGCACCTGGGCGAGCCCGAGGCCGGTGCCCGAGCCGCGCAGCTTGGTCGTGAACAGCGGCTCGAACGCGCGTCGCGCGACCGATTCGGGCATCCCTTCGCCGTCGTCGGAACAGGCGATCAGCACGTACTCGCCGTCCGGCAGCAGCGTATCGCCGCTGACCAGCCGATTGTTCTGGCAGCGGATCACGAAGCGTCCGCCGCGCGGCATCGCATCGCGCGCGTTCATCGCGATGTTCACGATCGCGAACTCGAGATCGGTCGGATCGACGAGCACCTGCCACAGGTTCTCCGGCATGCGCAACGCCAGTTCGATCGTGTCGCCGAGCGCCGCGTTGATCAGCGGCACGGCGGCCGGCAGCCAGCGCGCAAGCTCGACGGGCTCCTGCTTCAGCGGCTGCTTGCGCGCGACGCTCAACAGACGCCGCGTCAGCGCTTCGGCCGTAGCGGTGGCACGCTCGACCGCATGCACTTCCTTCTCGAGATCGTTGTAATGCTTCAGGCGCGCGAGCTCGGTGTTCGCCGACACCACCATCAGCAGATTGTTGAAATCGTGCGCGACATTCGCGACCAGATTGCCGAGCGCGCCCATGCGCTGCAGTTGCCGGCTCGACGCCTCGGCCGACAGACGCATCGCGACCTCGCCCTGCCACCGCTCCCACGCGCGCCGCTCCGCCTCGAGCTGACGCAGCGAATACAGCACGAGCCCCCAGATCGCGATGCAGGGCACCGCCGTCAGCGCCGCGATCAACATAAAGTGCGTGCGCCACGCCGCCACGATCGATGACATCGCGTACGCGCTCATCACATACAACGGATAGTCGCCGACGCGGCGAAACGCGAGCAGCCGCTCGACACCATCGACGGTCGAATTCAGATGCAGGTGCCCGAACAGCTGTTTGTCGCGCAACGCGGACATGAACGCGCTGTGCATCGACGGCCGCGCGCCGGCCGGCCATGGCGGATAGTGCACCAGCAGATTGCCGTCCTGCCGGTACAGCGCGAGCGCGAGCGACGGATCGCCGTTGGTCAGCTCGCGATAGAAGCGCGAAAAATATTCGCTGCGCAGCGCCACCGTGACCACGCCGAGAAACTGACCGTCCGTACCCGTGCGGCCGATCGCGGTCGTGAACACGTCGACCTTCGACGGCGCGCCGACCATCGGCAGCGAGAAATACGGCTGGGGACGCATCGCCTTCGCGGCGAGAAAGTCGTCGCGCAAGCCGCTCGTCACTGCCGGCGCCGGATACGCGAGGCTCGACGCAAGTAACTGGCCGTTCACACCGAGCAGCGAGATCGACGCCACCTGCGGAAAGTCGCCGCCGATGCTCTGCAGACGCTCGTGCAATTCGCGCTCGCGCGCGCGGATCTGCGCGTCGTCGGAATTGCCGAGCAGCTCGATCACGCGCGAGGCCATCTGCCGGTTCAAATCCAGCACCTTGACGGCCTGCTCCTGCGCCACGCGCGCGAGGCGGTCGAGCGCATCGTTCGCATCGGAGATGCGGCGCTGGTAGTCGAAGTAGCCGTAGCCCACGAGGCAGGCCAACGGAAACACGATCGACACGGCCAGCAAGATCAGCAGCATGCGCTGCGTCGCCGCGAAGTTGCGTGACGGCATCGGCACATCGACTGCGACACGTTCTGCACGCTGCACGGTCACCTGCTCCATCAAAGTTGCATACGGTCAGGGAAGGCATTGCCTGTGAATTCGCACGCCGCTGTTCGCGCGCTAATTCCCCTGTCTCGAAATTTACCGCAACTCGGCCTATCTTCCCAAGCAGCTTCACGGCATCACTCCGCCGACGCGTCCGGGCACGACGATTGCTGCCTTATCGCTGCTTGATGGCAAGCGTACTTCCGTCACCGCTCGCGACGCGTTTGCGTGCGCTGCGCGAGCTCTTTCTTGCGCGAGGCCTCACCATGTCCACGACTGCCCACCGCGTCGCGCGGCTCTCGGAATTGCCAGCGGACCGCGCGCTGCGCGTGATCGTGGACGGCACGCCGATTCTGCTGGTGCGCGATGGCGACACCGTGCGGGCGTACTCGCCTGATTGCCCGCATGCCGGGGGCCCGCTTGAAGAGGGCGCGCTGTGCCACGGCCGCATCATCTGCCCATGGCACAAGGGTACGTTCGACGTCTCGACCGGCAACGTGCTCGAGCCGCCCGCGCTGCTGCCGCTCGATCGCTACCCGGTCACGCTCGATGGAGACGACGTGCTCGTGTCGGCGGAAAAAATCGCAGCGCCGGCACCGGCGGCACACACATCCCCGCCCGATGCCACCGCGCAACGCAAGCACTACGTGGTAATCGGCGCGGGCGCGGCCGGCGCCGCTGCCTGTGCCGCGTTACGCGAGTTCGGCTTCGAGGGCCGCATCACGCTGATCGGCGACGAAGCGCACGCGCCCTATGACCGCACCTCGCTGAGCAAATTCGTCCCCTCGTTTGAAATGACGCCGGCCGACGTGCCGCCGCTGCTGCCGCCCGACTGGCTGCACACGCACGGCATCGAGCGTATCGTCGCGAAGGTCGCGCGGCTCGACGTGCCTGCGCACACGATCCATTTCGAAGCCGGCGCGGGTAGTAGCGAGCAGAGCATCGAGCCGCTGAAATACGACACCGCGCTGCTCGCGACCGGCAGCGTGCCGAAAGTGCCCGACATGCCCGGCTGCGAACTCGGCGGTGTGCATGTGCTTCGACACCTCGACGATGCCGCCGCGTTGATCGACGCGCTCGGTGACGATGCATCGCAAACCCGGGTCGCGATTCTCGGCAGCAGCTTCATCGGCCTCGAAGTCGCGTCCGCGTTGCGCAAGCACGGGGTGCCCGTCACCGTGATTTCGCGCGACAAGGTGCCGTTCGCGAAGCAGTTCGGCGAGCGCGCGGGCCAGATGTTTCGCGCGCTGCACGAAAGCAATGGCGTGAAGTTTTATCTCGACGCCAAGGTCGCCTCACTCGAGGGCGAGGAAGGCAATGTGCATACGGTGATGCTTGCCGGCGGCGAGGCCATCGCGGCCGATGTCGTGCTGCTGGGCACGGGGGTTGCACCGGCTACGGGGTTTGTCGAAGGACTGCCGTTGCAGAAGGACGGCGGCGTGGTCGTCAATGCCGGCATGAACGCCGCGTGCGGTCTATATGCGGCCGGCGATATCGCCGTGTTCACGCTGCATGAGAACCAGGAGCCGGTGCGTATCGAGCATTGGCGCGTCGCGCAGCAGCATGCGCGCATCGCCGCGCAGAACATGTGCGGTTTGCGCAATCGCTATGCCGACGTGCCGTTCTTCTGGACCTATCACTACGGCAAGAACTTCGAATACCTCGGCCACGCGAGCGAGTGGGATGAGATCGTCGTCGATGGCGACTTCGATCATCACCAGTTCATCGCGCTGTACGTGTGCGACGGCCACGTCGACGCGGTGTTCGCCTGCGAGCGCGAAGCGCTGACCGCGCGGCTTTCCGACGCGATGCGCGGCGGGCTGTCGCGGGCCGACGCGCTCGCGATCATCGGCGCGCCGGAAGCGGCGGCGTCGTGACCCATCGTGTTGCCGTTCAACCTTGACTAAGGAGTCACCATGACGACATACAAGGAAAAACATCCTCACTCGGAAAAGAGCGAAAAGCAGATCGACAAGCAGGTCGAAGACAGCTTCCCGGCTAGCGACCCGCCGTCGACGGGCGGCACCACGAGGATCGAGCCGGAGCAGGACAAGGCAAAGGCCGGGCACGACAAGCCCGCCGGTCAATAGCCGCGTGGCAGCGGTTCGCGCTGCCCGCGCTTGCCGAGCGCCCGCGGCCTCGCCCATCACTGTGTTCGCGGCGGCCGCGGATGGCATCTATTGCACTCCCCCATTCTCAACCCACTGGAACGACGGAAACGACTCACCATGTCAGACGAGACCGGCTCGGCCAGCGCCGGGCAGGAAGCATTCGGGCGTGATGCGCCGCACGGCGATGATCGCCGCGACGGCAACGACGAACGCGACGGCGTCGGCAAACGCGGCGACCAGGGCCGCGCTGACGGCAAACATGGCAACGGCAACAACGACAAGGACAACGGCGACGACGGTCAGCAGAAAAAGACGCCCGGCAAGAAGCCGCTGATCATCCTCGGCGCGGTCGTGATCCTGATTGGCATCGTCGGCTTCGTCTGGTGGTTCGCGACGCGCAACGAGGTGACGACCGACGACGCCTACACCGATGGCAACGCGATCACGATGGCGCCGAAAGTCTCCGGCTACGTGGTGACGCTGGCGGTCGACGACAACCAGTTCGTGCACAAGGGCGACCTGCTGCTCGTGATCGACAAGCGAGACTACCAGGCGCAGGTCGATCAGGCGAAGGCGCAGCTTGGTCTTGCAAAGGCGCAATTGAACGCCGCACAGGTGCAGCTCGACATCGCGCGCGTGCAGTATCCGGCGCAGTACCGCGAGGCGAAGGCGCAAACCTCGTCGGCGGAAGCGAATCTGCGCGAGGCGCAAGCCTCCTGGCAGCGTCAGCACACGGTCGATCCGCGCGCGACCACGCAGCAGAACGTCGATACCGCCGACGCACAGCGCCAGTCGGCCAACGCGAGCCTCGAGCAGGCGCGCGCGCAGCAGCGGACCGCGAGCCTCGTGCCGCAGCAGTTGCGCGAGGCCGAGGCCGCCGTCGACGAACGCCGCCAGCAGGTGCATCAGGCTGAGGCACAGCTCGAACAGGCGAAGCTGAATCTGTCGTACTGCGAGGTGCGCGCGCCGTCGGATGGCTGGATCACGCGGCGCAACGTGCAGCTCGGCAGCTTCCTGACCGAGGGCGTGTCGCTGTTCTCGATCGTCACGCCGCAGGTGTGGGTTACCGCGAACTTCAAGGAGTCGCAGCTCGAACGCATCCGCCCCGGCGAAAAGGTCGAAGTCGACGTCGACGCGTATCCGAAGCTCGATCTGCGCGGCCATGTGGATAGCGTGCAACTCGGCAGCGGCTCGCGCTTCTCGGCGTTCCCGACCGAAAACGCAACCGGCAACTTCGTGAAGATCGTGCAGCGGGTACCGGTCAAGATCATCATCGACGAAGGTCTGCCGCGCGATCATCCGCTCGGGCTGGGCTTGTCGGTCACGCCGAAGGTGTACCTCAAATGACGGCGTCCGACGCGCCCGGCGAGGCGTCGCTTGGCGAGGCGTCGAACTGGAAGCCATCCGCGAATCCGTGGCTGATCGCGATCGTCGTCACGCTCGCCGCGTTCATGGAAGTGCTCGACACGACCATCGTCAACGTCGCGCTGCCGCACATCGCGGGCACGATGTCTGCCAGTTACGACGAAGCGACGTGGACGCTGACCTCATATCTGGTCGCCAACGGCATCGTGCTGCCGATCTCGGGTTTCTTCGGTCGGCTGCTCGGGCGCAAGCGCTATTTCCTCGTCTGCATCATTGCGTTCACCGTGTGCTCGTTTCTATGCGGCATCGCGACCAATCTGTGGCAGCTGATCATCTTCCGCTGTTTGCAGGGCTTTTTCGGCGGCGGACTGCAACCGAACCAGCAATCGATCATTCTCGACACGTTCCCGCCGCAGCAGCGCGGCCGCGCGTTTTCGATCTCGGCGGTCGCGATCGTCGTCGCGCCGGTGCTGGGACCCACGCTCGGCGGCTGGATCACCGACAACTTTTCGTGGCGCTGGGTGTTCCTCGTGAACGTGCCGTTCGGCGTGCTGACCTCGCTCGCGGTGATGCAACTGGTCGAGGATCCGCCGTGGAAACGCAAGGGCGATCTGCGCGTGTCGGTGGATTACGTGGGCATCCTTTTGATCGCGATCGGCCTCGGCTGCCTGCAGGTGATGCTCGATCGCGGCGAGGACGACGACTGGTTTTCGTCGAACTTCATTCGTACGTTCGCGGTGCTCGCGGTGTCGGGCATCGTCGGTGCGACGTACTGGCTGCTGTACACGAAGAAGCCGGTCGTCGATCTGCGCTGTCTGAAGGACCGCAACTTCGCGCTCGGCTGCGTGACGATCGCCGCGTTCGCGACGATTCTGTATGGCAGCGCGGTGCTCGTGCCACAGCTCGCGCAACAGCAGCTCGGCTATACGGCGATGCTCGCGGGCCTCGTGCTGTCGCCTGGCGCTGTGCTGATCACGATGGAAATTCCACTGATCAGCAAAATGATGCCGCACGTGCAGACGCGTTTTCTGGTGGCCACCGGCTTCGGGCTGCTCGCGTGCGCGCTCGCGTATTCGCACATGCTGGTGCCGGACATCGACTACTTCACGCTGGTGAAGATGCGCAGCGCGCAGTCGCTGGCGATCGGCTTCCTGTTCGTGCCGATCACGACGCTTGCGTATCTGACGGTACCGCCGCGACTGAACGACGACGCGTCCGCGCTGTTCACGATGTTCCGCAACGTCGCGGGTTCGATCGGTATCTCGCTGTCGACCGCGATGGTTCGCGAGCGCACGCAGGCTCGCATGGCGCATCTATCGGAGTTCATGTCGCCGCTTTCACAGAATTACAACGATACGTTGCAACGCAACGCGCGGACGATCGCGGACATCAATGGCATGCCGCTTTCTCAGGCGCTGCAAACGGCGAACGGTCATCTGTACACCACGTACATCTCGCAGGCGACGTTCCTTGCCTATGTCGACGTGTTCGCGTTCCTCGCGATTTTCTGCACGCTTTGCATTCCGATCACGATTTTCTTTTCACCGGCCAAGGCGTCCGGCGGCGGAGGACATTGAAGTGAAGCCTGGTTTGAAGCGCGGCGTTCCCGAACCCGCCACGTGTTTGATTGCCTGTGTCGTCGTCGCCATGTCCGCGCTGCTCGCGTCCTGCACGGTCGGCCCCGACTTTCATGCGCCGCACGCCGACGTGCCGGCGCAGTGGCACGATACGCAGTGCACCGCGGCGAATGCCGCCGCGAGCGACGCGTCCGCTAGCGGCGCCTCCGCAACGAGGCCCAACGTCGCTTCGGTGCCCACCCTCGACACCGATCCCGACCCGCGCTGGTGGCGCAGTTTCAACGATCAGACGCTCGACGCGCTGATCACGCGCGCCGCGCTCGGCAATCTGGACTTGCAGCAAGCGGTGCTGCGCATCGTCGAAGCGCGCACCCAGGTCCAATCGGCGGCCGCGCAGGGTCTGCCGAATCTGCGCGCGACCGGCAGCTATCAGCGCGAGCAGCTTGGCCTCAAAGGTTTTCTGCAGGAGAACGGCGCCTACGACAAGGTCGATCAGCTCGGCGCGCCCAATTCGTCCGTCAATGCGATCGCACCGGGCGCGGGCGCCGCGTTGCAAAAAGGCGCGAACAACCTGCTCGACCAACTGACCGCGCCGATCAATCTGTGGCAGGTCGGCTTCGACGCAACCTGGGAGCTCGATCTGTTCGGCCGCGT
The DNA here is from genome assembly GCF_902833905.1 of Paraburkholderia tuberum STM678. GTDB lineage: Bacteria > Pseudomonadota > Gammaproteobacteria > Burkholderiales > Burkholderiaceae > Paraburkholderia > Paraburkholderia tuberum. The sequence continues at coordinate 174,905 of NZ_CADFGP010000013.1, read as the reverse complement.
GCGTCACTCGGTCGAGGCCGCGAACGCGCAAACCGAGGCCGCGTACGAGAGCCGCAACGACGCGTTGCTGTCGCTCGAAGCCGAGGTCGCGCAGACCTATATGCAGCTGCGCGGCGCGCAAACCTTGCACAACATCGCGATGAGCCTCGTCGAGCAGCAAGCCGAGACCGTCGAGTTGACGCAGAACAAGGCGAAGGTCGGACTCGCGAGCGAGCTCGACGTGCAAAGCGCGCGGGCGCAGCTCGCGCAAACGAAAACGCAGTTGCCGCAATACGATCAGCAGATCGCCCAGTCGCTCAACGCGCTCGCGTATCTGATCGGCGAGCCGCCCGGCGCGCTCGAAGCGCAGCTGAGCACGCCGCAAACCGTGCCGCCGGTGCCGCCCGTCGTGCCGATAGGCTTGCCGTCGACGCTCGCGCGGCGCCGGCCCGACATCCGCCGCGCCGAGGCGAATCTGCATGCGGCAACGGCCAGTGTCGGCGTCGCGGTCGCGCAGTTCTACCCCGACGTGTCGCTGACCGGCCAGGCCGGCATGCGCGCGACGAATGCCCGCGATCTCGCGCGCTGGTCGCACCTGTTCTATTCGCTCGGGCCCACCGTGTCTCTGCCGATTTTCCAGGGCGGCGCGCTGGTAGCCAATCTGCGCATGTCGAAGGCCCAACAGGCCGAAGCCGCGCTCGATTACCGCAAGACCGTGCTGAGCGCGCTGAGGGACGTCGACAACGCGCTGGTCGTCTATCGCACCGATCAGGCGCGGCGCGATGCGCTCGCGGACAGCGTCACCGCGCAGCAGACCTCGTTCGATCTGTCGCGCGATAGCTATCGCAAGGGCCTGACGAGCTTCATCAACGTGCTCGATGCGCAGCGGCAGCTCGCGCAGGCACGAGAGCAATACGCTCAGGGCACGACCCAGGTCAGCACCGACCTGGTGGCGCTGTACAAGGCGCTAGGCGGCGGCTGGCAGAGCGATGCCGATGCGGCGGGAGCAACGGGCGCGGCGACGCCGTCAGGCAGCGGCGGATAACCAGCCACGCTGCCGCAAGGCTTCAGCCATGCTCGAACTGGGGCTCCGCGATCACCGTTCGCGTCGCATCGAGACGACGGCACGCGGCCAGCATCTGCTGCAACGACGTCACGGCGCACTCCGCTTCCAGCGATTCCTGCTGTTCCGCACTCCACTGCTGCGTATCCTCGGGTGTCCAAAGGCCGGCCACGATCGACACATTCGGCAAGCGCGTGCGGATGCGCCGGATCAGATTGCGCAGATGCGACGGAATGCCGTCGATCTGCAGATACAGAAGGCAGACGATGCCCACGTCGTCCGCCACGAGGCTGTCGATCGACGCGCGCGACACCGCCTCGTGCGGCAGCGAGCGCGCCGCGAAGCCGTGCTTGCCGAGCAACTGCAGCAGAATGATCGTCGCGAGCGCATCGAGCGGGCCACGGCCCGGCAGGCACAACACGCGGCTCGTCGGCGCCTGCGAGGCGAACACGGGCGCGGCGTCGACCGATCGTGGCATCGCCCGCGCGGCCTGCGTTTCGTCGGAAGGTGCCAGCGGCCCCACTGGGCCCCGGTTCGCCTGCGTCGCGAGCGGCGCCGGCTCGCGATCCTCGTAGCCGTCGAGGCCGTCGACCAGGTCGTTGGTCGTCGACTCGATGCGCGCGAGTTGCGCGCTGGTCACGCTGCCGCGCGTCACGTCGTTGGCCGCGAGCCGCAAGCCCTGGATCGCGACTTTGTCGTAATAGGCAGACAGCGAGCAGTCGCGCAATAGCACTTCGGCCTGCTCGATCGCGTCATCCGGATCGCCGGCGAGCGCGCGTTGATAGAAGTTTTCGACCGGCGTCAGCGCGGGCTGATCGCCGAGCAGCACGTCGAGAAACTCGAGACGCCGCACGTGCCGGCCGAGCACCAGCAGACACAGCGTCAACGGTGTCGACAGGATCAGCCCGATCGGCCCCCAGATCCAGCTCCAGAAGATCGCCGCGACCACCACCGAAAACGGCGACAGGCCGGTGCTGCGCCCATACAGCAGCGGCTCGACCACCTGCCCCACCGCCAGCTCCGCGACCACGAACAGCACCAGCGACCAGATCGCCATCGCCCAGCCGGGACTGACCGCAGCGGCGAGCGCGGTGGGCAGTATCGCCGCGATCCAGATGCCGACGTAGGGCACGAGCCGCAGCAGCGCCGCGAGAATGCCCCACAGGATCGGGCTCGGCACGCCGATCAGAAACAGCCCCGTCCCGATCACGACGCCGACGCCGGTGTTGACGCCGAGTTGCGACACGAAGTAGCGGCTCAGGCGCCGCGCGGTCTCGTCCATCACCGTGGTCGTGCGGTGCAGGTCGCGCGAGCCGAACAGCCGGATCGCGCGATCGCGCAGGTCGTCGCGTTGCAGCAGGATCACGATCGTGACGACGAAAACGATGAACGCGGTTGCCAACGGACTGATGGCCGGCGACAGCACGCGTCGCGCGAGCTCGAACGGCGTCGGCACCGGCTCGCGCACTTCCACCGGCACCGCCGTCGACGCCTGCGGACTCGCCGCGGCCGCCGCGCCGTTCGGCGCTCGCGGCTGCGGCGGCTCGATCGTCGCGCGCTGCAATGCCTGCCCCGCCTCGCTCGCGAAACGGTTCAGCTTGCCGATCGTCAGACTGCGCACGGTGTCGATCTTGTGCTGGATGGTCGCCTGATAGCGCGGCATGCCGGCCGCGAGATCGGTCAGCTGCGTGGCGATTACCGCGCACAGCAGCGCGATGACCGACACCGAGATCAGGACCGCCGCGCACACCGACGCGACATGGCCGAGTTTGAGCCGGGACAGCGCATCGGCGAGCGGTGCGACGAGAAAGCTCAACAGGATCGCGAGCGTGATCGGAATCATCACCGCGCTCGCGACGTACAGGCATGCGACCGCGATCACGCCGACGCCGAACGTGACGAGCCCCTCGATACCGAAGGCGGTGGAGGCCGCCTGAATGCGCGCGGCGGCGCTCGTGCCGCGCGGCTCGGGTGTGTCGTTCATGTTGCGGAGCGAAAAGCGGGCATGGAAAAACGGTCCCTGAGCCGGACGCGGTTCGCCGGCTCGGAGTCTTATTACTCAATCCCGTTGAGGAATGTCTATTTCAGCGAATCGCCCGACACCGGCCCGCTCTCGACCGGTGGTGCCTCCTTCTCGATCTCACTGCGGGCCTGCTCCCAGTATTGCTCGGGCGTGCCCTTCGGCTCGGCCGCCTGCTCCCACAGATAGTAGGCGCGCGTGCGGATCTGCTCGTCGACGCTTGGTTCCTGTTCCATTTGTTCACTCCAGCTTGGCCGTTTGCGTGCGCACGCCTGCCGTGGCGAAGGTCGCAGACGCGTGCGTATCGCCAACGACAGAAGGAGCAAACCTTGTACCTGTGCTGCGGCCCGCTTTTGCAACGGGGCTGGCGTCGCTCGCCAGCCGGGACTAGCCTGGCGCGGAGTCGCCTTCGTCGGAAGTCAACTGCTCTTCGAGGCGGTCGAACACGCGCTGCGTCGCGCGGCTCGGCGCTTCGAGCGCGAACAGCAGCAGCGAGCGGCCGGTCACCTGGTAGGCATCGCCCGCGCTGAATTGCGGCAGCTCGGCGCGCACCGGCATGTTGGTGTCGACGAGGCAGGTCCAAAAATCGCCCTCGGGAATGTCGGGCAGCGTGAAGTTGACGACGTCGTGATACGCGTTCAGCACCAGCAGCAAGGTCGCGTCTGACGCGAGACGGCGAATGCCGCTCGCCTGCGCACGTCCGTCGATCACGAGGCCGAAGCAGCGCATCGCCGGATCGGCCCACTGCTCGCCCGTGATGTCGGTGCCGTCCGGCGATAGCCAGCGCGTGTCGGTCACGTCGAGCGTCTCGTTGTATTCGCCAGTCAGAAAACGGCCGCGCCTCAGCACCGGCAAACGGTGGCGCAACGTGGTCAGATTGCGCACGAACTCGGTCAGCGCGCGGCCGTCGTCGTCGATCGCATCCCAATCGACCCAGCTGATCTCGTTGTCCTGGCAATACGCGTTGTTGTTGCCCTGCTGCGTGCGGCCGAATTCGTCGCCGGCGAGGATCATCGGCGTGCCCTGCGACAGCAGCAACGTCGCGAGCAGATTGCGCTTCTGGCGCTCGCGTTGCTGGCGGATGTCGGCGTCGTCGGTCGGTCCTTCGGCGCCCATGTTCCACGACTTGTTGTCCGAATGGCCGTCGCGGTTGTCCTCGCCGTTTGCCTCGTTGTGCTTGTCGTTGTACGAGACCAGATCGCTCAGCGTGAAGCCGTCGTGCGCGGCGATGAAGTTCACGCTCGCCCACGGCCGCCGGCCGCGATGATTGAACTTGTCGCCCGACGCGGTGACGCGCGTCGCGAGATCGGCGGCGCTGCCCTCGTCGCCCTTCCAGTACGCCCGCGCGGTGTCGCGGAAGCGATCGTTCCATTCGGCCCAGCCCGGCGGAAAACCGCCCACCTGATAGCCGCCGGGGCCGCAATCCCACGGCTCGGCGATCAGCCGGATGCTGGAGAGGACCGGGTCCTGGCGGCAGCTGTCGAGAAAGCCGCCGCCCTCGTCGAAGCCGTGATCTTCGCGGCCGAGGATCGTCGCGAGATCGAAGCGGAAGCCGTCCACTTTCATTTCGGTGACCCAGTAGCGCAGGCTGTCGGTCACCATCTGCAGCACGCGCGGATGCGACAGGTTCAGCGTATTGCCGGTGCCGGTGTCGTTGATGTAGTAGCGCGGCTCGTCGGGCATCAGCCGGTAGTACGACGCGTTGTCGATGCCCTTGAACGAGACCGTCGGGCCGCGTTCGTTGCCTTCGGCCGTGTGGTTGTACACGACGTCGAGTATCACTTCGAGATCGGCCTGGTGAAAGCGGTCGACCATCTCCTTGAATTCGCCGACCGACTCGGTCGATGACGCGAAAAAGCGCGGATCGGCCGCGAAGAAGCCGATCGTGTTGTAACCCCAGTAGTTCGTGAGACCCTTGTCGAGCAGATGGCTGTCGTTGACGAAAGTCTGGATCGGCATCAGCTCGACCGAGGTCACGCCAAGGCTGCGGATATAGTCGAGCACCGGCTGCTGCGCCAGACCCGCGAACGTGCCGCGCAAATGCTCGGGCACCCGCGGATGACGTTTCGTGTAGCCGCGCACGTGCGTCTCGTAGAGAATCACGCGCTCCCACGGCAGCGCGTTGCGCTCCGGATGGCTCCACGAAAAATTCGCGTCGACCACCTTGCACTTCGGCACGAAAGGCGCGCTATCGCGTTCATCGAATGACAGGTCGAGTTCTTCCGAGCCGAGCGTATAGCCGAAGATTTCCGGCGCCCATTTCAGCTCGCCGATGTGCGCCTTCGCATATGGATCGAGCAGCAGCTTGTTCGGATTGAAGCGATGCCCGTTTTCGGGCTCGTAGGGACCATGCACGCGATATCCATAGACGGCACCCGGTTTCAGATTCGGTACGAACACATGCCATACCTCGTCGGTGTATTCGGGCAGCTCGATCCGTTCGAATTCGTATTGGCCAGTTTCATCGAACAGACACAGTTCGACTTTGGTTGCGTGCGCGGAGAACAACGCGAAGTTGACGCCACTGCCGTTCCATGTCGCGCCGAGCGGAAAAGGCGTGCCTTCGGCAATGCGTGTCGAGTAGCTGGCTGGGGAAGACATAGGTGTTCTCAGTGGCTGCAAGGAGGTTGGTATCTCAGGGTCATGCATGTGTTTTTTTCAACTGCCTTTCCACGTGTTCTTTGCTGCTCATTGTTCCAGTGTAGGCATTCGAGGCCCGCGCGCCGGACATTGCACCGCGCGCAAGCAGCGGGCCGGTGCGTGCAGCAACTTATGGGCCTGATGCGCCTCGCTTTCCCTCAGCTCAAAGTCGCGGCATGAGATTTGCAGCATACCGGCAAGGCGCACGCATTGCGCGCCGTCGAAACGCCACCACACCAAACCGGGAGAACACAGATGATGCGCAACCCGCAGATCACACCGCTGGCCGCTTCCGCATCGCTTCTCGCCGCCATTACGCTGATTTCCGCGTTAGGCACGTGCGGCAGCGCGTTCGCGCAAGGCGCGCCGCAGGCGATCACCGAAAAACGCACGGACGTCGTGCAGCTTGCGAGCGGCTATCGCGCGTCGAAGCTGTCGGGCGCGGACGTGTACAACCGCAACAAGGACAACATCGGCACGCTCGATGATCTGATCGTGTCGCCGGGCACCGAGCGCACCACGTATGCGATCCTGTCGGTCGGCGGCTTTCTCGGCATGGGCAAGCATCTGGTCGCCGTGCCGTTCAACGATCTGCAGATCGACAACCGGCGCGTCGTGCTGCCCGAGGCGACGAAGAAATCGCTCGAGGCGTTGCCGGAGTTCAAGTACGCGAATTGAGCGCGGCGTTGCCGCGTCGAATCGATCGACGCGGCAACGGGCCGTCCATGCACATGCGCTCAGGGGCGTAGTCAGCCGAGCAGCTTGTCGGGCGTAATGGGCAAATCGCGGATGCGTTTGCCGGTCGCATGCCAGATCGCGTTGCACACTGCCGCGGCCACGCCCACCACGCCGATTTCGCCGACACCTTTGACGCCGAGCGGATTGACGATGTCATCGCGCTCGTCGACGAACAGCACGTCGATCTCGTGAATGTCGGCATTCACCGGCATGTGATATTCGGCGAGGTTGTGATTCATCTGGCGCCCGAGCGCGTGATCGAACTGGCCGTGCTCGTGCAGCGCCATGCTGATGCCCCACACGACGCCGCCTGCGACCTGATTGCCCGCCGTCTTCGGATTGACGATGCGTCCCGCCGCGACCGCGCTGACCACGCGCGTGACCCGCACAGTGCCGAGCGCTTCGTCGACGCGCACTTCGGCGAACACCGCCGAATGCGTGCCCATCGAATACGCCTGCTGCTTTTCGTGCGGCTTCACGCTGGCCTGCTCTTCGAGTTCGTCCAGCCCGGCGCGCTGCAACAGCGTCGCAATCGCGATCGAGTCGTCCGCGTGTGGGCCGCACACGAGCCGGTTGCGCTCGCGCCGCACGTGTTCGCGAGTCGCCGACGCGAACCGTGCCCCACCATGTTCGCGCGCCAGTTCAACCAGACGGTTGTGCAGGCGCGTACACGCGGCATCGACTGCGCTGCCCACCGACGACACCGTCCACGATCCGCCCTCGATCGGCGCCTTCGGCAGCCGGGTGTCGCCGAGTTCGAAGCTGACGTCGCCGAGCGGCACGCCGAGCGCATCGGCGGCGATCTGCGTCATCGCGGTGTAGGTTCCGGTGCCGATATCGGCGGTCGAACTCGACACGCTGACGCGGCCATCGGGCGTCAACACCGCGCGTGCGGCCGCTTCGTTCTGCATCGCGTCCCACACACCGGTCGCCATGCCCCAGCCGATCAACTCGTTGCCGTCGCGGCGTGCGCGCGCCTCGAGCGGCCGCCCCGCCCAGCCGAAGCGGGCCGCGCCATCGCGATAGCAGTCGCGCAGCGCCTTGCTCGAAAACGGCAGATTCTTGTTCGCGTCGCGCTCCGCATAGTTGACGAGCCTCAATTCGAGCGGGTCCATCCGCAATGCCTCGGCCAGTTCGTCCATCGCGACTTCGAGCGCAAAGAGCCCTTGTGTCGCGCCGGGCGCGCGCATGTCGGCCGGTGTCGGCACGTCGAGCTTCGCGACCCTGTAGCCCATCGACACGTTGTCGCATCGATACAGCTGCCCCGCCCAGTTGACCACCACGTCGCAGTAGTCCTCGTAGCGCGAGGTTTCCGACACCGCCTCGTGGATCACCGCCTGCAGGCGGCCATCCGCCGACGCGCCGAGCGCGACGCGCTGCACCGTTTGCGGACGATGCGCGAAGGTGAACATCTGCTGCCGCGTCAGCGTGACGCGCACGGGTTTCTTCAGTTCGCGCGCGGCCATCACCGCGAGCGCCAGATGATATTGCGGCCGCAAGCCGGAGCCGAACGCGCCGCCGACGAACGGCGACACCACCTGCACTTCGTCGTCCTTCAAACCGAACACACGTGTCAGATAGCCCTTCGTATTGACGACGCCCTGAGTCTTTTCATAGACGGTCAAGCGTCCTTGCGCATCGGGCACCACGGTGCATCCGTGCATTTCCATCGGATTGTGATACTCCGGTGGTGTCGTGTAGAACGCGTCCACGCGCGCCTTTGCTGCGGCCAGGGCCTTGCGTGGGTCGCCACGCTCGGGCGGAGGCGGATCGAAGCCGCCCTTCTCGGCCGACGGCGGCACGGCGCTCGTCAACGCTGCTTCGATATCGGTCTGGTGCGAGCCGGCCTCGTAACGCACCTGCACCAGCGACGCCGCGTAGCGCGCCAGTTCCAGCGATTGCGCGACCACCAGCGCGACCGGCTGCCCGCTGTACCACACGCGCTCGTCCCACAGCGGCCTCAATGGCGTGCCGCCGGGCGCGACCATGTCCTTGAACGCGTCGACGTCCGACGGCAGCGCCGGGCGCTTGCGATGCGTGAGCACGAGCAGCACGCCGGACAGCGCCTCGGCGGCCGAGGTATCGATCGACACGATCTTGCCTGTCGCGATCGTGCCCGACACGACGACGCCATACACGAGCCCTTCGACGCAGAACTCGGCGGCATATTGCGCGGCGCCGGTCACTTTGACGGGCCCGTCCACACGCGAATGCGGCGCGCCGGTGGCAGGCTTCGGGCTGCCTGTCGACGGCAAGGTTTCGGCACGGTTCATCGCGCGGCCTCCTCGAACGAACGTTGTGTGGCCTCGCCGAAGGCGCGCACGATCACGCGCGCCGCGAGTTCGATCTTGAACGCGTTGTCGCGCTGAGGGCGCGCACCGCGCAGCAGCGTCGCCGCAAAGTCGCGCAACGTTCGCGCGTTCAGCATCGCGCCGCGCAGTGCGGCTTCGGCGGCGGGATCGCGCCACGGCTTGTGCGCGACCCCGCCGAGCGCGCAACGCGCGTCGACGATCCGCGACTCGTCATCGAGCTCGACACCGACCGCGGCCGACACCAGCGCGAACGCATACGATGCGCGGTCGCGCACCTTCACGTACGCGTGATGCGCGGCAAAACCTTGCGGCGGCAGTTCGATCGCGGTCACGAGTTCGTCGTCGCGCAGGTTGGTGTCGATCTGCGGCGTATCGCCGGGCAGCCGGTGAAAATCCGCGAACGGCAGCGTGCGTGCGCCGTCGTTGCCGATCAGATGCACAGTGGCGCCGAGCGCCGCCAACGCGACGCACATATCGGACGGATGCACGGCGATGCAGTGCTCGCTCGCACCGAGGATCGCGTGAATGCGGTTCACGCCGTGCAGCGCCGGACAGCCGCTGCCGGGTTCGCGCTTGTTGCACGGCGTGCCCACGTCGTAGAAGTAGTAGCAGCGCGTGCGTTGCAGCAGATTGCCGCCGACCGTCGCGACGTTGCGAATCTGCGGCGACGCGCCCGCCAGGATCGCTTTCGCGAGCAGCGGGTAGCGTGTCGCGACAGTATCGTCATACGCGAGCGCGCTATTGGTTACGAGCGCGCCGATCTTCAGGCCGCCTTGCGCCGACGCTTCGATCTGCCTGAGCGGCAAACGGTTGATGTCGACGAGCAAAGCCGGGCGCGCCACGTCTTCGCGCAGCAGGTCGACGAGATTCGTGCCGCCCGCGATGAACGCGGCGCCCCTGTCCGAACGATGCCGTTCGAGCGCATCCTGCACCGCATCGGCGCGCGTGTACGAGAAGCGGTTCATGGCCGCGCCCCAGATTTATTCGCGACCGCACTGTCTTGCCTTGCGTCATCGTCACCGAAATGCGCAGCGTCGAGAATCGCCGCGACGATGTTCGGATACGCGCCGCAGCGGCACAGATTGCCGCTCATCTGCTCGCGCACATCGTCCGCGCAGCGCGCATGTCCTTCTTCGAGCATCGCGTGCGCGGAGCAGATTTGTCCGGGCGTACAGTAGCCGCACTGGAACGCGTCGTGATCGATGAACGCCTGCTGCAGCGGATGCAACGTGTCGCCGTTCGCGAGACCTTCGATCGTCGTGATCGATGCGCCGTCGTACACGACCGCGAGCGCGAGGCAGGTATTGATCCGCTGGCCATTGACGATCGCCGTACAAGCGCCGCATTGACCGTGATCGCAGCCCTTCTTGGTGCCGCTCAGGTGCGCATGCTCGCGCAGCAGATCGAGCAGCGAGGTCCACGCTTCGACGTCGAAGCGCCGCGTCTCGCCGTTGATCTCGAACGTCAATGCATGCGACGCGGGCGCGTCGGCCCGGGCGGTTTCAGCATCGGGGGTAGCCATCGGATTTCCTCCTCACAAGGCATCGCGCAAGCAATGCGACACGCGACGGAACTCAACGCAACTCAAACCAATGCAAAGCGGCGACAGCGCGCGAGCGCGATGCCGCCGCGGCGTCCGGCGCGTCGCGAGGCAGGCCGACGCGCTCGACGGATCGCTTATTGCCCCGCCCCACTACCCGCGCGCGGCGGCGTCGCGCCTTTGAAGCGCCTGTTGGTGGTTTTCCCATTGCCGCCGCCGGCCACCCCATTGGTGGCGCCCCCCGATTCGCCGACATTGCCGTTCGCGTTGTTCGCGCTGGTCGTGTCCGGCGTGCGCGATTCTTCCAGGCTTGCGCCGGGTTGCGCGGCAGACTTGCCGTTTTGCATGGACGGATTGGTACCGGTCTGCGCGAAGCCCGCCTGCGCAAAGCCTAGCGCGAAGCAGCCTGAAACGAGCGCGGCAGCCAGTTTGACGGATACATCGATCTTCATGGCACTCTCCCTTAGGACGTTATGAAAACCCGCTGCGCGAACCTCGTACGTGAGCGCAGGCGGCCATGCCGCCATCAGTTCGACAACCTAAATAATCGGCGCGCCGCCCGTTACCGCAATTGTCGCGCCCGAGATGTAGCTCGCTTCATCCGACGCGAGCATCACGTACGCGGCGGCCAGTTCGGCCGGTTGGCCGGGGCGCTTCATCGGCACCTGCTTGCCGAACTGCTCGACCTTGTCGGCCGGCATCGTCGATGGAATCAACGGCGTCCAGATCGGTCCCGGCGCCACGCAGTTCGCGCGAATGCCCTTTTCCGCGAGCAATTGCGCGAGGCCACCGGTGAAGTTCTGGATCGCGCCCTTGGTGGTCGCGTACGCGATCAGGCCAGGATTCGGATGATCGGCATTGATCGACGAAGTATTGATGATCGCGCCGCCCGGCTTCATATGGCGCACCGCCGCGCGCGTGATTCTGAACATCGCGCCGATGTTGGTATCGAAGGTCCTGTCCCATTCTTCGTCGCTGATCGCATCGAGCGACGGATAGCTCATCTGATACGCGGCGTTGTTGACCACCACGTCGAGCCGGCCGAATGCCTCGATCGCCTTGTCGACGATCGCATCGCAATGCGTGCGATCGCGGATATCGCCGCCGACCAGCACCGCCTTGCGACCCGCGTCCTCGACCCAGCGCGCGGTCTCGCGCGCATCGTCGTCTTCGTCGAGATAGGCGATCAGCACATCCGCACCTTCGCGCGCGAACGCGATCGCGACCGCGCGGCCGATGCCGCTGTCGCCGCCGGTCACGATCGCCGCCTTGCCTGCGAGACGCCCCGATCCTTCATAGGTTTTCTCGCCGTGATCCGGTTGCGGGTTCATGTCGGCCGTGCGACCGGGCCTCTGGTCCTGCTGCTGTTCAGGAAACGGCGGTGCCGGACGTTGCGTGTCGCTCATGTCGGATCTCCCTCGGTGCGAATGACCATGGGCGGCGCGCACGAACGCGCCGCGTCATCGGTCTTTCAGCAACGAGTGGGCCTGCATGCAATAGCGAGAGGAAACTCCTGTGCGCCGGCTAGCGCAGGGGCACGCATGGCTTAAGAAACTGCGTTGGACAGAACGGTGGCGGACAGATGGCAGATTGATGACAAACGGATTCGCAGAGCGACGAGTGCGATTTTCTGCCGACGACCGTGCAGAAATAACAGAACTGTCAGTGAGTTTTCGCTAACAACGTGATTCAGATGATGGCTCCGCCGCATGCAACGCCGCCGCCGATTCGAGCACGCGCAGCAGACGCTCGGGTGTCAACGGTTTGGCGCAATGCGCGTCGAAGCCGGCGGCCTTCGCGAGCGCGCGATCGTCGCGCGACGCAAACGCGGTACACGCGACCAGCAGCATGTGTGAAGTCTGCGGATGCGCGCGCAGCCGCCGCGCGAGTTCGAGCCCGTCGAGTCCAGGCATCTTGATGTCGAGCACCACCGCGAACGGCTGCCATTCGCGCGCGGTCTCGCACACGGCAAACGGATCGTCGAGCGCGCGGCATTCGAAGCCGTCGGCCATCAGTAGCATTTGCAGCGCATCGGCCGCTTCCCGGTAATCGTCGACTACCAGCACGCGACGATGCGCGGCCATCGCATAGCGGATCGGTCGCCATACGAGCACGTCGTCGCTGCTGTCCACGTTGTCGTTGAACACTGTCATTTTTCTCGCCCTTTTACATTGGCCCTGAAGGGCATCCGCGCCACACGTGCAAGATTCGATCCCATTGCTTTTGCCGGACTACGAGCAGCTTTTTGTTATTCCCGCTTCGCATCGGACGATGCCGCGGCCAGCACGCCTCGTCGCGCTTTCCAGCATTTCAATCAGCTGGAATGCGGGATTCAGCGTGCCCATTCATCACGGCGTTTGAATGACGGCGCCTGCGATGTGCGCGCTGCGCAGCATCGATTGGCGCTCTGTCTTTGTGCTATCCGCCTCGTTCCGGGGCGTCGCGGGTTATCGGTAATTTCAACGGATTGGGGGGCCACGCAATGCATGCCGCTTGCGCACTGATGGCGCGAATCGATGACGCGGTCTTATCAAAAGAATAAGCGACGATGCCGATAAAAAAATGCTCGACATGTTAGGGGTTTGTGCTCTGCGGGTTATCCCGCACGATTATCGATAAACCCTTTCAGCATCGCGAGCGTATCTGCGTCGTCGATGTGTTTGTCCGTGCGCCAGCGCAGCATGCGCGGAAAACGCACGGCCACGCCGGACTTGTGACGCGAACTCGCTTGTATCCCTTCGAAGCCGATCTCGAACACGAGCGTCGGCGTCACGCTGCGCACGGGGCCGAATTTATCGACGGTGGTCTTGCGCACGATCGCATCGACCCGACGCATCTCTTCATCCGTGAGCCCTGAATAGGCCTTCGCGAACGGCACCAACATGCGCACGCCGTCGGCCTCGTCCCACACCGCGAACGTGTAGTCCGTGTAAAGACTCGCGCGACGGCCATGACCGCGCTGCGCGTAAACAAGTACAGCGTCCACCGCATAAGGCTCGATCTTCCATTTCCACCACGTGCCCGACGCCTTGGTACGACCGACGCCGTACATCGACTCGCGCTCCTTGAGCATCAAGCCTTCGACGCCGCGCGCGCGGCTCTCGTCGCGCAACGCCGCGAGCGCGGTCCAGTCCGCTGCAAGGACGAGCGGCGATACGCGCAGCAGACCACGCGCGAGCGTGCCATCGACGGAGCTGGCCAGCGCATCGAGGCGTGCACGCCGTTCAGCGAGCGGGTTCATGCGCTGGTCCCGTCCGTTTGCTTCGAGCAGGTCGTATGCGAGCAGCGCGGCGGGCGAATCCGCGAGTATCTTGCGCGTCAGCGTCTTGCGCGCGATGCGCGGTTGCAGCCGCGCGAACGGCAATGGCGCTGCCGCGCCGGGCTCCCACGCGAGAATCTCGCCATCGATCACGTAGCCATCGGGTAATGACTCGCCCAATGCCGCGACTTCGGGAAAACGATCGGTAATCAGATCCTCGCCGCGCGACCACAACCACACGCGGCCGCCGCGTTTGACGAGTTGCGCGCGTATGCCGTCCCACTTCCACTCGATCAGCCAGTGCGCGGGATCGCCGAGCGTCGCCGGATCGGTCTGCAAGGGATGCGCGAGAAAGAACGGATACGGCAGGCCGAGGTCGCTATCGTGTTCAGGCGCGTGCGCTTGCGGATCGTCGTCGGTCTGCGGCGCGATCAGACGCAGATAGCGCGCCGCATCGGGCTTCTGTTGCGAATCGGTCCAGCCGACCATTCGTTGCGCAATCCGCTTGTGATCGACGCCGGCCATTTCGGCGAGCGCACGCACCACCAGTTGCCGCGCGACGCCGACACGAAAGCCGCCGCCGATCAGCTTGGTCAGCAGGAAACGACCGCCCCAGTCGAGTTCGTCCCAGTAGCCGAGCAGACGCCTGCGCAACTCGTCGGGCGGCAGGCCGCGCAGCGGCAGCATGCGTTGCTCGATCCATTGCGTGAGACCCAGCTCGGAGTTGCGCGACGCGGGCGGCAGGATATGCGCGATGGTCTCGGCCAGATCGCCCACCGCGTGATACGACTCCTCGAACAGCCACTCGGGCAAGCCGGCGCGCTCGCGCGCGATTTCGGTCAGCAAACGCGTCGGCACGAGTTGACGCGGCTTGCCGCCCGCGAGGAAATACGACGCCCATGCCGCGTCTTCGGGGTCGGCCACCGAGAAATAACTCGTCAGCGCCGCGAGCTTGTCGTGCGTCGACGTGGTCGCATCGAGCGCGGTGTAGAGAGCCGCGAAGCGTTTCATACGGTGCCCGTCATGATTCGCTCGTCGCCGGCGCTTCGTCGGCGCCGGCCGCGTCGGCTTCGACGGTATCGTCGCCGTATTGCGTTTCGAACGCGCTGGCGTGCAGGCCCTGCTCGTTGAGCCAGCGCACCATCGGTTCGATCGAGCCATGCGTGACGATCACGCGGGAGGCGCCGCTCTCGCGTATCGCCGTTTGCAAACCCGGCCAGTCCGCGTGATCCGACAGCACGAAGCCACGATCGACGCCGCGCCGGCGACGCGCGCCGCGCAGGCGCATCCAGCCCGACGCGAACGCATCGCTGTAGTCGCCGAAGCGCTTGAGCCACGCGCTGTTCTGCGCGGACGGCGGCGCGACGATCAGCGCCTGTTTGAATACGCCCTTGTCTTTCGCTGCAATCTCGCCGACCAGACCGAGCGCCGGCAGACGCACGCCCGCGTCGCGATACGCGCGATTGAGCGGCTCGAGCGCGCCGTGGCAGAAGATCGGCCCGATCGCCGCATCGACACTCGCGAGCACGCGTTGCGCCTTGCCGAATGAATAGCAGAACAGCACCGACGCGCGCCCTTCGGAGGCGTTGTGACGCCACCATGAATCGATCGAATCGAACACGCTTTGCGGCGTATCCCAGCGATAGATCGGCAGACCGAACGTCGATTCGGTGATGAACGTATCGCAGCGCACCGGTTCGAACGCGGCGCAGGTCGGATCGGCTTCGAGCTTGTAGTCGCCCGACGCCACCCACACGCGGCCCGCGTATTCGATCCGCACCTGCGCCGAGCCGAGCACGTGCCCGGCCGGATGCAGCGACACGCGCGCCGCGCCAATCGTCAGCGGCTCGCCGTAGTCGAGCGTGTGCAGCGCGATGCCGGGCAGCCGCGATAGCAGCACGCTCGCGCCCGCGCGCGCGGCCAGGTAGCGCTGATGACCGAAACGCGCGTGGTCGGAATGCGCATGGGTGATCACCGCGCGTTCGACCGGCCGCCACGGATCGATGTAAAAATCGCCGGGCGGGCAATACAGTCCCTCCGGCCGCGCGATCACCAGATCGTTGGCTTGCGGCGCGGTGTCGGTCTGACGCGGCGGCTGATCCATCGGCTGTCCTCGGCAAGGGAACGCGATCTTGCGAACGCGGCCAAGCAAACTATATGCCGCGCCATTGATGGCTCCGTTTCTGCTTACGGTATATAAAGCACACAGGCGTGTCGAGAGCGGCTGCCATCCGGCAGTGCCCGGCGCGCACCGCGAGGCCTCATGCCGATCCTGCTCGACCAGCAAGCGCTGTATATCGCCAGACATCCCTGGCGCTTCCTGCTGCAAACGCTGAAAGCGTTTCGCGCGAACCAGGGGCTGCTGCTCGCGGGCGCGGTCGCGTACTACGCGTTGCTGTCCATCGTGCCGCTGTTGATCCTGATCGTCATCGTGTTGTCGCGCGTGGTGCCGCAGCAACTGGTGCTCGACGCGCTTG
Source organism: Paraburkholderia tuberum STM678 (assembly GCF_902833905.1). Classification (GTDB taxonomy): domain Bacteria; phylum Pseudomonadota; class Gammaproteobacteria; order Burkholderiales; family Burkholderiaceae; genus Paraburkholderia; species Paraburkholderia tuberum. The sequence goes on along the minus strand of NZ_CADFGP010000013.1, from coordinate 158,877 downwards.
CGCATCTGCTGCGCTGGCTCGTGCCCGGGCAGTCGGCCGCGCTCGTGCGTGAGCTGTCGAACTTCCTGCTGCATCGCGCGGTAATCGGCTGGGTGCTGCTGCTGACGATGATCTTCTTCAGCTCGCTCGCGTTCACCGTGCTCGAAAACGCGATGTCGCTGATCTTCGTGCATCGGGTCGTCGTGAAGCGGCGCCACTTCCTGATCTCGGCGCTGCTGCCGTACTGCTACATCCTGTTTCTTGGCGTGGGACTGCTGATCGTCACGTTCGTGTCGAGCGCGCTCGACACGATCGGCGCCGAAGGACTCAGACTGTTCGGCCTGCACGTATCGTTGCAGGGCTTCTCGCGAGTGATGCTGTATCTGTTCGGGCTCGCCGGCGAAATCTTCGTGCTGACCTCGGTGTATCTGGTGATGCCGGTGGGACGGCCGTCGCTCAAACACGCGCTGATCGGCGGCGTGGTGGCCGGCGCGTTGTGGGAGATCACGCGGCACGTGCTGGTCTGGTATTTCGCCACGCTGTCGCAGGTCAGCGTCGTCTATGGCTCGTTGACGATGGCGATCGTGATCCTGCTCAGCTTCGAATGGCTCGCGACACTGCTGCTGTTCGGCGCGCAGGTGATATCGCAATACGAGCGCTTCGGCCACGAACCGCTCGACGCGCCGCAGCCGAGGATCAAGACCGGGTAGCAAGCCATTCGCAAGGAACAACCCTTGCTCGCCGATACCGACGACGGCCGCCCATTTCGGAGGGCGGCATCGACTGGCTATCGAGGAGCGAGGATCATGGCTGAAACCGTCGGCGATTTCATCATCGGGCGGCTGCATGCATGGGGCGTGCGGCGTATCTACGGCTATCCGGGCGATGGCATCAACGGCGTGTTCGGCGCGTTGAACCGCGCGCAGAGCGAAGCGAAGAAACGCCACAAAAGCACGGATCAGCCGGGCCCGATCGAATTCATTCAGGTCCGTCACGAAGAAATGGCCGCGTTCATGGCCTCCGCGCATGCGAAATTCACCGGCGAGTTGGGCGTGTGCATCGCCACCTCGGGGCCGGGCGCATCGCATCTGCTGACGGGGCTGTACGACGCGCGCATGGATCACATGCCGGTGCTGGCGATTACCGGTCAGCAGGCGCGCGCGGCGATCGGCGGACACTATCAGCAGGAGCTCGATCTGCCCGCGATGTTCAAGGACGTGGCCGGCTCGTTCGTCGGCTTTGCGACGATGCCCGCGCAGGTCCGCCACCTGGTCGATCGCGCGGTGCGCATCGCGCTCGCCGAGCGCGCGGTCACGGCGCTGATACTGCCGAACGATCTGCAGGACATCCCCTACGAGCCGCCGGGGCGCAAGCACGGCACGCTGCATTCGGGCATCGGTTACGCGCGCCCGCGCGTCGTGCCGAGCGATGAGCAGTTGCGCCAGGCCGCCGACGTGCTGAACGCGGGCCGCAAGGTCGCGATCCTGGTCGGCGCGGGCGCGCTGCACGCGACCGACGAAGTGATCGCGATCGCCGAGAAACTCGGCGCCGGCGTCGCCAAGGCGCTGCTCGGCAAGGCCGCGCTGCCCGACGATCTGCCGTGGGTGACCGGTTCGATCGGCCTGCTCGGCACGAAGCCGAGCTACGACATGATGACCCATTGCGATACCTTGCTGATGATCGGCTCGGGCTTCCCCTACTCGGAATTTCTGCCGAAGGAAGGCGACGCGCGCGGCGTGCAGATCGACATCAAGGCCGACATGCTGAGCCTGCGTTATCCGATGGAAGTGAACCTCGTCGGCGATAGCGCCGAGACGCTGCGCGCGCTGCTGCCGCTGCTCGAGGAAAAGAAGGATCGGCTGTGGCGCGAGCGCATCGAAGGCTGGGTGTCCGACTGGTGGAAGACGCTGGAGAAACGCGCGCACGAACCCGCGAAAGATGGCCTGAATCCGCAGCTCTCGGTATGGGAGCTGTCGAAGCGCATTCCCTCGAACGCGATCGTCACCAGCGATTCGGGCTCGGTCGCGAACTGGTACGCACGCGATCTGCAAGTGCAGCGCGGCATGATGTGCTCGCTGTCGGGCGGGCTCGCGTCGATGGGCGCGGCCGTGCCCTATGCAATCGCCGCGAAGTTCGCGTACCCCGAGCGGCCCGTGATTGCGCTCGTCGGTGACGGCGCGATGCAGATGAACAACATGGCCGAGCTGATCACGGTCGCGAAGTACTGGCAAGGCTGGAGCGATCCGCGCTGGATCTGCATGGTGCTCAACAATGGCGACCTGAATCAGGTCACATGGGAGCAGCGCGTGATGGAAGGCGATCCGAAGTTCGAGGCCTCGCAGAGCATTCCGTCCGTGCCGTATCACCGCTTCGCGGAGCTGATCGGTCTGAAGGGCATCTATGTCGACAATCCCGATCAGATGGCCACCGCCTGGGACGACGCGCTCGCGTCGAATCGTCCGGTCGTGATCGAGGTGAAGGCCGATCCGAACGTGCCGCCGCTGCCGCCGCACGTCACGCTCGCGCAGGCCAAAGCGTTCGCCGAGACGTTGATGAAGGGCGACCCCGATCAGGGCAACGTGGTGGTCGAAACGGCGAAGCAGGTGCTCGGTGCCGTGCTGCCGGGGCATCACGACAAGTGAATGACGCGGTAGCGGCTCGACGACGCGTGTGCGCGCCAACGTTCGACGCAGAACGTGGCTGGTAAAATGGCGCGCGCACCGTGCACGCGCTCATTGGGTCTGCTTCGCCGCAGGCCATCACGTCGGCCGTTATCTCATGCTCACACACGTCCTCGCCGTTTTCGCGGCGGCCCACACTGCGTCATTCGCGCAAGTCGCATCATTCGCGTCACTCGCGTCATTCTCGTCATTCGCGTCATCAGGCATGGACGCTCTTGCCGATGCTTGACGAAACCCGCATCGCGCGCGCACTGACCGCGCGCGGCATCTCTGCCGATGCACGGCAGCGCGAGGCCATCGGCGCGCTCGTCGGGTTGGTCGGCGCGCAGCAGCGCGCGCGGCAGGCATGGTCCACCGCCGCGTTCGGGCCGCAAGGCGTCTACTGTCACGGACTGCCGGGCCGCGGTAAGAGCCTCGTCGTCGATACGCTGTTCGAGCTTGCGCCATGCCGCAAACGGCGCCTGCATTTCCACGAGTTCCTGCGCGAGATGAACCGCCGGCTCGTGCACGCGCCGCGCGGCGACGACCGGCTCGGCGACGTGTCGCGGCAATGGCTCGACGGTATCGAGCTGCTGTGCTTCGACGAATTCCATGTGCACGATATCGCCGACGCGTTCCTGATGGGCCGCTTTCTCGACACCGCGATCAAGCTGGGCACGCGTATCGTGCTGACGTCGAACTACGCACCGGACGATCTGTTGCCCGACCCCGAGTTTCACGAGCGCTTTCTGCCGACCATCGCGCAGATCAAACGCGGCTTCACGGTGATCCATTTCGACGGCGTGCGCGATTACCGCTTCGGCGGCGAAGCGGCCGAGGTGCCGCGCTTTTTCGCGCCGCTCGACGCATCGAGCGAGGCCGCGTTGCGCGATATCTTCACGAGCCATGAACGCGACGCTGCGATCGAGCCGGTCAGGCTGAGCGCGGCGGGCCGGCCGCTCGAAGCGCGGGCAGCCGGCCGCGCGCTGCTGTGGGCGGACTTCGAGCAGTTGTGCGTCGCAAGCCGCTCGCACTTCGACTACCTCGATCTCGCCGAGCAATGGCAAGGCTTGATCGTCGATCGTCTGCATACGGAAGCGCTGAGGCAGCCGCATACGCTGCAGCGACTCGTCTGGCTGATCGACATCTTCTACGACCGCAAGCGTGCGCTCTTCATCGCCTCCGATCGGCCGATGGAGACCGCGTTGATCGGTCTCGAAGGCGCGCATGATCTGTCGCGTACGCTGAGCCGGCTTGCCGAGATGCAGTCGCGCGCATATCGCAGCGCGCTTGAACGAGGCGGCGAGGAGAACGCGCAAGACGGCATCAACGCCAAGGCTTGATGGCCGGGCATCGCACTCGCGCGCATTTCTGCAATTCTTGCAAAGCGACGGTAAAGCGTGCCAACGCCGTTTCGCGTCGACGCACGCGCCACGGCGCCCGGCGATGCATCGCCGGCCACCCGAAACAAGCCTACACTCAACCATGCCATGCCCCGCGGTACCGGCAAACTCGCCGCCAGATCAGTTCGATGGGCGTGGGCGAACATGTTCGTTCTTCATCGCGCCGCTCTTTCGCGGCAAAGGAGAAGCCATGGAAAAGATCCCAAAAGCCACGGCCTTGTTCATCGCAGGTTTTGGCCCGATTGTGATTGAAGCCCAGGCAAGCCGCGATCTCTACGGTCGGGCCTTCGGTATCCCCTTCAAGGAAGAGAACGGCGGCTATCTCCATACGGAGGGTCTGAACGGCGCAAACTCTTTCGCCTTGTGGCCGCTCTCCCACGCCTCCCAGTCGTGCTTCGGCACGGATTCGTGGCCTCGCGACGTACCCATTCCGCAAGCCTGGATCGAGTTTGATGTCGACGACGTCCAGGCGGCAACGGCGGAACTTGAAGCGCAAGGGTATCGGATGCTGGTCAGGAACCGGAATGAGCCGTGGGGCCAGACGGTCAGTCGCTTCATCGGGCCGGAAGGATTGCTGGTCGGAATCACGTTTACGCCGTGGATGCGGGAAGAGAAATAATGGCGGCCGCAGTGGCCGTCTTGCGCGCGGTGACTGATAGCCTCAGATTGGGGACCAGCGCGCGTCAGGTTACCCGGTTAGCGCCGAAAATCGATATTCACCATTGTGAATAATGCGCGTAACTATCAGCCGCCGCTTTCCTAAACTTGGCATTACGGGACCGCGACGGAAACGGTACGAAAGCATCGTTTGCGTGGAAATCGCAGTCCAACCAAGGAGAAGCGTGTCATGAACAAGGCAAGCAGCACATTGATCGCGGCCGTCGCCGCACTCACGCTGTCGGGCGGCGTATATGCACAAAGCAACAACACGCTGGCGACTCCGACCACACAGTCGCCGGCCGCTGCAACGAGTGGCTACGGCACGCCTGGTGCCACCAACACGGACAGCGGCGCCGGGTCGCCGACCTCGGGCCAGCCGAATAGCGCGAACAGTAGCTCGACGTCCCGCCCCCCCGCTTACGGGGTTAACAACTCGCTGGCGACCCCAACCACAAAGTCGCCAGCCGGCCAATGACAGCAATCAAGGCTGGCAACCGGGCGCAAATGAGCGCAAAGCGACCAGGCGGTTCAATTTCGTCGGGCGTAGCGTGACCGAATAGCCGCGACTGGCAACACAGATCGCGACGGTAGAAAAAAGTTGGTGTGACTGGCCGATCGAACCGAACCGCGGCAAATTCAGTGCGACGAGACATAAGCCGTATCAGCGAATACTGCCGGGATCGCGAAGCTCTCGCGCATACGCTTAGCCTCTGCGGCAGGCGTCAAGCCAAACAGACGCCTGAATTCCCTGCTGAACTGGGACGGGCTCGCATAACCCACAGCGTGTCCCGCCGCCTCCGCGGTTAGTTCCTCGCGCACCATTAACAGGCGAGCCTGATGAAGGCGCGTCGACTTCACATATTGCATCGGCGACACCTGCGTAATTGCCTTGAAGTGGCTGTGGAAACTCGGAATGCTCATACCCGCCTCGTCGGCCAGTTGCCTTACGTCGAGGGGCTGCGCATAGCTTGCATGAATCAGGCGGAGTGAGCGGCCTATCTGTCCGAACTGTCCTCGCATCGCCAAAGCCTCGCGCAACGAGCCTCCCTGGGCTCCGGTGAGCACCCGGAAATACAGTTCACGCAGCAGCCCGGCGCCCAACACAGCAGATTCGAGTGGCCGATGCATCGCCTCGAGGAAGCGCAGCACGGACGCTTGCATTGCGTCATCCATCGGCGTCGACATCATGCTTTGAGGTGCTGGTGCGCACTCCCCCACGCCTTCGCGGTCGATCCGCTCCGCAAGTTCGGCGGCCAATGCGAAATCGAGGTGCAGATACAGCGCGAGCAGTGGGCGCTCCTCGGTTGCGTCGGTCTCCATGCTGAACGGCACCGGCACGGACACGGCCAGGTAGTGACGCTCGTCGTACAGGTAGAGCTGGTCGCCGAAATAACCTCGCTTGCGGCCCTGGCAGACGATCACGATACCGGGATCGTACAGAACGGGCGTGCGCGATAGCGCCCGGTTCGACCGCAAGATGCGGACGCTCGGCAGTGCCGTCAGGTTGTAGCCCTCGTCGGGCGCCAACGCGCGTAGCAGGACAATCATGCGTTTCTGGCTTCGAGAGGATAGAGCTGGATGCTGGGCCAAAGCGCGTATCGTGTTCATAGTTTTATGCAAGAAAATCAGCGGAATTCGGCTTAATTTGCCTCGCTGGTCAGATTAGCATGCACTCTCCAATCGACATTCGGGAGAAGCTTCAATGGCAACCAGCAAAACTCTGCTCATCACCGGCGTCAGCAGCGGCTTTGGCCGCGCGCTCGCACAGGAAGCGCTGGCGGTGGGTCACAAGGTCGTCGGTACGGTGAGAAGTGCCCAGGCAAAGCGTGAATTCGAGTCCGTATCCGCGAATGCCGCCTGGGGACGCGTGCTCGACGTGACCGACTTCGACGCGATCGACGGCGTCGTGGCGGAAATCGAGGCTGGCGTCGGACCAATCGATGTGCTGGTCAACAATGCCGGCTACGGCCACGAGGGCATCATGGAGGAATCGCCGCTCTCGGATATGCGCCGACAGTTCGATGTGAATGTATTTGGTGCGGTCGCCATGATGAAGGCCGTCCTGCCGTTCATGCGTGAGCGCCGCCGCGGCCACATTCTGAATATCACATCGATGGGCGGCTACATCACGATGCCGGGAATCGCTTATTACTGCGGGAGTAAGTTTGCGTTGGAGGGCATCTCCGAGGCGCTTGGCAAAGAGGTCAAGCCCTTCGGTATTGCGGTGACGGCCGTGGCGCCGGGCTCATTTCGCACTGACTGGGCAGGTCGCTCGATGACGCGGACCCCCCGCTCGATTTCGGATTACGACGATATTTTCAATCCTATTCGCCAGGCCCGCGAGGAAAAAAGCGGCAAGCAGTTGGGAGATCCCAGCAAAGCGGCGCGCGCAATGCTGGCCGCCATGGCAGGGGATCATCCGCCCACGCGTCTTTTGCTCGGTAGCGACGCACTCGGGCTCGTACGAGACAAGTTGTCGGCATTGAACGTGGAAATCGATGCGTGGGAGGCTACCACCGTTTCGACGGACGGCTGATGAGCGCCGAGGCTGAGAAGCTGTCGAGAACCGTATCCCGCCGCGTCGGGTGCGAACGAAGCGATGCTTGCCCGATCTGAAAGTCCGTTGGCAGCGAGGTCAACACCATGTGGCCGACGATGTATCGCCCGCGGGTTCATCATTTCACCTGGAATTCGATGCGCAGGGTCCGAAGATTCGGACGCCACCGGTGAGGACGCCCCCCGACGATCCAGGCACGTTACCCGGATCGTCGGGGCGGTGTCGGGCGAGCCATCTGCGGTCAATTGCCGAAGAAAAGGTTGCAATAACTTGCGGGGCCGACGCACGACGATGGCGAGGGCGTCGACACATGCTCGACACTGCCGGAAGCTGCGGTGCCGTTGGTCGTCGTACCGCCAACGTCACTGTTGCCCGCCTGCTGGCTGTCCTGTGCAGCGATCTTCGCTTCAGCAGCCTGAATTTGCTCGGGATACTTCGTATGGTCGCCGTCGCCCATGTGATAGCCGGCCTGCTCGAGACGGATCAGATCCGCGCGCACCTGCGCACGGGTGACGGGCGCGGTGCTCTGAGCGAAGCTGACGACTGGGCTGGCAAGCGCACAGCTGGCGAGGACAAGGCATGCAAGGGTTTTCATCGTGGAGCTCCTTGATTCATGGCTAACTTAACAATCGGGAAACCGAATAGCACACTGCAGCCAGTTCTGCAGACAAACTGGAAGTTGTGGTTGATATGGGGGGCATTCGACAAGAGAAGAACGCGGGCCATTGTGCGGTGATTGACGCCCTCCTTGTATCGAATTATGTTGCATTATTGCGCCGTGTAATCGTGTCAGTTGTAGTTACGTCGGTAATTTGATGTTCGGCATTAAAAGTTCCTTTTCGGGAGAATAAATGTTCGGCGTCGCTTTACGATTATTCGTTAGAGTGATTTCTTGAGCGTACGGCGCACGCCTGGTTACGGATGCAGTTCGACGCGGCACACACGGAGCGAGCACCCAATATCGCAATTGGCGAACCGTGCTTGATCGGGACAACCGCGAGTTACTGGTACTGCGCAGCGCGAGAGATCAGCCTCATACTTACCCTCGTTCAGTAGCTTTGACGGTCTTCCGCCCAACGCTCGGCAGCGGGCACAAATCTCCGGTAGGGACCACCTGCGTGGATCACGAACTTTTGTTCGGCAAAAAACAGAACACTTGTCCATCGACTTGCTGGCGGACCGCTAGCACAATGGCGTGTAGCTGCACCTGATGCCCGGAGGCCTGTTATGGCGTCCTGTACTCGAACACCGCGTGATTCCGACGCGGGCGAAAAGCCCGGGGCCAGAACATCACTGTGCGCGGGCGAAACGGCTCACACAATCGAGCGCCGCAGATTCGCTGAATTTATGAATCTGTTTGTGGGACCGGTTGCAGCACTCAGTGCTGAGCAGAATCTCCTCGTCAAACGCGAGTTATTGCAATCGCTGTCCCGCCGATCGGTATATTGGATCGCGCTACTGCTAGTCGGAAGCCCGTTCTGGTTCGTATCTGGATCGTGGATCGAAACATCGGATATTTATCCCTTGTTCCGTGTCGTCTGGATCCTGGGACTGTGGGGGATAGCCGCTCCTTTGGCAGCATACTTGCTGAAAAAGACCATGACGCTCCCGAAGCACGCCAGCGTCAACGCGGTCGAGCAGATGCACTGGGCATGGGCTGCATTGGTCATGCTGACATCTTTCTGGTGGGCGGCGGCCAGCTTTGGGCTCATCCCACCCAAATTCGTGGTCCTCCATGGTTATTACTTTAGATTCGGCCGGTATGGCTTTCTGGAACTGACGATGATCTGCCAGGCATTCACGTTGCTGCTGCTCGCACCCAGTCTTCGTGCGGCTTTAGGCGCACTCGTGATTGGCACTATTCCATTCGGATTTAACATGGCACCACTGTTCTTTATTAACCGGCCAGGAATGTTTGACTGGTATACGGCTCAAATAATTGGCTATTGTGTCGTCGCATGGTTCATTTGCAACGATCAGCAACGCACATGTGTAAAAGAGGTTGTTCTCGAGGAGGCGCGATCTCAGGCTGTAGCGGCAACGGCGGAGAAGAACCAATTTATCGCCGCAATAAGCCATGACCTGCGTCAACCGCTCACCACGCTCGGCCTGAAGTTAAATTTCATCGAGCGGGGCATTAAATCGACCAATCTGGTTGAAGACGTCTCGATTGCGCAAAGGCAAGTGGATGCAATGGAAGGGATGATTAACGGGGCACTGGATATCTGCCGCCTCGAGTCCGGCACCTGGAATGTAGAAATTCAGGAGGTGGCGCTGCCTTCCCTTTTACGCGGCATAGTCGTCGATATGCAGCCGCTGGCTGAGGCAAAGGGGCTGAAGTTAAGACTCCGTAGTCGCCCCTATCTGGTCCGTACGGATCGACATGCGTTGGACAGGATCGTCCGGAATATGGTGATCAATGCGGTCCGTTACACGCCTTCCGAGCGGGGAGGCAAGAAGGGACATGTTCTGGTGAGTTGCCAGAGGCGAGGCAGCCGCATAAAGATAAGCGTCTGGGACAACGGGATCGGTATCCCTGAAGGTCGACAGGCGGATATCTTCAAAAGCTATGTACAGGTCGATAATCCCGAGAGGAATCGTGAAAAAGGGTTCGGCCTGGGTCTGTCCATTGTCCAGGGGCTCGCGAGCCTTCTTGGTCACAAACTGGACGTGGACTCGACACCAGGACGTGGATCGCGTTTTTCGGTTACGGTCCCGTTCATGGGACTCATACCGCCGGAGTTGCGCGAGGTTCAAACGGTTGAAGACGGCGACCCGGACCTGACCAATATGGTCGTGGCGATCATCGAGGACAACAGCGACTTAAGAATCGAAATATCGATGCGCCTGATCGAGCATGGCTGCTACGTCGTGGCGGGGGAATCGTCATCCGACGTCATCGAGCAGTTGCGCATTGAGGCTTTGGCAAGCGGTCCGCACTTCATCCTCTCCGACTACCGGCTGGAAAACGAGAACGGCATTGCGGCGATTACGGCGGTCCGCGCTGCTACCGACGCCTCGATCCCTGCGATCCTGTGGTCGGGCGACCCCTCGTCAGCTGTGCTCAAAAAAGTAGCCGTCAGTGGCATCAAGCTTTTGTCGGGACCGGATTCTAACCAGACCTTATTGACCATACTTGCAGAACATAAGCCAAAAACATTGACCGAAGGCGGGTGAAAGAGATGGCAGGGGAACACAAAGCTAGCGCAACGGAGCGTAGCTGCACTTGATTCTCGGAGGCCTGTTATGGCGTCCCGTATTCAAACACGACGTGATTCCGACGCGGGCGAAAATCCCGGGGCCGGAACATCACTGTGCGCGGGCGAAACGGCTCACACAATCGAGCGCCGCGTATTCGCTGAACTTGTGAATCCTTTTCTGGGACCGCGTGCGGCACTCAGTACCGAGCAGAATCTCTATGTCAAACGTGAGTTATTGAAATCGCTGTCCCGTCGAGCGGTATGTTGGACCGTGCTAGTGTCGGTCGGAGCCTCGCTGTTGTGCGTATATGGATCGTGGATCAAAACGTCGGATAGCTACCGTTGGTTCCGTGTCGTCTGGGTCCTGGGACTGTGGGGGATAGCCACTCCCATGGCAGCATACTTGCTGAAAAAAACCATGGCGCTCCCGAAGCACGCCAGCGTCGACGCGGTCGAGCAGATGCACTGGACGTGGGCTGCAGTCGTCACACTGACATCGTTCTGGTGGGCGGCAGGTAGCTTTGGGCTAACTCCACCCGATTTCTCGGGCCATGCTCCCTACGTCAAATTGGCCAGTTCTGGCTTCCTTGAGTACACGCTAATCAGCCATACATTTACCTTGCTGCTGCTCGCACCGAGTCTTCGTGCGAATTTAGGTTCATTCGTGCTCGGCGCTATCCCGTTCGGATTTAGCTTGGGACCACCTCTATTTATTTACCGGCCAGCAATGCTGGGCTTTTATACGGCTCAACTGATTGGCTATTGTTTCCTCGCGTGGTTCATTTTTTACGCTCAGAAGCGCGCATATGTTAAAGAGATCATTCTCGAGGAGGCGCGATCTCAGGCTGTAGCGGCAACGGCGGAGAAGAACCTGCTTATCGCTGCGATAAGCCATGACCTGCGTCAACCGCTCACCACGCTCGGCCTGAAGTTAAATTTCATCGAGCGGAGCGTTAAATCGACCGATCTGGTCGAAGGCGTCTCGATTGCGCAAAGGCAAGTGGATGCGATGGAAGGGATGATTAACGGGGCACTGGATATCTGCCGCCTCGAGTCCGGCACCTGGAATGTAGAAATTCAGGAGGTGGCGCTGCCTTCCCTTTTGCGCGGCATAGTCGTGGATATGCAGCCGCTGGCTGAGGCAAAGGGGCTGAAGTTAAGACTCCATAGTTGCCCCTATCTGGTCCGTACGGATCGACATGCGTTGGACAGGATCGTCCGGAATATGGTGCTCAATGGGCTCCGTTACACGTTTTCCGAGCGGGGAGGCAAGAAGGGACATGTTCTGGTGAGTTGCCAGAGGCGAGGCAGCGGCATAAAGATAAGCGTCTGGGACAACGGGATCGGTATCCCTGAAGGTAGACAGGCGGATATCTTCAAAAGCTATGTACAGGTCGATAATCCCGAGAGGAATCGTGAAAAAGGGTTCGGCCTGGGTCTGTCCATTGTCCAGGGGCTCGCGAGCCTTCTTGGTCACAAACTGGACGTGGACTCGACACCAGGACGTGGATCGCGTTTTTCGGTTACGGTCCCGTTCATGGGACTCATACCGCCGGAGTTGCGCGAGGTTCAAACGGTTGAAGACGGCGACCCGGACCTGACCAATATGGTCGTGGCGATCATCGAGGACAACAGCGACTTAAGAATCGAAATATCGATGCGCCTGATCGAGCATGGCTGCTACGTCGTGGCGGGGGAATCGTCATCCGACGTCATCGAGCAGTTGCGCATTGAGGCTTTGGCAAGCGGTCCGCACTTCATCCTCTCCGACTACCGGCTGGAAAACGAGAACGGCATTGCGGCGATTACGGCGGTCCGCGCTGCTACCGACGCTTCGATCCCTGCGATCCTGTGGTCGGGCGACACCTCGTCAGCTGTGCTCAAAAAAGTAGCCGTCAGTGGCATCAAGCTTTTGTCGAAACCGGTTTCGGAACGAACCTTATTGACCACACTTGCAGAACATAAGCCAAAAACGTCCACCGAAGGCGGTTAAAAGTGATGGCAGGGAAACATGAAGAGCGGTGTAGCAGAGATCTTCACGACAGTCGCGTATCTGCTGTCCCCCTTCCAAGGGTAAGCTCGGCATTGACTCGAAGTGCAGCTTCAACGCGGTTTCTGACTTGAAGTTTGTCGTAAATAGCACAAGAAACCTGTCTGACATGTCCCTCGGAGACGCCAAGTTCTCTTGCGATCTGTTTACCTGAAAGGCCACGTGCAATGCAACGCGCCAAATCCCACTCTCGCGGAGAAAGCCCAAGATGATGCTGATTCCGGCTAGCTGAGGGCGCTTGTGTCGAGCAGGCAAAGCGGAGCAAGACTTCTTCCGGAATCCAGAGTTCACCTCCTAAGATCCTGCTCAGTCCAATGAACATTTTTTTGTGCGCGCCTCCTTTCAACAGGATTCCTCGAGCGGCGTAGTCACGCATGCACATTCGCAAAATTTCAACTTCATGATCGTTGCCAGGAGCAAGTCCTGTGCAGATGACCACGGGAACATTGGATGGATTTCCGGCCTGAAAATGCTCAAGTGTCGCGGCGCCACGATTCTCACCATCCAGATTAAGATCCAGGAATACCAGGTCCGGGGGCGGTGTCTTGTTGACTTCTTCAAGCGCGCTGGCAAGCGTAAAGACGGGCGTGATGTCGATTGGGGCTGCGCTCAGCTCCGACGCGTGTGTTTGGACATATTCGGACAGAGCAACGCAAAGAATTTCGTGGTCATCGACCCATAGGATTTTCATGGTCGCTTCTCCTCTTTATACATCCGAGAAAAGCATCGATCGTGCGCTACGTTTGTGCAGAGTACTGCCTGACAGCTTAGCATATCGAGCGAGGCCGCAGATCCTTGAACTGCAGAGTGTTGCGGACCCGCGATCTCTAGGGCACAGGGTGTGCCATGTTCGCGCCGCGTGCCGCCGGCATGAAGGCGATTCGCGAGTGGTGGTGGCGCACGGACAGCCTCGCGGCGAAATGTCTGCGGCGTGCCGACAGTTCGATGCTCCGAACACGTGCGAAGTGCGTCGACGTATGCCCCTATCATTTCGTCCAGGCGGTGTTGAACGACCGATGTACCTTGGAAACTGCCCCTTCTGCTGCGGACAGGAGGTTGGAGTGGTGAGATCAGGATACGGCGCGATATTCGCCGCCTTAATCGGCGCGGCGCTGTTCGGCGCCGCGACACCGTTGGCCAAGGCGCTGCTCGGCTCAGTCAGCCCCTTCATGCTCGCAGGACTGTTTTATCTCGGTAGCGGCCTGGGGCTTGGCGTCGGCATCGCGTGGCGTGCCTTTCGATCGCGGGGGCTTCAGTCCGCCGCGAACCACCGCATCACCAAAGGCGAGTTGCCTTGGCTGATCGGGGCGATAGCGATGGGTGGCGTCGCCGGCCCCGCATTGCTGATGCTGGGCCTGTCCACCACACCAGCGGCAACGAGTTCGTTATTGCTCAACCTTGAGGGTGTGTTGACCGCAGTGATTGCCTGGGTGGTCTTCCAGGAAAATGTCGACATTCAGGTTTTTCTCGGGATGGTGGCGATCGTTGCGGGCGGCGTGCTTCTGTCGTGGCATCCGGGACAGTCAGGCGTGCCCGTGGGTGCGTTACTGATCGTCGGCGCGTGTCTGTGCTGGGCAATCGACAACAACCTGACGCGCAAGGCCTCGGCGAACGACGCGATGGTGATCGCGTGTCTCAAAGGGATGGTGGCCGGTCCCGTGAATCTCGGCATTGCGATCGCGGCGGGCGCTTCGCTTCCGTCAGCAGGAATCATGGCGGCAGCGATGCTGACCGGGCTTGGCGGTTACGGCATCAGCCTCGTGCTGTTCGTTGTTGCACTTCGCCATCTCGGTACGGCGCGTACAGGCGCGTACTTTTCCGTTGCGCCGCTTTTCGGTGTCATGCTTTCGCTGATCATATGGCCCGCGCTACCCAATCTGTCTTTCTGGATTGCCGCCGCTCTGATGGCGCTGGGTATCTGGCTACATGTGCGCGAGCGGCATGAGCATGAGCACAGCCATGAGTTTTTTGAACACGCGCACCAGCATCGCCATGACGAGCACCATCAGCACGCGCATGAGTTTCCTTATGCTGGTGAGGAGCCGCACACGCACCTTCACGTGCATCTGCCCATTACACATTCGCACGCGCATTTCCCCGATATCCATCATCGGCATCAGCACTAGCTGTCCTCCGACGTCGTCATCTCCCCAGGGCGGCGCAGCATCTTGTCGACTTCGCCCGCGTGCATCTCCTCGACGTGGATCATCTGACGGGCGAACTCCTCGAGTGCAACCGAGCGGTCCTCGACGAGCGCCAGCAGGTCGCGATACAACTGCAACGCAAGATTCTCGGCTTGCAACGACTCGCGGAGGATCGAAGAGATATCGAAGGTGTGCGAGTCGAGCAGAGGACCGATCGCAAGCGACGGATAGGCACCCAGAGTCGTGATCCATTCGCCGGCCTGCTGTGCGTGCAACAACGATTCATCGGCCTGCGCGCGCAACCACGACCTGATCGGAATGCGTCCGAATCCGAAAACAAGGAACGAATAGTGCGTATATCGGACGACGCCGGCCAACTCGGATTCGAGAATCCGGTTCAGCACCGCAACAACGTCTTCCTTATTGATCTCGGCCATTTGAAGTCTCCTTTCATGGCGCGGCGAGGCGTCCGGCCTCGCGACCGAGTAGGCCGGCAAGCGGCCGCAAACCGTGGCCGCACGCCTGATCGAAACGGATAGATTCCGCCGGCCCACCGCTTTTCGCATCAAGCGTTCACGACGTCGTCGAGCGCCGCACGCTCAAGTGCCCTTCCCCTTCTTCACCCGCTCGATCTGCTGCTTCGCCGCCTGATACACGACTTCCGGCGTGAAACCGAATTTCTTCTTCAGATCCGCGATCGGCGCCGACGCGCCGAACGTATGCATGACGACCTGCGCACCGAGCCGTCCTGTATACCGATCCCAGCCGAGCGACGCAGCCTGCTCGACCGCGACGCGCGCCTCGACGTCCGCGGGCAGCACCGACTCCTGATACGCGCTGTCCTCGCGCTCGAAGATGTCCCACGACGGCATCGACACGACGCGCGCCGCGATGCCCTCGCTCTTCAGCCTCTCGTACACGTCGGCGCAGATCGATAGCTCGCTGCCGGTCGCCATCAGGATCACCTCTGGCTTCTTGCCAGCGGGCGCATCGGCGAGGACATACGCACCGTGCCTGACGCCGCTCGCGGGCGCATAGCGGCTCCGGTCGAGCGTCGGCAGCGGCTGGCGCGACAAGACGATGCACGCCGGTCGATGCGGCTGCGTCAGCGCAACGCGCCAGGCCTCGGCCGCTTCGTTCGCGTCGCCGGGACGCAGTACCGTGAGGCCGGGCACGCCGCGCAGCGACGCGAGCTGCTCGATCGGCTGATGCGTCGGACCGTCTTCGCCGAGGCCGATCGAATCGTGCGTGAACACAAAGATGGCCGGCACTTCCATGATCGCGGACAGGCGGATCGGCGGCTTCATGTAGTCGCTGAAGATCAGGAACGTCGAGCCGTACGCGCGCAGATTCGATAGCGCAAGACCGTTGACCACCGCGCCCATCGCATGCTCGCGAATGCCGAAGTGCAGATTGCGGCCGCCATAGTTATTCGCCTGGAAGCTGCCGGCGCCTTCGAACTTCAGGTTGGTTTTCGTCGACGGCGACAGGTCCGCCGCGCCGCCGATCATCCACGGCACACGCGCGGCAATCGCATTGAGCACCTTGCCCGACGATTCGCGTGTCGCGATGCCCTTCGGGTCCGCGTTGAAGCTCGGGATGTCGCTGTCCCAGCCCTGCGGCAATTCGTGCGCCTCGATCTGCGCGAATTCGCGCGCGAGCTCCGCATACTGCTTTTTGTAGCTGTCGAACTTCGCCTGCCATTGTTCGCGCGCCGCCTTGCCGCGCGCGCCGATGCCCTGCGCGAAGCGCTCGTGCACGCCCTCGGGCACGTAGAAGAACTTGTCCTCGGGCCAGCCGTAGAACTTCTTGGCGAGCGCGACTTCCTCGACGCCGAGCGCTTCGCCATGCGCGGACGCGGTGTCCTGCTTGTTCGGCGCCCCCCAACCGATGATGCTGTGGACCACGATCAGCGACGGCCGGTCGGTCACGCTCTTTGCTTCGACCAGCGCCTTTTCCAGCGCGGCGGTGTCGTTCGCATCGCCGACGTGCAGCGTGTGCCAGTTGTAGCCGTGAAAGCGGCTTGCCACATCGTCGCTATACGCGAGGTCCGTATGGCCTTCGATGGTCACGCGGTTGCTGTCGTAAATCCAGATCAGGTTCGACAGCTTCAGATGCCCCGCGAGCGAGGCCGCTTCGTGCGAGATGCCTTCCATCATGTCGCCGTCGCCGCAAATCGCGTACACGCGGTAGTCGAACAGCGGCGCGTCCGCGCGATTGAAGTGGCTCTCGTACCAGCGCGCGGCCATCGCCATGCCGACGCTATTGCCGAGCCCTTGCCCAAGCGGTCCCGTGGTGGTCTCGACGCCGGTCGTCATCCGGTACTCGGGGTGGCCCGGCGTATTGCTGTCGATCTGGCGGAAATGCTCGATGTCGTCGAGCGACACGGCCGGCGCGCCGGTCGGCTTGCCGTGTTCGTCGACGGCTTTCACGTTGGCCAGATGCAGCAGCGAATACAGCAGCATCGACGCATGCCCGGCCGACAGCACGAAGCGGTCGCGATTCGGCCACAGCGGCTCGTCAGGGTCGTAACGCAGGTGGTGTTGCCACAGGTGATAGGCGACCGGCGCGAGCGCCATCGGCGTGCCGGGGTGGCCGGAATTGGCTTTCTGCACGGCGTCCATCGACAGCGTGCGGATCGTGTTGATGCACAACTGATCGAGGGCGGAATCGTTTTGCATGGGACGCTCCTTGTTCGGCAATTCGGGAGACGGCCGACGCGCGCCGCGGAGCGCGCGGATGGATCGGCGCATCGTGTCGACATGGAATCGCGCGCGTCCGGGCATGTCGATAAGGACGCGAAGCCGCACGTGGAACCGCCCACGTGCCAGCGTCAGCGCCGAAAGCGCGCGGGAAAATCGCGGCAAAGCCCACAGATGATGCGCCTAACCGCGCGACTCTGCACGCCACGCCGCGGCAGGTCGGTTGCTTCGCGAACGACGAAGTTCAGGCCGACTGCAGCCAAAACTCGATGACGGGACCGTGCTTGCCGTCGATCGGATCGAGCGGCGGAAACGGCAACGCCAGCATCTCGGTGAGTTCCTGCGGCGTCAGCGCTTCGCGGCGAATGTCCCATTGCTGTCCTAACGGATAGCCCGCCACCACCTGAAAATGCCGCTCGAACGATTGCAGACAATGGCCGGTGCCGGCCGGCAGCAGCAGCACGTCGCCCGCGTGCACCGTCACCACGCGTCCGCCCGGCCCGCCGACGATCACCTCGGCGCTCGCCTCTGTCACGCCGAGCACCTCGTGCGCGGTCGCGTGAAAGTGATGGAAGTCGAAGATGCTGTTGCGCCACTGCGCGGGCCATGCATTGCGCTCGAAGAGGATTTCGAACGCGGCGGGCAGATTGCCGCTGCCGGGCGACAGCGCGCGCCGGTACAGCACGACCGGCAGCTTGCTGTTGTTCGGCACCCAGTCGTGCGACTCCAGCATGAACGCTTCGTATTCGGTCTGCGCGGCGTCGAAGCCGTGCCTGGACTCGTTGAACATGGTTGCTCCTGGCTTGTGATGCGGTTGCCGCGAACCTGCGGACGAGCAGCCGGCTAGCCTCCGCCGATGCCCTGCAGCACCTTGCCCGTGCCGCCGCACACCGCGCAGCGAGCCCCCTCGACCTTGCCCGTGCCGTGGCAGGCGCCGCACAGGTCTTCGCCAGCGCCCGGCGTGTTGGGCGGCGCTTCGTCGCCGGGGTTCACCGATTGGGTTGGATTGTCCGGTTGCATGCGCTTTCTCCGGTTGGGTGTTGACGGATTGGATGCACGGCTGGCACGCAACGCGCCGCGTCATTGCTCGCCCGGCTGCTTGTGATGCGATTCGCGCCCGCCGCCGCCCGGCGGCTCGGCGTGCTCGCCGGTGCCGAGCGGCACTTCGGCGCCCTGGCGCGGCCGCTCGCTCGACCGTGGCGGATTGGTCGCTTTGTCCACGCCGGTCTGCACGACCGGTTCGATGCCGAGCGGACTCGGCTCGACGTAGTGCGTGCCGCTCGGCTTGTTGCGGGCTTTGACTTCGTCGGACAGCGTGGGCGCGGCGCGGTTATCTGGCCTCGCGGACTGCTCGCCGCCCGGCGTCGCGCTCTGCTGCGGGGTGTCGGTCGATTGGGGATCTTGCATCGCGCCCTCCTCGTTTGTTCTGCCGTCGATTCGCGTCATTACGCGCCATCTCGAACGGGCACCTGGTTCATGCAGCAACATTCGAGCCTTGCCGGAGAAGTCCGCGCACAGCGCAACAGGCACGGCCATTGCGATCTCGAAGGCAGTAGCGCGGCACTTTCGCTTTGTAAAAAAGGCGCGCCCCCGAAGGAGAACCTCATGAGCATTACGACAATTCGCATATCCGATACCGAGGTGCAGGTCGAGCGCACGCTGTACACGTTCGCGCAAAAGAGCGACGCCGATGCGTTCCAGAACTGCCTCGTCGACGGTTCGGTCGACACCTGCTATCGCGATCATCCACCGCTGTCGGCGCGCCCTACCCTGCCCGACGAACATCCGGACGATCCCGCGCGCGGCAGCACGATTTCGCCGTCGCTCGGCGGTATGCCCTGATGGCTCTGCGCCTCTCACGCAAGCACTGCCAAACCGGCTGCGCCCGCTCAGCCTTCGGGCGCGGCACGATCGGCCGCGACGAGCTTGCGGCCGTATGCAATTGCGGCGCGGCGTGCTTCGTCGGCGGTCGCATAGGGGCCGATCTGCGGTGCGCCCTCGAATGGGAACAGAATCCGCCGGTCCGCTTTCCTCACAACCTTCAGTCCACCTATGTATCGGCCGTCGCCAGTTCCGTGATAGCTGGCGAAAATCTCGAAGTCGTCGTCGGCAACGTCGGCCTTATGTCGCGCCATATGCGCTCCTCGTCCTGTGCTTTGCGTGGGCGATGTCCAATGTGAGCCGGGCGCGCGCGGTCATCGCGATGCGGCACGCGTGCCGGGTTCCAGCAATTGGCGTTCCACGCGAACGAGATCCGTCGGCATGCGGCACGGGCATTGCGCGTCTGAACGAAGACTATAGGGAGAGGACCGATGGATTCACCTGATACGAGCCGGCAAGCGCCCGGTGCAATCGGCACATTCGACCTGAACGCGCCAACCCACGCGCAAATTTCGATGCAGCCGCTGCCGCTGCCGCTGCATCCGCATGCGCCGATGCCGCCCGAAGTCGACCCCGACATCGCGCCGAACACGCCGCCGCCGAAGATCGACCCCGACCCGATCCCGGACGATCCGGTCGACGTTCCGCACGAACCACCCGAAGGCGATCCACCTGCGGCGCCGCCGCCACAGCGTGCATGGCGCCGGCATGCGGCGCTAGCCCGCCGGCGGGCGCATCGTCGCGATCGGAATCAGGAATTCGGATACGCCGGTCAGAATGATCTGCACGCCGATGCATAGCAGCAGGAACGCCGACACCCGCAACGCGACCTTGGTGCCCTCGACGCCGAGATAGCGCGCGAGGATCGTCGCGCGGCTGTAGATCAGATACACGCAGACGGCCACCGCGAACGTGATGGCGACCGACGCGATGCCCGACATCACGAACGCCGACAGCTTGTGCGTGCGATTCGCCGACAGCGCGATCGCGGTCGCGATCGAGCCGGGCCCGGTGGTCAGCGGCACGGTCAGAGGAAAGAACGCGCGCGATTTCGCGGTTTCGGCGTCGACGCGCTTGACTTCCGTCTGCTCGACCGCCGGCGTGTCCGGCGCATTGAGCATTTGCCAGCCGCCCACGGCAAGCGCGAGCCCGCCGCCGATGCGCAGCGCCTCCATCGAGATACCAAAGAAATGCAGGATCGGCGTGCCGATGAAGAATGCCACCAGCAGCACAACGGCGGCGTTGATCGCGATCTTGCGGGCGAGTAGGGTGCGCTCGTCGAGGGTCAACGACGCGGTCCGGTCCAGAAACACGAACGCGCCGCTGAACGGATTGATGATGCTGATTAAGCCGATAAAGCCAAACATGATGTCCGAGATCAGACTTTCGACCATGTGGGTGTCCGTGTGCCTGCTTGTCTGCGTGTGCTCGCGCGGGTTCGCGCCTGGGCGCGCTGCCGGTCATGAACCCGGCCGGAATCGCGCGGTCCGGAAAATGCTGCAATGCTCGCAGATCATATCGCGGCGCGCCAGTCGGCCTGCAGAAAAGCCGCGCGACGCCTTGCGCGCCACGGCGCGTCCCGCTTTGCACTGCAGCAATCCGGGCTGGAAAGATGCAATTGCAGCGGTCGAAACTCCGACATTTATTTTGACCTGCTTTACGGGACCGAAGTATCCGGCATACAGTCCTCAGCGAAGCCGGAATTTCAACGACACATACCTACTGGTTCGAGGAGTTGTCCACATGCTGCTTCGTGTACTTGCCGCGTTGCCGTTCGTCGGCATCCTGGTCGGCGTTTCGTTTGTCAATCGCGTCGAGCCGCTCGTGCTCGGCATGCCGTTCGTGCTGGCCTGGATCGTCATGTGGGTGGTGTTGAGCGCGATCATCATGGCGATCATCTACAACCTCGATCCGTCCAACCGACACGTCGCCGCCGATGGCGAGGAGGTTCGCCCATGAGCGCACTCGTCATCATCGCCGCCGTTACGCTATTCGCGCTGTTCCTCGGCGTGCGCGCAAGGCGCGGCCACGACATGAGCCTCGAGCAGTGGACCGTGGGCGGCCGCAGCTTCGGCACCGCGTTCGTGTTCCTGCTGATGGCCGGCGAAATCTATACGACCTTCACGTTCCTTGGCGGCAGCGGCTTCGCGTACGGCAAGGGGGCGCCGGTCTACTACATCCTCGCGTACGGCACGCTCGCGTACATCCTGTCGTACTGGATGCTGCCGCCGATCTGGCGCTACGCGAAGACGCACCGCCTGGTCTCGCAGCCGCACTTCTTGAGGCGCAAATACGAGAGCCCGGCGCTCGGCACGCTGGTCGCGCTGGTCGGCGTGGCCGCGCTGATCCCGTACCTGGTGCTGCAATTGAAGGGCCTCGGCATCATCGTCGCGACCGCGTCGTACGGCGCGATCTCGTCGACGGCGGCGATCTGGATCGGCGCGATCGTCGTGACCTCTTACGTGATCGTGTCGGGCGTGCGCGGCTCCGCCTGGAACTCGGTGGCCAAGGATCTGCTGATTCTCGCGATCGTGCTGTTCCTCGGCATCTATCTGCCGCTGCATTACTACGGCGGCATCGGCGCGATGTTCCGCACGATCGACGCCGCCCGTCCCGGCTTCCTGACCTTCCCGGCGCGCGGTTCGAGCGTCGTGTGGTTCCAGTCGACGGTGCTGCTGACCGCGCTCGGCTTCTTCATGTGGCCGCACACGTTCGGTTCGATCTTCACGGCGAAGGACGAGCGAATCTTCCGCCGCAATGCCGCGATTCTGCCGCTCTATCAGCTGATCCTGCTGTTCGTGTTCTTCGTCGGCTTCGCGGCGACGCTGCGCGTGCCGGGCCTGAAGGGCGCCGACATCGACCTGTCGTTGTTCCGCCTGTCGCTGCAGACGTTCGATCCGTGGTTCGTCGGCGTGATCGGCGCGGCCGGTATCCTGACCGCGCTGGTGCCGGGCTCGATGATCCTGACCTCGGCGTCGACGCTGCTCGCCAACGACGTGTATCGCGGCATGGTGAACCGCAACGCGTCGGATGCGTCGGTCGCGGTGATCGCGCGCTTCCTCGTACCGGTCGTGGCGCTGGTCGCGGTCGCCTTCACGCTGAACGGCGGCGAAACCATCGTCGCGCTGCTGCTGATGGGCTACAGCTTCGTCACGCAATTGTTCCCGGCCGTGCTCTGCAGCCTGTTCCCGCACAACCGCGCGACGAGGCAAGGCGCGTTCTGCGGCATCGTCGCGGGTGTCGCGGTGGTCACACTGACCACGACGCTGCACTGGAGCGTCGGTCACCTGATGCCGTTCCTGCCCGATGCGCTGAAGGACGTCAACATCGGCTTCCTTGCGCTCGCGGTCAACGTGATCGTGTTCGTGATCGTCAGCGCGGTGACGCAGCCGAGCGCAGCCGAGCAGGAGAAGCACGCGTCGGCGCATTGAAAGACCTGGCCGCGGGCGTGATTCGAGGCTTGCTGCTTCGAGCGCCCGCATTTGCGTACGCTGGCGCCTGACGCATCTGAAGGGGCTGTTCGTTTCGGCGACAGCCCCTGATTCTTTCTGTTCACGGCTCGACCGCGCTCTCGACGATCCGCGGAGCCCCGAATGTCCTACGTTCTCTACTACTCGCCCGGCGCGGCTAGCATGCCCGTGCACTGGATGCTGCTCGAAATGGGCGTGCCGTTCGAAGCGCGCCTCGTCGATATCGACGCGGGCCAGCAGCGCGATCCCGAGTATCTGCGTCTGAATCCGGCCGGGCGCGTGCCCACGCTGGTCGTCGATGGCGTGCCGCGGCATGAATCGGCCGCGCTGCTGATGCTGCTCGCCGAGCGCCACGCCGAGGCCGACCTCGCGCCCGCGCCGGGCTCGGCCGCACGCGCGCAATGGCTCGAATGGATGATCTACCTCGCGAATACGCTGCTACCCGCGATGCGCGACTGGTTCTACGCCGGCAGCGACGGCGACCCCGCGGGCGCCGAGGCGGTGCGCGCGCTCGCGCAACGCCGCATCGAAGAAGCGTGTGCGCGGCTCGACAGGCATTTCGCCGACGGCCACGCATACCTCGCGGGCGGCAAGCTCAGCACCGCCGATCTGCTCGCGCTCGTGCTGATGCGCTGGACCCGCAACATGCCCCACCCGGCGACGGTGGGCTGGCCGCATCTCGCGAGCTATATCCGCAGGCTGCGCGCACGGCCGGCGTTCATCGAACTCAACGAGCGCGAAAAGCTGACGGAGTGGCGCAACGAAGGCCAGTGACGTTCAGACGGTTCACAACGTCGCTTCCCTGCCCGTCTGCGCCGCGAACGCGAAGCCGTTCTTGCCGTCGCGCTTGACCTGATACATCGCGGCATCGGCGGCGGCGACCAGACGGCGGTGATCGTCGACGTCGTCGGGATAACTCGCAATGCCCACGCTCGCGCGCACGCCGCCGATTCCCAACTGCTCGTCGGTGTCGACCACGCAGGCCATCAGCCGGCACGCGATCTCGGCGAGCTCGTCATCGCCCGCAAAGGTGCGCACCAGCACCGCGAACTCGTCGCCGCCGATGCGCGCGACCAGATCGCCTTTGCGCACCGACGCGCGAAACCGGGCGGATACCGCGGCAAGGAATTCGTCGCCGGTGCGATGCCCGAACGAATCGTTGACCTGCTTGAAGCCATCGAGGTCGATATACAGCACGGCGAAGCGCTGCTCGACGGCCGCGGTCCGCGCGTGCCTGGCGGCAGAGTCGAGCGCGGCCAGCAGCTTGCGGCGGTTCGACAGGCCCGTCAGCGAATCGTGCAGCGACGCCAGCTCGAACTCGTGCGACTGCCCCGCGAGCTGGCGGGTGCGCTTCGCGTACATGCCGAGCGCCGTGATCAGCATGCAGAACAGCAGCGCGGCGAGCGCGATCAGCGTGCGCGCGACGTGCGCGACGCGCAGCCGCACGTCGGCGCTCGACGCGTCGCGTTGCGCGCGCCAGTAGGCCGACACGCTGCCGAGCGCCGCCGCGACGGCTTCGGGCGTCGCCTGTGTCGGTGACATCGACGGAATGGGCGGCGCCGGCGACGGACTCGCGTTGACGAGCGCCGCGAGCGCCGCGAAACGCCGCGCGAGTTCGGCGCGCGCTGCGTCATAGGCCGGCACGAACGACGCGTCGTGACTCGCCAGGGTGTCGGCCATATGCTGCCACGCGGCCAACTGCTCGCGCGCGCTGTCGACGCGCCCGGCGGCTTCGAGCACGAGGCCCGCGTACTCCTGCTTCAACTGATCGGAAAACACCGTGCGGATCTGCATCGCCACATACAGCAGGCCGAACAGCAGACACAACAGCGCGGCCACGCCGACACTCGCGGGCCCCGGCCGGAAGCGCCACATCGGCGCGCGCGCGCGTGCGGCGCCGCGCAGCCCTGCTCGCCCCGCTGGCCCGACGACCGCGTGCTCAGGGATGGGAGTAGATATCTTGTTGCCGTCGGCCATTGTCATGTTGACGATAGCTCACGCGTCGAAAGAACTGTCCGATCCGCGCAAACAGACCGCCCTTGTGCTGCGACGACGCGCGCCGCTCCTGCTGTGCGAGCCGCGTTTCTTTCGCGTCGTGACCGGCCGCGGGCTTCGCGGTGGAATTGGCGGCATTGGCGACGTGCCGCGTGTAGCCCGGCGGTGGCGTGGGAACAATGGGGGCTGTGGGTGGGGTGGCCGACATATCCGCCGACATATCCGCCGAGGTATCGACCGGCGTATCGGCCAGCGTGGCGGTGAGATTCGGGTCAGGCGTACTCGGGCGGATCTGCCCGGACCACACGGCCGGGTTGGTGCCCTCGAAGCCGCCGTTCGCGCCGGCCGCTTCGAGCGCGACCCCTGGCGCAGCGGGCTGCCTGGCTGACGGCATGGCAAACGGCATGGCAAACGGCGCGGCGGCCTCCTCCGGCGCGTGCGCGACGGCCACCGTCGGCACCCGGGCCGATGCCGATGAGCCGAGCGCCTGGCGCGCGCCCGCAATGGCATCCGCGTACGTCTGCTGATCCTGGTTGAACCAGACGCCGTAGGCGACGGTGCCCATCACACCGAAGGTCAGCGCGCCGGCCGCCGCGAGGCACAGGGCGAGGCGGCCGAAGCGCGGGGGCGGCACGCCCGATTCGTCAGGGCCGTCGGGTTCGAAGGAGGCCCGACCGTCCGTTGTGGAATGACGCAAGTCGATATCGTCGGGATCGGTAGCCATCGCAATACGCTCCGGGTATGCCACTTCTTGCAGACAAGCTGGCGCGCTGACGAGCCGGCGCGTAAACCGAGCTCGCGGACTGCCGCTGCACGCAATGCTCAATGAATGTAATCCTGTCGCGAACGGCCGACAACATAGCAGCGTTGCGTTTCCGCCTCGCTTCGGCGGTGCTTCAAACGACGCCGCCCGATGCCGTGTGAGTTGGCAAAAAAGCGTGCAAAGCCGGTAAAAACTCCAACCTGGCACAGAGCCCGAGAGCCAGCCGTGCGCCTGCCGGAGGCCGCTACGCTCGATGCGACGCGGATTCTGCGAAACGCGCCAACGCGGTCGCCGTTTCGCACGCAACAACCGGGCCTGGCGGCGAACGCGCGCGCGACGCCGAACCCGCCGCTTGAAACCCGCGTTGGACTGCGCGCGCCGCGCGCCTCGAGCCGCATTCCGCGAACCTGCTGCCGTGCGAATTCCCGAAGCCGTCCGCGCCGGATGATAAGGTCACGTGCGCGCATGTCGCGAACGCCGCGCCGTGCCGGGCCCAACGGTGCCGGGCCCAACGGTGCTCGGCCCCACGTCATCGGTCAGCATAAAAATCATGTCGAACAGGTATCTGCACCAACCACTCACGCCCTTGCGCCGCGCGCTCGCGCGCTTTTCTCTGTCGGAAACCGCCAAGTACACGAAGCTGACGCTCGGCCTGTGGATCGGTTTCGGCATCCCATACCTGCTCGGCTTTCCCGACGCGGCCGTGCCGCTAGCCGGTTCGACGATGCTGACGCTGGCGCTCGGTAGCTCGATTTCGGCGGCTCGAAGCTACTTCTACAAGCGGGTGTTTTCGAACGTGGTGGCGATGCCGATCGGCACGCTGCTGATCTGGCTGACCGCGCCGCACCTGTGGATGGGCGCGGCGCTGCTGCCGGTCGTGATCTTCAGCATCGTCGCGCTGCGGCCGTCGCTGTTCCAGATGACCAGCATCACGGTGCCGATCACGCTCGTGCTCTATACCGGCGAACATCTTCCGCTGCTCGAACAGCGCCTGATCGGCGTGGTACTCGGCATGTTGCTCGGCTTCGTCATCCAGCAGATCGCGTTTCCGCCCGATCACGGCTACTGGGCGAACACGCTCGTCAACGACGGCAACGAACAGGCCACCGATGTCGTCGCGCAACTGGCCGCGGGACAGCTCGACAAAGCGCAGATCAAGCCGGCGGCCTCCAGGCTGCGCACGCTGAGCACGAACCTGAAGCAGGCGCACCTGCTGCTGAAGACCGACCTCGAGCAGGCGTGGGTGTCGCCACATCTGAAGCGCAACGCGGCACGGCTGCCGGTGTTCGCGAGCTATCAGGAGACCTTCGATTCGCTGGTCAATTTTCTTGAAACGATGGACACGTTTCACGATCAGTTCGCCGCGCTCGACGCCGCGTGGCGCGAAATGTTTCTCGCGCGGCTCGCGCGGCTCGTCAACGCGCACCGGCAACTGGCCGAGGCGGCGGACCTGCGCGTCGAGCGTCCGCCGCTCGACGCGCCGCCGCTGCATTTGGAGGACCTGCGTCAGCTGACCGAGGACCTGCCCGCGTCGGACGTGTTTACGAGCGTGTACCTCGGGCATCTGACCGGCTATGGGATTCTGCTGTGCCGGTTGAGCGAGCTGCATACCGCGTGACCCAAAACCCCCGTGCTTATGCCATGTGCAAACAGACGGCATTTCAAAATTACCAGAGCTGCAGAGGTTTCTGAGATGACAAAGCGCCAGCGTGCCACCGTGATTTTTTATAACGAGGATGCCTGTGAAATCCAGGTATGTACCGTGTCGCGCGAGGAAGTCGAGGGGGCAATAGATCGGCAGATAGCGCGCGGAATGGCAATGACTGTGCCTCTGGGTTCGGACGATTGCCGCGCGCCGATCACGGACGAAACCTTGCGTCAAATCGGAGGCATGGCTGTCCTCAACCAGGCGTCTGTCCATCCCGAATTGCGCGATCGTCTGCAGATTTCGCTGCACCACCCCGTCGACTGGGGGCAGGCCAAGCCGCCTACGGAATAACAGTGCTCGCGATCCAGGGTTGAGTTCGGAGCAAAATCCAAACTGCCCTTGCTGAGCAAGGGCTTGGCGGCAATCGGATCATTGCACGGTAATGGTCGCCTTCATGTTCGGATGGATGCCGCAAAAGATCTTGTACACGCCCGGTTTATCGAATTTGAACTGATAGGTGTCGTCCTGATCGAGCGCGGCCGAGCGGAACAGGCCCGCGTCGTTGACCACGGTGTGCGGCTCGCCGTCGAGATTCTTCCATGTGACCGTCGTGCCCGCCTTGATGGTCAGTTCCATCGGCGAGAACATGAAGTTCTTGATGACGATCGCGTTAGGCGTCGACGCGACGGTCTGTTTCTGCACCTGCATCGGCATCGTCGTTTGCGCAAAACCGAGCCCCGCCGACACCGCCACAATCGCGACACTGCCGAGCAGAATCGCGAGCGCGCGGCCCATCATATTGGTTAGCATCATTGATCTCCTCGAGCGTAAAAGTAGCGCGTGTCGTCAGGCGAGCGTCGTGTCGTCGAGCGTCGCCTTCAGCGGATGACGCGCGATGCTGACGCTCGTCACGCCGAGCATCTTCGGCAACTGGTCGCTCGCGACCTTCAGCGGCCCGGGGCCATCGCCCTGGCCGGCGGTCGGCTGCGGATAGGCGGTCGAGCGCGCGGTATGGAACGTCACGTTGCCCTCGACCTTCGTCACGATCTGATGAATGTGGCCGTTCAACACCGTCACGGAACCGAAGCGCTTCAGATAGCTCATCGCCTGTCCCGCGTCGCCGGTGCCCCAGCCCCACGGCTCGTAGATGGTCCACATCGGCATGTGCGCGAACACCACGACCGGGGTGCTCGACGAGCGGCCTTTCAGATCGTTTTCGAGCCATTCGAGCTGCTCGTCGCCAAGACCGCCGAGGCCGTTCGGCTTGAAATGCATCACGTTGACGAGCCCGACGAAATGCACGCCCTGGTGATCGAAGCTGTAATAGCCGCGGTTATCCGAAGCCTTGCCAAAGCGGCTGAAGTACTCCGTGCCGGGGCCGTCGGTGACGTCATGCTCGCCGGGGACGGTGTGCAGCTCGGTGATCTTCAGTCCCGACATCAGTTGCGCGGCCAGATCGAATTCCGCGGGCTTCGACAGATGCGTGATGTCGCCGGTGTGAATCGCGAGCGGCGGACGCGCCGGCATCGCGTTGACGTAATCGATCGTCTGTTTCAGCGTGCCCGCGACGTCGGGATTCGCCTCCTTGTTGAAGCCGATATGCGTGTCGCTGATCTGCAGGAAAAGCGGCGTGCCAGCCGCTGGCGTCGCGGTGTTCGCGTCGGCCGCGAGCGCGAGCTCGACCGGCGTCAGCACGCCGCCCGACAGCATGAACACGGTGCCGAGGCCGCCGAACGCAAGACACTTCAGCGCGCCGCGACGCGCCGGATCGAATGAATGATGTGACGACATGATGACCTCACGATAAGGATTCGCCGAACTGAACCCGGTTCGTGAGGCATGACTGGCGTGTGGCCGGTTTTATTCCCGTGTCGTGCGGCGTTTGTGGGAGGCGGCACCTGTATGCGAATAGCAAGCGGCAAGTAATCGCCGTGATGGATTGCGCACTGGATTGCGCATCAAGTCAGCCGCCGACCGCCGCGATGATCCGCGCGCGCATCGCGTCGTCGGGTAGCGGTCCCGATCCCGCGCGCACATTGTCCGCCATGTATTGCGGCCGCCCGGTGCCCGGAATCACGACCGTCACCGCCGGCTGCGCGAGCACGAATTTCAACAGAATCTGCGCCCAGCTCGTGCAGCCGATTTCGCCGGCCCATGCGGGCAACGGCGTTTTCATCACGCGCGCGAGCAAACCGCCGCCGCCGAACGGCTGATTGATCACGACGCCGATGCCGAGATCCGCCGCGAGCGGCAGGATACGCTGCTCGGCCGCGCGATCGTCGGCGGCGTAGTTGATCTGCACGAAGTCGGGCTTCTCGCTGCGCATCACCGCCGCGACTTCGTCGAAAGCGCTCGATGTGTAATGCGTGATGCCGAGATAGCGAATCCGGCCGCGCGCTTTCCAGTCGCGCAAGGTCGCGAGCTGCGTGCGCCAGTCGAGCAGATTGTGGATCTGCATCAGATCGACATGCGGCTGCTGAAAACGCCGCAGCGATTCCTCCATCTGCGCGATGCCGGCCTCGCGTCCCTCGGTCCAGACCTTGGTGGCGACGAACGCCTTGCGATGCGCGTCGAGCTGCGTGAGCAGCGCGCCCACGACCGCTTCCGACGAACCGTACATCGGCGAAGAATCGATCACCGAGCCGCCCGCTTCGAACAGGATGCGCAGCACCTCGGCGAGTCGGGCGCGGGCGGCGGCATCGTCGCCGATGTCGAAGGTGCGCCACGTGCCGCAGCCGATCACCGGCAGCGCTTCGCCGGTGGACGGGATCGCGCGGCGGCTCACGCGGGGTAAGGCGGCACCGGATTGCGCGTGCGCCTCAGTTTGCGCGGACGTGACGCGCGACAGCGCAAGCGCTGCCGGCAGCCCGAGCGCCGTGCGCAGAAAGCGGCGGCGGTGATCGTGGTTCGACGAATGTGCCATAGCGTGTATGGTGCCCTCGTGCATGAAAGTTCGACCACCGTCCACGCTGGCCTGGCTGTCGTCGATGAATGCGTGCAGCCTGCGATCGCCGCGAGACGCTCGACGCGAGGGGCGCGGTCGTGCCAGGTGAAACAGAAGCAGCGTGACGCGTCGCGCTGCGCGCCTAGCGCGCTTTCTGCCGCAACGGCCTGAAGAACTTTCGAATCTCGGCCGCGAGCAACGCGGGCTTTTCCATCGCCGCGAAGTGCCCGCCGGCTGGCATTTCGCTCCACTGCGCGACGTTGAAGGTTCGTTCGAGCCAGCTTCGCGGCGGATGATTGATCTCCTTCGGAAACAGCGCGAAGCCGACTGGTGTGTCGATGCGCTCGCCGTCGGAGAAACGCATCGGCTGCAGGCGGTTTTCCCAATACATCTGCATCGCCGGGCCGATGCACTGCGTGAACCAGTACAGCGAGATATTGGTCAGCAGATCGTCTTTCGAGAACACGCTTTCCACCTCGCCGCCGCAATCGCTCCACGCGCGAAACTTCTCGCCGATCCATGCGGCGAGTCCCACCGGCGAATCGTTTAGCGACGCGGCGACCGTCAGCGGTTTGGTGCCGTGCTGATGCGCGTAACCGCCTTCGAGTGCGGCCCAGTCGTTCTTCTCGCGCAGATAGTCCTGCTCGGCCGGCGTCAGCTCCCGCTGCGCCGCGCCGATCGCGGGCTCATAGGAACTCGGCAGGAAGTTCAGATGGATGCCGTCGACCACCCGCGGATGATGCGCGGCCAACGCGATCGACACGCCCGCGCCAAGATCGCCGCCCTGCGCGCCGAAGCGCTCGTAGCCGAGCCCGCGCATCAGTAACACCCACAGGTCCGCGACCTGGAACGCGGACATGCCGGCCTGCGCGGGCGCAGGCGAAAACGCGAAGCCCGGCAGCGACGGCGCGACGACGTCGAAGGCGTCGGCGGGATCGGCGCCGAACGCGACCGGATCGCACAACTGATCGAGCAGCGCGTGAAACTCGAAGAAGGAACCGGGCCAGCCGTGCGTGATCACCAGCGGATAAGCCTGAAAGCCGGGCGCGACACTGGCGGCGCGCCGATGCGCGAAGTGCACGGTCTGGCCGTTCACGTCGGCGAGAAATTGCGGCAACTGGTTCAACCTGCGTTCGGCCGCGCGCCAGTCGAATTGCCCGGCCCAATAGCTCGCGAGTTCGCGCAGCCAGGCCGGGTCGGCGCCCTGCTGCCAGGCGGGCGCGGGCGTCGTGGGCGCCCAGCGGGTGGCGTGGATGCGGCGGCGCAAATCGTCGATGTCCTGATCGGCGATCGCAATCTCAAACGGGTCGATCTGCATGGGGGGCGTCCTGGGTCGTTGGCGGCTCACCGTCATCGTACGCGCGTGCGACGAAAGCTCGATAATGGGCGTCCCTTCCCTACGATTCATTGACCGAGCCACAGGAGATTGACGCGATGTCCGCTTACGAATCCAAGCTGCCGCGAGTGCTGCTGACGAACGACGACGGTATCGACGCGCCCGGCCTCGCCGTGCTCGAGGCCGTGGCCGCCGAGCTCGCGCACGAAGTCTGGGTGGTCGCGCCCGAGCACGACCAAAGCGGTACGTCGCACTCCATCAGCCTGCATTCGCCGCTGCGCGTGAGCCGCCAGGGCGAACGCCGTTTCGGCGTGACCGGCACGCCCGGCGATTGCGTCGTGATGGGCGTGCGTCATCTGATGCGCGAGGCGCCGCCGTCGCTGGTGCTGTCCGGCGTCAATCGCGGCGGCAACCTCGGCATCGAAACGATGTTCTCGGGCACGGTCGGCGCGGCGATGACGGGTCTGCTGCTCGGGCTGCCGTCGTTCGCGCTGAGCCAGGCGTTCAGCGATCGCGAGCGCGTGCGCTGGGACACCGCGCGCACGCTCGCACCCGGCGTGATCCGTCAATTGCTCGCGATCGAGCATGCGGCGCCGACCTGCCTGAACATCAACTTCCCCGACGTCGATGCCGCCGACGCCGGTCCGCTGACGCCGACGCGCCAGGGCGTCGGGCTCGTCAGGGACATCGAGGTGCTGCCGGAAGTCGATCCGCGCGGCATCGCGTATCACTGGCTGCGCTTCGATCGTGGCCCGCGCGAGAACGATGCCGACAGCGAAACGGCAACCGTCGCGGCGGGGCGCGTATCGGTCACGCCGCTTGCGTTCGATCGCACCGACGAAGCCACCTTCGCGCGGCTCGCCGCGTCGTTGATCTAACGGTTGCCGGGGACGCGGCGCGAGGCCCGCTTCAGTGCGCCCCAGGTCCCGATGGCTCGGGTCTGCCGAACGCGGGCATCGTGCCGTTCTCACGCGCGCGCACGAGTTCGGCCTCTACCTCGGCGCGGGTTTTGGGGCCGTTGCTGGCGACCGCCTGAGTTGCGGACTGGCTGGTCAGCCCCGCGCGCGGCATCGACCATGGCGACTCGACGCCTTGCGTTGCATATTGCGGCAACGGCCGCGCCTCTGGCACGACGCTGGCCGCTTTCTTCCCAGACCGCTCAGCAGTAGAACTTTTCCGGTGGCTGCCGCCCCGCGCATGACTACCCGATGTCGTCGCGACACTTTGCGCTGAGCGAGGTTTCGTCGTGGTACCCGACGCAACGCGGCTATGGTGTGCGTGCCCGGTCTTTGCCGTGGATGGCGCCTGGGTCCGGTTCGAAGTCACCGCAGGCTGCGGCGGCAAACTCGTCTGCTGCGGGTGCGGCTGCTGCTGTTGCTGCGCCTTGTTCGACTCCCGCGCGAACTGTAGCGCCGCGATGGCCAGAGCATCGCCCGCCTGCGCTCCAATCGACGCGGCCCGCTGAGCCCGCAAGGCGGCCACGTCGTCGCGCAGCGCATGGCGGCGCGTTGCCGGCGCGACCGTCGCCGCGCCGGGCCGGCCTTCGCTCTGCCCCGCCGCCGCCGTCGCGCTGACACCCCGTCCGCCGTCGGCGACGAGACTCACGTCCCGACCGGACGACCAGTCGTTGTCCAGCTGCGACACATAGGCCCCAATCGTCACCGCGCCGAAGACGAGGCCCATCAACACGATCATTCTCGGTTCGCTATACAAGGCACGCTCCCCATTCCAACCGATCGACCGACCCATTAGTCGAAGTGTGGGCGATCCGAATGACAGTGTTTTCCTTTTTAGCCCCAACAACCGACGAATCGGCGGATCTGGTCGGGGATGTGTCCGAAACCGACGGGTATTCTTCCGTTCAAACGCGCGCTTTAATCGGAGTCCCAAGCGGTTCTTCCGGCGCCGCCTTCGACCCTGTTTTCAGCGACGCAAGCGCAGCGCCGGATTCGCTGGTGACGTCGAGCTGATAGGGATGGTCGTGGCGGGCGGCGCGGTGGGGTTGAAACCGCGCCGCCGCGCCGGCTTTTAGCAAGCCGGGTGTTAATCCTTCAAACTAAAAACCCGTTTTAATGCCGCTTCAACTCGCACAAATTTCCCGATTATCCGCAAGCGGCAAGAAGTTACCGGTCTTGCCATCGAGCGCAAGCATTTCACCGCTTTCGATATTGAAGATCCAGCCATGCAGCCGCAGCGTCTTGTTCACGAGTCCGACCGCCACCGACGGATGCGTGCGGATGTTGCTGAGCTGCGCGATCACGTTGTCCTTGACCAGCGCCTCGAGACGCTCCGCATCCGAGCAGTAGTGGCGCGACGCGTTGATCGCCTTCGCCGCATCCGCGTGACGCAGCCAGCTCGCGACCGCCGGCATGTGCTCCAGATTCGTGCAGCTCGAGATCGCCGTCATCGCGCCGCAGTTCGAATGGCCGCAGATCACGATGTCGGTCACGCCGAGCACGGCAATCGCATATTCGACGGTCGCCGACACGCCGCCCGGCTCCGGACCGTACGACGGCACGATGTTGCCCGCGTTGCGGATCACGAACAGCGACCCCGGTTCGGTCTGCGTCAGCAGTTCCGGCACCACGCGGCTGTCCGAACACGTCACGAAGAGCGTGCTGGGATTCTGCGCGGTCGACAAACGCTTGAAGAGCGCGCTTTGCTGTGGAAAGACCTCGCGTTGAAAGCGGATCAGACCTTCGATGATTTCCTGCACGATATTCTCCAGAGAATCGAAGAGACGGATTTAAAGTCGCCGCGACTATACCGCAGCCTTTCAATCGTCGCGCGAATCACCGTGCCAATCGTCGCACGCTCCTGCGGCGAACGGCCAGCGAAATAATGGCGTGCTCGCACGCGCCATAAAAAAAGACCCGGCTGCCGGCAGCCGGGTCCAACTCTCTCGCTCACACGCGTTAAACGGTGTGTGCGTCGATACTGTAGCCGCGCCGACGTCGCGTATATAGTCGCCGCGATGGAAGAGTCCTTTCCACCGCGGCACGAATCGCTTGACCCGATACAAGCAAGCGGGCCGCTCAATCGAAGTCGCGCGTCTCGAGCTCCACGGACCGTCCCCCGTTGCGTTCGAGCACCCGCCGCGTAGCATTTTCAATGCGGGCGCGGTTCGCCTCGAACGCTCCCACCAGATCGTGAGCCGACGGGGCGCCGTTGCCGAGGCTGCCATTGCCGAAATGGTCATTGAGCGCGTCGAGCGACACGCTGCACCATACGTCCTTCCCGTCCACATTGGCCTCGTAGGCGACGCGCGCAGCAGCCACCACTTCCCGGCGTCCGGTGAATTCGATCCTCATGATTGTCCTCCGTGTGTCAAAGGGAAATCCGAATACGCAACGGTCGTGCCCAATCCGGCCGGCTCGCCGGCTGCCCGGGCGCGAGCGCGCATTCTCCGCAAGGTGCATACTCCTGACCGGCCGCCACGCGCGGCCGCGCCGATGCGTCGCAGCAAGGCCTCCTCCGGGCCGTCGACGCATTCAACATATCGATACTACGCCCTTCATGTCCCGCAATACTCAATCTTCACGCCCGCTCGTGATCGCCGCCGTGATGGCCTCGATGGCGATGGTCGCGATCGAAGCGACCATCGTGTCGACCGCGATGCCGCAGATCGTCTCGCAACTCGGCGACCTGCATTTATACAGTTGGGTGTTCTCGTCGTTCCTGCTCACGCAGACCGCGATGACCGTGGTGTTCGGCAAGCTCGCCGACCTCTATGGGCGCAAGCCCGTGATCCTCGCGGGCATCGCGATCTTTCTCGTCGGCTCGGTGCTCGCCGGCTTCGCGTGGTCGATGCCGGCGATGATCGTGTTCCGCCTGATCCAGGGGATCGGCGCGGGCGCGATCCAGCCGGTCACGCTGACCGTCGTCGCCGATCTGTACCCGGCGCGCGAACGCGGCAAGGTGCAGGGTTATCTCGCGAGCGTGTGGGCGATTTCGGCGGTCGTGGGTCCGATGGTCGGCGGCTTCATCATTCACAACCTGTCGTGGGCGTGGATCTTCTGGATGAACGTGCCGATCGGGCTTGCGTCGGCGGCGGGCTTCATCGCGTTCCTGCGCGAATCGGAACGGCACGCGCGGCCGTCCATCGACTTCGCCGGCGCCGCGCTGTTCATGGCCGCGATCGCAGCGCTGATGATGACGCTGACCTACGCCGGCGACGACGCGTTGGCGCCAGCCTCGTTCGCAGGCGGCGTCTTCGTGCTGTGCGTGCTGCTGTTCGTGCTGCAGGAGCGTCGCGCGGCCGAACCGATGATCTCGTTCGCGCTATGGAGCCGCCGCCCGATCGCCGCATGCAACAGCGCGACGGTGCTGGCCGGCATGATCCTGATGGGCGCGACCACGTTCCTGCCGATGTACGTGCAGGGCGTGCTGCATCGTTCGCCCGTGGTGGCCGGCCTCGCGCTGACGATGATGATGGTCGGCTGGCCCACCGGCGCGACGTTCGCGGCGAAGTCGTTTCACCGGCTCGGTTTGCGGCGCATCCTGATCTGCGGCAGCGCGTTCGTGCCGCTCGGCGCGGTGCTGCTGCTGTTGCTGTCGCCGGGCGCGTCGCCGCTCGTCGCCGGGTTCGCGTCGCTGATCATGGGCTTTGGCATGGGGACGTCGAGCGTCAGTTCGCTCGTGCTGATCCAGGAGATCGTCAGGATGGACGAACGCGGCAGCGCGACCGCGTCGAACCTGTTTTCGCGCAATCTCGGCAGCACGCTCGGCGCGACGCTGTTCGGCGCGGTGCTGAACTTCGGGCTCAGTCATTCGCAGGGCGTCGCGACGGTCACGTCGGATCAGTTGAAGGCGCTGCTGCAGAACCGCGCCGCCGATCTCGGCGACAGCGATCTGGTCCGGCTCGTGCTGCACCAGTCGCTGCATCTGACCTTCGTGTCGATGTTCGTGATCGCGCTATTCGTGGTCGCGCTGCTCGCGCTGGTCCCAACGATCCGATTCGGCGACGACAAGCCGGCACCACTCAAGGCCTTGTCGCCGCTCGAGGACTGAGTCGCGCGGCGTCGCGAACCACGTGCGTTCGCGAGCGCTATGAGCCGCCCGCCGGCAGCGTCGCCGCGAAGAAATCACGCACCTGGGCCGCGGTTCGCGCATGAATCGCGGCGCGATCGACACCCGGCCCGTCCTTGCAGATCGGCGCCAGACGCTCCATCGCCTCGGGCTCGCACACATCCATGAACGTATAGTGCGAGGCGCCCGGCACCATCGTCACCGTCGCTTGCGGCATGAAGCCCGCGATGCGGTGAATGTTGGTGTTGACTGGCGCGGTCGTGTCCGCCTCGCCCGCCAGCAGCGCGACCGGAATCGTCACTTCCTTGAACGACGAACTGTTGAATGCCTCGCCGAGCGCGGGCGCGATCGCGAACGCGGCTTTGACGCGCGGATCGCGATACGAGTCGCCCGAGCGCGCGCGCGATGCGTTCGTTTCCGCCGATAGCCCCTCGACCGTTAGCGCCGGCGTGCCCGGCGCGTGCGCGAGATTGGCGGCTTCGGGCGGCGAGCAGATCGCATCGGCTTCGGGCGACGTGCAGAAGCGCTCCAGCGCCGCCCGATCGGTCCGTGCGCCCGCGACTTCGAGCACCGTATAGCCGCCGAGCGAAAAGCCCAGCGCGCCGATCCGCGTCGTGTCGACGCGCGGACCGAAACGCGGGTCCGCGAGCACCCCGTCGAGCACTTCGCTCAAATCGGTCGCGCGCTCCCACCAGAGGATGAAGCCGTCGCGCGTGCGCGGCTCCAGCGCGTTGTTACCCGGATGATTGACGCCCGCGACGATATAACCCTGCGCGACCAGCGAGGCCGCGAGCCAGTCGAGACTGTCCGCGCTGCCGCCGGTGCCGTGCGATAGCAGCAGCAACGGGTATTTGGGCTGCGCGGCGGACAGCGGGGCATCGGCGGCGGCCGCGTGGCCGACGAACATCGGATGGCCCGGCGCGCCGATATCGTGAGGCGTTTCGGGTTGCGCCGCATCGGCCGGGTACCAGATACGCGTGATCAGCGCCTGCGTTTGCGCGCCGCGCCAGTTGCGGGCCACGGCGGGGTGAAATACGCGGCTCGTTTCGCCGACATGCCAGCCGGCGGAGGCGGTTTGCGCGATGGCGTTCGCCGGCAACGACGCCCACATCGCGCCGGACAGCGCCCCTGACAGCGCCGCGGTCAACGACACCACCACCGCGCTCGACAGCGCGGCACAACCTCGACGCAACATGGTTAGTCCTCGCAAATGGGAATCAGCAGATCGGTGACGCAGGGATGTTGCGCGCCGCGATCGGGCGTGCTTCGATACAGTTCCAGTCCCGGCCGCTGATCGCGCCGGTAGCCGCTGCGCGGCAGCCAGCCGCTGTACAGCGCCCTGAAAGTGGGCGAGATCAGCGCATAAGGGCCGACGAGGCGGTGCACCGCATACAGCCCGCCTTCGAGCCGCAGCGGCTCGATGCCCGGCGGCGGCCCGGCAACACGCGGGCGTTGCGCGGCTTCGTCGAGCCGCTCCATCGCACCGCTCAACGCCGCCTGCGAGCCCGCGACAATTGCCGCGTGATAGCAAAACCCGCCAGCCATCGACGGATCGCGCGCGCAAATGCCGACGCGCTGTTGCAACAGCGGGTTCTCGTCACAGCGCAGCGTCGTCATCAGCGTGTGGAAGGTCTGGCCGATCGTCGCGATCGGGCCGTCATGGCGAAGGCATAGCACGTCGAGCGGCGCGAGCTCGGTGACTTCGACGCACGGCAGCGCAGGCGTGCTTTGGCTTTCGGTGCTTTCGTCACGGTTATCGTCGACGCCATCGTGAATGCGGGCGCCGTCGCCATCGCCGTCGCCTCGCCGCGCGATGCGCGCTTGCGCCGTTCGCAGGGTCCGCGCCGAAGCTGTCGAAACCGCCGGATTCGCCACCAGATGCCGCTGCCGGGTCCTGAATTCGCTCGGCGACACACCGGTGAAATCGCGAAACGCGCGCGCGAATGCTTGGGGACTGTCGTAGCCGGCGTCGTGCGCGACGGCGGTGACCTGCGCGGCGTCGGTCAATCGCTGGGCCGCCTCGGCGAGCCGCAGACGCTTGACGGTGTCGCCAACGCTCTCGCCCATCAACGCGCGATAAATCCGGTGGAAGTGATACGGCGACATATGCGCGACGGCCGCGAGGCTGTCGAGCGTGTGTCGCGCGCCGGGCTCGACCAGAATGGCCTCGACCACGCGAGCGATCCGTCGACGGTAATCACGTTCGGTGCTGGGCTTCATCATGGCGCCACGATAGCGGTCTGCGCGCCGCGAGGCGGTGCAGAACTTGCGGATTTTCGCGTTTTCGCGCTTCGCGTTTTGCCAGCAGACGGGCGGCCAGGCTCGCGCGCTGCGTCACATTATGATCGACAACCCAAGCGGCTTCCTGACGCCAGAACGGCTTTCACGGCGCCGTCAACTGCCCTTCGCATACAGCGTCGAATCGGCGAATCCTTCGGCGGCCAGCACCTCGCCGACCAGAATCAGCGCGGTGCGCTCGATCGCGCTGCCCTGCACCTTCGCGACGATATCGTCGAGCGTGCCAGTGATCTTTTCCTCGTCGGGCCAGCTCGCGCGATAGATCACCGCGATCGGACACGCGCCGCCGTAATGCGGCCGCAACTCATCGACGATGCGCGCGAGATGCCGCACGCCGAGGTGAATCGCCAGCGTCGCGCGATGCCGCGCGAGATCGCCCAACTGCTCGCCTTCGGGCATCGACGTTTTGCTCGCGTAGCGCGTGAGGATCAGCGTCTGCGACACGTCGGGCAGCGTCAACTCACAGCCGAGCGCCGCCGCGCATGCGGCCGTCGCGGTCACGCCGGGCACGATTTCGTAAGGAATGGCCAGCTCGCGCAAACGGCGGATCTGCTCGCCGATCGCACCGTACAGCGACGGATCGCCCGAATGCACGCGCGCGACATGCTGGCCCCTCGCGTGCGCCGCCGCGAGCAGCGCGACGATCTGGTCGAGATCGAGCTCCGCGGTGTTGATCACCTGTTGCGCGCTATGACCTTCGAGCACCGCGGCCGGCACCAGCGACCCCGCATACAGGATCACCGGACAACTGCGCACGAGACGCTGCCCTTTGACCGTGATCAGTTCCGGGTCGCCCGGACCCGCGCCGATAAAAAACACTGTCATTCAGTACTCCAATTATTTGCTCACTTACCCGAATCCGCATTCGCCTGCGCGGGCAACGCATCGAGAAGATCGGCAACGCTGGCGAACTCGCGATCGACCTCGGGCAACACCGGCCGTCCCAGCATGATCACCGGCAAGCCACGTTCGCGCGCGACCTCGAGCTTCGCCTCGGTCGCGCCGCCGCCGCTGTTCTTGCTGACGACGACGTCGAACGCCTGCAGCGCGAACAGCGCGCGTTCGCCGTCGAGCGTGAACGGTCCGCGCGCCGCAAGGATGCGCGAGCGCGCGGTGTCCGGATGCGAATCGAGCACGCGCACGGTCCAGAATTGATGCGGCGCAATCTCGTCGAGATGCGCGAGCGGTTCGCGCCCGAGCGTGAAAAGCGGCCGCCTGAACGGCGCGAGCGTGTCGATCAGTTCGTTCCAGTCATCGACCATGCGCCAGTCGTCGCCGGCTTGCAGCTGCCACGCTGGACGCCGCAGCGCCCAGCACGGCAGCTTCGCCACGCGGCACGCGTCTACGGCATTCGCGCTGATCCGCGCCGCGTACGGATGCGTCGCGTCGATCACGAGGCCGATCGCTTCGCTCGCGAGGTAACGCGCCAGACCCGCGCTGCCGCCGAAACCGCCGACGCGCACCGCGCACTTCAAGTCGTCGGGGACCTTGCCGAGTCCCGCGAGGCTGTACACATGCGCGGGACCGAGTCGGCGCGCGATCTTCAGCGCGTCGCCGGTGCCGCCGAGCAGCAGGATGCGCGTCATCGCGCGACTCCGACGATGTTGCCCTGCCGGTCGATCGCGAAGATTTCGACGCTGACCTGCGGCGGCACGATATCGCGAGCAACGGCCAAAGCGTGCTGACAGACGATATCGCCGAGCGGCACCTGCCGCGCGTGAGCAAGCGCGAGCGCCTGCTGGCTCGTGTTGGCCGCGCGCATCGCCGCTTGCAGCGCGGCGTCGGCGCCATGCGCGGCAGCCCAGCCGGCGAGTTGTTCGAGATCGATGCTGGAGTTGCGGCTATGCAGATCGAGATGGCCGGCCGCGAGCTTGCTGAGCTTGCCGAAGCCGCCGCAAATGCTCAGTCGCTCGACCGGCGCGCGCTTCACATGCTTGAGCACCGCGCCGACAAAATCGCCCATTTCGATCAGCGCGATATCAGGCAGGCCGTAGTGCGCGCGCATCGCGTCCTCGCTCGCGTTGCCGGTGCAGGCGGCCACATGCGTATAGCCGTTCGCGCGCGCGACGTCGATGCCCTGATGGATCGACGCGATATATGCCGAGCACGAAAACGGCCGCACGATGCCGGTGGTGCCGAGGATCGACAGTCCACCGACAATCCCGAGTCGCGGGTTCATCGTTTTCAGCGCGAGCGCTTCGCCGCCTTCGACGCCGACCGTCACTTCGAAGCCGCCGCGATACGCATGGCGCGCGGCGAGTTCGTCGAGGTGCTGCGTGATCATCTGGCGCGGGACCGGATTGATCGCCGGTTCGCCGACCGGCAGCGTGAGCCCCGCGCGTGTGACCGTGCCGACGCCCGGCCCCGCGCGAAAGATCACACCGGGCCCGGGCACGAGGCGCACGCGCGCGAACACGAGCGCGCCGTGGGTCACGTCGGGATCGTCGCCGGCATCCTTGATCGTGCCGGCTTCGGCGATCCGCTCGCCGTCCAGCGCGGCAAGGCGGCAGAACGTGAGCCGCATCGGCACATGCTGGCCCTTTGGCAACACGATCTCCGCGACCTCGCTAACCTCGCCCGCCAGCAGTAGACGAGCGGCCGCAAGCGAGGTCGCGGTCGCGCAACTGCCGGTCGTATAGCCGCTGCGCAGCGGCGCCGGCTCCTCGGGAGTCTCGTCGCGCATCACGAATCGGCCGATGGTTTGGCGGGTTTGGTCACGTCGAGCAGGGTGATCGGCAACGCCTGGCGCCACGTATCGAAGCCGCCGAGCGGTTGCGCGTGAGCGAGTCCGATGCGCGTCAGCGTACCGCCATGCCGCTCGCGCCATGCGGCGAGCACCGCCTCGCCTTGCAGCGTCACCGCGTTCGCGACGAGCCGGCCGCCGTCGCGCAGTTGTGTCCAACAGGTGTCGAGCACGTCAGGCTCCGTCACCCCACCGCCAATAAACACCGCGTGCGGCGCCGGCAGTCCCCGCAACGCGTCAGGCGCGCGGCCGGCCACGAGTTGCAGCCCGGGCACGCCCAAAGCATCGCGATTCTGTTCGATGAAGCGCTGCCGCGCTTCGTTCGCTTCGATCGCGATCGCGCGACACGTGGGATGCGCGCGCATCCATTCGATTCCGATCGAACCGCTGCCCGCGCCGACGTCCCACAGCAACTCGCCGGGCGCGGGCGCGAGGCGCGCGAGCGTGATGACGCGCACGTCGCGCTTGGTCAACTGGCCGTCGTGGATAAAGGCGTCGTCGGGCAAACCGCAGGTCAGCGGCAGACGCGGCGCATGCGCCGACGCGCGGCACTCGAGCGCGATCAGATTGAGCGCGGCCATCTCGCCGGCCGGCCATTGATCCGCGCGGCCATCGACCCGCCGTTCGCGTGCACCGCCCAGATGTTCGAGCACGGTCATGGCAGTCGCGCCGAAACCGCGCGCATCGAGCGAGGCCGCCAGTGCCGCGGGCGTGCGCCCGTCCGCGCTCAGCACGAACAGGCGCGCGCCGTCACGCAGATGCGCAATCAGCGCGGCAAGCGGTCGGCCGACCAGCGAGACGGTCGCGACATCCTGCAACGGCCAGCCGAGCCGTGCGGCCGCGAGCGACAACGACGACGGCGCCGGCAGCACGCGCAGCTCGCCGGCCGGCAACTGCCGCGCGAGCGTCGCGCCGACGCCGAACAGCATCGGGTCGCCGCTCGCGAGCACGCACACCGCGTGCGGACGCTCGGCGAGCAACGGCGCGAGATCGAACGGACGCGGCCACGCGGCACGGCGCGCGGCGAGCCGCGCGGGCAGCATCGCCAGATGGCGCTCGCCACCGTACACGACCGACGCGCCCAGCAACGCACGCCGCGCGGGCCGCCCCAAACCGGCGAAGCCGTCGTCGCCAATGCCCACTACGGTCAGCCATGCCGGCATGCATCCATCCTCATCGGTTGCGTCGATTCTTTAGCGATTACACCGGCTCACGCATGCGGCTTTGCGCAGGCTCGGAGCGCGGGTTGCGAAAGTCGGCATGATACCGCCGCCATGCGGCCCGCGGGTTCGCGGCGGAGCGCCATGCCGCCGGGATCACCGGCATCGCGCGATGGCCGGCAAACAGGCGCTGCGGCCACAGCGTAAAGATATAATGGCTGCTTTCATTGCCCATGGTCGGCCCGAAGCGCCTTTCGGCCGCACCGTTCACGCCGGCCCTCGTCGGGCAGCATGCAGCGAGGCCGCAGCCATGCCGTCGCGCGACGCTAAACCCGGTGCCCCTTTGAATCGAGCTTCGCCTCCCACCGTTTCGTCCCACGCGGTCACGACACCGCGGTCCTCGGCATGTCCGGGGTTGCTGCGCATCGTCCCCGCGCGCGACGGCGGCATCTGCCGCATCAAACTGCCCGGCGGCGTGCTGAGCGCGGCGCAGGCACGCGCGATCGCCGATGCCAGCACGCGGCACGCGAACGGCGCCGCCGAGCTGACCAATCGCGCGAATCTGCAACTGCGCGGCGTGCGTAACGGACACGAAGCGGCGTTGAGCGCGGCGCTGATCGGCGCCGGGCTTGGACCGGCCGGCGCGCTCAGTTGCGCCGACGACGTCCGCAACGTGATGATCAGCCCCGCCGCCGGACGCGATCCGCACGCGCTGATCGACACGACGCCGCTGTGCGGAGAACTGCTGACGCTGCTGCAAGGCGATGCGCGCTTGGTAGCGTTGTCGCCGAAATTCGCGCTGCTGCTCGACGGCGGCGAACAGCTTGCGCGGGTCGATCATCCGCATGACGTGTGGCTCGCGGCGTCGGCTGACGAAGAAGGCGTGCGCTTCGTGTTCGGCCTCGCGGGGTGCCCGGCTCCGGCAGGCGAGAACTCGAACCCGCGCGACCATCGCGATTCCAACGGCACGGGCGCGCTCGCGGCGGTGCCGGCATCGCGCGTGCCCGCGCTCCTGCGCGCGTTGCTGCACACGTTCCTCGACCTCGCCCCAGCCGACGCGACCCGCATGCGCGACCTGCTCGCCACGCAGTGCGCCGACGCGCTGCTGCGGCACGCGCAGCGCTACGTCGATTTCCCGCTCGCGCGCGACGCATCGCTGAGCCACTGGCAACGACACATCGCCGCCGACCCATCGCTGCGGCTCGGCGCGCACGCGCAGCGCGGCGACGGCAGCTCGCATGTCGGCGGCCAACCACCGCTCGGCCGAATCGATGCGGCCACGCTGCGCGCCTTGGCTGCGCTCGCGCAAAAACACGGCAACGGCAGGTTGCACGCGACGCCATGGCAAAGCGTGCTGCTGCCCGACATCGCGACGACGGCGGTGCCCGCCGTGCTCGCGAAGCTGATCGCACTCGGTCTCGCGTGCGATCCCGCGCAGGCCATCACGCACGTGATCGCCTGCGCCGGTTCGG
The DNA here is from genome assembly GCF_902833905.1 of Paraburkholderia tuberum STM678. Lineage (GTDB taxonomy): Bacteria > Pseudomonadota > Gammaproteobacteria > Burkholderiales > Burkholderiaceae > Paraburkholderia > Paraburkholderia tuberum. The sequence continues at coordinate 114,784 of NZ_CADFGP010000013.1, read as the reverse complement.
CCGGCTGCGCGAAGGGCCTCGCCGACACCAAGACCGACGCGCTGCAACTCGCCGAGCGCTTACCCGCCGGCGTCGACGTGCATCTGACGGGCTGTCCGCGCTCCTGCGCGGCCGCCCATCGCGCGCCCTACACGCTGCTCGCCGCCGCGCCCGGCCTCTACGACCTTTATCGACGCGACGGCCGCCCCGGCTTCGGCCAATGCGTCGCGCCCCAACTGACGATCGACGAGGCCGCCGCGCTGCTCGCGCGCCTCGCCCGGAGTACTCCACATGCTTGATTACATTCGCGACGGTCAGGAGATCTATCGCCAATCGTTCGCGACGATCCGCGCGGAGGCCGACCTCGCGCGGATCCCCGCCGACCTCGAAAAGCTCGCGGTGCGCGTGATCCACGCGTGCGGCATGGTCGACGTGATCGACGACCTCGCGTTCTCCGACGGCGCCGGCAGCGCGGGCCGCCGCGCGCTCGCGCAAGGCGCGCCGATCCTGTGCGATGCGGGCATGGTCGCGCAAGGCATCACGCGCGCGCGGCTGGCCGCGAACAACGAAGTGATCTGCACGCTCACGCACCCGGACGTGCCCGCGCTCGCGCGCGAAATCGGCAACACGCGCTCCGCCGCCGCGCTCGAATTGTGGCGCCCGCATCTGGCGGGCAGTGTCGTCGTGATCGGCAATGCGCCGACCGCGCTGTTTCATCTGCTCGACATGCTCGATGCCGGCGCGCAGAAGCCGGCGCTGATTCTCGGCTTTCCGGTCGGCTTCGTCGGCGCGGCGGAATCGAAAGCGGCACTCGCGCAAAACAGCCGCGGCGTCCCCTATGTGGTCGTGCACGGACGGCGCGGCGGCAGCGCGATGGCCGCTGCCGCGGTCAACGCGCTTGCGACGGAGGTCGAATAAATGGCGAGCCAGCTAACGAGTCGCGGACGGCTGTACGGCATCGGCGTCGGTCCCGGTGACCCGGAATTGCTGACGTTGAAGGCACTGCGGCTGCTCAAAGCGGCGCCGGTGGTCGCGTATTTCGTCGCGAAGGGCAAGAAGGGCAACGCGTTCGGCATCATCGAGGCGCATCTGCACGACGCGCAGCAGCATCTGCCGCTCGTCTATCCGGTCACCACCGAAGCACTCGAACCGCCGCTGTCGTACGAAGCGATCATCGCGGACTTCTATGACACCGCCGCCGAAATCGTCGCGGGCCATCTCGACGCGGGCCGCGACGTCGCGGTGATCTGCGAAGGCGATCCGTTCTTCTATGGCTCGTACATGTATCTGCACGACCGGCTCGCGGCGCGCTACGACAGTGAGGTAGTGCCCGGCGTGTGCTCGATGCTCGGCGGCGCGGCGGTGCTCGGCGCGCCGCTCGTCTATCGCAACCAGAGCTTGTCGGTGCTGTCGGGCGTGCTGCCCGAAGATGAATTGCGCCGCCGTCTGGCCGACGCCGACGCGGCGGTCATCATGAAACTCGGCCGCAATTTCGACAAGGTACGGCGCGTGCTCGACGAACTCGGACTCGCGCAGCGCGCGCTGTACGTCGAACGCGCGACGATGCGAAATCAGCGCATCGTGCCGCTCGCGGAAGTCGATCCGATGGCGTCGCCGTATTTCTCACTGCTGGTCGTGCCGGGGCAAAAATGGCAAGGATGAACGCGCCCGCCATCGTGATTCTCGGTACGGGCGCGCTTGCGACCGCGCGGCGGATTCAGGCGTCGTATGTCGAGCGTGGCGCGCATGCCGCGGCCGGCGTTGCCACGGACTGCCAGGTCCATGCGCTGCAAGGGCGCGTCGACGCCGACGTCTCGTACGGCGAACTCGGCGCGCATCTGCGCGAGCTGTATGCGCGCGGCACGCCGATCGTCGCGCTGTGCGCGGCCGGCATCGTGATTCGCTGCCTCGCGCCGCTGCTGTCGAACAAAGGCGCCGAGCCGCCGGTCCTCGCGGTCGCCGAGGACGGCAGCGCGGTCGTGCCGCTGCTCGGCGGCCTCGCGGGCGTCAACGTGATGGCGCGCGACATCGCCGCGGCGTTGGCCGTACAGCCCGCGATCACGACGAGCGGCGAGCTGCGTTTCGGCACCTGCGTGCTCAATCCGCCCGATGGCTATGCGCTCGCCGACCTGGGTCAGGGCAAGCGCTTCGTGTCGGATCTGCTCGCGGGCGAAAGCACGCGCATCGAAGGCGACGCGCCGTGGCTCGAGGACGCGCAACTGCCGCGCTCGGCGTCGGCGCGTCTCGCGATTCGCGTGACGCCGCGCGCGTGGGATGGGCGTGAAGACGAGCTCGTGATTCATCCGCGCAGTGTGGTGGCGGCTGTCGCCAGCGACGATGCCGATGCCGCCGACGCGATCGTCGCGCGCGTGCGCGCGGCACTGAACGCGCAGGGTCTCGCGATGCTTTCGCTTGCGGCCTTGCTCGCGCCATCGACGAGCATGGCCGACCCGGCGCTCGCGCAAGCGGCAAGGCTTCTCGAGGTGCCGCTGCGCTTCGCCGATGCCGGCGCCGAACCGGGCGAATCGAGTGCCGCAAGGTTGCTGCATACCGCGCTACGCGTCCCCCACGAAACGCTGCGCGACGACGCACACCCCAACGTCGCGCTCGCCCTCTCCCCGCTCGCCATCGACCCCGCGACGCTCGGCCGTGCTCGCGGCCGTCTGACCGTGATCGGCCTCGGTCCCGGCCGGGCCGAGCTGATGGTTCCGGCCGCGCGCACCGCGTTGAACGAAGCGACCGACATCCTTGGCTACGACACCTACGTGAAAATGGCCGGCCCGCTGCGCGCCGGTCAGCGCGTGCACGGCACCGACAATCGCGAGGAAATGCAGCGCGCGCGGCACGCGTTCGAGCTCGCGAGCGAAGGCCGCTCGGTCGTGATGGTGTCGTCGGGCGACCCCGGCGTGTTCGCGATGGCCGCCGCCGTGCTCGAAGCGCTCGAAGCTTCCCGGAACGACGCATGGGCGGCCGTCGAACTATCGATCGTGCCGGGCGTGTCGGCCGCGCTCGCGACCGCCGCGCAGGCCGGCGCGCCGCTCGGCCACGACTTCTGCATGCTGTCGCTGTCGGACAACCTGAAGCCGTGGACGATCATCGAAACCCGCCTGCGCCATGCGGCGCAAGCCGATCTCGTGATGGCGTTCTACAACCCGATTTCGCGCGCGCGTCCGTGGCAACTCGACAAGGCACTCGACATCGTGCGGGAGTATCGCGTGCCATCGACCCAGGTGGTGCTGGGTCGCGATATCGGCCGGCCCGGCGGCACGCTGCGCACGCTGACGCTCGGCGAGCTTCGCTCGGCCGATGTGGATATGCGCACGATGGTGATCGTCGGGTCGTCGCTGACGAGAAGATTCGCTTGCGGTCATCACGGCGCGCAGTGGGTGTACACGCCGCGGTGGTACGAGTAAGCGGACCGTACCGGGTGGTACCGGCCCGCCCCGCTCACGCCACCTTCAGATCCTGCACCGCCCGCTGCCTGACGCCCAGGTCGTCCCACAACTCCGGATGGCACGTGAACACCAGAATCTGATGCCGCGTCGCCGCGTCGATCAACGCGCGTTTGAGCGCGTCGCGGCGCGCGGCATCGGTGTGTACCGCGGCATCGTCGAGCATCAGCAGAGTCGGCCGGCCTGAGGCCTGCAAGAGATCCGCATACGCGAGCCGCGTCAGGATGCCGAGTTGTTCGCGCGTGCCGAAGCTGAGCGCATCGAGCAGTTCCGCGCGGCCGTCGCGATCGAGCATCGCCGGAATCAGATCGTCGCCGAGCGCGAGGCTCGACTGCGGAAAAAGCCGCTTCAGGTAGTGACCGACCCGCTCGGTCAACGGCGCACGCAGTTGGGCGAGCGCGGCGTCGCGTTCGTCGACCAGCACTTCGTCGAGCAGACTCAGCGCGCTCGCGCGCAGGCGCAGTTCGTCCTTGCGACGCGTGGCCTGCTCGACCTGGGCTTCGAGCGCGGCATGCCGTTCACCGAGGCCCGATGCGCCCATCGTTTCGAGCTGGCTGCGCAGCTCCGCGATCCGCAGTTGACGCTCGTGCTGCTCGTTGCGCGCGAGCTCCGCCGATGCGCGATAGCGCTTCGCCTCCGCCACGGGGTCGTCCAGACGTGCCGCATCGAGTTCGCGCTCGCGCTCGCCGCGCTGGTTCTTCAGCGCATCGACCTTGACGCGTTGCTCGACGATATGCGCCTGCCATTGCGCGCGGTTGCGCCGAAACGCTTCGTCGTGCAGCTGCGCTTCTTTACGCTGCAACTGCGCCGTGAGCGAATCGGCCTTCGCAACGCCGCTGGATTGCGCGCCCGCCGCCTGTTCGAGCACCTTGCGCGCGGTCTCCAACGCGTCGCGCGCGATGTCGGCGTTGCGGCGCGCGTCGTCGAGCGGTGGCGCCGCGGACACGTCGGGCAGACTGGCAAGGCGCTCGCTCGACGCCTGCAAGCGCGCCGCCGTCGATGCCAGCGCCGCGCGCAACGCATCGATGCCTTGCGGCGCATGGACTTCGAGTATCCTCGCCTGGCTCTTCTGTTGCGCGACCAGCGTTTTCCATTGCTCGTGACGCGCCTGCGCATCGCCCACCGACGCGACGCCGAGCGAGCGCAGCAACTGCGCGTGCTTCGCCTCGAGCGACGCCAGCTCAGACAACCGCGCGGACAGATCGGACACGCCCGGAATCACGCGCAATTCGCCGAGCTTCCCGAGACCGATGCGCTTTTCGTCGTCGACATGCAGCACGCCCGTGCCGCTGATCGTCTGATCGCCGACGCTCAACTCGCCATTCAAGCTGTACTCGATGCGCGTCATCGCCGCTTCGGTCCGCGCGCGCAACACGGTCAATTCGCCGTCGAGCGCGACGAGGCGCTTGAACTGCGCTTCGTCGAGTTCGAGCGCCGCCGCCTCGCGCGCGGCCTGCAACACCGCCGCGTTCGCCTTGTCCGCCTCGCCGATCGACGCTTCGAGCCGCTGGCCCTCCGCCCGATAGAAATCGACCTGGCTGCGCAGATCGGCGGCGGTCACGGCCGCGTTCGCGAGTTCGAGCGCGCGGTTCGCCTCGGCCGATGCCTGCTCGAATTGCGCCACACGGCTTTGCGCCTGTAGATGCGCGGTTTGCGCGGCCGCGACCTCGACGCGCGCCGCGTCGAGCTGCTCGCGTTCGCGCGCGATGGCCGCCTCCAGTTCGAGCGCGCCCTGCTCCTGCTGCACCGACAACGCGAGTTCGGCCTCGCCGATCTTCAGCGACTGCGCGAGCCCTTCGAGACCGCGTTCGAGTTGTTCGACCGCCGCGGCACGTTGCTGCGCGAGCGCGGCCTTCTGCTCGTGAAGCTCCCACGGACGCCTGCGCTCGGCGTCGTCGAATGCCTGCTGTTGGGCGGCGAGGCGCGCGATGTTGTCGTCGAACTGCTGGCGCTGCTGTTGCAGCTCGTCGCGGCTCGCGATCAGCGAAGCGAGCTTCTGCTCCGCCTCGGCGAGCGGCCCGGTCGACTTCTGCGTGCGCGCGGTCAGCAGTTGCCGCAGCTCGCGCTGCACGGCCGCGATCAGCGCGTCCTCGCCGCCCGCTTCGCGGCCGCCCGACAGTTGCGTGAGCGCGTCGCGCAGATACTGCGCCGCGTGCCCGGTCGAATCGCGCATCTCCTGCGTGCCGCCTTGCTGCACCCACAACAGACCCGGCACGCCGGCGTTCTCGGCTTTCATCGGACCGCGCGCCGCGCGCGAGAAGCCGAGCAGCGCGGCGAGCTTGTCTTCGGCTTCGTCCTCGCTATACACGGCCTGGCCGATCCTCAGCTCGCAACGCTGACGCGACACGAACTGCTTCGACAGACGGCACGCCACACCATCGAGCTCGAAGCTGACCTCGACCGACGGCTGCCCGCTCGCGAGCCCCCACGGCAACAGGTCTTTCAGATGCGACGCCTTGTAGCGTTCGAGGAACACCGTGCGCACCGCCTCGGCAATCGTGCTTTTGCCGGCCTCGTTCGGGCCGATGAACAGATTGAGACCGGGCTGCAGATCGTCGATCACGATCTGCCCGCCGAACTGCCTGAATTCCTGAATCGCGATACGTTGCAGCTTCATGCGGGGGCTCCTTCACGCGGCGCTTCAGGTTGCTGCCGCTCGCGCGTCTGCGCGGGTGGTGCGGCCTGCGAATCGCGTTGCCGCTGGTCGCGCTGAAAACGCGCCAGCAGCAGCAACGCCTCGGCCGCGCGCCGCGCCTCTTGCGGATCGGCTTGCGCGTCTTCCTGCAGACCGCGCAGCCGCGCCACCACCTTCGCGAGATAGCCGCTTTGCGCGCCGAGTTCGGCGAGATCGTCGGCGGTCGGCAGCACGTGCAGACTGCCCAGATCGGCACGCAACGCGCGCACGCGCGCGCGCGCCTGTTCGACCGCGACATGCAGCGCCTCGGCATCGGCGAGCGCCGCGGTGCCGCCGACCTCGATGCGCAGCACGTCATTCGCGCCAAGTTCGGCGAGGCGGGTTTTCAATGCATCGACATCGGTCGGAACCGAAATCGTCTCGTCCCAGCGATGCCACCGGTATTGCCCGACCCGCACCGCGGCGACCTGCGGCACCGCGCCGGGATCGCTGACGGTAACGTCGAGCACGAAGCCCGGCTCGTTCGCGCGGAAACGGTCCTGCTCGTGCGTGCCCGCGTACCACGTGCGTTCGTCGACGCGCAGATGGCCGTGCCAGTCGCCGAGCGCCAGATAGTCGAGCCGCGCACTGGCGGCGCGCGTCGGCGCGATCGGATTCGACGAATCGATGCCGTCTTGCAGAATGCCGCCGACGCTGCCATGCGCGAGCCCCACGCGGTGATAGCCGGGCGGAGTAGCGGTGGAATCGAAGAACGCGGTGGTGTCGTCGTAGGTGATGCGCTGCGTAAGCGGCGCGCACAGCAGCGCGCAACGGCATGCGTCGAGCAGCACGACGCCGGCTTCGAGCACGAGGCGCACGTTCGGCAGCACGCAATCGAGCCGCTGCGCGCGAGTCCACACGCTTTCGACGAGCGCCGCGTCGTGATTGCCCGGCAGCATGATCCACGCTCCGGAAAACGCTTGCAGCGCGGCGAACAAACGCCGGATCACGGTGTCCGACACCGTCTGCAGATCGAACACGTCGCCCGCGACGAGCACCGCGTCGACGTTGCGCGCGGCCGCTTCTTCGGCGATGCGGCGCACCGTGTCGAAGCGCGCCTGGGCGAGATGCGCGGCCTCGTCCGGTTCGAACTGACCGAATTGCGTGCCGATCTGCCAGTCCGCGGTGTGCAGAAACCTGATCACTGTGCCTCCATTGCGATTGCGATTGCGTTGCGTCCTCTTGCGTTGATTTCGCCGAGGAGCCCGATCGCGAATGTTACCTTGCCGAAGCGCCGGCGCGTATTGCGCGCGCGCGTATCCAGGCTGGACGCGCGCGCGGGCCGTACCGCATCATTGCAACCGAACCGGCTGAGCCCGCCGACTTTCCAGCCCCCGCCCGACACGATCAACCGCGCCCGATGGACAAGATCACCGAACTGAAGAAGGCCAAGCGCACGCCTTTACTGCTGCTGCTCGCGGCCGCCTGCGTTTTCGTCGTCGCCGCATTCCTGCCGCGCGGCCTGTGGGTCGACGGCATCAAGGCCGTCGCCGAAGCGGCGATGGTCGGCGCGCTCGCCGACTGGTTCGCGGTCGCGGCGCTGTTTCGCCGTGTGCCGATTCCCCTCGTGTCCGCGCACACCGCGATCATCCCGCGCAACAAGCACAAGATCGCCGACAACCTCGCGCACTTCGTGCAGGACAAGTTTCTCGACGTGCCGTCGCTGGTCGGTCTGATCCGCCGGCATGATCCGGCGCAGACCATCACCGCGTGGCTCAGCGAATCGGCCAACTCCGCGCGCCTCGGCGACTACGTGGTGCGGCTCACCGGCGGCATCCTCGACGTGGCCGACGACGCGCGCATTCAGAACTTCATCAGGGACGGGTTGCGCGACGTGCTCGCGAAGGTCGATCTGTCGCAATCGCTCGGCGCGATTCTCGACACGCTGACGCGCGACGGCCGCCATCAGGAACTGCTCGACACCGCGATCGATCAGGTGATCGCGGTGCTGCGCGAGGCGCCGGCGCGCGAATTCATTGCCGCGCGCATCGTCGATTGGGTGAAAAGCGAGTATCCGACGATGGAGAAGTTTCTGCCGTCGGTATGGCTCGGCGACAAGGGAGCGGAGGCGATCGCGAGCGCCGCGAACCGTATGCTCGAACAGATCGCGCAGAACCCCACGCACGAGCTGCGCGACAAGTTCGACCACGCGGTGCAGACGCTGATCGTGCGGCTGAAGACCGATCCCGTGTTCCTGCAGCAAGGCGAAGCACTGAAGCGCTATCTGGTCGAAGGCGAGGCTTTCGGCAGCTACGTGAAGGACATGTGGGGCGAGCTGCGTGCGTGGCTCAAGCGCGATCTGCAAAGCGCCGATTCGGCACTGCATGCGCGTGTCGCCGCGATGGGCGCGTGGGTCGGCCGCGAACTCGCGCGCGATCCAGCGCTGCGGCAATCGCTGAACGATCACCTCGAGGAAGCGGCGCGCGCGATGGCGCCGGATTTCGCGCGGTTCCTCACTCGCCATATCAGCGATACGGTGAAGAACTGGCCCGCGCACGAGATGTCGCACCAGGTCGAGATGAATATCGGCAAGGATCTGCAGTACATCCGCATCAATGGGACGATCGTCGGCGGATTTATCGGCTTGTTGCTGTATGTGAGTTCGCTGTGGCTGGAGATGCTGCGGGTGCATGTCGGCTGACGACTCGAGCGCATCGAGCGACTCAACGCGCAGCCACGCGTGAGCCCCCTCCCGCCAAACCACCTACAATTCGGGCATCCGTCTTGCTGACAACCAGTGCTCCGCTCGGTCGTCAACGCGTCCCAACCGGAATTCTGCTTACATGAAAATATCGCTGCCGCCACCGCAAGGGCGGCCCAACCGCGTTTACCCGCCGGGCACGCCGGGCCTGCATGGCCTCGTGTCGCTGATCACCGGCGTGGTGGTCGTGTGCGGGCTGTACTTCGGGCGGGAGGTACTGATTCCGATCACGTTGTCGGTGCTGCTGAGCTTCCTGCTCGCGCCGCTCGTGCAGATGCTGCGGCGTCTGCATATGGGCCAGTTGCCGTCGATCTTCATCGCGGTGCTGTTCGCTCTCGCCTCGCTGCTCGCGATCGGCGCGCTGATCGGCGCGCAGCTCGTGCAGCTCGCGGACGCGCTGCCGCAGTACCAGGAAGCGATCGAGCAGAAGATCGAAACCGTGCAGGAAAAGACCGTGGGCCGCGCCGACGCCCTGATGAGCAGCGCTGCCAGCGCGCTGCAGCGCGTGGCGCCATCGCGCCCCGCGCCGCCGCGCCCGACCGGCCGCGCCGCGCGCAACGCGCCGCAGGTGCCGCAACAGGTCGAGGTGCACGAGCCCGCGCCGACGCCGGTGCAACTCGCGCAGCGCGCGCTGACGCCGGCCATCGCGCCGATCGAGACGACCTTCATCGTGCTCGTCGTGACCATCTTCATCCTGTTGCAGCGCGAGGATTTGCGCGACCGTCTGATCAGCCTGTTCGGTTCGCGCGACCTGCACCGCACGACTACCGCGATCAACGACGCCGCCGGGCGCCTGTCACGCTATTTCGTCGCGCAGCTCGGCGTGAATCTGAGCGCGGGCGGCATCATCGCGATCGGGCTCGCGATCATCGGCGTACCGGGGGCGCTGCTGTTCGGCGTGATCGCCGCGCTGCTGCGCTTCGTGCCGTACATCGGCATCTGGATCGCGGCGATCCTCGCATTCTTTCTCGCGGCCGCGATCCAGCCGCAATGGACGATGGCGGTCCTCACGCTGATCCTGTTCATCGTCGTCGACGTGGTCGCCGGGCAGATCGCCGAGCCGCTGCTGTACGGTCATCGCTCGGGCCTGTCGCCCCTCGCGGTGGTGGTCGCGGCGATTTTCTGGAGCTGGCTGTGGGGGCCGATCGGCCTCGTGCTGTCGACGCCGCTCACGCTGTGCGTCGTCACGCTCGGGCGCTACGCGGACCGGCTGAACTTCCTGACCGTGCTGCTCGGCGATCAGCCCGCGCTGACGCCCGCGCAGAACTTCTATCAGCGCCTGCTCGCCGACGATCCGCACGAGGCGATCGTGCAGGCCGAACGGCTGCTGCGCGAGATGTCGCTGATCGACTACTACGACAAGGTCGCGCTCGAAGGCCTGCGGCTCGCGCGCAACGACGCGCAGCGCGGCGTGCTGATGCCCGACCAGTTGCAGCGGATCAACGACGCGCTCGTCGATATCGTCGAGAACCTCGAGATCGCCGAAGGGCTGCGCGATTCGCTGTCGCCCGCCGAACCGGCGGACGCGGGTAACGCGCTGCTTGCCGGGACGCCGGATCTGGCGTCGCCGGGCGCGGGTGCCACGGAGCGATACCGCAGCGATCTGCTCACGCGCCCGCAACAGCCGGACGGTACGGGCAAAGCAGCGGTGTTATGCGTGCCCGGCCGCGGCGCGTTCGACGAAGTGACGACCGCGATCGCTGTGCAACTGCTGAACCGCCAGGGCTTCGCGCCGCTGATGGCGACGCACTCGGGCTATCGCAGCGCACGCGCCGACGAGCCGAGCTTCAAGGACACGTCGATCATCTGCATCGTGTCGCTCGACGCGCCCGAGTCGCCGCTGTACCTGCGCAACATGCTGCGGCGCACGCGCGAATGGCGGCCACGCGCGACGCTGGTGGTCGGCGTCGGCGTCGGCGACGCGCCGGACGGCAGCGTCGAACTCGATGCGGGCGGGGAACTGCATGCGTCGCCGACGTTCCGCGCGATGATCGAGGCATGTCACGCGGCGACGGCTGGGCAGCCCATGCGGCAGCCGTCGCAGACGGCCAGCGCCGGCCGAGGCTGGGTGGGCTGAGGCCGTGACCGGAGTGGTAAAAATCTGCGTCGTGATCGCCATTTGGCGGTCACTGCGCTCGACGCTGATAACCGCTCTTCAATGCGTCCACCACAAGCTCGACTGCCCGGGATGATTTGCGGCGACTTGGATAATAGACGTGATGTCCGACGAACGTGGGAAACCAGTCTTCCAGCACCCAATTCAAGCGCCCGGCCCGGACATGCACCTCAGCCAGGTCTTTGGGCACGTACGCGAGCCCAAACCCGCCAAGCGCTGCGTCCATCATCTGGTAGACGCTATTGAAGGTGAGCTGCCCTTCGACCCGCACCTGCAGTTCTCGCCGCCCCTTCCGTAGCTCCCACGGGAGCAGTGAATCTCGCGTTGGCAATCGAAGATTGATGCAGTTGTGCAGCGTTAGATCCTGCGGCGTCTTCGCCGGTGCGGTCGATTGCAGGTAGCCTGGAGAGCCCGCGATTGCCATCGTCATGTCAGGCGCGATTCGCACCGCGATCATGTCTTTGGCCACCTGGTCGCCTAGCCGCACGCCGATGTCGTACCGATCCGCGACGATGTCGGCTAACCCGTAGTCATTGAGCAATTCAATCTTCAGATCCGGATACTGGCGCAGCAACGGTTGCAGACGCGGCCAAACGTACGAGTTTGCCGCGTAGTCGGTGGTCGTGATCCGGACAGTTCCGCCTGGACGGCTCGTCATCGCGCGCAAGGAATCGACCTCCGCTTCGATTTCCTGAAAACGCGGTGCAATCGCCGCCAGTAGCCGTTCGCCTGCCTCCGTCAACGAGACACTCCGGGTAGTGCGCATCAGTAACTGAAGGCCCATCCGCTTTTCAAGGCCGGCAACCGTCCGGCTCAAGGCCGACTGCGAGACTCCCAGTTGCGCGGCCGCCCGCGTGAAGTTGCGCTCACGCGCAACGTTCATGAAGCCGACCAGATCGTTGAAATCCTCTTTCAATTAATGCTCCACAGCATAAGGGCATCCCGATATTGTGATCTAGTCGCATCAATTGCCAGGAGTTAGATTAACAGCAGTGGCATATCGCCCCGACGATACCGACGAGGAACAGTCATGGAATTGAAACGCGCGGGCTTCCAGCCCTCGAAGAAAGGCCCTGAAGAATGGTTTACGGGCACGGTGCGGCTCGACCCGCTGAACGCTCCGCCTCCGCCGGCACGCGTTTCGTGCGCGAGCGTCACTTTTGAGCCGGGAGCGCGGACTAACTGGCATACCCACCCGCTCGGCCAGACTTTGATCGTTACGGCCGGCTGTGGCTGGACCCAGTGCGAAGGCGAGCCGCGCGTCGAAATCCGGGCTGGTGACGTGATCTGGTGCCCGCCTGGCCACAAGCATTGGCATGGCGCAACTTCGACGACCGCGATGACACATATCGCCATTCAGGAAGCGCTCGACGGCAAGAACGTCGAATGGCTGGAGAAGGTCACGGACGAGCAGTATGGAAAGGACTGGAAACATGCAAGATCCATTGTCACAAGTTGATCTCACTCCCGTTTCTCCGGCATTCGCGCGTTATACGAGCCAGACCGTGCTCGGCGGCCTCTGGAAGAGGCCGCAACTGTCACCGCGAGACCGGAGCATCGTGACGCTGTCGGTGCTCATCGCCCGCAACCAGACCATCGAGATGCCGTTCTATCTCCGGTTGGCGCTGGATAGCGGTGTGAAGCCTGCCGAGATTTCGGAAATGATCACGCACCTCGCCTTCTATTCCGGCTGGGGAAATGCGACCGCAGCGGCTGTCGTCACGAAGCGTATCTTCGATGAACGTGACATCGGTATCGATCAGGTCCCTCGGGCCGATGTCGAGCCGCTACCACTGAACGAAGTCGCAGAGCAACAGCGTGCGCAGGCGGTCGAGCAAAGCTTCGGCTCGGTCGCTCCCGGCGTTGTTCAGTACACGACCGATGTGCTGTTCCGCGACCTTTGGCTGCGTCCAGGACTCGCTCCACGCGACCGGAGCCTGGTCACGGTGAGCGCCCTGGTTGCCAGCGGTCAGGTCGCGCAGATTCCGTATCACCTCGGCCGTGCCATGGACAACGGTCTGACGAAGGACGAGGCGTCCGAAATGCTGACGCAGCTCGCCTTTTACGCAGGCTGGCCGAACGTCTTTTCGGCGATGCCCGTGTTCAAGGATGTATTCGCGAAGCGAGCGGCATAAACGTCGATGCCGGATCGTCCACCGGTTGGGAAGCCGCGTTTTTCCGACCGAGGTGGAAGCTCGTCGGCCCGGATGCTGCACTGGCACCGCGGAAGCTCGAACAAACATCAGTGAGGGACCGCGTCTTCACTTCGTCGACGGCCCTGATGGCCCGGTCGACGACGTCGCGGTTGCGGCGCGCGCCCGCGAAGCGGGGCTCGCCGTTCTGCCGCTCTCGGTCTGGTACGCGAATGGTCACACGCGTAGCACGCCGCGTGGCGTTGTGATGGGCTTCGCAAACATCGCCAATGCAGGTGAGGCGGGCCACCTCGCGCGGAGCTTGCGCGCCTGTCTGGACGGCTAACGAGCGGCGAAGGTCCAGGTCTCTACCACTCCTCAGGCTCGCGCGCGGCGCTGTACCCAAAATGAGGACAGCCGCGCGCGAACGCTGACGCATACTGCACCGATAACGCAAGCAAACTGGAGACACGCATGACCCGCCCGTTCAAGCCCTATCCGTTCGCCCCGCGCCGCTATCCGGCCGTGGTGCCGCCGCTCATCGACGGACGCGATCCACAAGCGCGCGCCGTCGCGATCGTCGGCGGCGGTCCGGTCGGCATGACGCTCGCGCTTGCACTCGCGCGCCAAGGCGTGCGCTCGGTGCTGATCGAGGCGGACGACAGCGTGTGCACCGGCAGCCGCGCGATCTGCATCTCGCGACGCAGCCTCGAAATCTTCAAGCGGCTCGACGTCGTCGACGGTTTTCTGCAAAAGGGGCTGGCGTGGACCGGCGGGCGCAGTTTCTATCGCGACACCGAGGTGTTTCGCTTCGCGATGCATCAGGACGACGAGCAGTCGCTGCCGCCGATGATCAATATCGCGCAGTATCAGATCGAGCAGTTGCTGCTCGACGAGATCGAACGGCACGCCGATCTGATCGACGTGCGCTGGCAAACGCGTGTGACGGGCCTCGAGCAACGGCCGCAGGGCGGCGCGAGCTTGACCTTGCGCAGCGCCGATCCTGCCGATCCGCAAGGCAAAAGCTGGCAGATGGACGCTGCGTGGGTCGTCGCCTGCGACGGCGGACGCAGCACGATCCGCGACCTGCTCGGGCTGAAGCTCACAGGCACGACCTACGAAGGCCGCTACGTGATCGTCGATATCGAACTCGACAGCACGCGCGCGACCGAACGGCTCGCGTACTTCGATCCGCCGTCGAATCCGGGCTCGACGGTGCTCGTGCACAAGCAGCCTGACAACGTGTGGCGCATCGACTATCAGTTACGCGACGACGAAGACCCCGACGCCGCCGTGCTACCCGGGAACGTGATACCGCGCGTGCAAAACTTGCTCGACTCGATGGGCGAAGCCGGCACCTGGTCGCCGATCTGGATCACGATCTACAAGGCCAATGCGCTGACGCTCGAACGCTATCGGCATGGCAGCGTGCTATTCGCGGGCGACGCCGCGCATCTGGTGCCGATCTTCGGCGTGCGCGGCGCGAACTCCGGCATCGACGACGCCGACAATCTCGGCTGGAAGCTCGGCTGCGTGATCAATGGGAGCGCGTCGCCAGCGCTGCTCGATAGCTATAGCGACGAACGTGTGTACGCGGCGCGCGAGAACCTGAGCTACGGCATGAAAAGTACCGAATTCATGGCGCCGCCGACCTTCGCGTTCGACTTGCTGCGCACGGCCGTGCTCGGGCTCGCCGAGCGGCATGCGGCGGTGCGGCCGCTGATCAATCCGCGCCAGACGCATGCAATCGCGTATCGGCAATCGCCGCTGAACTTCGCAGGCGACGGAGCCGATGCGTTCGATCGCGGCCCCGCGCCGGGTACCGTGCTGCCCGAGGGCAGGCTGCTCAAACAATCGCAAGATGGCGCACGGCTCGGCATTCATCTAACCGATCTGCTCGGACCGTGCTTCACGGCGCTGCGCTTCGACGCAGACCACGCGAACGATGATGACGCGTGGCGGCAACTGCAAAGCACGCTAGCCAGCCGGGGCATTCCGTTCAACGTGATCGATATCGTCACGGCCGAAGCGCAATCGGCAAACAGCCCTCGAGCGATCGACCCAACCGGCCGCCTGCACGACATGCTCGACGCACAGCCCGGCACCGTCTATCTGATCCGCCCCGACGGCCACGTGCTCGCGCGCTGGCGCAACGGCAGCGCGGCGGCCGTTCTGCGCGCGCTCGATGCCACGCTGACACAGCAGAACTAACGCGCAAGGACCTTCGACATCATGACCGATTCCGATCTCGACCTCGTCTATACGACGCTGTGCAACACGCTGACCCACGAAGGCGAGGCGCAGGCGTCGCTGTATCTCGCGCGCCTCGCGCTCTTGTGCCTGACCGAACTCGACGACTCGCGGCGCGCGTTGTCGTTGATCGAAGCGGCGAAGCTGCCGGCTGCCGCCACGGCCTGGCGGGGGTAAAAGAAACCGCCTACCTGGAGGCGGTTCGCTAGAGGCGGTAACGGCAATACCGCAGCAGTGCGAGGGAATTACAGCCATCACAACAGAACGGGCGCTGGCAGACCGACCTCACTGCCTCGGATACAAGCCCAACGTACTCGCATGCAGCCGCGCGAGTCCGAGCAACGCATCCGTATACGGCGTCGGCACGCGCGTCAGTTGCCCGAGTTCGCGCACCGCGCCGACCAGCGCATCGAGTTCGACCGCCTTGCCGGCCTGCACGTCCTGCAACATCGATGTCTTCATCGCGCCGAGTTTCAGCGTGACCGCGTGACGGTCGTCGGGCGCCTGGTCGATCGGGATGCCGAAGCGCGCGCCGATTTCCTTCGCCTCCAGCATGATGTGCGTGACGAAACCGCGCACGAGTTCGTCGCCGAGGATCCGGTCGGTCGTTGCGCCGGTGATCGCGCTAACCGGGTTCATCGTCATGTTGCCCCACAGCTTGAACCACACGTCGCGCTGGATCTGCGCCGAAGCCGTTGCATGGAAGCCCGCCGCCTGCAACAGCGCGGCGAGCAGCTCGACACGCTCGCTCGGCTTGCCCGACGCCTCGCCGACGATCAGCCCGTTGCCCTGGTGATGCCGGACCACGCCGGGCGCGTCGATCAGGCAACTGGCATGCACGACGCAGCCGACCGTCTGCGCGGCCGGGATCGCGGCGCTGATCGCGCCGTCGGGATCGATCGTCTTCAGGCGCTGGCCGGCGAGTTCGCCGCCCAGGCCGTCGCAGAACCACCACGGCACGCCGTTCATCGCCGTCAGCACGATCGTCTCGGGGCCGAGCAGCGGTTTGATATGCGCAGCCACGGTCGCCATCGCCGGACCCTTCACCGCGATCACGACGAGTTCCTGCACGCCGAGATCGGCCGGCTTGTCGCTCGCCTTCACCTGCTCGGCGTAGATCACGCCGCCTTCGATCAGCCGCAGACCATGCTGGCGCACCGCGTCGAGCGTCGCGCCGCGCGCGACCACACTGACCCGATGGCCCGCCTGCGCGAGCTTCACTCCCATCCAGCCGCCGATCGAGCCGGCGCCGTAGATCGCTACTTTCATCGCCTGAATCCTTGCCTGTTGCTGTGATTATTGCAGCGTCGATTGTCGCGCTCTTTTACGCGTGGCTTCAATCATTGCCGGAAACTCGCATCGATCCGGTCGACCCGCCGCACCAGCGCATCGAACACGTCCTGTCCGGCGCCGTGGCGCGGATCGAACTGCAGCGCGTCGCGCGAGCAGCGAATCGCGACCTCCTCCGGCACCGGCCGAGCGCGGCCCATCGAGAACGTCGCCACCTGGACTTCGCACGCGCGATTCAGCGTCCACAGAATCGCGAAGGTCTGCGGCAACGTCCGGCCCCACGATAGCAGACCGTGGTTGCGCAGGATCACCGCCTGCCTGTCGCCGATATGCGCGAGCAGCCGCGGCCCCTCTTCCGCATGAATCGTGATGCCTTCAAAGTCGTGATACGCGATCCGGTCGTGCAACTGCGCGCTATAGAAGTTGGTCTGCTGCAGGCCCTCTTCGAGGCAGGCGACCGCGACGCCCGCCGTCGTATGCGTATGCATCACACAGTGCGCGTCGGGCAAGCCCTCGTGAAGCGCCGCATGCACCACGAAGCCAGCCGGATTCACCGGATACGGCGAGCCATCGAGCACGCGCCCCTGCGCATCGATCTTCACCAGATTGCTCGCGGTCACTTCGCTGTAGTGCAGCCCGAACGGATTGATCAGGAACTGGCGCTCCGGGCCGCTGACGCTTTCGGGCACGCGCAGCGTGATGTGGTTGTAGATCATCTCGGTCCAACCGAGCAGATCGAAAATCCGGTAGCACGCGGCAAGTTGCACGCGCGCCTGCCATTCGTCCGGATGCATCGCGGCCGATCTGGGCGGGCTCGCCGGTTGCGCTTCGAGGGTCGTGGCCATCGTCGGTGTCTCCAAAATTGTCGTTGTGACGGCGCGCCCGTGCGCGCCGCCCATCATATTCACGCGTGCCGTAACAGCGGCCCCGAGCGCCGGAGCGCTTCAGGCGCCCGACACCACCGCCGCGATCGACGACGCGACATAGTCCGCGTTGCGCGCGTTCAGCCCGGCGACGCACATGCGGCCCGAGCGCAGCACGTACACCGCGTATTCGTTGCGCAGACGCTCGACCTGGCTTTCGGACAGGCCCGTATACGTGAACATGCCGCGCTGCGCGATATAGCGCGCGCGCATCACTTCATCGACGCGTCCGTCGAGTCCGGCGTGGATCACCTTGCGCATCGCCAGAATGCGCTCGCGCATCGCGCCGAGCTCGGCTTCCCACGACGCGCGCAGCGTCGCATCGGCGAGCACGTTGGCGACGAGGCGCGCGCCGTGCGTCGGCGGATTGCTGTAGTTCGCGCGCACCGCCGACATCAGTTGGCCCGCCACGCGCGCCGCTTCGTCGGCGCTCTTGCAGACCACGCTCAACGCGCCGACGCGCTCGCCGTAAAGCGAGAAATTCTTCGAGAACGAGTTCGCGACGATCAGCGGCACGTTCGCGTCGGCGAGCAGGCGCACCGGCGCGGCGTCTTCTTCGAGGCCCGCGCCGAAACCCTGGTAGGCCATGTCGACGAACGCGATCAGCTTGCGGCGCTGCAAGACCGGCACCAGTTCCGCCCATTGCGACGGGCTCAGATCGACGCCCGTCGGGTTATGGCAGCACGCGTGCAGTAGGACGATGCTCTTTTCCGGCAGCGCGTCGATTGCGGCGAGCATGTCGGCAAAGCGCAGGCCGCCCGTCTGCGCGTCGTAGTACGGATAGGTGTTGACCGTGAGGCCCGCGCCTTCGAACACCACGCGATGGTTTTCCCAGCTCGGATCGCTGATCCACATTTGCGAGCCGGGGAAATAGCGCTTCAGGAAATCGGCGCCGACCTTCAGCGCGCCCGAGCCGCCGAGCGTTTGCAGCGTCGCGATCCGGCCTTCGGCGCGCGCCGCGCTGTGGGCGCCGAACACGAGCGCCTGCGCGGTGTCGCGATAGAGCGGCAGACCCGCCATCGGCAGATACGAGCGCGGGCCGATCGCGTCGAGCAGCGCGGTTTCGGCGCGGCGCACCGCGTCGATCACCGGCAGCTTGCCGGCGTCGTCGAAATAGATGCCGATGCTGAGGTTGACCTTGTTCGGCCGGGGGTCCAGCTGAAAGTCTTCGTTCAGGCTCAGAATCGGGTCGCCCGGATAGGCGGGAATATGGTCGAACATGACGGGTCCTTGAAGACGGCCTCTGCAGGCCTGTTGTAGCGGTCGTCCGCGCGCCGCGGGACGACAGGGCAAACCTTGAGTCTAAGCGGGTTTGCCGGGCCAAGTCGACCCGCACGAGTGTCGGTCGTCGACGCGCCGCGCACAATCATATCCGCAACCGCGCGGCCGGCATCGTGCGGGTCGGCGCGCCGCTCGTCATCGCGTCGACGGCGCTGCCCGCGGCGATCGCCGAATACGCGCGCGACAAGCCGAAGGTGGTCGTGCGCGTCTGCGATAGCTCGTGATGGGGCGCATCGTCGATCCTGAAACGATTCGCGAGGTGTGCGTGTATCGGTCGACCAAGCGTGCGCTGTCGCCATCGGCCGACGGCTTCGCGGATTTCGTGATGCCGTGGTTGAAACGCTGGGATCGGGAGACGCAGGACGAGGCGCGGGGTAAGCGGAGTTGAAGCGGACTCGAAGCGCGATGCGACGCGCGCTTCGGCGCGAGTTTCGACAGATGTGCAGCTAGGGCTGCATACACAGCGCGAACAGTTGCCGCTGATTTGAAATCCCGAGCCGCGCGTACGCGCGCTTCTGGTACGTGACGACGCTCGCCCGCTTCACGCCCATCTGCCCGGCGATCTCGGCCGCGCTCGCGCCATCGAGCGTGCCACGCAACACGTCGAGCTCGCGCGGCGTCAGCGTCGGACATAAGCGCCGCACGCGCGCGAGCATCGCCGCACCGGTGCCCTGCTGATGTTGCCCGTTCAGCGCGTATTGGCCCTTCGCCGCATGCGCGAACAGCGGCGCGACGCTTTCGATCCGCTCCAGTTCGCCCGGCGCGAACACGCCGTACGCGCGGTCGCGATACAGGTTGATCGACAGCCACACGCTATCCGCCGGCTGCACGAGCAACGACAGCCGGTCGGATACGTTCGGCTGCGCGTAGCAGGCCGCGCGATACGCTTCGTTTTCGATTTCGTCGCCGCGCTGCTGATGCAGCACCAGCGCATCGCGCGAAGCGGTGCGCCGGCTGTGGTTCGATTGACCGATGATCGCGCGATTGCCGTCGAGCGCATAGAAATGCGCGGCGTAGCGTTCGGCGACGTCGCGCAGAAAATGCCCGCCGCGATGGTCGGCCGCCGACACCGTACGGGGCCGCGCGTCGAACTCATACGCGAAGATCGTGCACTGCGAGACGGGCAGCGACAACGATTCGCCAACCGTCAGCAGAATGCTCGCGGCGAGCGCGTCGGCATCCGGGTGGGAGATCGCCATGACGAGGTCGGTGGCGCGCGCGGTGCTGATCTGACCGCTGCGCTGCGGTGATGCGAGGCGCCAGGAACGCATGATGGGGATTCGTGCTTGCGCTGCGTGAATTGGGTTGCGGCAAGCGTAGCACAGCGGGCACGCGGTGGCCCACCGGCGTGATCGCCGGCCTGGCGATGCTTTATCGCCGGGTAAACGACCCCCGCTGCAACGCCACCGTCCTCGGCAATTCGATCGTAAAGGTCGTGCCGGACTCGTCCGTGGATACGACGCTGACGTCGCCGCCATGCATGCGCGCGATCTGCTGCACGATATGCAAACCGAGCCCGAGCCCTTCGCGCGAGCGCGCGCCGTTGCCGTTCGACACGAACGCCTTGAACAGATGCGGAAACACCTCCGCCGGAATCGTGCCGCGATTGGACACCTTCAGGCGCACGCAATCCTCGGCGTCGCCATCGACCTCCACGCCGATATCGCCCTCCGGCGCCCCATGATGCAGCGCGTTGCTGACGAGATTCGACACCGCCTGCCACACGAGATCGGTATCCCACGCGCCGGCCGTATTGCCGGTGCAGGTGAACACGATCTGCTTGCCGCTCTTCTGCGATGCGAATTCGTCGATGACCGAGCGGCACAGCGTCGCGAGCTCGATCGAGCGCGGCTGCAACGGCAGACGTCCGCCTTGCAGGCGCGCGAGGTTCAGCAGTTGATCGACCATCCGCGCCATGCGCAGGGCGCTGTTCTTCACGCGCGCGGCGACGGTTGCGGCCTGCTCGTCGGCGGCCGTGCGCATCAGGTATTCCGCCGACGCCAGCACCGCGCCGAGCGGCGTGCGCAGATCATGGCTGAGCACCGCCATCAGCATTTCGTTCGCTTCGAGCATCTGGCGCGTCGTCACCAGTTGCGCGGCGAGCTCGCGCTTCTGCTGCTCCAGCTGCACGAACACGTCGACCTTCGACTGCAGGATGCGCGGATCGAACGGCTTGTACAGGAAGTCGACCGCGCCTGCCTCATAGCCACGGAACGTGCGCGACGCGTCCTGCGCGGTCGCGCTCAGGAAGATGATCGGCACGTGCGACGTGCGCGGGCTGCCGCGCATCAGCGCGGCCAGCTCGAAGCCGTTCATGCCGGGCATATTGACGTCGAGAATCGCCAGCGCGACTTCGTGCTTGAGCAGCAGATCGAGCGCGGCGGTGCCGCAGTCGGCGACCAGCACCGCGACGTCGGGCCGCGCGAGCAACGCTTGCAGCGCGGTGATGTTGTGGACGATGTCGTCGACGATCAGGATGTTCACAGGTGAGTTCGTCATGGCACCGGATCAGAGGGAAGTCGGCAGCGCGGCAAGGCGCTTCGCCAGGGTTGCGGGATTGTAGATCGCGTCGGCCGCGCCGCGCTCGATCGCCGCGCGCGGCATCTCCGGTGCACCGGCGCTGCCGGGATCCTGCACCCACGCGGTGCCGCCGAGCGCGCGCACGCGTTCGAGCCCGTGCGCGCCGTCGTCGTTGGCGCCGGACAGCAGGATCGCGAGCAGCCGCTCGCCGTACACCGCGGCGGCCGATTCGAACAGCACGTCGATCGACGGCCGCGAGAAGCGCACCGCCGCGGCGGTCGACAGCGCGACCGTGCGGTCCACTTCGACGAGCATGTGATAACCGGCCGGCGCGACGTACACGCGGCCCGGCAGAATCAGCTCCCCCGCATCGGGTTCGACCACCGGCAGCGCGCAGCGATGCGCGATCGCCGGCACCAGATAGCTCGGCGAATCGGGCGGCAGATGCGCGACGATCATCACGGCTGCCGCGAAGCGCGCGGGCAGCGCGGCGAGCAGCACCTTGAGCACCTCGATGCCGCCCGCCGACCCGCCGATCACGACCAGTTGATAGCCGCGGCGCGCGTGCGTCCGCGCGGCGCTGGCGTCGGCGGCCTGGGTGGGCGGGGGTTCACTGGTCGAGCGTGGCATCGCGACCTCGCTAACGCTTCTGATAAATGCGTTCGGCCGCGCGAAACTCGTCGAACGCCGGGTAGTGACGTGAAAACCGCAGGGTTTCCTTGCTGCCCAGGCCGAGAAAGCCGCGCCGCACCAGTGCGTTCTCGAACAGCCCCAACGCACGATCCTGCAAGCCGCGATCGAAATAGATCAGCACGTTGCGGCACGACACCAGATGCGCTTCGAGGAACACTTCGTCGGTGGACAGGCTGTGATCGGCGAACACCACGCGCTCTTTGAGCGAGCCGGCAAAGCGCGCGCCGCCATATGCTGCATGATAGTAGTCCGACAGCGAACGCGTGCCGCCCGCCGCCAGATAGTTCTGCGTGAAGCCCTGGATGCGTTCGAGCGCGTAGATGCCCGCCTCCGCGCGCGCGAGCGCGTCGGGGTTGATGTCGGTCGCGTAGAACAGCGTGCGCTCGGTGAGACCCTCCTCGTCGAACAGGATCTTCAGCGACCACAGCTCTTCGCCGGTGCTGCATCCGGCGACCCACACCTTGATCGACGGGTAGGTGCGCAAACGCGGCAGCACATGCTCGCGCAGCGCGAGGAAATACGACGGATCGCGAAACATGTCGCTGACCTGCACGGTCAGGTAGCGGAACAGCCGCGAAAACTCGTAGCCGTCGCGCATGATGCGGTCCTGCAATTGCGACAGCGTCTCCACGTTGAATTCATCGAGCGCCTGCGTGAGGCGGCGGCGCAGCGACGACATCGCGTAGTGGCGAAAGTCGTGCTGATACTTCAGATAGATCGCCTCGAGCAGCAGCCGCAGCTCGATGTCGAAATCGCTGATGCGGTGCGGTACCTCAGATGCGGACGGTTTCATCGCATTGCTCGCTTGCGTGCCAACGCTCGCGCCGTCAGCGCTGCCGCAGCCACACGCGGCACAGCGCGACGAGCTTGTCGACGTCGATCGGTTTCGACACGTAGTCGTCGGCACCCGCTTCGAGGCAGCGCGCGCGATCGTTCGCCATCGCCTTCGCGGTCAGCGCGATGATCGGCAGATGCGCGAAGCGCGGATTGCGGCGAATCTCGCCCATCGCGGTCAGGCCGTCCATCTCGGGCATCATGATGTCCATCAGCACCAGATGCACTTCCGGCCCGTTCTCCAGTTCGTCGAGCGCCTCGCGGCCGTTGCGCGCGATCAGCAGTTTCGCGCCGAGCGGCTCCAGCACGTGCGACAGCGCGAAGATGTTGCGCACGTCGTCTTCGGCGAGCAGGATCGTGCGGCCCTCGAACGCATTGTCGCGTTGCCGCACGGTGCGCAGCATGCGCTGCTGCTCCGGCGCGAGCGACGACTCCACGCTATGCAGAAACAGCGTGACTTCATCGAGCAGACGCTCCGGCGATTTCGCGCCCTTGATGATGATCGACTTCGAGTAGCGGCGCAGCCGGTGCTCCTCTTCGCCGGACAGCATGCGGCCCGTGTAGACGATCACCGGCAGCGATGCATGCGCGCTGTTCGCGGCGAGGCGTTCGAGCAGATCGTAGCCGGTGCCGTCCGGCAGCGCGAGATCGGTGACGACGCAGTCGAACGTCAGCGCCGACAGTTGCTCGAACGCCTCGGCGAGCGTCGCGACCGCGACGATCTCGGTGTTCTCGCTTTGCAGCAGCGCGCGGATGCTTTCGCGCATCGGCGCGTCGTCCTCGATCACCAGCACGCGCTTCAGGCGCTGTTGCAGCCGCGCTTCGAGGCGGCGGATCGCGGCCTCCATCGTCGAGCGCGCGGTCGGCTTCAGCGTGTAGCCGATCGCGCCGAGGTGCAGCGCCTTGTCGGCATGATCGGTGGCCGACACGATATGGATCGGAATATGGCGAGTCAGCGGATCGTTCTTCAGCCATTCGAGCACCGTGAGGCCCGAGCGGTCCGGCAGACCGACGTCGAGCAGCACCGCGGCCGGCCGCATGTCGCGCACCAGCGCGAGGCCGCTCGCGGCATCGCTCGCGTGCACGAAGTCGAAGTCGAGTTCGTGCACGAGATCGCGCAGAATCGCGGCGAACGGCGGATCGTCTTCGACCGCGACGATCAGACGGCCCGCGCGGGTGCGATGGTCGCGATCGTCGGCTATCGACGCGGCGGCGGGCTCGGCGGCGCCGGGCAGCAAGGCTTCGCGCGACGCGGTGGGCGGCGCCCGGCCTGCCAGACCATTCGCTGGCGGGATCACCGCGGCGGGTGCGGTGTCGAGCGGCAGCCACAGCGAAAACACGCTGCCCTTGCCGACTTCGCTCGCCACCGTGATGCGCCCGCCCAGCAGCCGCGAGAACTCGCGCGAAATCGATAGCCCGAGGCCGCTGCCCCCATATTGACGGCTCGTCGAGCCATCGGCCTGCTGGAACGCCTCGAAGATCAGGTCGAGCTTGTCGGCCGGAATACCGATGCCCGAATCGCGCACGTCGAAGCGCAGCACGTTGTCCTCGACCCTGGCGACCTCGAGCGTGACCTCGCCGCGCTCGGTGAACTTCACCGCGTTCGACAGCAGGTTGCGCAGGATCTGCGTGAGCCGCTGGCCGTCGGTGACGAACGTATCGGGCGTGCCCGGCAACTTGTCGAAGGCGAGACGCAAGTGCTTGGTCGCCGCGATCGGACGAACCATTTCTTCGAGCGATTGCAGCGTCGCCTCGATCGACACCGTTTCGTGCTCGACCGTCAATTGACCCGCCTCGACCTTCGACAGGTCGAGAATGTCGTTGATCAGCACGAGCAGATCGCTGTTCGACGCGTGGATCGTCTCCGCGTAGCGCACCTGCTCGTCGGTCAGATTGCCGCTGCGATTCTGCTGCAGCAGCTTCGCGAGAATCAGCGAGCTGTTCAGCGGCGTGCGCAATTCGTGCGACATGTTCGCGAGGAACTCGGACTTGTAGCGGCTCGACTGTTCGAGGCGCTCCGCATTGGCCGCCAGATCGTTCTGCACGCGCAGCAGATCCGATTTTTGCCGCTCCAGCCGCAGCGCGTATTCCTCGAGCCGCACATTGGTCTGTTCGAGCTCGGCCTGCTGCGCTTCGAGGCGCCGTTGCGATTCCAGCAGCGCGCGGCCGCGTTCCTCGAGCCCTTCGTTGGAGACCCGCAACTCCTCCTGCTGGACCTGCAACTCCTCGTTCAGCTGCTGCGTCTCGGCGAGCGCATCCTGCAGGCGTTCGCGATACAGCGCCGCCTCGAGAAAATTGCCCATGCTGTGGCGGATCAGCTCCATGAACTCTTCGTCGCGCGGCGTCACCTCGCGCAGGAAGCCCATTTCGACGACGCCGTTGACCTGGCCGTCGTTGTCGATCGGCAGGATCAGCAGATTGCGCGGCGCGCCGCTGCCCGTCGCCGACACGACCCGCACGTAATCGGCCGGCACGTCGCGCAACACCAGCGTGCGGCGCGAGCGCGCGGCCTGGCCGACCAGCGTTTCACCCTCCTCGAAACTCAGAGCGGCCGTCTGCTCGCTGTCACGGCTATAGCCGTACGCGGCGATGCGGCGCAGCGTGCCGCTCTGCCTGTCGCGCACGTACAGCGCGGCGACGAGCGCATCGAGATATTGGGCGAGAAACTCGAGCATCGCGCGGCCGACGAGCGGCGCGCTCGTCTGGCCGACGACCTTGTCCGCGAGCAGGCGCTGGCCCGAGCGCAACCAGACCTGCTGCTCGAGCAGCGCGGTCTGTTCGCCCTGGCGGCGCAGCACGTCGTCGTAGGTCTCGGACAGGTCCAGCAGTTCGCGACGGCCTCGCCACGCTAGCAGGCCGCTGACGACGAGGCTGAACAGCAGGAACACGCCGACCAGCGTCGCCGTCACGTTGCGCGTCGCTTCGACGCGCTGCTGGCGCAAGCGCAATTCGACGTCGAGAAAATCGCCGAATTCGCGGCGCATTTCGTCGAATTCGAGCTTGCCGCGCCCCGCTGCGATCGTGCTCTCATAGTCCTGGTTGCGGCGGCGCGCGTCGATGATCTGTTCGGCGAAGCGGCTCCAACGCTCCTGCAAGACCTCGATCTGCTTGAGCCGCTCGATTTGCGGCGGGTTGTCGGCGACCTGCTTTTTCAACGCTTCGAGCTGTGCCTTGAATTTCGGGCCGCCGTTTTCATACGGCGCGAGGAAACTCTCGTTACCGGTGATCAGAAAGCCGCGCATCGACGATTCGCGATCCACCGCGAGCCGCAGCAATTCGTTGGCGTCGCCGATCACGCGCCCGGAGTGCTCGGCCCAGTTCATCGTCGACACGAGATACGCGATCAAGCCGACGAACAGCGCCATCGTGACGAGGCCGACGCCCAAAGGCAGCGCGATATTGCGGCGAAGTATGCGGCGGAAACGGAGTTGATCGACGGCCTGCGATGCGGTCATTTTTTCTGTAAGTGGCATGGCGAATCGGGTCGATGCGGAATATCTTTCGGGTCTGCGCACGGTGTTGAGTGCCGCGATGCGACCGCTGTCATCATACAAGGACGACCCGCACGCGCGCGACGCGGAATGCCAAAAAGAACCTGGCCGGCTAACACCGGCCAGATTCCTGCATCGACGCGCATCGACGCGCCGTGTTTCAGCTACGCTCAGCACCGTTCAGCGGCTAACGCGGCAGCGCATCAGCGCAACCGGCTCGGCCCGCTCAGGCCGGCACCGATTCCGCCTGCGCCGCGCGCGACCATACGCGATGCTGTCCGGCGGCCTTGATGAACGCCTTCAACACATCGGCAGACTGCGAGTCCTCGCCGGTCGCCACGCCGTCCGGCTGCGCGGGCAACTGCGCGGCCGTGAGCACGTCGCGCCCCGCGCCGAGCGCCGCGATCGCCTTCAGATGCTTGAACGCTTCGAGCACGAAGTGCCGCGCATCGCCCGATTGCGACAGTGCCTTCGCCCCCTTCTCGCCGCCGACCACGATCACCGCGTCGAACATCACCGATGGCAGCCCGGCGATCGTCGCGTCGGGCGCGAGGCCATCGATCTCGGCGAGCGTCGGCGCGATCAGCATCGGCGTTGCGCCTTCATCCGTGAGCGCCTGCTGCAACTGTTTGATCGCCGCGCCATCGGAGCCGGGTGCGGCGAGCAGCGCGATCTTGCGGGTCTTGATGCCGGGCTTCACGCGATTGAGCAGACTCAACGCCGGCGAAGTCTTCGGCCCGACGAGTTTCGCCGTGCCCTTTTTCGGCGCCGGCAAGCCGAGTCCTTCGGCGACCTTCGCGGCGAGAACGGCGTCGAAGTTCGCGAGAATCTCGTTGACCTGACGCGCGCGAATCTCGGGCTTCGTCACCTTGCCGAGCTCGAACTGATAGGCCGCCGCGATATGGTCTTTTTCCGGCTGCGACATGCTGTTGTAGAACAACGCGGCCTGCGAGAAATGATCGGCGAACGAGTCGCTGCGCACGCGAATCTTCGTGCCCTCGACGTGTTCGTGATGGCTGTCGAAGCCGCCATCTTCAGCGGCCGGATCGGTTTCCTTCGGCCAGCCGTCGTTCAGCGAGTTCGGCTCGTACGACGCCTGGCCGACATGGATCGCCTGCCGATGCATCGCATCGCGCTGATTGTTGACGGATGGACAGACCGGCCGGTTGATCGGAATCTCGTGAAAGTTCGGGCCACCGAGGCGGCTGATCTGAGTGTCCGTATACGAGAACAAACGCCCCTGCAGCAACGGATCGTTGGTGAAATCGATGCCCGGCACGATATGCCCCGGATGGAACGCGGCCTGTTCGGTCTCGGCGAAGAAGTTGTCCGGATTGCGATTGAGCGTCATCTTGCCGATGATTTTCACCGGCACCAGCTCTTCCGGAATCAGCTTGGTCGGATCGAGCAGGTCGAAATCGAACTTGTGCTCGTCGGCTTCCTCGACGATCTGCACGCCCAGTTCGTACTCCGGATAATCGCCGCGCTCGATCGCTTCCCATAGGTCGCGGCGGTGAAAGTCCGGGTCCTTGCCCGCGAGCTTCTGCGCTTCGTCCCACAGCAGCGAATACGAGCCGAGCACGGGACGCCAGTGGAACTTGACGAAACGAGCTTTGCCCTGCGCATTGACGAAGCGGAACGTGTGAACGCCGAAGCCTTCCATCGTCCGAAAGCTGCGCGGAATCGCGCGGTCCGACATCGTCCACAGCACCATGTGCGCCGATTCGGGCACGAGCGAGACGAAGTCCCAGAACGTGTCGTGCGCGGACCCGCCGGTCGGCATTTCGTTCGGTGCTTCCGGTTTCACCGCGTGCACGAAGTCAGGAAACTTGATCGCGTCCTGGATGAAGAACACCGGCATGTTGTTGCCCACCAGATCGAAATTGCCTTCCTGCGTGTAGAACTTCGTCGCGAAGCCGCGCACGTCGCGCACGGTGTCGGCAGAGCCGCGCGGACCTTGCACGGTCGAGAAACGCACATAGACCGGCGTTTCGGCGGCCGGGTCCTGCAAAAACGCGGCCTTGGTGTACTCGCGCATCGATTCGTAGACCTTGAAGACACCATGCGCGGCCGAGCCACGCGCGTGCACGATCCGTTCGGGAATACGCTCGTGGTCGAAGTGCGTGATCTTTTCACGCATGATGAAATCTTCCAGCAGCGATGGACCGCGCGGTCCCGCACGCAACGTGTTCTGGTTGTCGGCGATCTTGACGCCCTGATTGGTCCTCAGGGCCTCGCCTTGCGGCTTCACGCGATTGCGTTCGAGATCGTTCGATTTCGCGTCGTTCGACTGCGCGGCCCCGTTTGCCTGGGCCGCGGCCTTCTGGGTATTCGCTTTACCTGCCATGGGGATCGACTCCTTGTGTTCGGGCGCGCGGCGACGGAGGCGTCGCGGCGCGCGATCACAGAGTCAGCAAGGGCTATACCCACCAAGTCACGGCGCATTGGCTGCGCGGCGGCGGTGCGTCAGAACCGGTAGTTGATCGACACGTCGGCGACGCCGGTCGCGCGGCTGCGCGTGATCGGACTGTTGCCCGCGCTGCCGACGAGCTGCTCGAACGCGCCGTCGGCGGTCGCGAACCAGTGCTTGCTGAACAGCCAGATCGCGCTGACGCCGAAACCCACCGACTTGAAGCCCGCGCTCGCGTGGTACTGCGGATACTGCGAGTGCGCAGCCTGCTCCTGATTGACGCCGAACCAGCTGTTCATGTAATTGGAGTCCGCGAGCACCACGTTCGGGCCGGCGAACCAGAAGAACTGCCTGGTGCTGCCGGGCATCGGCATATAGGCGCCGAGATCGCCGATCCAGCCGTTCGATCCGCCGAAATAGCGGCGGATATCGGCGCGCAGGACGAGCGGAAAATCCTTCGACACGACGTACTCGCCCGAAAGCTTCAGACCGGGCGCCGGGTTGATGTTGCCGAGCCCGTTGAGCTCCTGCGGATCGTTCTGGCCGCGTCGCCCGAGGTCGTAGACCGCGGCGAGACTCATGCGCCAGTTCTCGCCCTGCGCGAAATTCACGCCGAAACCTTCGCCGCTCGACAGAAAGAACAGATCCTTGTAGCGCACGTCGATGCTCGGGCCGGCCACCAGGTGATAGCGGTCCGATCCTACGAAGCGCGGCTGGAACGATGTGGCCACGCCGAAGCGCAGTTGCCAGTCGGGAATGTTCGGCTGCCACATCTTCTGCAGCGGAACGCCCACCGAATATTGCCATTCGCCGAGCGGCGACGGCGTCTGCGCGAAGACCACACCCGGCACGCAGGCCATCGCGCCCAAGGTCGCGGCGACGAGCGAACTCGCCGCGATGCCGGTTTGTTTATGGCGAGGCATGGCGCCCCGCTTCTTTCTACGGCTGTTGACCACCGGAAGCCTCCAATTTCGCTCGTCGCGATGAGGTTAGGTTTTCGCCCGGGGTCCAGCGCGGACCCAAAAACGCGGACGACCGCCGCGCTGTTACTTACGGCGTGTAATTTTTCCAATCGATGAAGCGGGCAGCGCGATGTGCACGAGGCGCGGCGAGCCCGCATGACCCACGCGCTAGCGTGGTGGCCACTGCGCATAGTCCTTGCGCGCCGCGGTGACGCGGACAATGGCCAACGGAACATTGCTGCGCAAGATATGCGCCAACTCTGTGGAAGATTGATGACGAGCGCGACCCAAGGCGTAAGCCGAAGACGGTCCGGCGCTGCGGCGGCGCCGCTGGCGCCGCCGTTCGGAGGGGTTATTGCCCTGCTTCGACGAGCACCGGCTTGTCGCGATACAGGTTGGGGAACAGGCGTTTCAGGTTGGCGATTTTCGGCATGTCATTGAACACGATGTAGGCCGAATCGGGATGCAAGGTCAGATAGTTCTGGTGATACGACTCGGCCGGATAGAAGCCCTTGTAGGGCTCCGTCTTCGTGACGATCGGCGCGGGGAACACGTGCGACTTGTCGAGCTGCGCAATGTAGCTTTGCGCGACACGCCGTTGCGCGTCGTTCAGCGGAAAGATCGCGGAGCGGTATTGCGTGCCGCTGTCGGGCCCCTGACGATTCAGCTCGGTCGGGTCCTGAACCACCGAGAAATACACCTGCAGCAACTGGCCGTAGGTGACCTTGCCAGGATCGAACGTGACCTGCACCGATTCGGCGTGTCCCGTCTCGCCGCCGCTGACGGTCTCGTACTGCGCGGTGTCGCGTGAGCCGCCCGAGTAGCCGGACACCGCCCGCGTGACACCGCGCACATGCTGGAACACCCCCTGGACGCCCCAGAAGCAGCCACCCGCGAACACCGCGGTTTCCTCGTGCGCGGTGCTGGCCGGGATCGGTTCGTCGAGCGCGGGCGGCGCGATCACGACGGCGCTCTCCGCCGCGAACGCGACGCGCTGCGCGAGCGGCAACGCGAGCGCGGCCGCGCCTAGCAGCAACGACAACACGGCCGCGCGTGTGCGTTTCGAGCTGCCGCCGAACGATGTAAGGAATTGCGGTCTGTTGCGAGTCATGATGGTCGCTCCGGAAAAGTGCCGGCGCCCGCCCGCGTTGGCACGGTGCTGCCACGGCCGCATGCGGGTGCGCCGAAGCTTGGTCGCGCGGGCGCGGCGTTTATGACAGCATGCGCGCTTTCGCGGCCGGCGGCGCGGCCGCGCGGCTCACAGCGGAAATTTCGTGGTCGACAGGATTTCCTTCAGCACCATGAATGAGCGGATCTGCCGTACGCCCGGCAGATACAGCAACTGCTCGGCGTGGAGTCGATTGAAGCTGTCGCTGTCGCGCGTGCGGATCACCATGAAATAGTCGAACTCGCCGGTCACCACGTGGCACTCCATGCAGCCGGCCACTTTCTGCGCGGCCTTCTCGAACTCGGCGAACGACTCGGGCGTCGAGCGATCCAGTACCACGCCGATGATCACGAGCATGCCCGCGCCGGCCGCCTTTGGATCGAGCAGCGCGACCACGCCGCGAATCAGCCCCGATTCCTTCAAGCGTTCGACGCGCCGCAAACACGCCGGCGCGCTCAGCTTCACTTTCGCGGCGAGCGCCACGTTCGAAATAGACGCGTCGGTTTGCAACTGCCGCAGGATCGCGCGATCGATGCGATCGAGCGGATGGTGAATCGCGCCGATGCCCGAAGGTGGCGCTCCAGCACGAACTTTCGTTGCGCTCATGACCATGTGTACGAATTTTTGTTAGGAAGCGGACATTCTTTGATTTCGAAAAATACGTCTAAGCGATTTTTTTCGCAAGCTCATTTCGAGCGGTATTTCCTAACATGTACTCACGGAAATCACCCCACCACGGAGCCGCGATGAACCTGCAACGATTCCCCCGCTACCCGCTCACCTTCGGACCGACGCCAATTCAACCGCTCAAGCGTCTGAGCGAGCATCTCGGCGGCAAGGTCGAGCTGTATGCCAAGCGCGAGGACTGCAATAGCGGCCTCGCGTTCGGCGGCAACAAGACCCGCAAGCTCGAATATCTGATCCCCGACGCGCTCGCGCAGGGCTGCGACACGCTCGTGTCGATCGGCGGCATCCAGTCGAACCAGACGCGCCAGGTCGCGGCGGTTGCCGCGCATCTCGGCCTGAAGTGCGTGCTCGTGCAGGAGAACTGGGTCAACTACTCGGATGCGGTGTATGACCGCGTCGGCAACATCCAGATGTCGCGCATGATGGGCGCCGACGTGCGGCTCGTGCCGGACGGCTTCGACATCGGCTTTCGCAAGAGCTGGGAAGACGCGCTCGACAGCGTGCGCGCGGCCGGCGGCAAGCCGTACGCGATTCCGGCCGGCTGCTCCGACCATCCGCTCGGCGGCCTCGGCTTCGTCGGCTTTGCCGAAGAGGTGCGTCAGCAGGAAGCCGAACTGGGCTTCAAGTTCGACTACGTCGTCGTGTGCTCGGTGACGGGCAGCACGCAGGCTGGCATGGTCGTCGGTTTCGCCGCCGACGGCCGCGCCGATCGGGTGATCGGCATCGACGCATCGGCGAAACCGGCGCAGACACGCGAGCAGATCACGCGCATCGCGAAGCGGACCGCCGAGAGCGTCGAACTGGGCCGCGACATCACCGCGAAGGAGATCGTGCTCGACGAGCGCTACGGCGGCCCGGAATACGGTCTGCCGAGCGACGGCACGCTCGAGGCGATCCGTCTGTGCGCGCGACTCGAAGGCATGCTGACCGATCCGGTGTACGAGGGAAAGTCGATGCACGGCATGATCGACAAGGTGCGTAACGGCGAATTTCCGGCCGGCTCGCGCGTACTTTATGCGCACCTGGGCGGCGTGCCGGCGTTGAGCGCGTATAGCTTTATCTTCCGCAACGGTTGAGGGTTTAGGGGATTAGCCGACGGGCGTCCGCGGTTCGGTCGCGAGCTTCTTCCTCAGATGCCTGCGCAGAAACTCGACGAATGCCCGGATCGTGACCGAGCTTTGCCGATGCTGCGGATACACGGCATAGACGCCCGTCGCCGACGGCAGGAACGCTTCGAGCACGGGCACGAGTTGTCCGCTTGCGAGCGCATCGGCGACGATGAAATCCGGCAGCCGAACGATTCCAAGTCCCGCGACGGCCGCATCGCGAATCAGATCGCCGTTATTGGCGCGTAACGGCCCGCGCACCTCGACGCTCTTCACCACGCCCTCGACGCTGAAGTCCCAGCTCACCGCGCCGCCGTGGCCGTACAGCAGACATTCGTGGTTCGCGAGATCGCCAGGCACGGCCGGGCTGCCACGCCGGCGCAGATAACCGGGGCTGCAGCACGCGACCATCTTCACATCGATCAGCTTTTGCGCGATCAGCGACGAATCCGCCAGCGTGCCGATACGGATCGCCATGTCGAAGCCTTCGCCGACCACATCGACGGCGCGGTCGCTCAGTTCCATGTCGAAGCGCACGTCGCGATGCTCGCGCAGAAACGCCGCGACGAGCGGCGACAGATGCGTCATGCCGAACGACATCGGCGCGCTCACGCGTAGCAGCCCGCGCGGCCCGGCGCGGCGCAGCGACATGGCCTGCTCGGCGTCCTCGACCTCGCCGAGGATGCGCTTCGCGCGCTCGTAGAACTCCTGACCCAGATCGGTCACCGCCAGCTTGCGCGTGTTGCGGATCAGCAGTTGCACACCGAGCGCTTCCTCGAGCGCCATCACACGGCGGCTCACGAACTGTTTCGACAGCGACAGCCGGTTGGCCGCGGCGGTGAAATTGTGGGCGTCGACGGTCGCGACGAAGATGCGCATGTCATCGAGTTGCATCGTATTGTCCACTCCAATGCGACAGTGTTTCCGGCTTGATCATGATTATAGCCATCCGGATTGACCTACACTGTCGTTCATGGATCGCAGCCAAACATCTGGCCCGGATCGCACGACAAAACTCAAGGAGAAAGAGCATGCTCGAAATCAGACACGCCAACCAACGTGGCCGCGCGGAACACGGCTGGCTCAGCTCGCGTCATACGTTTTCGTTCGCGAACTATCACGATCCGAAGCAGAACGGCTTCTCCGACCTGCTCGTGATCAACGACGACCGTGTGGCGCCGGCGCAGGGCTTCGGCAAGCATCCGCATCGCGACATGGAGATCTTTTCGTACGTGCTCGACGGCGCGCTCGAACACAAGGACACGATGGGCACGGGCTCGGTGATCGTGCCGGGCGACGTCCAGTTGATGAGCGCGGGCACCGGTGTGGCGCACAGCGAATACAACCATTCGAAGAGCGAGCCGGTGCACTTTCTGCAGATCTGGATCGCGCCGGCCCAGCAAGGCACGAAGCCGCGCTATCAGCAACAGCACTTCGACGCGGCCGACAAGCGCGGTGTGCTGCGGCTCGTGCTGTCGCCGGACGGTGCGCACGGTTCACTGCAGTTGCAACAGGATGCGCGCGTGTATGCCGGTCTGTTCGACGGCGAGGAAACCGCGCGGCTCGAACTCGCGAAGGACCGCTACGCATATGTTCAGGTGGCGCGCGGCAGCGTCACGGTGAATGGCGTCGAGCTTGGCGAGGGTGACGGCGCGCGGGTGCAGGGTGAAGAAGCGCTGACGTTCACGCAGGGCCGCGATGCGGAAGTGCTCGTGTTCGACCTGCGTAATATCGAAACCTCGGCGTTGTGGGCATAAGCGCTCCGCTTGCGCCGCTATTGACTCAAACCTGAACGCGGCTCGCTGGACGACGATTTCCAGCGAGCTTCATCGCTCGACCCTATCGGGAAAAATCATGCGCTACACACTGTTTGAAAACCAGAAAGACGTCGTCGTTCTCGTCGCTCGAATCCTGCTGATGGTGCTGTTCGTGATGTTCGGCTGGTCGAAGCTGACCGGCTTTGCCGGCACCGTCGCTTATATGACGTCGATCGGCGCGCCCGTGCCGGCGTTCTCGGCTGTTATCGCGGTGGTGATGGAGCTTGTGGTGGGCGTCGCGCTGTTAGTGGGATTTTTCACGCGACCGCTGGCGCTGCTGCTTGCGGTGTATACGCTCGGCACCGCGATCATCGGCCATCACTACTGGAACATGACCGGCGCGATGCAATACGACAATATGATTCATTTCTACAAGAACATCGGCATCATCGGCGGGTTGCTGCTGTTGTGCGTGACCGGCCCCGGCAAGTATTCGTTCGACCGGCGGTGATACCGATTCCCGTGCTTTAACGAAAAAGGCCCGCACGAATGCGGGCCTTTGTTGCATGCGCAAACTGAAACGGCGGCCCGCGAGCCGCCGTTTGCCTCTCTGAGCTACCGAATCAAACCGCTGCTTCGGCTTCCGCTTCCGCTTCGCTGACCGCCGCGACTTCTTCGCTGTTGCGGATCAGGTGATCGAATGCGGACAGCGATGCCTTCGCACCCTCTCCCACCGCGATCACGATCTGCTTGAACGGCACCGTGGTCACGTCGCCGGCGGCGAACACGCCCGGCACCGACGTCGCGCCGCGCGCATCGACGACGATCTCGCCATGCTTCGACAGCTCGACCGTGCCCTTCAGCCATTCGGTGTTCGGCACGAGACCGATCTGCACGAACACGCCTTCGAGTTCGACCGTCTTCACTTCGCCCGAAGCGAGGTCCTTGTAGACCAGACCGTTGACCTTCTTGCCGTCGCCGGTGATTTCCGTGGTCTGCGCCTGCGTGAGGACCGTCACGTTCGGCAGGCTGCGCAGCTTGCGTTGCAGCACCTCGTCGGCACGCAGCGTCGCACCGAATTCGAGCAGCGTCACTTCGCGCACGAGACCCGCGAGGTCGATCGCCGCCTCGACGCCCGAGTTGCCGCCGCCGATCACCGCGACGCGCTTGCCCTTGAACAGCGGGCCATCGCAGTGCGGGCAGTACGCGACGCCATGATTGCGATACTCGCGCTCGCCCGGCACGTTGATTTCGCGCCAGCGCGCACCGGTCGCGAGGATGATCGTCTTCGCCTTCAGCACCGCGCCGTTGGCCAGACGTACTTCGATGATGCGCCCAGGAATCAGCGCTTCGGCGCGCTGCACGTCCATGATGTCGACGTCATAGGTCTTCACGTGCTGTTCGAGCGCGGTCGCGAACTTCGGTCCTTCGGTTTCGGTCACGGAGACGAAGTTCTCGATCGACAGCGTGTCGAGCACCTGGCCACCAAAACGCTCGGCCACGACACCGGTCGCAATGCCCTTGCGCGCCGAGTAGATCGCCGCCGCCGCGCCCGCCGGGCCGCCGCCGACGATCAGCGTGTCGAACACCGGCTTGTTCTCCAGTTGCTTCGCGGCGCGCGCACCGGCGTTGGTATCGAGCTTCGCGAGGATTTCCTTCACGCCGCTGCGGCCCTGGCCGAAGGTTTCGCCGTTCAGGAACATCGTCGGTACCGCCATGATCTGGCGCGCGTCGACTTCGTTCTGGAACAGCGCGCCGTCGATCGCGACGTGACGGATGCGCGGATTGATCAACGCCATCACGTTCAGCGCCTGCACGACTTCCGGGCAGTTCTGGCACGACAGCGAGAAATACGTTTCGAATTGATAGTCGCCGTCGAGGCTGCGGATCTGTTCGATCACCGCATCGTCGAGTTTGACCGGGTGGCCGCCGACCTGCAGCAGTGCGAGGACGAGCGACGTGAATTCATGCCCCATCGGAATGCCGGCGAAACGGATGCCGGTTTCCTTGCCCGCTTCGCCAATCGAGAACGACGGCTTGCGTTCGTCGTCGCCGCGACGCTCGATCACCGTGACGCGCTCCGACAAGGTCGCGATGTCGTTCAGCAGGGCCAGCAGCTCCTGGGACTTCGCGCTGTCATCGATCGACGCGACGAGCTCGATAGGCCTGCTAACTTTTTCGAGGTACGACTTCAGTTGAGTCTTGAGATTGACGTCGAGCATGGCGTTGCGATTCCGTGACGAGGGGTGTGGGTGTCCCGGCGCCGCACGCATCCGGATAGGACGTGTTGGGCCCGGGGACGCGCGAAGCGCCGTATCAGGCGATTCGCGCGGTGAAGCGCCGGGAAGATCCCGGCAGATGCAGACTGCGGGTGCAGCGTGAGCTGCGCGGACCTTAGATCTTGCCGATCAGGTCGAGCGACGGGGTCAGCGTTTGCGCGCCCGGCGTCCACTTGGCGGGGCACACTTCGCCCGGGTGCTTGGCGATGTACTGAGCAGCCTGAACCTTGCGCAGCAGTTCGCCAGCGTCACGGCCGATGCCGTTGTCGTGGATTTCGCACAGCTTGATCTCGCCTTCCGGGTTGATCACGAACGTGCCACGCAGCGCGAGGCCTTCTTCTTCGATCAGCACGTCGAAGTTGCGCGAGATAGCGAGCGTCGGGTCAGCCAGCATCGGGTACTTGATCTTGCGGATCGTATCCGACGTGTCGTGCCAGGCCTTGTGCGTGAAGTGCGTATCGGTCGACACGCTGTAGATTTCCACGCCCAGCTTCTTGAAATCTTCATAACGATCGGCCAGGTCACCGAGTTCGGTCGGGCACACGAACGTGAAGTCGGCCGGGTAGAACACGAAAACCGACCACTTGCCCTTCAGGCTTTCTTCAGTGACGGTCTGGAAATCGCCGTTGTGAAAAGCCTGTGCTTTGAACGGTTTGACTTGACTGTTGATGATCGGCATTTGCTAAATCCTCTCTTTGAGGGGGTTGGAAAGTGGAGCCAGTATGTCAGAGTGCGCTTAATAGGTAAAGCAGATTGTATTAATGAGTTCGATAGTCTCGCACTATTCATTTCGTCAGTCGAAACTATCGGACGATTTGCCGGGCGTTTCAGCCCTTCAGAAGCCGCCACAGCGTGGTTCTGCCGATGCCGAGCGCTCGGCTCGCGGCGGCGCGATTGCCGCCCGATTGTTCGAGAGCGCGCAGCGCAGCCTCACGGCTGGGGGTAGCGCGGGGCGCCGTACTGCCGGGCGCAGGGCCCGGAGGCGCCTGGGTGATCTGCTCGACCTCGACCGCGCTGATCCGGAAGAACTCGGGAAACACGGCCTGCCGGTCTGGCAAGGCGTCGGCAGTCAAGTTCCCGGACATCTCGTTGGTTGGCTCACCGATATAAATCGCCGCGCGGGCCAGGAGATTTTCCAGTTCACGGACGTTACCGGGCCACGCGTAATCCGCAAAAAGCGGGGCGAGAAACACGAGCACCCGCTCGAGCCCGGCCGCCGACAAGCCGTACTGCAGCGCGCTGCGCTGCAGCAGGTGCCGCGCCAGCGGCGCGATGTCGGCACGGCGTTCGCGCAGCGGCGGCAATTTTATCTGAAGCAGATTTAATCTGAAATACAGGTCCGCGCGAAACGCGCCCTCCTCGACGAGCGCGTGCAGATCACGGTGCGTCGCAGCGATCACCCTCACGTCGACCGGCGTCGCGCGGCCCGCGCCGAGCTTCATCACCTCGCGCTCCTGCAGCACGCGCAATAGCCGGCTTTGCAGCGCGGCCGGCATTTCGCCGATCTCATCGAGAAAAATAGTGCCGGTGTGCGCGATTTCAAACAACCCCGGCTTGCCGCCGCGCCGCGCACCCGTGAACGCCCCTTCCTCGTGTCCGAACAGTTCGCTTTCGATCAGCCCCTCGGGCACCGCCGCGCAGTTGAACGCGACGAACGGATTGCCGCGCCGCCGGCTCGCGTTGTGGATGCCCTGTGCGACCAGTTCCTTGCCGGTGCCGCTTTCGCCGCTCAGGAGCACGGTCGCGTCGTGCGCGGCGCCGGCGCGCGCGAGCCGGCGCACGCGCTCGAGCGCCGCCGAAGCGCCGATCAGATCGTCGAGCCGGTGCCGCGCGACCAGATGCCTCGGCCGCTGGCTGGTGCGCAGGGAACGGTCGATCCGCTGCGCAACGAGCGCGTCCTGCGCCGTCACGACGAAACCGGCGCGCGCGCCCTGCTCGACGATCGGCACACAGCCGACGATCAGTGCGCGGCCGCCAATCTGTTCGATGCGTTCGTCGACCGGCTGGTCGGCGGCGCGCGTCTCGCGCAGCAGCGGCGCGAGCGCGCGCGCGACTCGTGCGGGGGTGTCCTCGTCGTCGTTTGGGACCGCCTGCGCGGCGCCTAGACCGAGCAGTTCGAGCATTGCCGGGTTGACGGCTTCGAGCTGGG
The DNA here is from genome assembly GCF_902833905.1 of Paraburkholderia tuberum STM678. Lineage (GTDB taxonomy): Bacteria > Pseudomonadota > Gammaproteobacteria > Burkholderiales > Burkholderiaceae > Paraburkholderia > Paraburkholderia tuberum. Next base: position 75,930 of record NZ_CADFGP010000013.1, on the reverse strand, counting down.
CGGCTTCGTCGAACGCGGCGACGCCGTCGCGCAGATGCGCGACGATCGTGTTCAGGCGCACCCGCTTCGATTCCTTCTGGCGGCTCACCCGCGCCAGTTCGACCGAGCGCTCGAACGCTTCCTCGACCGCGGCAAGCGAATACAGGAACACGCTTTCCATGCCGGCCTGCTGCGCCAGATCGCAGGCCATGCCAGCGCCGACCACCACGCGGCAGCCCTGCGCGGCGAGTTCATCGACTGCGAGCCGCACTTCGTCGATCGACCGATACGCGCGCTGCCGCAGATCGACGTTCAAGAGCGGGCCCAGGTCGGCCAGCTCCTGCGCGATTGCTTCGTGCAGCACGAGCCCGATGCGCGCCTGCGGCCATGTGGCGGTCGCGCGCGTGATCGCGCTCAGCACGTCGAAGCCATTCACCTTGACCATTACCACCGGCACGCTGAGGTTCTCGCGCAGGTACGCGCCGTTCGAGCCGGCGGACAGCACGACGTCGACCGAACCTGCGTCCACGTAAGCCTGCAACGCGGCGACGGCCGCGCCGTAGCCCTCCCGCACCGTGAAGAACTTCGCCCGGCCCGCGTAGCGCGGCGCCACCGTCTCGCAAAGCGACTGCAGTCGGCTGATACTGACGAGTGCGACACCGGGCCGCCTGGCATCGACGGCGGGGCCAGGATTCGCGACAAATGGGGTGAACGTGGACACGCGGCTCTCCTTGATTGAAACGTTCCTCGAAACGTTTCATGAAACGTTCCACCGATTGTGCCATGAACGTCCAGGCAGGAGTTCACATCGCGCAAAGCCTTGTTCCAGCGGCACGACCGGCGAACTGCCGTTCAATGGCACGCTTCCTGCAGAAGGTCGGCCGCGTTCCCTTACCGATTTCCCTTCTGGAGACCTGCATCATGACCACCACTTCCGCCACCCGCCGCGCCGCGTTCCGCGCCAAGGTCAATCAGCGTCAGGGCCTGCTCGTGCCCGGCGCGTTCAACGCGATGAGCGCGCGCGTGATCGAGGACGCCGGCTTCGAGGCGGTCTACATCACCGGCGCGGGCGTCACCAACATGTCGCTCGGTCTACCCGACCTGGGCTTCATCGGCCTTGCCGAAGTCGCAGAGCACACCGCGCGTATCCGCGACGCGGTCGCGCTGCCGCTGATCGTCGATGCCGACACCGGCTTCGGCAACGCGCTGAACGTGCGCCAGACCGTGCGCGTGCTGGAGCGCAGCGGCGCCGACGTGATCCAGTTCGAAGATCAGGTGATGCCCAAAAAATGCGGCCACTTCTCGGGCAAGGAAGTCGTCGCGGCGAGCGAGATGGTCGGCAAGATCCGCGCGGCTGTCGACGCGCGCGAAGACGCGAACCTGCAGATCATGGCGCGCACCGACGCGGCCGCGGTCCACGGCATCGAGGACGCGATCGAGCGCGGTCATCGCTTCATCGAGGCGGGCGCCGACATCCTGTTCATCGAGGCGACCGAATCGCTCGCCGACATCGAGCGTCTGCCGGGGCTGTTCAATGTGCCGCAGCTGATCAACATCGTGATCGGCGGCAAGACGCCGGTGCAGTCGCGCGACGCGCTCGCGAAGCTCGGCTACGGCATCGTGCTGTACGCGAATGCGGCGCTGCAGGGCGCGGTGCTCGGCATGCAGCGCGCGCTCGGCACGCTGCAAAGCAACGGCCGCCTCGACGAGGACGCGACGATCGTCGCGCCGTTCAGCGAGCGCCAGCGGCTCGTCAACAAGCCGCTGTATGACCGGCTGGACAAGGAGTACGCGGGGAAGGACTGACGCTCGGGCGGCGGCGCGGCGGTGCGACGCGCTGCATGCCTGCGCGATGTGGAACCCTTTATTGCGTTAGGATTCAGGGCTGGCAATCGGGCACGCTGATGTTCGCGGCGCCGGCCTCGTCCGCGGGGCCGCTCTCCCGGCTGCCGGCAGAAGCACGAAAACGCAAACGAAAGGTAGTCGCAAGCACCATGACGTCAAACTCTTCACGCGCCCCGCGCGGGCTCGTCAATTGTCTTTCAGCGCGCACGCGCGCAGCACGGGAGCTCGCCCGATGAGCGGCACCCGCACCGCGCACGTCGGCTGGCTGCCGTACATCGTCGCGGCTACCTTCTTCATGGAGTACCTCGACACCACGGTGATCGCCACCGCGCTGCCGCAGATGGCGCGTTCGTTCGGCGTCGGCCCGAACAGCCTGAGTCTCGGCATGACCGCCTACATGCTCGCGCTCGCGATCTTCATCCCGGCGAGCGGCTGGGTCGCCGACCGCTGCGGCGCGCGCACCGTGTTCGTCAGCGCGATCGGCGTGTTCACGGTCGCGTCGGTGCTGTGCGGACTGTCGCAGAACGTGCCCGAGTTCACGGCCGCACGGCTGCTGCAAGGCATCGGCGGCGCGATGATGGTGCCGGTCGGCCGTCTCATCGTGGTCCGCAGCACCGAGAAAGCTCGCATGATGCAGGCGATCTCGACGATCACATGGCCGGCCATCGCGGCGCCGGTGGTCGGCCCGCCGATCGGCGGCTTCATCACGACCTACGCGTCGTGGCGCTGGATCTTCCTGCTGAACGTGCCGTTCGGCCTCGCGGCGATTGCCGTCGCGCTCGCCATCGTGCCGAACCTGCGCGGCACCGAACGCAAGCCGCTCGACGTCGTCGGCCTGCTGCTGAGCGGCGTCGCGCTGACCGCGATTCTGTACGGCGCGGAACTCGCGAGCCAGCCGACCACCAATCCGTGGCTCGCGGTCTCGATCGTGGCGGGCGGTCTGCTGGTCGGCGCGCTCGCGTTCCAGCATGCGAAGCGTCATCCGTATCCGCTCGTCGACGTGTCGACGCTGAAGGTGCCGACGTTTTCCGTGACGGTCATCACCGGCTCGTTCACGCGCATTGGCATCGGCGCGGTGCCCTATCTGATGCCGCTGCTGTTCCAGGTCGGTTTCGGGCTGTCGGCGTTCCGCTCGGGGCTGCTGCTGCTCGCGAGCGCGCTCGGCAATCTCGGCATGAAGGCGCTGACCACGCGCATCCTGCAGCGCTACGGCTTCCGGATGGTGTCGATCGTCGATGTGGCGGTGGCCGGCATTTTCATCATCGCGTGCGGACTGCTGACGCCGGACGTGCCGCTCGTGTTCGTGCTGATCGTCGTGTTCGTGTACGGCGTCGCGCGCTCGATGCAGTTCTCGACGCTCGCGACGCTCGCCTATGCCGACATCCCGCAGCCGCAGATGAGCGCGGCGAGTACGCTGTGGAGCGCGGCCGCGCAGATGACGATCGGTCTCGGCATCGCATTCGGCGCGGTGTCGCTGCGCGTCGCGGCGCTGTTCAACGGCGAGACGACCGGCCACGTGTTCACGCTCGACGATTTCCGCCTCGCGTTCCTGTTCGCGGGCGTGCTGACGCTGCTGTCCGTGCTTGGATATATGGGGCTCGCCCGCAATGCCGGGCAGAGTATCGGTGGGGGTTCGCGCGGCGGTGAAACTCCGGCGAAGAGCTAGCGGACGCAGCAAGCGCTGCGCGATCAAAAGGAGATGTGCCGTGCAAGCAGGCGAACTGACGATTTCCAGCCGCATCGACGATCTCGACCTCGACCTCGTCTACACATTCCTGTCGCAGGAAACGCCGTGGGCGCGAGGCATGCCACGCGCGACCTTCAAGCGCGCCGTCGCCGGGTCGCTCTGCTTCGGCGGGTTTGTCGACGGCAAGCAGATGGCGTTCGCGCGCCTCGTCACCGACGAGGCGACCTTCGCCTACCTATGCGACGTGTTCGTGCTGCCCGCGTATCGCGGCCAGGGCTATGCGTCGGCGTTGATGAAACATATCTTTGCGAGCCCTTCGCTCGTCACGCTGCGCAGAATCATGTTGGTCACGACCGACGCGCGTCACCTCTATGCGCCGCATGGGTTCACGTCGCTCGAGAACCCCGAGCGGTATATGGAGCTGCATCGACCGGATGTTTACAAAGAAGCGGCCGAATAGGCCCCGCCTCGGCACGCCTCCCACTGATGGGACCCAGCCTCAGCCGTACGCGCGCTCGCGCATCCACTTCGTCATGATCCACTTATCGCCGGCAAGCACCGGCGCGCCGCCGTGCAGGGTCGACGGATCGAGCTGGCGCTGGCCGTTCGTGTAGCGGAAATACACCACGCCGCCCGCGCGCACCTAGTCGCGCGTCAACTGCCCGCGATAGTGCAGCAGCCCTCGGCGCGCCTGCTGCCTGAGCATCCGCTGCACGAACGGCGACCAGCCGAACAGCGTGCCGCGCACGCCCATCGCCTGGCGCATCCACAGCCACAGATCGAAGCGGTCGCGATGCTCGACGATGAGCCCATCGCGGAACACGAAACGCGCCTCGATCCGGTTCACGACGTCGCGCCCCGTCTGGACGAAACGGTAGCGCGCCACCCACTGCGCGCGGCCGGTATGGTCGTCCGCCTCGATGTCGCTGAAGCTCAGCGTGAAGTCTTGCGCATGCTTGACGAGCATGCGCCACATGTCGCGCGCTTCGTCGCCGACCAGCTCGCCGAAAGCGGGGTCGCTGAAGACGACGTCGTCGGCATAACAGGCGACCATGGTCTCGGCGTCGCGTTGCTGGAAGGCGGTGTAGAAACGTTCGATCAGCTCGGTGTTGGGATGGCTCATTGATGTCGTATGGTGTATTGCGGGAGCGCGTCATGCACGCGCAGCGTCGCGCCACGCTCCGGAAAAACAGCCCGCGCGCTGTAGGCGGCGGCGATGGCGCACACGATATCGGAAAACGGCGTGAAAGGGGGTGCCGGCGCGAGCCGACGACGGCTTTTACCCTTCCGATATCGCTCCCTTGAAGCGCACCACCTCCGCCCGCCCGGCGAGCTTCCACACCACCGCCATCACCGACGCCGCGACGAGCGCCGCTACCCCCAGCGCCGCCGCAAAACCCGCGGCGAAGCTGCATTTCGCGCGCGCCGCGCAGCGCGCGTTGCTCGCCGGACGCGGCGAGGTGGGACGCATCGAGATCGGCTATGTGGCGTCGGCCGCGTACGCGGGCGTGTTGCAGAAGGCGGTCGGCGGCTTTCGTGGCACGCATGCGGGCGTCGAGGTATCGATCCGCGAAGTGCCGACGGACGCGGTCGCCGCGATGCTCGGCGACGGACTGCTCGACGCGGCCTACGTGCGTCCGCCGATGCCGCTCGCAACCGGCATTCAGGCCACGACCGTGCATCGCGACCGCTTCGTGCTCGCGCTGCCAGCCGATTCGCCACTCGCGGACTCGGCCAGCGTGCGGCCCTCGCAACTGTCGGCACGAGCGAGCGCCCGCCGTCAAGGCGTTCCTGCGCTTCGCGCGCGATGGTAAAGATTCACGCTGACGGCAGCGTCGCTACGTTGATCGGGGTCGGCGTTCTGTCGGATATTGCGGTAGGTCCGCCCTTCATGCAGCACTGGGCGCTGATGACCCACCCGCTCGTGACCATGCCGATGCGTCAGAAAGCTGGATCAACCTTCGTCCGCATAGGCGCGGCCTCGAATCGCGGCCAGCGACGTATCGACCAGCAAGCGGCCCGCATCGAACACCGTCTCGAGCGCTTCGTCCCACTCGCCCTCCACCGTGCTCCCGTCCCACGCGATCGGCAACGTGACCGTCCGGTACTCGCCGGTGCGGCGATGGCGCAGCAAGGTGAGCCGGCCTTTCATCGAGCGCTTGGCGTGATCCGTGACTGGATCCTTCGACACATCGTGCCACGTGTCGCCTAGCCGGATCGCCGAGCACTTCATCGCGAAGCGCTGCGTATCGCGGTTGATCTGCTGCAACAGCGCACCGCCCATGCCGAACACGATGTTGTCGGTGGCGAAGCCGGCCTCGTCCATCGCGGCGAGGATCGCGACGATCGAATCCGGGTTCACGCCGTCACCCTGAATCACGCGCACATGGTCGAGCACGCGCCGCCCCTTGCTGTTGGTCTGCGACCCGAACGAAGCCTCCAGCGAGCGCAGCGTGTGCAGGACGATCGTGCACGGATCGCCGGAGTCCGGGCGAATCACGAGCATGCCGCCGCAATCGAGCACGGCCTGCTTCAGCTCGCCGCCCCATGCGTTCAGCGCGGCGAACAGGTCGTAAGAGTCGGACACCACCGAAACGATCGCGCCCGGCTTGCCGAAGCGGGCGATCATGTTGCGATACGCGTCGACTTCGCGCTCGCGGCCCCACGACGTGATCGTGCTGTGCTCGGCCGCCGGCACCGAGAACGCGGCCATGCGGTCGCGGTAGTAGTGATTCGCCGCAACCACGCCGAGCACCGTATCCGAGCCCATGAAGCTGACGAGATGTGCCGCGCCGCCGATCGCCGCCGACTCCGCGCTCGACACGCCGCGCGCGCCGAAATCGTGCAGCTTGAACGGCAGCTGCGAGAGATCGTCGCTGCTTTTCAGCAGATACGCGCGGATCGTCTGGCGCAGATGCCAGCTTTGCGTCGCGACCGTGATCGGATACCACACGCGCATCAGCATCGTCTCCAGATACGACGTGAGCCAGAACACCTGCGGATCGTCGCATTCGACGGTGACGAGCACGTTGTGCGTGGGCACGACCGAGCCTTCGGGCGCCGCGCGAATCCGCACCGGCAGATGGCCGCCGTATCGCTGCACGACGTAGCGCCAGCCCGCCTCGTTGAACGGCTCGCCGTGCGCGCTGAAGAAGGTCCGCGCCTGGTCGATCATCGCGCCGGTAACCGGCCGGCACAGGTACTCCTTCAGCAGCATCTGCAAGCCGAAGAACAGCGTGCGGCCGTAACGTCCGCCGCGCGATTCGATGTACGAGAACATCGCCGTCGCGTCGGGCGGATATTGCAGATAGTGCGATGCCTTGTACGAATCCGTATTCAGAATCGGATTGGACAGGATCGACGCGAGGTCGCTGAAACCCTGCGCGTTTTGCATGGACGGTGCTGCGCTCACGTGATTTTCTCGCTGGAGTGACCGGACGGCGCGAGCCTGCCCGACGCTTTCGGAACTCTGAGGCCGCGGCTCTACGCCTACAGACTATGCCGGGGATGACCCTGTATCTCACCTTACTACGGTATGCGCGATAGCGCTCGTCGTCGGACTGTAGCTTCTCTTCGCCCAGGATGAGTCTGGCCCGCAGCGCCAACTGCAGCCGCAGACGATCATGTTCCGGATCTCGAGGTTCACCAGCAGAAGACCGGGCTCGAGCAGCGAGTAGACGTCGTCCTAGCCCCCCGGCTTCAATTGCGGCGGCAGATTCGGCCACGTCGCGAGCAACCTGCCGAGCATGCTCCTGCGGCGCTCCGCACCCGCGGGCCACAGCATGTTCGCCAGCAGCACGATGCCTTGCGCGAGCCCGCTGTCGCGCGCGCACGCGACGAGCGGCACGCCGCGGCTGAGCGCATCGTTGACGTGCTGATCGTCGCGCGGCAGTTGATGCGCGACCTTCGCGCCGAGCGTGCGTTCGAGCATCGGCAGATTGATCTGCGCGTCCTTGTCGTACTGGTTGACGACGACCCGCACCTTGCTGGCCGGATGCCCCAGTTCGCGAAAGATATCGAGCATGCGGCGCGCGCCATGCAGGTACAGCGGGTTCTGCCGCACCACCATGCAGATCGCGTCGCTATGCGCGAGCGCGCGGATCGTCGACGGATTCAGACTCGGGCCGACGTCGATCAGCACCGCGTCGTAGCGCTCGCGCACCAGCGTCAGAATCCGGTCCAGCTGACCGGGCAGCAGTTCGGCGGCCTTCAACGGATCGCCGGCGCCGGCGAGCAGATCCAGGTTCGGGCACACGTGCATTGCGCACGCGTCGAACAGCGCCGGGTCGAGTTGCTCGTTGCGCGAGCACAGATCGACGAGCGTCATGGGCGGGGGGCGATTCGCCATCAGCAGGCTCGCGTCGGCGAATTGCTGGCTCAGGTCGATCAGCAGCACGCGCCGCTCACGCCGCGCGGCGAGCGCGCACGCGAGGTTGACCGCGATCAGCGTGGTGCCGCTACCGCCCTTGCTCGACGCCAGGGTGACCACGCGCGCGTGGCGCCGCCCGGGCTCGCGGCGCCGCGCTTCGATCTGCGCAAGCGCATCGACGACGGCCTGACGATCGAGCGGCCACGACAGCACCTGGCGCACGCCGACGCGCAGCGCCGCGCCGATCAGCGCGGTGGACGGTGCCGGCGTCACCAGCATGCAATGGAGCGTCGGCGCGCAGGCGAGCGTCTCCTCGATGCCGTCTAGTCCGCGGACGTTCAGATTGGCGTCGTCGACGATCAGCAGGTCGGCGCCGCGGACCACGCGCGCGTGCATCGGCAGTTGCCGGGCCGGACCGAACGCGGTGTGCAGCCGGTAACGCACGCCGCTCTCTTCGAGCCGCACGACGATTCGCTGCGCGTGTTCGATGCTCGCGGCAATCAGGAAGATATCGATCATGGCAGCTCTGCGGCGCTTGGCGCGTCATGCGCGGGCTTTTATTCCAGTCGTCTGTTCACGATTGACGACGCAGGCTTCGGCGCGAGTTCCTTACCGCGACGCTCCTCCGTGAAAACCATGGGCCGGCAAACGGTGTTATCGAATTCCTGCGCGGTCGCTGCGAGCCGACGAGCGGCAAGCGTCAGAAGTCGGTTTCATCGTCGTCGCGCCGCTGCGCCGCGCTGCGTTCAGCGCGCACCGGCATGGCGTACAGCGCGTCGCGCAGCAGGTCGCGGCGGATCTCGGCTTGCGCTCGGCGCTCGAGCGCCTCGGCGACGACGAGCGTCAGCAGATCGATCGACGAGCCCGCCGCCTGCGCGAAAAAGCGCGCTCGCGATGCCGCGACATACCGCCGGTAAGTGCTTCTGGTTCCTCCCGAAGCGGCCGGCCTGCGAATCACTTGTGGTTTCATGTCAGTCCCCGATGTCGAGCAGATTTGCGCCAGGTCACGCCGTCTGGTCTCAGCGCCCCGGCCGTTGGGCCAGGTCGCCGTGCCCGTGCCAACCCACGGACACGGCCCCTGGTTCACCTCGTACATTCGTCTCTCTGTGGAGACTAGCGTCTCTCCCCGCTTCGTCGCGCCGGCCGGTCCTGCTCCGGCGCTGCCCCTTCCCTTTGCGGCGCGTCGCTCGCGAACGTTGCCAGCGCGTTGCCTGTCGTTATCGCCACCCTTTTCGCGTCGTGAGGACAAAAAGTCGAAAAGGAAAAACGGCGAAGTCGTTGCCCTTTTTTCGTCCGGTTTTGAATGGCCGCCAAACCGGTCCGCCACTCACCCGTTTGCTAACGTATTTAGAAGGCCCCGCCGCGCTCCCGCAAACACCCGATGGCTTCCCCGACCATGTCTGCGAGTGACTTTTTTACCGCCGGTCTTTTTTAATCCGGTTTTCCCCGTACCGTCGACCTGGCGGCAAAACATTTTTCTGTGCAGACCTTATTGCAACGGTTATGCCAACACGCGTTCGAATTTGTAAGGCGCCCGCCAAAGCTTCACTCTGCCGAGAAATCGGTTTGCTTTTGACGCAGTGCGAACCGGCCCGATTTTTGGCGTGGCGCGCATTGATTCGTTTCTGACACGCCAAAATCGCCGCGCGCTGGCCGCAAAGCGCGCCTCCCGCTCCGTCTCGCCAGCCTGCTGACAGGCCGCGGGGCCGGCCGCACGTGGCTTCGCCGCTCCTTCCGGTTGGCAAAGCGCCCCACCCGGCGCGGCAAAGCGCATTCGACTCGCGCTGTCCAATCTGTCGCAACTGTGAAACATGACTGCTCGCGCCCCGTCCGTTTTAGTCACGCCTTAATACCAGGGCAATTGCCACGCAATGTGCGATTGCGCGCATAACCGGCCTTGACCGCTTATTCATTAGTGATCCGTGTTAATCCGAAAATCCAATCCGCATTCTTCATCCATGTTTCTTTGTCTGGCGCTTTCAGGCGCTTTCGCTTATCGTTAGGCCATGCGCCAATCAGAGCGCTTCTATCAGGTCAACGAGGCAAGCCACGGTTCAAGTGGTTTTCACGGTTCGGGGAAAAAATCGCCGGGCAGTTTCAGCAATGAACGACAAGGTCGCCGCCATTGCATGAATCGGTCCGCCATGCAGCGCGTTCCGGTTCGCGCCGCGCTTGAAGCGTGTCCCTTGTTCGTGATTGCTGCTGTCGTGAATGCGTCGCAGCCGGAGTGCAGCAACTGGCCGCCTGAATCTCACAACGTCGCACGGCAGTCCTGAGGATCGAACAGGGGGAACCATGACTACGACTTGCACGCCGGCCGATATGGAACGCACGGTTCTGTACGTGGCGAACACGCCCGACCAGAAACTCGTCGAGTTTCTGGCCGCGTCGGGATGGCAAGCCGTGCACGCAAAAAGCACGGCCGTGGCGGAACGCATGATCGAACGCGGCGACATCAAGGTCGGTCTCGTTCAGTTGCCCGAAGATTGCACGTCACAGCAGCTGTCCGCGCTCGCGCTGTGCATGCGCCGCGTCGAAACCAACTGGGTCGCGCAGATCGTGCCGGGCCAGGCCGACAACGAGCTGGTCAGCCGTTTCATCCTCGATTACTGCTTCGACTTCGTCACGCAGCCGTGGCTCAACGAGCGGCTCATGTTTGCGCTCGGCCACGCGCATGGGCTGTCGAGCCTGCGTCAGCCACGCGTCGTGCCGGAGCCGTCGCTCGGCCGCCACGGCATGGTCGGGCAATGCGAGCCAATGCAGCAGCTCTACCGGCGCATCGACAAATGCGGCGTGACCGATGCGCCGGTGTTCATCGCGGGCGAATCGGGCACCGGCAAGGAGCTGACCGCTCGTGCTATTCACGACCGCTCGCCGCGCGCGGGCCGCACGTTCGTCGCGATCAATTGCGCGGCGATTCCGCCGAGCCTGTTGCAGGCCGAACTGTTCGGCCACGAGCGCGGCGCTTTTACCGGCGCGGTGCAACGCAAGCTCGGCCGGATCGAGAGCGCGCATGAAGGCACGCTGTTTCTCGACGAAATCGGCGACATGCCGCACGAATGCCAGGCGGTGCTGCTGCGCTTCCTGCAGGAAGGCACGATCGAGCGGCTTGGCGGCAACGGTCCGATCAGCGTCGACGTGCGCGTGATCTCGGCCACCCACGTCGATCTGGAGCGCGCCGTCGAAGACGGGCGTTTCCGTTCCGACCTCTATCACCGGCTGTGCGTGCTGCGCCTCGTCGAGCCGCCATTGCGCGAGCGCGGCGGCGACATCAAGCTACTCGCCAATTACGCGCTCAGCATGTACAAGCAGGACGGCGCGCGCAAGCTGCGCGGCCTGTCGAGCGACGCGATCGTCGCGATGTCGAACTATCCGTGGCCCGGCAACGTGCGCGAGCTGATCAACTGCGTGCGCCGCGCGGTCGTGATGAGCGAGGGCCGCTTCATCACCGCGAGCGACCTCGGTCTACCCGAAGCTGACAATGGCCCGGCGGTCACGCTGGCGGAAATCCGCAGCAAGGCCGAAAAGGATGCGATCGAGAACGCGCTGCTGCGGCATGGCTACAAGCTGTCCGATGCGGCGGCCGAACTGGGCATTTCGCGCGCGACGCTGTACCGGCTGATGCACGCGAACCGGCTGCATCAGGAGCCGGCCGGACGCGGCGCGAGCAGCGGCCCCCATGCCGATGACGAAGCAGAGCGGCAGACCTCTTCAGTGGCATAAGCGCGGATTTAAGCGTTTTTTGTAGTGAACGCTTAGCAGCGCACGGTCACGGCGATTGAGCATTCCCGACTTTCCGCGCTCTGCCCCCACGTAGCGTGGTCGTCGAGAACATCCTCGCGCCGCCGCCAGCATGGCCGCCCGGCAAGCGGCCTCCTACCTCCTGCGCCGCCCCGCCCACGGGGCTTTCCGGGCAAGCTTTCTGCTGCCTTCGACAGGCCTGCCGGCCATCATCGGCTATCCTGTCGGGTCAACGCCCCGCCCGACGGGCGCCGCTCTCGCGGCGCTTTCGCCCGTCCGGCGGGCCTCCGCCGCAGGAACTTCAGCGCCCCGCCCCGTGTCGGTCCCGGGTCACCCCGCTGAAACAGCCCATATTCCGGCACAATCGTCCGCACTGGCTTCATCCCGCTTTACACCCTATGCAAAAATTTCTGCGTATCTGTTTTTTCATTTTTCTGCTCGCAGGCGCGGCGCCCGTCTTCGCCGCCGCGCCTGAGCCTGCCCATCCCACGCCCGCGACACCCGCTTCCGCCGCCGTCACGCTGACACCTCAGCAGGCCCGCGACGCGCTCGCTGTCCTGAACGACCCCAAACGCCGCGCGCAAGTCGCCGATACGCTGCAAGCGATCGCCGCGGCCGGCGCGTTGAGCGCGCCGCCCGCATCCGCGCCGGCGGCGGCGTCGGCGCCCGCCGCCGCAAGCGGCGCAGCCGCGCTCGTGCCGGACGCGTTCAAATCCAATGGCCTCGCCTCGCAACTCGCGCGCGAGGGCGCGCATTACGCCGGCCATCTCGCGACCTCGCTGCGCGGCTCGATCGCCGCGCTGCTCGACGTCGCGTCGGTGCGCGCATGGTGGAACTGGCAGTTCGCCAATCCGCACGCGCGCGCGGTGCTGTTCGAGGTGCTGTGGTCGCTGCTGGCCGCGCTGATCCCCGCTCTGGTGCTCGAATGGCTGGCGCGGCGGCTGCTGCGGCGCGTCTATCGGGCGATCGCCGCGCGCCGCGAAGCCGCGCTGCAGAATGACAACGACAACTCACCGCCGCCCGCGCACGCCGCCGGCGCCGCGCCGGCAGGTCATCCGCCCACCAGCACGCCGCCGCTGCCCCCGCTGTCATCGGCGCCGTCAGTGCTCGAAGCGGAGGCGCAAGCCGTCGCGACTGGCCCGGCCGCGCCGTACGCGACGCCATCCGCCAAAGGCCGCGCCATCGAAGCCGAAGGCAAGCGCAACGCGACGCACCACTGGACGCTGCTGCAACGTCTGCCGCGCGCGTTGCTGATCACGCTGGCGCGGCTCGTGCCGATCGCGGTGTTCCTCGGCGCGGCGAGCGCGCTGATGTCGATCTTCGCCGGCAACGGCACGCCGCAGGATCGCGCGCTCGATTCGCTGATCGACGTCTATGTGGTGTGCCGCTGCGTCGTGATCGTCGGCGCGTTCTTCCTGCAGCCGAGCGCACCGCGTCTGCGGCTGCTGCGCATGGGCGATGCGTGGGCCGCGTTCGTGCTCGGCTGGATCGTGCGAATCGTCAGCGTGGTCGGCGCCGGCGTCGCGCTAGCCGAAGTCGCGCAGGCGCTTGGCATGAACGACGCCGCGCATCTCGCGCTGCTGAAAGTGGTCGCACTCGCCGGTCACGTGATGATCTCGATCCTCGTGCTGCGCTGCGCGAAACCGGTCGCCAACCGAATCCGCAATCGCTTCGCCGCTCACGAGTCGTTGGAGATGTTCGGCAACGCGTTCGCGGACGCGTGGGCCGTGGTGACCGTGGTCATCGTGATGGGCCTGTGGTTCGTGTGGGCTTTCGACGTACGGAACGGCTATCACGCGCTCGTGAATATCGGCGGCATGACGCTCGCGATACTGATCGGCGCGCGGCTCGTGTCGATCGTGATCTTCGGCGCGCTCGCGCGCATCTTCCATGTGCAGGACGAGGCGTCACACTCGCTCGTGCATCAGCACGCCTACCGATACTATCCGGCGCTGCGGCGAGTGATCGGCTGGATCATCGGCAGCGTCACCGCGCTGGTGCTGTTGCAGGCGTGGGGCGTCGACGTCGTCGATCTGTTCCGCAGCGGCACGATCGGCCACCGGCTCGCCTCGGCGCTCGCGACGATCGCCGTCGCCGCGATCATCGCGCTGGTGGTGTGGGAGATCGTCAACGTGTCGGCCGAACGTCGCCTCGATAACTGGACGAGCAGCGGCGATCTGGTGCGCGCCGCGCGTCTGCGCACCTTGATGCCGATGCTGCGCACCGCGCTGTTCTGCGTGATCGCGCTCGTCGTCGCGCTGACCGGCCTGAGCCAACTCGGCGTGAACATCGGCCCGCTGCTCGCGGGCGCGAGCATCTTCGGCGTCGCGCTCGGCTTCGGCTCGCAGAAGCTCGTGCAGGACTTCATCACCGGCATCTTTCTGCTGATGGAAAACGCGATGCAGGTCGGCGACTGGGTCACGCTCGCGGGCGTGTCGGGCACCGTCGAATATCTGTCGATTCGCACCGTGCGGCTGCGCGGCGGCGACGGCTCGCTGTTTACGGTGCCGTTCAGCTCGGTGTCGACCGTGAACAACACGAATCGCGGCATCGGCAACGCGGCGGTGCGCGTGAATATCGTGTTCGGCCAGGACGTCGAGCGCGCGATCGAGACGCTGAAGGAAATCGGCGCATCGCTGCGCACGGACGACAACTTCAAGGACGGCATCCTGGCGGACTTCTCGTTCTGGGGCGTCGATGCGGTCGACGGTTCGGCGATCACGCTGGCCGGGCAGATGCAATGCCGCGATACGTCGCGCTGGGGCGTGCAACGCGAATTCAACCGACGCATCCTCGAACGCTTCAGCGAACTCGGCATCGAGATCGCGAATCCGCAGCGTCATCTGCTCACGTGGGACCCGGCGAGCAAGGCCAGGTTCGATACGGCCCCGCCGCGCGAACGCCATGGCAACCGGCCGGACGGCGACGCCGCGGGGGACGGTCACGCTCCGCACAAGGGCGACGCGCCGCTCGACGACCAGATCCCGGTTGATCCGAGCCCGGCCGGCGGCCCTGGTACGCCCGGCAATCCGGGCTCGACCTCGCCGCACGCGTGACGCGTCGCGCGCGTAAAGGTTCGCTGGCGCGGCGCTAGCGAACCTGCCACCAGCGCGGCAACAGGCGCCGCACTTCCGGCCTGCGAAAGCGGTCGTCGATCAGATGCACGACGCCGCGGTCCTCTTCGGTGCGGATCACGCGCCCTGCCGCCTGCACGACTTTCTGCAAACCCGGATACAGGTACATGTAGTCGTAGCCATTGCCGAAGCGCGCATCGAGCGCGCGGCGCATCTGCTCGTTGACGTCGTTGATCTGCGGCAGACCGAGCGTCGCGACGAACGCGCCGATCAGTTGCTGCCCGGTCAGATCGACACCCTCCGAAAACGCGCCGCCGAGCACCGCGAAGCCGATGCCCTGATTCATCGTCCTGAAGCGCGCGAGAAACGCATCGCGCGCGGCTTCGTCCATGCCGGGTTCCTGCGCCCACACCGGCAAGCCGGGGTGCCGCTCGCGCAGCAGCGCGACCACGCGTTGCAGATAGTCGAAACTGCTCAGGAACCCGAGATAATTGCCCGGCTGGGAGTCATACTGCTTCGCGATCAGCTCCACGATCGGCGCGAGCGAGCGTTCGCGGTCACGCCAGCGCGTCGACACATGAGCGGCCACGTGCACCTGCAACTGCTCCGCGCGAAACGGTCCCTCGACGTCGAGCCATTGCGTGTCCTCGGCTAGCCCAAGCGTGTCGCGATAGAAATGCTGCGGATTCAGCGTGCCGGAGAACATCACCGTGGTACGCGCGGCCGCATAGCGTGGCGCGAGGAACGGCGCGGGGATCACGTTGCGCACGCAGAGCGTCGCACTGGTTTTGTCGCGCGGCGCGTAGCGCTCGGCGCTCAATGTCACGTCGAACATCGAGTGCTCGCCGAACTGCTCGGCGAGCGCGACGAAGTGCATCGCGTCGAAGAAAACGCGCAGCGCATGTTCGTCGATCGACAACGGCGCGTCGGCGAGCTGATCCGTTACCGCGCCGATCAGATTCTGCGCGGCGCACAGCAATTTTCCGGGCACCTCCGCGTACACCTGATAGCTGGACGTCTGCGTGCGCTTCACCGCATTCCACTCGCGCTGCAAGCGTTCGAGCGGCTTCTTCAGCGCCACCGGCGCGCTCTTGCGCGCGAGCCGGAACGCGCTCTGATCTAGCGACGCGGTATACATGCGCCGCGCGCGTTCGAGCAGGTTGTGCGCTTCGTCGACCAGCACGCCGACGCGCCACTGGTTGATCTGCGTGAGCGCATGCAGCATCGCGCTCCCGTCGTAGTAGTAGTTGTAATCGCCGACGATCACGTCGGCCCAGCGCGCGAGCTCCTGCGACAGATAGTACGGACAGATATTGTGCGTGAGCGCAGCCTCGCGCACCGCCGCGCGATCGAGCCGTGGCGTCGCCAACGCGGCGGCGCGCGCCGCATCGAGACGGTCGTAAAAGCCGCGCGCGAGCGGACAGGACTCGCCGTTGCAGGCTTTGTCCGGATGCTCGCAGGCTTTGTCGCGCGCGACGAGTTCGAGCGTTCTGAGCGGCAACGGCGCGCTCTGGTGCAGCGAGTCGATCGCATCGAACGCGAGCGCGCGGCCCGGCGTCTTCGCGGTCAGAAAGAACACGCGATCGAGCCGGTCTTCGCCGCAGGCTTTCAGCAACGGAAAAATCGTCGCCAGCGTCTTACCGATACCGGTCGGCGCCTGCGCCATCAACGGCTTGCCGTCGCGTGCCGCGCGATACACAGCCACCGCGAGCTCACGCTGCCCGCGCCGAAACCGCCCATACGGAAACTGCAACGCGACGAGCGCCGCGTTGCGCGCGACGCGATGCGCGTCTTCCTGCACGGCCCAATCGAGAAATCGTTCACACTGGTCGACGAAGAAGATTTCGAGTTCGCGCGCGCTGTGCTGCTGCGTCAGCACGGTTTCCTTCTGACTGCCGATATCGAAGTAGACGAGCGCGATCGTCAGCTCGCCGAGCCCGCGCGCCCGGCACAGCAGATGCCCATACACGAGTGCCTGCGCCCAATGCAGCACGCGATGATTCGCGGGCATGCGCGCGAGATCGCCGCGATACGTCTTCACTTCTTCGAGCCGGTTCGCGATTCCGTCGTAGCCGTCCGCGCGGCCACGCACGGTCAGACTGCGATGCGTGCCCGTCAGCGTGAGTTCGGTTTCGTAGCCGCTCGCGCGACGGCCGGCGACCATCTGATGACCCGCGATGCCTTCGAGCGAAGTCGGCGCGGGCGTGAAGCGCAGATCGAGATCGCCGCGCCGAGCGGTGAATTCGCACATCGCGCGGACGGCCACCACGTAGCTCATACGACGCGCTCCGCTGCGGCTTGCGTCGCGGCGTCCGCTTCGCTCTGCGCCTCTTGCCCGGCCCAGCGCACGTCGACGACGCGCACCGGCATGCCGTGCCGCGCGCAGTACGCGAGCCAGCGGATCTGGTTGTCCTGCAGACGATCGCCGGGGCCTTTCACCTCGATCAGTTCATAGCGACGCTCGGCCGGCCAGAACCGGATCAGGTCGGGCAAGCCCGAACGATTGCCGCGAATGTCGCGCAGCAAGCGCTCGAAGCACAGCTTCAGATGCGCGGCGGGCAGACAGTCGAGCGCGAGCGCGATGAGCTCGGGCGTCAGCAGTCCCCAGAACACGAACGGCGACTGCATGCCGGCCTTGTCGTGCAGATGCCGCAGAATCGTGTCGCGATAGACGCCGCTATCGAGCTGCGCGAAGCACGCGGCGAACTTCGTGGCGCGACGCGCGTGAAAGTCCGGCGCGTGCAGATCGGCCGGTCCGCGTTGGAACGGATGAAAAAACGCGCCGGGCAACGCCGTGAACACCGGCTCCCAGCACAGCAGGCCGAACAGCGAATTGATCAGCGCGTTCTCGACGTAGTGCACCGGCGCGGCGTCGCTGCTCAAATGATCGCGCACCAGGTACTCCACGGCCACCGGCGTATCAGGCTTCGGCAGCACCAGCGTGCCGCGCTCCACAGGCCTCGCCGCTGCTGCGCGCGGCACCGGCTCGCCGCACTTGCGCCGCAAGCGCGGCAACATCCGGGCGACGCGCTGCGCCTCTTCTTCGCTCTCAGGCGCGGCATCGGCCTGCGAGGCCAGCGCCAGCGCTTCGTCGTAACGCTCGCTGCGCTCGAGCACGCGCATGCGTCGAAGACGCGCGCCGGGCCAAGCGCACGCGTCGTACACCGCGAGCGCGGTGTCCCACTGCCCGCGCCGCTCGCAATCCTGGCCGATCCGGAACAGCAGTTTCGCGCGACGCGTTTCGAGCCACGGATTCGCGGTGCCGATCGAGCGGACGGTCGCGATCAGTTCGTGAAGGTTGGGGGTGTCGGTGCCGACCGGTAGCCATTCGAGCGCTTCGCGGCACGCGTGCAGCGCGAGATAAACGTCGACGTCCGCGCGTTGCTGGAACGCGCGCGACAAAGGCCCGAACGCGACCTTCTCGTACTGGAACACGCCAAGATCGGCGAGCACGAACTCCGACCAGTCCTGATGCAGATTGCCGAAGAACATCAGGCGCAAGCGATCGCACAACGGCGCGATCGCGACGTGCAGCACGCGGTCCGTAGAAGCGTCGTGCCAGGCGGCGAGCGGACGTGATGTGCACGCTTGCGCGTCGCCGCTTGCGGTTTCGTAAGACTCGCGCAGCGTTTCGAGCAGATCCGGTTTGCGCAAAGCCTTTGCGCCGGGAATCCGCGCGATCGCGTCCGAGAAAATGTCCAGCAATTGCGCCCGCGTGCTGAGCGCAAACAGGTCGTCGAGAGACAGGGCCGGCTCGGTGTCGATCCAGCGATGCACCGTCATCGGCATCGCCGCCTGCAACGGACAGCCGATTTCGTCGTAAGCCAGGCGGCTCGCGCGGAACAGCATGCCTTTGCGCATCAGCATGCGCACCAGCAGCGCACGCGATGCCTGCGGCAACGTCGCGAAAGTTTCCAGAAAAGCGTGCTCTTCGTCGTCGAGCAGATCGTCGTAACGCGCGGCGAGCCACGCAAGCGCGCGCTCGAAATTCAGCAGGTAGTAAGGGGCTTCAGAGCGGATCTCTGAGCGAGCGTCGGTTGCCACGGACTTTGTGCGGGCCCTGTATGTTTATACAGTGATGATAGCAAAGTCCGGCGCTGCAACCGCCGCGCATCAGCCCGCGAGCCACACGACCGTCAGCGAGCGCACGCCCTGCGCGCCGCGAATCAGTACGCCCTCGATATCGGCGGTGGCCGAAGGGCCGGTAACGAGCGCCGCGTAACGCGCCCTGCGGAAATCGTCGCGACGATAGACGTCTTGCAGTCCATCGAGCAATTGCGCCGGATCGAGCAGCACGACCAGATGCTGAACGATGTAGCCCAATGCATTGACCACATATTCGCGCTCGCTAAACCACACCGAGCCGGTTTCGGCGACGCCAAAGCGCGCACGGACCAAACCGACGTCGACGTCCTGCAGCGATGCGGGGTCCGTATCCGCGCCGATCACGCGCGTGCCCGGCACTTCGGCGCTCGCCGATGCGATCGATGCCGCCGCGCCAAAACGCTCGCGAATCAGATCGCTGACGTCGCTCGCGCTGGCCGCTTCGACGCACGTGCCGCCCATCGTTTGCAACGCCGCCGTGAAGCGCGCCCGCAGATCGCCGCCAACCGCCTCGAACAGCGGCACGTCGGGACGCGGCCGCGCGGCCGGTTGCGCGGCACGCACCTTGGCGAGAAAAGCCTCACGCGTTGTCATCGCCGCCTCCGCGACTCTTTTTGTACCAGGCATGAAAAGTCATCTTCGGCGCCTCCGGCAATTCGCGCTGCCGGCCCCAGATATTCAGAGGGTTGTACAGCACGAAATTCGGCAGCCGCCGCAACGCGCTGCCCATCGACGACACCGTCGCGCGATACAAGGTCGGACTCGATAGCAGACGCCCCGCCATCTTCAGGACCTCCTGCTTCACGAACGGCACTTCGTGCTGCTCGGCGATCACCGCGCGCCACTTATAGATCTGCTCGTGAATGTTGATCTTCACCGGACACACATTCGTGCAACTGCCATTGAGTGTCGATGCGAACGGCAACGCGCTATAGCGTTTCAGATCGAACGTCGGATTGATGATCGCGCCGATCGGCCCCGAATAGGTGCCGCCATACGACAGGCCGCCGCTGCGTCGATAGACCGGACACGTATTCATGCACGCGCCGCAGCGTATGCATTTGAGCGAGTACCAGAAGTCCTCCATCGCGAGCCGTTCGGAGCGGCCATGATCGACGAGGATGAAATGCATCTCGGTGCCCGGCCGCGGCGCACGAAAATGCGACGTGTACTGCGTGATCGGCGAACCCAATGCGCTGCGCGACAGCATGCGCACGAACACGCCGAGATCCGACACCTTCGGTATCAGCTTCTCGATTCCGATCGATGCGATATGCAGCGGCGGCACGTTCGCCGAAAGATCGGCATTGCCTTCGTTCGTGCAGACGACGACCGTGCCCGTTTCCGCCACCGCGAAATTGCAGCCGGTCATGCCAGCCGTTTTCTCGCGCACGAAATACGGCCGCGTATTCATGCGCTGGCTTTCGGCCAGATAGTGGATATCGCTATTCTTCGGATCGGTGCCGATGGTCCGGCCGAACAGCTCGGCCACGTCCGCGCGCAGCTTGTGCACGGCCGGCACGACCATATGACTCGGGTCCTGATGATCGAGCTGCTGGATGCGCTCGCCGAGGTCCGTTTCCATCACGGTAATGCCGCGCGGTTCGAGATACTCGCGCATCCGGCATTCGTCGGTCAGCATCGACTTGCTCTTCACGAGCGTCGTCATGCCGCGCTCGGACATCAGCTTGTGGACGATCGCGTTGTGCTCTTCCGCGCTCGCTGCCCAATGCACGACCACGCCATTGGCCTCGGCCGCCGCCGCGAACTGCTCCAGGTAGTCGGCCAGATGCGACAGCGTGTGTTCCTTGATGCCCGACGCCAGCGAGCGCAACGTTTCCCATTCGGCAATGCCGTGCGCCTGCGCATCGCGCTTCTCGCGCAGGTCCCACAGACGCTTGTCGTGAAACGCGACATGCTCGGTCTTGCTGATGAAAGAACCCGCGGCTTTGGCGTGATCGATGCGGTGATGGTCGCCGCTCATGCGCGTGCTCCATTGAGAACCTGCACGATATGAATGAAGCGCGCGTCGGCTTTCATGCGTTCCGCGCAACCCTGCTGGTGCATCAGGCACGACATGTCGCCCGAAACGATGTACTCGGCGCCCGCATTCAGATGGTCGCGCACCTTGTCCTGCCCCATGCGCACCGACACCGCCTCTTCGGTGACCGAGAACGTGCCGCCAAAACCGCAACATTCGTCGGGCCTCGCCGGCTTGACGAACTCGATGCCCTTCACGCCTTCGAGCAACGCGCGCGGCTTCGAAAACGGCGTGCCGGCGATTTCCGACGCCGACGCCTGCTTCAGATGACGCAGCGCGCTGCAACTGGTGTGTAGACCGACGCGGTGCGGAAACTCGGCCCACGGAAATTCGCGCGCGCCGATCACGTCGTGCAGAAACTCCACCAGTTCGTAAGCGCCTGCGCGTACTTTCTTCACTTCGTCGGTCTGCTCGAGCGCGGTCAGATGTTCGCGCACGTGATGAATGCAACTCGCGGACGGCCCGACGATGTAGTCGTAACCCGCGAAGTTGCGCGCGAATAGTCGCTCCGTGGCGGCGGCGTCCGCATGCGCGCCGCTATTGGCCATCGGCTGGCCGCAGCAAGTCTGCTGCTGCGGATAGTCGACCTCAATGCCGAAACGTTCGAGCAGTTCGAGCGTCGCGATACCGACCTCCGGATAGAACGCGTCGATAAAGCACGGGATAAACAGCGCGACTTTCATAGGCTCTTCAGGAAAAGCGGCGGGAACGATGTCTGTTGACCGGTGTGGTCGGCGATCGCGAGATGAAACGCGGCATCGAGTTCGGCGAGATTCGTGCGATCGCGCGACAGCGACGCGGCCTTCAACGCCTCGAACGCCGCGCGGATTTTCTTCAGATCGGTGGCGGTTGCGCGCTGCGCGACATAGACCGTCGAAATCGCTTCGAGCCCCTGGCGCAACTCCAGAATGTCGGCGCTGGTGCGCGGAT
Organism: Paraburkholderia tuberum STM678; assembly: GCF_902833905.1. GTDB lineage: Bacteria > Pseudomonadota > Gammaproteobacteria > Burkholderiales > Burkholderiaceae > Paraburkholderia > Paraburkholderia tuberum. Next base: position 54,160 of record NZ_CADFGP010000013.1, on the reverse strand, counting down.
TCTGCAGCGACAGTTCGGCAAGCGGCTTCGAGATGATGGGCGCGGTCGACGTTTCGATGTAACCGTCCGCCTCCAGCCGGATCAGCGCCTCGCGCAGCGATGGTCGCGACACGCCGAGCTGCGCCGCGAGATCGCGCTCGGCCGGCAGACGGTCGCCGGGCATCAGCGTGCCCTCCGAGACCAGTTGCTTGATCTGGTCGGACACCACGTCGGAAATGCGCTTGCGCGCGAAGGACGGAATCGGGGTGAATGGCATAAGCGGCGAACGATGAAGCCGGTTGACAGAGCGCGCGGCTACTCCACGGTGCGGGAATTATACCGTTCGACACCATGCGACGATTCGCCGATCTCAACGCGGCTGCCCCGTATAAAAGCTCACGAGGTCACGCTTCATCGCGTGCAGCGCGGCATCGTCGAGATACACCATATGGCCGGTCGGATAGTAGGCGATGCGCACGTTCTCGCGCAGCGACCGATCGAGGCCGAGATGTGCGAGCGCATATTCGGTCGCATAGAACGGCGTGGCGAGATCGAAGTAGCCGTTCAGCGATAACACCCGCAACTGCGGATTCTGCCGCATCGCTTCGGCCAGATCGCCGCCCGCGTAGGGCAGCTCCAGCCGTTCGCCCCACCATTCGCGATGTTTCCAGTCCCATTGCTTCAACGCGTCGTCGCTGAACACCAGGTAACGGTCGGTTGGCGTGTAGTGCAGGTCGTCCGACAGATGCTGATGAAGCGCCGCATTGAACGCATTCGACACGCTGCTCACCGACGCATCGAAGTCCGGATGCTCCGATGCATCGTCGTAGTTCAGGCCTTCGAAACGCGCATCGTAGCGGCCCACGCTGCGCGACTCGTTGCGCAGCAACTCGTTTCGAAAACGCGACGGATAAAGACGCAGACGGTTACGCTTCACGAACCCCACGTCCAATCCGGTGAAGTACGCGATGCGCGCGGCGATCGCGTCGCGCTGATCGTCGGGCAGCGCATCGCCCTGTTCGAGCGCCTGCGCATAGGGTCCGCGGGCGAACGCGCGTGCTTCGTCGAGAAAGGCCGGCAGGCTCGCGGGCTTCGGCGTGACCTTGTCGTGATACCACGCGATCGCCGCGAAACTCGGCAGATAACTCTCGCTCCTGAAATCGTTGCCGGGCGCGAACGCCGCGGAATTGAGCACCGACGACAGCAGGATCACGCCGTTCAGCGCGATATTGTTCTGCCCCAACTGATAAGCGAGCATCGCGGCGCGCGCGGTCCCATACGATTCGCCGAGCAGGTACTTCGGCGAATTCCAGCGCTGATTCACCGTCAGATAACGGTCGATGAATTGCGCAAACGCACGGACGTCCTGATCGACGCCCCAGAAGTCCTTGCCCGTGCCATGCCCGACCGGTCTCGACAGGCCCGCGCCGACCGCGTCGATGAACACGAGGTCGCTGGTGTCGAGGAGGCTGTCGGGGTTGTCGTCGAGCGTGTACGGCGCGGGCGGCGTGCTCGCGGGGCTCGCGGTGCGCACGCGTTTCGGGCCGACCGAGCCCATCATCAGGAATACGCTGCCGGCGCCTGGGCCGCCGTTGAACAGAAAGGTGATCGGACGCGTCGCAGGCGTCCTGGTCGGCACCGTGTACGCGACATAGAACACGCTCGCGTTCGGCGCGCCGGTCTTATCGTGCAGCAACAGATTGCCCGCGCTCGCCGTGTAGTCGAGCTTGCGGCCGTTCAGGCGCAGCGAATGCGTGGTGACGCTGGTGGTTTCGGGCGGCACGGGAATCGCGGGCGTCGAAGTCCTGTCGTTGCGAGGCGTTGCCGTCGCGTCGGCCGAGTCCGGTGCATTCGATGCAGCCTGCGTGTCGCCACGCGCAGCCGTCCGCTTGCGCGGCTCGCCGTTCGGGCGCGCCGTCATCGCGTGCGGCTCGCTCGATTCGCCGACCGGCGACGCGTTCGCCTCCGGCCCCTGGGGTGGTGCGATCGGCGCGAATGCGGCGGCGTCCGTGCTTCCCCCCGTCGCCGTGCTTTCCGAGGTGCTCGACGCATCGGCCTGGGCGGCTGCCATGCACCGTTCGCCGAACGGCACCACACCAGCGACAGAAAGCGTCACCGTCAGCGCGGCGGCCGGTAATCCGGCTGTCAGCAAGCGGCGCAATGAAGAAGAGAAGCGATGGATCATGAAGTTTTCCGCGACGAGTCGAAACGCGCTGGAATCGGGCTAGCCGGGTTCGGGAGCACACCCGGCGCTCGATTCTTGACGCAAGTTTGCGCGACGTCAACCGTTGGCGTCACAGCACGCCAAACATTACAAAGCGCTTTTTCCTCGACGTGGCGCAGACCTGCGCAGTCATGGCAGAATCGACAGCGCCTTCGTCGCCTTGTCGAGAATACCCAATGGACCAACTGGTACTGGATGCATTCGACGCTGCCGCGCTGATCCCCGGCTTTCGCGCGCCGCAACTGCCGCACGAGCAGCCCGACCCCTCGACCCTCGACGCCGCCGACCACGCGATGCGGCACTGGACTAGCACCGTCAGCGGCCCGCTGGCGCCCGGCTCCGACGTGCACCGGCAGGAAATGTGCCGCATGTTTCGCGAGACCTTCAATCCGTATCGCCCGTCCGTGCTCGCATGGCCGCAGCTCGAAGCCGCGACGCTCAAGCGCATCGTCGATCTGCCGATCTGGGACATCGCCGTGCAAACCGAAGGCAGGGCGCGGCTGCGCATGGCCGCCTACGCGGCCTCGCTCGACAGCCCGGAGCTGCGCGACGCACTTGCGCTGAACGCGTGGGAAGAGAACCGCCATAAGGAAGTGCTGTCGCGCATGGTGCATGCGTATGGCATCGCGCTCGCGAGCGAGCCGTCGTACGTCTATCCGAAAGACACGGAACGGGCTTACCTCGTGACCGGCTATAGCGAATGTATCGACAGCTTCTTCGCGTTCGGCCTGTTCGAGGTGGCGCGGCGCTCGGGCCTGTTCCCGCCGGCACTGACCGAGACATTCGAGCCGGTGATGCAGGAAGAGTGCCGCCATATTCTGCTGTTCGCGAACTGGGTCGCCTGGCATCGCGCGCAGCTTTCATGGTGGCAGCGCATCCGCTTCGAGCTCAAGGTGGCGGGCGTGTGGGCGTTTCTGGTGTGGGAGCGCATTGGGCTCGCACGCGCGATGGATGCTGACGGCAACGTCCAGGAGCACGATAACAACTTCACGGTAAACGGCGCGCAGTCGGTAACGGATGTCGATATCAGCGTGCCCGAATTGATGCAACTGTGTCTTCAGGAAAACGAACGTCGATTCGCTGGGTATGACCCACGGTTGTTGCGGCCCGAAACGATGCCTCGGCTGGTGCGCTTCGGCTTGAAATTCGTGCGCAGGAAAAAGTAAGCCGCGCCGAACGCACCGCCCAGCCACCTTCGGCTGGCCGTGGTGCCCACCGACCGGATCGCCGCAATCTACAACCCACCGCCCTCTCGGCCCCGCCCCCCTTCCACGAACCGCGCGATCCTCTCGCACGCCTCGATCAATCGATCCTCGCCCACCACCAGCCCCAACCTCACGAAGCCGTTCGCCGTCTCCCCGAACGCACTCGCGTCGAGCACGGCCACGCCTTGTGCGCGAAACAGCTGCCATGTGAACTCGGTCGTATCGAGCCCGGTCCCGCTGACGTCGACCATCATGAACATGCCCGCTTCGGGCAACAGGCACCGCAAGCCCGGCACACGATGCAAACGCTCGAACACGACGTCGCGCCGCCGCCGGTAGATCTCGCGAATATCGGCGACGATCTCCGCCCTGTTCTCCAAAGCCGTCAACGCGGCCTGCTGGATGAAACCCGGCAGGCCGTACAGCATCGCGAGCGCGAGCCGCGCCATGTGCTCGATCAGCGTCGCGGGCCCGATTGTCCAGCCGACACGCCACCCCGCCATCGCATGCGACTTCGACAGGCTGCCGAGCGTGACCGTGCGCTCCGCCATGCCGGACAGCGACGCAATGCTCACGTGATCGCGTTCGAACGTGAGTTCCGCGTACACCTCGTCGGACAGCACCCACAGGTCGTGCTCGCACGCGAGCCGCGCGATGCGTTCGAGATCGGCGCGCTGCATCACCACGCCGGTCGGGTTGCACGGCGTCGCGAAGAATATCGCCCTCGTGCGCGGCGTGATCGCCGCTTCGAGCGCGTCGCAGTCGACGTGAAACGCGCGCGCCGGATCGACCGGCACCGCGACGAGCGTCGCACCCGCCGCGCGCACGCAAGCCTCGTAGGTCAGATACATCGGCTCGGGAACGATCACTTCGTCGCCCGCTTCGAGCAGGCACAGCGACACCGCGAACACGCCGTTTTGCGCGCCGGCGGTCAGCACCACGTTGGCGGCGCTCACGTCGCAGCCCGTCGTGCGCGCGTGCTCGGCGGCGATCGCGGCGCGCAGCGGCTCGCGACCGGCCATCGCCGTATAGTGCGTATCGCCGGCCCGCAACGCATCGATGGCGCGCTCGACGATCGGCGCGGGCGTCGAGAACTCGGGATCGCCGACGCTCAGCACGATCACGTCTTCGCCCCTGGCGGCCGCCTGCTGCGCGACCCGATGAATTTCCCACGCCGACGTGCGCCGCCCTTGCAGTCGCTCGACCAGATTCGAATACTTCATTGCGCTCACCCGTTGTTGTGCGGTCCGATCCGCCGATCTCTTTCCATTCGACCCGCCAATGTAAAGGCACGCCGGCGAAACGTCCAGATACGAAAAAGGGTCATGCGAGCGGATAACCTCGCATGACCCTGTGCGCAATGTACTGCTGTTTGAATGACTGCTTTGCTTCAAACCCCCGCCAGGTTTTATTTCAACCCCCGTTAAAACTTCGGCGCTTCAAAGCTGCCGGCGCAGTTCAGCCGGCGGCACCTTCATCAGATGCCGGTATTTCGCCACCGTGCGTCGCGCGACCAGCACGCCCTGATCCGCGAGCATCTTCGCGAGCGTCACGTCCGACAGTGGATCACGCGTATTTTCCGCGGCGATCATCTCCTTGAGCAGCGCGCGCACAGCGGCGGCCGAGCAGGTTCCGCCGCTTTCGGTGCCGAGCTCGCGCGGGAAGAAATGCTTGAACTCGAAGATGCCGCGCGGCGTCGCCATATATTTGTTGCCCGTCGCGCGCGAGATCGTGGATTCGTGCAGGCCCAGCTCGTCAGCCACGTCACGCAGCACCATCGGCTTCAGCGCGATCTCGCCGTACAGGAAGAATGCCTTCTGATGCGCGACGATGCATTCGGCAACCCGCTGGATCGTATCGAAGCGCTGTTGCGCGTTGCGGATCAGCCAGCGCGCCTCCTGCAGCTGCTGCGCGAGCGGCGAACGGCTCGCGCCGGCCGACTGCGCGAACAGCTGCGCATACATGCGATGGATTCGCGCCCGCGGCTGCACCGCCGGATTGATCGACACGACCCACTTGTTGCGCACCTGACGCACGATCACGTCGGGCACGACATAGTTATCCTCGGTGCGGCCGTAGCAATTGCCGGGCTTCGGATCGAGCTTGCGCACCAACGCGCAAGCCACACGCAATTCCTCCGCGCTGCAGCCGATCTGTTTTTGCAACTCGGCCTGCTCGCGGCGCGCGAGCCTTTCCAGATGATGCTCGGCAATCTGCCGCGCGACGTCGCGTCCCGGCGTATTGGCGGGTAGCGCATTGATCTGCAGCGCGAGGCATTCCGATAGCGAACGCGCGCCGAGCCCCGGACGATCGAGCGCCTGCACGAGGCGCAACGCCACCAGCAGTTCTTCCTCGGTCAGCGTGGGTTCCAGATCGACGCTATCGGCCAGGTCGGCCAGCGATTGCCGCAGATAGCCGTCGTCGTCGAGCGCCTCGATGATGAAACGGGCCACCGCGCGATCGCGGTCGTCTAGCCGGTACAGGCGCAACGCGTCGTGCAACTGTTCGCGCAGCGTGGGTTGCGAGCGAGCCCAATCGGCCGGGTCGCTGCCGTCCGCGTCGCCGTTCTGGCGCATCGAGTTGCGCGAACCGTAGTCGCCGGAAAAATCGGCGGGCATGTCGTCCTGGCCCGCGCTTTCGAGCGTATCGCTACCGGCGCTTTCCGCCGGCACTCCGTCCGGCTCGGCGGCGGCAAGCGTATCGACGGCGGGCGGCGCGTTGGCGTCTTCACCCTCGCCTGGCGTCGTGCCGGCGAGCGCGACGTCTTCGGCTTCGGATGAGTCGTATTCGAGGAACGGATTGGTATCGAGCGCCGTGCGCAATTCCTGCTGGAACTCGAGCGCCGACAATTGCAAGAGCCGCACCGACTGCTGAAGACGAGGCGTCAGTGCGAGAGACTGCCTTGTACGAAGTTCGATTGAAGGCATTGGAGTGATCCCGTTCGTTAATAGCCTCAGACTCAACGAGCCGAGTTCACTGACCAACGCAACGTCCGTACCAGATCGCGCAAGACGCTGTTTTGATTGCGCTTTGTTTATTCAGGCGGATGAATTGCCCTGACCGGGCGCGCCGGTTTTTACAAACGGCAGGCAATTTCCGGTCCCTTTCTTCATCTCTTCGGCGGCCTCGCGCATGGCCGCGCCGCAGCCCTATTCGTCAGTCGAAACTCCCCGGTGCATGCGGCTTTCGCGAGCGGCATGGATTGGCTCGCAGCCGGCAGGCACGATGGTTGCGGAGCAACGGTGTGTGGACGGACGCCGCCCTTCGCAAACGCCTCGATCGAGCGCGGATGCGAGCACAGCGTCCGGTGTCGAGAAACGGGCCCCTGACGGTACCGTAGCGGCGACGACCCCACGTGTCTCATCAGCGGCTTCGGCCGCGATCGGCCACCGGCCAACAAGACCGCCATTTTCATTACCACCTGATGGAGAGAACCATGAAGACGATCCAGCTTCTGAAGACCGCAGGCAGCATCGCCGTCGTCGCGTTCGCGCTGAACGCGAACGCCCAGACCAGCGCTTCGGCCCCGCCAGCGGCGTCGGAAAGCGTCGGCCAGCATATCGACGATGGCACCATCACGACCAAGGTCAAGGTTGATCTGCTTGCCGCGAAGAACGTCAAATCGACGCATATCCACGTGAAGACCCGCAAGGGCGTCGTGTGGCTCACGGGTTCGGTGCCTTCGGCCGACGACAAGTCCGCCGCCGAAGATGTCGTGCAAAGCGTGAAGGGCGTGACCAGCGTGAAGAACCATCTGAAGGTCGCGGCTGACTGATATCCGCGCGATTGGTTCGCACCGATTCGACTGAACAGAACGTAACAGAGCCGGCTGGCAGAGCCGGCTCTTCCTTATTGCACTGACGCGTCGATCAATGCTTCATCGCCGCATACTGGTCGCGCAGATCGCGCACGCGGTCATGCGTTTGCAGCACGCCCTGGTACTGCCGCTCGACGATTGCCCGCACGTCCGCCGGCAAATCCTTCTCCAGCGCGTCGTGATAGCGTTTCTTCGCGACGTCCTCGCCTTTTTCGCACTCGGCAAGAATTGCATGGTCGCTGCGATTCGCTACCGCCGATTTCACGTCGACCCAGCCGCGATGCAGCGCACCGCTCATGCTGCCGCCGGTTTCGGGCTTGCCGCCCAGAGTCTGAACGGCATCCTGCAACTCACGCGCGCCGCGCGAGCAGTCCTCGGCACTCGAGCGGAACAGCATCTTCAGCTGGTCGTCGTGCGCATCCTCGGCTGCCTTCATAAAGCCCTTTTCGCCATCCTTCGACGTTTCGACCAGTTCATTCAATACGGAAACAACGTTGGTAGCCATTCAATACCTCCAAGGGTTTCGTTCATCGCGGAATCCGCCGCGCGGGGCTTTTTATGTGCCTCGCGATGAATCGGTTCGACGCGCGGCGGGCTGCATTTGATAGCACGCATCACGCGTGCCCGGCACCTCGCGCGAGCCGATGCGTAGCGAAAGGCAGCTCGAACGATCGCAGCCGCCGCGCGATGCGCGGCAACCGCGGGTGTCGCGCGACGTCGAAACAGCGCGGAAAACGGAAAACGGAAAACGGAAAACGGAAAACGGAAAACGGAAAACGGCCCGGTGATCGTCATCGGGCCGTTTTTGGTTGGTATGCCGCGTCGCTCATATCACGCGCGCTTCTCCGCGAATTCCTTGATCGGCTCGGGGGTCTTCAGCGGATCGAAATCGGCCCAGCGTCCCTGCTGCCAGCGGCCGGTCGCCTTCTCGATCGACACGCCGCCCGCTTCACGCAGCACGCGCGCGGCGTCCAACTGATTGTCGGGCGACACGTGCACGGCGACGAGCACGCCCGAATCGCGCGACTCCTCGTGATACGGCACGCGATGGTCCGATTTGCCGCGCTCCGTGGTGCGCGACATCGCGCCGACCAGCGAGCCGACATACGCGCCGACGCCGGCCGCGATCAGCGACACCAGCAGCGGCGCGGAAAACACCGCGAAGATCGCCACGCCAATCACCGCGCCAATCACCGCGCCGATCGTCACGCCCATGCCCGCGCCTTTAGGCGCTCCTCGCGCGCCGGGGTCGGTATCGGTGTCGCCGCCGATCGGGAAACGCGCATGCTGGCCGCGCGGATTGACGAAAAACAGCGTGACGTCCTCTTCCACGAAACCCGCATCGAACAGTTTTTGCGCCGCGCTTTCCGCAGCAGGAAAAGTCGTGAAGCGTGCCGCGACGATGAGTGACATACGGCCTCCTTATCGTTAATTGCCGTTCGTGGACCATCCTGTCGCCGCTGGCGCGAGTCGGAAGCAGCGCGCCCAGTCAATGCGACATGCAGCGGCGCTACGCCGCGGCGCCGCGATCCGGTTCCATGCCTTCCACTCTGAACAGTCCGCTATGCAACACTACGCCTTCTCCGTTGTTCTGGTCGAGCGCTTCCGCGCAGACCGAGCGGATGCGCTGACGGCCTCTGTCGAAAGCGGCCATCAACGCCGCTTCAAGCGCGGACTCCGCGCCGAAATGATCTTCCAGAGCCTCGGCAGTGATCGCGCAAACCACTGGCTCGCCATCGACGCGCGCAAGAAAGCGCACGGTCAGATTGGCGCCGTCGAAGGCCGCTTCGTCATCGGGGAAAGTGATCTGCATCAGAGAGTCCTCATAAGCAGGCCGTGGCAGGATCGCGTTCATGACGAGCCCTTCAATTGGCCGGCCAGTTGCTCCGCCATCTCGAGGTGATGCTTGATGGTTGGCAGCGCTTGCGCGGCCGCGGCCTTCAGTTGCGAGTCGGTGCCGCTCTCGCTTTGCTGCTGGAACAGGTCGACCGCGCGCTGATGCGCTTCCACGCCGACCTGCTCGACATAGGCCCGATCGAACTCGGTGCCCTTCAACGTCTGCAGTTTGCCGACCAGCGCGGAATCCGCGGACGGCGTCGGCTTGAAGCCCTTCTTCGCGACCAGCCCGGCCATTGCGTGCGACAGCTTCGTGTGGTCGGCGATCATCTGTTGAGCGAACTTCCTGACATGCGGATCGTTGGAGTTCTTCAGCGCGACCTTGCCAGCGGCGATTTCAGTGGCGTCCGACTTCGACGCTTCGAGCACGAACTGCTGATCCGCGGGTGACAGCGTCGTGCTGCCGGTCGGCGCTGCGCTCGCGGGCGCATCGCTCGCCTGCGCGCAGGCCGTGTCGATCGATGCCGCGCTCACGCCCAACACGGCCAGCGCGGCAGTCAACACTTGTAGGGAATACCGGAATTTCATGCATTTTCTCCCTGTCGAATCACCGATGCGCAGGCTCCGAAGCCAACGCGCCGCCTGCGATCAAGCCGCCTTGCGCTTCGTCAGTTGCGCGATCAGCGCCTTGTTGAACGCGGGAAGGTCGTCGGGTTTGCGGCTCGAAATAAGATTGCCGTCCTCGACCACTTCCTGATCGACCCACGTGCCGCCCGCGTTGCGAATATCGTCCTGCAGGCTAGGCCAGCTCGTCACCGTGCGCCCCTTGACGATCCCCGCCGATACCGGCAGCCACGTGCCGTGACAGATCACCGCGATCGGCTTCTTCGCGTTGTCGACCGCTTTGACGAACGCCTGCGCCTGCGGCAGCAGTCGCAGCGCGTCGCCGTTCACGACGCCGCCCGGCAACACCACCGCGTCGTAGTCGTCGGGACTGGCCTTGTCGAAGGTCGCATCGACGTCGACGGAATCGCCCTTGTCGACGTGTTTGAAGCCCTGGATCTTGCCCGGCTTCGCCGAGATCACATGGACCGTCGCGCCCGCCTCGGTGAGCGCGCGTTTCGGCTCCATGAGTTCTGCCTGCTCGAAGCCATCTACGGCGAGTACGGCTACCTTGTAGCCATTCAGTGCATCAGTCATGTGTGCTCTCCTTCATGCGGCGCCCCGCTCATGCACTTGCCCGTGATGCATGTGCATAGGTCTGCGCCTTCGCTAAGCATGGTTACGCAAAACACGTGCCTGGTTGAGGCAGTGTTCAGCGGGCTGACGTTACGTTGGCGATGCCCCGACGCTGCGGTTGCGCCGTTCAGCTCGCGCCGCCGCGTGTGCAAAAGCGCCGTGGTCAGACGTCGGTTTCGTCCTCGTCGGAGCGTTCCGCGCCCGGCGGCACTTGCGGATCGACGACGTGGTCGGTGTCGATATCGCGGTCCATTTCCAACGTCGAATCGCCATCGGCCGACGCGCGCTCGCCCGTACCTGAGCGATCGGTATCGCTGCCGAGTGCGGCGTCGCCGGCTTCGAGCGCGTGATTGTCGAGCTCCGTATCGACGTCGAAATCGTGACGCCTCGCGCCCGCCACGTCGCTGCCGCTATCGGACGAGTCGCTGGGACCCAGCGCGCCCGTCGTGCCGGACGTTTGCTTGACGGTCTGCTGCGGCTCTTCATCGGGGTTGAGTGTGCTGCTCATGAAAGCTCCCTTTCCGGTTGGTCACGTCGACTTGTCCGCAAGGACCGTTCCGCCTCAGCGCGCTGGTCACCTACCAGTGGCATCGCCCTTGCTTCCCGCCGATCACACGGCACACATCGCGCCTACTCGGCGAACCGGTTCGAACCGGGTTTGAAACTTCTACCTGCAACAATGGCTACCGCGACTCATTCCACGACCACATCACGCAACCCGACCACCGCGAATGGCAACACCGCGCCCCAACCGATGCCGCCGGGACTGCGCCACGCCGACGACACGAGGCCCGGCTACACACGCAAGCGCGAGCGGAACGGCTTCATCTATTTCGACGTCGACGGCAAGCGCATCGTCGATGAGGACGAGATTCAACGCATCAATTCGCTCGCGATTCCACCCGCGTACGAAAACGTGTGGATCTGCCCCGATCCGCGCGGTCATCTGCAGGCGACCGGCCGCGACGCGCGCGGCCGCAAGCAGTACCGCTATCACCCCCACTGGCGCGAAACGCGCGACGCCGACAAGTACGAACGGATGGCCGAGTTCGGCCGCGCATTGCCCAAAATCCGCGCGCGCGTGGCGCGTGATCTGAAGCTGCCCGGCATGCCGCTCGACAAGGTCGTCGCGGCCATCGTGCAGTTGCTCGACACGACGCTGATCCGCATCGGCAGCGCAGAATACGCGCGCGATAACCACTCGTACGGATTGACGACGCTGCGCAAGAAGCACGTGAAGATCAGGGCCGGTCAATTGCGCTTCCAGTTTCGCGGCAAGAGCGGCATCGAGCACGACGTGACAGTGGACAATCCGAACATCAAGCGCATCGTGCGACGTTGCGCGGAGCTGCCCGGTCACGACCTGTTCCAGTATCTCGACGAAGACGGCACGCGCCACAGCGTCGGCTCGACGGATATCAACGACTACCTGCGCCGCGTAAGCGGCGCGGACTTCACCGCCAAGGACTACCGCACGTGGGCCGGCAGCGTGTACGCGCTGGCGGCATTGCGCCTCTTGATGTGCAGCAGCGCGGCCGAAGCGCGTCGTCATATCGTCGCGATCGTGAAAGAAGTGGCGACGCTGCTACGCAATACGCCCGCCGTCTGCCGGCGCTGCTATATCCACCCAGCGATCATCAGCGCGTTCGAGGCGGGCGAGTTGCAGAGCCTCGCGCCAGGCCAATCGCGCCGCGGACTCAAGGTAGATGAAGTGGCCTTTGCGGTGCTGCTCGCGCAGGCGGAAAAGCGTGCGGCGAAACTCGCGCGCGCATCCCGTGCCAAAGGACGCAAGACCCGGGAGTCGTCGGTCGACGACAGTATCAACGGTTCGTTGACGAGTCTGCTAAAAAAGTCACGCGTGGTGCGCAAGAAAGCCACCGCCGCGAAAGACAAAAGCGCCGCGGCACATTTGCGAGCCACGCCACGCGTGCGTACGCGGCGCGCTGCGCGGGAAATGGCCTCCGAACCGAAACCGCCGGCTCAGTGACGGGCTCAGCGCCGAATCGACTCCGGCTCAAACGTCTTCCTCGAACGCCGCCATCACGAGCCAAACGTCGCGTTCGCCGGCGCGTATCTCCGCCGCCAGCGCATAGGCATTGCGCGAGGTCCCCGCCGCAGATGTTCGCCTGATAATGAATTTTCTTAGTCACGATTTTCTCCCTCGATGGGGAGCGCGATATCGCCGGCGCGTTACGATGAACGCACAGGTGCCTGGCCGCGCCCGCATCGATCCAGCGTTACTGTCCCTTCGTATCGCTGCTGGCATTGGCGCCGGGCGTGTTCGTCGTATCGGTCATCGGCTTGTTTGCCTTCGACTTCTTGTGATGATGTTTCATCGACGAAGTCGATCCCATGGTGCTGCCCGTGACATTCGACGCGGGCTCGTTGCCCGCCGTCGGCGCCGCGGTCGCCGCGCCATGCGCGTTGCCGCCGCCGGTGCCGCTATTGCCGTTACCGCCGCCCGCCTGCGCGAACGCGGCGCCCGACGCGACGGCGCCCGACGCGACCATACATGCCGCGAACAGCCATGCCTTCGGATACTTGCTCATCTGGGTTCTCCCTGAAGTAAAAGGACGGGTGCGATCCTTCGGTTCCCTGCTGCCATCACTGAGAATCGAGCAAGGCCTATGCCGCGCGATGCAGTCGTCGCATGCGCGCATCGCGCTTTGCTGATCAGCGCTGGCGTCGGCACTGACGAAATAATTGCAAACGCGCTCGCATCCTTTACGCACGCGGTGCCCTCGTCGCGCGGATGCGCCGCGCGCCACGGCGTAACGGCGCCGCATGGCTAGATGGAACGGCCGTTGCTAAATGCCTCGGTACATTCACCCCTTCAAAAAGGAGCCCATCATGGTGATGCAGACCCAGACACAAGGTGCGAACATCGTCGGTAAAGGCGCCGCGACCGCGGAAGGCCCAGGTCCGGATGTTATGGCAGCGGCTACGCTCGACGGCAACAAGGTTATCAGCAGCGACGGCGAGCACATCGGCAAGATCAAGGACATCATGCTGGACGTGCGTTCGGGCCGCGTCGCGTATGCGGTGCTGTCGAGCGGCGGTTTTCTCGGCATCGGCGACAAGCTGCTCGCGATTCCGTGGCGTGCGCTGACACTCGATACGCAGGAAAAATGCTTCGTGCTGAACATGGTGGCCGAGCGCGTGAAGAACGCACCGGGATTTGATAAGGATCACTGGCCATCGATGGCGGATCAGACGTGGGCCACCACCGTGCATCAGTACTACGGCAGCGAACCGTACTGGGGCGACGTCTATACGAGGCGCGACGACCTCGGCGTCGGTGACATTCCCGCGGGTTCGTCGGATGCGCCCGAGGCCGGGGGCGTGAAGCTCTGATCGCCAAATCGACCATTTTTGACGCGTGGCGAGTCCGACATTCCGCTTCAGGAGACAACACAATGGCGACCCGAAAGACCAGCAGCAAATCGAAACGCCCTGTGTCTCGTGGCAAGTCGGGACGGCCAGCGCGTCAGCGCCACGCGCAGGCGCACGCCGCGCATCGCGCTAAAACCGCGAAGTCGAGCGGCGCATCCGGCGCGAAGAGATGGTCGCATCACGTAATGGAAACGAGCGACGCGATGGACATCCAGAAGGATATTTTCAAAACCGGCAGCGCGGAGTCCATCGCGCAATCGTTGAAGCACTCGTCGACGGCAAGCCGTCGACGCAAGGGCACGCCGTTTCAATCGGCGATGTCGATGCTCAATTTCTACATCAATCGAGCGGGCCGAAACCTGCCGAAGGAGCGGCGCGATACGTTGCAGCGGGCCAAGCGCAAGCTGCGCGAAGCGTTTGGACGAGAGCCGCGGTGAGGTGACCGGATGGCGGCGCCATCACGCGGCACGGCGCTTCAGTCGGCTCCAGGCTGAATGCCGAAGGCACTCTGCACGGCCTCGTACCGCGAATTGACGTTCAGTTTTTCGAACACGTTCTTCATGTGCCATTTGACCGTCTCGGGTGCCAGATTCAATGATCGTCCGATTTCCTTGTTGGACAGCCCGCGAGCGACGTAGCCCAGTATTTCGAGTTCACGCGCGCTCAGTGTGCCCGGCGTTATCTTCGTGTCGGCATAGCTCGACGAAGAAGATGGCGTGTTATCCGCCTCGTCGAAAGCCGACAGCACCGTGCCGATATACGTGGCGTGCCCGGTCGCGATTTCCGATGGCGTGCGGCGAAAGCGTTCCAGTAACGCACGCATCGGCGGCCCCTCGTCCACGAAGCTATTGATCATCCCCATCGCGCCGCCGATCCGCAGCGCGTTTCCCAGCGCGGCGAACGCCTGTTCCGAGGCATCGTTCTGCTCATGCGCGAGAGAAAGCAGCAGCGAAACGACGGCCTCGGCATAGCGCCAGCCCAGTGCAACCAGATTGTCGAGTGAGCGCGAGAGAAAGCCAACGGCGTCGCCGGCGGCATTTTCAGCGAGTAGAACGCGGGCTTGCAGCACGCAGTAGCTTGCCCACGTTTCCATCGCCGAGCCCCGTCGCCCTTCGCACATCATCGGTACACTCGCGCTCAGTTCGTCGGTGACCTGTCGCGCCTCGACCACCCTACCGTCGGCAAGCAGCTGTCTGACGGTTTCCGCATCGCACGCGAGCTTCAGACGCAACCATCGACGGGTTATCGCGAGCTGTCGACCGTCCTCGAGAACGGCGAGCGCCGGCCCTTTTTTGCCATCCCGCCACAGCAGGCGCGACGCGGTAAGCATATAGCGCATCAATGCGGCGAGCGGCGAAGTCTCCAGCGCGATGGTCATGCGACCGTCGATCAACTTCCGCGCCTTGGACAGCTCGTTGCACTCGTAGTAAATCGACGCAAGGCAACCGGCTACCGCGGCCGCGCCCGCCGACCACTCTCCTGGCTTGTCTTCGGAGTACCGCATCGCGACCTCCATCACCCGCCTCGCATCGGGAAGTTCGCCGTGTATCAGCGCGGCGATGCCGTACACCGCGTCGCGCAACATATCCGCGCTGTTCGGCTTCCGGCTGAGTCCCACCTGATCGACCCGCGCTCTCCATACGCGGGAGATGTAGGCGAACTGCCCTCTATACATCAAGCCGAAAATCTCCGCGCTTTGCCCGTAATGGCGTACCCACGGTTCCGCAGGCGCCGTCGATGCCTCAACGGCACGCCCGAGTTCCAGCGCATGTTCGCTGTCGTCGTTCCCGCAAGCGATCACCGCGTGGATCGCGTTGATCTCCGCCCATGCGACCTCGTCGGCTACCGACCGATCATCACGGGCCATTCGTTCGAACTCGTCGGCAATCTCGCCGATCTCCTTCGACGCGCGCGCGGTCTCAAGCGACATCGCGAGAGCCCAGGCTTTCGCCAGACGCAAGCGCAGTCGACCCGCGATCACGTCCGGCGGCAGTTTGCGAATCCAGCCCGGCAGCATGAACGGGTCGCCGCGTTGGAGCATCTCCATCGCACAGTTTTCGGCCCACTGCGCCGCCTGCCCGATGTCGCCCGCTGCCAGCGCATGTCGCACGGCTTCGCGCCACAGGCGAGCCCGCGCGAACCACAGGCTGGCCCGGCGATGCAGCAACGGAACCTGTCGTGGCGTCTGACGCATGAGACGGCGGCGAAGCGCATCGCTCAGCAATGCGTGATAGCGATACCAGTTCTGCGTCTCATCGAGCGGCCGGATGAACACGTTATGCCGCTCGAGCCAGCCCAGCTTTTCTCCGCTTTCGCCCTCACCGCCCATGACATCGTCGCACAGCGTCGCCGTAAGCCGCTCGAGAATCGACGTGTAAAGCAAAAACGTCAGCATGGGCGGCGGCAAATGCGCAAACACCGTATCGTTCAGGTAGCGATCGATGCCGAAGCGGGAACCGGCGAGATGACTGGCGAGCGCGGCCACGTCATCGATCCGGTTCAGTCCGAGCGAAGCCAGTTGCAAACCGGCCACCCAGCCTTCGGTCGCGCTGTTCAACAACTCGACGCTGTTGCGGTTGAGCAGCGCGTTACCGGTGTGATCGAAAAACGCCTGAGCATCGTCGAGCGAAAAGCGCAGATCGTCGACATTCACACGCGAAAGTTTGTCGGGCGAGCGCAGCCCGCTCAGCGACAGCGCCGGTTCGCCGCGCGCGCCGAGCAGCACGTGAAGGTTGTCGGGCGCGTAGCGCAGCAGGCGCGACACGATCGCGAGAACGGGTTTCGCGCTCAGACGGTCGACGTCGTCGAGCACCAGGAAAACACCGCGGCCGTATGCGGCGATGCCATTGAGCAGCACTGAAATGACCGTTCTGACCGGCGTGTGTGCATCGTTATCGAGAAGTTGCTGTGCCTGCCACGCGATCTCCTGCGACGCGCGACAAAGCGCCGCCACCAGATAGGCCCCGAGTTGCTGCGGATCGTCGTCTTCTCCATCGAGACTGAGCCACGCAACGGGACGCTTCTTTCTCGTTTGCGCTTCGCTCCACGCGGCAAGCAAGCTCGTTTTGCCGAAACCCGCGGGCGCGGTCACGAGCGTAATGTGACGCAGACGTCGTTCATCGAGTCGTCGGAGCAATCCCGGCCGTTGCACGCAACCCGCGGGAAGACGCGGCGGCATCATCTTGGTCTGGATCAACGAGACGATCCATTCACGCTCGAAACTATCAGCGGTTGTATTCATGAGGTGTCCTCTCACCGGCTATCCGTGAGAGGCATGGAGGGTCGTTGTGAATTTGCTTTGAAGATACGCCGAACCGTATGACGACTCAATGAGTCGCCGCGCAACGAGGCGCGACCAGCGCAATCCGCTTCAGGTCGCTCATGGCCTCGTGTCGGATCGCTAGCGGAGATCGCTTTGCGCGCCCTGCTCGGACCTGTCCTTCTCCGCGACAGCGTCTTCCGGCTCGGTACTCGCCGGCGCTTGCGCTTCCGCGCTGCCGGCATCGGCCTCGTCGAGGCGGTAGCCGTGCGTATAGATGGTCGTCAATCGCACGCCGTTGTCCGGATGCAGGGCCAGCTTGCGTCGCAGCCGGTAGATATGCGTGTCGATCGTGCGCGACGTACTATCCAGCTCGCGGCCCCACGCAAGCTTCGCCAGAAGCCGCTTGGAAACGACCCGTCCGACGTTCGCGAAGAAATAGGCCGCCACGTCGAATTCCTTTTCCGTCAACAAGATCGATTCGCCGTGCAGAAAAACACTGCGCTGCGTGACGTCGAATACATACGGCCCGACCGCGATTGCACTTTCCACCTTGATGCTGCGTCGTGTGCGACGCAACAGCGCGCCTACCCGTGCCCCCAGCTCTTTGGCCCGGAACGGCTTGACGACGTAGTCATCCGCGCCGGCGTCCAGCGCCTGCACGATGTCGACTTCCAGAAGTCGGCTGGTCACGAACAGCACCGCGGGTTCGCGGCCCAGGTGACGGCGTATCCAGTACAGCACCTCGAAGCCGCTCATGCCCGGCAATTCCCAGTCGAGCACCACGAGATCGACCTCGTTGGCCTGAAGAAAACTGATTGCGTCCTTGCCCCGCTCGACCTTGTTTATTCGATGCCCGGATTGCCCGATTTCCCTTTCGACCGAATCAGCTTGCGCGGGATCGTCTTCCACCAACAGGATATTCATCTATCACCTTTTTTCTTTCGCCCTGGCGACTTGAAGACCGGCCCGCTCGACAGATGCGGCGAAAGACATTCGCATCTGGAATTCCACTCACACGAGCAAGCAGTTCAAACAGGACGAAAAAGCCAACATAAAAAAATCGCCTACGGCACCAGGTCGGCGTGAGCGGCCAGCGGCGCCGGCCCCGTATGCATTGTGAATTTCGAGAAGAAAGATAGAGCCAGTCGCCTTTCAAATCCCCCCCCTTTCGGAGGGGGGGATGGTGTTTTCGAAGGGGGGGGTCATATTGCACGACCGTCCCCCTTATCAGTGATTCGATCTGGCGCGCGCGAACTATTGCCCGCCGAGCATCTGAAGAGCGACCCCGCATGCATGTTCGTGTGGTTGCGCGTGCCGCCGCCGTGGCGCTCGGACGACTTCGCGGCAAACGCGCTCGCGCGCGGGGTCAACACGATGCCCGCATCCGCGTTCGCGGTCGATCGCTCGACGGTCGAGCACGGCGTGCGCATCAACCTCGCTTGCGCCGAGTCGCGCGAGCAGTTGACGCGTGGCCTGCAGATTCTCGCGCACACGCTACGCGACCGGCCGCGCGCGCTGTTCGGCACGATCTAGCTCGCGGTGGAAGCGTGAAGCGGAGCCGCTAGAATACGGGACCCCCTGTCCAGCCGAGCCGCCTTAATCCGATGACTCCGTCCGACGATTCAAGCTTTCCCTCGCGCACGCACGCCGCCGATGCGCTGTTCGCTTTCCTGAAGACGCTGCCGCTCGGCGACCGCTTGATCGAGGGCGGCTTCATGGCCGTGCAGGCCGTGGCGGGCGCGAGTCTCGCGTTCGGCATCGGTCGCGCGCTGCACACCGAGCAGGCGTTCTGGGCCGCCATCACCGCGATCGCGGTGAGCCAGCATAGTTATATCGACACCCGCAAGCTGTCGCGCGACCAGTTCATCGGTGCGATGGTCGGCGGTATTTGCGGGCTGATCGGCACGCTCGCGGGCGGCGGCCATTTTGCCGCGTACGCGGCGACCGCGGCGGTCGCGATCCTGATCTGCTGGGTCGTCAACGTCGGCAGCGCAGCGCGCCTCGGCGGCATCACCGCGACGATCATGCTGCTGGCGCCAGGCATCGGCCCGGCGTGGGACAAGGCCTTTCTGCGGCTTGCCGAAGTGACGCTCGGCACGGGGTGCGCGCTCGTGGTCGCGCGACTGATGGCGTCGTTCGAAAGGCGCGTGTTCAGCAAGGGCGGACCGCCCAGATAGAATCGCCCACGCGTTGAGTCTTTAGTCACTCATCCAGAGCATCGTCCGTTGGTGTGCGACGCCGGTAACGTCCCGGCGTCACACCGACGCTTTGCGCGAACGCCTTGCCGAACGCCGCCTCCGATTGATAGCCGACCGCCTCGCCGATGTCCGCCGCGCTGCGTTGTGTGCGCAACAGCAGATCGCTGGCGATCGCCATGCGAATCTGCATCAGAAAATCCATCACGGTCACGCCCGCGCGCTCGTTGAAGTGGCGCGCGTAGGTCGCGCGCGACATCGCCGCGCGCTCGCCTAGTTCAGAGATCGTCCATGCGCGTTCGGGCGCGTCGAGCATGGCCTGCACCGATGCGCCGAGGCGTGCGTCCGTCAGCAACGCGAGCATCCCGGTGCCGTTCGCATTGCGCTCGCCGTGCACGCGCAGTGCCATCGCGAACAGCGCGTGGCTCAAGGCCGTCACGATCGCGAGCGCGCCAGGTTGACGCCGCTCCGCTTCGCCGCGCATCAGAGTGATCACCGCCTGCAACGCATCGAGCGTTTGCGCATCCCCGAGCGATACGTGCAGCGGATCGGGCAGCACATTGAGCAGCAACGCCGATGAACCGGGTGCATAGACGAAGCGGCCGCACAGCAGATCGACGCCGTCATGAACCGCGCTGTCGTTGGGCGCGTGCGCGGCCGTGGCAGTGGTTTCGTGGCCATCGTTGCGCCGCACCGGCAGCATGCCGTCATGCCCGAGCGTCAACGGCAGGCCACCCGCCGAGCGCTTTACGTCGCGCATGCGATGCGCGGCGCCACGCGGAAACAGCATGAAATCGCCGGCCTGCAATTCGAGCGGCTCGCCGGCGGCGGTCTCGATCACACAGCTGCCGTCGAGCACCAGATGAAACGGCGCGACGCCCGCCTCCAGCGGCGCATGATCGATGTCGAATGCGCCTGATAGCAGGCAGCGAAGATCGAGACTCGCTTGCGGCCGGGCAAGGTCGATCAGGCGACTGAGCGTGTCCATGAGACGAGCGCGCTAAAAGTTGAGTCGAATGAGTATTCAGGATATCGCGGCGCGGCGCAATACTTTGTCCCACGACGCCGGCAACCGCCGGCGCGCAACGGACCAAGGAGCACTGCGATGTTGAACTGGATCGATTACCGCAAGGAACTGTTCGGCCGTATCGGCGAAATGTCGAAGCTCGCGCCCGAAAGCGTGAAGGCTTATCAGGCGATGTCGAGCGCCGGTCAGAAGACCGACCTGCTCGGCGCGAAAATGCGCGAGCTGATTGCGCTCGCGGTAGCGGTCAGCCTGCGCTGTGACGGCTGTATCACGGTCCATACGGCCGAGGCGCTGAAGCACGGCGCGACCCGCGAGGAAATCGCCGAAGCGCTCGGCGTCGCGATGGCGATCAACGCGGGCGCGACGCTGGTGTACTCGGCGCGCACGCTGGACGCGGTCGCCGCGCATACACAGGGGTAAGCGAGGTTGATGATTAGCCGCAGCGATTGCTAAGTCATCGTCCGTCCTTACGTGCCGCATCGACCGATCATGTCCGGCGATGCGGCGCGCGGCCCTTGTTGAAGCGATCGATCAAACGCGTACCGGCCCGATGACCGTTCTCAGAACTGAATCGTCGTGCGAGACTTTCAGTCTCGCGGACGTCGAGACCTGAGCGAGTGCCGAAACGAAATGGCCGCGGAGAACCTGAGAGCGGTGGATCGTCTTCACGAGTTGGCGTTTTTTCCAGTCGACCCGCCTCAGGCCCACGCGCGCGAGCATGAAACTCGCGCGGCCCATCGATGAAGATTCGGGCTTCCAGGGCGAACGCGAGTACGCCGTCGCGTTATCGCTGCACGACGTGCCGAACCTCGGCCAGTTGCTGCCGGCGTTGCTCGCCCTGCCGCTCCAGCATCCAGCCGGGGTACTCCGCCGGCAGCGCGCTGACTTCGGCCAGCTTCGCGAGTTCATCGGCGGATAGCGCGACGTTGGTCGCCGCGATGTTGTCGTCGAGCTGCTCGATTTTCTTCGCGCCGACGATGACCGTGCTGACGACACGCTGATGCAGCAGCCACGCCAGCGCGATCTGCGCGACCGAGACGTTTTTCGCTGCAGCGATTTTGCGCATCACGTCGATGCAGTCATACGCGCGCTCGCGATCGACAGGCGGAAAATCGAAGTTCGTGCGACGGCTGCCCGCCTCGGCCTGCTGCTCGCGTCCGTATTTGCCGCTCAGCAAACCGCCCGCGAGCGGACTCCACACCATCAGGCCGAGGCCTTCGCTTTGCAGCATCGGTACGAGTTCGCGTTCGAGATCGCGGCCCGCGAGCGTGTAATACGCCTGCAGCGTTTCGAAGCGCGCGGTGCCGAGCCGCTCGGCGATGCCGAGCGCCTTCGCGATCTGCCACGCGGCCCAGTTCGACACGCCGACGTAGCGCACGTGGCCGTGCTGCACGAGCGTATCGAGCGCGCGCACGGTTTCTTCGATCGGCGTGGCCGGATCGAAACCGTGGATCTGATACAGGTCGACGTGATCGAGTTGCAGACGCTTCAGGCTCGCCTTGATGCCGTCGAGGATGTGATAGCGCGACGCGCCGCGCGCGTTTGCGAACTCGCCGGTCTGGCCGAACACCTTGGTCGCGATCACGACCTTGTCGCGCGGTACTTGCAGATTCTTCAGCGCCTGGCCGGTGATCTGCTCGGACAGGCCGCCCGCGTAAACGTCGGCGGTGTCGATGAAATTGATGCCTGCGTCGAGCGCCCGGCCGACCAGCCGCTCCGCGTCGTTCTGCTGCAGATCGCCGATCTGCCGCCAGATGCCTTCGCCACCGCCGAAGGTCATCGTGCCCAAACACAACTCTGAAACAAACACACCGGTACGGCCCAACTGGTTATATCGCATCGTCGACGCTCCATCGTGGGTGCAGGAAGAGTCGTCAAGCGTACTGCAATTGGCGGAGGTTGGTAGGAGTGGCACACACGCCGCAAAAGACTACGAATTCCAGCAGCGGCGCGAAGCCCGATGCGCCGCGCACGAGCCGCGAAAACCTGCGAGACTGACGGCTATTGCGCCGTCAGCGTGGAATGACCCACAACCGCCAAAACGGTCGACATTGCCCGGTGCCGACTGGATATCCCCCGCGCCGCCCTCATCTGCACAAGCATGACTTCGGCAAAGACTTCCGCCGCACTCGACGCGGCGCCCCGCTCCCGCAAGACCCGCTCCACCGCGAGCGCGGCGCGCCCCGCCGCGCCAGCCTTACCGCCAGCCCAGCAGGCGCTCGACGGTTTTCACCCAGCCGTCGCCAACTGGTTCCAGCAAACCTTCGCCGCCCCGACCGACGCACAAGCCGCCGCGTGGCCGCAGATCCGTAGCGGCCGCTCGACGCTGGTCGCCGCGCCGACGGGCTCCGGCAAGACGCTGACCGCATTCCTGTCCGCGCTGAACGAGCTGGTCTCGCAAGGCCTCGCGAACGGCGGCACCCTGCCCGACGAAACGCTGGTCGTCTACGTGTCGCCGTTGAAGGCGCTTTCGAACGACATCCGCCTGAATCTGCAACTGCCGCTGCAAGGCATCGCCGCCGAACTCGACAGGCTCGGCCTGCCGCCGCTCGACATTCGCACCGCGGTGCGCACCGGCGACACCACGCAGCAGGAACGCAATGCGTTGAAAAAGCGCGCGCCGCACATTCTCGTGACGACGCCCGAGTCGCTGTACGTGCTGCTCGGCTCGGATTCTGGCCGCCGCATGCTGGCAACGGTGCGCACGGTGATCGTCGATGAGATTCATGCGCTCGCCGGCAGCAAGCGCGGCAGTCATCTCGCGCTGAGCCTCGAACGGCTCGACGCGCTCTGCGCCCGGCGCCTGCCGCGCATCGGGCTGTCGGCGACGCAAAAGCCGGTCAGCGCGGTCGCGCGGTTTCTGGTCGGCGGCGCGAGCCTCGAGAGCGACGTACCGGCCGAGTGCGCGGTGATCGACGTCGGCCACGTCCGCGCGCGCGACCTCGCGCTCGAGATCCCGCCGGTGCCGCTCGAAGCGGTGATGGCCAACGAAGTGTGGGAGCGCCTCTACGACCGGCTCGCCGAGCTGGTCGCGCAGCACCGCACGACGCTGATCTTCGTCAACACGCGCCGGATGGCCGAGCGCGCCGCGCGTCATCTGACCGAGCGGCTCGGCAAGGACGCGGTCGCCGCGCATCACGGCAGTCTCGCGAAAGAACATCGTTTCGACGCCGAACAGCGCCTGAAACGCGGCGAACTGCGCGTGCTGATCGCGACCGCTTCGCTCGAACTCGGCATCGATATCGGCGAGGTCGACCTCGTCTGCCAGATGGGTTCGCCACGCGCGATCGCGCCGTTCCTGCAACGCGTCGGCCGCTCGGGCCACCACGTCGGCGGCATGCCGAAGGGGCGGCTCTTTCCCGCCTCGCGCGACGACCTGCTCGAATGCGCGGCGCTGCTCGATTGCGTGCGGCGTGGCGAACTCGATGCGCTACGCATCCCGCGCGCGCCGCTCGACGTGCTCGCGCAACAGATCGTCGCGGAAGTGTCGAGCGCCGAGTGGAGCGAGGATGCGCTGTTCGACATGCTGCGGCGCGCAGCGCCGTACGCGGATCTGTCGCGCGAGCAATACGACGCGGTGCTGCGCATGCTCGCCGAGGGCTACACGAGCCGCCACGGTCCGCGCGCCGCGTACGTGCATCGCGATGCGGTAAGCGGCACGCTGCGCGGCCGGCGCGGCGGCAAGCTGGTCGCCGTAACGTCGGGCGGCACGATCCCCGAAAACGCCGATTACGCCGTCGTGCTCGAACCGCAGGCGATCAACATCGGCACCGTCAACGAGGACTTCGCGGTCGAAAGCCTCGCCGGCGATGTGTTCCAGCTCGGCAACGCGTCGTACCGGATTCTGCGAATCGAGAGTGGCCGGGTGCGGGTCGAGGACGCACAAGGGCAACCGCCGAACATTCCGTTCTGGCTCGGCGAGGCGCCGGGGCGCAGCGACGAGCTGTCTTTCGCGGTCGCGAGATTGCGGGAGCAGGTCGAGCGTTTGCTGACGGAGGGCGAACCGGCGTCACACGCGGTTGCGTCGGTGCCAATCGCCGCGGCGCAATTCGAAGCAGCCGCAACGCCCGCGAAATCCGCGGCAAAGAGAGGACGCAAAGCGAAAGCTGCCGTGGCGCAGAGCGCGACGCAGACCACAACGGCGTCCGCAACCGCCGCAGCCACGTTGCCCGCGAGCGAAGCCGAACCCACGACCGCGCGCCTCGACCACGCCATCGCCTGGCTCGCCGACGAGCTCGCGCTCGACGAGCCCGCCGCGCGCCAGATCGTCGAATACCTGGCGCGTGCCCGCGCCGCGCTCGGCGTACTGCCGACGCAGAGCACGCTGGTGATGGAGCGCTTCTTCGACGAATCGGGCGGCACCCAGCTCGTGATCCACTCGCCGTTCGGCAGCCGCGTGAACCGCGCGTGGGGGCTCGCGCTGCGCAAGCGCTTCTGCCGCAGCTTCAACTTCGAGTTGCAGGCCGCCGCCACCGAAGACGCGATCGTGCTGTCGCTGACCGGCAGCCACTCGTTCGTGCTCGACGAGGTCTGGCGCTATCTGCACTCGAACAGCGCCGAACGTCTGCTGATCCAGGCACTGCTCGATGCGCCGTTGTTCGGCGTGCGCTGGCGCTGGAACGCGACGACCGCGCTCTGCCTGCCGCGCTACACGGGCGGCCGCAAGACCGCGCCGCAACTGCAGCGCATGCGAAGCGAGGATCTGCTCGCAAGCGTGTTTCCCGAGCAGGCCGCGTGTCTGGAGAACGTCGTCGGCGAACGCGAGGTGCCGCGCCACCCCTTAGTCGACCAAACCATCGACGACTGTCTGCACGACGCGATGGACAGCGAACGCTGGCTCGCGCTGCTGCGCCGCATCGAGCGCGGCGAGTTGCGGCTCGTCGCGCGTGATCTGCCGGCGCCGTCACCGCTCGCCGCCGAAATCCTGACCGCGAAGCCCTACGCGTATCTCGACGACGCGCCGATCGAGGAGCGCCGCACCCAGGCGGTGCTGAACCGCCGCTGGACGGACCCTGAAAGCGTCGACGATCTTGGCGCGCTCGACGCCGCCGCGATCGACAGCGTGCGCGACGAGGCGTGGCCGCAGGCGCGCAACGCCGACGAAATGCACGAAGCGCTGACGGGCCTCGCGTGCATCACCGGGGCCGAGGCGCTCGCGCACGAGGATTGGCCGACGCTGCTTGCGGCGTTGGCGAAAGCCGGCCGGGCGACGCGCTTGCCGCTGGCCGCGCAAGCCAACGCGAGCACGGGCAACGCCAGCGACAGCGCACTGTGGCTGCCCGCCGAACGCCTCACCTGTTTCGAAGCGCTCTACCCCGGCATCGCGCGCAATTGCTACACACCGCCGCTGAGCGCCCCGAAGGGCTACACCGAGAGCTGGAGCGCCGACGACGCGCTCGTCGACGTGTTGCGCGCGCGGCTGACCGGCTTCGGCCCGCTGACGGTCGAGGCGATCGCGCGCCCGCTCGGTTTGCCGACCGACCGGATCGAACAGGCGCTGATCCGGCTCGAAGCCGAAGGCTATCTGTTGCGCGGCCGCTTCACGCCGCACACGAGCGACGAGGAATGGTGCGAACGACACCTGCTCGCACGCATCCACCGCTACACGGTGAGGCGGCTGCGGCGTGAGATCGAGCCGGTCGAGCGGCACGACTTCATGCGCTTCCTGTTCGAATGGCAGCATCTGACGCCGACGACTCAGCATCTGACGCCGACGACACAGCATCTGACGCCGACGGCTCAGCATCTGACGCCGACGTCTCAGCATCTGACGCCGACGTCTCAGCATCTGACGCCGACGACTCAGCATCTGACGCCGACGTCGCGCGCCGAAGGCCGCGACGCGCTCGCCGCCGCGCTCGACCAGCTCGAAGGCTTCCAGGCTGCGGCCGGCGCGTGGGAGGAAGACATCCTGCCCGCGCGCGTGCGTGCCTACACCAGCAGTTCGCTCGATGAGCTATGCCGCGCCGGCAAGATCGTCTGGACCCGCCTGACCGAGCGGGCGCGCGGCGCCGCCGGTCCGGTCCGCGGCACGCCGATCGTGCTGCTGCCGCGCGTCCAGCTGCGTGCGTGGCGCGCGCTGCTCGATCCGGCGCGCCAGGTCGAGTTGTCGGCGCTCGCGCAAAGCGTGCACGACACCCTCGCGCAACACGGCGCGATGTTCTTCGACGAACTGCTCGCCGAGGTGCGCGTGCTGCGCATGGAGCTCGAAAACGCGCTCGGCGAGCTGGTCGCGGCCGGCCTCGCGAACTCCGACAGCTTCGCGGGCTTGCGCGCGTTGCTGAAGCCGGTCGCCAGGCGCAACGCGTTTTCCAGCAGCCGGCGCGCGCGAGCGAGCGCGCTGATCGGCGGCATGGACGACGCGGGGCGTTGGGCGCTCGTGAGCCGTCCGCCCGCCGTTGCGCCGGAAAATCCCCCCGAACGGCGGCGCCAGTTGCCGCCCGAGGCGCTCGAACACGTCGCAATGACGTTGCTGCGCCGCTACGGTGTCGTGTTCTGGCGCGTGCTCGAACGCGAGGCCGAATGGCTTCCGCCGTGGCGCGATCTGCTGCGCGTTCTGCAGCGGCTCGAGGCGCGCGGCGTGATCCGCGGCGGGCGGTTCGTCAACGGACTCGCGGGCGAGCAGTTCGCGCTGCCCGAGGCGATTCCGCTGCTGCGCGAGGTGCGCCGGCAGCCGAACGACGGTGCACTTATTTGCGTTGCTGGGACCGATCCGCTGAATCTCGTCGGCACGCTGCTGGTCGGCGACAAGGTGCCGGCCGTGACCGGAAACCGCGTGCTGTATCGCGACGGCGTGGTGGCGGCCACGCTGGTGGCCGGCAAGTTCCGGTTCGACGCGGCGCTCGACGCCAACCCGCCCGAACGCGAACGCGCCCGCGCGCTGCTGGCGCGCCGCCTCTAGCAACGTCATCGTGGCGTCGTTCTGGCGGGTAATAATCGCGCCGCGCGCGGGCGCGCCGGCCCATACTCATGCTTAGCAAAACGTTAATGATTCTTCGCTCGAATTGTCACGCTTAGATACAATGAGGCAGTTTCACTTTAGTATGAGGAAGACTGTCTGCCGCCGCCCGCCTTGCTAGGGACCGCCGGCACACTCCGGGGATTTCATGAGCGACCAGCTACACGACCAGGTGCTTCACGCGCGGTTCGGCACGAGCAGCCCTTGCTGGCGCCTGGCGGCCGCCAGCGACACGCTGGAACTCGTGCCTGCGCACGGCCACGCGGCTGTCGGCGTCGCCATTTCCCTCACCTCTTCTCAAGCTTCCCAGGTCCGCGCGCTGAGCGGCGTGACCTCCCACGTCGTCGTCGACGTTCAGTTGGACGCCGCGCCGCTGCGGCTGCATCTGGTCGGCAAGAAACTCGATTGTCATGGCTGGGGCGGCACCGCGTCGGCCGATGGCGACACCGAATCCGTCGCGCGAGCGCTGCTGCACGGTCTGTCGTTCGCTGAACAGGTCGTCTCGGAGGTCAATTCGGTCGTCGTGATCGTCGACCGGAACGGCCGGATACAGCGCTTCAACCGGCTCGCCGAGGAGCTGACCGGGCTCAGCGAAGAGGACATCATCGGCCGCAGCGTCTGGACGTTGTTCATGTCGTCCGACGACGACCGGGTCTCGAACGAGGTCAGCGCGAATTTTTTCAATCGTGGCGAACCGTACGAGATCGAACGGCGCATTAAAACGGTGCACGGCGAACGGCTGTTCCTGTTTCGCAACAAATTCGTGCGCAGCGGCAGCGGCATCGAAGAGCAGTTCCTGATCTGCTCGGGTACCGACATCACCGAGCAACGGCTCGCGCAGGACCGCCTGATCGAGCAGGCCACCACCGACCCGCTCACTGGCCTCGCCAATCGCAACGCGATCCAGGAGCGCATCCAGATCGCGATCGAACTGGCGGCGCCGGGCGAAACCGTCGGCATCCTGTTTCTCGATCTCGACAACTTCAAGAAGGTCAACGATCACTACGGCCACGTGTTCGGCGACCGCCTCATCTGCGACGTGTCGGACGCGATCCGCGACTGCCTGAATCCGGGCGACTCGCTCGCGCGTCTGGGCGGCGACGAATTCATCGTGCTCGCGGCGAAGGGCTTCGCGCATGAATTGGAAAACACCGCGCAGCGCATTCTCGATCGTATGCGCATGCCGTTCGCTGTCGGGCTCGTCGAGGTCTATACCGGCTGCTCGATCGGCATCGCGCGTTCGCCCGAGCATGGCGAAACCCTCGAATCGCTGATCCGTTCGGCCGATACGGCGATGTACGTCGCGAAGGACGAAGGCAAGCGCACGCATCGCGTGTTCTCGCCGGACATGAATCGCCGCGTCGCGGAGTTCATGTGGCTCGACACGAATCTGCGCCGCGGACTCGACGAAGGCCAGTTGGCGCTGCACTATCAGCCGAAGCTGAACCTCGCGACGGGCGCCGTGCAAGGCGCCGAAGCGCTGGTGCGCTGGAACTCGCCGGAGCGCGGCCAGATCATGCCGGCGGAATTCATCCGTTATGCCGAGGAATCCGGACTGATCGGCGTGCTCGGCCGCTGGGTGATGGAAACCGCAGCGAAACAGGCGGCCCGCTGGAAAGCGGCCGGCTATGACCTGCGCGTCGCGATCAACGTGTCGGCGCGACAGCTCACGGATACAGCCGTGGTCCGCCATTTCACCGAGGCATTGCAGCACGCGAGTCTCGATCCATGCCTCGTCGACCTCGAACTGACCGAAAGCTGCCTGATCGAAAACGAAGCGGCCGCGATCGAGCTGATCAAGCAGTTCCGCCAACTCGGCGCGCAGGTGCATCTCGACGACTTCGGCACCGGCTACTCGTCGCTGTCGCAACTCGGCCGTATTCCGCTCGACGTGATCAAGCTCGACCGCAGCTTCACGCGCTCGATCCACGCGGATATGAAGGCACAGGCGCTGGTGCGCTCGATGGTTGCCGTCGCGCAGGAGCTCGATTTCCAGGTGGTCGCCGAAGGGATCGAAACCGAGGCGGAAGAAGCCTTCATGAAGGGGCTCGGCGTCGATTACGTGCAGGGCTTCCTGTACGCGAGGCCGATGCCCGCCACCGAGTTCGAGCGCTGGCTGCTCGATAGGCGCAAGCTCAGGCTGATCGCCTGAGCGCTGCTGTCGCGCGCTTCAGCCGAGGCGCGCGGACCAACCACCCACTTCGTCTTCATTCATCCCGACGGCGCGCGCCGCGCAGTGGATTTGCGTCCACGTAGCCGCGTCGATCGGAATGCCGGCGGCCTCACGCTGCGCGCGCGTCATGCGCTCGGGCTCGCCGGGTTCGTAGATGCGCTCCGCGCCCGCCGCGAGCGGCGACGCCTTCACCCACGCGAGGAACGCATCGGCTTCGGCTTGCGCATCGGGCGCGTCGAACGCGGTGGGATCGATGATCACCGATAGCATGCAGTTGATGATCGCGTGCGTGGTACCGAGCGTGTCCGCATGCGTCGTGAAGCCGCCCGACAGCGCACCGCCGAAAATCTCGCAGATCGCCGCGAGCCCGAAACCCTTGTAGCCGCCGAACGGCGTCAGCGCGCCGAACGGCGCTTCGTGCATGACTTTCGGTTCG
Source organism: Paraburkholderia tuberum STM678 (assembly GCF_902833905.1). Taxonomy (GTDB): domain Bacteria; phylum Pseudomonadota; class Gammaproteobacteria; order Burkholderiales; family Burkholderiaceae; genus Paraburkholderia; species Paraburkholderia tuberum. Next base: position 24,416 of record NZ_CADFGP010000013.1, on the reverse strand, counting down.
AGCGTCGGCATGCCTTCGTGATCGATCAGCGCGCCGGGTGGTGTGGGCTTGCCCTGGTTATAAGCGACGCGCGTCTTGCCGAACGCGATCGTGCTGGTCGCGAAGTCGAGCACCAGCGGCGGTTTGCCGGGCCGCGGATAAGCGGCGCAGAACGGATTCGTGCCGATGCGCCGGTCCGCGCCGCCGAATGGCGCGACGAGCGGATCGCCCGCCACGTTGACGAAGTGAAACGACACCAGCCCGGCGCGCGCGCACTGCTCGGCCCAATGCCCGATGCGGCCGATATGATGCGCGCCGCGCAAGCCCACCGCGCAGACGCCGAGCCGCCGCGCGCGCTCGATGCCCCGCTCCATCGCCTCGAACGCGATCACCTGACCGAAACCCTTGCCGCCTTCGACGGTCAGTACCGCGCCCGCGTCCTTCACGACGTCGGCGTGTCGATTCAGTTGCAGTTGCTGGTCGGCGAGCGATTCGACATAGCGCGGGATCATGCCGACGCCGTGCGAGTCGTGCCCGGTCAGATTCGCGGCCACCAGGTGATCGGCCACCAGCTCCGCTTCGCGCGGCGTACTGCCCGCTCGCTCCCAGATCGCTCTGACGTAGCCATGCAGTTGATCGGCCGGAATCCGGGGCGTGGTGGTTCGGGCAGTCTGGGAGTCGGTCATTCAGCGTGTCGGTGAGGTTCGAACGGAAGGAATGAAACGGCGGGCAAAACAGCTGCATCAAAGCAGCATCGATAAACAGCGGGCCCGGGTCACGCCCGAGCCCCACTCAAACGAAACCAGAACTCACGGCGCCGCGGCAATCACTTCGGCAACCGCGGCCGTCAGCTTCTTGCCGTACGGCACGTGCAGGAACTCGTTCGGCCCATGTGCGTTCGACTTCGGCCCGAGCACGCCGCACACCATGAACTGCGACTTCGGGAAGCCCGCCTTCAGCACGTTCATCAACGGGATCGTGCCGCCGAGACCCATGTAGGCCGCGTCGGCGCCGAAGTGCTGACGCGACGCATCGTTGAGCGCGGTGGCGAGCCACGGCGCGACCTCCGGTGCGTTCCAGCCGCTCGCCGCGCCCGCATCCGGCTTGAACGTGACCTTCGCGTTGTACGGCGGATCGAATTCGAGCAGCGCCTTCAGTTCGGCGACCGCCTTCTCCGCTTCGATGGTCGGCGGCAGCCGCAGCGACAGCTTGAACGCCGTGCGCGGACGCAGCACGTTGCCGGCGTCGGCGAGCGCGGGCAAGCCAGCCGCGCCCGTCACCGACAGCGACGGACGCCACGTCGAATTGAGCAGCGCCTCGCGCGGATCGGTCGTGGTGGGCAGCACCTGACGGCCGTCCTGGCCGCACGCCCACGGCATCTTCTTCCAGACCTCATCGCCGAGAATCTTTGCGGCGGCCTCCGCTTCGCGCAGACGATCGGCCGGCACCGTGCAGTGGAAGCCCTTCGGCAGCAGCGTGCCGTTGGCGGAGTCTTCGAGACGGTCGAACAGTTGCCGCATGATGCGGAAGCTCGACGGCACGATGCCGCCGTAGACGCCCGAGTGAATCCCTTCGTCGAGCACCTGCACTTCGAGATCGCCGCCGACGAGTCCGCGCAGCGACGTGGTCAGCCACAGCTGATCGTAATTGCCCGCGCCCGAATCGAGACACACGACCAGCCCGACGTTGCCGAGCCGCTCGCGCAGCGCGTCGACGTAGGGCAGCAGATCGTAGCTGCCCGACTCCTCGCAGGTTTCGATCAGCCCGACGCAGCGCGGACGTTCGACACCCTGTGCATCGAGCGCGGCGAGCGCCGTCAGGCTCGCATAGATCGCGTAGCCGTCGTCCGCGCCGCCGCGGCCGTAGAGCTTGCCGTCTTCGAACTTCGGCGTCCACGGACCGAGGTCGTTGCGCCAGCCATCGAACTCGGGCTGCTTGTCGAGGTGGCCATAGAGCACGACGGTTTCGTCGCTACCCGAGCGCGTCGCGGCCGTCTCGAAGAAGATCACCGGCGTGCGGCCCGGCAGGCGGATCACCTCGAGCTTCAGGCCGCGCACCGGTTGCTGCTCGGCCCATTGTGCGGCGTCGGTGATCACGCGCTCCAGATAACCGTGTTTCGCCCAGTCGGGATCGAACGCCGGACTCTTGGCCGGCACCGCGATGTAGTCCGTCAGCGCGGGCACGATCTCGTCGTTCCACTTGCGCTCGACGAATTCTCGTAGCGTGTCCGGGTTGAGTTGAGCCTGCTGGGTCGTGTCGTCGGTGATCATGATCGGGTCCGTGAAGTACTGTTCGGTCGAAACGATCATGATAGTCCCGATGCGTGTCGGGCTGAACCCCTTGCGGTGATTGGGGTGGAGACTGGAACGCGCAGGTGCGAGGCGCGCGGCCGCCATTCGCGCGACAATCGCTACATGCATCGTGCATCAGGGAGCTTGTATGGGTGGCAACGTGGCCGTTCAGGCCATCGGTGCGGCGTTCGCGCTGGCCTTGTATTTTCTGCCGGCGATCATCGCGGACCGGCGCAAGCGCCGCGACGTGCTGACGCTCGCGCTCTTCAATGCCTGCCTCGGCTGGACCGTGCTCGGCTGGCTGCTCGCGCTGTATTGGGCGCTACAGCCGAATCCGGCGGAGAGCCTCGCGCGGGACGTCGTGGCGACACGCAAGGTGTCGACCTTGCGCGCGTTTTCGTCGGCGCTGACGCTGCGCGTGCGGCGACGCCAAGCCGCGCGCGACCGGCCCGAGCGCTGAAACGATTCGGGCGGCTCGAGCAAGACGAGCAGCAAACGAACTACAGGAAACCGATTGATTGACGTGCACGGGCGTCAGTCAGGGGCGTCAGTCAGGCCGCGCGCCCGATGCGACTCCACTGTACCGAGCCCGCCGGAATGGAGCGCGGCTCCGCACGCACGGCTTGCGCGGCAAAGCTTTCGTGGCGCAGTTCGCCGTGTTCGTCGAACCACTCGCAGATCACCCAGTCGCCGGGATTCAGCGCGACCGGACCTGCGTACGTCACGGTCATGCGCGGGCCCCCTTCTTTTAACTTGACGACGTCGCCCACATTGAAGGCGGCGGCGGATGTTGTCTGGAATGCGTCAATGGTAGCGGTCAGCATATTGGGTCCCCCTATCTTGAGCGTTTATTAAGTTGAGCCCGGCTTTATCGACTCCGACCTGTTGAACGTACACTCTAAAGTTAAGACAGATTAACAATCGAATTTAAACGCGGCAAGCGCTTTTTTATTGATACCGTTTTCACCAGACCCGCAGTCCATGCTCGCTGGCTAAAGTTCTCGGCATTACCGAAAAACAATCATCGCGACACCTTGCGGCTAACCCTATGTGCGCTACCGCACAAACGCAACACTTACTGTAGGCCGTTTGCAGGCCGGTAGAAAATGCGAGGTCGATTTCGTCTGATTACAAAAAGCTGATGCGATGTCGTCGAGCCGTTAATCGGAATCAGCCAGTTTGATCTAAATCAGAATTACCTGTGAACGAGTAGATCGCCGGTAAATACGATGCAGTTGGTTATACCGCTTCGTTCAAATTGAACGATTTTTTTCAGCAAGCTAACAAATGAAAACGATTACCAGCGGATTAATTTCAAACTGCCGGGGCCACCGAGCGCCGCACGCCTTGCTGATGACGTACCAGCAGCACGCTCAGGCCGATACACACGAACATCAGCACGGCATTGATAGCGAGGCTCAGCTGGAACGCGTGCGCATAAGAGGCGGGTGCCGAACGGCCGCCGAGCGCCCCGAAGAACGCGCCGCTGATCGCCGCGGTGCCGAACGCGGAGCCGATCTGCAACGTCGACGAGACCACACCCGATGCAAGCCCGGCCTTCTCGGGCACCACCTCCTGCAGCACGATGCGCATGATCGACGGCAACAGCAGACCATGTCCGACGCCCGCGCACACTAGCCCGCAGTAGAACAGCAGATCGGGCGTCGCGGATTGGGTCGCGGACCAGCCGGTCGCCGTGAAGCCCAGCGTCATCATCGAGAAACCAAGCGTCAGCACATGGGCGCCGATGCGCTTGACCACGGCCGGCGACGTCAACGGCCCGATCACGAAGCCGAGCGCGAACGGCATGATCGCGATGCCCGACGCGAGCGGCGTCCAGTGCAGGCCGGTTTGCAGAAAGATGCCGTAGGTCAGGAAGAACGCGCTATTGCAATAGAACAGGAACGCGAGCACGAGACCAAGCGCGAACGCGCGATTGCGGAACAGTTGCAGATCGACGAGCGGATGGCCGCCAGCGCGCTCGACGCGTCGCTCGGTCGCGACGAACAGCGCGAACACCGGCACCGCGAGTGCGAACATGGCGAAGGTCCACGCGGGCCAGCCCGCTTCACGGCCATGCGTCATCGGATAGATGACGAGCAGCAGCACCGCCGACAGCAGCGCGACGCCCTTCAGATCGACGCCGGTATGCGTGGCCGGCTGGTTCTCCGGCACGAACTTCCATGTGCCGATGAACGCCGCGATGCCGATCGGGATGTTGATCAGGAAGATCACGCGCCAGTCGAGCCCGAACGGGTGATACGTGATCAGCGCGCCGCCGCCGAGTTGCCCGACGATCGACGACAAGCCGAACACGAAGCCATACAGACTCATCACGCGCGTCTGCTGATGCAACGGCACGACCGCACGAATCGTCGCGAGCACTTGCGGCGCCATCACCGCGGCCGCGATGCCTTGCACGATGCGCGAGATCACGAGCATGTGGCCGCTCGTCGCGAAGCCGCACAACGCCGACGCGATCACGAAAGCCGCCATACCCGTCATGAACATGCGACGGCGGCCGAACAGATCGCCAAGGCGGCCCCCCGTGATCAGCAGCACCGCGTAGGCGGACGCATAAGCCGACACGACGAGTTGCAGTTGCGCGTCGCTCGCGTTGAGGCCCGTGTGAATCGACGGCAGCGCCAGATTGACGATGAAGTAATCGAGCGGCGCGAGAAAGGCGCCGACGAACAGCACGGCGAGCGCGAGCGCCTGGCGCTGAAAGCCGGGCGCCGACGCTTTGGCGGCGACAGCCATGCCGGCCATCGCCGGGCCGGGACCGGTCACGGCTGCGCTCGCCGCGCAGCTGACGGACCCACCGAATGCCGCCGGAGCGGACTTGATTGCCTCAGGTTTCATGACCGATCGTTCAAAAATTGGTTAAAAAATTTTTGCGCCACCGCTCGCGCACGAGGCGTTACACCAGCGCGCGCATCGCCACATCGACGATACCGATCAGCTCATCTTGCTGATGCGCGACCCGCCCCATGACCCGCAAGCCTTGCATCACGCATAGCAGGAAATCGCCGACGGCTTTTTCGTCGAGCGTCGAATCGAATGCGCCGCTCGCCTGACCGCGGATCACCGCCGCCGCGAGCAAAGTCGCCATGCGGCGCTGAATCGTGGCGACGCGCGCGCGCAGCACTTCGTCATCGGGCTGCATTTCGAGCGTCGTATTCGTAATGAAACAGCTGCGCCGGCCGCTCAATGCGCAGGACACCCTCGCGTAGTGGAGCAGCGCGTCGCGCAGCGCCTGCTCCGGCTCGGCCGTCGCGCTCAGTCGCTGCGCAAGCCGCGCGACCGCGCCTTCCGAGTAATGATCCAGCGCGGCGAGCATGATGCCGTGCTTGTCGCCGAATACGCCGTACAGGCTGCCGCGCAGCAGACCGGTGGCCTTGCACAGATCGTCGATCGACGTCGCGTGGTAGCCGTGATCCCAGAACACCTGGCTCGCGTTCGCCAGCACAGTGGCCGTGTCGAACTCGCGCGGACGGCCGCGCTGACACGTTTCGCCGGCTTTTTTCGCGGCTTGCTTTGAATGACTCAATTGCGATGACCTTGTTGCCTGGTTGCGTCGGTCCGTTGATATTATGACTGGATGTTCAATAAATCAAGGATGGCATTCCGTAGGCCTACTCGCGTCGGGGTCATCCGTTCATACGACAACCGGCATCAAAAAACCGGCGGCGGACATGGCCCGTCGCCGGCTTCGTTGCGCGCTCACAGTGACAGCGGGGCTCAGGTCTCGAGCTTCGCATCCATCGTAATCGTCGCATTCAGCACCTTCGACACGGGGCACCCGGCCTTCGCGTCCGCGGTGGCTTTGTCGAACGCGGCCTTGTCTCCGCCCAGAATCTTCACGGTCACGTCGAGATGCACCGCGGTGATCGCGAAGCCGCCGCCGTCCTTGTCGAGCGTGACGGTGGCCGTGGTGCCGATGCGCTCCGGCGTGATGTTGGCCTTGCCCAGCTCCGCCGACAACGCCATCGAGAAACATCCCGCATGCGCAGCCGCGATCAGCTCTTCCGGATTCGTGCCGATGCCGTCCGCGAAGCGCGTCGCGAACGAGTACTGGGTGTCCTTCAGGACGCCGCTGTCGCTAGAAATCGAGCCCTTGCCGTCCTGCAGGCCGCCTTGCCAGACTGCCGATGCCTTGCGCTTCATTGCTCTCTCCTGTTTGTGCCTTGCCGCGCACGCTGCTCGACCAAAGATGATGCCCGCCGCGGCGGTCCGCCCGGATGTGTCCGCGCCTGGGCATCGGTCGCAGGTGCCGCGCGGCTTGCAGGCGCGGGCGTGGACCGGATTTCATCATAGGCGCTTCCGCGTCCCGGCGCGGAAAAGCGCCTTTTTCACTATCTCAAAACTGGCAATAATATTTCGCCAGAAAGCCGCTTTTTTACTGACCTCGTAAGAAATAGACTGCGTTCAGCGGATCGGGAAAGCGGTTCACACCGATCCACCACACAATCAATTGGAGGTCGTCATGAAATCGCTTCTTTCCGCAGTCGTCGTCGCATCCGCTCTTATCGTTCCGGCACTGTCGTTCGCCCAGCAGACAAACGGTCCGGTCACGCGCGCTCAGGTGCGCGCCGAACTCGTAGCCGCGCAAAAAGCAGGCCTCCTGAACCAGAACGACACCACCTATCCGAAGGCCGTGCCCCAGGACTCGACGATCGTCACCGCTGCGGCGCAAGGTTCGCAAGACGTCGGCGGCGCGAAGGCCAGTTCGTCGGACGCGGGCGCGCCGGCGACGGTGCAGCAACGTCTCTTTTCGACGTATCGCGGTAACTGAGCGTGGTAACTGATCGTGATAACTGAGCGCGCAAGTCGTTAATGCAGCGCGCAGTAAAAAGCCCCGGTTGCGAAGTTCGGCAACCGGGGCTTTTCGTTGGCGCGCGCGGCGCTGCTGCGCAGCCGCTCGTTGGCAAAAGCGCTATTCGGGAAACGGCAGGCTTTGCTGCCCCACTGCGCGCATGTCGAACACGTTCAGCGTCATCGCGACCAGCGCGTAGTAGCCGAGCAGGCCGACCAGGTTGATCACGACCTGATGCCCGAAACGCCCGACCGCCTGCGCATACGTCGCGGCCGTCACGCGCTTCGTCTCGTACAGTTCGCTCGCGAAGTCGTAGATCAGCGCGTCGTCGGCATCGGCGAACTCGGGGCGGCGCCCCTGGCGGATCGCCTCGGCGTCCGCTTCGCCGACGCCCGCCTGCAGCGCGATCGGATAGTGGATGTACCACTCCGCCTGGGCCTCCCAGCGCGAAGCGGTCACCAGAATCGCGAGTTCCGACAGCCGCAACGGCAGCCCGGTCTGGTAGCGGCAAAACGCGCCGAGGCGTTGCGCGTGCTGCGCGAGATCGGGGCTGTGAATCCAGCCGAGGAACGGCCCATTCAGGTTGCCGCGCGGGCCGGACAGGATTTCGTCGAGCACCGCCTTCTGTTCGGGCGTGGCAGTGGACATGTCGAAGTGAGGCAAGCGCTCGGTCATCGTCGTTCTCGCAAAAGTCGGTGGGTCGAATCTCAGCGGGCGGCGAGCGACGCGCCGATCGCATCGCTGAGGCGGCTGACGATCTCGTCGATGTCGCGCTCCGTGCAGATGAACGGCGGCGCGAGCAGCACGTGGTCGCCGCTCTCGCCGTCGACGGTCCCGCCCATCGGATACACCATCAGGCCGCGCGCGAACGCTTCGCGTTTGATCGTCGCGTGCAGTTTCAGTTTGGCGTCGAACGGCTCTTTGGTAACGCGATCCTTGACGAGTTCGACGCCGACGAACAAGCCGCGCCCGCGCACGTCGCCGATATGCGCATGTTGCGCATAGTGCTCGCGCAGCCGGCCGCGCAACTGCTCGCCGCGCGCCTGCACGTTCGCCAGCAGATCGTCTTCCGCGATCACGCGCTGCACTTCGAGCGCGGCCGCGCACGCGGTCGCATGGCCGATATAGGTATGGCCATGCTGGAAGAAGCCGGAGCCGCCGACGATGGTCTGATAGATGCGGTCGCTGACCAGCGTCGCGCCGATCGCCTGATAACCCGCGCCAAGGCCCTTGGCGATCGTCAGCATATCGGGCGCCACCCCGTCTTCGTCGCAGGCGTACAGATAGCCGGTGCGACCCATGCCCGACATGATCTCGTCGAGAATCAGCAGCACGCCGTAGCGGTCGCACACCGCGCGGATCTTGCGGAAGTATTCGCGCACCGGCGGCACCGCGCCCGCCGTGGCGCCGACCACCGTTTCCGCGACGAACGCCGCGACCGTGTCCGCACCGAGCGCGAGAATCTTCTGCTCGAGTTCATCGGCGAGACGCTGAGCGAACGCTTCTTCGGTTTCGTCCGCGCGCTGCTCGCGATATGCGTAGCACGCGCTCACGTGATGCGCTTCGATCAGGATCGGCAGGAACGGCTCGCGGCGCCATGCATTGCCGCCGATCGCAAGTGCGCCGAGGGTGTTGCCGTGATAGCTCTGCCGACGCGCGATGAAATGGCGCCGCTGCGTCTCGCCCTTCTCGACGAAATACTGACGCGCGAGCTTGAGCGCCGCCTCGATCGCCTCCGAGCCACCCGACACGAAGTACACGTGCTCGAGTCCGGCCGGCGCGCTCGCGACGAGCCGGTCGGCCAGTTGCTCAGCCGGCTCCGTCGTGAAGAACGACGTGTGCGCGTACGGCAACCGTTGGGCTTGCCGCTTGATCGCGTCGATCACGCGCTGGTTGCTGTGACCGAGGCACGACACGGCTGCGCCGCCCGACGCGTCGATATAACGCTTGCCCGTGGAGTCGATGATTTCGATGCCGTCGCCCGCGACGGCCACCGGCAAGGATTGCTTCGGAGAGCGATGAAAAACGGTGGACATGATGTTCAGTTCCTGGTGAGGGCGGCGGGCGCTGAAACGCGGGCCGGTTCGGGCGTCGCGCATGCGACGAAAGTGTCGAACGCGCATTGCTTCTGGCGATACGCTTTCATCGACACACCAGCGTTGCCGATTTCGAACAGCGCGGTGGCGAGGGTGTTTTCGTCGTCGGGATCGTAAGGATCGTCGCGATAGATCGGCAAGCCCGCCGGCGCGCGATCGTGCAGTACGTCGAGCAGGGCTGCCGGTTGTAGCGGGCCGGCCGCGGCGAGGCGATTTCGCCAAGCCGGTAGCCGATGTCGTACGGCTCGCCGCTGACCTGAAAAAACACTGAATTCCTGCATCGACGCCACGGGTCGCACCATATTCAACAATCGGTACGTATTTATACGCCAATACAACATTTGTTGTCAAATACCTTGAACGGCATCGAATGGAGCGCGGCGTGCCTCACGCAATCGCTCAAGGCACGTACGCGCCCTTCGCATGCAACGATTGTTCGGCGAGCGCAAGCTGCTCGAGCGCATCCGCGCCTTCGAGCGCGAGCAAATGCGCGACCAGCGCTTCGGCGATCGCTGTGGCGGCCACCAGCGACGGAAAGAACGATGGGCTTTCGTGCGAGAAGATCAGTACCTTGTCGGCGTTCAACGCGATCGGCGACACGGCGCTGTCGGTGAGGGCGATCAGTTTGCTGCCTTTTTCGAGCGCGGCCTCGGCGACGCGCGCGGCTTCGACCGAATACGGCGCGAAGCTGATGACGATGGTCGCGCTGTCGCGCTCGATCGTGCGCAGTTGCATTTCGAGCGTGCCGGCCTCGCCGTTGAGCAGCGACACCGACGGACGAAACAGCCGGTAGCCATAGACGAGACCGAACGCCACCGCGTAACACGAGCGGAAGCCCGCCACGTGCACGTGCGATGCACGCCGCAACACGCGCGCGGCCTCGACGATCACGCGGCCGCTATGCGCGGCGGTCGTTTCGAGATTGTGCTGCTGCGCGACGAGAAGATCGTTCGCGAGCGCATCTTTCGATTTGACCATCGAGCGCGCCCGGCTCGTCAACGGCTCGGGCCGCGTGCGCACGCGCGCGACGAACAGATCGCGCAATTCGTTCCAGCCGGGAAACCCCAGTTGCTGCGACAGCCGCACCAGCGACGCGGGCTGCACCTGCGCGCGCTCGGCCACCTTGCGCATCGACGACACCGCGACCTCGTCGGGATGATCGAGCAGGAAGCCCGCTCCCATCTGGAACTGCGGGCTCAGTTCGGGAAAGCGCGCCCGGATCAGGGCGACGAGCTGATCGAAGCTGTCTGGCATGGGGAGGTGGTCGGCGCCGGAGTGAGAGATGACAACAAATGTTACCACCGGGCAGGCGCGTTTCAACGGCGCGAAGATGCTCAGTTCACCAGCGCTTCCCGATGCGCGTCGACGAAGTCCGCCATGCTGTCGAAGCGGAAGTCGATGTCAGGCTGCGAGCCCGGGTTCATCGTCGCGCCAAAGCCCGGCTGCGAATGACGGCGGTAAATCCAGCACGACGCCAGGCCGAACTCGTTTGCGGGCTTGTGGTCATGGAAGAGGCTTTCTGCCGTGTGAAGGATTTTTTCCTTCTTGATGCCGCGCTGATCGAGCTTCTGAAGCATGTACTCGAAGTTGCGCGGCGACGGCTTGTAGGACCCGACGTCCTCCGCTGTGATGACGGCGTCGAACTCAACCTGCAGCCTGGCGTTGCTGAAGGTGAAACTTTCGTTGTCGATGTTCGACAGGATGACCAGCTTGTAGTGCTTCTTCAGATATTGCAGCGCGAGCGCGGAATCGGCGAATGCCGGCCAGTTTCTGATCGACTGGCCGTACGCCACGCATTCTTCGTGTGTATAGGGCAGGCCCCACTCTTCAGCCATGCGCTTATATACGATGGGAAGCAGTTCCTGATAGCGCTTCGCAGGGGTGAAGTTCTGCTGCGACGACTCGTGGCGAGCGTGCGCTTCGAGAACCTCGTCACGCGTGAGCGGCGTCCTGGCTCGCTCCAGCAGAGGCCTCAGGCCTTCAAGGATGCCACTCTCCCAGTCGATCAAGGTGCCGTAGCAGTCAAAAGTCAGTGTATCGAAATCGGTCAGTTTCACGAGTCCTCCTGTCGGATGGCGTGCTCAAAGGTTGAACCCGTGCCGAAGCGCAGCTAATCTGGTCAAACACGGGTCCAATACCTGGAGACTATATGCGCCACCCTACGGGCAGTGACGTTCAATCGAATAACCCCCAACGCCCACATGAAAATCACTCGTACTATTTCGACAGTCGAGGTCCATACCGGCGGCGAAGCGTTCCGTATCGTGACGAGCGGGCTTCCTCGTGTTCCCGGTGACACCATCGTCAAGCGTCGAGCGTGGCTGAAGGAGAACGCCGACGAAATTCGTACCGCGCTGATGTTCGAACCACGTGGTCATGCTGACATGTACGGCGGATACCTGACCGAACCCGTTAGTCCCACGGCAGACTTCGGAATCATCTTCGTCCACAACGAGGGTTATAGCGACCACTGCGGACACGGCGTTATCGCGCTGTCTACCGCGGCGGTCGCGTTGGGCTGGGTTCAGCGCCAGATTCCCGAGACGCGAATCGGCATCGACGCTCCATGTGGCTTCATCGAGGCGTTCGTGCAATGGGATGGTGAACACGCCGGCAACGTACGCTTCGTCAACGTTCCGTCGTTCATCTGGAAACGGGATGTCACGGTCGAGACGCCATCGTTTGGCATGGTAAAGGGTGACATCGCCTTCGGTGGTGCCTTCTACTTCTATACGGACGGAGCGCCGCACGGTCTCGCAGTCCGGGAGTCTTCTGTCGAGGAACTGATCAAGTTTGGCGCCGAGGTCAAAAAAGCTGCAAACGACGCGTACCCGGTTGAGCATCCCGATATCCCGGAAATCAACCACATCTACGGGACCATCATTGCCAACGCACCACGGCACGAAGGCTCGACGCAAGCCAACTGTTGCGTGTTCGCCGACCGCGAAGTGGACCGTTCGCCCACCGGCTCAGGGACGGGCGGACGCGTCGCGCAACTCTATCTGCGCGGCGAACTGGCGAGCAACGAGACGCTCGTCAATGAGTCCATCATCGGCACGGTCTTCAAGGGGCGTGTACTCAGTGAGACGACCGTCGGCGACTTCAAGGCCGTCGTCCCCGAGGTCCAGGGCAACGCATACGTTTGCGGTTTCGCAACCTGGATCGTGGACGAGCGTGACCCGCTGACTTACGGTTTCCTCGTCCGATAATCGGTTCCTTGCAGTCGCTTTTAGCGCGGAACGCCGTGACAGGCATTCCGCGTTGTCTGATTGGCGATTCGAGCGGCCCGACCGGTAGGTCAAAGCGCGGTTTCGTGCGCGAGGCCAGCGCGTTGGCATCACCTCATCGCCCGTTCTTACCTCGCGTCTTCTTTGCGGTCGCTCTGCTTCGGTTCCGAAGCGCGAAGAACACACCGGCACCGAGCGCGACGAGCAGAACCACGATCAGGCCGCCACTGATGTCGCTCATGCCGGTCATGCCACGAGATTCGCTCTGGCTGGGCGCCGCCGAGGCAGCCACGGGCGCGGAAGCCTCCGCCGCGACGGGCCGCGGAAGCGCCACACCGGCGGCACTCCCTTGACGCACCAGAGAAGCCTCCGATGTCGGCGAGGCCTGGGACACCTGAGATGCATCAGAGGCGGATACGACTGGAGGCGCTTCGGGATTGGGACCGACAGGTGCCATCGCCGCTTCAGAGGCCGTCACGACAGGCGCGGCCGGCTCAGGCGCGGCCGCCTGAGGAGCGACGTCGACGGACCGGGCCATCGCCTTCCACTGCGCGAACACGCCATCCACGCAGTGCACATCGATACAGGCGTTTCGCGCCTGCCGCCACTTCGCCAGTTGCGCGGACGAGAGTTTCCCGCTGCTCAGAAGAGCCTGTTGCTGCGCGAAGATGTCGTCGTACTCGTTGTTCAGGATCGCGTGATCGCAAATGACGCGCTCAGCGGGTTGCTGCGAGGTTGCACACTGAATGTCGTTCGCCGATGCCGCGGTCGAACCCAACGCCGCCATGGATAGCAGCAATACTCCGAATCGTCGTGCCAGGTGCACCCGTCCTCCCAGAATGTGAGTGTCAAAGTCCAGGCACCACGATGAATCCGCCTGGCTCGTCACCGTATGTTTCGACTCTGCCTTCCAGCAGATAACGTGCCGCCAGCGCGCATAGCGCCGCGTCGACGTCGTCGATCGAAGTCAGCGACGCTGTTGCGATACCTTCCCGTTCGAGGATTGCCCGGCGCTGCGGACCCTTTTGCTTCGCGGATGCGACGTCCGTCCCGAGGAAAGCGCACGTGATCGCGTGGGGGAATGTCTCGAAGCACACGCGGCCATTGATTTTTTCGCCGCCGCTGAAAAGCGGAAAGTGCGCGACGAATGCGTCGTAGACGCGCTCGCCGTTGAGCATCCATCCGTAGAAGCCGCTTTTGCTGGCGAGCGCCGTTTCGCGAGCCGGTGTCGCAAACGAAAAGATTCGCTGCCGCGCGAGCGCCTTCTCGGCTAGTCGTCCCGCGGCGCCTGTACGCCAACGACACGGCGCATCGATGCCGACCGCCGCCACCCCGAATGCGCGACACCGTTCCAGCATCTGTTCGGGGGTCGCGTTGCCGAGATGGCTCACGATCTCGGTGCCGCGCAGGACGACCAGATGGTTTCCCTTCCGGTCGCCGCCAACATCGATGCCCGCTACCGCGGTCGGCGTCAAAGCAGCGCCACCACCCTCACATCGCCCTGCTCCGCCGACGCCACCACCTTCTCGCCGATCCGGCGGAACGTGATCGACACCGACGCATCCCCGACCCGCAGATCGCTGACCTCGAGCCAGTCGATACCTTCGGGCAGCATCGGCTGTTCGATCAGCACTTCGCGGCGCTCGGCGTCGATCGTGATGCCCAGACACGCCTCGAGCATCATGAACGGCGAGCCCGCCGCCCATGCCTGCGGCAAACACGCGACCGGATAGGCCGTGGGCGGCTCGCCGCGGCGTCGCGGGAAGCCGCAAAACAGCTCGGGCAAGCGCATGTCGAAATTGACCGCGGCCTGGAACAGCGCCTGCAGCAGCTTCACGGCCGACGCCTTGCCGCCATAGCGTGACAGCCCGCGCGCGCACAGCGCGTTGTCGTGCGGCCAGACCGAGCCGTTGTGATACGCCATCGGATTGAAGCGCGCCTGGCTCGCGGCCAGCGTGCGCACGCCCCAGCCGGTGTGGAACAGCGTCGAGTCGAGCGCCCGCACCACCGCCTCGCCGCGCTCGCGCGTGGGCAGGCCGAACGCCAGCAGATGCCCCGCGTTCGATGCCATCACGCGACACAACTCGCCATGACCGTCGAGCGCGATGCCGTAAAAGCCGACCTCGTCCATCCAGTACTTTTCTTCGACGCAGCGGCGGATCTTCTTCGCGCGCTCCGCGTATTGCGCGGCCGCGTCGCGCAGGCCGCGCAGCTTCGCGTAGTGAGCCATCGTGTCGAACGCGGCGCTCGCATAGGCCTGCACTTCGACGAGCGCGATCGGGCCGTCAGGGAAGCGCCCGTCCGCATGGAACACCGAATCGTGACTGTCTTTCCAGCCCTGGTTCGCGAGGCCGCCATCCGATTCGCGCTGGTAATCGAGCAGCCCGTGCCGGTTTTTGTCGCACACGCCCGCGACCCACTGCGCCGCGCGTTCGAGCGCCGGCCATAGTTCGTCGATCAAGCCGACGTCGCCGGTGCGGGCCGCGTAGGCGCCGGCCAGCACGATGAACAGCGGCGTGGTGTCGACACCGCCGTAGTACAGCGCAAACGGCACTTCGCCGGCCGCGGCCATTTCGCCCTTGCGCATCTCGTGCATGATCTTGCCCGGCGCGGCGTCGCGAAACGGCGAGTTCTCGCGCGCCTGATGCTCGGCGAGAAAGCGCAGCACGCCGGCTGCGAGATGCGGTTGCAGCCACAGTGTCTGCAGCGACGTGATCACCGCGTCGCGGCCGAACGGGGTCGAAAACCATGGGATGCCCGCGTACGGGTACGGGCCGGTCGCGAGATCCGTCGTCAGCAGGCCGAGGTCGGCGAACGAGCGGTCGATCCACGCGTTGAACAGCGGATTGCTCGAACGCACGCGCGCGCTCGCGTTGCGTCGCTCGCGCATCACCAGGTGCGCATCCACCATTGCCGCGCGTACCGCCGTGCGGCCGACGCGCGGGCGCTCCGCATCGATCTGCGAGAGATGCGCTTCGCTCAACGCATGCATCGGCTGCGACACGTCGGCGCCGGGCTTGCCGGTCATCGGCACGACATGCACCGCTATCGACAGATAGATCGACACGCATGCCTGCGCGGGCAGCTTGACGGTGTAGTCGGCGCGGTCGGCGAACAGCTTGTCCGGCTGCGGAGAGAACGCGATCCGCACGTTGCGCGCCACGTCGTCGAGACCGATGTAGCCGAGCAGCACCTCCTGATTCTCGATGCGCGCGGGCTGCACGCGACCCTGTTTGTCGCGCTTCAGGCCGCGCACTTCGAACATGTCGCGGAAATCGCTGGAAAACGAAATCGACAGCGGCACGGTCGCATCGTGCGTGCCGTAGTTCGTGAGCTCGATCGCCTCGTTGAGCACGGTGCCGGACAGCACGCGCACACGCTCGACGTGGATCACGCCTTCGGGCGTGCTGTCGCCGCCGAGCGGCGGCAGCGGGCGGTTGGTCAGATGCGCGGTGAAACTGGTGTTGTCGCTGCTGACGCTGCCCGACAGCAGCGACGGCGCGCGGCCGCCGAAGGTCAGCCGCAGTTGCGACATCACGCGCGTATCGTTGACGAACAGGCCATCGTCGTGGCCGGTGATATCGCCGAGCGGATCGTTGACGACGAAGGTGTCGCCCGACTTGAGCACGTGCTGCGTAACGCTCGCGACGTTAAGGTTTTCCGTCGGGATGAAAACGCCGTCCTGCTCGGGCTCGCGATGATCGACGCCGCCCGAGTGGGTCAGCCCGCCGAGGGCTTCTGGCTGCTGTATCAAGGTCGCTCCTATGGATTCGCTGCTGCGTTTGGTTGCACTTCGGGTCTCGCCTCGGATCGGCCGCCGGATTGCCCGGTTGCCCCGTCACCCGGGCCCCGGTTGGCCGGCCACCCGGTTGGCCGGCCCATCCGATTGTAGAGGCTCTTTCCGCGTGAGACGAGCTTATCGCCTCGGAGTTTCGGCTTTTTGCGCCGTTTTTTGACGGCGGTTTCGGTGGCACGGGACGTGCAGGCGGCAGGATGCGCGGAACGTAAAAAAACCCACGGCCTCGTGAGCCGTGGGTTGGCGACCGTCGTTGAACGCGTTGTCGGGCGTCTATCCGGCCTGTTACCGCTTCGCGACCGGCTTCGCCTCGCGCAGCGTCTCGCCGATGAACAGCTGACGCGGACGGCCGATCTTCTGCTCGGGATCGGCGATCATTTCGTTCCACTGCGCGATCCAGCCGACCGTGCGTGCCATCGCGAAGATACAGGTGAACATCGACGTCGGAATGCCCAGCGCGCGCTGCACGATGCCCGAGTAGAAGTCGACGTTCGGGTACAGCTTGCGCGACACGAAATATTCGTCTTCGAGCGCGATCTTTTCCAGCGCCATCGCGAGTTTGAACAGCGGGTCGTCGTGCAGGCCCAGCTCTTCGAGCACTTCGTGGCAGGTTTCGCGCATCAGCTTCGCGCGCGGGTCGTAGTTCTTGTACACGCGGTGGCCGAAGCCCATCAGCTTCACGCCCGAGTTCTTATCCTTCACCTTCGCGATGAAGTCGGGAATGTTGTCGACCGAGCCGATCTCTTCCAGCATGTTCAGCGCGGCTTCGTTCGCGCCGCCGTGCGCCGGGCCCCACAGACACGCGATACCGGCCGCGATACACGCGAACGGATTCGCCCCCGACGAACCGGCGAGCCGCACGGTCGACGTCGACGCGTTCTGCTCGTGGTCCGCGTGCAGGATCAGAATGCGGTCGAGCGCGCGCACCAGCACGTCGTTGACCTCGTACTCCTCGGCCGGATTCGAGAACATCATGCGCATGAAGTTCGCGCTGTACGACAGGTCGTTCTTCGGATACACGAACGGTTGACCGACGCTGTACTTGTACGCCATCGCGACCAGCGTGGGCAGCTTCGCGATCATGCGGATCGCCGATACGTCGCGATGCTGCTGGTTCGTGATGTCGAGCGAGTCGTGATAGAACGCGGACAGCGCGCCGACCGCCGCAACCAGAATCGCCATCGGGTGCGCGTCGCGACGGAAGCCGCGGAAAAAGAAGTGCATCTGCTCGTGCACCATCGTGTGCTGCGTGACGGTGTTCTCGAACTCGGCTTTCTGCTGGGCGTTCGGCAGTTCGCCCTTCAGCAGCAGGTGGCAGGTTTCGAGGAAGTCGGCGTTCTGCGCGAGGTTGTCGATCGGGTAGCCGCGGTACAGCAGTTCGCCCTTGTCGCCGTCGATATATGTGATCTCGGAGTTGCACGCCGCCGTCGACATGAAGCCAGGATCGTACGTGAATTTGCCGGTCTGGCCGTACAGCTTGCGGATGTCGATGACGTCGGGGCCCAACGAGCCCTGATAAATCGGCAGATCGATGGTCTGGTCGCTGTCGGAAAAGCTCAGCGTTGCGTGTGACTTCGAATTCATGTACGTCTTCCTTTTGCTTGATACCGCACTCGCGCCGGCATGCATCGCAGTCGTACGGCGAGGCGCGACATCGGCGCTCCCGAAGACGGGCATGCTCAGGCTCCGCTGCGCATTCTACGGGTCGGCGTGTCGTTGATTGCGTCGATTGATCGCAACAGTCCATCTCCTTGGGCGCAACATTCGTTGTCGGCACGCGGCGGGTGCATCGCGATGCCGTTGAAAGTTGCACGAAAGTCGGAACACCAGCCGCAACAATGTTTTGCTGCCAGCACACTGCGTCGGCGTGGATCCATCTGCGATACTCGATCCGTGCATTGATGCTTGCGGCCCGCGATTCGAAGCGGGTTTTTTTGATCACACAGAAAAGCAGGACGAATACAAATGAATGTCTCTCTCGAAACGCTGTTTCCGGATCATGTCCATACCGAAGACCACACGGTCACCGCGCTGAATCATCAGGATATCGTCGTCGCGTTGTCGGCGGCGCTGAAGACGCAGAACGTCGCAGTGCTGCACATGCTCTATCCGCGCACCGACGCGCGCACGCATCGCAGTCTCGACACGCTCGTCGACGTGCTGCATGGACACGGCCTGCATGAAGTCGCCGATCTGATCGCGCAGGAAGCGCACTATCTGTTGTTCAAGGACCCGGTAAAGGCGTGGAAGGTATTCCACGAAATCCGCAACGACTCGCTCGCGATCGGCGTACATCTGTACTATCACGGGCTCGTCGGCGAGGTGGCCGAACGCGCGCTCGACAAGGACGCGCATCGCAAGGCCTGATGCAGTAACGGGCGATCGGCGGCGCGCGCCGGCCGATCGCCCTTGATCTTCGCTTCACTTGCTCAGCGCGCGCTCATCGCCTGAATGAAATCATCCACGTAACGATTGAACGCGGACGGATGCGCGAGGTTCATGCCATGCGACGCACCGCGTACCGTTTCGCGGCGCGCATCGGGCAACCATCCCTGCAACGGAGTGTTTGCCAGCGTCGATCGAACGGCCCATCGCAAGCGCCTTCACGTGCGTCCGCAATAGAGACCTCGGGAGACACGCCGGGCCCGCATCGCGTCGCTTGCCCGTCACAGGGCCGGTAAAGCGCAGCGTCCATTTGCAGCCCGCCCTGCCAAGGGCCGGTTACCTTGCCACCGAATGCCGGGTTTTTGCCGAGCTGTAGTGAAGCCCTTATCCACCGCTCACGCGTCCCCGGCTTCGTCCACCCACCCCGCCGCGGCCGCCGCGCCCGCGCCGCGCACCGCGCAGGTCAGCGGTTCGTCGGCGACGTGCACGTCGAGGCCGATTTCCCGGCTCAAACGCCGCC
This sequence comes from Paraburkholderia tuberum STM678, assembly GCF_902833905.1. Lineage (GTDB taxonomy): Bacteria > Pseudomonadota > Gammaproteobacteria > Burkholderiales > Burkholderiaceae > Paraburkholderia > Paraburkholderia tuberum. The sequence goes on along the minus strand of NZ_CADFGP010000013.1, from coordinate 5,306 downwards.
CCAGATTGCGCAGCAGCGCGCCGCCACCGGTCAGCACGATGCCGTTGTGCGCGATGTCCGTCACGAGTTCGGCGGGAGCCAATTCGAGCCCGCGCTTCACCGCGCCGATCACCTGACTCAGCGGCCCTTCGATCGCCTCCGAAATATCGCGGTTGCTCAACTGCACCGTGCGCGGTAGCCCATCGTCGACGCTGCGGCCGGTTGCGTTCATCTGCTCGAGCGGCACGTCGTGCACGGCCGAGCCGATGGCTCTCTTGACGTGCTCGGCGGTCTGCTCGCCGAGCAGCACGCCATACAGATTGCGCACGTAGCCGATGATCGCCGCGTCGAAATTGTCACCGCCGACGCGCACCGAGCCACTATACGCGGTGCCGCCCAGCGCGATCACGCCGACCTCGGTGGTGCCGCCGCCGATGTCGACCACCATCGAGCCGGTCGGGTCGCCCACCGGCAGGCCCGCGCCGAGCGCCGACGCGAGCGATTCGCCGATCAGGCTGACCTTCCACGCGCCAGCCGCCTCGGCCGCTTCGCGGATCGCGCGGCGCTCGACGTGGGTCGCGGAGGCCGGCACGCACAGCGTGAATGCCGCGCGCCGGCTGAAGAGCGAACGCGGCCGCGCCATGTCGACGAATTGCTTGATCATGTGTTCGGCGGCGGAGAAATTGGCGATGACGCCGTGGCGCATCGGCCGCACCGCTTCGAGATTGCGCGGCACGCGGCCGAGCAGCTGGCGCGCCTCGGCGCCGATCGCGGCGATCCGCTTCGACCCGCTCGCGGGCTGCGTCTCGAAGCACACGACGGACGGCTGGTTCAGCACGATGCCGCCGTCGTCGGTATAGATAAGGGTGTTGGCCGTGCCGAGATCCACCGCCACGGCGTGGCGGAACAGTCGCTCAAAGAGCGGGTAATGCGGCGTCGGTCTGGCCATATGCAGGCTCTGATGTGTCGTTATGCGCCGTCCAAGGCGGTCTGGAAATGCGCCCCCGGTACCCCGAAGCCGCGCGACACGCCCCGCTGGGCGTTGCGCTTCCCGCACGGCGGGGGTGATTTTCAAGCTATTGCCCATATGACGGCAAGCCCATCAGAATCTTTAGGGCCACTTTCTAGTGGGTTTGTGTCAATCGCGCGACAGCTCGCCCAGTGCGCGTTCCAGCGCGTCACGGCCGAGCGCGACGCCGTCGCCGGTGATCGTGTGGCCGACGCCGGGCAGCACGTAGGCGTCGACCGCATAGCCGGCGGAGTTGAAAGCGTCGGCCGCGAATTCGAGTTCGCGCACCGGGATCACCTCGTCGTTCTCGCCGTGGACGAGCGTGAGCGGCGTCGCGCGGTTCGACGACACGATCGGCGAGGCGAGCCGCCCCGAATACGCGACGACGCCCGCCGCGCCCTCAACGCTCGACGCGACGTGATGCAGCGCCATGATCGAACCTTGCGAGAAGCCGACCAGCGCAAGCCGATCGAAAGACAGCTGCCAATGCGCGAGCTCGGCGTCGAGCACGCGGCGCAGCGCCGGATAGGCGGCGGCGACGCGCGCCTCGCGGTTCGCCGCGCCGACGTCGCGCAGGCTGAACCACTGGCGGCCGCCGAAGCCGCCGTCGAACGGATCGGTGCCGTCGAGCGACACGAACGCCGTGCCGGGCAGGTCCTCGCTCCAGATGTCGGCGAGCGGCATCAGATCGCGCGCGTTGCTGCCGACGCCGTGCATCAGCACGACGAGGCTCGTTGCGGGCGTGTTTTGCGGCGAGCGCCGCCAGCCGTGTTCGAATTGTTGCCAGCTCATGGTGGGGTCCTTTTTTCCGTGGGATTGGGTGTACGTTTCGGCCTTTGCTGACGCAACCTCAGCCGCGAGCATACGCCGCGTGCCGCGTTCGCGCCGTCGGGCGCCGCATCGGCTGCTGCTGTGGCCGGCGCCGCCCGGCGATTGCGGGTATGCTTTTGCGCATCGACGGACCCGCCGCCGCGGTGCACGGTGCACGGCATCCTGCGCCGACCACGCATTGCGAATCGCGCGCCCTCGCCGTCCGTCCTCACGCCGTTCGCGCCGTCCGCCGCAAACCCTCCGGAGAACGCCTTTTGAGCCAGCCCAACGCCGCGCCTGATTCCGCGTCGTCGCCGCCTCAGCCACCCGCGCCACCGTCACCGCCCGCGCCTCTCGAAGGCGGCCGGCTGGTTCTCGCGACGATCGCCGTCGCGCTCGCCACGTTCATGAACGTGCTCGACACGTCGATCGCGAACGTCGCGATTCCGACCATTTCCGGCAACCTCGGCGTCTCGGTCGACGAAGGCACGTGGGTGATCACCGTGTTCGCGGCCTCCAACGCGGTGGCGATTCCGCTGACCGGCTGGCTCACGCAGCGCATCGGCCAGGTGAAGCTGTTCGTCGGCGCGATCCTGTCCTTCACGCTCGCGTCATGGCTGTGCGGCATCGCGCCGACGCTGCCGATCCTGCTGCTGGCGCGGGTATTCCAGGGCGCGGTGGCCGGGCCGCTGATTCCGTTGTCGCAGGCGATCCTGCTCGGCTCGTATCCGAAGGAGAAGTCGTCGACCGCGCTCGCGCTGTGGGCGATGACCGCCACCGTCGGCCCGATCGCGGGCCCGGCGCTAGGCGGCTGGATCACCGACAGTTACAGCTGGTCGTGGATCTTCTACATCAACATCCCGGTCGGCCTGTTCGCGGCCGGCGTCACGTGGATGATCTACCGCACCCGCGAATCGCCGACGCGCAAGCCGCCGATCGACGTGGTCGGCCTCGGCCTGCTGATCACGTGGGTCGCGTCGCTGCAGATCATGCTCGACAAGGGCAAGGATCTCGACTGGTTCTCGTCGCCGGTGATCGCGATTCTCGGCCTCGTCGCGCTGATCAGCTTTGCGTTTTTCCTCGTATGGGAGCTGACCGAGGAGCACCCGATCGTCGATCTGCGGCTCTTTCAGCAGCGCAATTTTCTCGGCGGCACGATCGCGATTTCGATCGCCTACGGGGTATTTTTCGGCAATCTCGTGCTGCTGCCGCAATGGATGCAGGAGTACCTGAACTACCGTTCGATCGACGCCGGCCTCGTCACCGCACCGCTCGGCATCTTCGCGATCATTCTTGCGCCGATACTCGGCCGCGTGCTGCCGCACTCGGACGCGCGCGTGATCTCGACGGTCGCGTTCGTCGGCTTCGCGATCGTGTTCTATATGCGCTCGAAGTACGTGATCGAGATCGACACGTGGCACCTCGTGCTGCCGACGCTGCTGCAAGGCATTCCGATGGCGCTGTTCTTCGTGCCGCTAACGGCGATCATCCTGTCCGGCCAGCCGCAGAGCCGGATTCCGGCGGCGGCGGGGCTGTCGAATTTCGTGCGGGTGTTCTGCGGCGCGGTGGGCACGTCGATCGCGGGTACCGCGTGGAACAACCGCACGATACTGCATCATGTGCGGCTCACCGAGCAGGCGTCGGTCGACAACCCGTTGTTCACGCAGCAGATCGACAACACGCAGTCGGTGCTGCATCTGAATCCACAATCGGCGAATGCGCTGTTCGATTTCACCGTGAACACGCAGGCCGCGATGATGGGCCTGAACGACGTCTTCTATGTGTCGGCGATCATCTTCGTGCTGATCATTCCGCTGATCTGGATCACGCGGCCGGCCAAGGGCGGAGGTGGACCGGATGCGGCCGGCGCCCATTGAGGCAGATTCGTTTTCGTGCGACGGCGACGCTCGCGCGGTGCCCACGAAGCGGCGTCAGCGGAAATAGCGCGCCGGCGTGTCGCCGAACGCATCGCGAAACACCGCGATAAACGACGACACGTCGTTATAGCCGACTTCGAGCGCCACCTGCGTGACGCTCTCACCGGCACCCAGATGTTCGAGCGCGGCCAGCAGACGCAACTGCTGGCGCCATTGACCGAAGGTCTGCCCCGTTTCCTTCGCGAACAATCGCGCGGCCGTGCGCGCGGTCACGCCCGCGGCCGCGGCGAGTTCCTCCAGCACCAGCGATTGCGCGGGATTCGCGCTGAGTGCCTCGGCGATGCGCCGCGCGCGCGGATCGCCCGGCCAGTTCAAGCCAAGCGGCGCGGCGGGCAAGCCGGCGACGCGATCCAGCAGCACCTGCAGCAGACGGCGGGCGGGTTCATCGGGCGTGTGATCGTGCGGCAGATCGGCCGCGGCGGCGAGCAGCGCCTGCACCAGTGTGTCGGGGATCAGCGCGCCGGTCTGCGCGGGCAGCGGCGCGGCGGAGTCGGCGGAGTCGGCGGAGTCGGCGGAGTCGGCGGAGTCGGCGGAGTCGGCGGAGTCGGCAGCGGCGGAGTCGTCGGTGGCGTCCATTGCGGCATCGGTTGCGACGTAGAGCGAATACGACTGCACCGGCCGCGTCGCGTGCAGGCAGTGCAGCGTATTCGCGGCGATCCACAGCGCGCGGGCGGGCGGCACGACCCAACGGCCGGATGCCGTGCGCACGGTCAGCACGCCTTCGCTAACGTAAATCAGACGCGCGCGCCGATACGCGCGCCACGGCTCGTCCAGCGTCGCATGGCGCTCGCCGACCACGAAGACCGCTTGCTCGATGCCGTCCGGATCGAAGGCTTCCGTCATGGTGTCTGCTCTGACGCGGGACGTCCGCGAAGGGAGCAAGATTAGCACGCGCGCGGGGCGCGGCTGCGAGGCGGGCTAACAGGGGCTCGCCACCGTGAGCGCGCAACCCGCCTAAAGCGGGCAGCTCAAAAATCTCTCGAAGGCGATGTTAGCTTTCTCGGCAAGCTGTTAGCCTTGAGCACCTGAACAACGAGCCCCTTCGTCCATCGGGCCAGCCGTAATCAGAGCCTGAACGAGGTTGACAAATGGCGCGATCCCCGGCAACGCTCCTCACGCCGCCGGGATCGCCACGAGCCTGATCGCCGAATGGGCCATTGCGCCACGCGCAACACGAGCTCGCGCGCTGAGTATATTCAGCTGGGAGCTCGTGTTGTTTTGCTTGGTGAGCATCGCAACTTGCCCACGGGGCATGCCATGGAACGCGCAAAAATCACGATCGCCTACGACTTCATTTGTCCATGGTGCTGGATCGGACATCGAAATCTGGAGGCCGGCAAGGCCCTTGACGATCTTCCCGAATTAGATGTTCGTTATCTTCCGTTCAAATTGAACCCGGAAATACCGCCTCAAGGGAGAATGGCACTTACTTAAGCCCGTGGAGCGTGCCCATATTTTTGGACGCGCTCACGTGCGATGTGACGAGGCTCTTTCAGCCATGGGTAGGACTTCGGTCTTCGTTTGCGCATTCGTGGTTCGATGCGACCGGGGCGACTCCCAACGCAAGACTG
>NZ_CADFGP010000012.1 GCF_902833905.1 Paraburkholderia tuberum STM678 | reverse complement strand
ACCTTGATCTGCGGCCATCGCGAGCGTTTGTTGCTTCATCGTGTTTTGCGTTTGTCGTTTCCTGTGCGCTCTATAACGCTTGAGGCGCACATTCGGTGGACTTAATCAGCGTTGCCTTAACGCACGAGACACGGCCGCTTGTTGTCGAACTTCCAGTTCGGAATCAGATATTGCATGGCAATGCCGTCGTCGCGCGCGCCGAGGCCGTGCTGCTGATACATCGCGTGCGCCTTCTCGAGCGCATCCATATCGAGTTCGATGCCGAGCCCCGGCTTCCGCGGCACCTTGACCTTACCGCCGACGATCTGCAGCGGATCTTGCGTCAGGAACTGACCGTCCTGCCAGATCCAGTGCGTATCGATCGCGGTGATCTTGCCCGGCGCCGCGGCCGCGACGTGCGTGAACATCGCGAGCGAAATGTCGAAGTGGTTGTTCGAATGCGAACCCCACGTGAGGCCCCAGTCGTTGCACATCTGCGCGACGCGCACCGAGCCCTGCATGGTCCAGAAATGCGGATCGGCGAGCGGAATATCGACCGATTGCAGCTGGATGGCGTGACCCATCTGACGCCAGTCGGTCGCGATCATGTTGGTCGCCGTCGGCAGGCCGGTTGCGCGACGGAACTCGGCCATCACTTCGCGGCCCGAATAGCCGTTCTCCGCGCCGCATGGATCTTCCGCGTAGGCGAGAACATCGTGCTTGTCACGGCACAGGCGCACCGCTTCCGCGAGCGACCATGCGCCGTTCGGGTCGAGCGTCACGCGCGCTTCGGGGAAGCGCTCGGCGAGTGCCGTGACCGCTTCGATCTCGGCGTCGCCTGGCAGCACGCCGCCCTTCAGCTTGAAGTCGTTGAAGCCATAGCGCGCCTTCGCGGCCTCGGCAAGACGCACGACCGTCTCCGGCGTCAGCGCTTCCTCGGTGCGCACGCGCTCCCAGTCGTCACGCGCGCCGGCGTTGTTCGCGTACGGCAGATCGGTCTTGTTGCGATCGCCGATATAGAACAGGTAGCCGAGCATTTCCACTTCGTCGCGCTGCTGGCCTTCGCCGAGCAGTGCCGCGACCGGCACGCCGAGATGCTGCCCGAGCAGATCGAGCAGCGCGGCTTCGAGCGCGGTCACCGCGTGAATCGTCGTGCGCAGGTCGAAGGTCTGCAGGCCACGCCCCCCAGCGTCGCGATCGGCGAACTGCGTGCGCACCTGGTTCAGGATCGCCTGCAGATTGCCGATCGACTGACCGACCACGAACGGCCGCGCGTCGTCGATCGTCTTGCGGATGTTCTCGCCGCCCGGCACTTCGCCCACGCCGGTATGGCCCGCGCTGTCGCGCAGAATCACGATGTTGCGCGTGAAGAACGGACCATGCGCGCCGCTCAGATTCATCAGCATGCTGTCGCGACCGGCGACGGGCACAACGCGCAGTTCGGTGACGACCGGCGTGGTGTTCGATTCGGTAGGTTTGGTGGACATGGGAAAAGCACCTGTGTGATGAAGTAGGCCGGCCGGCGGAAGCCGCCGCGCGCGGCGCGCGTGTTCGACCGGACCGGATGAGAACTCGAATACAGAAAAATCGACGGCCGCATGCGAGCCGTCAGTGTAGTCAATGCGCGTTGCCGCGCGACGAATCGGGCAACGGTTCGCGATTGCCGGGCTTGTTGCGCGTCAGGAAGCCGGCCGCCGCCGCGAGCAGCGACGCGACGCCAAGATCGTACAACCCGCCCGTGATCGAGCCCGTGTGCTGCTGCAGATAGCCGAAGGTGGCCGGCGCGAAGAAGCCGCCGAGGTTGCCGAGCGAATTGATCAGTGCGAGCACGCCGGCGGCGACGCGCGCATCGAGGTAGCCCTGCGGAATCGGCCAGAACAGCGACGAGGCCGCCTTGAAGCCGATCGCCGAAAAGCAGATCGCGACGAACGAGAACACCGGGTTGCCCGACGTCGACGCGAACAGACCGACCGCCGCGATGACGAGCGCGACCGCGAGCCAGCCCTGCTGATGACGCCACTTCGCCGATACGACCGCGAAGCCGTACATCGCGACCATCGAGATCAGCCACGGAATCGCGTTGAACATGCCGACCTCGAAGTCGGAAAGGCCGCCCATCTTGCGGATGATGGTCGGCAGCCAGAAAGTGGCCGCGTAGATGGTCAGTTGGATCGCGAAGTACAGGAAGCAGAACAGCGCGATTTGCGGGTCCTTCAGCAGCTTCACCGTCGGCAGATGCGCGCCGCCTTGCGCTTCGCGCTCGCCCTGTTCGGCCGCGATGGATTGTTCGAGCACACGCTGTTCTTCGGCCGTGAGCCAATGCGCGTCGCGGATGCGCGACTTCAACAGCAACCAGCTGACGACGCACAGCGCGATCGAGAACACGCCTTCGATCAGGAACATCCACTGCCAGCCTTGCAGGCCGAGGCCGCGAATCGACAGCAGCGAGCCGGTGATGGGACCGGACAGCACCGACGCGAGCGCCGAGCCCGACAGAAAGATCGCCATCGCCTTGCCGCGTTCCTTTTGCGGCAGCCACTGGGTGAAGTAAAAGACGACGCCGGGAAAGAAGCCCGCCTCGGCGACGCCGAGCAGGAACCGCAGCACGTAAAACGACGTGTCGTTCCAGACGAACGCCATCGCGCCCGCCACCAGCCCCCACGTGCCCATGATGCGCGTGAGCCAGGCGCGCGCGCCGAACTTCTGCATCAGCACGTTCGACGGCACTTCGAACAGCGCGTAGCCGATGAAGAACAGCCCGCTGCCGAGCCCGTAGGCGGCCGCGCCGATGCCGAGATCGGCCTTCATGTGCGCGTTGACGAAGCCGATGTTCACGCGGTCGATATAGTTCGCGATGAACATGATCAGGAAAAGCGGCAACACGTTGCGCTTCACCTTCGCGACCGCCGATTCCAGCGGGTCGAGCGCGGTGGTCAGAACTGATGTCAAGTTGTGTCTCCTTGTCGGCCACAAGGCCTGGTGGAACGCAGCGCGGCGCACCCGGTGGGTGCAAGACCCTGCTCTACGCCCGATATGTTGTCTGACGACAGTCTACCGCGTTACTTTTGTCAAATCCAGTGGGGTGTTTACCCTGTGGTTCCAGAGTGAGCGCCTTGAAATGACGGCAGATTCAAAGGTTCATAGCCCTGTTGACTAACCCGGAATCCGCCTCGAACTAGGACGTCTGATGTCTCCAATTGACAGACTGTCGTCAGCAGCCCATGCGTTTGCGCAAATGTCCGCCTCATCCCCGCCCCCAACCGCGCATCCGCACGCAAAAAATAGCCCGCGCCGATGCCGCCGAACGCGGCAGAATCGAGTACAGTCCTGTGCGATACTTTGCAGGATCAGTCAACCAGCCACAAAAATGAGCAGCCTAACTGAAAAGGTGGTGGCCACCCTTTCCGATGAGATTCGCCGCGGGGCGCTGAGGCCAGGCGACCGCATCCCCACCGAAGTCGCGATGATGAAGCAGCTGTCCGTGAGCCGCTCCGTGGTCCGCGAGGCGATTTCGCGTCTGCAGGCAGAGAGGATCGTCGAGACGCGCCATGGCATTGGCACGTTCGTGCTCGCGCCCGCCGCCGAAAAGCCGATGCAGCTTCCCGCCGCCGATCTCACCAGCATGCTCGACGTGATGGCGATCATCGAGTTCCGGATCGACGTCGAAGCGGCCGCGGCCGCGCTCGCGGCATCGCGGCGCACCGAGCGGAACCTGAAGCAGATCCGCACTGCGCTCGATCGATTCGAGTCGGAGCTCGAGCGCGGCAGCACCGACACGCTCGCACACGACATCGAGTTCCATTTGCAGATCGCGCGCGCGAGCGGCAACCGCTATTTCTTCGACGTGCTGAGCCAGCTCGGCCGCTCGGTCAGCCCGCGCACCCGGCTCGGTTCGGCGGAGATCGCGGAGCTAGACCATATCGAGGTGTTGCGCAGCGTGCTCGGCGAGCATCTGATGATCTATCGCGCGATCGAGCGTCAGGATGCCGACGACGCGCGCGCCGCGATGCGCATGCATCTGAGCAACAGCCGCGAGCGACTGCGCCGCGCGCATGACCTGACGAAGGCTGGCGTGTGATCACATGCGGGGCTGAGCGGCCGCCCCGCAACACGACACGCCGCCGGCAATGCCCTCACTGCCCCACGTCGAGATCCATTAACGCCGAGCTCAGCGATTTGCCATGCGCGTCGAGCGCGAGCGAACGCGTAACGCCGCCGCCGAGCGCGTCGCCGAGCACGAAGTTGAATGCGGCAAGGCCCGGCAACTCATGGCGCACCACCTCGCCGCGCACCACATCGCGCAGATACGTCTTGACGCGCTCGGGCGTCAGCACATCGCGCAACCGCTCGTAATGCAGCGCGTCGTAGCAGATCACCGAGATATTGAGCGTATTGCCCTTGTCGCCGGTGCGCGAGTGGGCCAGTTCCCGTAGTTTCATCTCAAGCCTCCATCAGCGAGAAAGCCGGCGCCGCATACTCGCGCGGCAGCAGCACCGATTGCACCGCGACCACCTCGCGCGCCGCCTTCGTCACGCCGCCGCCGCCCGCCGGTCCGTTCGTGTACAGCGTCTCGACCTCGTTGCCGATGCGCAGCGCCTGCGCGAGCGACGCCGTGCGTCCCGCCACCCGGGCGCGCACTTCGTACGGCTCGCCATGACCGGCCGCCACCGCGTCACCATGCAGTGCGTTCACGCCGATCAGATCGAAGCGCAACTCGCGCGTCTGCACGCCGGTCAGCGCGAGACGCTCGCGCACGATATCGAGCGCGAGCCGCGCCCGCGCGAGCGCGCCGGGTCCGCCGTACGAAATCTGCCCCTCGCCGATATAGCCGTCGAAATACGCAACCGACACTTTCAACGTCGCGGTGCGCTCGGTGCCGCCACCGCCGGTGACGCGCACCCGGTCCACGGCTTCCTGCTCGACGCGCACCTGCGAGAAATCGGCGACCACGTCGGGCTGCAGATAACGACGCGGATCGTGGATCTCGTAGAGCAACTGCTCCTTGCAGGTCGCCTCGGTCACGAGCCCGCCACTTTGCGCGAGCTTCGTGATCACCACTGAACCGTCCCGCGCAACTTCGGCGATCGGAAAGCCGAGCCGCGCGAGATTCGGCACGTCCTTGAAACCGGGGTCCGCGAAATAGCCGCCGGTGATCTGCCCCGCGCATTCGAGCAGATGGCCGATTACCGTCGCCTGGCCGAGCATCGGCCAGTCGTCCATGCGCCAGCCGAATTCGTGGATCAGCGGCGCGACGAACAGCGACGGATCGGCGACGCGCCCGGTCAGCACGATCTGCGCGCCGGCCGCGAGCGCCTCGACGATGCCGCTCGCGCCGAGGTACGCATTGGCCGATATCAGCCGGTCCGCGTACGCGGCCACCGCCTCGCCCGATTCGACGAAATGGAAGTCGCCCGCGCGCACGACGTCGAGCACGTCGTCGCCGGTGACTGCGGCAATCCTCAGGCCGCCGAGACCCACCTCGCGCGCGATCTGCGCGGTCCGGCGCGCTGCCGCGAGCGGATTGGCCGCGCCCATGTTCGACACGATACGCACGCCGTTGCGCGCCGCGACGGGCAGCACCGCGCGCATGCGCGCTTCGAGCAGCGGGTCGTAGCCGAGCTCCGGGTCCTTGCTGCGCGTCTGCTGCGCGATCGCGATCGTGCGTTCGGCGAGACATTCGAACACGAGATAGTCGAGCTGGCCGTGTTCCGCGAGTTCGAGCGCGGGTTCGATACGGTCGCCCGAATAGCCCGCGCCCGCGCCGATGCGCACGACGCGTCGAGGTTCAGTGGCTGTCATGGTGCTCCCGTTCCTTCAGTGAAGCTCACAGTGGAAAGATCCCGAGCACGACGCACGCGATCGTCATCACGACCGACGCGCCGAACAGCAGGGGAAACGTGAATCGTTGATGATCGGCCAGATCGATACCGCACAGCCCGACCACGAGGAACGTCGCGGGCGTGAGCGGACTGACCGGAAAACCGGTGGTCATCTGTCCGAGCAACGCGGCCTGACCGACGTGCACCGCGGGCACGCCGAGCTGGCCGGCCACTTCCGCGATCACCGGCAGTACACCGAAATAAAACGAATCGGGATCGAACAGCATGCTGAGCGGCATCGACAGCAGGCCGAGCACGATCGGAATATGAGTCGCCATCGCCGGCGGCACGAAGCCGACGGCCGCCTGCGCCATCGCCTTCAGCATGCCGCTGCCCTGCATCACGCCGGTGAACACGCCGGCCGCGAGCAGGATGCCGGCCATCATCAGCGCGGCGCGCGCATGCGCGTCGATCCGTTTGCGCTGCATGTCCACATTCGGATAGTTGACCATCAATGCGATGCACAGGCCCACCATGAACATGATCGCCGGCGGAATCTTCTCGCCCATCACGACCATCGTGCCGAGCACGACGAGCGTCAGCACGATGTTGAACCAGAAGTTTTGCGGGCGGCGCAGCGCCTGTTGTTCCGGCGTCAGTTCGCGTTGGGGCATCGGCACGGAACCGCTCGCAGCGTTGAGACCGAGGCGCTTTTCCTCGCGCCGCCCGAGCCAGTACGCCATCGAGAACACAAATACGAGGCCGATCGCCTGCACCGGAATAAGCGGATTGAACAACGCCGAGATCGGCAGATGCAGCGACGCGGACGCGCGGATCATCGGCCCCGTCCATGGCAGGAAATTGATGCCGGCCGCCATCGATACCGCCGCGGCGAGCACGCGCCGGTCCATCTTCAGGCGGTCGTAGAGCGGCAGCATCGCCGGAATGGTGACGAGGAAGCAGACGGCGCCGGAGCCGTCGAGGTGGATCAGCAGCGCGAGCAGCGTGGTGCCCATCACGATGCGCGTGGGCCGTGTGCCGACCGCGCGCAGGATGCGCTCGATGATCGGGTCGAGCGTACCGGCGTCGGTGATCGTGCCGAAGTACAGGATCGCGAAGACGAACATGCAGACGACGGGCGCGAGGCTCTTGAGGCCATCGACGACGAACTTGCTCGTCTGCAAGCCGAAGCCGCCGAGCAGCGAGGCCGCGAGCGGCACGATGATCAGCGCGACGAGCGGCGACATGCGTTTGGACAGGATCGCGCCGAGCAGCACGACGATGGTAGCCAGCCCCAGCAATGGCAGCATGAGCTTGTCTCCAGGTTGTTTTTTAGTGTGATCGAGCGTAAGTTCGGGGCAGCAATAATGCAATTGAAATGAATTGATTGCAGCAATCACAAATCGTCATGGATCTGAATCTGCGGGACATCCGCGCGTTTATCGCGGTCGCGCAAACGGGCAGCTTCACGCGTGCGGCCGCGCGGCTGCATCTGTCGCAACCGGCGTTGACGGTGCAGATTCGCCGGCTCGAGGAAACGGTCGGCCTGCGCCTGTTCGATCGCAACAGCCGCAACGTCGCCCTGACGCCGACCGGCCGCGAGCTGCTGCCCGTGCTGCAGAAATCGCTGCACGACATGGAGCACGTGCTGCTCGATGCGCGCGCGCTCGGCGAAGGCGGAAGCGGCACGGTGCGCATCGCGTGTCTGCCGACCTTCGCGGCGAGCGTGCTGCCCGAGCTCGTGCAGGCGCTGAGAAAAGCCGTGCCGCGCGTCGGCTTCGAGGTGCGCGATGTCGTCGCGAGCATGGTCAACACGTTGGTGCGCAACGAGGAAGCCGATATCGGACTGACGGGCGGCGAGCTGAACGACAGCGGGCTCGAGGTACTGCATGCGGGCCTCGACCGGCTCGTCGCCGTGCTGCCGAAGCAGCACGCGCTCGCGCGGCGGCGCCGGCCCGTCACGCTCGCCGATCTCGCCAGCGAGCCGCTCGTGCTGACCGCGCAGGGCACGAGCGTGCGAGCGGTCGTCGACAGCGCGTTCGCCGACGCGCAATGTGAGCCGCGCATCGCCTGCGAACCGACCTACATGATGAGCGCGGTAGCGATGGCGCGCGCCGGGCTCGGCATCACGATCCTGCCGGCGTCCGCGCGCGAGGTGCGCGCGGAGCCCGAGCTGGTCGCGCGACCGATCGACGAAGCCGCGTTCACGCGGCGCATCGCGCTGATCAAAAAGCGCGGCCGAACCTTGCCGCCGGTGACCGAGACCTTCGTCGCGATGCTGATCGAACGGCTCGGCGCGTCATAGGGCCGCACAGCGTCGTTTTGCGCGTCGCGCGCAGCCCCTAATTTTCACGATACGAAACGATGCCGCGCGTCGTAAAAAATCATGTTGCGGGGCACAAAGCGGCCATTTCACGATGCCCGGCGGCGTTGCACATCGCAAAACGGATCGCACAAGCCTTTGTTTTTACACGGATATTTTTAATATAAAGACCGGTTCGACGCCAATTGCCCGCCGATTCGCTGACGTAGACTCTTTCACAAGAGCACGCGCTTCACGCAGTCGGATTCGAGGGGCCTCGCGACATGGCCACCCAAATCCCGCAGATTGCGAAGAAGCCGTCACGAATCGCGGCTTTTTTTATTGGCAACTGGGAGACTAAAAATGAAAGGCTTTCGCTTTGGTTCGACGCAGGGAGCGTTCTACATTCTGCCGGGTCAGGACGGCTGGGAAGCCACCTACGGCAACGAAACGCTCGGAGAATTCTCGAGCCCGCAACAGGCCGCCGACGACCTCGCGCGCGGTCTGAGCTGCGAGCATCTGTCGGAGCTCGACACGTCGACGCTCGAGATTCCGGAGAAGCTCGCCGAATGGGAAATCGTTCACGTATAAGGACGGGCATGACCGACGGCGACGTAGCAGTGACAGTAGAAACGACAATGGCGCCCGAAGGCGCCATTGTCGTATTTGCGGTCCTGCTTGCGGCCTTGTCCGCGGTTGTGCTGCGTGCTTACCGCGGCTTTCGGGGCCAGCGCAGGTGCGGCCGCGGCGCTTACCGCATCAGTCGCCCGCGCGAGCTCAAACCACCGAATCGACGATTGCGTTCAGCGTTGCGCTCGGGCGCATCGCCTTGCTAGTCAGCTCGACGTTCGGACGGTAGTAGCCGCCGATATCCACCGGCTTGCCCTGCGCCGCGCCGAGTTCCGCGACGATCTTCGCCTCGTTGTCGGCCATCGCCTTCGCGACGCCCGCGAACTGCGTCTGCAGCGCGGCATCGTCGGTTTGCGCGGCCAGTGCTTCGGCCCAGTACATCGCGAGGTAGAAGTGGCTGCCGCGGTTGTCGATACCGCCGACCTTGCGCGCCGGCGACTTGTCGTTGTCGAGGAACTTGCCAGTCGCCTGATCGAGCGTCTTCGCAAGAATCTGCGCCTTCGGGTTGTGATACGCGGTGCCCAAATGCTCGAGCGATGCCGCCAGCGCGAGGAATTCACCGAGCGAATCCCAGCGCAGGAAGCCTTCCTCGACCAGCTGCTGCACGTGCTTCGGCGCCGAACCGCCCGCGCCGGTTTCGAACATGCCGCCACCGGCCATCAGCGGAACGATCGACAGCATCTTCGCGCTGGTGCCCAGTTCCATGATCGGGAACAGGTCGGTCAGGTAGTCGCGCAGCACGTTGCCGGTGACCGAGATCGTGTCCTTGCCGGCGCGGATGCGCTCGACCGAGAACTTCGTCGCTTCGACCGGCGTCATCACGCGGATGTCGAGACCGTTCGTGTCGTGATCCTTCAGGTACTGCTCGACCTTCCTGATGATCTGCGCATCGTGCGCGCGCGCCGCGTCGAGCCAGAATACGGCCGGCGTGTTGGAAGCGCGGGCGCGGTTCACCGCGAGTTTGACCCAGTCGCGGACCGGCGCGTCCTTGGTCTGGCACATACGGAAGATGTCGCCCTGTTCCACCGGCTGCTCGAGCAGCACCGCGCCGGCTTCGTCGGTGACGCGGACCACGCCGTTCGCCGGGATCTGGAACGTCTTGTCGTGTGAACCGTATTCTTCGGCGGCTTGGGCCATCAGCCCGACGTTCGGCACCGTGCCCATCGTGACCGGGTCGAACGCACCGTGCTTCTTGCAGTCTTCGATCACCGCCTGGTACACACCGGCGTAGCAACGGTCCGGAATCACCGCCTTCGCATCGTGCAGCGCGCCATCGGCGCCCCACATCTTGCCCGACTCGCGGATCATCGCCGGCATCGATGCGTCGACGATCACGTCGCTCGGCACGTGCAGGCTCGTGATGCCCTTGTCCGAGTTGACCATCGCGAGCGGCGGACGCTGTTCGTACTGCGCCTTGATGTCGGCTTCGATCGCCGCGGCCGTTTCAGCCGGCAGATCCTTCAGACGCGCGTACAGGTCGCCGATACCGTTGTTCGGATTGAAGCCGACCTTGGCCAGTGCTTCCGCATGCTTCGCGAGCACGTCCTTGTAGAACACCGACACCACGTGACCGAAGATGATCGGGTCCGAGACCTTCATCATCGTGGCCTTCAGGTGCACCGAGAACAGCACGCCGTTCGCCTTCGCCTCGGCGATCTGCGCTTCGATGAAGCTGCGCAGCGCGTTCTTGCTCAGCACCGACGCGTCGATGATTTCGCCTGCCTGCACCGGCGTCTTCGCCTTCAGGACCGTGATCGTGCCGTCGGCGGCGGCCAGTTCGATCTTCACGCTACCGGCCTGGGCGACCAGCGCCGACTTCTCGCTGCCGTAGAAATCGCCATCGCTCATGTGCGAGACGTGCGACTTCGAGTCCGCGCGCCATGCGCCCATCTTGTGCGGATGCTTGCGCGCGTAGTTCTTCACCGACAACGGCGCGCGGCGGTCCGAATTGCCTTCGCGCAGCACCGGGTTCACCGCGCTGCCCTTGATCTTGTCGTAGCGGGCCTTGACGTCCTTCTCGGCGTCGGTCGTCGCGACGTCCGGGTACGACGGCAGCTTATAGCCCTGGTCGCGCAGCTCGGCGATCGAGGCCTTCAACTGCGGCACCGACGCGCTGATGTTCGGCAGCTTGATGATGTTCGCTTCCGGGCGCATGGTGAGTCTACCGAGCTCCGCCAGATCGTCGGAAGCCTTCTGCTCCGCGCTCAGGTAGTCCGGAAATGCGGCAATGATCCGGCCGGCGAGCGAGATGTCGCGCGTTTCGACGAGCACGTCGGACGAGCGCGTGAACGCCTTGACGATCGGCAGCAGCGAGTACGTCGCCAGTGCGGGCGCTTCGTCGGTCAGGGTGTAGATGATCTTCGGCGGTGTGGACATGATTAATGCTTTGCTAGGAAGTGATAGACAGAGCGTTGGCAGTCGAAGCCAGCGCAAATCGTGGCGCGACGGCTGACGGCGTCAGTTCGGCACGACGCAACCCCGCGACCTTCGTTTTGCGATACGACCGAGAGTATATGCGCGTTTTCCACTAAATGTGACTGAACAAACAGGTCGCGAGACGCTACCCAAACGGGTCGATCCATGACTGGCAAGGGTTTGCGGCCGATTACCCCGGTCTTAAGACAGATATCTTATAGATGACTTGCGGGATATTATTTTTGGATGAATGCGAATTGGTCGCATTGACGAGCCGCAAATGCCGCCACCGAGCCGTGACTGCGGCCCTCCAGCGGACGACGCCGCGGGTAGTGATGGGCGGGTGCCGAAGAGTGTGACTCGGATGCCGGCGGCGCAGTGATGGGGTCGCTCGCCGCGGATTGGTTTAGTTCGTATCGTCTTTCCCGTCATTCCAGAATCGTTTGAAGTCGGGCGAGCGCGTCCTCGACTACCTCGGCCGGAGCGCGCTCGACTTTGCGTGCGCCACGGGCCTCGAGGTCCAGAGTGCGCACCATATTCACCAGAGCCACCCCCTGAGTCCCTGTTCCCGAACCCGAGAGCGGTACCGCGAACCCAGCGTATCGAGCGAACTCCCCCCCCTGCGTGATCGGCGCAACGAGCGCGACCCCAAGAGCATTGAATGCGGCAGGCGACAAAACCAGCGCGGGACGGAAATCGCCTTGCTGCTCCTTGCCAGGCGTCGGATTCAGGCTCACGCGCACGATATCGCCGCGCTCGAACTTGATGCGCCTTACCATGCTTCGCGCCCCGCCGGTTTGACTTCACTCCAGACGTCGAGATCGGCTGGCGGTGGCGCCTTCGGATCGCACTGCGCGACGAGTTCATCCAGTGAATACTTGCGACGCGCAGGCGTAAGCAACACCCCCTCGGGGCGCACGTCCGCCTTCAGCGAGCTGCCCACCGACGCATGAATTTGCTCCAACAACACGGTAGGCAACCGTACTGCAGCGCTGTTGCCCCACTTCTGAATCTTGAGTTCCATATCCCAGCTCCAAATGTATATCCATTGTAGATACTCACGGCGAAAACAGCAAGTCGCCCGTATCTACATTGACTCTACATTTTTGATCTTGAAATCGCCTGTTAGTCGGCGAAGAAAGGAACCCAAACCTAAACGAGGCAACCAACCCGCCGCCGCAACGACGCACTTTCAAGGCTTCACGTCATCGACGAACTGATCGGTAAACGTGCGCGACAGATCGATATGCCGCCCCTTCACCGCCGGATTGAAGCTCGACAGTACCTTCAGCACCGTCTGCGGACCGTCGGCTGGCATCTTGCCGTCGACGGTGTACATCGGCAGCGAGGCCTGCAATGCGCTGATATACAGCGCCCTGTCGTTGCCGATGTCTTCTTTTGGCATCTGCGCGGCGATTTGTTCCGCGCTGTGGGTGTGCATATAGCGCAGCGTCTTGACGAATGCGCGCGCGAGTTTCGCGGCTTCGTCGGCATGCGCGTCGAGCCACGTGCTTTGCACGTAGAGGCTCGACGCGGGATACATGCCGCCGAGCGCGGCGCGCGTGCCATCGACATTGCGCATGTCGACGAGTACTTTGGCGTCGCCCGCTTTCAATAGTTGAGTAACGGTCGGCTCGGTCGTCATACCCGCGTGAATGCGTCCTTGCCGCATCGCCGCGATGAAACTGCTGTCCGCGCCGACCGGCAGCAGCGTGTATTGCGTGGACCGCACGCCCGCGCGCTGTGCGAGGTACTGCGTGAGAAAACTCGTCGAGGAGCCGAGCCCCGTCACGCCGAGCGTTTTACCGCGCACGTCGGCCATGCTCCGGATCGAATCGGCCGATTTCGCCGCGACCAGTTGCACTTCGCCGGGCACCTGGCTGAACACGACGATCGTCTTCACTTCCTTGCCGCGTGTCTGCAGATCGATCGTGTGATCGTAGAAGCCGACCACGCCCTGCACCGCGCCCGCGAGCATTTCGTTTTCGCCGTCTATTCCAGTCGGCTGCGACAGCAGTTCGACGTCGAGCCCTTCGGCCTTGAAATAGCCGAGCTGTTCGGCAAGACGCGCCGGCAGATAGATGAGCTTGTTGGTACCGCCCACCATGATCGCGAGTTTCTCCGGCGCGGCGGCTTGCGCAGACGTCGCGAGTCTCGCGAGCGCGCACAGCGCGAGCGACGCCGCGACGGCGGCATAGGCCGCGCGCGAGAAACGCGTCAAGGAAAGCTTCATTGGGGCTGTCTCCGTTATCTTGCGTCTGGGCGCCGCGCGGGTCGCCTGCCCGTGATTTTGAAGGTGCGAACCCTTCCCGATGCTTTTCCCGGCTGTGCATGTTGCGCGAACCTCGGGTTTATCCCGATCACTTCGGCGTCGCGCGCGGAAACGTCACGGCGATATGCACACCCTTGCCGCCCTCGCCCGCCTTCAGCGTGATCTCGCCGTGATGGGCGTCCGCGATTTCGCGCACGATCGCAAGACCGAGGCCCGTGCCCTCGGTATCCGTCGACGCACGAAAGAACGGCTCGAACACGCGGCTGCGCGATTCGGCCGGAATGCCGGGGCCGTTGTCGGTCACGCTGACCGTCACCGCATTGGCCGCGGTATCAGCGTTCACGGCGACCGTCACGTGACCACCGCTGCCCGTATAGCGAATCGCGTTCTCGGCGAGATTCGCGATCAGTGCCTGCAACAAGCCGAGATGTCCGAGCACCGGCGCCGCGCCGTGCAATTCCGCGCCCAGATCGATTTCACGTGCCTGCGCGAGCAGGCCGAGATCTTCGACGACCTCCATCGCGAGCGGCACCAGATCGACGCGTTCCATGGCGAGCTGCGAGTTGTCGGCGGCCTCGGCCTGCGCGAGCAAAAGCAGCTTGTTGGTGAGCCCGACCATCGACCGGTTGCTGCGATGCATCGCGGCAAGCGCTTCGTCGAGCGCGGGATTGAGGCCTTCCTGCTGCCGCGCGAATTGCAGTTGCGTGCCGAGCAGCGTGAGCGGCGTGCGCAACTGATGCGCGGCGTCGGCGATAAAGCGCCGCTGCGCCGCCACCTGCACGCCGAGCCGCGCGATGCACTGATTGATCGCATCGACGATGGGCCGCAGTTCCGTATGCAGACGCTCGACGCGAATCGGTTCGAGCTGCATCGGATCGCGGTCGGCCACCTCGTCTTTCACCTTCATCAACGGCCGCAACTCGAACGTGAGCCCGATGCAAACGAGCGCCACCGCCAGCGCGATCATTTCGAACTGGCGCACGAGTTGCGGCCGCCACAGCTGTTGCGTCATCGCATCGCGCGAGCGCACGGTCTTGCCGACCGTCACGCGCACGGGACGCGTCGCGCCGTTGTCGTACATGAGCCGCACGATGTCGACAGCGCGCACCTGCTGGCCGTGCAACTGCGTGTAGTACGAATCCGGCACGTCGGGCGCCCGCAGCGGACGCGGCGGGAAATCAGGCGTACCCGCGAGCAGCCGCCCATCGTCAACACGCACGCTATAGAACACCTGGTCGCGATATGGCGATGCGAAGATCTCGAGCGCGGCGGGCGGCACATCGACACGCAGAAAGCCGTCGCTCCATTCGACCTCGCCCGCGATCATCCGCGCCGACGCGACCAGCTGATTGTCCTGCACCAGATTCGCGGTGTGCCGCGCGTTGTCGTACTCGGTCTTGCCGGTCACGAACACATAAAGCGCGAGCGGGACGAGCAGCCACCACAGCAGGCGTATGCGTAGGCTATTGGCCATCGTTACTGGTCGTCTTCCCGCTTGCGCAGCAGATAGCCGAGCCCGCGCAGCGTGACGATCGCGGCCGAGCTGCCATCGAGCTTCTTGCGCAGACGCGAAATGTAGATCTCGACCGCATCCTCGCTCGGCTCGTCGGCGAGCGTGAAGATCGCATCGACCAGCGCCGGCTTCGTCACCGTCTTGCCGAGGCGCAGGATCAGCGCTTCGAGCACCGAACGCTCGCGCGGCGTCACATTCAGCGGCGCGCCCTTCAGCGTGAACTGGCGCGTGTCGATGTCGAACGACAGATCGCCGCACACCACCTCGCCCGCTTTCGACGGCGACTGCCGCCGAATCGCCACCTTGATGCGCGCGATCAGCTCGCGCACTTCGAACGGCTTCACCAGATAGTCGTCGGCGCCGGCGCCGAGCAGCTCCACCTTCTCGTCGATCGAGCCGCTCGCGGTAAGGATCAGCACCGGCGTCGCGTCGCCACGCTGACGCAGCCGGCGCAGCACGTTCTTGCCCGACAGCTTCGGCAGGTTCAGGTCGAGCAGGATCACGTCGTAGTGATTGGTGCGCAGCAGGCGGTCGGCTTCATCGCCGTCCTGCACGGCGTCGAGCGCGAAGGCCTCCTGCTCCAGCATCTTCGCGAGCCAGTGCGCAAGCGTGGGGTTGTCTTCGATCAGCAGCAGCTTCATGGCGGCAACGGCAAAAGTCAGGTCGTCGATTGTGCCTTAAAACAAGGGGGCTGCGCGCATACCGTGTGGTTTGCCGCATAGTCCAGTGCCCGCCGCGAGCGCGGTGCCGATCCGCGCGCAATGTCGGCGCATTTTCGGCGCATTTTCGGGTTAACACCCATGTTTTGCGCCAAACCCCGAAAGCTGCCAGAAGGTTTCGCGTTTCTATAATCGCCCCCATTGACCCAGAAAAGCGCCGCGCACCACGGGGTCGCGGCGACCCAACTAAGGAGACTGCTTCATGCGTACCTTGCGCCAGATTGCCGCTGTATCAGGAGTTGCGTTCGCCCTTGCCGCCGCTTCGGCCGCCGCTCACGCCGAGAAGATCACGATCATGGTCGGCGGCGCCACCAAGATCATCTATCTGCCGGCCAAGCTCACCGAGCAGCTCGGTTACTTCAAGGACGAAGGCCTCGACGTCGAGATCCTGTCGCAGCCGGCCGGCGTCGATGCGGAGAACGAACTGCTCGCGGGCGCGGTGCAAGGCGTGGTCGGCTTCTACGATCATACGATCGACCTGCAGAGCAAGGGCAAGGAAGTGCAGGCGCTCGTCGTCTTCGGCCAGGTGCCGGGCGAAGTAGAGATGGTCTCGACGAAGGCGGCCGATTCGCTGAAGAGCATGGCCGACGTCAAAGGCAAGACGCTCGGCGTGACCGGCCTCGGTTCGTCGACCAGCTTCCTCACGCAGTACCTCGCGCAGCGCGCGGGCGTGCCGTCGACGCAATACACGATGTTGCCGGTCGGCGCGGACAACAGCTTCATCGCCGCCGTCAAGCAAGGCCGCATCGACGCCGGCATGACCACCGAGCCGACCGTCTCGCAACTGCTCAAGACCGGCGACGCGAAGGTGCTGGTCGACATGCGCAACGTGGACGGCACGCGCGCCGCGCTCGGCGGCACCTACCCCGCTTCGAGCTTCTACGTGCAGCGCGCGTGGGCCGAAGCGCACAAGGACGAGGCCGCGAAGCTCTCGCATGCGTTCGCGAAGACGCTGAACTACATCGCGACGCATAGCGCCGAGGACATCGCCGCGCAGATGCCGAAAGACTACTACGGCAACAACAAGGACCTGTACGTGAACGCGCTGAAGGCGTCGCTGCCGATGTTCACGAAGGACGGCAAGATGCCCGCCGACGGCCCGGATACGGTACTGAAGGTGCTGTCCGCATTCAATCCGTCGGTGAAGGGCAAGCATATCGATCTCGCCAAGACCTACACCAACGACTACCTGTCGGCGCCGGTCAAGACCGCGTCGAAGTAACGCTTCTTTCATCTTCACAGAACTGCGAGGCACCCGCCGATGAATCAACCTATGTCACGCGAGACGCCAGCGATCGAAATGCGCAACGTGTCGTGCCGTTTCATTTCCCCGGACGGCAAGGCCACGATCGCGCTGCGCGACTTCAGCATGTCGGTGGCACGCGGCGAATTCGTCGCGGTGGTCGGCCCGACCGGCTGCGGCAAGTCCACCACGCTCAGCATGATCACCGGCTTGCTGAAGCCGACCACCGGCGAAGTGCGCGTGATGGGCGCGCCGGTGGACGGCATCGATCCGCGCATCGGTTTCGTGTTTCAGGCCGATGCGGTGTTTCCGTGGCGCTCGGTGCTCGACAACGTCGCGGCGGGTCCGCTGTATCGCGGCCGCTCGAAATCGGCCGCTTACGACGAAGCGAACGAATGGCTGCGCCGCGTGGGCCTCGACAAGTTCGGCAAGCACTATCCGCATCAACTGTCCGGCGGCATGCGCAAGCGCGTCGCGCTTGCGCAGACCTTCATCAACAAGCCGGAAATCCTGCTGATGGACGAGCCGTTCTCGGCGCTCGACATGCAGACGCGCACATTGATGCAGGACGAGTTGCTGCAATTGTGGGGCGGCGCCGGCTCGGTCGTGTTCGTCACGCACGACCTCGAAGAAGCGATTGCGCTCGCCGATCGCGTGTTCGTGCTAACTGCCCGCCCCGCCACGCTGAAGAAAGTCTACGAAATCGATCTGCCGCGACCGCGCGTCACGTCGGAGGTCCGCTACGACTCACGCTTCATCGAAATTTCGCGCGATATCTGGCATGACCTGCGCGAAGAAGTGCAGATCGGTTAATCAAGGAACGGCAAACATGTCTACACCCTCTCAACAGATGATGCCCTCGGGCATCGACGCCGCGTCGCTCGCTCACGTCGAGCGTATTGCGCAGAAGAAGATCCGCCAGCGCCAGGTTCTGGTGATTTCGCTGCGCATTCTCCTGCTCGTGGTCGTGCTCGGCGGCTGGGAACTGTCCGCGCGCCTGAAGTGGATCGACCCTTTCTTCTTCTCGATGCCGAGCGAGATCTTCGCTCAGATCGTCGACTGGTTCGTGAACGGTACCTCGCAAGGGCCGCTGCTCACGCAGGTGTGGGTCACGCTCGAGGAAACGGGGCTCGGCTTCATCATCGGTTCGATCGGGGGCATCTTCTGCGGCATCGTGCTCGGCCGAAACAAGCTGCTCTCCGACGTGTTCAGTCTCTACATCAAGATCGCCAACTCGATCCCGCGCGTCGTGCTCGGCTCGGTGTTCGTGATCGCGCTCGGGCTCGGCATGGCATCGAAAGTCGCGCTCGCGGTCGTGATGGTGTTTTTCGTCGTGTTCGCCAACGCGTTCCAGGGTGTGCGCGAAGCGGATCGCTACATGATCGCGAATGCGCAGATTCTCGGCGCGTCGCGCCGTCAGGTGACGACCTCGGTCGTGATTCCGTCGGCGCTGAGCTGGATTCTCGCGAGCCTGCACGTGAGCTTCGGCTTCGCGCTGGTCGGCGCGGTGGTCGGCGAGTTTCTCGGCTCGAAGCAGGGCATCGGCTTGCTGATCTCCACCGCCCAGGGCGCGTTCAATGCGGCCGGCGTGTTCGCGGCGATGATCGTGCTGGCGGTGGTCGCGCTTGCCGCCGACTACCTGCTGACCGCGGTGGAGAGTCGATTGTTGAAGTGGCGGCCGAGTTCGGTTTAAGCCACGGCAGCTCAGAGTCCACAAACAGTAGTTCGCTGCACCGATGCCGCTCAGTCTTCTGGACTGAGCGGCATTTTTATTTGCTAACGCACATCCTGTCTCCCGCCAGCAAACTGTTTTTCGCAATACGTTGGCCACCTCGCAACACTTCTTTCTTTCAATCCCCCACCAGAAGCCAACATCCGGCTGCCAGCCCGTTCCATGCGCTATGGCACGCTCGATGCGTACCCCACCGCGCAAGTCGGGCGATCGCCAACATCGATCGCGGATCGAAGCGAGGTGAGTCATGTCGAGTGCACAGAGTCAACGCCGGTCAACCAACGGGTACGGCGGCCCGTTCATGCGCGCCAACACCGCGAATCGCCGCGATCGTCATCATTCGAGCGGATTCGTGCTGTTCGGCTTGCACACCGCCGGTGTGATCGGCCGCGGACCGAAACGCCTCTGGCCGTATGTCCTGCCCTGGTTGTTCATCCTACTGACGATCGGTTCCATCTGCCTCGTCGTGCGCGGCGTGCTCGCGCGTCAATTGCTGGTACCGCCGGTGGAGACACCGCAAACGTTGACCGAGCGCGGCTATACGGCGAACTTTCTCGCCGAGCGGATCATGTCGGCGATGAAGGAAATCGGCCAGGATGCCGAATCGATTCCGCACGACACGATGACCAGCAACGACGCGCAACAGGACATCCAGATTCCGGGTCAGGAAATGTCGTATGCGACGACGGTGCGCTTCATCAAAGGCGTGCTCAAACGCGACGATGTCGCCGTGCACATCGGCATCACGAAGACGAATAGCAGCGCGGATTCATACGTCGCGCACGTGCAGATAGAACACGGACCGTTCAACGGCCGCCAAAGCACGGTGCCGTTCGAAGGGCGCGACCTCGAAAAGCTCGTGCGCGACATCGCAGTCACGGCGATGCGCCTCGCCGAACCTAACATCCTCGCCAGTCATCTGTTCACGCAGGTCCAAAAAAAGACTAAATGCTCGCTCGCGCAATGCGACTATCGCGAGATCGTCGGGATCTATGACGAAGTCCTCGCGTTGCCCTCATCCGAGCAAGCCCAATGGGCAGTCGCGGGTAAGGCGTGGTTGCTCGACAGTCAGCAGCGCTCGACAGAAGCCGAGCAGCAGATCCGTGAAGCATTGACCCAATACAAGCACTCGGCGGTGCTGCGCGCGAGTCTCGGCATTGCGCTCGAACAGCAGAACCGCATCGACGATGCGCTAAAGGAAATGCGGGCCGGCGCGAAGGAAAAGTCGCGCACCGCTGAAAACCTGCGACTGCTCGGCGACGTGCTGTTGCATTCGAAGAAGCACGATCGCGAAGCACTCGAAGCATTCAGGCAGGCTGCCAAGATGAACCCCGACTCCGTCGACACGCTGCACGACTGGGCCGAGGCGCTCGTCAAAACCGGCCACGACGACGAAGCAATCGACAAGCTGTCGCACGCCGTCGCGTTGCGTCCCGATCTCGCGCCGTCCTATGTGGAATGGGGCCACGCGCTGGAACACAAAGGCGCGCTGCGCGAGGCCGCGCGCAAGTATGCACAGGCATTGCAGCTCGACGCCGGCACGTTGTCGGCGCGCGAACGCGAGCTGGCGCTCTCGACGGACGCATCGCCCGACGAAGCCGACACCCGGACATCGAGGCCTGACCTGCGCGTCAAGCCCGTTTCGAATCCCATGACGTCGTACCCGCTTCGGGCATCGCTCGATACGGTAAGCGACGCCGTAGGACGGGCGATGCAAGCGGCCTGAGCCGCGCGCATTCGCCATTTGAGTTGGCAACACAGCCGAACAGGAGACAGTTCGATGGACAGCTTCGAAGATGCATTCAAAGCCTTGATCGGAAACGAAGGCGGGTACAGCTTCAATCCGGCCGATCCAGGCGGCGAAACGATGTGGGGTGTGACAGCGCGCGTCGCGCGCAGTGAGGGCTATAACGGCGCGATGAAAGACCTGCCGCTCGATACCGCCCATCAGATCGCCAAGCGCAGGTACTGGGACCCGTTGCATCTCGACGAACTCGATCCGCGCGTGGCTTTCCAGATTTTCGATGCGAACTACAACGGCGGCCTCGTCGTGCTGTGGATGCAGAAAGCGTCCGGCGCCAGGGAAGACGGCAAGTTCGGCCCCGACACGCTCGATGCGGTCAAGAACGCCGATCCGATGAAGTTCGTGATGCGCTTCGCCGCGTATCGTCTGCGGTACCTGCGGAACCTGCATTCGTGGCCGAGTTTCAGCCGCGGCTGGACCGAACGCATGGCAGCCAATCTTCTCCTGGGAGCAGCATGATGGACTGGTCTAAAGTTGCGAAGAATATCAATAGCACCGCCCCGCTTCTCGCCGGGCTCGTAGGGGGGCCGGTCGGCCTCGGCGTGACCGCTGCCGCCGCGATCATCTCGCACGCGCTCGGCACGCCGAGCGACCCGGCCTTCGTGGAACCCGCGTTGAACGACCCCGGCGCACTCGAAAAACTTCGCCAGGCCGAAAGCGCGAATTCGCTGCAATTGCAGCAGTTGATGGTGACGGCCGCGCAGTCGAGCCTCGCGCACGACGCCGACATGGCCCGCATCGCCACGAGCGACACCGCGAATGCACGCGCGATGGGTGTCGCCAATCGCGACTGGGTCCCGAAGGTGCTCGCCATGGCCGTCACCACCGGCTTCTTCGGCATTTTGCTGCTGATGGCGTTCCAGCCTTTGCCGGGTACCAACAAGGATCTCGTCAACGTGATCGTCGGCGCGTTGGGAACCGCGTGGATCAGCATCATCGGCTATTACTTCGGCACGTCGGTCGGCTCGATGCGCAAGACCGAGCTGCTCGCGAAGCCGAGCGTGCCGATCACGGCCGATAGCGCGTTGACGTTGCGCGAACCGGCGTCGCAATCGGGAGCGCACGCACCGGCGGCGGCCGCGCCGTCCGGCGACCACTTCCCATCGTTCGCGCCGGGCGGGCAAGGTCCGATCTTCTCGGGCGGCAGTTGAGTCGATGCTACGTTAAGCGAATCATGCACGCGACGAAGTACATTGACCGTCGCGTGCATGTCCGCCTCAAAGCAGGGCTCTTTCGCCGGCGCGCGTTTTGCGCTAAGTTGGCAACGCGAAGTCCATCCCGTCCCGAGTGGAGCGATAGAAGATGAGTGACGTCGAGCAGAACGCGCAGAACGATCCGATCGAACACGTCGTGCTACTGTTGATGGAGAATCACTCGTTCGACCAGATGCTCGGCTGCCTCGACGCCGTGCACGACAAACTGGACGGCGTGCGCAACGCGGCCGGCAAATCGAACGCCGACGGTCAAGGCCACACCTTCTATCCGCGTGAAACGCGCGAGCGGCAGATGAAGCACGATCCGAATCACGAGCACAAGGCCGTGATGGAACAGATCGCCGCCGACAACAGCGGTTTCGTGCGTACGTTCGTGAACGACTACCCGAAGAGCAGCCTCGCCGCGCGGCAAGACGTGATGGGCTATTACCCGCTCGGCTTTCTGCCCGCGCTGCACACGCTCGGTTCGCAATTCACCGTGTGCGACCGGTGGTTCTCGTCATTGCCGGGGCCGACGTGGCCCAACCGTTTTTTCGCGCTGACGGGTACGTCGAAAGGCGAGATCGAAATGCCTTCGGGACTCGACGGGCTCAATCCGCACTGGTACACCGAGCAGGATCAGGACACGATTTTCGATCGGCTGAACGCCGCGCGCAAAACGTGGAGCGTCTATTTCTACGACTTCCCCGCCTCGTTGCTGCTGAAGAACCAGCGACGCGCGGAAAACCTCGCGAATTACCGCTCTTTCGATCAATTCTTCGAGGACGCAGCGGGACCCGCCAGTCAGTTTCCGCAATTCGTACTGATCGAGCCGAAGTACTTCGGCGAAGCGCAGAACGACGATCATCCGCCGCACAACATCATGAAGGCAGAGAAGCTGATCGCGGATACCTACAATGCGCTGCGCTCGAATCAGGCGCTGTGGGAGCGCGCGTTACTGGTGGTCCTCTACGATGAGCACGGCGGTTTCTACGACCACGTATCGCCGCCGGCCGACGTGCTCGCACCCGACGACCACACCGCGAGCTTCGATTTCAAACGACTCGGCGTGCGTGTTCCCGCCATCCTGGTGTCACCGTGGTGCGAAGCCGGCGTGTGCAACGAACGATTCGATCATTGCAGCCTGCTGAAGTACCTGTGCGACAAGTGGCAAATGCCACCGCTCGGCAAGCGCACCGAGGCGTCCGCGAACCTCGGTGTGGCGATTCGCCGTGGCGGCGGCGCGCGCACCGATACGCCTCCGTTTATTCGCGTGCCCAATCAATCGCTGATTGCGCAGCACGTCGAACTGGAACGCAAATCGTCGAATGGCAATCAGCATGGCCTGCATCATTTCGCCGACTATCTGCACGCGGAACTGGACCGGCTCGCCGCCGAGGCGGTCGAGGCGGCCGCGCAACTGGCGCGCACCGGCAACGCATGGGTGCGCTTCAAGAGCGCGTTGGGCTCGCTGATGATGAGTCTCGGCCAGTGGCTCAGCAAGGACTTCTACGACGCACGCGACCAACGCGATGCACGCACGAGCCAAGCGTTCACGCGCTTGCGGCAATCGGTCCGTGAGGCGACGCCGGGCATCGCGCGAGACGATGCGGAAGAAACGGCCTTGCCCGTCAATCCGGTCTCGGAGAAATAGCACGCCGCAAAGCGGTGGTAGTGCGGAACGTTGCCGGATGCCAGAGTTCGTGAAATCGGGGACTTTGGATTTCTTCGACTATTTCAATCGTCTTGACGCAGTGGCCGGTTGGCAGTGACGGTATCAGTGAAGCGGACGGTGAATCGTGCCATAGAAACTGGGAGTTTCGGTTCGGACCGCCGCAGCGCAGCGCCGCCGGCTATTTTCCCGGCGACAAGCGCTATCGCGCGGACAACGGCCACTTTCGGTCGGTCGGCAGATCCGGATGAACGGCCGCTGCTGGCCCGGTTTCAGACTGCCATAAACGATAACCCGCGGTTTAATGCTGGTGAGCGAGCTATCGCCGGACATCGTGACGGTTCGCCTTGTGCTGTCCGCAAGTCGATAGTCAGGGTTGGTTCTAGACCAAACAACGTCTTCACGATTACCATTCTCCACCGTCGCTGGAGGCAGGAAGGATCTGTAGTTAGCCCGTCCTGAACAATTCGTTTTGCCGACCACGGGCGTTACGGCGACCGTCCCCGCCGCCATGCCGCTACCAGACTTTTAATCTTCGCGGCTTCGGATATCACTGCCATCAGGTTCCCGGCTTGCTCGATTCATCGCTACCGTTTTTCCAGTTGCGTTACATTCACCATCAATACGACCTAGACTTTCCATTAACAATGACTGACTTATTCCGCATTCGGAACGTCCTGATTCCGGCCGCTATCGGCTTAATCGTCTTCCTGGCGTTCACGGGCGGACACGGGCTGAATCCGCTTCGTGTGGACTGGATTATGTCGAGCGACGGTGACGCCCCGCAGCAATACGTCGGATGGAATTTTTTCCGTCATAGTCCGTATCTGCAATTCCCCTTAGGCCTGAATCCGGGGTACGGGGAAGTCATCGGTAGTTCGATCGTATTCTCGGATTCAATACCGTTGCTCGCAATCCTGTTCAAGCTGGTTCGCGGCGTCCTGCCGGACCAATTTCAATATTTTGGGCTATGGATCGCCGCCTGCTTTGCTTTACAGGCCGTTTTTGCCTGGGCGATCCTGTCGCTGCGCACCACGGACAACGTGATCAAAGCACTAGGTTGCGCACTTCTGACACTCTCTCCGCCTATGCTTTGGCGGCTTCACGGACATGAGGCCCTGATAGGGCATTGGCTGCTGCTTGCCGCGCTATATCTCTATCTGACCAACCGGGGCAGGATGTGGCACTGGATTCTGTTGATTTGCGTGACCGCATCGATTCACGCCTATTTGCTTGCCATGGTCGCAGGCATCTGGTTTGCCGATCGGGTACGCCTGCTTGCGCCCGGTAGCGCAAGATTGAAGCAATTGGCTGTCGAGCTTCCGTGTCTTGCCGTTGCGGTTTTGATCACGACCTGGTCGGTCGGCTATTACATGGTCAGAAGCGTCGTGTCGGGGGGATTCGGCACCTATCGCGTCACCCTGACCTCGCCGTTCCGGGCGGAGGCCATCTGGTCGATCTGGAGCAGCTATGGATTCCTCGGCGGAGATTACGAAGGTTTCTGCTACATCGGTGCTGGCGTCTTACTGCTCTTCGTGACGACGGCGGTCTTGATCATAAAACATCGCAAGAACGCGCCCATTGCCTGGGGCACGCACGCGTCACTGATCTTCGTGTGCGCGCTGTTTTATCTGTTCGCGCTGTCAAACCGGGTCTCTCTCGGCGGCCGCCATGAGCTGTTCCAGTACCCGATGCCGGCCTTCCTGACAGGATTCACGTCGACATTCCGCGCCTCGGGTCGCTTTATCTGGCCGGTTTTTTATGCGGCTATTGTCTTTCTGCTATTTCGCTTCATCAAACTCTCACCCAGAAAATGGGTAGTTCCTCTTTTGTGTGTCTTCGTGGTCTTCCAGGCCACGGATCTGATCAAGGCGTCAAAGTATTTCAGAAGCCAATGGACGCAGCAGTGGACCCCGTCCCTCACGTCCGATTTCTGGAAAGAGGTGCCCCGGCACTACAAGCGGATCGCGTTTGTCATGCCGCTAGATGGCGGCTACACCTATGTCCCGATTGCGTTCATGGCGTCTAATGCGAAGATGACGATCAACGGCGGCAATCTTGCGCGCGTCGATTTCGACAAGCTCGGCCAGGTGCAGGCGCAATTGCAGGATACGATCGAGCACGGTACTTATTCGCCCGACACGCTTTACGTGTTCCATACCCCGCAAAGCTGGGCGACAGCCAAGGCAAATTTCAAGGGCGATGGATTTGTCGGAACAGTCGACAACTATGACGTAATCGCACCGGGTTGGCATGGATGCACGACGTCGTGCGGTGCATTGGCGAACAAGTAATGTAAGTTCGTCAATTATCTTATAGGTACGGCTTGTCCATCTGAAATGTTCCCCGCGTCCCTGTTCCGGATGGTCATGCTGTACGCGTGAAACGTCGCGACGAGGGCTTGGGGAGCACCCGCGACTAGCTGGTCCGTCCTGAACAATTCGTTTTGCCGACCACGGGCGTTACGGCGATGGGGTCACGGCAATGCTGCGGTTAATCAGGGCAGCGAGAATGAAGGCACAAAGAAGCCGCAGCTTCCTCAGGATCATCCGCAGGTTGTGACCGGCGCCGCACAACACCGCGTGCATCGCATCGCCGAGCGCGCCCTTGAGCCACTTGCGATCGAGTTTTCCGTCTGTCTTCATATGGCCGATGGCTGGCCCGATTGCACTTCGCCGTCTGATCATCGCGCGTAGTCCGCGTGTGATGCCCCGCCGCAGGCCCGGGTGGTAAATCTTCACGTCGTCGACGGCGACACCCTTGTAACCGCGATCTACGATTGCCACCTCGGGCTTCGCCTCACTCACGATCGAGGCCTGTTCCAGCGCTTCAGCCAGCGTATGACCGTCGTACGGATTGCCCGGCATCGAGCGCATGCCGATCACCAGGCCCTCCTTGTGCGTCGTAGTAATGGACACTTTCACACCGAACTCGTATGGGATGAATATCTGGATGGAAACTACGGTGGCGTGCTGATCGTGTTCGACCGACTCTTTGGCACCTACATAGCTGAACAGCGCGACACGCCGTGCCGCTTTGGGCTGGTGCGACCGATGACGACATATAACCTGCTGACTATCGAGTTCGACCACTGGCGTGCATCGTGGCGCGATCTGCGAACGGCGCACTCTTTGCGCGAGGCGTGTGGCTATGTGTTCAAGCCGCCTGGTTGGCGGCCTGATGGCAGCGGGCAGACAACCGAAGACCTGAGGCGTAGTGCTAACCCGCAGCACTTCGCCGAGGGACCGCAATAACCGTCCGATATCAGCCGGCGGAGAGCGGCCGCTTACGAACCTAGGCTGAGCGGGGCAAGTGGGTCGTGTACGACAGTTCAGTTGCCCGGATTCTGCCACCTCCTTCCATTCGATAACCGCTGTTGTGGTAGAAGGAGACTTCGCGAGAAGTCGTTAGACGCCCGTCCGCTCATCCTCTGATCCTGTGCGAGGATCGACCCGTCTGATGTCCGGCGGCAGGAGCGGCGGCATAAGCCGCGCCATTGCCGCCGCGCAAGCCGGTAGCGCAGAATAGGATCGTGAGCATCTTCAAACGCGCGTGAGAGGAAGTGGCGCCCGATTTCGGTCGTTATGGCCTACGCGTTAGCAAAAAACCTTGTTGCAGAGAGCCCAATGAAGAAAGGAAAGACGAAACTTACCCGCCATGATGCTGAGCGCCTTTTCGAGGGTCTGCCTAATGGGAACGTGAAAGTATCGAGCCGGCCAGAGAACCCATTCGATGCAGGGGTGTTCGACGAGGTCGAGCGCGTCGACGACGAAGCCAAACTCTGGAAAGACAACCTCATTACTCTTCCGATGGCGATCGAGTTGCCTGCTGCCTACGAGTCGGTATCTCGCATGCGCGAGTCGATGGCGAGGGCATGGCGCGCGAAGTGGGTAAGGGAAGGTAAAAACGAGGTTGTCACTGAGTTTCCTGAAGGTTGGACAGCCGTTCGCCCGGAAAGCGGACCCATAGAGTTGCGAGATCCGTCCGGCGTGGTCCGCGCCATATACGGGTGGGCCGAGGATGCTGAGCTCAGGATTCTGCCGCGGTATCTGGTTGAGTCACAGACGAACAGTTCAAGCGGACTGGGCAGCTTGCTCGTCCGTGATCGCGTGAACGGTCAAGTACTTGAGAGGTCGTCGATCTGGTCGGCTCAAACTGGTACCAACCATCCCGATTGGGCCAGGTTGTCAGAGTGGCTCAACTTACACTATCCACAACATCGCGACCCGCTTCGGTACTGGGAAGATTGCGAGGAAAATCTTCAACACTGAGCTACTTTTTGGGGACTCTGTTCCCGCGTCTGCTGCGCCCAGGGTGACGGGGGCGAAAGGAGGGCTCACGGCTTGATTGAGCTTCCGAGCTCGGCCACATTGTCGTGACTCGGCGTTGGCTTCGCGCGTATGCTATCGGCACCATGCCGAACTGGGCACTAACGAAATCCGGCAATTGATTGTCAAGCTGATCCGAAAGGGCGCGATCCTGGACGTTAACCACAGATGCGCACGCGGTTCGGCTTACACCCGCTGCCTCATCCAGCATGCAATGCTCATGCGGTCGCGCGTGGCGGGCAGCACCTCGTGTTCAAACTCCGCCGAGAGAAACAAGAGCAGCGTTCCGGCGCGCGGAAAGACGTCGTGATAAGACTGATCGGCAAGGTATAGCCGCAGTGCGCCGCCCTCGGCGTCCTGCCACGCCTCGTTGAGGTAGAACACAGCGGAAATCACGCGGCTGTCGCTGTTCCGCAGGCAGTCGAGGTGGCGTGCGTATCCGGCACCTGGCGGATATACCGCGTAGTGTGATTCGCTATCGACCAGACCGAGAAACAGGTCGCGGTTGAGCGCGTTCCGTAGCGCGTCGATGCGATCGGCGAACGCCTGCTGCCGCGTGCTCAGCGCGTCGGGTTGGAACCAGTGCGTGCTATCGCCGCGCAAAAGTGTGGCAGCGCGATTGGCCCCCACACGGGCTGGTGTCAGCAGCTGCGCGTCGTGCATGGCCATGCATTCGGTCGATAAGGCCTGCGTCTCGCTCTGTGACAAAAAGTTCGACACGACACACCAGCCGTCGACGGCGAGCGCGCGTGTCGCGATGTCGAATTCGCTGGATCGGGAATTCGACGCGACATCGATTGCCTCGTCCGGCGCGGCGTCGCCGATCAGGCAATCAACCAGCAATTCGATTTCCGCTTCAATCAGGGGGTGTTCCAGAAATGCATCCGTTTTATTTGTTCTTCCGCTGGCGGCTCGATCGAGTACTCGCTCGGGTCTGCTACCAGCTGGTCAAAACCATCAAGCGTTGTCGGGGGCGCGTCGAACGCGGGCATTGACACACGCCGGACCCAGGAGGAAGAGCCGGGTCGAGGTGGTCGATCTGTTGGGACAACCGCGCAGTCTACACGAGTGGGACGAAGGCTGAACGAGCGACCACGAAAGACCCTGGATTACGAAACACCGGCTGAACGATTCGATCGAACTATTGCATCGACCGGTTGAATCCGCCAGGTTGACGCTAGCGGCCAAACTTCTTTAGCCAGCTCACTGGAAGCCCGTGCTTTCTGGGAATCTCCGCGTTTCGTTTCGAGGTTTGCCGCGGTCCGGTTCGACCGCGTCTGACATTCATACCTTTCAGGCGGCTGGTTGCGGCTTCAACCAACGTCATTCGCACCTGCACGCGGGTCGCTTCGTCGAAGATAGAACTCGCGATCTCGTCGATCGCCAGTGCAATGAGCGCATCGCGCTTTTCCGGCTGTAGTTGCAGCCAGGGGCCCCACGGATCGATTAGAATCGGTCTTCCGCCAAGAACTAGCGAACCACCTGCGTCATCGGCCACACCCCCGAGAAGGCGCCCTACAAGTACCGGCAACGGAAAATGCCACCATGGCCAGCTCGTCGTGGGTGACAGCATGAAAGCCGTCAAAATGCCGTTCTGCTTCCCCATCCCGATGATCTGTCCGCTAGCGTTGATATCGAACACAACCTCCAGATGCCATCCGGGATCCGAAATCAGCTTGTCCAGAAGCGTCGTCGTCCCGTTTTGATAGAGAAAAGCTCCAAAATGAAAGCCGTTGTTTAACGACGGATCGTCAAACACGCAACTGCCGACCACATCACCACTGTTGTTGATTGCCGTTGCAGTACCCTCGGTTGCTCCAGCGGGCAGCGGGATAGGCTGAAAGACCGGCGTCGCCTGCCGTGTGTCGCACGTTCCCGGAACGACCTTGTATGTGGGCGGCGTGCCGGCTGCTCCGCAGGCTACCCCGGCGTCGTTAATGCCGTACGCGCTTTCCATCGCATCCAGCATCTTTGTGGCGCCGCTCGCGACGCTATGTACTCCCGGCTTCCCGGAATCACTAAAGCCAACTGCTTCTCCCTGGTTGTTTATCACGGCAAGATTAAGCGCCGGAACAGTGGCAACGAGACGGTTTGCGGGCACGCTGAACAGGAAACCCTCTCCGTTAGTGCCGCCGCCGCAAACGAGCCCCTGATCGTTGACATCGGCCGCCCATGAGATCGGCCCGACCAGGTTCGAGAGGTCAGTCACATTCCCGGCGTCGACGATGATGGCGGACTCGGTTGCGTAGTTGTCCGTTGTCATGCTGCCCACAGCGATAAGGCCGTCGTTGATACCCCAGAGGGTCGTGTGATTCGGAGGCGCAAGGGTAGAGGTAAGCCAGCCGTTTAGCCATTGCGCGCCAACCGGCCGCGATTGCCCCTCGTCGTTCACAAATGTGGTTCCGGCTGCCTGACCATCATTACCCAATGAGTATGCTTCCGCGCTCACGGGGGCGTCAGGATCAGGTCCCAATATTGGCAACAAGGAATACATAGCGTCCTCCATCGCCCGAGAACCGGGCATCATTCGCTTGTTTCAGGAAGGCACGGTGAAGTGCCGCAATGAAATGCATACTGAGACCGAATGTCCTCGGTGATGTCGCGACCGACGTTAGGCATCCGTGCGAGGCCGTTTCGGAGAAACAGCCCGACGAGGCGCAATCAACGGTTCTGCTCAAAAACGACGGGTGGGGTAACCGACTCATTTACATGGAGGCGGAATATATCCGGACGTGCGTAGTGCCCTACGACATCGAAGTCGTATTTTCCCCTCGCGAGGTCAGCGAGATCCAGTTCGTGAACAAGCAGGGCGTCTTCATCGAACACGGGCCCGGCAAGCACCTCTCCTAGTGGTCCCACTATGCAACTGCCGCCACGCATGAGAACGGTATCCGGATTGTTGCCCTGGACGGCAGCATAGTTGTCCGGCGCATCGCGGCGCCGTAAATGCTGACACGCAGAGAGCACAAAACAGCGGCCTTCCATCGCAATGTGCTGCATTGAAGCAACCCAGGTGGGCCGACTGTCCGCTGTCGGCGCGCAATAAATCTGTATTCGCTTCGCGTACATGGCCATGCGCAAAAGCGGCATTTCGACGCCGCGACTACGTCCCGTTCGAGCTTGGCCAGCGTTCGTTCGACATCGAACATGGCCGATCCCGTTTGCATGACCGCTGCACGCAGAACTTGCTCCATTCTGACCTCCGGTTCAAAGGCGTTAGTTCACTTTATTAAAGGGCGAGAATTGGTGCGCGCATAGATTTTTTGGCCATCGTTCAGATCTCACATCGTTGAACGCCCGTCAGCCCGTCACTACGCCCTTTTCAGCGGATGACAAAGGCAGGTGGATTGATTCGTCGAGTCGGGCAACTGCGCCGGAGGACCCAGACACGTCGGAATGTGGGCAGAGAAAAGTCGTGATCGTGATGTGGCGGCAATTTCAGTTTAGACGCGGCGGTACTCCCTGCTATATGCCATTCGCCATATGCACAGACGCTCGCAGAAGCCTTTCGACGCTGGATTTGCCTGTGTAGTGGGGCACGCTTGTCTCATCCGCGCCCTTGAATACGGAAAAACAGACGGTGCCGTTCACGCCCGCTTCGCGCGACCTTCATTTGAACTGGCGCTCCCGTCCATGTTCAGCCGGTCGCCCGCTCACTCGGCCAGACATTCAAAAGTCGCTTTCATGCTGAAAGCTGCCGCTCGCTTTGCTCCGTGACCCGGAAGAGGCTTGCCGTTGAACCTCCGACCATGGGTTGTGTGCGCTTCCGTCGACAACAGTTAGTCCAGGCGGCTTGGCGAGTATTCGCATCGCTGCTGCAGCGAGCGTCTTCGATGACCTGCATGAGTGCCTCGCAGGAGAACGGCTTGTGCAGATAGACATCGAAGAGCCGGGCAATGTCTCGCTGACTGACAGCGTCTCCCGTCATTGAAACGAGGAAAGCCGCGGAGCGAATCGGCGTTTCCCTCAGCGACCGTGCGACAGACTCATTGTCGTCAGGCTTCGATCGGGTTCTAAGCCTCGAGGACATCGTACAAACACGGAATACGGAGGCGGACCGCATGTGTCGCGATCTAACCCACAGCGCCAGACGGAGAGTTGGATCCGGCCCACCGGTCGCAGCGCGCATGTCTGTCTACCAATTCGCACTGGTCGCCATTAAAAATCCAATATTTTCAATTAGTTGCGTGATCGCTTACCGCGGTGCCACCGTTTGGCACGCACTTTGCCTTGATCCTCATCGAGGAGTATCTACACCCTCAAAATAAGCTCTGACATTCCTGACTGACTAATTTACCCTTGGAGAATCGAAATGAACGCGCTGGTAATCAAAGACCTCCCCGTAGCCGTTGAGATGGATCGTACTGCAATGGCCGCCGTCAGCGGCGGCAGGTTGCCGCAGCAAATCGTGAACATCATCCAGGCCGTTGCCGACTATGCAAATGACGCTCCTACCCAGCACAGTTTTACTGGCAGTGGGACTTCTGTGACGTACTAACAGAAACACGGTGATTTCGTAGATCAAGGCCCCTCCAACGAGAGGCCTCTTTAAATTCGCGTCCGGTGACTTTATCTGCGCTGCCCCGATACCGACCGTTCCGCTTCAATTCGACGGGTTGTTGTGAGCGTGAGCATTCTTTCTGAGGGCATTACGACCGTTTTCTTGTTCACGATCGATGAGGTACTAGGCTTCCGGTTCCTCACCAGGCGTGCTCAACTTTTCTCCTCGCAAAACAACGGACTCCCACGCGGACCGCGGACGCGAAACACCATGACGACGCAGGTCCCAGCACCTTGTTGGCTTAAGCCGCCGTCGGTGTGGCGACCGGCCAGCGGCGGCTAAGTCGAATAGTTGTTCCCGAAAATGCCACTTGAACGTACGGAACGGTCAGTTTTCTGCGAGTGAGAGCGAGCACCGCGATTGGCCGTTGAGGGTCGGTCTGAGGCATTCACATAGGTGGGCCGAGTGTTTGACTCGGCCCTGCCACCACCGGTCATTCGACACTGACGCCTGAATCGCTGATAATCGGTAACTGCCTGCCGTTATATCCCTGAGTCTTGGTCGCAATCATGCTCAAACTCGCCTATCTGTTTCTCTCGATCACGCTCGCCACCCCGCTCTCGGCCCTAGCGTACGGTAGTGATAATCCAGACTACGATCAATGCATTCTGCATTCGTTGGGAAACAGTCAGAGCAGCTTTGCGGCTCGCCAGATCAGCAACTCGTGCGACGCGATTTACAGAAATGGCGCAATGCTTTTGCCGCGCGAAAGAGCGTATCACCTGTGTGTCCTGCAAAATGTGCAGACCGTGAAAGGAGCATTTGCGGTCAACGAGATACTGCATGCATGCCGACGTCAAAATCAGATGTAGGACGGACGCCATTGACGATTGCAGCCCTAGGATTCGCAAGATTTAATTTCGATTGCGTTCATTGACTTCGCCCCGTGGAGACGTGGCGAGACACTGGCACGAACGGCTGCTTCCGGAAAATGCCAAGGCCCGCTTCGGGTCTGACTGCTGCCCGACCCGAGGCATCAATGGCGGAGCACGCCGTCAGCTCATCGTCGGACCGGGTGCGGCCATGAAGGGACCGTCGACGAGTATAGCTAAATCGTCGGCAATCTACGGCGCTGCGCCGTCGACGACCGGAAAAGTCGAAGGATCTAGCCATACGACGACCACGAGGCTTCGATGCGAAAAGTAGTCTTTCGTGAATATCTTGCCGTTCGCAGGGAGACCCCACGATCTTGCTATAGCGGAGTAGCTCGCGCTGGAACTCTTCAACTGATACTGGTACATGCGGAGATCGTCGAAGCGATCGCTGCCTTCCACATACAGGTCGGCAGAATTGAGTTCGCGTATGATCCGATGGAATACGCATAGCTCGAAGAACCGCCGATCCTGGGTGCGCCGACCGCGCTAGATAGAGCCGCGCGGGCCACCCTCCGCCACAAACCACGGATTCGCGAAATCTACGTCGCTGCTCTGCCCGCGCTTGCCGTAAGTCAACACCGTGCCGTCCATCGACATGACGCGACCGCCCGCGGCCGACAGCACCGCGTGCCCCGCGGCGGTGTCCCACTCCATTGTCCAGCCGAGCCGCGGGTAGATATCCGCCGCGCCGCTCGCGATGGCGCAAAATTTCAGCGACGAGCCGACCGACATACATTTTGCGTCGGGGTAGCGCTGGATAAATTCGTCGGTATCGGCCGACGCGTGCGATCTGCTTGCGACGATGGTCGGCGGCTCGCAACGGGCGCGCACCGCGATTCGCTGCCGGTTGCGTATTCCGCGATCAGCACCGACCTCCGACATGCACGCGTAACCGGGGCGGCCCGAGTACAGCATGCGCGTCGCCGGTGCAAGCACCACGCCGATCAGTGGCGTACCGTCCCGTATCAACGCGATGTTCACCGTGAAATCGTTGCGTCCCGCGATGAACTCCTTGGTGCCGTCGAGCGGATCGATTAGAAAAAAGGCTCGCCCCAGCACGTTCGGCATCACGCCCGCCGATACCGCCTCTTCGGCCACGCACCGCACGCCGCGATACGCCGCGCGCAATCCGTCCACGATGACCGCCTCGGCGGCGTGATCGGCTTCGGTTACCGGCGACCGGTCCGCTTTGGCCCATACCGGGCACCGGTTGTCAAAATACTCGAGAATCTTTTCGCCCGCCGCGATGGCGAGCTGCTCGAAACGGTCTAGCGTGCTGGCATCCACCGACAACGCGTCTTCCTGTTCAATCATTCAAAAACCCCCGCTCCTTCAACCATACCTCCACTCGCTCGACCGTTTTCTCCACCGAGTGCCCGACGGTATCGAGCCGGATCTCCGGTGACTCGGGCACCTCGTACGGAGAATCGAGTCCGGTGAAGTTCTTGATCTCGCCGCGCAGCGCGCGCGCATACAGGCCCTTTGGATCGCGGCGGACGCACTCCGCAATCGGTGTCTCCACAAACACTTCGATAAACTCGGTCTCGTCGAACAGTTCTCTCGCCGCGTCGCGATCCACGCGAAACGGCGAGATGAACGACACGATGACGAGCAGTCCAGCATCCACCATCAGCCGCGCGACTTCGGCCACCCGTCGGATATTCTCGACCCGGTCGCGGTCCGAGAAACCCAGGTCGCGATTCAGGCCGAAACGTACGTTGTCGCCATCGAGAACGTACGTATGTGACCCGTTGCTATGCAAGCGCCGCTCGAGCATCGAGGCGATCGTCGATTTTCCAGACGCCGACAGTCCGGTCAGCCACAACACGGCCGCCTTCTGGTTTTTCTGTTTGGCACGCGATAGTTTGTCGACATGCATTGTGTGCCAGGAGATATCGCTGCTGGCGATATCGGTCAGGTCCATGTCTTTCCCCTATTCTTTTCGACTGGCCGAAATGCGGGACGCCGCATCAAGAAATGGTATCTAGTTGTGCGTCGCTGCGATTCGCCCCCGAGACCGTCACGAACGAAGCGGGCGCACGTTGCGGCGAAGCGGGCAGCACGACCGGTGTTTCGCCAACGGCCATGGGCGCTTTCTCGACGATGAAGTCGCCCATTACCAGCACGTCCAATCCTGTCGAAAAGAAGCATCGAATCGCGTTCAGCGGCGATTCGATGATAGGCTGATCCATGATGTTGAAGCTTGTATTGAGAATAACCGGAATGCCGGACAACTTCTCGAACTCTTTGATCAGACCGTAGTAGCGCCGGCTGGACGTCGCCGACACTGTCTGTAGGCGCGCGGTGCCGTCGACGTGCGTGATGGCTGGCAACAGCGCCTGCTTGTCGGGCAGCACGTCGCACACCATCAGCATGAACGGCGATTCGCCCGAGAAGTCGAAGAACTTCGACACGTCTTCCGCCGCGACGGACGGCGCAAACGGCCGGAACAACTCGCGATGCTTGACCTCGGCGTTGATTTTGTCTTTCATGCCCGGCAGCGTTGGATCCGCGAGAATGCTGCGGCCGCCGAGCGAGCGCGGACCGAACTCCATCTCCCTGAAACCACGCGACGATCTTGCCCTTCCGCAGAATGGACGCGGTTTCAGCGCAGACGTCGGCCGATCTCCGATAAGCTACCTTCGATTGGCGAAGCACGTCTTCGATCGCCTCGTTCGAGTGCTCGGTGCCGATATACGGGTGCTCATGGTGATAGCGCTTCTCGCCCTTCAGCAGGCCGTTGTACAGGTAATACGCCGCGCCGATGCAGGTGCCGTTGTCGCCCGCGCCCGGCATCACATAGATGTTCTTGAACTGGGTTTCGCGCATCACGCGCCCGTTCGCGACGCTGTTCAGCGACACGCCACCGGCGAGCACGAGGTTGCGCGTGACGGTCTTCTTTTCGAGCACCCGGCACAACTGCAGGATGCTTTCCTCGATCACCCGCTGAAACGCCGCCGCGACATCCCGGTGATGATCCTCGAACGGTGCGCCGCGCTTGCGTGGCGCGCCGAATGCCTGGTAGAACGCGTCGTTGCAGAAGCGGCCGGTGACTTGCGGAAAGTCGAACAGCGACAGATCCAGTTCGATCTCGCCGGCCGCGCTGATCCGCACGAGCGACTTCGCCTTGTCGTAGAACCGCTCGGGATCGCCGCAAGGCGCGAGGCCCATCGTTTTGCCTTCGTCGTAGTTCGGCTTGAAGCCGCAGAACTCCGTCGCGGCGGAATAGAAGCAACCCAGAGAATGCGGAAACAGGCTCTCGCCGAATGCCTGCAGCATGCGGCCCTTCGCATGGCCGAGCCATGTGGTCGACCACTCGCCCCAGCCGTCGATCGACAGCAGCGCGGCTTCGTCGAACGGTGAGACGAAATAGCTGCCGCCGATATGTGACAAGTGATGGTCGATGAAATGCACTTTGGGACGCGCTCCGCGCCGGTCCCACGTTCTGTTGTACCAGCTCCAGAACGCTTTCTGCCGCGCTCTCAGTCGCAAGAACTCATAGAGGAGATGAAAGAGCCCGCGGCCCGGTGCAGCGACGCCGCATACAGTGCCTTCGTGACGACATGCTTGTTCGGATTGAACGAGATCGCGATGTGGTCGATGTCCGATGCTTTCAACCCGCTGCGCGCGAGACAGCTTTCGATCGCGCGCTCCGGAAACTTCTGGGAATGTTTTTCGCCCGTCAGGCGCTCGTCTTCCACGGCAACCAGCAGTTCGCCATCGGCAACGACACATGCGGACGAGTCATGAAAAATGTAGTTCAGACCAAGGATGTTCATCAGACGGACTCTTACAGGTTGTGTTGGGTCGCGAGACCGTGTTCGGGAGCGCCGGCCCCGGCCCCGATGCGGGCGACGAACGCGCCGAAGGCTTCGAAGCCGTCGACACTGCGCGGCGCGTTCACATAGCCGGAATCACGCCGGTCCTGCTCCGCCTGCATGTCCGCGAGAAGCCGTGCATAGTCGCTGCTCAGCGGCACGCCGATGGCCGCATAAATGCGTTCGACGGTATGCTGGATTTCCGTGGTGAACTGGTCGAACGTCAGGTAGGTGATCGCGTTGCTTCGCTCCAGCTCCCCGCAGAATTCAATCAGTTTCAAACACTCCTCTTTACGGAATTTCATGTTTTCTTTATCCCAATCCGCGATGAGTTGCGGGTCGACGCCGTGCTTCGCTTTTGTACAGATATCCGACATCGTCACGTACGAACTGACAAATCCTTCCGGCGGCCTGACAATAGCCACGAAATTAGCGTCATTGAATTCATCGTGCAATAATTTATACAGATCGACACTCTCATTTTCTTTCGTCAGCCAAGTACGACCGGCGCCACGATAATAAGCGGTCTTTTGAACTGTTTTTCTGAATGTGAGCAAAAGTTTGCGTTTTTCTCTCGCGCTCAGCATTTGCACTTCCATTACACGCTTCAGAACTTCAATAAATGGGAAGCGCCGGAACGTGAAATAATGGTGATACATGCGTTCTTCAAAAAATATTCCGTGCTCCTCGACACTGCCCAACCGGTGTTCGTGAATCTTCGCGGCAAGCCGGCCTAATTCGGTATTCGGCCAATAGCTGATTCCCTCGACGCATTTTCGCAAACCCAATATATCGAGGATTTTCCACAGCGTGATGAACGGAAAGCGCCATTCCAGATGTGTCAGGGAAAAGAAGGTATTCGCGTCGAGCGACAGCGTCCGCAGCAGGAACGTGGTTCCGCTGCGCGGCTGGCTCATGATGAAAACCGGTCTGGCCAACTTCTGCTGCGCAAACCGTGAAAACAGAATCTCGTCAAGATACCAGAGCACGGTGAAAAACGGTGCATAAATCAATTCCTTGCAAAGATGCCATGCCATGCTGCGCTTCTGATTCAGCGTCACCTCGCGGCTTCGAATAACCTCCCTCGCGACGACAAGAAATGACCGCCACAAAAAGAACGGACAACAGGTAACCAGAAAAAAATAACTGATCAATACCATAAACAACACCACTCACCTCCCCATACTTCAGTTTAAAAATTAGTTCCTTCTGAAGAACGATGTGCGTTATCACGAAATTGACTTTGATTATCATATATCTACAAATGGTCTCGATGCATCCGCAGATTTGCAGTCTTGAACTGCAAAATTGCAGTGCATAACAATTTATACAGACGTGCCTGCACTTAATTATCCATATTGATTTAAAACAGCGGCGCGCGACCAGTGATTTCACATTGTTTGACTATTGGCGCATATCGGTGATGCAGTTATGAT
Organism: Paraburkholderia tuberum STM678; assembly: GCF_902833905.1. Lineage (GTDB taxonomy): Bacteria > Pseudomonadota > Gammaproteobacteria > Burkholderiales > Burkholderiaceae > Paraburkholderia > Paraburkholderia tuberum. The sequence continues at coordinate 150,688 of NZ_CADFGP010000012.1, read as the reverse complement.
CCGATCCAGACGATAGATCGCGTAAGGAAATACGGTGTATGTCAAAAGAAAACTGGGACGACCTGCGGGTCGTGCTGGCCGCTTCGCGGACCGGCAATTTCGGCGAGGCGGCGCGTCTGCTGTCAGTTAACGAAAGCACGGTGGTCAGGCGGATTGCTCAGGTCGAAGAGCGGTTGGCCGCGCGCCTGTTCGATCGCGTCAAAGGCAAACTGACGCTGACGGATGCGGGCCTCGAAATCGCCAGCCTCGCCGAGCGCATCGAGATCGAAGTGCAAAGCTCCACGCGGACGATTTCCGGCGCCGATGTTCGCGTCGCCGGCACCGTACGCGTCACGTCGGTGCCGATCCTCACCAACCGTATTCTCATTCCGGCGTTGCCGAATCTGCTCGGCCAGCATCCAGACCTCAACGTCGAACTGGTCGCTGAAGCGCGTTCGCTGAGTTTGACCAAGCGTGAGGCGGATATCGCGATTCGCCTCGCGCGGCCGCGCGACGAAGTCAGCGTGGTCGCGAGAAAACTGGGCGATCTGCCGTATGGTGTCTATCTGCGCGAGGGCGCGGCAGAAGACACGCTGCGATGGCTCACCTACGATGATCGGATGAACGATCTGCCGCAAGCGGAGTGGATGGCGAAAACCATCGGACTTGGACAAGGGTCGGCGGGCCAGGTGATGGTCAACGATGCGGAGGCGCTGCTCGCCTGTGTACAGGAAGGTCTGGGCAAAACGCTGCTGCCGGTCGCCGTCGGCGAGAGCATCGGCGGCCTTGTCCGTGCGACGCAATTTCCTTGCGACCTGACACGCGAAATCTGGCTGCTCGTGCATCCCGACCTGCGCAAGCTGAACCGGGTGCGCACGGTTATTGACTGGGCCGCGGCGACGGTGAACGCGCTCGCGTCGCGCCACGCCGCCGGGTGTTGAGGCGAGCGCTTAGCGGAACAGATAGTCTTCGCTCGAACTGCGCAGTTTGATGCCGGTCGCCCGAGCCGTTTGACCGATGATCCACTCGGCCAGTAGGCTGCTTTCGTGCGCCGATGCGCCGACCACCTGAAAGTGAAACGGGCACGTACTGCTGTCCATTTTCGCCACCCGCGTGCCGCGGCTGACGTCGAAGCGCCAGCCGGCCAAACGTTCCTTGAACGGCGCGTTCCAGTGCGGCGCGATCGCTTTTTCCACCTGCGTCGATTCCGCCGCGCCGATCATTCTGGTGGTCGCCGCCTGGATCGGCACGATGTCGCGGCACGCGAGCGGCATCGCGCGCGTCAGGTACATGTCGACGAGCAGATCGTACGCGTCGATGTCGGTCGCAAGCTTGAAAACCGTCGGCATGTTGCCGCCCATGATGCGCGGATTCGCCTCCACCAGCACCGGCCCGTGTTCGCTCAGAATGATCTCAATGTGGAAGATGCCGAAGTCCAGCCCCACGCTGCGCACGACCTCGACTGCGTAAGCGCGCAATGCATCCGCCACTTCCGACGACACGGGAGCCGGTATCGTCGTGCCCAGTTCGATCGCGGGTTCGTCAATGCAGCGCTTTCTGGCGGAGACGATCAGCGGCACCACTTCGCCGGCGGCCGCCGCGACCTCGACGGATAACAGCGGCCCGTCGATGTAATCCTCGAGCAGCGTTTGCGGTGAAATCGCGTCCAGCAAACCGGCAGGCAACGCAAGCTGCTTGCCCAGCGAGGCGAAGTACGCGCGCAGCCGGTCTTCGTCGTCGATCTTCTCAGCCAGGATACTGCCGCCGCCGCTCAACGGTTTCGCGATGACCGGATAGCCGATGTGCGCCGCGCGCACGAGTGCCAGCTCAAGAGTGTCGACGACGAAATGGCCGACAGACCTCAGGCCGCTCGCGCTGATCCGGTCGCGGCAAGCGGCCTTGTTCTGCGCCAGCGACAACGCGGCCGGGTCGGTGCCCGCGAGGCCCAATCGCTGCGCGCAACGCGCCACCGAACTCGCGCAGTACTCAAGCACCGTCACCACCGCGTCGAGCGGATGTTCACGGTTCAGCTCGGACAGCGCGGCAAACAGTTCGTCCTCGTCTCTCGACGCATCGATGCGGACGATCCGGTCGGCCAGACCGCGTGCTTCGATCGTCGACAGATCGCCGAGAAATTCGACAAACTGCTTCGACGAAACGAACGTGACTTCGTGTCCGCGGCGCTTCGCGGCAAGCAGCGCATTCAATCCGACCGGATTACTGTCGACAAACGCGATATGCATGATTACCCCACTTCTTTTTCAAGGAAGCCGGCTTGGTTCCCGAACGCCGCCCGGCGAAACCGGGCGAACAGCGGCACCAGCGCGGCGATGACTATCACGATGAGCGTGACCGGCGCGAAGCCGATTTCGCTCACCAGATAACTGCCGCCCAGCGAGACGGCCAGCATCAGGCCGAGCGCCCACGCATTCGCGTTGGCCATGATTCTGGGCATGCTTGCCGACGGCACAGAGGTGAGCACGAAGCGCATATGCACGCAGTACGCGGCCTCGAAGCCGAACGCGAACACCGCGTACATCGGCACGCCGAACGCAGGGCGCGTGATGAAGATCAGCGGAATCAGCGTGGCGAGCGCGAGGCAGTGCGACAGTGGCCCGATCGTGCGATAGCGGCCGCCCGCGACACCGATGCGCGCCGCCGCGAGCGCGCCGACCACATACGCGATATTAGTAACGGCCTGCAGCAGCGCGATACCCGATGCCGGCATGCCGAGCTGGTCGACAGCGAAGACCGAACGGGCGATGTTGTGATACCCCTGAAAGAGCGCCACCGCGGCAATGAAATAGACGAGCGCCGATTGCGCATCCGGATCGGCGCGCTCGTTCACCGCGCGCGATTTGCCGGCCTGATCGGCGGGTTGGCGTGCTTTGGCGACCGTCGCATAGCTGCAGGCCGAAATCAGGTGAAGCGCGATCGACAGTGCGATGACCTGCTGCGAACTCAGACGCGGCAGGAACAGCGCGCCGGCCAGCGCACCCACACCGCCGCCGAACAGCATCGCTGTGTTGTAGTACGACGCGGCGCGATCCAGCGTGGCGCCCGTAAAAAGCCGCTTGACCGCGACGGGGCGCGCGACCTTCGACAGGTTGTCGAACGTGCCCTTGACAACGAGAATCCCGAGCAACGGATAGAGATCGTTCAGCAGCCGCATCGCGACCAGCAACGAAAGCGCCGACCCCACTTCCGCCGCGATCAGAAGCGAGCGCCCGTCGTATCGCGAAGCGAGCGACCTAATCAGCGGCAACGCCAGCACTGCCGGCACCCACTGTGTCAGGACGATGCCGTTTGAAAAGACCGGGGAGTGGGTTTGTGTGAACACGGCGGCTGACAGTGTCATCAGCAGCAGGAAGGTTGCGACCGTTGACGCGAATATCGCCGCCCAGATTCGCACGAACGTCGCGTCGCGCACGACCCAGGTTTCCGGCAGGTTGAATGACCGTTGATTCACGGAATCCTCTGCCTTTTCGGCTAGTTAAATGATCGAGATGAACTTGATAAAGCCGCGCACGCTGAATATAAGCGGCGATGCTTAAAATTCAATTTCTTATCTAAAGTAAGCATCCAACCAGCGAAGCTATACATTCCGCCTAACCGTCGAAAACACCTGGGGCCATTCAAAAATGCGAAACGACTTTCTCAAACCGGTCGGCCAGAATGGATCTTCCTTGATTAAACCGAGGACCTGCTCCGGCGTTTCCGCCTCGACCACCCACAGGCCGCCTGCACCGGTGCCGTCAGCCGTGTCGATCAGCGGTCCGGCCTGCAGAAACGCCGCCTTGTTTTTTTGAAGAAACGCCAGATGGAGTTTCATATTTTCCGCACGAGCAGAGGCAATCGCCTCGTTGTCCTCGAACTGCACACAGTAAATCATTTTATTTTCCCGAATGACGCTATGCTGGACATAGTAGCATCGGTACGGCAGGTTTTACCCGCGCATATTTGCCTGGCAGAATTGCATTAATGCGGGCGGTTGGGATGAACTTTGCGCTGTTCAATCCCATGGATTAGAACCGCAGTCCGTTGAGAAACTGAAACCAGAACTCGCCGGGCGTAGCGGCGGGATCGTTACGCGCTCAACTGGTCGCCGGTTTCCGGATGGAGCTGAATTTGTCTGCAAGCCCTGCCGGTAGATGCTTGTTTAGCCTTTGAAGATAGCGATAACGGTGCCCACGCGGCTGCTAGTGCCGGTATGGCTGTGGCCGTCGTTCCAGAGCTAAAACCAGCGGCTGCCGAGGTCGCCGAATTGAGCTTTCGGATATTGGGGAAACTTGACGTAGCGGTTGAACACGTTGCTGACTGGTTCAAGACGCGCGCCTGGCTGTCGGCCACACCCGCTCCTCAAATTGATCAGGCGGAACCGGCTCCGAATACAAAAAGCCTTGCGCAAAGTCACAACCCACGGCGGCGAGAAAATCACGTTGATCCGTCGTCTCGACCCCCTCGGCAATAACCTGCAATCCCAACTTGTGAGCGAGCATGACCATTGCTTCGCAGAGCGCCTGATTGCCGCCGTCGAAACCGAGGTTCTGTACGAATGAACGGTCGATCTTGAGATAATCGATGTCGAAGCGCTTCAGATAGGCTAAGGACGAGTAACCGGTCCCGAAGTCGTCGATCGAAATCCCGATTCCTGCCTCGCGGAAACTCAGCAACTTCTCGTTCAATTCGGCGTCCAGTAACAGCCCTTCGGTTATTTCAATTGCCACGCTCTGTCTAGGCATGCCTTGCCGAATGAGGTATTCCGACCATTGGATACACACCAGATTGTCCTGGCGAATCTGCACCGGTGAAATGTTGACACTGATCTGAAACGATGGATGAAATCGTCGGCGCCATTGATGCGCCTGGCGCACGGCCTGTTTGAACACCCAATCGCCGATCGGAACGATGAGCCCCGTGTCTTCGGCCAATGCGATGAAATCCAATGGACTGATCGTGCCGCGCACAGGGTGCAGCCAGCGAATTAGCGCTTCAGCTTTGTAAATTTCGCCCGTCGCCAGATTGACGATAGGCTGGTAATAAACACGGAACTGTTCGGCTTGCAGGGCGGTACGTAGATCGCTCGTGAGACGCTGGCGCTTTTCTGCCGCCACTTGCAACTCGGGCGTAAAGTAGTGGAAACGGTTGCGCCCCGCGGCTTTGGCCGCGTACATAGCCTGGTCGGCATTCTTGAAGAGAACATCCAGTTCTGTCCCGTCGTTAGGGTAAAGCGTGACTCCGACACTCGCAGAAATGAAAGCCTCGTCCGGACCAAGCTTGAAGGGTTGGGTCAGCGTGGCGATGATCGTCTTCGCGATCTGTTCGATGCTCCCGGTGTCGTCCAACTCGGGCAGAATCACCGTGAACTCGTCACCGCCAAGTCGAGCGACCGTGTCGAATTCACGCACACACGAGGTAATGCGCCTCGCGGCCTCGATCAGCAGGATGTCGCCCATATCGTGTCCGAGCGAGTCGTTGACCTCCTTGAAGCGGTCGAGATCGATCAGCATCAAGGCCATCGGCCGCCCGGAGCGATGGGACACGCCGGCTTCATGCTCGAGACGGGCATGAAACATCTGGCGGTTCGGGAGATGGGTCAGCGCATCGTAATTAGCCTGTTTCCATATCGTTGCCTCGAATGCCATCCGGTCCGACAAATCACGACCGACCGCCAACACGGAGTTCACCTCGCCCGACGCGTCGATCTCTGGAGTGAGCCTGATATGGCTGCACTGTTCCTGTCCGTCCTTACTGAGCCATCTCAGTTCGAATTGGCGACTTTTCCCGGTTGCAATGGTTTCGCTGATCTTCTTCTCGTAAGCCAGCGCGTTGGCACCGCCCGGTATCTCTGAGGGCCGTTTGCCGAGCGATTCGCGAAGGCTGCGGGCCGCCGAGACACAGAAAGCCGGATTGGCGTAGGTGCGGCGCAGCTCCCGGTCGTAGCGCGTGATCGTGTCAGGTGAATTCTCGATCAACGTGCGCGACTCCTGCTCTTTGGCGACGAGCTCGGCCGTTCGCTCGATGACCGTCTGCTCCAAGGAAGCGTTGATCTCGTTGATCTTCTGGATCTTCTGCCCGATCGCCGCACTCATTCGTTCGAATCTGTGCGCCAATCTGCCCAATTCATCCTTTGCGCCAATCTCACTGCGCGCGTCCATCCATGCCTCCGCCTCTGCGCCTGCATCGCTACCGGTGTCGTCCATCCTTCGCACCAGATCTTTGAGCGGTACAGAGATGCTGTGTGAAATGAAATTGGCGAGGAAGATCGAAAGCAGAAACCCCGAAATGCCCACCAGTATGATCTGATCGCGTACGGACTGTGCCTCCGCCGTCAACTTCTTCTCCGGGATCGTGCTGACCACAAACCATTTTGTGCCGGCGATACCCGTGTATGCAGCGAGATATCGGTCGCCATTCTTGCCATGGAAGTCGACGAAGCCATTTGGCTCGCCGTGCGGATCGGCGTTTGTGATTCTTTCGAGCAGACCCGGTTCAGCCTTTCCGTCGGTGCTCATTGAAGAGCCGTCGGCACGAACAATCAGCTTGTCGCTGCTGGCGTCAAGTACATAGATCTCCGTTCCACTGCCCACGGCGACGTCATTGAAAATCGATGAGAAATACTCGGGGCGAATCACTAGAACCAGATTACCGATCTGCCGATTGTCGCTCTTGTCGATGATGGCGCGCACCATCCCGAGATCTTGCTGACCGGCTCCGTTGTCATAGCTACTCCAGTAGGGCCGGCCATTTCGATCGGGAGCCTGCTGGACCAGATGCACCACACTCCGCGTCAATTGCGCGAACGCCTGGGTGTCCGTGATCCGGTTGTCCTTGTCGAGCAAATATTTCTGGTTGATGAAATCAACCGCGCCGTAGTGCTCCAGGAGCAGTCGGGTCAGATCCTGGCGAGCTTCGCTCTGCTCCTTTTCATTGCCGTGTGCAACGCGGGTCAGCGCGTCTTGAACCTGATCGGAGAGCACCAGAAGGCTGCTCTCCGTCTCGATCTGCTCCATCCGCAACGAGATGTTTTTGGATACCTGTTTGACTACCTCTTTGGAAAATATCTCCGCTTTGTGCTTGAACTCTGCTGTTGACTCCACATACGATATGTAGCTGGAGACAAGTATCGGTATCAGCGAAAGCAGGATGAACGCGGTTATCAGCCGGTAGCGAATTTCGACCCGGCGCAGCAGATCCAACGAGAAGTAGGCGAATGCGCTTCGCAGCCAGGCGATCAGTGGGCTCATTTGTAGTGCATCTTCGCTTCATTCTTAACAGACTCGTCCAGGAGTTTTGCAGCCTGCATTGGCGTGATTTTCCGGAACAGCACATCCTGTATCAATCGATGCAAGCGCTCGATGGAATTGGAGGGTAGAAACGAATAGTACGGGCTGCCGGTCACGGCATAGCGACTGACCATGTTCGTGTAGTCGACAATCTTCTGATCGCTCACCACCATGCCCGGGAACTGCTTGAATGGGGAAATGTTCTGGCGCTTGATCTGGAGGATGGAAAACCCCTGCCCAGCGACGAACTCGAGAAAACGCATTGCCGCGGCCTTGTTGGGCGTTTCCGACACCGCAAACCCGGTTTCGCTGCCGATCACGGGCACCACCTGCTCGCCTGGCGCGTTCCAGGGCGGGATGAGCACGCCAACTTCAAAGGGATTGCCGTGCAGCAACAGACCGGCTGCCCAACTACCGTGAAAAGCCATTGCGACCTTGCCCTCCTTGAATAGCCGTATGCCATCATCGTAGCCAGTTGTCATGAACGATTCCTGTACGAAACCCCGTTCCGGCATCAGCCTGATCCTGGCGAAAATATCCGCTACCTGGGGGGTGTTCAAATCCAGCGTGCCATCGCTGATTTTGTCCTTCCAGTCTGGCTCGCGCGCAACCACATTGTTAGCAAAGCCTGAACTGAAGGGGCCGTTGCCGAGCATATTTGGGAAGCCGCCGTTCCACATTATTGGCGTATAGCCCGCACGTTTGAGCTGTTCGCAAACCGCCAGGAATTCGTTGAAATTGGTCGGCAGCTCCCTGATTCCCGCCTTCGCAAACATGTCCTGGTTGTAATAGATCAAAGTCGTAGCCATTCCCCCCGCTATTCCAAAGTGCCTGGATTGGCGACTGGTCCAGTCCTTTTTGAGAGGATCGAGCATGTTGTTCCAGGCGGATGTCTTGCTAACGTCGGCGAGGAGCCCTTGATCGGCCAGGTCGGCCGCGTAGGCATTCGGGTTGATACTCACCAGATCGGGCAAGTTGCCGGAGGCGATCCGCGGCTTGATATTTTCTTCCACCGAATTGCCAATCATGAACTGCACATCCACGTGTATGTCCGGATTCAGCTTGCTGAATTCGGCAGCAATCTGAAGCATTTCTTCCGGCCAGTCAGGAGCCCAGACCAAGGCGGTGATGGTGGTACTGGCCGGCCCGCTCGTGCTCGAAGAATCGTGGTCTCGCTGATGGCAACCGCACAACGAGAAAAGAATGAAACAGGCCAAGACCGACAGCAAGGAGCCAAACTCAGTTTGTCGCACGTGGGGTTCACTTTTTCAGGTTCGGCATGGATTGGGCGGCCCTCGGCAGAGGCTATGGGCGCATTCGATGGCAAACCGGTGAAACTTTCATCGCGGTCGAATCACTTGCATAACCATGGCGGCGTCCCAGCAGCGGTAAGTTGTGACGAAGCCCGGCATGCCGCTGCGCATTTCATCACATGTCTTTCTCGCTGCCGGCCGATCTTTTGTCATCGACGACGCCTATCGATCGGCACCGGAATGTTTATAAAACAGGGCTGCTTAGAGCTCTTGACGGGTTGGCACTCACACGGCATATCGGCAACAGACGCAGATACTTTAACTGAAGGGAACGCCTGTACTTCCGGTCGTCCGCTCAGGGCCGATGACCCGCCGAGCGACTGGCAGGAATGGATCGCCGCTGTAGTTTGGAAGCTGCCGAATATGTGGTGATGGGTTCACGGTCGGCTTGGGGTCGATTTGACGCAATCGCGGACCACCTTACTCCTGCAAGGGATGTCGACCGCCCGGATCAATCACGAACTGTGGCAGCAGTCGTTCACCGACCTCGCATAGTTTTCATTTCCTGTGACACTGGACACACGTTTACGTGTTAACCCTAAAAGTTCCATCGATTTATATCAATTTTCGCAACAAACATTACCTATCTCACCAGTTACTCTGTCCAGTTCGCCAAATTACAATGCAATCACTGACTACGAACAAGCAAGTTCGCAGCAAGATAAAACCCTGAACTGGAGGTAAGTATCATGAAATCGCTGATTCAAGCCGTTGTCATCGCCGTCGCTGTCGCCGCTCCGGTCGCCGCGTTCGCGCAAGCCAACCAGCCCGTGACCCGCGCTCAAGTGCGCGCCGAGCTGATCCAACTGGAAAAGGCCGGCTATCAACCTGGTCACGCCGACCCGCACTACCCGGCTGACATCCAGGCTGCGCAAGCCCGCGTCGACGCGCAAAACGGCGTCGGTCAAGCCGCTACCGGCTTCGGTGGTGTGTTGAGCGGTACGTCGCAAACGAGCCATGCGGCTCCGACGAGTGGCCCGAAGTCGGTCTACTTCGGTCAGTAAGCGGTAGGTGGCAGGCGGTTCGTCAAGCGCAGCTGTGTGGCCACGAAGCCCTACGGCGAAACGAACCGCGAGCACTTCCAAATAGCGCGTCCTTGCGACGCGCACCCCGATTCAAATGAACTGGCCCGCGACTCGGGTATCTCCGAGCGCGGGCCAGTTCGTATGTGGTTACCTCCGTCATCGGGCTCCCGATGACTTCGCCCAGGCCTTCACGGTCTGGGCGCTTTTTCGCGCCGCTCTGCGTGCGCCGCGATGAATTCTCGGCTGCCCGCGCTCAGTCGCGTGCGATCAGATTGCCGACCTGGCCGCGCCCGGTCACGAGGCAACTCGACAGGAAGCTCTCGCTCTGCGCGCTCGCGCCAGCGTCACCAAAGCCCTTTTTCAACGCGTCCGATTTGACGAGCGCCGCGCCCTCGTGACACGTAATCGTGCCGACCTCGCCCGCCTGCGCACGCATCAAGGCCCGATCCGCCATTAGATAGCCAAGCAAAAGCACCAACGCAATATTGAACGCTTGTCGCATGGGTCGCCTCCTTTTCGAAGAGACTAACGTGAAGCGCGAATGCAGTGGCCTGGGGCTTTCCCGATTGTTGAAGATTCAATGATCCAGAATAAATCGCGACTACTGCGGGCGATTCGTAGTGCATTGAAGCGATTCAGTTTTATTCGATGCGCGTGACTGTGCGCGCAACCGTAGGCGTTTACGCCTACAGCCGAGTCTCGATCCGCGCGATGCGGCTATTGATCGCATGGCGCACCAGCGCATTCGACGGCACCAGCAGCAGCGATGACGCGATGATCCGATACACGTCATGGCGCGTCACCTTCGACACTTTCGCCGGATCGAGCCACGCGTCGTTATCCGCGAGCAGCAGTAAGGTGTCGAGGCCGATGAGGATCGGCCACAGGCAGGCGAGCCGCAAGCGCACCGCGCTCACCGGAATCGCGAGCGTATAGTCGAGCGCCGCGCGGAAATGATCGAGCGTCTTGCGCAGCAGTTCGACGAGCAGCGGCCGCGCGCGCATCGAATTGGCCGGTTGCAACAGATCGCGCGCGCTCAGACCGTGGCGCTCGAGCATGCTCTGCGGCAGATAGCAGCGGCCGATGCGCAAATCTTTTCCGCAATCGCGCAGCACGTTGGTCATCTGCAATGCCTTGCCGAAACGCACGCCACGCTGCTTCATCGTGTCGGGTTGTTCTTTCAGCGTGCCTGGCATGTGCGCGTAAGTCATCGTGGTCCAGAACTCGCCGACGCAGCCCGCGACCAGATACGTATAGCGATCGAGTTCGTCGTATTCGCGCAGCGCCGCGATCTGGCCGGAGCGTTCGTCGGGGAACGTGCGTAGATCGAATTCCATGCCCTCGGTCAGCGTCGTGACGATCGCGCGCACCGAGTGGCAGTCGGACTCGCTCAGTTGCGCGAGCACGTCGAGCGCGGGGCTCAACGATTCGAGCAGCAGCTTTTCATCCGACTGCGCCTGCTGACCCGCGACTTCCGCGGCGATGCGCTGGAACGGCGCGCTGTCGACGGCCACGCCATTGACCTGATCGCGCAACGCGAGCAGCAATTCGAGGCGTTGGCCTGGCGCGATCAGCGAGGTGTCCGCAATCGTATCGGCAGCGCGCGCGAGCAGATACGCAAGGCCGATCGGATCGCGCATGCCGATGGGCAGCACGCGCAGCGTCAGATAGAAGGAGCGTGAAACGCCTTTCAGGAGCGGGCCGAGAAGAAAGGCCCGGGTCGGATTCGGCATGGGTTGGATCGGTTGGCAAATAGGCGGGTGTAAGCCCGCTGGGATCAGGCGCTGCCGAATTGTATACGGCGCGGCGCGTCACCCGGTACACCATGAACCAGCATCAGAAGCCGTCCGCCGAAGCCGGCGCCACTCGCAGCCCTCGTTCGAACCTGCACCTGACCTATGTGGTCGGCAGCCTCGACCGAAGCCTGCGGCGCCGTATGAGCGAAGCGCTCGCCTTTCCGTTTCATTGCATCGGTTTGCAAGTTCGACCGGCCACCGCACTTCACTCCCCCTCATACCGCATGCACCGGCTCCTCGCCGCCGGCCTTTTTCGCCCTCTCACGCCGCCATGTCGAGCACACGCCGTTCGCCGGGCACGCGTTGCCGGATAGACTCCCCGCATTTCACGCCGCGGGAGACTGTCGCTCGCGATCGGGAATGGGGATTGCTGCCCCAACGGATTTGAGCATAGGACGGTTACGACCAGGCCGTCGCTCGCACTTTGAACGACACATCGACAATGACTACCGACGCATCCAACACGTCCCGCCCGTCCGACGCGGCGCGACCTGACGCGGCCCGGCCTGACGCGGCGCGACGCAATGTCGAAACCGGCGTGCCCGGTTTCGACGAGATCCTCGGCGGCGGTCTCGTGAGCGGTGGTGTCTATCTACTGGAGGGCATGGCCGGCGCCGGCAAGACGATCCTGTCGAGCCAGATCGGTTTTCATCGGGTGCGGCAAGGCGAGAAAGTGCTGTACATGACGCTGATCGCCGAATCGCACGACAAGCTGCTCGGTCACCTGAAAGGCCTGAGCTTTTTCGACGAAGCCGCGGTCGCGCAGCAGATGCTGTTCGTGTCCGGCTATCACGAGCTGATGCAGGACGGCCTCGACGGTTTCCTGAAGCTGATCGCGTCGAGCATCTACGACTACCGGCCGAGCCTGATGATCATCGACGGCTTTCGCAGCGCGCGCGAATTCAGCGAAACCGAGCTGTCGCTGTCGAAGTTCATCCACGAGCTGAACGCGCTGGTCGCCGCGATGGACTGCACGACACTGCTGCTCGCGCCGCTGTCGGGCAACGAGTCGCATCCCGAGCACACGCTGGTGGACGGTCTGATCGAGCTGAACAGCTATCACGACGGCATGCGGCGCGCGCGCGAAATCGAAGTGCACAAGATGCGCGCGCGCGATCATCTGATGGGCAAGCACTTCTTCCGCATCGCCGGCAGCGGGCTGCTGATGTTCCCGCGCCTCGAAGCGCAGTGCGCGGAGCAAGCGGGCCCCGTCGATCTGAAAGCACGGCTCGGCTTCGGCTTGTTGCACCTGGACAACCTGCTCGGCGGCGGCTTCGCGCAAGGCGCGACGACCACGCTGATCGGCCCGTCGGGCGTCGGCAAGACGCTGCTGTGCCTGCAGTTCCTCGCGGCCGGTCTCGCACGCGGCGAGCGTTGCGTGTATCTCGGCTTCTACGAGAGTCCGCAGAGACTCATCGGCAAGGCCGAAGCGGTGTCGATCGCGCTTGCCGATGCGTGGCAGGACGGTCGTCTGATGGTGCTTTGGCACCCGGCGATCGAACTCGCGGTCGATGAAATCGCGTCGAAAGCGCTCGCCACCGTCAAGCAGACCAGCGCGACGCGCATCGTGATCGACGGCGTCGAGGGCTTTCGCGATTCGGCGTTGCGTACCGAGCGCTTCGGCCTGTTCCTCAATGCACTGCTGCATCAGTTGCGCGAAGCGACCGTCACGACGCTCGTCACCGAGGAACTGCCGCTGTACAGCGATCCGGGTCACGCGAAGGCCGTGCGCGTGTCGGCGTTGACCGAAAACCTCGTGCTGCTGCGCTACGCCGAGACCGAAGGCGGACTGCGGCGCGTGATTTCGGTGGTGAAGCAACGCGAAAGCGCGCACGACACGTCACTGCGCGAACTGTCGATTTCGTCGCAAGGACTCGACGTGATCGACGGCTCGCCCGGCGCCGCGGGCATCCAATCGACGCCGGGCCTGTCGGCCACGCTGCAATTGGGGCGAAAAACCTAGCCGCCCATGAAAACCATTCTGGTGGTGGACGACGAGTTCGACATCCTCACGGTGTGGCGGCTGCTGCTGGAACGACACGGCTATGCGGTACGGACGGCGTCGAACGGCTCCGTCGCGCTCGAACTGGTCCGTTCGAGCCGGCCCGATATCATCGTGTCCGATTGCATGATGCCGGTCATGTCGGGCCTCCAGTTGTGCACGACGCTGTATGAGGACCCAGAGCTGCGCGAGATTCCGATCATCCTGTGCAGCGCCGCATCGGACATTCCGGTGCAGCCGAATCCACATTTTGCCTACGCGCGCAAGCCGCTTTCGTTCGACCAGCTGCTGGCGATGCTGGTGCGCATGGGCGGTTGACGGCCGCCCTTCCTCCCCCCGCCTTCTCTGCCCCTTTCCCCCGCTAAAACACAGCTTGAGACGCTCGCGCCATTTGTCGAGCGTTTGCAGCGTTCTGCGATTCTCCGTTGCCTTTTACAGTACGCCATCGATCGCGCATGGCCAGCAACCCGCAGCGCGACGCAACTTTCGGAGGTCGTCATGAACAGCAATCGTGGTGCGGTTCCCGCTGGCTTCTTGAGCATCGCGGTGGGCTCGTTGGCGCTGGCCAACCTGTGGCGCGTCGCAATCCGCCTGTGGCACTTGCCGGCCGTCGCCGGCAGCGTGGTGACGATCGCGGCGCTCGCCGTCTGGGTCATCATTCTGTTCGCCTACGCGCACAAGTGGTTCGCACGGACCGACGACGCACGCGCCGAACTGAATCATCCGGTGCAGTCTTCGTTCGTCGCGCTCGCGCCGATTTCGACGCTGCTTGCCGCGCAACTGCTGCAGCCGTACGCGCATACCCTCGCGCTGACGCTGTACGGCATCGCGGCGATCGCGCAACTTGGGCTCGGCGTCTATCTACAGGGCAAGCTGTGGCAAGGCGGCCGCAAGCCCGAACTGACCACGCCGGCGATCTATCTGCCGACGGTCGGAGCGGGCTTCGTCGCGGCGGCGAGCTCGGCCGCATTCGGCTTCCATCAACTGGGCGAGCTGTTTTTCGGCGGCGGCATGCTGGCGTGGCTCGCGCTCGAATCGATGATCCTGCATCGCGCCGCCGTGCATGAACCGCTGCCCGAAGCGCTGCGCCCGACCCTCGGCGTGCAACTCGCGCCGCCAGTCGTCGGTGGTGTCGCGTATTTGAGCCTCACCAGCGGCACGCCCGACCTGTTCGCCTACGCGCTGCTTGGCTACGGTCTCTATCAGGCGCTGATGCTGCTGCGTTTGCTGCCGTGGATCCGCCAACAGGCATTCGTGCCCGGCTACTGGGCGTTCAGCTTCGGCGTAGCGGCGTTGCCGACGATGGCCCTGCGTCTCGTCGAACGCGGCGCGACGGGTCCGATCGAATTCGCGGCACCGGTTCTGTTCGTGGTGGCGAACGCGATCATCGCGATTCTGGTCGTGAAGACGCTTCAGCTGCTCATGCAAGGCAAGCTGATGCCGCCCGTGGCGGCGAGTTCGACGGCGGCGGCGCCGGTCACGCAAGTCACGACGGCCGCGCGAATCGCCCGGGTTCAATAAGCTGCGGGCAGCGACCGAACGCGGCGGCGACGCGCAAAGCGTCCCGCCGCGTTTTTGCGTTTATGTCAGAACCCGTGCAACGATACGACGATCAACGCAGCCGCGACGATCGCGACCACGTCCTCGATCAACGCCGCGGGCGCATCGCGCCCGAACATGCTGGCGAGCGAACTGCGCACCTTCGCGCCGCCGAGCGTGCCGATCACCGCGCCTACCGCGCCGACCACCGCGCCCACCACCCCGACGATCATGCCCCCCGCCAGGCCGCCATGCGCGCCGCTAATCGCCGCGCCGCTCAGCGCACCGAGCACGATTCGCGCGCCGAACTGCAGCGGCACCTTGCGGCTCGGCGTTTCGGGCAATTGATCCGTGATCAGTTCGATGACCGCCAGCACGGTGAAGATATACGGCGTGGCCGCGAAGCCGAGGAAGGCAAGCGACGTGCCTTGCAGCGGCAGCCATCCCAGACGCGCGGCCCAGCTGACGGCGGTGGGGGCGATCATCGAGCGAAGGCCGGCGACGACGCCAATCAGCAAGGCCAGAACATACACGGACATAGCGGACTCCCGATCGAGGGCAATGATGCAAGGTTGCACGAGCCGACGGCTTACCTGGACGAACGTCGGCAGAACATGTCGAGCATTCCATCTGGACAGTCAACTTCTCACCACCTACATCGAGGCAATCCGCGGCGGCCGTTCACCGTCGCTCACAATTGCCGGCTCTTCATTGCCGACTCGCCACCGCGCGTCTGGCGCGGCGCCGGGCATGCGATTGCCCCCGTCGATGTGGCCCTAGTGTCGCACAATTCGACTAGCGAATAAGAGACAGGGAGTCAGCGAAGTGGGCCGATGGTGATAAGTTAGCCCACTCACAAGAAAATCTTGTATCTGCACCATGAGACCGTATCTTCCGCTCAACGCGCTGCGCGCGTTCGAATCGTCCGCGCGGCATCTGAGCTTCACGCGCGCGGCGCAAGAGCTGAACGTGACCCAAGCCGCGGTCAGCCAGCAGGTCCGCTCGCTGGAGGAGCGGCTCGGCACCGCGCTATTCAAGCGTTTGCCGCGCGGCCTCGCGATGACCGACGAAGGGCTCGCGCTGCGCCCCGTGCTGTCCGACGCGTTCGATCGTATCGAGGCGGTGCTCAAGCAGTTCGACGGCGGGCATTTTCACGAGGTGCTGACGGTCGGTGTGGTCGGCACGTTCGCGCTCGGCTGGCTGATGCCGCGCCTGAAGTCGTTTCGCGACGCGCATCCGTTCGTCGAGCTGCGGCTGCTGACCAATAACAACCTCGTCGACCTCGCGACCGAGGGCCTCGATTTCGCGATCCGTTTCGGCGACGGCACCTGGCCCGGCTCGCTCGCCACCAAACTGCTCGACGCGCCGCTCGCGCTGCTCTGCACGCCCGAGATCGCCGCGCGCCTCGCGCGGCCCGACGATCTCGCCAACGAAACGCTGCTGCGCTCGTACCGCATGGACGACTGGATGAACTGGTTCGCGGTCGCGGGCATCGCGCCGCGGCCGGTGCGCGGACCGGTGTTCGATTCGTCGCGGTTGATGGTGGAAGCGGCGATACAGGGCGCGGGCATCGCGCTCGTGCCTGCGTTGATGTTCGAAAGGGAGATCAATACCGGGCGTCTGGTGCGCCCGTTCGACGTCGAGGTCAAGGCGGGCAGTTACTGGCTGACCTGCCTGAAGGGCAAGCCGATGACGCCGGCGATGTTGCTGTTCAGTCAGTGGCTCGCCACGGAAGCGGCCACGGCGGGTCACGCATGAGTTTCTACGCGGCCGTGCGGCAATACCCGTTCATCGCGGGCCGCTCGGCTTGCGGCGGGAACACGTTCCACGAACCGTCGCCGTGGCGGAAGAAGAAAATCGACAGCAATCCTGCCGGCTTCAACGCCTGCACACATACATAGCGTTGCTGCTGCGACGCGCGATGGCAGAACCGCACCACGCGCGCGGGCATCGACGGCGTGGGCGCGAGCCATTTGTCGACGGCCCAGTGCAAGCTTTTTTCTGCGGCTACCATGATGTTCTCCTCGAATCGTCCCGTTCCCGACGCGCTGCGTTCACGCGACTTGCGCGAGTTGCGCCACGCGGTGTTCGTTCCTCGCCCCGCTCTCGACAAACGCCTTCACGAGGCACAGCAGTGCGCGCATGCCCGTGCTCGGATGGCGCAAGCAGCAATGCACCTGTTCGCTGCGGCTTTCGCCGAGCAGACACCACGCGCAGAAGTGTTCGCAGTTGTTGGTCAGCAGGCGATAGCGGTTTTCGCCGAGGCGGGAGCGCGCGCGGCGCACCGCATCGGCGCCGACGTAGATCGCGCTCGGCGTGGCGCGAACCGACAGCGAATGGCCGGCGGCGAAGCGCGCGAGTTCGACTTCCTCGACCGGTCCGGGATGCGCGGAGGCCGCAAAGCCCGAGTAGTGCACGACGCGGCCATTGCCGACATAGATGCCGTGATGTTCGTAGCCGTTGCGTTGCGTGACCAGGTGCGCGCCGATCGGCAGATCGATCGTCGATGATGCGGTGTCGCAAGCGGCTGCGGATTGCGGGTCGTCGTCGCGTGTATCGAGCGTTTGGGTGTTCATGGCTGGCCTCGTTCGCATTTCCAACACTGTTGCGACAGCTTGTGCATCATCCGGGCCAGGCGCCGGAAAACCCCTGTTTACAGGGTTGACGGCCGATCGAGCGGTTTTCTGAAGAGGAAGATGTCAGGACGGGACCAACAGAAATCGCGCTGATCTGTTGGTGTGCGTCGCTCATTTGCGAGTCGTGTCGCGGGTTGATTTCAACTGAATGGAGAACCCGTGGGACCCCGCCGAATGTGTTGGGTCTCACACCTGTTCGAATGTGGGCTTGTTGGCCGCGAGCCGACCGATCGCGTCGACCGCGTTCGTGGTAAAACCGCGCAAGCCGCGCCAGTCAATGCGCCGCGGGCTTCGCGTCGAATCCGCCCCCGATTGGCATGGCCTTTGCAGCGTCTGGTGCAGAGTCCATTCAGCCGCGCGCATTGCGCACGCGGCCAACCGGAGAACGACATGTCCTGCATCAAATTGAACGACCTCTCGCTGAACCTCGCGCTCGATCGCAAGGCGATGGCGGCGATTCGCGGTGGCGGCGGCGCGCCATGGATCTATGGCTGGATTCAGCCGTACGTGCCGCAAACGCCGAGCATTGGGCCGGTGGTCAATCTGTACGAGGTCTCCAACAACTTCTATGCTAACCAGATGATCAACCAGTTCCAGTCGGTCGACGTACGCAACACCGGCGCGAACGCGAACCTCACCGTGTCTCCCGACGCACGCAACCGAAACGATATGGTGTAGCCGTTGTGACATGCGAGAGCCAATTTCGCTGGACGTCGTCCGCGCGTTCCGACACGGGACGGGTCCGCGAAATCAACGAAGATGCCTGCCTCGACGAGCCCGAAGCGGGACGCTGGGCTGTCGCCGATGGGATGGGCGGTCACGCGGTCGGCGACGTTGCCAGCCGCACCGTGATCGACGCGTTGACTCAGCTGGCGGCGCCGCACGGCCTCAGAATGCTGATCGCCGATGTACGCACGCGTCTGCAAACCGCGAACCGTCAATTGCGCGACGAAGCCGCGCGCCGCCAGGTGCAGCGCATCGGCAGCACCGTGGTCGTGCTGCTTGCATGCGATCGCTTCTGCGGCTACGTGTGGGCCGGCGACAGCCGCATCTACCTGTACCGCGCGGGGCAATTGCGGCAACTGACGCGCGATCACAGCCAGGTCGAGGAGCTGCGCTCGCTCGGCGTCATCACCGACGAAGAGGCGCGCCATCATCCCGCGCAGCACATGATCACGCGCGCGGTCGGGGCAACGGATTCGCTCGAACTCGACGACGACGCGATCGAAGTCGCCGACGGCGACGTGTTCCTGTTGTGCAGCGACGGTCTCAGCAACGAACTGAGCGACGACGAGATCGCCGCCGTGCTGACCACGGCGGAGCGCGAAAACGCAAGTTGCGAACTCGTCGACCTCGCGCTCGCGCGCGGCGGGCGCGACAACATCACCGCAGTGGTCGTCGAAGCGCAGGACCCGAATGCCGCGGACAAGACCTTGCTGAACCCGGCGCCTTGATGATCTTCAGGCGCGCGTTTCACCGAGCGGTCAGTGGTCCTTCACTCAGCCTTCGTCGTCTTCCTCGTCGCGCTCGTTCGCGCCGTTCTTCGTGGGCGGCGCATTGCGATTGCGGAAATCCTTCGAGTGCAGGCCGTGCTTTTTCAGCAGCATCTGCAAGTGCGAGCGATTCATATCGATGCGCCGCGCCAGTTCGGCGACGGTCCCGCTGACTTCACGCAGTCCGCGTTCGAGGAACGCTTTTTCGGCGTCGTCGCTGGCCGCCCGCTTCGCGTCGCTCAACGACATCAGATTCGCGACGCTGATCGGCTGCTCGCCGCTCGCCTGCCCGCCCTCCGCCTGCGCCGCCGTTGAACCGGGTGCGGCGGGTCGCATATCGAGCGGCAAATGCTCGATGTCGGCCATGTCTGCAGCCAGACACGAGATGCGGTACATCACGTTGCGCAATTCGCGAATGTTGCCCGGATACGCGTAGCTCAATAGAAAGTCCCGCAAACGCGGCGTCAACCTGACTGGCCGGCGTTTCAGCGTGCCCGCCGCTTCGTCGCAGAACCACGCAATCAGCAACGGAATTTCGTCGCGCCGTTCGCGCAGCGGCGGCAACGTCACGTGAATCACGCTGAGCCGGTAGAACAGATCCTCGCGGAACCGGCCTTCCTCGCTGAGCTTGCGCAGATTGCGATTGGTCGCCGCGACGATGCGCGTATCGACCGCGATCGTTTCGTCGGAGCCGACGCGTTGAATCTCGTGCGCCTCGAGCACACGCAGCAGCTTGACCTGGCCCGCGAGCGGCAACTCGCCGATTTCGTCGAGAAAGATCGTGCCCGTATGCGCGCTTTCGAATTTTCCCTTGCGGTCGCTCGACGCGCCGGTGAATGCGCCCTTGCGATGCCCGAAAAGTTCGGATTCGAGCAGATTGTCGGGAATCGCGCCGCAGTTCACCGAAATGAACGGCTTGTCCGCACGCGCGCCATTCGCGTGAATCACTTTCGCCATCAGCTCCTTGCCGGTGCCGCTTTCTCCATCGATCAACACCGGCAAATCCGTTGGCGCCGCTTTTTCCGCGATTTCGAGCGATTCGAGCAAACGCGGGTTGTCGCCGAACGTGCCCTCGAAAATGAAGCTGCGTTCGAGTAGCGCCTTGCGGCGCGCACCGCGCGATTGCTCCGCGCTCGTCTGCGGCTCGCCCGCGGTGGCCGCCTGCACGAAGCGCTCCTTGTGCGAAAGCTGCATCACTTCGTCGCGCAACGACGTGGCCTGCCTCAGCAGCTTGTCGATATCGGCGCGTTCGAGCCGCGACGACCAGCGCAACGTGGAGCGCAGGATCTCGATCCGCTCGATCAGTCCCGCGTACGATATCGCGGGGCTCGCCTCTTCAATCTGGTCGAGTATCTTCATCATGATGCACTCAACTGTTTCTGCACGAGCTGATAGTACATGCCGCCGCGCTGGATCAGCTCCTCGTGACGGCCCTGTTCGACGATCGCGCCTTCATACAGCACGAGAATCTTGTCCGCGCGCATGATCGTGCTGAGCCGATGCGCGATTATCACCGCCGTGCGGCCCTTCAGGATGTCGTGCATGTTGCCGAGAATATTGCTTTCCGATTGCGAGTCGAGCGCCGACGTCGCCTCGTCGAACACGAGCAGACGCGGATCGTGATACAACGCACGCGCAATGCAAAGCCGCTGGATTTGACCGCCCGACAAACCGATGCCGCGCTCGCCGACGATCTGCTCATAACCGAGCGGCATCTTGCTGATGAAGCCATGCGCGTCGGCCATTTTCGCGACTTCCTCGATGCGGCGGCGCTCCGGCGCGTCGTCGCCGCTTGCGATGTTCTCGGCGATCGTGCCCGAGAACAGCAGATTGCTTTGCATCACGTAGCCGATTTGCGCGCGGAAATAAGTCTTGTCGATCACGCCGGAGTCATAGCCGTCGATCGTTATTTTCCCTTCGCTCGGCTGATAGAAGCCAACCAGCAGCTTCGCGAGCGTGGTTTTTCCCGACCCGCTGCGCCCGACGATCGCGACCAGTTCACCCGGCTTGATATCGAAGCTGATGTTCTCCAGCACATAAGCGGAATCCTCTTCGCCATAGCGGAAGTACACGCCTTGCAGGCTGATTTCGCCTTGCAGCTCCGGCAGCATCACGCGCGAGGGCAAATCCTGCGGCTTCTGTTCGGGCTCGATATCGAGCACATCGCCGAGCCGTTCCATCGCGACACCCGCATCGTTGAGCATGCTCCACAAGCCGACGAGACCCATCAGCGGACTCAATACGCTGCCCATGAATGCATTGAACGCGATCAGCTGACCGATCGTCAATTCACGCGCGAGTACCAGATTCGCGCCGACCCAAAGAATCGCAATCGTCGTTGCCGCATTCAGCAATTGACTGCCGAAGCCGACCAGAATATTGAATGCGTGCGCGCGATACTGCAATTCGAGCGCCTTTGCGTATTTCTTCTCCCAGCGCAACCGTACCGGCCGCTCGATGCCCATGCCCTTGACGGTCTCGACGCCGGACAGAGCTTCCATCAGGAACGACTTCGCCTCGGTCGACGCCGTGAAGACCTCGCGGGCGTAGCCCTTGATCTTCGGCGTCGCGATCACCGTGAGCCCCATGATTGGAATCACGAACGCGATCAACACCAGCGTCATCTTCACGTTGTACACGAACATGATCGTGAAGTAGATGAAGATCATCAGCAGATTCAGCGCGGTCGTCACGGTGGATTCGGTCAGGAACGCGCGGATCGTCTGGTTTTCCTGAAAGCGCGCGAAGATATCGCCGGTCTTGCGCTTCGCGAAGAACGAGAACGGCAGCGACAACGTATGCTTGAAGAACTGCGACATCATCGCGAAGTCCATGTTGCGAACCATGAAGTTCGCCAGATACGCGCGAATCGTCGACATCAACTGCGTGAAGACATTGGAGATGATGAGCCCGCCGATCAGCATATGCAGCAGACTGACGTTCTGATGCACGATCACGCCGTCCAGAATGTTCTGAATGATCAGCGGTGGAATCACGCCGAGCACCTGAATCACGAAGGTCGCCAGAAACAGATAGCCGAGTATCTTGCGGTACGGCTTCAGATAGCCGACAAAGCGAATCCACGGCGAGCGCTCGGCCGACATCTGCAGCAGCTGCGATCCGCCGGTAAACAATAGGCAGGTGCCGCTCCACCCGCGTTCGAAATCTTCGACGCTCAGCTTTCTGAAACCGAGTGCCGGGTCCGCCATCCAGACATAGTCTTTCGACAGCCCGTACACGACCACATAGTGATAGCCCTCCCAATGCACGATGAACGGCAGATCGAAGCCGCGCAGCGAATCGAACGTGCATTGCACGCCGCGCGTCGTGAAGCCGAGCGACTCGCCCGCGCGCGCGAGGCTGTCGAGCGTCGCACCTTGCGTCGTCACGTTCGCGAGTTCGCGCAATTTGCCGAGCGTCATCGGAATGCCGTAATGGCGGCAGATCGTCGCGAGACACGCGGCGCCGCAATCCATCTCCTCGGCCTGCTCGACGAGCGCGAAACGCCGGATGATCTTCTCGCCGAGTTCCGGTTTGCTCTGCAGGTCGAGCATCAACGGCAGCTTGCGCCGCTGTTCGAGCCGCTTTTGCCGTTGTAATTCGCGGTCGCCATAGCGGATCCGCTCGTCGAGCACTTCTCGCAGTTTCGGATTGCGCTCGAGAATGAAATGAACGGTGCGCTCGGGGATGACCAGCAGCCGCGTGTCGGTGGTTGCAACGACCGATGCCATCTGTTCCTGGCGCATCAGGCACGCCTTCTCGCCGAATATCTCCCCTTTGCCGAGCGTCGCGAGCGTATAGTCGTGGCCCTCCTCCTGCCGCACGATGCGCACCTGGCCTTGCCGCACCACATAAAGCCGCCTGTCGTCGCGGCCGTCCTGTTTCAGAATCTCCTTGCCGGCAGCGACCCGTTTTGCGCCGACGCTGCGCACGTACTCTTCGAGTTCCGCCTTGTTCAGCTTGCCGCGCAGATCGAACAATTGCGCGACGAAGCCCCCGGCCGAATTGATCGCCACATAGCTGGCGACGAACGCCGACGCGGCGGCGTTGCCCGCCATCACCGGTTCGATCGCGCTGCGCGGAAGGAACAGCACTTCGGTCTTGCCCGACGAACGTACCGACGCTTCGTGAACATACGAGCGCAACATCGCAATGTCGGCAAAGATCTCGCCCGACTTGCGCACGCCCATGCTGGTTTCCTTGCCGTGCTCCTCGGAGAAGATGCGTACCGTGCCCGAGCGGATCACATAGAGACCTTCGGCCACGTCACCGGCCGAGCACACCGTTTCGCCGAACGGATAGAACTTTGCCTGCGCGTACTCGGCAAGCCGCTCGATTTCGTCGCGCGAGAACGGCGACAGGATCTCCACCGAAGCGAGAAATTCGGCGGTGGAAGGCGCGGATGGCGCGGTCTGGAGGGCGTCCATGTATCGGTGAGCCTCGCTTTATCGGGCGCTAGTCGGGCACTAGCGCGCTTCGATCACGTGTTCCTGGGCGCGGGCAATGAGCCAGCTCTCGCGCAGCAAACGGCGGATTTCGGTGGCCACGTCGGCATCGAGCGTGGCCGGATATTTGGCCGTGACCGCGAAGATCTCGAAACACGAACGGTCGGCCGACGGAAACGGCCCAAGCAGATCGCCGACCGCCGCATTGAAGATCTTCGCCTCGATATCGGGCTTCAGCGAACCGCGCAGTACCTTGCCGATCACGCCGCCCGACTCGCGCGTATCGGCAATCGAATGCTCGCGCGCCATCTCGCCGAAGGCGTCGGGGTCGTCGTGCAGGTACGAGATCATTTCCTTCGCCTTGCCTTCGCTATCGAGCACGATATGGCTGACTTCGATCGCGTCGAACTTCGGTGAATTCAGCGCGAAGTAATCATGGATCGCCGCCTCGTTACCGATGTTGTCGAGCATCTTCTCCTGATAAAGCCCGTCGGTAATGAACGCCTCGAATTCGTCGAGGCTCACGTGCAGCGCGTCGAGATAATGATTCATGTCCGCCGCGCGATGCAGCCCGCGCACGCGGCGAAACTGGTCCGCGCGCTGCTGGATTTCGTCGGCGCTGACGGCGACGCCCTGCTTCTTCGCCGCATGGACGGTAAGCTTGTCGCGCACGATCTGCTCGACCAGGCTCTCGAACTGGCCGGTCAGTTTCAGAAGACGAATGAACTCGTCCACGTCCACGACTTCATCATCGATACGCACTATCGCGGTCATTTGCTCGGCTCCTTTCGTGGATGTTTGATTCGCGCGCTCAACCCGCCACCTCTCTGAACGGATCGAGACCGAGGTCGATCAGGCGCCGCTCGCGCACGACGATTTCCGCATTGGCGGTCATGCCGTAACGCAGCGGATAACGCGTGCCGGCCACCTGGTAGTAGTCCTTGTCCAGCGTGACACGGCCTTCGTAGACCGGTTGCTTGTCCTGCGCGGATGGCTTCGTGGCCGGCGAGATATAGGCGAGCGTGCCGCTGATCAACCCGTAGCGCTGGTAAGGAAACGCGTTGAACTTCAATTTGACAGGCAGGCCCACGTGCAGAAAGGCGCGGTCGTGTTCGGAGATTTCGATCTTCAGCACGGGCCGCGCGTCTTTTGGCGCAATGCCGCCGAGCGGTGCATTCGCCTGAATCTTGTCGCCGCGCTGCGTCGACGTGACGTCGGTGATCACGCCTGAAACCGGCGCGAGAATCAGCAGAAAATTGTCTTTATCGATGTTCTCGAAACGCACCCGCGCGGCGGCATCAGCTTCGAGGCGCGCGCTTTGCAGTTGCACGCGCAGTTTGTCTTCCGCATCGGTGATGTCGCGCACCGCCTGATCGTATTGCAGCTGCAGATCGGTGCTTTGCTGGCCGCTCGTCGCCAGTTGCGCATTGGCCTGCGCGTATTCATGGCTCAGACGAAAGTCGAGCTCGGCCAGCTTCGACTGCGCGACACGGTAAGCGTTATCCGCTTCGAGCGCGGCCGTGCGTTTCTGCTCGACCTGTAATTCGGCAATGCCACCGCCGCCCGGCTGCGCGAACAGCCGCGAATAGCGATCGAGTTCCTGATTCGCCGCTTCGCGCGTGCGGCGCGCGTTGTCGAGCGAGCTGCGCGCTTCGTCGAGTTCGGCCTTCTGCCCTTCGGCAAGCTTCGTCGTGCCTTCTGAAACGCGATTCTCGTGCAAGCGCTCCTCGACTTCGAGTTGCGCCTTCAACGACGCGGCCTTGCGTTCCATCAACGCCTTCTTCTCCGGGAACTGCTTCCATTCGCGTTCGGCGTCTTCGAGCTTCACTTGTGCCTGTAACGCGTTGCTCGCTGCCTCGATCGCGCCGCGCGCATTGAGCCGCGCGAGCACGTCGCCTTTCGACACCGGCTGCCCCTCGGCGATATACAGATCCGCGAGTTCGCCGTCGATCGGTGTATAGATGCGCCGCACCTCCGATTCCGGCGCCAACGTGCCGGGCGCGCTGACGATCACATCCGCGCGGCCGACGAACGACCACAGCAAACCCGACACGACGAGCGCGACCATTGCCCAGATCAGCGCGCGCGCAAGCCGCACCGGCTCGGACGTCAGAATCGCAATGCCTTCGACGCTATGATCTTCGAGCGCCTCCGACAACGGTCTAGGGTGAGGATCGCGTTTCACTCTGATCGCCTCCAATCAACGCGAGCTTCGCTTTCAGCAGCCCAGGGTCCAGCACCATGCGCAACTCGGTCAACGAGCGGCGCTGCAAACTCGCTTCGGCTTCGATATCCGCGAGCAGGCGATCGAAGTCGGCGGGATGATCGGCCTTCAACTGCGTATAGATGCGCATGCCCTGGCGTGCCGCCGTCTGCGCCTCGCTCAGCAGACGCGCCTCGTTGCGAAAGCCCGGCGAGATGCCGGCTTCGAGCCGCTGCGTGCCGCCGATCGGGCCGTTCGCGCGGTACGCTTTCCACAGGCTTTGCGCGCGCACCAGCAGATCTTGCGCATGCGCGAGTGCCTTGTCATGCAATGCGGCCACGTCTTTCTGGATCGCCTGCACGAACCATGCGTCGGTCCGCGGATCGAGGCTCGCGTAGAACGACAGCAGACGCTGGTCGTAATCTTTCCCGTCACGCGTTTTCCGCAGATCGTTGTATTGATCGGACAACGCCTGCTTGTGCGTCGCTTCGGCCGCGAGCACATCGGACCACGGGCTCGCCGGCATCGACTGCAAATCGTTCAGCGCCTGCTGCGCGTCGCCGCGCTGCCACGCGGCATCGACCGCGTCCTGCCGTTGAACGATGTCCGGCGACGGCAAGCGCGTCGCCGCAAGCTGCTGGAATTGCGCCTGAAAAGGCGGCGTGCTGAAGCGCACGGTTTTCATCATCGCCAGCAATGACGTCAATTGACGGCTCAACGCGGCATTCAGCAACCCGGTGTATTGGCGCAAATCGTCGCGCACTCTATCGAGCCCCGCGAGCCGCGGATAACGCTGCGCGTAATCGTCGAGTACCGGCGGCAGCGCATCGGGTTTGTCGCGCGAAAGTTCGGTATGAATTACGCCATTGAGCCGATCGATCGCGGCGACGTACACCGAATCGTCGCTTTCGAGCTTGCGCAGATGGCTGAGCGTGTGTGCGTAGGGCTCCGCGAAGACCGGCACGTAACTCGCAATCCGATCGAGCGCGCGCTGGTGACTCGCCGCGTCGTCGTCCCAGCGGTGCAGCAGACCGTTGATCGTCGCTTCGTCCGTATACATGCGGATCGGCGCGTCGACGCCGCCACGCGCCGCGACGAAGCGTTCGAGATCGCCGACCCATTGCAATTCGCCGACCAGCGACGCGGCATCGGCGTCATTTCCGCTCAACGCCCTCATGTTCTTCAGCAGCGTGTCGGCCTGGTCGAACTGCGCTTTTTGCACGGCTTCGATCCAGCCCGGCAAGTTCGCTTTCAACAACGCCTCGCTCGCGAGCGCGCTGATTTTCGTGTCCGCCGGATGCGTGGCCAGATAGCCGCGCGCCATCGTGAGAGCGCTCGAGTAATCGCCGCTCGCGAGCAGGCTCTTCAACTCCCGTTCCGATGAACCGTGCAGATAAAGGCCCACGCCAAGCGCAACCACGATCGCGATACCCGCTGCGCCCCATGCCGCCGCGCGCCGCACATTGGTGCGCTCGCCGTCCGCTAACGCCTTGTGGAGTTCGCCGGCGACCATCTTCCAGCGACGCGGCTTACCTCTTGCCGCGCTTTTAGCTTTGCCGCTTCTTTCGTTCGCGCCGTCTCTCGTATCGGCGGGATGCCCCGCCTGCGCACCTTTGGCGCCCTGTGCGCCATTTGCCGTCCCTACTCCGTCACGCTTCGCGCGCGCGGAGCCCGGCTGCGCCGCTTCATTCACTTCGTCTTCGCGTTGCAGCGCCGGATCGACGCAAAAGATGTCGAGAAACGAATGCGCGGCGCCGACGAAGGTCGTCTTGTCGGCATCGGCGGCACTGTCGACAGCGGGCTGAAGAGAGAGCTGGGTCACGGTGGGTTCGACGTCGGCGGAGTTCTGTAGCGACACCCTGTAGACGAAGTGGTCGCCGCCAAATGCAACGACGTCGCCGTCCGCCAGTGCAAGCGCCGATTCGCCGATCCGCTGTCCATTCACGAACGTGCCGTTGGTGCTGCCGAGATCCTCGACATAGAGCTCGCCGCCCTTTAGAAACAGGTGCGCATGGCGCCGGGAAATGTAATTGACCTGGTGCGGATAACGGTCTTTGTAGCGCGAGAAAACCTCGTCCGTTTTACTGACCAGAAATGGAAAAGCCAGCACGTCGACCGGTTGCAGACCCAGGTCATCGCGCTGCGGCACCAGCAATAGATGAATGAGGGGAGAAGCGCTTCCAGCCGTGACGACGCGCGCGCGCGGCTCGATGCCGACGCGATAGCGCAGTTCACCGCCAAAGCAGAGTTCATCGCCGGCGCGTACACGCGCGGGGGTTTGTCGCACCGCGATGCCGTTGACCGTCGTGCCGTTCTTGCTGCCGAGATCGGCAACATAAATCGCGCCATGCTCGATGAAAACGCGCGCATGTCGGCGCGAGAGCGCGGCGGTCCATGGTGCGGGATAGTCGCTGAACGGCGCTTCGCTGCGGCCGATGGCGAACAGGTTGTCGACGATGCGAATGGCATCGAGCGCGGGGCGCTGCGCGCAGGCAACCGGTGACAACACCACGTCGAAGGCAGCGTCCACTGTCACGCGCATTTCAGCAATCGGAGCTTCGCCGGTGGCCATTTTATCTGGATCGCTAAGCGTTTACCTGCCGCGGCGGGAACGCGGGGCGAACTGGACGAAGGACAACGGCGCAACGATATTGTCGTGAAGAGCCACGCAAACGCTGACCCCTAAAGGATTGTAAGTCACGCATCGAGAGTGTCAATTTGGATATCGCCGGATGAGAAGACCGCGGATAAGCCGTCAGCCGACGAAATACCCGCGCGGTACGCCAACTCGTGGATTAGCTCAATGTTTCGTTACTTCTCTTTGACCTGCGCTTGCACGTCGACACCGGGCCATCCGCCGCCGAGCGCCTTATAAAGCGTTACCGTGTCGGACAGAATCAATTGGTGGTTTTCCAGCAACGCCTGTTGCGCCTCCAGCAAGGTCCGCTCGTCTTCGAATACTTCGAGCTGCGACACGACGCCAAGACGCAGTTGCGACTGGATCTGATCAGCGACGATCTGCAGGCGCGACACCTGCTGCTGCAATTCCGCGTGCTGCGCCTTATGGGCACTCAGATTGACGAGCGCGTTCTCCACTTCCTCGAACGCGCCCATCACGGCCACGCGATATTGCTGCTCGGCGACTTTCGATTGCGCCTCGGTCACCTTCACATGTGCGCGCACGCCCGGATCGAACAGCGGAAAATTGATGCTCGGCATCAGGCCGAACGTGAACGACTTCAGCAACTGGTTAAGCGCGTAACTTGCCGTGCCGCCTTGCGCGGTGAGGCCGATGCTCGGCAATTGCGCGAGCTTCGACTGACCGACGAGGTCATAGGCCTCGAGCACCCTGAATTCGGCCGC
The DNA here is from genome assembly GCF_902833905.1 of Paraburkholderia tuberum STM678. Lineage (GTDB taxonomy): Bacteria > Pseudomonadota > Gammaproteobacteria > Burkholderiales > Burkholderiaceae > Paraburkholderia > Paraburkholderia tuberum. The sequence continues at coordinate 121,608 of NZ_CADFGP010000012.1, read as the reverse complement.
CACCACGTCGGGGCGGCGCGACAGCAATTGCGCGGGCAAACCATCGGGCACGCCCGGCAATTTCACGCGCTCCTGCAAATGGCCCTGCGGCACATGGAATTCGCCGGCCGGCACGCCGAGCAACGTGCATAGCGCGTTGTCGGAGACCGCCCGCGATCGGCGCAGATCATAGAGATCGTTGGTGAGCCGGTTGATCTCCGCCTGCTGGCGCAACACCTGCGTTTGCGGCACGAGCCCATTGCGCGCCTGGCCTTCGTAGATCGCCAGGATTTGCTTGTTCGTGGCGATGGTCTTTTGCTGCTGTGCGATCTGGTCGTCGAATTGCAGGATCTGGAAATAGGTACTGGCCACATTCGCGACGAGTTCGAGATATCCCGCGCGCCAATCCGCCTCGCTCGCGTGGAATTCGGCCTTTTGCGCCTGCACGCCTTTTTCGACCTTGCCCCAGATGTCGATGTCCCAGTTCACCTGCAGCGCGAGGTTGTACGTCTTCGTCAAAGGCTGGCCAGTCGTCTTCGTGTAGTCGGCGCCGGCACCGAGGTCCGCCGTCGGCAACGCGGCCGCGCCTGTCTCGCTGATCTGCGTGTGCGCGACTTCGATACGCGCGGCCAGCACCCGGATATCGAAGTTGCCGTCGATCGCCTTGTCGATCAGCGTATCGAGGTACGGATCCTGGAAGCCCTTCCACCAGTCGCGCTCGATCGTCTCCGCGGCCGATACCGGCGCGCCATTGCGATCCGACCACGATGTCTTGGCCGGCGTGTCCGGGCGTCGATAAGCCGGCATGCTGACGTCGACGCACGCGCTCACTGCCAAAGCGCACATCGTTGCCGCGCAGATCCCGCTTAGCACACGGGCTATGCGGCGAGGCGTCCTGGCTTCAGCAGGAATCCGCTGAAGGTCCAGCGAATCACACGACGAATCGAACGATGATTCCGGCAATGCTGACACGGTGGTCTCCAGTTGCACCCGCCTGTTTCGCGCGAGATGCCCGGTTTTTCAGCCCGAGCCGCTTCCGCGCGGCTTCGGCAATGAAGCGGCGGAAAAGTCGATGCGGGGAGCGGCGGATACGCGAAGGATGCGTGGAAAGGACGATTGGATTAGCGGTCTTTTGAGCGATGCGCCTGTTGGGGCACGCACACGCGGCCGCCCGGGCCGCGTGTGCGCCGCTCACTACCCGTTGTTGACGTTGCTCGAGTAAATGGTCGGTTGGATGTAGGTGGCCGTACCGCTGACTAGCGCCGAGTCGTTGCCGTTAGCGCTCTGGATGTTCATTTCCGTGTTGATCATCTGCGTCGTGGAGACGTTCTTGATGCTGCTCGGCGCATAGACGGGCGCATAGCTGAGGTACGACGGCATCGAATAGTAGCCGTTGCCACCGCGCACGGCGCTCATCGCCTTGCTGTCGAGTTGTTCGGTGTTGGACAGGTCCTTGATCATCAGCGTGTTCATGGCAAATCTCCTGGGAGTGGGAAAGCGCATCGTGGTGCGTCGGGTTCGAGCAACTTGTCTGCTCGGGCGCTACTGATGCATGGGCTATGCCAGGAGTGCCTTGCTTTCGTCATTCGCGTCCTGAACGCCTTGTAGCAAAGGCCAGGAAGATCGCACCCGCTGTCCCGACGCTGACGAGCGGCACAGCGAGACGAGTGAATGGTGGATCGCAGCCAACAGCGCGCGCGACATTGTTGGCTGCTCGATGACAGTCAGCGCGCGATCACCGTGATCTTCTTCGAATAGACCGGCGGGTTGTGCGGCATATGCATGTCGTCGCCCATCAACAGCTGCAGCGTATGCTTGCCCGGCGGCAATGAAATCATCGTTTCCGTTTCGCCCGCGCCGAAATGCAGATGATGGCGATCCGAGGGTATCTCCTGATCCATCGGCGGCAGATCGGTATCGATCAGAAGATGATGGTGGCCTGTGTTCGGGTACTTCACGCCTTTCGGCGCGACCCCCATGAAACGCAGACCGAACCACACGCGAAACGGTTTATTGGCGGGCACCACCTGGCCATCGTTCGGATAGCCGATATACGCGTAAGCGCCGGGCGGCGACGGCGTCGCTGCCCACGCGCCCTGCGGCGCGGTCGATACCGTCAGCGCCGCTGCGACGAATGCCGCGGCCGCAATGATCTTCTTCATCAGGACTCTCCGTTCCGGCTTGACCGGTTCGAACGAACGGACCGCGTTAGTTCTTTAGCACGGTGATGGTGATCTTCTTCGAATACACGGGCGGTACGTGCGGCACGTGATTATGGTCGCCGAGAATCAGCTGCAGCGTGTGCTTGCCGGGCGGCAACTCGATGCGCGCGTCGGTTTCGCCCGCGCCGAAATGCAGGTGCTGGCGATCCGATGGAATCTCCTGATCGAGCGCGGGCAAATCCGTGTCGATCAGAAGATGATGGTGGCCGGTATTCGGAAACGCGACGCCCTTCGGACACACGCCCATATTGCGCAGCCCCATGCGCACCCACAACTTTCCGCCGTGAATCACCGCACCATCCGACGGCCAGATGATGTACTCCTCGGCCCCCGGCGGAGACGGCGTCTGCTCGGCGCGCGCAATGCCGCCAGTGCCGATACCGAGGCAGACCGCGACGAGCGTCGCGCACACCGCCGCGCGTAATCCGCCGCGACGCGCTTGCGCCGGATCACGACTGCCGAAAAGAAAGGAAACACGGGTTCTTCGCATAGCGCACTCTCCCGAACAGGAGTCATGGCTGGGGCCCGGCTATCGATGACAATCCGGGTGTTCGAGCGGCATGTCGCGGGTCGAAACCGGCAGGCAGCCCACCTAGTTAAAACGACCGAGTGACGTGACTTTCTGAATCAGCTTAGGACGTAACTTGCCAAAAAGATACGCAATGCTCGTTAACCGTATGACGCGTTAAGGACTCCCGGACAGTTGTGACGCAAAGCGCGTGCTATCGTTAATAAAGAGCGCGGGCAGCGCGAGCCTGGTGCACGAATGCCTGAACTCTGTCCGGTACAAACGGGATATAAAGATGTGGCGACGATTCCTGCTGGTGTGCATGGTTGGGGCAATCCAGGCGCAGTGGGACGGTGCCGGTGCCGCGACGCAACGTGAAAGCATCGAGCCGAGCCCGGCTTGGGTAGCGAGTCATCCGGCGCGGCCGGCGGACACCGCTTTGCTCCTTTCACCCTTTGCTTCGTCACGCGACGACACGCATTCGCGGCGTGTCGCGCTCGTGATCGGAAATGGCGAGTACGGTGACGCCACTAACCCGATCCGCGCCAACGCGCCGCGCGACGCCGAATCGATCGGCGCTGCGCTCCGTGCGCGTGGCTTCGAAGTCATCACGCGCACGAATGCTACGCCGCCGCAAATGCGCGCGGCCATCGACGAATTTCAACGACGATTGCAAACAGGCGATATCGGAGTGTTCTATTTCGCCGGACACGGCATGCAGGTAGGCGCACAAACGCTGCTTTTGCCGGTGGGACTCGATGCGCGAGGCGATATCCGCGCGCCGGTGTCGCTACTGAATAACGGCGTCGATCTGAATACCGTTTTGCATGCGATGCAATCCGCCCGTGCCGGCCGGCTCAATCTCGTGATTCTCGATACGTGCCTCGACAATCCATTTGCCCCCGCCGCGGTTGCGATCGATAAACCGAGGATCGCTGCCAACACCGTGATTGCCTATGCAACCGCACCGGGCGGTTTCGCGGCGGACGGTCCGCGGCATGGCGTCTATACCGATGCCTTGCTGCAAGCGCTCAACGACGCCGACGCATCGTCTCGATCGCTCGCCGCGCTGTTCCGACAGGTCGGCGCCGAAGTACGCGCCGCTACACGCGGAACGCAGCAACCCTGGCTCTCTGTCGCGCGGTCATCCATTCCCACAAGTGGCGAAGGCGCTATCGAGTCGTCGAATACGTCAGAGCGTCGCGCCATCACGCCGCGCAGTCGCGGCATCATGCCCAAGGAAAGCGGCGAACAATACGAAATCACGTTCTGGGATTCGATCAAGGACAGCAACTACCCAGCCGATTACGAGGCTTATCTGAAGGCCTATCCGAATGGCCGCTTCGCCACACTCGCGCATGCGCGTATCGATCGATTGCGCGCGGCGGCATCGACTCCCGCGGTGAGTGCCGCGCCGGCTGCACCGCCAGCCGCGCCCGCGACGCAGAGCGGTCACGTCGCGCCACCCACGCCGCCTGCCCAGGTCATGCATCCCGCGACGCAAGCCAGCGCAGCCGCGCCGCCGCCGCGCCCCGCTGCCGCGCCATTCGCCGAAAAGACCGTCGCCCATCCACCGACGGCCGGTGAAATCCGCGACTGCGCGGCCTGTCCGGTCATGGTCGCGGTACCCGCCGGCTCGTTCGCAATGGGCAGCAATACCGACGATCCGTCGGAAAAGCCCGTGCATCACGTGAGCATCGGCGCGCCCTTCGCGATCGGTAAATTCCCCGTGACGGTCGAGCAATGGAACGCGTGCGTCGCCGCGGGCGCCTGCCAGAAGCTGACGCCGGAGAGCAATAGCATCAAGACCGCACCCGCGCGCGATCTCAGTTGGGACGACGCGCAGCAGTACGTCAAGTGGCTCGCCAAAACGACCGGCAAACCGTACCGTCTGCCGACCGAAGCCGAATGGGAATACGCGGACCGCGCCGGCACCACGACCGCGTACTGGTGGGGCGAGCAGATGCGCAAGGGCAACGCCAATTGCAAGGACTGCGGCGACCCGTGGCACAAGGAAGGCCCGGAAAACGTCGGCACGTTCGCCGCGAATCCGCTGGGTCTGTACGACATGAACGGCGGCGTCTGGGAGTGGACCGCCGACTGCTGGCACAACACCTATCAGGGCGCGCCCGTCGATGGCCACGCGTGGGACTCGCCCGGCTGCGAGATGCGCGCGATTCGCGGCGGCTCATGGCGCGAAGGCGGCGACTACATGCTCAGCGCGACGCGCTTCAAATACAGCGCGGGCGTGCGCCAATCGCAGAACGGTTTTCGCGTCGTCAAGGATCTGCACTAAAAGCCGTGTCGATTGGCTCCCTGACGGATCATCGCGTCGCGGGTTTGGTCGTAATCGGGGCGAAGTCCGCCAACAGGCGATCCTGCCCGTATTGACCGCCAATCTGCTTGAGCCGGGTCTCGAGCGCGCGCAGATAAACAGCGCGCGCTTCGCTTTCCGGGCGCAGCTTGTCGAACAGCGGCACCGGCGTCACCACCAGCACCACCATTTCCGAGCCGAACGGCTTCGATACGGTCCAATCGCCCGCATTGCTGCCGATCGTGTACGGACCGCCGTTCGCCTGCATCTGATTGTCCGGCCACAGACGACTGGGCACCATGTGCACGACGTGGCCGTCTAGCTGGTAGTAGTCGACGGTCGCAAAGGAATCGAACGGCGGCGCTTTCAGGTCGACCACCAGCGAGTCGTTCTCGGTCAGAAAACCGCTTGGCGGACGCATCTGCAGCGACGCCACGCGCCCCGCCTGCCAGTTGCGCACCAGAAACGGCGCGAGCGTTTTGACGAAGTCGCATTTATCGTCGGCGAGCGGCCGCACGTCTAGCGAAACCGTATCGACGCCAGGCAGCGCCGCCAACGTCTCCTTCAGATGCGCGGCACCGTATCGCTGCGACAGGAAACCGCGTACCGTCAGTGCGTGGTCCTGCACCGCGCCCGATAGAGCCGAACAGGGCACCTGGGCAAGCGTGGGCGTGATCGCGGCGAGCGTCAACGCGGGCTTCGGCGCGGGCGCCGGCGTTGTCTGCGCGAGATTCGTTGCAGGCGCGACAGCGGACGCCCCAGCCGCCCGATCGACCTGATCGCCCTGCGATCGCGCCGCCTCGGTTGGCGCGGCTTGGTGCCGGCTGGACCCCGAGCGAAAAGCGAACACGCCCACGGTGACCGCGCACACGACGGCGAGGCCTGCGAGCCCTACCCACGCGAGCGTCCCGGACTTCTCCGCGCGCGCTTCATTGTCGAACTCGGCGATAAAGCGCACGACGCTCGGCATCCGCGTATTGCGATCGAACGACAACGCGGCACGCAACGCGCGCCACTGTCGCGCATCGAGATTCGCCGGACGCTGCGGCTTGAAATCGGCATTGCGCGCCTGCGTGGCCGACAGGCGATCGAACGGATGATGTCCCGTCAACAGCTCGTACGTGATGCAGCCAAGCGCGTAGATATCGTCGCGCGGGTCCGGCTCGCGATGCTCGATCATCTCCGGGCTCGCATAGGCCGGCGTCAACGCGCCGAGACTGCCGGGATCGAACACCGTCGCGTCGCTCTCCTCTTCAGGCCGCTGGAATACGCGCGCGATGCCGAAGTCGATCACTTTCACTTCGGCATTCGTGGTCAAAAACACGTTCGCGGGTTTGAAATCGCAATGGACGAAGCCGCGCTCGTGCGCGTAGGCGAGCGCCGCGCACATGCCGCGCACGATCGGCAGCGCGGCCCGCACCGGCATGCCCTGATAGCCCGGCGTGCGCAGCAGCTGGCTCAGGGGCTTGCCGCTCAGGTACTCCATCGTCAGATAGACGATCGGCCCGTCGCGGTCGAAGTCGTAGACGGTGATGATGTTGCGATGCGCGAGTACCTGCGCCTTGCGCGCCTCGCGCTGCAGCGCGACCAGCGAATTCGGATTGCCGCGAAACTGGACGTTCAGCACCTTGATCGCGAGATAGGGCTTGCGATCCGACGCTTCGAGCTTGCGCAGATCGAGCGCCTTGTACACGGTGCCCATGCCGCCCACGCCAAGGCACTCCTCGAGCACGAAGCGGTTGTTCAGCGTATCGCCGATGCCTTTGATGGTCTCGTGCGCGGCGCTGCCGGCAGTACTCGCGGCGCCCGCACTCCCAGCGCTCGACGAACGCAGCGACGGTAGATCGACCGTGGTCTGGATGCCGGTTTCCTCGCCACCCGCCGCGACGTTCGACACGCGCAGCAACTCGATGCGCCGCCGCACTTCCAGGTAGAGATCGTCGGGCAACGGCGACCGATGATGCGCGGCGTACAGCGTCTCCAGCAGCCGCGTCGGACCGAGTTGCTCGGTCGCCAACGCGCTGTCGAGCTGCGCGACGAACTCGTCACGCGATAGCTCGCCGCTCTGGAAGTCGAGAATCACACGCGCAAGGCTAGCCATTTGTGCGAAGCACCGCCGTTGCCGCTGGACCGTGTCGCATGCGACCGACGCCACGCGGGTCGATAGAAAACCTGTCGTATCCAGTTACATGTGCCGTTTCGATACTAGCTCCCGGTCCGCGCTTTCGCAAACCAGGCAAACCAGGCATGAGCCGCGCGCCGCGCCGCGTGCTGGCTCGCGCAATGTCGTGCGCCATCCAACAGGGTCCGCCGCGATGTCGGACCGCGGCCACCGCTCCGAGCGCGTCAGCGTGCTTCGAGCTGACCGGCACGGTGGTCCCTCCACGCGCAAAACCCTTATACGACTGGGCTTCGCCGATTTCCTCAGGATCCTTGATTAATACTGGCACAGCCTGTGCGTTAGTGATGTCCGAGCAAACGAATTGCTCGAAACCACTCGCAACACTGCGAACACTTCTTTCAGGAGACTCACCATGAAAACGCTGATGATCAAAGACCTGTCCGTCACCGAACAACTCGACAGCAAAGCCATGCAAGCCGTACGCGGCGGCTTCGGCCCGAGCAAGTACTACAGCTTCGCCCCGGTCTATGCGCCGACCAGCGTCAAGAACACCAGCACCACGCAACTGATCAGTAACGAACTGAACTTCCAGAACGCCAACGGCAACGATGTTGCGCTCGCCACCGGCATCACGTCGGACTTCTCGCCGTATATCAATTCGAGCAACAGCAACCACTAATAGTGCGTGGTGCGGCGAGGCGCCCGCAGCCGCGGGTCGCTTCGCCGCGAGCCATTCATGTCCGCTTTCCGTACGTCTTTGGAGAAACGCCATGTCATCCCTCATGATTCGCGATCTGTCCGGCACGCGCGAACTCGACCGCCGGGCCATGTCCGGGATCGCCGGCGGCACCGGCAGCAACGTGCCCATGCCTTCGGGCCTTGGTGGTCTCGGCAGCCTTGCCGGCATCGCCAACGTCAACGTCAACGTCAACGTCACTCAGAATCTGGCTCAGCAGCAAATCGTCAACGTCGCAGCGCTCAATGACATCGGTTCGATCGGCCCAGGCGTCGTGCTGCCGCTGAAGCTGAAAGTCGACCCTATCCTGTCGGGCGCCAATTACTCCGCCGTGTAAGCCGGGGCAGCAGCGGGGGACCGGGGGTTCCTTCACTGCCGCGGCAACACCACGGCCATGCGCGCCGCGAATGGATTTCCTATACTGATAGTGCGTTGAGACCGCAGCACAACGAATGACACGCCGAACACATTCCGAGCACGGCGGCCGGCACCCGAACGGGTCTGGCCGCCGGAGCGTTTTTCTGGAGCCATCATGGCCAAGCTGAGCATCAAGGATCTGACCGAAAGCGTCGAACTGGACCGCGAGGCGATGGCCGCGATCGTCGGCGGCGCCCGTGTCGGCGCGCGCTCGAGTCTCGCCGCGCCGCTGGTGCCGGCCGCGATGCGCGTCGTCGAGTACCCGCCGGGCTTTCCGGCCGCGCATCTGCGTATCGCGGAAGCAGCCTCGCCGCGTAGACGCCAGCGCCCCTAGCATTCCTCGCCGGGGCGTTTCACCATCACGGCACGCGCATATGGCGCGTGCCGTTTCTGTTTGCGCTTGCGATTGAGTGTTGGACGCCTGAGTTCGCCGCGCGCGACGCTGCGCTGCGCCCCAACCATTCGCTCGTGACTCGTGGGACGCGCGCAAACACATCGACGCGCAATCGCGATCGTGTTCAGTGCGATTCAACGCGGCTATCGCGCGGATCCTTGCCAGGCTTCGCATCGCGGCCCCCGCTCCATGTTGCGGCGCACGTTCCCTCACATTGGCATAGGCCTTGCAGAAATCGATGCGGGCGCCGCACTGTGCTCGCCTTTCCACGTCAAGGAGAAATGCCATGAAAGCCACTGTGATCATCAAAGACCTGCCGCCCGGCGCGGGCGAGCCATCCGACGAGAAAACGCTGACCGCCGAACAGATGAAGACGCTGCGCGGCGGCCGCTCGGTAGTCGTCAAGGTGGACGGTGGCGGCACGGGTACCGTCGACGATTGGGACATCAACACCGCGATCTTCGAAGGCCGCATCAGCGGAACCTATCTATAGGACGCGCGACGTGTCCGCAATTGGAAAAACGGCACCCGGCTCAGGTTTTGAGCGCGACAGGTGCCGTTTCAATTGGCTCGAGAATCTCCGCACGTGCCGCGCGTCGCCCCGGTGATCTGATTAAAGGATCGACCTTGGGCACAAGGTTTGCTGCCTGGGGATTACCCTGCGGCCTTGTGGCCAACGTAGATAAAGCAGGTCTCTCTCAACCAGGCGGAGGTCATAACATGCTAGGAACCATTCTTCTAATCGTGCTGATTCTGCTGCTGATCGGCGCATTTCCAGCGTGGCCACACAGCCGATCGTGGGGCTATGGTCCGACCGGTGGACTCGGCATCGTACTGATCGTGGTGATCGTTCTGCTGGTTGCCGGTGTGATATAGACCACGCGTAGTGGACTGGAACATGAGGCGGGCCGCCGTCTATCCGCGCGATGTCGCGTGCCGGTAGTTGGCGGCTTCGCTTTTTCGTCGTTGCCGAAGCACTTGATGGAAAAGTTACTGGCCAATCAGATCGCGCTTATTACCGGCGCGAGTTCGGAATCGGCTATGGCATCGATATGGCTAAAGCCGATACGCGGACCATCGGCGTGGCCGTCGATCGATTGCTCGAATAGATCGACATCTTCGAGCCAGGCACGCTGCCTGCTAAAACTCCTGCGTATTCGAACTCCAATACGAAAGGAGATGACATCATGCCTTACCTACTTGGCTGGCTGCTCGGCGTTCCAGTGATCGTACTGATCATCCTGTACCTCATTTTCCATTGATATCGCGCGGTACAGACGATAAGGATGACGTTGTTCCCGCGGCGGCGGTATGCGGATCGTTTCATGGTCAGCGTACCGCCGCCATCAGCGTGCCCATCCCTACCAGCAAGCTCCCCATCAGACGGTTCACGATGCGCAGCCGCGTCGGCCGCTGTAGAACCGTACGCAGACGGTGCGGGAAGATTGCCGCCGATGCCACGCCCAACGCGAATATCAGCGCAAAAGTACTGCCCAGCAAAAGGTACTGATGATTGGCCGACCAAGGCGCTTCATTCGACGAGGTACTGATGGGACAGAACCGGTGAAGCCGCAAACGTGCCGTATCTCCATTGTCTGAAGCCTCGAAAACGAAGGGTATATCCGCGGCTATGTCGCATTGCTCGATCAGCAAAAACAAGATCGCAGGCATTCGCCATAGCCGCTCGATGTTCGCGCTGCGCTGCATGAAGAGCATTCCGTCAATCGCAATCTGATTGACGAGACTGCGCGCGCTTCAATGCGCGGCCCGTGAGGCGGCGATGATCGCGTCGGCCACGGCCTGCGGCTGGCTCAGCATCGCGACATGGCTGGTGGCGACGCGCGTGATCTTCGCGTCGATGTGTTTCGCCATCTCCAGTTGCAAGGACGGATCGATCATGCGGTCGCGGCCCGACACCACGAAGTACGACGGCTTGCCATGCCACGCGGCGTTCGTCACCTTGTCGTCGATACAGCCAGCGGCCCAAGGCTGCTGGGTCGCCGCGATCAGGCGCTTTTGCGGCAGCGGCAGATCCTGCGCGAAGTCGTCCAGCACCGCCTGGGTCGATAGCGTCAGATAACCCGCCGAGTCCTTGCGCAATTCGCTCGCCCAGACTGGCGCTGGTTGGTCCTTCGTGATGTCGGCAATGGACTGACCGTTGTCCGGCGCAAATGCCGCGACGTACACGAGGCTCTTCACCTTGTCGTCGTTGCCGGCCTCGCTGACCACCACGCCGCCCCATGAATGGCCGACCAGAATCACAGGCCCGTTCTGCTGCGCGATCACGCGCCGGGTTGCCGCCACGTCGTCGGCGAGCGAGCTCAGCGGATTCTGCACGGCCACCACGTGCAGGCCGCGCGCTTCGAGCAATGGGATCACTTTGTCCCAGCTGGACCCGTCAGCGAAAGCGCCGTGTACGAGAACGACGTTCTTGCCCTTCAGGTCATCGGACGGCGCGGCCTGCGCGGACTCCGTGGCCTGCAACGCGAACAGTCCGCCCAGCAACAGAACGGAACCCAGAATTTTTTTCAGCACCGTGGTCATCGTTTTTGTCTCGACAGGTGAGTTAAACAAGGAGTCCGCGCGTCGACGTGAGCCGATGCACGCGGACGGCCTGCTCATTTGCATCGATCACGAATGCGCGTAGATGGAACCGAGGCCGACGATGTTGGAGCCGTCGTACACGCGATCCGCCGCCGCATGCTTCATCGGCGCGTGCGAGCCCGAAGCGGAACTGCCGTTCGCGACGCCACCGTAGGCGGGCGCGTCATGGCCCGCGCTGATGCGCGCCTCGGCCGCTTCGATGTTCTGCGGGTATTGCGTGTTGTCGCTGGCCGGGTTGTAGCCGGCCTCTTCCAACTGGAGCAGTTCCGCGCGGACTTCGGCACGTGTGAGTGCCTGTTGCGGTTGCGATTGCGGTTGCGCTTGCGCGAACGAAACGACGGGAACGGCGACGAGTGCGGCGACGATCAGCGATTGAACGAGTTTCATGAGTCTTCTCCGGGTATCGAACCATCAGGGATAAGGATTGAGCGGGACGCGAAGCCATCGACGCGGATACACTGTGACGTCCCGCCTGATTCACGCAACGTTGTGAATCAACCTTGCGTGAAGACATTAGAACGCTCCAGCGTATCTGCAATGTTTTCGTCACCCCCCATTTCTGCAAGCGTGTTTGTCTGCGTATGCCGTTGATACATTGCGATACCAAAACCCACTTCCGAACCTGCCGAGCAGGGCCGGCGTCGCATGCGTCGTGCGGGTTGCAGGTGGGTTGCAAATGGCCCGCTCATGAAAAAACCCCAGCAGCCGTACGTTCGACTGCTGGGGTTCCGTTCAGAAAAAGCCGGCGCGCGCCGGCTCCATCAAAGGCGGGTGACGTCGAGAATCGCATCCGCAAAGGCTTTCGGCGCTTCCTGCGGCAGGTTATGGCCGATGCCGCCACTGATATTGCGGTGCTGATACTTGCCGGTAAACTTCTTCGCGTATGCTGCGGGCTCGGGATGCGCGGCGCCGTTCGCATCGCCTTCGAGTGTGATGGTCGGCACCGCGATCGTCGGTCCGGTGGCGAGGCGCTTTTCGAGTTCGTCGTATTGCGGCTCGCCCTGCGCGAGTCCCAGACGCCAACGATAGTTGTGAATCACCACGGCAACATGGTCCGGGTTATTGAACGATTCGGCGGAGCGCTCGAACGTGGCGTCGTCGAAATTCCATTTCGGCGAGGCGGTATGCCAGATCAGCTTGTTGAAGTCATGACGGTTCGCTTCATAGCCCGCGCGGCCGCGCTCCGTGGCGAAATAGAACTGATACCACCACGCCAGCTCGGCCTTCGGCGGCAACGGCGCGCGGTTCGCGTCCTGGCTGCCGATCAGATAGCCGCTCACCGACACCATCGCCTTCACGCGTTGCGGCCACAGCGCGGCGACGATGTTCACCGTGCGCGCACCCCAGTCGAAGCCGCCGAGCACGGCCTTGTCGATTTTCAGCGCGTCCATCAGGTTGATGATGTCGACCGCGACCACCGCCTGTTGACCGTTGCGCGGCGTATCCGCCGACAGAAAACGCGTGCCGCCGTAGCCGCGCAGGTAAGGCACGATCACGCGATAACCGGCCGCCGTCAGCAACGGCGTCACTTCGGCGAAGCTGTAGATGTCGTAAGGCCAGCCATGCAGCAGAATGACCACCGGTCCGTTCTGCGGGCCCGCTTCCGCGTAGCTGATGTTCAGCGTGCCCGCATTGATCGAGCGAATCTTCTCGAACGACGCCACGCGCGCGCCCGCTTTCGCATTGCCGGCCGCGTCGGCCGATTGCGCATGCGCGAGCCCGCTCAGTCCCAATTCGAGCAGGCTGATACCGGCAACCGCCGTTCCGAGAAAGCGGCGGCGGCGACTATTGATCTGATCCGACATGGTTGTTCTCCTTCAAGCAAAGGCTTTGATACGGAATTGATCGGGTCCGCTCGCGCGCGATAGCGCACAGCCGCATGCGGGCACCGTGCAGGCAGAGCAGACTTCAATGGCAATCTGAAACGAATCGAACGAGACGGGTAGAACGAATCTGAAACCGGAGATGCCTTGACGACTGAACCACTGGCTTACCGCGGTCGCGACGCTTGAGATGGATAGTGACAGCGCAAGCCTTCATCAGCAAGAGCAACTAAGTTCACAAATCGTTGCCTTATGGGCAACACATTAATTGCAATCGACAAATCACATGCGCGAGATCAACCAGCAACGCCTTCGCTACTTCAACGAGGTGCTCACGCACGGCACCATCCGCGGCGCCGCCGAAAGCATCAATACGTCGCCCTCCGTGATCACGCGGCAGATCAAGCTGCTCGAGGACGAACTCGGCGCGGTGCTGTTCGAGCGGCAGCCGCGCGGAGTCAGGCCGACCGAAGCGGCCACGCATCTGCTCGAATTCTGGCGCGGCTACCGTTCGCAGCAGGAGAAGCTCGAAGATCAATTGCATGCGTTGAAAGGCCTGCAGCGAGGGCAGATCCGGCTCGCGGTCAGCGAAGGCTTCGTCGATACGCTGGTCGACGATGTGCTCGCGCCATTCTGCGTCCAATATCCAGAACTCGAAATCGGCCTCGATATGCTCGCGGTCGACGCGATCCAGGAAGAAGTCGCCGAAAGTCGTGCGCATATCGGGCTTGCGTACAATCCGCCGCCTCATGCGCGCCTCGAGCATCGCGCGAGTTCGCCGCAGCCGGTCGTGTTGTTGCTAAGAAGCGACCATCCGCTCGCGAAGCGCAAACGACCCGCGACGCTCGACGACCTGCGCGCGTGGCCGCTCGCGTTGATGCCACCCACCTTTGGGATCGGTCATGTCGTCAAGATGACGGAGCTCGCCGAAAACGTGTCGATTCCCGCGACGCTGACCACCAACTCACTGAGCGCATTGAAGCGCTTCGTCACGGTCGACAACTTCATGACGCTGATCGGCGAATTCGCTGCCTACCGCGAAATCGCGAGCGGCGAATTGACGACGATACCGATCGCGCATCCGCTGTTTTCCGGCGCGCAGGCGCGTGTGCTCGTCAAGACCGGCCGGCCGCTCGCACCGGGACCTCTCGAATTGCTGCGCTGGATCGAGGAGCGTATGCCGATGTTCTCCACGTCCAGCGCAAATAGCGTCGCAGCCGCGACCGGAACCGCGGTGCGTAAGCGCAGGGCGCGCTGATCCAGCGTTCGGCTACCGCCGCCCTCGCCCCCGCGCGCATCGGTTCCTCAACCGATTTGTGTCGCAATGTATCCGCGCCATACGCAGACACACTACATTGCAAGCGCGCCTGATCCCCGACATAAACCAGATACGTGCGGGCGTTCCAATACGGCCATCCCAGCCAACGGAACGCCCATCATGCACAGTACTCTCGAAACTCCGCTCGCCCTGCTCGCCGGGCTGCTGACGATTGCCTCTCCCTGCGTGCTGCCGGTGATGCCGATCCTGCTCGGCACTTCCGTCGAACGACCGAGCCGCACGCGGCCACTGTTCATCGTCGCCGGCTTCATTCTGACTTTCGCGTCTTTCGCGCTGCTATTGGGCGCGGTGTCGAGCACCGTGCACGTCGCGCAACAGGTACTGCGCAATACCGGCATTGCGTTGCTCGCACTGTCCGGGCTTCTGCGTATCTGGCCGCGACCTTACGACTGGCTCGTCGCGCAACTGCAAGGGCCGCTCGAGCGCATCGGCGCGGCCATTGCGCCAGCTACGCAACCCGGCAGCGGCAACGCGGGCGGCTTCGTGCTCGGCATGTCGCTCGGCGCGGTATGGACGCCCTGCGCCGGCCCCGTGCTCGCGTCGATTCTGGTGCTCGTCGTGAAGGCTCAGGATCTCGGTTGGTCGGCTCTGCTGCTCACGCTGTATGCGATCGGCGCGGCGATTCCGATGCTCGCGATCATCTACGGCGGACATTACGTGACGCGTCATGTCCGTGTGGTCTCACGTCACGCGGAGCGCCTGCAACAGGTATTCGGCGTACTGGTGATGCTGACCGCCCTCGCCATCTATTTGCAGTACGACGTGCTGCTGTACGCGCGGCTCGCCGGTCTTTTCCCTTCACTCAAAGGACTTTGACATGACTACCCGCCTGAAAACCTTCGCACTGTCCACCGCGTTTGCCGCCTGCGCGTTGATCGCGACGAGTACGGTCGCCATCGCCGCGCCGCCGGAAAGCGGCTCGCCCGCACCCGAGCTCACAGGCATCACGCAATGGCTCAATAGCGAGCCGCTCAAATTGCAGCAATTGCGCGGCAAAGTGGTACTCGTCGACTTCTGGACCTATAGCTGCATCAATTGCGCCAACACGCTGCCTTACGTAAAAAGCTGGAACCAGAAGTACAAGGATCAGGGGCTCACGGTGATCGGCGTGCATACGCCGGAATATCCGTTCGAACGCGACACCGGCAACGTGAAGACCGCGCTGAAACGGCTCGGTATCAGCTATCCGGTTGCGCAGGACAACCAGTACGCCACCTGGAATGCCTATAACAACCAGTACTGGCCCGCGTTCTATCTGATCGACAAGCAAGGTCATATCGTCTACACGCACTTTGGTGAAGGCGACTATGCGCAGACCGAAGCCAGGATTCAGGCGCTGCTCGCGCAGAAGAATTGACGAAGCGCTTGCTGACTCGTAGCACGGGAAAGCCCGCTGCACCCACGCGATCGGGTGCAGCGGGCCTTCGTTTTTGGCGGACGACTAAAAGAGGTAATTGGCGAAAAGGCCGTACGTAATCTGACTCGTCTTTTCAGTGATGGGGCTGTCGGTCGCGTCGCCGCGCAGCCACGCGAACGACACGCTCGCGCCAACGTTCCAACGCGTTGCGATCCGGTAAACCCCGTTGACTGAGAAGCGCAACTGGTTCAAACCGGAGCTGGCCGAGTAGGTCGGCAATCCCGAGCGCGCGCTCTGCTCGGAATTCACGCCAAAATAGGTTTCGTTGTATTTGTCGCTTCCCCACGTCAGGCCCGGGCCTGCGCTGAGCGTCAGTTGCGCAATGGGTTGATAGCGTCCCAACAGATCGAAAGTCGCGACGGTGCCGCGATCGTTGCCGGCAATATCGGTCAAAACGCTCGCGCGCGCCGTGACGAACTCCCACGTATAAACACCGAACAGCTCCGCGTGCGCGGTGCGTTTGACGTCGCCGAGTCCGTGCAGCCGCGAGTCGTCGGACTCGCTGCGCGGTTCGATGAAATCGTAGGTCAACGCCGCGCCGACGCGCCAGTTACTATCACGATACAGATATGCGCCCAGCGATAGCACCGAGCCCGCGTCTGGATTCGCGCCGATAAAGAAGCGATCGTAATTCACGCTCACCGACGGCACCGCCTCCCATTTCGTGCCACTCGCGCCCGGAAATTTCGGCATGTTCACGACCCCTGCGCCAACCGCAAAGCGCCACGGGCTCGCGCTCGCGCCAGGCGCCTGCGTCACTTCCGGCGCGCCGATGGAGAACAGGCTTTCCGACAAACCGAGCGTATCGTCGGCCATCGCGGTGACGGCAAACAGCGACAAGCCGGCCCCCGCCAGCACCTTGAGCATACGCGGCTTTGACACATCGATCATTTCTGTTTCTCCGTGAAAAATTAAAAAAGACTGAATGCGACTTTTCCGATCCCGGCATTCATGGAGTGGCGGCGAAATTGTGAAATAGTTGAGTTTCTAATTGCAGCGGCGTTAAAAGAATGACCGATCGCCTCGCTCGATAATCGCGATGATAGAAAATACGTTTGTAATAGCCGATGCATCCGCTTTATTGGGACGTTTGTTTGGCGCATCTCCCCCCCAAGCAGGGTAGGGAATCGCGCCTTATTTCGGGAGATTCACTTACAGAATACGTGGCGTGAGCATAGCCCGTTCTTTTCGCCCGTCGCAAGCATATTTTTCTAATTACATGCTGCAGCCGCGTAATCGAGTAATAGATGCAATTTCAATGCTTGTATCAAGCGACGCGGAATTTGCCATCCTCGTTCGGAGGCGATAATCTGTGCGGGCTTGACTTTCGCGTCGCCAGGTGTGAAATGTAGTCAGATGGCGGCTTTCGATGCACGGTGATCTACGTTACGGGTGAGCTATGCCTTCAGGAAAGTACCTCGGCGATAAAGCAGTCAGTCCGTCGTTTTCATGTCTTTGTGACAAGTCTCAAGCGCAGTATGCCAACCGCCGTATCAGTGCCGATCTGTCGCGGCGCGGCTTCGTCACCGGTCTCGCCGCTTCGATGCTGAGCCTGGTTCTGCCCGGTCTTGGCAATGCTCAAACCACCCAACCGCCAGCACCGCCGGACAAGCCGGTGCTGTTCACGAACTTCCGCTTGTTCGATGGCAAATCGTCGACGTTGCGTGACGGTCTCTATATAGTTGTCGAGGGTGACAGCATCAGCCAGTTGGGTCGGGGTCAACCGGCTTCGATCGACGGCAAAACGCTCGTCGATTGCGGTGGCAAGGTGATGATGCCCGGCATGATCGACATGCACTGGCACGCGCTGCTCGCGGCAGTGCCGATTCAGGTCATCCTTCAATCCGACATTGCTTTCGTCCATCTTGCGGCAAGCGCTGAAGCCGAACGTACGCTACTGCGCGGCTTCACAACGATACGCGACGCGGGCGGCCCGTCATTCGCGCTGAAGCAGGCAATCGATAGCGGCATGATTTCCGGGCCGCGAATCTATCCGTCCGGCGCGATGATCACGACCACCGGCGGTCACGGCGATTTTCGTGCGCTGAGCGATCTGCCGCGCGCCGGCAACCAGGTCACCCAACTGGAACGGGACGGTGGCTTCGCGATCGCCGACAGCGAAGACGAAGTCCGCTTGCGGGTGCGCGAGCAGTTCATTCAGGGCGCGACGCAGATCAAGCTGGTCGGAGCCGGTGGGGTATCGACGCCGCGCAGCCCGCTCGACATGCTCACGTTTACCGAAAAGCAGTTGCGCGCGGCCGTCGAAACAGCGGCCGACTGGGGCACCTATATCCTCTCGCATGCGTACACGTCCGAAGCGGTTCAGCGCTCCGTTGCGGCAGGCGTGCAGTGCATCGAGCACGGTCATCTGATGGACGACAGGACTGCGGCGTTGATGGCGAAGAACGGCACGTGGTTGAGCACGCAGCCGTTCGTCAACGAAGACGACGCGGGTCCGCTCGCCCCACCGATCCGCGAAAAATTTCTTCAGGTGATCGCGGGCACCGACAGGGTTTTCAAACTCGCGCGCAAGCATGGCATCAAGGTCGCGTTCGGCACGGACCTGATCTTTTCGCAGGCCGTGGCCGCACGGCAAGGCACGATGCTCACGCATATGAAGGCGTGGTATAGCGCAGCCGAAGCATTGGGCATCGCAACGGGCACCAATGGCCAGCTACTCGCGCTGTCCGGGCACCGCAATCCGTACCCGCGCAAGCTCGGTGTACTCGAGGAGGGTGCGTACGCCGATCTGCTGCTCGTCGACGGCAATCCGCTCGAGAATCTCGACCTGATCGCGAACCCGGAGAAGAACCTGCGCATCGTGATGAAGGATGGAAAGTTCTACAAGAACACGCTGAAAGCGTAATCAATAATTCAGGCGGGCGCGCAACCTGGCGCGCCCGCATTCGCTACACCGTCACACTATTTAGCCGTGCCCCTGCAGACGGATGTCGCGCGACGATGCGCCGACGTACACCGAGCTGCCCGGCACATAGAGCCAACGGTTGCTCGTCGTATCCCACACGCTCTGCATGCGCTGCGTCACGACAACGTGCACACGACGCGATTCGCCCGGGTTCAGACCCACCTTGTCCCAGCCGACGAGACGCCGCGGCGGTTCACCCTGATACGGCACGCCGAGGTACACCTGCGGCACTTCCGCACCGGCGACGCGACCATCGTTACGCACGTCGAACGACACGTCGATCAGGCCGCCCGGCAGATGCTGAACCGACAGACCCGAGTATGCGAAGTGCGTGTACGACAGGCCATAGCCAAACTCGAACATCGGCGTGATGTTCTGCGAGTCGTACCAGCGATAGCCCATATCGAGCTTCTCGGCGTACACCGGGTTCGCCGCAAACGCGCCATTCGTGCCCCACGTCGGCGTATCCTGGTCGCGCACCGGGAACGTGACGGGCAGCTTGCCGGAAGGATTGACCTTGCCGAACAGCACGTTCGCAATCGCATTGCCGCCGCCTTCGCCCGGATACCATGCTTCGATGATCGCCGACACGCTATCCTTCCACGGCATCAGCACCGGGTTGCCGCTTTCGACGACGACGATCGTGTGCGGATTGGCCGCCGCAACCGCTTCGACGAGTGCATCCTGGTTGGTCGGATTCGCGAGGCCGAGGCTCGGCAGATCGCCGATATCCTCACCGGCCGGCTGCGCGACCACGACGATCGCGACGTCGGAGTTGGCCGCCAGCGTGGCCGCCTGGGTGATCTGCTGCTGCGTGTAGGCGGCAAACGGCGACTGCTGATCGCTGTTGCCGGCGAAGGTCACGGTGGCCTGCGGCGCGAGCGCCTTGATCGCCGACACGATCGGCGTGTTCAGCTTCAGCCACGGGTTGGTCCACCAGCTGCAGCCCGTCTCCGTGCCGAACGTCAAGCCGCCGCAACCGGCGAACGCGCCCGTCACCGGATCGCGCGTGTTGCCTGAACCGCCGCCCGTCAGCACCGCCGCGTCAGCATGGCCGCCGATCACCGCGATACGCGACAGCGAACCAGCGGCGAGCGGCAACTGATTGCTGGCGTTCTTCAGCAGTACCATCGACTGCTCTTCGACCGACTGCGTGAAGGCTCTCGCGGCCGAGAAGTCGATGGTCGCGCCACCCTTCGGCGGATCGTCCATCACGCCCGTGCGGATCATCACATACAGCTTGCGCTCGACCATGTCGTCGAGGCGCGCGGTCGACACCGAGCCGTTCGCGATCGCCTGTTTGACCAGCGTGGGCGTCAGATAGACGGTCGAACCGACGTCTTCCTCCTCGTCGAGACCCGCATTGATCGCCGGTGCCGTGCTATGCGTCGCGCCCCAGTCCGACTGCACCTGACCTTCGAAGTGCCAGTCGTTCTTCAGCACGTCGTTGAGAATGTGCGGGTTCTCGCAGGCCTGGATGCCGTTGACCTCGTTGTAGCTGCACATCACGCTGCCGGGCTGCGCGCGGCGCGCGGCGATTTCGAACGGCAGCAGATAGAGCTCGCGCATCGTGCGCTCGTCGATCTGGCTGTTACCGCCGCCGCGGTTATGTTCCTGCTCGTTGCCCATGTAGTGCTTGATCGTCGCGATGACCTTCTGGCTTTGCGTGCCGTCGGTGCGCTCGGCGAGCATCTCGCCGGCAAGCACCGGATCTTCGCCGAGATACTCGAAGAGCCGGCCGCCGCGTGGCTCACGCGCGAGGTTGGTGCCACCGCCGAGCCCCATGCCGAAGCCCTGCTGACGCAACTGGATCGCGATCTGCTTGCCGAAGTTCCACGACAGCGCGCGGTCCCAGCTCGCCGCTACCGCGAGCGTCGCCGGGAAGGTCGTCGATGGCTGGTTGGTGCTGCCCGAACCCGTGGCCGAGTCGACCATGTTCAGGTCGGGAATGCCGAGACGCGGCACGCCCTGAATGTAGCCCGCGCCGCCGCCCGGCACGGCGGACATCGCGTACTGCGAGTGAATGAACTGCAGCTTTTCGTCGATCGTCATCTCGTTGACGAGCGTCTCCGCGCGCCGATGCGCCGCGGCCGACGAGAACGCGTTCAGCACCGTCGACATGGGCGCGAAGTCGAGACCAGGAGTGCGGATGTCCGCGTGCGCAGCGGCGTGCGCAGCGGCGCTCACGGCCGCCGCTATCGCGACGGCCGGCCATAGTTTCTTCTGCATAGGTGTCTCTCCGAAATTGTGCTTTTCTGGGGCAACGGAGCGCGTCGGGGGATGGAAAACGGACGCGAAAACAGGCATGCAGCGATGACTGCAAACGTTTGCCTGTGGGAAGAAGAATCGGCGCAACTGGATGGGCTGTAGCGACTCTTCGTGGTGAGTAATGTAAGAATGTAGTCTGACTACAGCATCGGTATTTATACCAATACGTGTAATTTTATGCGTAATGGGGCGTAAGGCTTTTCCGACACAGGCTAATTGAAAGTTAGCGAATCAAAGCGAATAAAGAGTCGGCAATTTTGTGCGGGTTTTTATTCAAATTGGTGAGTGGGCATTTGCGCATTGACAACAAAAAAGCCACTGTCTAGTTTACTGGAACCTGCATCCCTTAAACTGGATTACATGGACATCAACGCCCAGATCGCGCGCCGGATCAAAGAACTGCGCGACGCTCAAAATTGGTCGCTCGATGCACTGGCCGAGCGCAGCAAAGTCAGCCGCTCGAATATCTCGCTGATCGAGCGCGCTCAGAGCAGCCCTACCGCGACCGTGCTCGACAAACTCGCGACCGCGTTGAACGTGCCGCTCGCGTCGCTATTCGAGCAGGATGGCGCGCCGGCTGCCGAGCCATCGCCGGTCAGTCGCGCGACCGAGCAGGCGGTGTGGACCGATCCGAGCTCGGGGTATGTGCGACGTCATCTGTCGCCGACCGCGCGCTCGGCGATCCAGTTGGTCGAGGTCAACTTTCCCGCCGGTCAGCGCGTCAGTTACGAAACCGGCGCGCGCGACGCGGACATTCATCAACAGGTGTGGATGCTCGACGGGTCGATGGAAATCACGGTCGGCGACACCAGCTGGCGGCTCAAGACCGGTGACTGCCTGGCAATGCGGCTCGACAGCCCGATCGTGTTCCGTAACCCCACTCGCAAACGCGCGCGCTATCTCGTCGCGCTGACCACATCGCCAGTCAACGAACGGAGAAATGGATGAGCGATAACGTGACCATACGGCGCGTCGGCGCGAACGAAGCTTCGGCCTGCGTCGAAGCGCTCGCCGACGTGCTGATCGACTGCGTGGAAGGCGGAGCATCGGTCAGCTTCATGCTGCCGATCTCGCGTAACACGGCGCTCGCGTTCTGGCGCAACGTCGTGGAGAGCGTCGCGCGTGGCGAGCGCGTAGTGCTGATCGCCGAAGATCACAGCGGCGATATCGTGGGCACCGTGCAGCTGATTACCGCGCAACCCGAAAATCAGCCACATCGCGCCGACGTAGCGAAGATGCTCGTGCACAGAAAAGCACGCCGGCGCGGCGTCGCGCACGCCCTGATGAGCGAACTCGATCGCATTGCGCGAGAAGAGAGAAAGTCGGTTCTCGTGCTCGACACCGTAACCGGTGGCGATGCCGAGCGACTCTATCAGCGCGCCGGCTGGCAACGCGTCGGCAGCGTACCGAATTACGCGCTGATGCCCGACGGCGCGTTTTGCGCGACGACGTTCTATTGCAAGCAACTTTGACCCGCATCAGCGCTCATTCGCTTACTGCGACTGACGCGACCTCGCGTCCCAATCGCTGCACGCGAATCAGCGGCACAAGAGACACGGCGAGGCATGCGAGCACCATTGCCGCGCTCACCGCGAGCAACGCGTGGTCGATGGCCTGCACGAGCGCGACGCGCGCCGCGGCGATCAGCGCGTCGCCGTCGAACCCTGCCGCGTGGGCATCGCGAATGAAGGTCGCGACGTCGCGAGACGTCAGCAGTACTTGCGGGCTGTGCGCGGCTGGCGCAACCCACGGCGCGTCCGTATCGATACCGTGCCCTTGCAAAACCTCGGCCACCCGTTGGCGATACAGCACGTGCACGATTGTGCCGATCACGGCCGTTCCAATCATGCCGCCCACCATCCGCGCGGACTGGATCATAGCGGTCGCAATGCCAAGCTGACGCTTGCCCGCCACCTGCTGCGCAAACACGGTCAGATTCGGCATCACGAGACCGATCCCGACGCCGCCCGCAGTCAATGCGGCCATCAACGCATGACCGGTCTCCATGCGTTCGGCCGCGACGCCCCAACACGCCACGCCCAGCAACGCGAAGCCGACGTACAGCAGCACGTTGGGCTTACGCAGACGCGTGACGACGCGCGTATTCGCGATCGTGCCGACGGTGATGCATAGCACGAGCGGCGTCACCATCACGCCGGCGCGATCCGCGTTGAGACCCATGCCGCCTTGCAGCAGCAACGGCACATAGAACAGCAGCGCGAACATCGCCAAGCCCATCAGCATCGACAACGCGAGCAACGCGATGATGGCCCGCTCGCGCAGCAACGCCGGCGGCAGAATCGGATCGGCCGCGCGCAGTTCCTCGCGCACGAGCAGCGCGCCCGCGCTCAATGCCACCACGCCGAACGCGATCGTCGAAACCTTCAGCGTCTGCTGCGCGAGCGATTCGACGAGCAGTTGCAACGCACCGAGTCCGGCTGCGATCAACAATGCGCCGCGCCAGTCCGGGCTCAGCTTGCCGCGCAGTTGATGGCGAATGTTCGGTAGATGTCGGGCAGTCAGATAAAGACTGAGCACGCCGACCGGAAGGTTGACGAGAAACGCGGAGCGCCAGCCGTAGTGCTCGCTCAGAAAGCCGCCCAGCGAAGGCCCTACCGCATTCGCGACGCCGAACGCGCTCGAAAACAGCACCTGCCAGCGCAGACGCACGACGGGATCGGGAAACAGATCGGGAATCGACGCGAAGCAGGTGCCCACCAGCATGCCGCCACCGATCCCTTGCAACGCGCGAAACAGCACCAGCGCCTGCATGCTGTGCGCGGCACCGCACAGCACCGACGCGGCCGTGAACACGACGATCGCGATCACGATCAACGGCTTGCGTCCGAACCAGTCACCGAGCCGCCCGAAGATCGGCACCGTGATGACCGAGGCGAGCAGATACGCAGTCGCGACCCACGCATAGAGATTAAAGCCTTTCAGCTCGGCGACGATGGTAGGCAACGCGGTGCCGACCACGGTCTGATCGATCGCGACCATCATCACGACGCTCGACAAGCCAAGCATCGCAAAGAGCGACTGACGGAACGAGCGGGCCGTGTTGGGCGGCGATGTGCCGTGCGGTATGGCGCCGGGTGGCGTGCCGTTGCTCATCGGCGTTCAGGCGCGCTGTGCGGCCGCTTCGCGAGCGACATGCTTGCGCCACGCGAGCCCGGCGAGCGCAACGTCCTGCAAGCCGATGCCGACCGCCTTGTAGACGACGATGTCCTCGGACCGCACGCGTGCGCTGGCGCGCCCTTCCAGCACGTCGCCGAGTTCGACTACGTTGCGCCAGTCGAACGTGCCGGGCGCGGCCTGCACCAGGTCGCCGGCCTCTTCCCTTGCCTGTTCATGCAGTTCAACCACGATGCGCGACGCGCGCGCGAGCGTCGTGTCGTCGAGCTCGCGCGTGTAGGGCAGGCTCGACCCGATGGCCGCGACCATCGCACCGGGCGCAAGCGTCGCGCCATCGAACAGCGCACCGGTCGCGCGCGTCGCGGTGACGATCACGTCGGCATCACGCACCGCCTCGGCGGCTTCGCCTGCGGTGGCCTTCACGCCGCGCGCACGGTGACGCGCGTTGAGTTCGTCGACGACCTGCTCCACGTTCTCTAGGCCGACGATTCTGAACGACTGCAAACCGGTATGCGCGGCGAGCGCCTGCGCATGCGCGCGCCCCTGCACGCCGGTGCCGAAAATCGCGACAGTGCGCGCATCGTCGCGCGCGAGCGCCCGCACCGCGAGCACCGTGGTCGCGGCCGTGCGGATTCGCGTGAGCGCGTTCGCGTCGAGCGTGGCGAGCGGGCGGCCGTCGTCGGTTGAAAACAGCACGATCGAGAACGAGAAGCGGCCGTTGATCGTCGTGTACACCTTCGCGCCGGTCACGCCAGCTTCGGGCAACACGGCGCCGAGCGTCGATAGCTTCACGCCGCCCGCTTCGGTGCGCACGCGCCGCTGCACCGCCGCGCGTCCCCGCGACAGTGCGCGAAACGCCTGCTCGAGCGTCGGGATCGCTTCGTCGAAACCCACGAGCGCATCGATCTGCGCGTCGTTCAGATGAATCATGGAGAATGCTTCCTTGTGCGAATCTGATGACTGGATGGCGCGCGTGCCGCGCGCTACACGAGCGCCGCTGCGGCGTGCTGGAACGTAAAGCTGTCCGAGTACAGATGATCGACGCTCGCGCCCTTCGCGATGAAAGCGGCCTTCGCCTCGGCGATCATCGCGGGCGAGCCGCACAGATAGACCGCGTGCTCCGACAGGTCCGCATGGTCCTCGCACACCGCACGCTGCACATAGCCGCGCCGCCCGCTCCATGCTGTGTCCGCGCGCGACAACACCGGCACATAGCGGAACTCGTAGAGACGCTCCGCCCAGCGGCCGATTTCGTCATGCAGATACAGGCCGTCGGCCGTTCTCGCGCCCCAGTACAGCGTGACGGGCGGGCAATCGGGATCGTCCATCAGCGATTCGAGCATCGCTTTCACCGGCGCCAGGCCGGTGCCGGTCGCGACCATCAGCAACGGACGATAGTCCTCTTCGTGCAGTCGGAATCCGCCGAGCGGCAGTTCCACGTCGAGGCGGTCGCCCGGTTTGAGCTGCGCCACCACACGATCGGTGAACCGGCCGCCCGCGATCTTCCGCACATGAAAGTCGACGAGGCCGCCCGCGCGCGCGGCGGATGCCATCGAGAAGCTGCGATGACTACCGTCTTCGAGCATCACGTTCATGTACTGACCGGGCCGGTAAATCATTTCGGCATCCTCTGGAAGCGCGAGCGTGAGGTGCGTGACGTCGTGCGCCAGCAAGCGTACCGCCTCGACGCGCACCGTATGACGCGCCGGCTCCGATGTCGGCGCACCGGTTTGGCCCGCGCCGATCACAATGTCGCTGCGCGGCCGCGCCTGACACGCGAGCGCAAATCCCGCCTGCGCCTCCTCCTCGGTGAGTCCGAGCGGAAACTCCTCGTAGTCGAGCGTGCCCTCGTGCACTTTCACGCGGCACGTGCCGCAACCGCCGAACTGACAATCGTGCGCAAGCGGCACGTCCGCGCGTAGCGCGGCGGCGAGCAGCGATTCGTCGCGCTCGGCGCTGAAGCACGCTCCTGTTTCGAGCACCTGAATCCGGTATGACATGACGCCACCTCATGACGATGCGATGCGAACGACAGGACCGCCGGCATGCACAGGCGGCCCGTGGCGTCATTTCTTGATGTCGGCTTCCACGAGCACGCTATGCCCCTGCGCCGCGAGCAGATCGTGCAGCCCCTGCAAAGCGGCGAGGCCGCACTGCGTGTCCTGCTCGCCGTTGCCGCCGCTCAGGCCCACACCACCCACCACCTGGCCATCGACGACAACAGGAAAGCCGCCGACGAATGCCGCGAACTTACCCTCGAAGCTCCATTGAATGCCGAACGCTTCGTTGCCCGGCAACGCGGGACCGTTGGGCGGCTGGGTGAACAGATGCGTCGAGCGCTTGTGGCCGGCTGCCGTGAACGCCTTGTTCCACGCAATCTGCGGCCCAGTGATGCGCGCGCCGTCCATCCGTTCGAGCGCGAGCGGATAGCCGCCCTCGTCGACGATGCATACCGATTCGAGCACGTCGATCTGCTGCGCCCGGCCGATGGCCGCGCGGATCATTTCGCGCGCTTCGGCCAGTTCCAGGCGAAATATCTGTTTCATTGCAACCCCCTCATGGTTGATTGATTCATTGATTCGGAAAGCTGATCTCGCCGCGCTCAGATGCCGCGATAGACCGTCTTGATCTGCGTATAGAACTCGAGACCGCCACGCCCCGATTCGCGAAACGTCGACGTGCTCGAACGCTTGAGCCCCCCGAACGGCGCGTTGATCGCGTTGCCCGTCGTCGTTCGGTTGATCTTCACGGTGCCCGCCTCGATGTCGTCCGCGAAGCGATGCATGTGGCGTGGATTCGACGTGACGATCGCGGCGCAGAGCCCATACTCGGTGTCGTTCGCCTTCGCGATCGCGTCCTCGTAGCTGGTCACGGTGACGATCGCGATCACCGGCCCAAAGATTTCTTCGCGGCAGATACGCATGTCCTGCGTCACGTCGGTGAAGATCGCCGGCGTGACGTAATAGCCGTGCTCGTAATCGGGACCGCTCAGGCGCTCGCCGCCGTACAGATGCGTGGCCTGTGCCTTGCCGGAGGCCACGTAGTCGAGCACGGTGTCGAGTTGCGTCCGGGTCGCGAGCGGGCCGATGTCCATGCCGGGCGTGAGGCCGCTGCCGATCTTGAGCGTCTTCACTTTAGCGAGCAGTTTCTCGCTGAACGCATCGCGCACGCTCTGCATGACCAGCACGCGGCTCGTGCCGGTGCAGGCCTGGCCCGTCAGCGAGAAGCCACCCTTGATCGTCAGGTCGACGGCGCGGTCGAGATCCGCGTCGTCCATCACGATCAGCGGGTTCTTGCCGCCGAGTTCCATCTGCGTGCGCGTGGTCAGCGGTAGGGAGCGATGAATCTGTTCGCCAGCGGCGGTCGAACCGGTGAACGACACGGCCCTGACGACCGGCGACGCGGTAATGACGGAGCCGATTTCCGACGCGCGTCCCGTGATGAAGTTCAGTACACCCGATGGAATGCCCGCCTGCGCGAATGCTTCGGCGAGCCGGTAGCCGATCAGCGGCGCATCCGACGACGGTTTGAAGATCACCGTATTACCGGCGATCAGCGCCGGCGCGATCTTGCGCGCCGGGATCGAGATCGGAAAATTCCACGGTGTAATCACGGCGACGACGCCGAGGGGTTCGCGCTGCGTGTGGACGGTCATGTCGGGATCGTCGCTCGGGAACGTCTCGCCGGCATACGACTGACCTTCCACCGCATAGAAACGCAGCACCTGCGCCGAGCGCAGAATTTCGTCCCTGCTCTGCGCGAGCGGCTTGCCTTCTTCGCGCGTGAGTTCGTTCGCGAATCCGTCCGCATGCTGTTCGAGCCACGCCGCCGCGCGATTGAGAACGGCCGCGCGCTGCGCGACCGGCGTGCGCCGCCACGCGGCGAACGCGCCAGCCGCCGCGGCCAGCGCGGCGCGCGCGTCCTCGGCCGAAGACGCCTGGAAGCGGCCGACGATGTCGCGCGTATCGGCGGGATTCACGTTGTCGAACGTGCCGCCGCTCACGCTGGCGGTCCACTCGCCCGCGATGAGATTCTTGAACTCTGGTGTTGCCGGATTGCTCATGACGGATACCTGTGCTGTTGCCGCAATGGCCGGCGCCATGCCGGCCGGCTGGCTCGCGGCGATGCCAACGGAAGACGGCGCCGCGTTGCGCGCGCCGCCGCGGGTTCAACTCGCGAGTTCGAGTTCGGGCAGCGCCAGGTCCTGCTCGACGTAGTCGTAATAGAGCGCGGTCGTATAAAGCAGACGCATCTGCGCGCCGATCTCGCAGATCTTCAGGCAGCGTTGCTGCAACTCGGGCGTGTCGGCATGTTCGAGCACGATCTGATAGCCGCGCTCGCCATGAATCTCGTCCGACACGATGTGCAGATCGAAGAACTCCACTTCCTCGTCGGTGAACTGGTATTTGTCGCGCAGCGTCGGCGTCTGCTTGCGATAGATCGACGGCACCTGCGATTCCAGACCCACGACGAGCGCCGCGACCGCGACGATCGGGTCCTCGCGCATCGCCACCGAATAACACCATGCCTGCAGGCCTCGCGTGGTCGGCGACATGTTGTCGGGATCTATCACGCGCTCGCGCGTCGTGCCGCACGCTTCGGCGAAACGGATCAGCAGATCGGTATGACGGTCACCGCCGATTTCCTCTTCGTACATGTTGGCGAGCAGAAAGTCCTTAGCCTCGGTGAAGCGGTCCGGCGTGCGCGCATAGATGTAGGCCAGATAGTCGGCGAACGGGCCCACGTAGTGATAGTGGTTCTCGGCCCAGCGCGCGAGATGCGCGCGGCTCAGCTTGCCGCTCGCCCACGCGATGCTGAACGGCGCCTTGTTCGCACTCTTGCCTTTGATGGCGTCCTCGAGCGCGGCGCGGAAGTCATCACGGTTCATCAATTCAGCCATTTCAAGCTCCTGACAGGTAGGGAAAAGGTTGGCGTTGTCGAAAGCCCGAATGCCGTCGGGCACGGAAGGAACAGTTGAGCTAGTGTAGCCTCCTTAATGCATACTGTATACCGCAATGTCTGAATTGCGCGATCCGTTCTTGGAAGAGCGCTCCGTCTACGCGCCGCTTCATTGCGGCCTCACCGCGGAAAGCCTTAAGAAAACTGGAACTAATGCGCGCCAACCGCCGCTGTCTTCGGCCCTCGCCGGGGCCCGCCTGGCAGTAGACGGTATACTATATCCTTTTTTTCAACTAGACTAGATCCGAGCGAATCACGGAGAGCGTTATGCCAACAGTGGTATTTCACAAAAATGGCGCGACCCATCAGGGCGAGGTCAAGGAGAACACCAACCTCGTCGTGCGCGCCGGCATCAGGCAATTCCCGTTTCCGCATCTGCGCTACGAATGCGGCATGGGCAAGTGCTCGAAGTGCGCGTGCCGCGTGATGTCCGGCGCGCAGCATCTGCCCGAGCCCAACTGGAAGGAAAAAAAACAGCTCGGCGAGCGGCTTGCGCAGGGTTATCGCCTCGCGTGCCAACTATGGATCGAGCACGACATCGAACTCGCGCAGGACGATCTGGAGCAGGCAGCATGAATACGCGCTCCGCAGCGGCCGGCACGCACGTGATTCTGACGAGCAAGCCCGGCCAGTACCGCACCGAGGCGACCGAAGGCATCGTGCCGCTCGCCACCTTCGACTACCTCTACGGCGGCCGGCATATCGCCACGTTCGTCATCGCCGCGCTCATGAAAGAAACGAAGATCAGGGTGATCGACGAAGCCACACCGTCGGCGGTCAATCTCGTTCCCACCAGGTTCCTCGAAAAATTCGCGACGCCTGAAGCCGCGCTCGAGTCGCTGCGGCAGCTCGCGGGCCACGGCAACGGCGCCGCGCAACTGACCCCGCGCTAGTTGCCGCGCCGTTTCATCCCCTCCTCTCCGAACCCAATACGTAAGCTTCCGAATGATCCAGATTACTTTCCTCAGCAACGACAACAAGTCGGTCAGCGCGCCGCCCAACAGCAATCTGCTGCGCGTCTCGCTGCGCGAAAAAGGCGGCATTCCGTTCAAATGCGGCGGCGGCTTGTGCGGCACCTGCAAATGCAAGGTCGAACACGGCATCGAACATACCGATAGCGTGAAGGACAAGGAAAAACGCCATCTGAGCGAAGACGAAATCAAAGCTGGCTATCGGATGGCCTGTCAGACTTTCGTCAATGGCAATGTCAGCGTGTCATGGTGAGTTAGCAACACAACGTAGTGAGTCAAACTGGGACGCCGGCTTCGATGCACTGAAGCCGGCGTTTTTGCTTGTCGTTGCGAGGCGTAAAACGTAGGCCGCAACTCGCGGGCAAAGCGCGCCGACAATCAAACCGCCAAGGCCTTGCGCATCGGCAAACCAACGCGCAAGGCCCGGCAAAAACCGCGCGGACGACACACGCGTCCCGCCCCTCCCATCACCAGATCAGAATCGCCACCAACGTCGACACCACCAGGCCGGACACCACCGGCAGCAACAGATAGCGCACCGCCTGCAACACCGGCACACGCGCGAAGCTCGCCACCGCCGCGAGCGCCGACCATGCGGTCAGCGTCTTGCCGGTCCACACCGAACCCATCTGGCCGATCGCCGCGAGCGTCGACACGTCGAAGCCCACCGTGCGGCCGAGCGCGCCCGCCAGCGCGCCGGTCAACGGCAAACCGGCGAAGCCCGAGCCGTCGATGCCCGTCACCATGCCGGCCAGCAGAATGCCGTACGAGACGAAGAACGCGTTGTGCGGAATGTAGACCTCGCCCGCTTTCACGAGATCGGCAAGCAGGCCGGGGGCATGGGTACCGGCGGGCAAGCCGAGGATCGGCGCCGCAGTGCCGGCCACGCCGATGAAGAAGAAGCCCGCAATCGGCAGCACCGAGCTCATCGCGCGAAACGAAAACACTAAACCCTCGGTGACGTGCTCGGCCGTGCTGCGGCACATCGCGCGATAGTCGCGCGCAGCGGCTACCGCCACCATCAGCAACGCGGAGACGCCGCCGACGAGCGCCGCGGCCGCTGCACCGCTCGCGCCCTTGAAGCCGGGGATCAGATGCGGCAACACCATGTAGACGACGATCGCGAGAAAGGCGACGGGGATCACGATCGCGAAGCAGCGGGACCAGCGCTCCTGCCACGGCGTCAACAGGTCGCGCGACGACAACAACAACGCCCGCGAGCCGCTCGCACCGCTGACCTGGCCGCCGTCGCCGACCGACGCATGCTGCGGTTTGCCGCGCCGGATGCGCGCGCGACTCGTGCCGGCCGCCGGCGTGACAACGGCATTCGCCGTGACCTGGGTCGCTTCCCAGCGTTCGAGATGGCGCGCATCGGGCGCCTGGATCTGCTTGCGGATACGCAGATAGGCGATCAGGAACGCGATGCCGCCCGTGATCAGCGACAGCAGCAGCGCCTTGTCGGCAACGTCCGGCATCGCGACCGCGGCCGCTTTCGCGCTGATGCCCGGCGCGACCTTGATCACGTAATCCGACGACAAGGCCGTGCCGAGTCCCGCGATGCCGATGCACAACGCCGCGCCCAGCGGCGGCACGCCCGCGTAAATCGCGGCCGGCAGCAGAATGCCGGCGATCAACGGCACGGCCGGCGTCGGCCAGAAGAACAGCGACAACACGTAGCTCACGAAGCCGAGCACGAAGAAGCCGACGTGCCCGTTGACCATGACCGCGCGAAACGGCTGGACCATGCGCACATCCGCGTTGATCCGTTTCAGCGCGTTGAGCAACGCGGTCATCAGCGAAATCACGAGGAAGATATTGAACAGCTCGCGCGCCGCCGTAAGCGGCGCGAAGAACACCGCTTCGATCGCGGTCGACACCTGGCCGGAAAACGCGAAGACGGTGGCGAAGGTCGCGAGAATCGCGGGCGCGACGACGTTGGCGCGAAACACCAGCGTCGTGATGATAGAGACGACACCACACAGATAAACCCAGTGCGCCGACGTTAGAACGACGTGAGATTCCATTGCTTCTCCTGACTGCGCGGACCTGCGAGCGTGGGTGGATGCGGCGGGTTTGAGATAATCACCCGGTATACTATGTACCAAATAAAACCGGATCAACGGCTGTTTGCTTGGCGTTTACCCGCATTCGCCGGAAATCCCGCCTTTCCCGGTAGCCACGAGGAAGCGGGGCGCGTGCTTCAATGCCCCGCCAGACAAGGCCGAGCCGGCTATTTCCGTATAAGGTCTACAGTATTCGTGACGTGCACTGAGGTAAAATCGCCTGCATCACACGCCATCAGCAACACAGGTTGGAGATCCTTATGAACACTGAAGCGGACACGACCGCGGCAAGCGGTGCACAGGGGCAATCGAGCGCGCCGATCATGCATCAGCAGCTGTCGCATCTCGTCACCGCGCGGCTGCGCGAAGCAATCGTCTCGGGCACGTACGCGCCCGGCGAGCGGCTGGTCGAAGGACGCATCGCCCAGGAGCTCGACGTCTCGCGCGTGCCGGTACGCGAAGCGCTGCGCGCGCTCGCCTCGGAAGGCCTCGTCGAAGTGCGGCCGCGGCACGGCGCGGTGGTCGCGTCGCTGCAGCCGTCGGCGGCACGCGAAATGATCCAGATCCGCGCGACGCTCGAGGGACTCAACGCCCGGCTCGCCGCCGAACATCGAACGCCCGAGCTGGTCGGCCAGATCGAACAGGTGCTCGCCGAAGGCAAGGCAAAAGTCGACGCCGGCGAGACGGCCGACCTGCTCGAACTCAACGCGCGTTTTCACGACCTGCTCTACGCGGCCGGGGCCAATACGATTCTGAGCGACCTGATGCGCTCGTTGCGCGACCGCACGCGCATGCTGTTCACGAACGCGAGCGATGCGGAAGTCCGCCAGACCTGGGACGAACACGCCGCGATCCTGCGCGCGGTGCAGTCGGGCGATGCGACGCTGTCGGCGCTGCTCGCCGAGCGGCATGTGATGCGCGCCGCCCAGCACTATCTGGCGAACAATGCGCGTTGAAACGGCCTTTGAAACGCGCGGCATAGGAAGCGAGGCGCGGCACCCGCCACCGCGCTCGCTTTACGCCACCCGATAATTTCGTCGACTACGCTGCAAGCCACTTGACAGGCTGAATTTGGCGATAGACGGTATACAACATACCGCCCATCAATCGCCCTCTCAGGCCTTTCATGACACCAAGCTCCTCCCCACCCGCCGCCAGTCAGGCGGCGCGCTACCGTTACGCCACTGTCCAGCAGGCCGCGCACGACATGCGCGCCGGCGAGATCGACGCCGTCTCGCTCGTCGCCGCGTGCGAAGCCGCATTCGAGGCCGACAACGGCCTGCTGAACGCGGTCGTCGTATCCGATTTCGACGCCGCCTACGCCACCGCCGAAGCACGCGACGAGGAACGGCGCGCGGGGCGGCTGCGCGGCCCCTTGCACGGCATTCCATTTACGATCAAGGAATCTTTCGACGTTCGCGGCTGGCCGACGACCCTTGGCGACCCCGCGCATCGCGAGAACATCGCGAGTGCCAATGCGGACGTCGTGCAACGCCTGCTCGACGCGGGCGCGGTGCTGCTCGGCAAGACCAACGTGCCGATCTATCTGCGCGACTGGCAAAGCTATAACGACCTCTACGGCACGACCCGCAATCCGCGCGATCCGTCCCGCACGCCGGGCGGTTCGTCGGGTGGCAGCGCGGCGGCCGTCTGCGCGGGCATGTCATTCTTCGACGTCGGCTCGGATGTCGGCTCGTCGATCCGCAACCCCGCGCATTTCTGCGGCGTCTTCTCGCACAAGACCACGCATGGCATCGTGTCGCTGAAAGGCCATGGCATCGGCGGCGGCATGGCGCAGCCCGACATCAACGTCGCGGGTCCGCTCGCGCGCTCGGCGCGCGACCTCGAACTCGTGCTCGGCGCGATCGCCGGTCCGGCCGGCGAAGCCGCGAGCGCGCTGCGGCTCGCACTGCCACCCTGCGAGCGCACGGACCTGCGTGAATTCCGCTTTG
The DNA here is from genome assembly GCF_902833905.1 of Paraburkholderia tuberum STM678. Lineage (GTDB taxonomy): Bacteria > Pseudomonadota > Gammaproteobacteria > Burkholderiales > Burkholderiaceae > Paraburkholderia > Paraburkholderia tuberum. Next base: position 87,459 of record NZ_CADFGP010000012.1, on the reverse strand, counting down.
GCGTACTGACCAATCATCCGCTCGCCGACGTCGACGGCCCGGTAGAGGCGTGCCTCACGCGTCTTGGCCGGCAGCTCGAAGACGCCGGTGCGACGGTGGTCTGGGACGCGCGCCCCGCGCTCGACGCCGCGCAACTGATGCGCGCCTACGTGCTGCTGCTGCGCGCGTCGACCTCGCACTATCTCGACGACGACGCCTTCGCCGCCGCGCTCACAGCAAGCGCCGCCGTGCCCGCCGACGCGTCGTCGTACGCCGCCTTGCAATACGCGGGCACCGCGTTGCGTCACCGCGACTGGCTGCTGCTGCAAAAGCAGCGTGACGCGTTTTGCGAAGCATGGCGCGAGCTGTTCGGCACGATCGACGTGCTGCTGTGCCCCGCCGCCGCGACCGCCGCCTTCACGCTCGACGAAACCGGGGCGCCGTGGCAGCGCACGCTCGACGTCAACGGCCGCCCGCAGCCGATGACGACCCAGCTGTTCTGGGCCGGCCACTCGGGTCTGTGCGGCCTGCCATCGACGGTGGCCCGCGCCGGCACGACCGCGGACGGCCTGCCGATCGGCGTGCAGATCGTCGCGCCGCTCTATCACGACCTGCGTTCGCTGCGGGTGGCCGCGCTGCTCGAGCAGGCGGGACTGTCGTTCGTCGCGCCACCGCTATAACACCCACTCGCATTCTCGAGGCGCCAGCCGCTACCTCATCCTCGCCCGGAGTCCTCCATCATGGTCTGGTTCGAATCGCTGTCGAAGAACGAGAAGAAAGCCTTTGCGGGCGCGTTCATGGGTCATGCCGTCGATGTGTACGACTTCATGATCTACTCGTTCCTGATCCCCGTGCTCGCCGCGACCTGGCACATGAACAAGGCCGTCGCGGGCAGCATCGTCACCTACACGCTGATCGCGTCGCTCGTCGGTGCGATCGGCGCGGGCCTGCTCGCCGACCGCTTCGGGCGCGTGCGCATTCTGCGCTGGACCATCGTGCTATTCGCGCTCGCGTGCTTCGCGTGCGGCTTCGCCAACTCGCCACTACAGCTCGTGCTGTTTCGCATGCTGCAGGGGCTCGGCTTCGGTGGCGAATCGTCGCTATGCATGGTGCTCGTGACCGAGATCATCAGGAATCCCGCGCATCGCGGCAAATTCTCCGGCTTCGCGGCGAGCAGTTATTCGTTTGGCTGGGCCGCCGCGGCGATCGTCTATAGCGTGCTGTTTTCGTGGCTGCCGGCGGAGTGGGCGTGGCGCGGCTGCTTTTTTATCGGCATCGTGCCGGCGCTGCTGGTTGTGTATCTTCGGCGCGATCTGAAGGAGCCCGAAGCGTTCTCGCGCGCGCTCGGAAAACAGCACTCGCCCGCCGCGTTGGAAGGACTACGCCGTGTCTGCGCGCGGCCGCTCGCCGGCAAGACGATCCTGTGCAGTCTGCTGTCGGGCGGCATGCTCGGCAGCTACTATGCGATCGCGACGTGGATGCCGACCTATCTGAAGCTCGAACGCGGCCTGTCGATCTTCGGCACGAGCGCCTATCTCGCGATCATGATCCTCGGCTCGTTCGTGGGCTACGTGCTCGGTGCGTATTCGTCGGACCGCATCGGCCGACGCCTCACGTATATCGTGTTCGCGGCGGGCGCGTTTTCCATGGCGCTCGCCTATATGGCGATTCCCGCGTCGAACGGCGCGATGCTCGTGCTCGGCTTTCTGCTCGGCGTGCTGATGCAGGGAACGTTCTCGGGCATCGCCGCGACGATCTCGGAGAGCTACCCGAACGAAATCCGCGCGACCGGCTACGGCGTCGCCTACAACATGGGGCGCGTCATCGGCTCGCTGTTCCCGCTTGGCGTGGGCTGGCTCAGCACCGGTCATATGGCGCTCGACTCCGCGATTCCGCTGGTCGCGGGCGTCGGTTATCTGTGCGTGATCGTCACCGCGTGGATTCTGCCCGAGACCAACGGCATCAGCCTCGATTCGCTCGGCGGCGAGCAGACCGATTCAAGCGCTTCGATCGAACCGATGGGTGTCGCCGCCCGCGTGGCCCAATCCGGCTCCGGGCGCGACGCTCGCTAACACTTCCCCTGTCTCGCACCAGGGCGGCGTCCGCGCAAGTATTTGAAAATTTCAACTACTTGCCTATAATGCCTGCACTGCGTATGACGCGGACAGCGGAGCAAATTCTTGTATTCGGACTTCCTGACCTTCAGGCTCGATCTGACCAGCGCGTTGCTGATCAACCGCGCGAACCTGGTCTACCGCGAGCGCTGGGATCTCGACGTGCGTGCGCTGCGCGTGCTGCGCCTCGTCTGCGCGGAGCCCGACATCACGCCCAAATCCGTTTCACAGCGCGCGCTGATCGAAAAAACGCTGCTTTCCAAAGTCCTCGCCGAGCTTGAAACGCGCGGCCTGATCACGCGCAACATGCATGCGTCGGACCGCCGCAGTATCGCGTTGCGTGCCACGGCGCACGGCCTCGAAGTCGCGCAGGCGTCCGAAGCGGTGGGCACCGAACTCGAGGTCGAGCTCGCGAAGGCGCTCAGCCAGAACGAACGTAAGACGCTCGAACGTCTGCTCGGCAAGCTTTCACACAGCCTGCTCGAAAGCGAGTCCGCAAGCGCGCCGCCTGCGCGATCCTGACAGACGGTCCGCATTTGCCGCCTTCCTTCCCTGGCGTTCATGGCAACAAGGAGCCCTCCATGTCGAAGCTGATCGAAACGATGTCGAGCGCGATCGACGCGCTGCTGCCTGAACTCGAAGCGATCTACAAAGACCTGCACGCGCACCCCGAACTGTCGATGCAGGAGGTGCGCACCGCGGGCATCGTCGCGGACTACGTGGAAAAGCTCGGTTACGAGGTGACGCGCAACGTCGGCGTGACGGGCGTCGTTGCGTTGCTGCGCAACGGCGACGGTCCCACCGTGATGCTGCGCGCCGACATGGACGCGCTGCCGATGGCCGAAGCGACCGGCCTGCCCTATGCGAGCACGGTGAGGGCGAAAGACGAAGACGGGCTCGAAGTCGGCGTCGCGCATTCGTGCGGCCACGACATGCACGTCACATGGCTGCTCGGCGTCGCGCGTCTGATGGCAGGGCATCGCGACGCATGGCGCGGCACGCTGATGGCCGTGTTCCAGCCCGGTGAGGAAGTCGGCCGCGGCGCGCGCAGCATGCTCGACGACGGCATGACCACGCGCTTTCCGAAGCCCGACGTGATTCTCGGCCAGCACGTGATGGTCGGCGCGGCGGGCTCGGTCGGCTATCGCAGCGGCACGATCCTGTCGGCCGGCGACAGCATCAAGATCAAGCTGTTCGGGCGCGGCGCGCACGGCTCGCAGCCGCAGACGTCGATCGATCCCGTGATCATGGCAGCGTCGACGACCTTGCGTCTGCAAACCATCGTGTCGCGCGAAATCGCGCCGAGCGACAGCGCCGTGCTGACCATCGGTTCGCTGCAAGCCGGCACGAAAGAGAACATCATCCCCGACGACGCGACGCTGAAGCTCAACATGCGCACTTACGACGATGACGTGCGCGAGTACATGCTCGGCGCGATTCGCCGCATCTGCTGCGCCGAATGCGTGGCGTCGAACGCGCCGCGCGAGCCAGAATTCACGACACTATCGAGCTACCCGCTGACGATCAACGACGCGGTCACGACCGAGCGTGTGCGCAACGCGTTCGAGGCGCAGTTCGGCGAGCGCGCGTACGAATCGCCGCCGGCCGCCGCAAGCGAAGACTTCAGCGTGTTCGGCCGCGAATGGAACGTGCCGTACTCGTTCTGGTTCGTCGGCGGCACCGAGCCCGAAGTGTTCCGCCAGGCGCTCGCCGCGAAAAAACTCAACGAAATTCCGAGCAATCACTCGCCGAAATTCGCACCCGTGCTCGACCCGACCCTGCGCACGGGCCTCGAAGCCATGCTGTGCGCGGCCGGTGCCTGGCTCGATCAACACGAAACCACTCAGTGAATTCACACGCCGTCTACACCATTCTCGACCTGATCGGCACCTTCGTGTTCGCGATCAGCGGCGCGGTGGCCGCGCGTCAACGACGGCTCGACCTGCTCGGCATCGTCGTGATCGCCTTCATGGTCGCGTGCGGCGGCGGCATCGTGCGCGACCTGTGCATCGGCGCGATCCCGCCTGCGGGGCTGTCGAACTGGCGCTATCTGGCGACCGCGCTCGCCGCGTCGGCCGTGACGATTCTCGCGTATCCGCAGGTGCGCCGGCTGCGCCAGCCGGTGCTGTTCTTCGATGCGATCGGGCTCGGTCTGTTCGCGGTGTCGGGCGCGCAGAAAGCGCTCACGTATGGCCACAATGCCGAACTCGCGATTCTGCTCGGCATCGTCAGCGCGGTCGGTGGCGGCGTGATGCGCGACGTCGTGCTCTCGCGCGTACCCGCGATTCTCGAACGCGAGATCTATGCGTCGGCCGCGCTGTTAGGCGCGGCGGTGCAAGTCGGTTTTTCGTACGCGGGTTGGACGGACTGGTGGACGCCGTGGTTCGCGACATTGGCTTGCGTGTTGGCGCGGCTCGCGTCACTGCGCTATGGCTGGCGGCTGCCGATCTTCCAAGGCAGACGCACGGCCGAGACACGCGACAACTCATAACGAGCCCTTCGCGCTTCAGCTCGCGGTTTGCGGAATCGGCACCGCCGCCGCGCCACGTTGTCTCGTGCGTTCCACCGGCTCTCTCCGTTCATTCCCCATGTCGATCCGCTCGCGACGAAGTGCGTGGTCATGTGCCACCCGCCATGCTCGGCGGCAGATCGCGATAGATATGAATCATCGCGGGCCCCATCAGCACGACGAACAGCGCCGGAAAAATGCAGAACATCAACGGAAACAGCAACTTCAGCGCGATCTTCGCGGCCCGCTCCTCGGCGCGCATCCGGCGGCGCGCGCGCAGCGTATCGGACAGCTTGCGGGCGGGCCGCCCGCGCTCGGCATCGCGCTAGTCGTGTGCGTGGTGCCGCCGCTCACGTTCGTCGCGCATCGGTGCTGGACGTATCGCTAAATACGAAGCACGCACAAGGCGACTCACGTCGCGCGCAACGTCTTCTGACACGCCGCGAGTACCGCGCCGGCCGCTAGCAGCAGCGCCGAATACACGAGCCCGCGCGCGAGCCCGGCGCCATCCGACACCCAGCCGATCACGACCGGCCCGACGATCTGCCCGAACGCGAACACGATCGTGAAGGCGCTGATGCCCTTCGCCCAGTGGCTCGCGGGCAGATTGTGGCGCACGAACGCGGTCGTCGACGCGACCGCCGACAGGAACGTCGCGCCGAACAGCGCGCCCGAAACGAACGCGACCCACGGCTGCGTGAAGAGCGCGGGCAGCAGCGTCGCGATCGCCAGCAGCGCGTTGAGCAGGGCGAGCGCCTGGCCCCCGCGCATGCGATCGAGCAGCGTCGACCAGATCCGCGCCGACACCACGGTCGCCGCGCCGAGCAGTAGATAGAAACCGGTGACGACCGCCGCGCTCATGCCGGCGTTGCGCAGCAGCGCGACGATGAACGTCATGTAGCCGATATAGCCGACGCCGAACAGTCCGTAGCCCGCGAGCGCGGCCGCGAAGTGCGGCCAGCCCGGGGCAGGGGTGGCTGCGGCTGCATGCGCCGCAGCCGCCGCGCTCGTGTGCGCGCGCTCGATTCTGCGCGACGCGCCGATCGCGACCGCGGAGAACAGCGCGCAGGCCGCCGCGAGCGCGAACCACGCGAATTGCCAGCCGTGGGCGGCATCAAGGATCGTCACCGGCACCAGCACCGACGACGCGACGATCCCCCAGCCGGTGCCGCCGTAATACAGACCGAGCACGAGCCCCGCGTCGCGCGGTCGCGCCGACGCGAGCCGCGCCGCAAGCACGCCGCCGCCGATGAAGATCGCCGCGCTGCTCGCACCGGTGATCACGCGCAGCGTCAGCAGCGCATGCGTGCTGGCGGTGAGGCCGCTGCCGGCCATCAGCAGCGCGGTCAGCACGCAACCGGCCGCGAACAGCGCGCCGGCCGACCAGCGGCGCGCGAGGCGCGGAAACACGAGCGCGCCGAGCAGATAGCCGAGCGCGTTGGCGGTGTTCATCGCGCCGGCCTGCGCGAAGCTCCAGCCGAGGTCGAGTTTCATCGACGGCAACAGCAGCGCGTACGCGAAGCGCGCGAAGCCGAGCGCTGTCGCGCTGCCGAGCGATAGCGCGGCGGCCAGCAGCAGGGTCGGCACACGTTCGGCGGTGGTCGTTGATGGGGCGTGCGATGCGGTGTCGGCGGAACGGGAGGACATGGGCGGACGGATGTAAACGGGAACGCTGCGAGCCGATTCTACCTGGAGCGACGACGAAAGTCGCGGAATGTGCGCGCCTTACCCGCCCGCCCCTTCCGGCTCATGCGGCATGAGCCGCGCCTTCGCGTGGCGCATCTTTTCCAGCGTCTCGGGCCCGGCCTTCAGCGCGACGCCGATCGCGAGCGCATCCATGATGCACAGATGCACGAGCCGCGACACGCCCGGCGTGTTCGGATCGATCGGGCTCGCCACGCGCAGCAGCAGCGGAATATCGGCGAGCCATGCGAGTCGCGAGCCGACGTTGGTCAGCGCGATCGTCGTCGCGCCGCGCTCCTTCGCGATCTGGATGCTTTCATTCACTTCGACGCTGCGCCCCGAATGCGAGATCGCAAACGCGACGTCGCCCGGCTCCATCAGACCCGCGTATAGACGCTGCAAATGACCATCGGTAAACGCGGCCGCCGCGATGTCGATGCGCAAAAAACGCAGCGCCGCGTCCTGCGCGACGAGCCCCGAACCTGAGCCCACGCCGAAGAAAAACACGCGCCGGGCGCTCGAAAGCGCCGCGATCGCGCTTTCGACCACGGCAGGATCGAGCGCGCCGCGCGCATGCGTGATGCCGTCGATCGCCGCTTCGCCGACCTTGTCCATCAAGGTCTGCACGTCGTCGTCGCGCGCGACCGCGGTCGATGCATACGGCAGCCCGCCCGCGACGCTCTGCGCGAGCTGCATCTTGAAGTCGCGCAGACCGTGCGCACCGATCGCGCGGCAAAAACGCGTGACGGAAGGCTCGGATACTTCGGCGCGCTGCGCGAGTTCGGTGATGCTCGCGCGCATCGCGAAGTCGACGTCGGCGAGCACCATGTCGGCGACCTTGCGCTCGGCGGGCCGCAGACTCGCGAGTGCGTTGCGGATGTGGGGAATCAAGTTCGGTGCGGACACCCGGTGTTCCTTAGGGGCTGTTTCATATGGATCCGCGTCGCTCGCAGCTTCTTCGGCTTCAGTCGGCCTGATCGAAGTTCAAGCCGCACGCGGTTCAGACCAGCCTGCGTCCGCTCTCCGTATCGAACAGATGGATGTGTTCGGCCGGCAGACGCAGCGCGACACGCTGACCGGGCTCGATCTTCGAGCGCTCGCGCGTGGTCACGCACCACGAAGCGCCGCCTATTTTCCCGTACAGGTGCGTTTCGGCGCCAGTTGGCTCGATCACTTCGACGTCGAGCGCGGCATCCGGTATCTGCGTCGTGATCTCGACGTGCTCGGGCCGCACGCCGAGCGTGGCCTTCGCACCGACCACGGCCGACGCAGGCGTGCGTTCGAGCGCGACCTCGCTGCCGTCCGCGAGCTTCAACGCGAGGCCCGCACCCTGCGTGCGATTGACGATCACGCCCTCGGCGAAATTCATCGACGGCGAGCCGAGGAAGCTAGCGACGAACAGATTCGCCGGCCGGTCATAGAGTTCGAGCGGACGGCCGATCTGCTCGATACGTCCCGCGTTCATCACGACGATGCGATCGGCCATCGTCATCGCTTCGATCTGATCGTGGGTGACGTAGATCACCGTGTTCTTCAAGCGCTGATGCAGGGCCTTGATTTCGGTGCGCATCTGCACGCGCAGCTTTGCGTCGAGATTCGACAGCGGTTCGTCGAACAGGAACAGCGACGGCTCGCGCACCACCGCGCGGCCCATCGCCACGCGTTGCCGCTGACCGCCCGACAGTGCGCGCGGCAAGCGGTCCAGATAGTCACCGAGGTTCAGCATCTTCGCGGCCGCATCGATGCGCGGCTTGAATTTCTCCGAGGATTCCTTGCGGATTCTCGGACCGAACGCGATGTTTTCATACACCGACAGATGCGGATACAGCGCGTAGCTCTGGAACACCATCGAGATGTTGCGCTGCTGCGGCGCGAGCGTATTCGCGCGCGTGCCGCCGATCATCAGATCGCCGCCGCTGATTTCCTCGAGCCCGGCCACCATCCGCATCAGCGTGCTCTTGCCGCAGCCCGACGGACCAACCAGCACGACGAACTCGCCGTCGTCGATGTCGAGATCGATGCCGTGCACGACCTGGGTGTCGCCATAGCGTTTGAAGATGCCGCTCAGTTGCACTGCTGCCATGCTGTCCTCATTGTCTTGCTGTGTGTTGTATTGCCGATGTTGTATTGCCGGTGCCGTAGTGCACGCGCCGCGCGCGGCTCAGAACGACTCGAGCGTCAGCTCCTGCGCCATCAGGCGGTTGCCCGCCATCAAGCCGCCGTCGACCGGCAACGCGACGCCGGTGATCACGCGCGCTTGCGGCGATGCGAGGAACAGCACCGCATCGGCGATGTCGTCGGGCGTCGCGAAGTCGCGCAACGGGTACCACTTCTTCAGTTCCTCGAACACCTGCGGATTCTTCTCGACGCGCGCCTGCCACGCCTGCGTCTTCACAGTGCCCGGACAGACGATGTTCGCGCGAATGCCAAAGCGGCCCAGTTCGATCGCGAGCGCCTTCGTATAGCTGATCAGGCCGGCCTTCGCGGCGCTATATGCCGGATGACCGAGCGCGGCGAGACCGTTCACCGAGCCGATCAGCACGAGCGCGCCGCGCTGCCGTTCGATCATCGACGCGCGCACCGCCTCCACCGTGTGATACGTGCCGTTCAGATTCAGATGGATGTCGCGCTGCCAGCTTGCGGCGTCGGTGCTCGCGAGCGACGCGCCGAGCGCCGCGCCCGCGTTCGCGACCAGCACGTCGACCGGTCCACGCTGCGCGACCGCCGCGGCCACCGCGTGCTGCACCGCAGCGGCGTCGCCGAGATCGACCGCGACCGGCACGACCTGGTCCGCGCCCTGTTGCGCGCCCCGTTGCGCGCCGAGTCGCACGCTCAACGATTGGAGCGCGGTCGCGTCGATGTCGAGCGCGAGCACGGTGTCACCCGCCTCGACGAAGCGTTCGCATAACACGCTGCCAATACCGCCGCATGCGCCCGTTACCAATACGACACGATCCATGTGTTCCTCGCTCGTTGGCCTGGCCGTTTCGGCCGTCTTGCCGGCGCCGTCCGCCACCCGGCTCGCGCTACGCGCAACGCTGTAAATTTCCTACATATCCCACCCGCGACGACTGCCGGCCATCCCGAAGAGTGGGTTTCCATCCCCGTCGCGCCGTGCAGAATACCCCATGCTTTACAGCATCTTATGCACAAAACAGCCCGAGAAAAAATATCGCAGACCCTACGTGACAAGCTATTTTGCGTCATGTAGGATTTTTTCAAACAATTTACCCAAGGCGGCCGGCGACGGCAGCAAACCACCCACAGGAGAGAGAAAAATGTCGTTGCATGCCCGTGCTTCCCTCGCGCTCGGCAAAGTCGCCGTGGCGCTCGCGTTTGCAGGTATCGCCGTCTCGGCCCATGCCGAGACGGTCCGCGTGACGGTCGCTCACTACAGCGACGCGACCGCGCCGTACTTCGAGAAAATGGCCCGCAACTTCGAGAAGGCCAATCCCGGCACGACCATCAAGATCGAAGACGTGAACTGGGACACGCTGCAACAGAAGCTGCAAACGGACATCTCCGGCGGCGCCAACGCGGACCTCGCGATCGTCGGCACGCGCTGGCTGCTCGACTTCGTGAAGGACGACGTCGCCGAGCCGCTCGACGGCTATATGGACGCGAACTTCAAGGCCCGCTTCATCGGTCCGTTCCTGGCGCCTGGCCAGATCAACGGCAAGACCTACGGGCTGCCGATCGCCGCTTCCGCGCGCGCGCTGTACTACAACAAGGATCTGCTCGCGAAGGTCGGCTACCCCGACGGCCCGAAGACCTGGAACGAGGTGATCGATGCATCGAAGAAGCTGAAGGCGCAAGGCATCGCCGGCTTCGGTCTGCAAGGCAAGGAAATCGAAACCGACGTCTACTTTTACTACGCGCTGTGGACGATGGGCGGCGACGTGGTCGGCAAGGACGGCAAGGCCGCGTTCAATTCGCCGGCGGGCGTGAAGGCCGCGACGATGTACAAGCAGATGATCGACCAGGGACTCACGCAACCGGGCGTCACCGGCTATAGCCGCGAAGACGTGCAGAACCTGTTCAAGCAGGGCCGCGTCGCGATGGTGATCTCCGCGCCGTTCCTCGCCAAGCAGATCAAGAAGGAAGCGCCGAACCTGAAGTACGGCATCGATCCGGTGCCGATGGGCACGACGCACGCCACCTACGCGGTCACCGACTCGATCGTGATGTTCAAGAACTCGAAGGTGAAGAAGACCGCGTGGAAGTTCCTCGACTATCTGTTCACGAAGGAACCGCGCGTCGAGTTCACGACGACCGAAGGCTTCCTGCCGACCACGAAGGCCGAAGCGGCGGACCCGGCGTTCAACGATCCGGACATCAAGGCATTCGTCGCGCTGCTGCCCACGGCTCACTTCGCGCCGACCGTGACCGGCTGGGAAGACACCGCGAAGGCCGTGACCGACGCGATGCAGGCGATCTACCTGAACAAGGCGCAACCGGCGGAAGCGTTGAATGCGGCCGCTGCGCAGGCGAACAAGTCGCTCGGTCACTGATACGCGGCTTTTGACAGTAACGAGACGAACAGGGGACGCGCGGCGCCGTAGCTAAAGCGCCGCGCGTTGCGCCGCGCCACTCCCACATTCGAGCCTATGCAGCACGATGCACCCTCCGGCCCATTCCGTCGTGCCCGCCGCCAGAGAGCGGGCGCGTCTTACGATCGAGCACGCATGAGCCGTTCCGTTTCTTCGCGCGCGCAGGCGCCCTGGTTGCTGATTGCGCCGAGCCTCGTGCTCGCGCTGTTCATCATCAGCTATCCGATTTTCAACATCGTGTGGCAATCGCTGCATGAGGTATCGCGCTTCGGCGCGATCCGCGACTTCACCGGCGCGCAGAACTTCATCAACGTGTTTCAGGACCCGGTGTTTCTCGATTCGGTACGCCGCACGATCATCTGGACCGTGTGCGTGGTGGGCGGCACGGTGCTGATCTCGGTACCTGTCGCACTGATTCTGAATCAGGACTTTCACGGCCGCGGCGTGGCGCGCACGATCGTGATGCTGCCGTGGTCCGTCTCTTTGACGATGACCGCCGTCGTCTGGCGCTGGGCCTTCAACGACGACTACGGCATGGTCAATGTCACGCTGCAGCGGCTCGGCCTGATCGGCGGGCCGATTCACTGGCTCGCGACGCCCGAGTTCGCGTTCCCCGTCGAAATCGCGGTCGGCATTCTGGTGTCGATTCCGTTTACGGTGACGATTTTTCTTGGCGGCCTGTCTTCGGTGCCAAGCGATATCTACGAAGCCGCGCGTATCGACGGCGCGAGCGCCTGGCAGCAGTTCCGTCAATTGACGATGCCGCTGCTGCGCCCGTTCATCAACATGGCGATCCTGCTGAACGTGATCTACGTGTTCAACTCGTTTCCGATCATCTGGGTGATGACGCAAGGCGGCCCCGACAACAGCACGCACATCCTCGTCACTTACCTGTACGAACTCGGCTTCCGGCTCGGACGTCCCGGCGAAGCGGCAGCCGTTTCGCTGATCATGCTCGTGATGCTGTTCGTGTTCTCGATCGCTTATCTACGTCTGCAACGCGCGAAAGAAGGAGTGCCATCATGAGTCTGAGCGCGAAGACGAAACGCTCGCTGTGGTGCTGGATCGCCCTGACGCCGCTCGTGATCGTCATACTGTTTCCGTTCGCGGTGATGTTCTTCACCGCGGTCAAACCGGCCTCGGAGATCTTCGTCTATCCGGCGCGCTGGCTGCCGGTGCAGTGGCAGTGGCGCAATTTCATCGACATGTGGGACGCGGCCAACTTCGGCGTCGCGCTGCGCAACAGCACGATCATCAGTTTCCTGTCCACCGCGCTCGCACTCGCGGTGTGCCTGCCCGCCGCTTACGCGCTCGCGCGCTTCCCATTTCGCGGACGCGGCCTGTATCGGCAGTTCCTGCTCGTCACGCAGATGCTGTCGCCGATCCTGCTGGTGGTCGGCCTATTCCGGCTCGCGGCGATGATTCCGTGGGGCGACGGCAACCTGGTCGATTCGAGGATCGGCGTGATCGTGTCGTACGCGGCGTTCAATATCGCGTTCGCGGTGTGGATGCTGTCGTCGTACTTTCAGACCGTGCCGCAGGATCTCGAGGAATCCGCGTGGCTCGAAGGCTGCAGCCGCACGCGCGCGGTGTTCAAGGTGTTTCTGCCGCTCGCGGTGCCGGCGATCGTCGTGACCGCCATCTTCACGTTCATCAATGCGTGGAACGAGTTCGCGGTCGTCTATACGCTGATCCGCTCGCCGGAAAACAAGACGCTGACCGTGCAGGTGACCGATATGGTCGCGGGCAAGTACGTGGTCGAATGGCATCTGGTGATGGCCGCGACCTTGTGCGCGACGTTGCCGGTTTCGATCGTGTTTGCGTGGTTGCAGCGTTATATGGTGAAGGGGCTCGCGCTCGGCGCGGTGAAGTGAGTGACTGCGCGGCGCGTGCCGCGCAGTGTTCGCTTGCGGGTCGTGCGTCAGTCGGTGCCGCGCACGATGCGCAGATCGCGTTCGACGCCATCGCCCAATGCGGCCAGCGCCTTCTTGTACTCCTCGCTTTCGTAAGCGGCGACGGCCGCCTCGTACGTCGGGAACTCGATCACGACCGTGCGCTCCTTGAGGCCCTGCTCGCGCGCCTCGTCCGCCACGCCTCGCACGAGGAACTTGCCGCCCGCCGCCGCCACCGCGGCCGGGGCCAATTGCGCGTACGCGGCCAGTTTCTGCGGATCGTTCGTCTTGCGGTACGACGACACCCAATAACCTTTGCTCATTCGAATCTCCTTGTGTGATGGACCAACAGGGGACTAAAGCGGACCTAAGCAGTCGCGGTCTTACATAGTAGCAAAGCGGGCCGGCTCGCGGTGCCGAGCGGTACCGCGCCGCCGCGCGCCGCGCGCCGCGACTTGGACAGCATCTGCCACCACCAGCCCGTGATCGCGCATAACGGGAAGTGTCTCTTTCAGCATCGCCAAAACGATTTAGCCATTAAACGGTTTGTGCACTAGGCTTGCCTTTGCACACTTCAAGCGATGGACCAAAGGAGACAACGAATGAGCGAGCGATACGAGTCGTTTTGTGCATGCTGCGGCGGTCCCGACCACCGGGCGATGAGCCGACGGACTTTCATGAGCCTGCTTGCGGGTAGCGCCGCCGGACTCGCCATGCCGTCCGCGTTCGCCGCGGACACACCCGCCGTGCCCACGATTGCTTATGACTCGATTGCCAACCCCGTACGTTTGCCGAACGACAGGTACTTCGGTGAATGCTCGGGCGTCGCGCTCAATTCGCATGGCCATATCTTCGTGCTGTCGCGCGGCAACACCACCGGCCCCGCATATGGCGCGGCCGCCGCGCAACTGCTCGAGTTCGCGCCCGATGGACGCTTCGTGCGCGAGATCGGCCACAACCTGTATGCGTGGTCATTCGCGCACACGGTGAAGGTGGACCGGCACGACAACATCTGGGTCACCGACAAGGGCTCGGACATGGTGATCAAGTTCACGCCGGACGGACGCGTCGCGATGGTGTTCGGCCGCAAGCAGGAAGCATCGGACGAGGAAACCGCGCCGCTCAAGCATCCGAATCCGCCGCTGCCGTCCGAACCCGGACGCTTTCGCCAGGTGACCGACGTCGCGTGGGACAAGGCGGGCAACACCTATATCAGCGACGGATACATCAACTCGCGCGTCGCGAAGGTCGATCGCGACGGCAACTGGCTGAAGTCATGGGGCGATCGCGGCACGGGACCGGGGCAGTTCCATACGCCGCATAGCATCGCGGTCGATGCGCACGACCACGTTTATGTGGCCGATCGCAGCAACCGGCGCATCCAGGTGTTCAATACCGAGGGCACGTTCCTGCGCCAGTTCACGATCGACGTACCGGTGCCGCCGGACGCGCGCCCCGCGATCGGCAACATGCCGAGTGAAGCGGACCTCGCCGCGGGCACGTTCGCGCCGGGCTCGCCTTGGGCGATCTGCATCTCGCCGGGACCGAATCAGGTGCTCTATAGCGCCGACGCCTTTCCGGGCCGCATCTACAAGATGACGCTCGACGGCAAAGTGCTCGGTGTGCTTGGCAAAGCGGGCAAACAGCCGAAGCAGTTCGGCTGGATTCACGAGATGGCGTGTCCTTCGGAAAACGTATTATTCGTTGCCGAGTTGCTGAACTGGCGTATTCAGAAACTGGTTCTGCATGCGTGATGGACGAGGGCCGCCGCATTCGTCTGTGATGCGGACGCGGACCGGCCCTGTCGATGTCATGCCGTCTCAGTCGTAACGACGATGCTTGTGATGGTGCTTGCCCGATTGGTGGCCGCGGGAGTAGTCGTTGGCATACGAGTTCGAGCGCGAGATGTTGCCGCCGAGCGCCGAACCCGCGCCGCCGCCGAGCGCGGCGCCGACCAGGCCGCCGGTGCGGCCGCCCATCGCGTTGCCGGCCGCGGTGCCCGCCCCGCCACCGAGCGCGCCGCCAATGATCGCGCCGGTACGTTCACGACGATTCGACGTGACCGCGCCGCCCGCCCCGCCGCCCACCGCGCCGCCGATCACCGCGCCGGTGCTGCCGCCCACCGCGCCGCCGACTGCCGCGCCAGCGACGCCACCGAGCGCGCCACCGAGCATGTTGTTCATATCACCGGCGAGTGCCGGCAACGACGCCGCGGCGCTCAATGCAGCCACGGCAACCATCTGAATGATTTTCTTCGACATATCGGGTCTTTGTTTTAGTGAGACGGCGCCGAGTATAGCGGGGCTTTCGAAAGGCCTTTGTAACCACGAGAGTCTGTGGCGGTAAGACGTGTAACAAAATGAATGGGGCATTGTTCTTTGCGGTGACCGTGAAAAAACAAGGGCCGCTCGTGATGAGCGGCCCCTGAAAATTGAATGCCGATCAGTCAATCAAATCTATCCTTCTACCCGCGCCGCTTCTTCTTCAATTCGATCGTCTCGAACAGATCGTATTCCGGCGTCGGCGTCTGATCCGCGCCCGGCGCATGGTAGTAGTTCATCGTGATCGTGGTGTCGCCGCCGCGCTGCCCCGGATCGTAGTCGAACACCGCGATGCCGTAACCGGTGCCGGTGTCGCGTTGGGCGGACCAGATCGCGTCTTCGACCGCGTCGGCGCTCGCGCGCACAAACGTGCCCGCGGTCGTCGACGGCACCGGGCGATTCGGCTTCGTGAAGATGCGCGCCTGCGGCAGGCCCGTGCCGGTATCGACGCCATACACGTCGAGCGGCGCGCTCGTGCCGCCGCCGCCGAGAATCAGGTGGATCGTGCCGTGGCTCGTATCGAACGTCGATGCACCCGCCGATACCGCCGACATGATCGGCTTGGGCTGCAACGTATCGACCGGGTGCCCCGTCGCGATGTCGGTGCCCTTGTTGTGATTGCAACCGCGCACCGGATAGCTGCGCTCGTAGTCGTGATCGTGACCGCACAGCACGAGATCCACACCATAGCGATCGAACAGCGGCAGCCACGCTTCGCGAATGCCCTTGTCGGAACCGTTGCCGGTCTTCGACGAACTGAGCGCGTCCTGATGCATCTGAACGATGATCCAGTCCACGTCGTTATCGTGCGATGCATGCCGCAGCACTTTTTCGAGCCAGCGTGTCTGCTCGCCATTGCTATAGCCGCGCACGTACAGCGACGTGCCCGCCGGAATCGGCGGATTGCCGGTGCTCGCGACCGGCGTCAGCGGCGCGGGCCCGGCGACGAAAGCGGCGGCATCCTGATAGACGACGTCGTCCGCATCGAGCGAAATGAACAGCACCGAGCCGACGCGGAAGCTGTACCAGCGGCCCGGAAAACGCGTGTGATTATCGGGCAGCACGTAGCGCGACAGATACGATGCAAGGCCTTGCTCGCCATTGTTGAATTCGAGCTCGTGATTGCCGGGACACGGCATCCACGGCCGGTTCGACGCCGACGTCTGCGCGTTGTTGCCGAAGTCGCGCCACACCTCGGGCTGCTGCGTCGGATTCAGATTCGCATAGCAGAGGTCACCGTTCAGCAGATGGAAGAGCGGCTGAAAGCGCTCGACGGCCGCCACCGCGAAGCGGCTTTGCGGCGACGACAGCACCCAGTTCGTATTCGGCGTCGCGAGATCGCCGTAGCTCGTCCAGCGAAACGGCGCGCGGCCGCGCGGCGCGGTACGAAAACTCGCGGTGAAGGGTTGCGCTGCATTGCCGTCGTTATCGGCCGTCACTTCGTACTGATAGCTCGTGTCGGCCTTCAACTCGCGCACGCGCGCGTGATAGTTGAATACGACCTCGCCGTTGATGCCGTCGGTGTACGTGCTTTGCACCGCGTGCACCGTATGTTTCGCGTGGTCCCCGTTATTGGCGCCGCTTATGCGCACCTGCGGATTGACCGCGGGCGCGAGCGACGACCACGACACGGTAATTTCGCTCGTCGGGTCGCTGCCCCAGGTCAGATGGATCTGCTCGGGCGTGCCATCGGGTGTGCCGCTATTGGCGCCGCGCGCGGTCGATGCGAGCACGCCCGCCGCCGTCGCGAGACTCGATGCGCCGGCGAACTTCAGAAAGCCGCGACGCGAGACGATCGATGCGCCGTGCTCATCGGCAGGCGTTGTCTTGACGATTTTTCTGTTCGACATGTCCGGTATGGTTGTTCAGGTGGAAGAATGCCAGCGCAAAACAACGCCCCGCGGGGCGAGCGCGGACGGAAAGCGACGGACGATCGTAGCCGGACGGCGATGACAGCCCGATGAAAGATCGGGCGAATAGCGGAAGGAGGGTTCGATATCGAAAGGTCTATAAAAACAGATTGCCGGTGCAGCGCGTGATTCGATCGCGCGCATGCAACCGGCAATCCGCTTGACGTCCGTTCAGGTCTGGGAACTTGTATCGTCCGCGGCCTGAGCGTTGTCGGCGTCGTCCTGCTTCTCTTCTTCTTTCTTTTCCACCAGCGATTCCAGCTTTCCAGCGCCTTCGAAACCGGCGATAGCGGCCACGCCTTTGGTCAGCAGACCCGCTTGTGGATCGACTTTCTCCGCGGCTTCAACGGCGGCAACCGCACCGGCAATCTTGCCCACTTCGTCCAGAAGTCCCATGTCGCACTCCAACAAAAATAAGTGAAATTGCATCGTCTCACGAACTTCGCGGCATGTCCTCAAATGTTAAACCGCTTGACCATGAAGCTTTCGGACTGAAATTTAAGCGGCTGCCTCACACGCGGGCGGGCGGCTGCGGATTGTTCGCGGGATTCGTGTCGTACCTCGAAACGCGAAGAATACCGTTCGCCTCGATCAGCTTCGACAAGCCGGCCTCGAGGGCATCGGCGACGTCCTTGTCATACACTTCGTCGCCATTCACGTGGAGCGTGAACGACTGCAGGTACTTCGCTTTCTTCTCCGGGTTCTCGATGGTTTGCCGTGTCCATTGATAAAGCGGGTAGTTCCCGATGCCCATTTTCTGCGCTTCGCTCACGTAGTCGGCGAATGCATCGAACTGGCATTTGAGCGTTGCGTGATGCGTTTGCAAAATGGCACGTAGCGCTGGATGCGCGGCGCACGAAGGGTCCGCGCGCAGCGAGTTGGCAAGTTCCATCGACGCGGTGATTCGCAGTTGAAATTGCAAGGGAGACGACATCACGACCTCGATCGCATCGGTAACGGATATCAAAAGTCCGCAGGCGCGGCCTTGTCGGCGACACGCGCGTCGAGCACCGCTTCGCACTGCTCGATTTCTTCGTTGCACATCGGCTTGCCGAGCAGATAACCCTGCGCATGCGTGCAACCGCATACGCGCACGAAATTGAGCTGCTCCTGGGTTTCGATGCCCTCGGCCGTGGTCGGCATGCCGATCTCGCGCGCCAGCGCGACGATGCCGCGCACCACGGCCGCCGATTCGCGCCGATGCACGGACTCGCGGACGAACGAACTGTCGATCTTCAGCTTGTCGAACGAGAAGCGCACGAGCGTGGACATCGTCGAAAAGCCGGTGCCGAAGTCGTCGAGCGCCAGCCCGATACCCAATGCGCGCAATCTGGTGATATTGCGGCGAGTCACTTCGTCGTCGTTCAGCAGTGCCGTTTCCGTGACCTCGAGGTTGAGCCGCGTCGGCGGCAGCCTCGTTTTCCGAAGTATTGCCGTCACCGTCGATGCGAACGATTCCTCGCGCAATTGCACCGGCGATACATTGACCGCGACGATCACCTTGTCGCGCCACGCCGACGCCGCCATGCACGATTGCAGCAGCACCCATTCACCCAACGCGAGGACCAGGCCGGTGCGCTCGGCGGTCGGAATGAACGCGGACGGCGACAACTCGCCGCGCGTCGGATGGGCCCAGCGAATCAGCGCCTCGCGGCCCGCTACCGCGCCGGTATGCAGATCGATGATCGGCTGATACTCCATGCGCAAACCATTGAACGACTTCAGCGCGCCTTCGAGGTCGCTGCGCAGCAGGCTCAGGCTTTCGTCGGATACGTGCTTCTCGGCATCGAAAATCGCGAACGCGCTTTTGCCGCTGCGCTTGACGCCGTACAACGCGCGGTCCGCGCAGATCAGCAATTGCGGACCCGTTTTCGCATGTTCGGGATAGAGCGCGATGCCGACGCTCGCGCCGATATGCACGAGCGCTTCGCTCAACACGAACGGCCGCGCCAGCGTTCTGACGATGCGATCGGCCAGCACGCGCACGTCGCGAAGCTGCCCGGCGTCGTCCGAGATCGCGACGAACTCGTCGCCCGCCAGGCGGCCAACGTGGTCGCCGCTCGGCAGCAGATCGCGCAAACGGGAGGCCGCTTCCTGCAGAATCTGGTCGCCGGCGGCATGACCGAGACTGTCGTTGATCGCCTTGAAGCCGTCGAGGTCGATCAGCAGCACCGCGAACGCCTCGCCCTGCCGCGTCGAACTCTCGCCGGTGCGTTCGATCAGCAGCTCGTTGATACGCGCGCGATTCGGCAAACCGGTCAGGCTATCCTGGCGCGCGAGGCGATGACTGTTTTCCCGCGCGAGCAGCAACGCAACGGTGTCGCGATTACTGCGCAGCGCGACCGTGAAGAAGCCGGCCGCGCAAAACGGAGCCTGAAATAGCAGCACGAGCTTGCCATTGCCCGGCGACATCGCCGCGCCGACACTCAGAAAGCCGAGAATAAAAACGATCTGCAATAACGCAAGCCGCGGCGTGCCCGCATTGCGTCCGGACAATCCGCCGATCACACCGACCGCACAGACGTTTCCAAGCAGAAAAAGCGTGGGACTTCCGCTGATATTGCACAGGAATGTGCCAAACCCGAATAACGCGCTCCACAACAGACTCGCGAAAATAAACGCGGAAGTCGGCGTGGGCAGCCCAAGGGCTGCCCGCGTGCGGCATAGCCAGATCAGCGTGAGCCGCGCGATCAGCAATGCGACGACCGCAATACCCCACGCGGCATATAGAGGAATCGGATAAAGATAATACGCGGTTGCGCATACGCTGATTTCGCAAATCGACGCGAAAACGATCGATGCGGTTCGCGTGAACAGGTTGGCAAGCAGAATCTGCCGGTTGTCCGGACTCAGGTTCTGGGCCGAGGATACGACCCACCTGGAAAATGGAGACCTTGGTTCGGTAAAAGCCATGACCTGCGCATTCGACGGTGGGTGGGTCCGAATCGGCATGCGAATGGACGGCTCGTGCAGCGATTACATAAACATAAAGTATCAGATTAATGCATGCAATGGCGTGAAATGACCGGCAGCCGTGGATCAAAAGCACTGCATGAGCGCGAATCACGACTTGCTCGACGGAGTACGAGCGTTCGGATTACATGTTGTTGCGGCGCAACGGACCGCTCGATATAGCGCGATTCCGAAGTTGCGGAACGGCAATAAAAAAAGAGGAAGATCGTGGCTCTCCCTCTTTGAGGATTGCCGCAGCCTCGGCTTGCCGAGTCGCGATCGCCGGCCTCGCTTAGTCGTACAGCACGGCTGCGATCTTCGGATCGTTCATGTTGGTCTTGTCGTACCAGTAAAAACCGGTGTCGATCTTCTTCGGCAGCTTCTCGCCGTGCAGCGCCTTGACCGCCGAGTCGACCGTGCATTTGCCGATACCGACCGGATTCTGCGTAATCGCGCCGGCCATCAAGCCCGACATGATGTTCTCCTTCTGCTCCTTGCCGGAGTCGAAGCCGATCAGCACGAGTTTCTTGCCCGATTCCTTGACGCCGATCGCCGCGCCTTCCGCGGAACCTTCGTTTGCACCGAAGATACCCTTCAGGTTCGGATTCGCCTGGATCATGGTCTTGGCGATTTCCGCGGACTTCAGGTGATCGCCGGCGCCGTATTGCACGGACACGATCTTGATGTTCGGATGCTTCGACTTGATCTGATTGACGAAACCGTCGCGGCGATCGACACCGGTGCGGCTCGTCTGGTCATGCACGATCACGCCGACTTCGCCGGAATTGCCGATCAGCGCGGCCATCTTGTCGGCGGCGAGCGCGGCGGCGGCGACGTTGTCCGTCGAGCAGGTCGTCAACGGAATATCGCTGTCGACGCCCGAGTCGAATGCAATCACCGGAATCTTTTCGTTCTGGGCGCGCTTGAGCAAGGGGATGGCCGCCTTACTGTCGAGCGCCGCGATGCCGAGCGCCTGCGGCTTCTTCGCGAGCGCGGCCGACAGCATGTCGATCTGCTTATCGACCATCGCTTCCGTTTCCGGTCCCTCGAACGTGATCCTGACGTTGTTCGCTTTCGCGGACTGCTCGGCGCCCGATTTGACGGCTTGCCAGAACTGATGCTGGAAGCCTTTCGAAATAAGCGGAATATACGGCTCGTCCGCGTACGCGAGACTACTTCCGCCGACGAGCGCACCGACACCGACCACGATACCGATCAGTCTTCTCTTCAACATGGGGCCTCCTCCAATGGTTGGGCTATCAAGCCGCTATCGAGCTTTCGAGGGAGCCTTCACGTGCCCTCTCTCTCCTGCTCCTGCGTTCCCTGCTTATTTGCTGCTTCCTTGCTCCTGCGTCAACTTCTCCGGCTGCGCCGCAGGATGTCCGCATACACCGCCAGAATGATGATCAAACCGGTCACGACGATCTGCCACTCCTGCGCGACCGACATGATGCGCAGTCCGTTGGTCAGCACGCTCATGATGAAAGCGCCGATGATGGTGCCGAGTATCGTTCCCGAACCGCCGCTCAACGACGTGCCGCCGATCACGACCGCCGCGATCGCATCGAGCTCGTAGCCTTGACCGAGCGCCGGCTGCGCCGAATTGAGCCGCGACGCGATCAGCAGACCCGCGATGCCGCAGATAGCGCCGCCCACGCCGTAAATCGCGATCTTCCAGCGATCGACATTGACGCCCGAGAGCCGCACCGCTTCCTCATTGCTGCCGAGTGCGAACGTATAGCGGCCGAGCGCGGTGCGATTGAGCGTAATAGAACTGACGATCGCGAGAAAGAACAGGATCAGTACCGCATTCGGAATCGGCACGCCCGGCAGGAAATAGCCGATCAGCGAATCCTGGGAAATACGGTAGAAGTTCTCGGTATCGGTGAAATAGATCGGCTTGTCCGCCGACACGACGAGCGAAAGACCTTTGAGCAGCATCATCATGCCGAGCGTCGCGATGAATGGCGGGATCTTCATTTTGGCGGTCAGCGTACCCGATACCGTGCCGCACACCGCGCCGGTCGCGAGTGCCGCGAGCACGCCCGTCCACATCGGCAGATGCCAGTATGTGAGAAATACTCCGCAAATCACGGCGGTAAATGTCATCAACGTACCGACCGACAGATCGATGCCGCCCGTAATGATCACGAACGTGGCGGCAATCGCCAGCACGCCGTTCACAGCTGTCGCCTGAAAAATGCCGAGAATGTTGTCAATCTGCATGAAGGCCGGCGATGCGAAGCTGAAGAACACCAGCAACAGGATAAGGCTCGCGAACGCGAGCATCTTTTGCACGGCGGTCGGCGCGAAAATTCGGCCTTTCAGCCCGGAAGTGCGCCTTTCGTTGTCCAGCGCCGCGGTATCCGTTCGCAATGTCATGTCGTAGACCTCTTCAGGCTTGTACCGTTTTCAGGGTTTCGCGCAGCGTCGCGAGATGCATGATGCGCTCCTGCGTCGCTTCGCTGGCGGACAGCTCGCCGGTAATGCGGCCTTCGCACATCACGACGATGCGGTCGCTCATGCGCAGAACTTCCGGCAGCTCGGAGGAGATCATCACGATCGCCTTGCCTTGCGCCGCCAGCGAGCGCAGCAGCTTGTAGATTTCGCTTTTCGCGCCGACGTCGATGCCGCGCGTCGGTTCATCGAAGAACAGTACGTCGCAATCGCGCTCGAGCCATTTCGCGATCACGATCTTCTGTTGATTGCCGCCCGACAGGAGCCTCACCTGCTGCGTCGCCGAAGGCGTGCGAATCGCAAGCAGCTTGATGAAGTGCTGCGCTCTTTTGCGAATCTGCCCGCGGCGCAGAAACATATTGATTGACAGGAACTTGCCGAGATCGGCCATCACGATGTTCGATTCGACATCCATTCCCGTAGCGAGACCGAAGCGCTTGCGATCTTCGGACAGGTAGCCGATGCCGCGCTTGACCGCATCACTGGGCCTCTTGATCGACGCCTTCACGCCTTTCACGAGTATCTCGCCCGATTCGACCGGATCGGCGCCGAACACCGCGCGCGCGACCTCCGTGCGGCCCGCGCCCATCAAGCCTGCGAAACCGAGTATTTCGCCCTTGCGCAATTCGAAACTGACGTCGCGCACGAGCGGACCTGCGACGAGATTTCTCACTTCGAGCGCGAGTTCGCCTTTCACCGGCGCGCTCTCGACCGGCGTCACGTCGCCCAGCGTGCGTCCGACCATCATGCCGATGATCGTCTCGACGGCGGTGCCCTCGGTCGGCACGGTGGCCACATACTCGCCGTCGCGCATCACGGTCACGCGATCGGTGATCTGCTTCAACTCGTCCATCTTGTGCGAGATATAGACGACGCCGACGCCGCGCTCTCTCAATTGACGGATGATCCGGAACAGCTCGGCGATCTCGGCATCGTTGAGCGCGGACGTGGGTTCGTCCATGATCAGCACGCGCGAATCGAAAGACAGTGCTTTCGCGATCTCGACCATCTGCTGACTCGCGACGGTCAGCGTGCCGACCATCGTGCGCGGATCGAGTTTCACGTGCATGCGGGCGAGGATCTCGCTTGCCTGCGCATTCAGTTTGTCTTCGTCGAGGAACAGACCCAGACCCTTGCGCGGCTCACGGCCGATAAAGATGTTCTGCGCGATGCTCAGATGATTCATCAGTTGCAGTTCCTGATGAATGATGCCGATGCCGACAGCTTGGGCGTCGCGCGGACCTTGAAAATCGACGGGCTTGCCGTCGAAGAGAATTTCGCCGGAATCGCGCGTATAGACGCCGGCAAGAATTTTCATCAGCGTCGACTTGCCCGCGCCGTTCTCGCCCATCAGCGCATGGACCTCGCCGGCCATGAGTTCGAACCGGACGTCATGAAGCGCTCTTACGCCCGGAAAGCTCTTGCAAAGATTGTTGACGGAAATGAGTGGGTTCATGTGCGGGTCTGTCGACGGCTGCCTATATCACCAACGTTTTTACGGTGGAGCTTTTTACGGCTTGAACAACGGCTTTCATTCCAGCTTTCATTCAAGGCGCGAACAGGTCGGGCCGCTCTTTTGCGGACCGGTGCAATTCGGCGACGACCTGGTCGAGATGATCGTGCATCGCTTTCGCGGCCGCATCGCCGTCGCCGGCGCAAAGGGCCTTGAAGATGCTCTCGTGCTCTTCCAGCGTATGCGTGAGCCGTTCTGGACTCGCGAGCAATTGTCTCGCGCGGTCCAGCGCATTGCGCGACACCGCGACGATCTCCTTCACGCGCGGCAGCTTCACCGCGTCGAGCAGGATTTCATGGAAAGCAAGATCGAGCGCGTGAAACGCCAGACGTTCGCCACTTCCAGCCAGACTGCGCTGCTGATCGAGATTGCTTGCCAATGCGTCGAGCGTCGCCCTGTCGTGCATCAGCGCGACCCCACGCACCGTCTCGACTTCCAGTGCGCTGCGGATGAACAGATGCTGGCGGATGTCGTCGAGCGCGATCGGTTTGACGCGCGTGCCGCGTTGCGGCAAAACCTCGACGAGACCCGCATGCGCAAGCCTCGCCAACGCGGATGACACCGGAAAGCGCGACACCCCCATGCGTTCGCACACGGCCATCTTGTCGATCATCATGCCGGGTTCCAACGCCAACGTAACAATCGCGTCTCGCAACGCCGCCTCGACCGCGTCGGTCAAGCTGCCGCGCTCGCCGCCGCCGACTTTTTGCAGTGCGACATACGGGTCCCCGGCGGCATTCTCAAGTTCGGTCGAGGAATTCACGAAGGCCTTGATTTCGAGAAGACATGCTAGCATGCTAGAAAGTGAATGCCGCGTTGTCAACGCGTACAAATGCCTGGAAATACCTAGGGATGCCTGGTATCTGGCAACTCCGGGCTTACCCGTACGCGCAGCAGGAACGCGCGCACAGAGAACGTGCGCACGAAACCGATCCGTCTGCGTCCGCGGACGACAAGCCGAGAGCCACAGCCCCGGAGGGTGCGCAGATGACAACGATCACAAGGCTGTCCGTTCGGGACATCCGGTTCCCCACCTCACGTTCGCTGGACGGCTCCGACGCGATGAATGCCGCGCCGGACTACTCCGCCACTTACGTCACGCTCGAAACCGACACGCCGAATCTCACCGGCCACGGCCTCACGTTCACGATTGGCCGCGGCAATGAAATCTGCGTGACCGCCGTGAATGCACTCACGCCGTTGATCGTCGGCAAGAAGCTCGAAGATATCGCTGCGAATATGGGCGCTTTCTGGCGCGCATTTACTTCGGATAGCCAACTGCGCTGGATCGGCCCCGACAAAGGTGCGATTCATCTTGCCACTGCGGCGGTCGTCAACGCGGTGTGGGACCTGTGGGCGAAATCCGTCGGCAAGCCGGTCTGGAAGCTGCTGGTCGACATGAGCCCGGAAGAACTCGTGCGCTGCCTCGACTTTCGCTACGTGACGGATGCAATCACGCCGCACGAAGCACTCGCGATGCTGCATCGTCATGCGAAGACCAAGGGCGAGCGTGAAAAGGAAATGCTCGCGCACGGCTATCCGGCCTATACGACATCGGCGGGCTGGCTCGGTTACGACGACGACAAGATTCGCCGTCTCGCGCGCGAAGGCGTCGCGCAGGGATGGACGCATTTCAAGCAGAAGGTCGGCGGCGATCTGGAGGAAGACGTACGGCGCGCGCGCATTCTGCGCGAAGAGATCGGCGAGAACCGGAAGCTGATGATGGACGCGAACCAGGTGTGGGACGTCGATGAGGCGATCGCGAACATGCGCCGTCTCGCCGAGTTCGACCCGTGGTGGATCGAGGAGCCCACGAGTCCCGACGACATCCTCGGTCATGCGGCGATTCGCCGGCGGCTCGGTTCGATTGGCGTCGCAACCGGCGAGCATTGCCACAATCGCGTGATGTTCAAGCAACTGCTGCAGGCGCAAGCCATCGACTTCTGCCAGATCGACAGTTGCCGGCTCGGCGGACTCAACGAAGTGATCGTCGTACTGCTGATGGCCGCGAAGTTCGGTGTGCCGGTGTGCCCGCATGCGGGTGGTGTCGGCTTGTGCGAGTACGTGCAGCATATTTCTCTGTTCGACTATATCTGCGTGTCGGCGTCGCTCGAGAATCGCGTGCTCGAATACGTCGATCATTTGCACGAGCATTTCGTGGATCCCGTGGTGATCCGCAACGGGCACTATATGCCGCCGCAAAGGGCAGGGTATAGCATCGAGATGCTCGAAGGGACGCTGGACAGGTACTGGTATCCGGAAGGAGAAGCGTGGCAGGAATGATGCTGGAGGGTAAGGGTTGGTGTCGTCGCGCAGATCGTCGCGGCGACGGGCGACCGGCTCGAGCGCGTTCATCGCGAGCACGCCGGCCGTCATGCGCGCAGCGCGGTGGATGTTGCGTCGCTGCCGGCAGGGGTCGCCGTCGAGGTCGAAGCGGTTGTCGCCTTGAAGAACGTCTGAATTCAACTCATACACTCGGAGCCGCCAATGTCTTCTCCGCTGTCGCCCGCTGTCATCGACGCAATACGTGCCCGCACACCCGGTGTTCGCAGTACCACGCACTTCAATCATGCGGGCGCGTCGCTGCCGTCGGCCGCCACGCTCGAAGCGATTCACGCGCATCTGTTGCGCGAAGCCTCGATGGGACCCATGGAAGCGGGCGCGGCTGCCCGCGAACAGACCGAGCGGGCGCGCACGCTCGCCGCGCGACTGCTGAACGCTCAGCCTGCCGAGATCGCGTTGACGACTGGCAACTCGCCGGGCTGGGGCGCTGCTTTCGCGGCATTGGGTCCGTGGCGCGAGGGGCAACGCATCCTCGTTGCGCGGCACGAATGGGGCGGCAATCTCGCGACGATGCGCCTTCTGGCGCAGCGCGCGGGCGCATCGATAGAGACGATTCCTTCCGATGAGAGCGGCAGGGTCGATCCTCGCGCGCTCGAAGCGATGCTCGACGACCGGGTCCGACTGATTGCGCTGACGTGGCTGCCGGCCAATGGCGGACTGATCAATCCGGCCGCCGCGATTGGGCGGATCGCACGCCGTCACGGCATTCCGTATTTCATCGATGCGGCGCAGGCCGTCGGACAGCTTCCGATCGACGTCGTCGAAGTCGGCTGCGATGTGCTGGCCGGCGCGGGCCGCAAGGCACTGCGTGGACCGCGCGGCACCGGGCTGCTATACGTCCGGCGGGATTTTCTGCCCCGCTTGACGCCGGCCTTCGTCGACACGTATTCCGCGCCGCTCGACGCCAATGGCGACCCTGTACTGCGCGACGATGCCGTGCGTTTCGAATCGTCGGAAGCGTCGCTTGCACTGCATTGCGGATTGGCGAATGCATTGGACGAAGCGCTGGAAATCGGCATCGACAACATCCGCGCGCAGATCGATCGGACCGCGCAGACATTGCGCGAGCGGTTGGCCGCGATGGAGGGCGTGCGGGTGCTCGACCAGGGTGTCGAACGATCAGGTCTGGTGTCGTTCAATGTCGCCGGACTCGATGCCATGTCGGTGCGACGCGCGTTGGCGGCACAGGGCATCACGATCGGCTCGAATGGCGTCGCGTACACGCCGTTCGATATGACTAGCAGAGGGCTGACACAGATCGCGCGCGCATCGGTCAGCTATCTGACCACCGACGCCGAAGTTGATAAATTACTGGCTGGGATAGGGACGTTGACGCATTGAGCACTCGAGTCAATGAGAACTTTGCGTCAGTCAAATGAATGGAAACGTCTCTTTCAACTCAATCGCCCGCACACGACCATGAACTCCGCCTCATCGCACCGCCTCGATTTATCAAAGTTTCCGCGCCATGCACTTCTCGAAGGCCCGACGCCAATTCAGCACCTTGCGCGTCTGAGCGCTCGCCTCGGCGGGGCGGACATCTACGTCAAAAGAGAAGATCTGACGGGACTAGGTGGCGGCGGCAACAAGTTGCGCAAGCTCGAATTCCTGATTGGCGAAGCGCTCGCGCGCGGCGCGGACACCATCGTTACCGTCGGCGCGCGGCAATCGAATCATGCGCGCCTCACGGCGGCCGCGGCGGCTCGCGTCGGACTTCGATGCGAGCTGGTGCTGACGAGAACCGTGCCACGTTTCGACCACGACTACATGGAGAACGGCAACGTGCTGCTCGATGCGCTATTCGATGCGCGCGTGCATGATCTTCCCGGCACGGCCAACGCATTGCAATTCGCGGAGGAACGCGCGAACGAGTTGCGAGCGCAGGGCCGTAACGTCTATGTGTGTCCGTTGGGCGGTTCGAGCCCGGTCGGTTGTCTCGGCTACGCGGACTGCGCAGCTGAACTCGTCGCGCAATCGCAAGCGCAAAACGTGGCCTTCGATCGCGTCGTGGTGCCGAATGGAAGCGGCGGCATGCATGCGGGGCTGGTCGCGGGTCTTGTTGCGCTGGGCCTGGATCCGTCGCGTGTTGCCGCATTCACGGTGTATGGGAATGCCGGCCATGCGCGCACGGTTACTTTGGATAAGGCGAATCAGACGGTCCGGCTGATCGACCCGGGCCTAAGCGTGAGTGATGACGCCATCTCGATCGACGAAGAGCAGCTCGGACCCGGCTATGGCATTCCAACCGATAACATGCGCGCGGCTGTTCGGCTGATGGCATCGACGGAAGGTCTGTTGCTCGATCCCGTGTATAGCGGCAAAGCATTTGCGGGTCTTGTGGAAAACGTGAGCAACGGGAAGTACAGTGCCGGACAGAAAATTCTATTCGTGATGAGCGGCGGGCTTCCGGGGCTATTTGCCTATCGGAACGAGTTCTGAGCGCAGAAGCGGAGACAACGCGATGGTCTGATACGGCCGCCGTTGTCTGAAGAAAGCGCGAAGCGCTTGAAGATTCGAATCGACGATTCGAAATGGTGCCCAGGGCGGGATTTGAACCCACACGCCTTTCGGCGCTACCCCCTCAAGATAGTGCGTCTACCAATTTCGCCACCTGGGCAGAGGGGCGCCATTGTATCAGCTCGATTATTTTTTTGAAGCCCCTCGCGCGATATTGTTCTGAAGTTGCAATACCGGTCGAAAAACCGACGAGGCGTTCACCCCGTATTGCTGCCCGGCGAACAATTCGAGCGCGGCCCGGCGCCTCGCAAGAGCTGGTAAGGTCTGACGCTTGTGGGCCGCTAACCCGGGTGAATGCGACAAATGGCGGACCGCTATGCTCGTAAGCTGATGCGCTGAAAGAGCGCCCGCCACGGCACACCTATCATGTCACCACGACGCACATCTTCTTCGCGACTTCGGTATCGTCTTTTTCTCGCGTCGCTGCTGACGTCGATAACGCTGCTGCAGGGTTGCGCAACGACGGCGGAGAACCTTGCCGTAGGATTTGGTGTCGGCGCGGTCGGCACCGTGTCGGCGTTAGGCTGCCTGCTCGCCTGCGAGATGGCCAATCCGCACTGGTGAAAGGCTGCACGGCACGCGATGAGCAGCTAGTATTCGAAGCTCGACATCGATGACTAACGAAAACGGAGCCCCTGTGGCACACCCGCCCTTCCACCTCTACACCGACGCCCAATTCGCCAGCCCCTACGCGATGTCCGTCTTCGTCACGCTTCGCGAGAAGCGCTTGCCGTTCGACCTTTCGACCGTCGATCTCGCGAACAAGGCGAATCACGCCACCGACTATGCGGCCCGCTCATTGACGCGGCGCGTGCCGACCCTGATACACGAAGACGGTCGATAGAAGTAACAAAGACCAGCAAAATAGCTGAATACGAAAGTCTTAAAAGATGCGGTAAAAGCGAATATTACATTCGCGTTTTATCAGAGCTTCGCTGCTCCGCCATGGCGCGATTCCGCGCCCGCTCCCTTTGTTTCCTCGCGCGTACGATGCTGACAACGATCAGCACGATCGCAAGCAATGTCAATTCGATCATTGCGGGAATTCGGATGGGATCATGAAACATGGCGGGCCTCCGTCACATGATTTCATCATAGTACGCCGGGCAGGTCAGCCTGAAGTATTGCGCCGCACCATTGCAATCTTACCGCCGCCATTACACCGGCTTTTATCCAGCCGGCAAAAGCCTCGAGTGACAAATTGCAAACATTCTGTCACGCAAAAACTTACAGGATTCAGATAGCCGTCCCTAAACAGTTTATTTGCGCTAGAGTACGTGAGCGATCAGTTGGATCGTGAGCCGTCCCGACAATTCGAAGGCGTTATCTGTCACGCGTTTGCTTGCGTGTACTAAGAAGCACCTGGACTCGTTGAAGACATCGCCCATGCCATATTTTCCTGTCGCCTACTGTGGTCCCGCGGCTGTCCCTGAAAGCTTGTGGCTGCGCTGGAATACGGATCCGCCATTGCTCGTCGCGCTCGCGGCGCTCGCATGGCTCGTGGCCAGCAACCGCTCGGCGAATGCACGGGCGGGATGGGGCGCCGTCGCATTGATGGCCCTCGTGTTCGTGTCGCCGCTCTGCGCGTTGTCCTCGGCATTGTTCTCCGCACGCGTCACTCATCACGTCATTTTGATCGCTGCAGTAGCTCCATTGCTCGCCCTCGCGTTTCCGCTGCCGCGCCTCGCGCATCCGCCGCTCGTGCCGGTGGTCGCCGCTCATGCGGTGATCATCTGGCTGTGGCATGCGCCTGGGCCTTATGCGTGGGGACTCGCGACGGTACCCGGCTACTGGCTGATGCAGATTACTTTGCTTGGCAGCGCATGGCTCATGTGGCGCAGCATCTTCTCGCCGTCGCTGCCGACCGGCCCCGCGCTGATGGCGCTCGTCGCGACGATCGGCCATATGGGATTGCTCGGCGCGTTGATCGTGTTCGCGCCGGTGCCGCTCTACGTCGCGCACTTCGCGACCACCGCCGCGTGGGGGCTCACCCCGCTCGCCGACCAGCAACTCGCCGGACTGTTGATGTGGGTACTGGCGATGATCCCTTATCTCGCGGCAGGACTTTCGCTCGTCTGGTCAAGCCTGCGCGTCAGAGAGCCCGCGCTGTGACGACCCTGCTGAAGTTCATTCATCTGGCCGCGATCGCCGTCTGGTCGGGCGGTTTGATCGTGCTGCCGTATCTGTTCTGGCAGCGCCGCGGGCTCGTGGCGGGCACCGAACTCGACCGGCTGCACCGCATCACGCGTCTCGTGTTCGTGGAGTTGACCTCGCCCGCCGCTTTCGTCGCGATTGCGAGCGGCACCGTGCTGATTTTTCTGCAGGCCACCTTCGTCGAATGGTTCACCGCGAAGATGGTATTCGTCGGCATCATGGCGATGCTGCATGTGCTGGCCGGCCTCGTACTACACGATCTGTATCTGCCCGACGGCAGGTTCAGCCGTGCCTCGGCGATCGCGCTGACCATCGCTTATCTGATCGTGATCGCCGCGATCATCTGGATCGTGCTGGCCAAGCCTCACATCGACTCGAACCTGCTGGCTCCGCATCTGTTCGAGCCCGGTGGACTTGGCCGCTGGCTGCATCACTCCTTCGGCGAAACGAGAATTCCGACGCCATGATCGAACACGAGCTTGCCCCCATGCCAGCCTGCGAAGCCCGTCATCACCGAGCTGAGCGCCGACAGCACGAGCCCATGCGGCAGGATCTCATCGGGGTAATGAAGGCGCACGCCCCAGTTCGCACCCGCGAGCGCGACGAGCGTCATCGCGGCGACCGCATGCGACCAGCTCGCTTCCTTCAGGCGGATACCGCGCACCAGCAGCAGCTCGGCGGTACCGACCACGCTCGCAGCCACCCCGCTCCAGAACGCGAAGCCGGCGGCCCACAAGCCGGCGCGAATCCAGAACGGGTCGCCCGTCCACCAGTAGATTACGTCGACGCCCAACGTCGCGACGACGAACGCGATCGGGAAATGCACCATCATCACGTGAATCGGATGACCGACGAGCGCCACCACCGACCCCTTGTCGAGCCGCAACAGCTCGAGCATCACTTCGCTTCGCGTCTCGTTTCCAGCATTGCCTTTGTTTGCCATGATGGTGTGTCCTCGCATCGGGTGCCTGGTGGTGCAAACCATCATAGCTGCTTGCGCCTGGCCGTCCAAGCCGGATCGCTCGCCGCGTTGTCCGGCTGCACCGGGCCGCTCTCGACGCTCGAGCCATCGGGTCCGGCCGCCGCATCGATCGCCGGGCTGTGGTGGGTGATGCTGGCGGGCGCCGCGATCCTGTTCGCGATGGTGCTCGTACTGTTTTTGATGACGGTCTTCCGGCCCGGCTGGGGCTCGCACGTGTCGCCCGCGCGCTGGATCGTGCTCGGCGGTCTCGTGCTGCCGGCAGTGATCCTGATCCCGTTGATCTGCTACGCGCTGTACGCGGGCGAATTGCTGCTGCCGCTGCGCGCGCATGCGCCCGCGCGCATCGAGGCGATCGCGCAGCAATGGCGCTGGACCTTCCGCTATCCGGAGCTCGGCAACGTCGAAACCGAGAACGTGCTGCATCTGCCCGCGGGCACGCCGGTCGACATCGTCGTGACCAGCATGGACGTCGTGCACGCATTCTGGATTCCGCGCTTCGCGGGCAAGATCGACGCGGTCCCTGGCCACCACAACCTGCTGCGTATCCAGGCCGATCAGCCCGGCCAGTACGCCGGCCAATGCAACCAGTTTTGCGGCATCGGTCACGCGGGGATGCACTTCACCGTGATCGTCGATCGTCCGGAAGATTTTCCGGCTGCTGTCAAAAACGCCGCCGCCAACGGGGAGGTGAAGAAATGAGTGTGCCCGTCGAGCCGCCATCACAGGGCATCACCGCGCTGCGGCTGCATCGCCAGCTTGCCGCGATCTGGGCCACCGGGCCAGGCGTGCAGAGACTTACCTCGGTCAACCATACCGTCCTCGGCTTGCGCATCATGATCACGTCGTTCGTGTTCTTCGCGATCGCGGGGATTCTCGGCATGCTCACGCGCGTGCAGCTCGCGACGCCGCATGCGGCCTTCATGGACGTGGAGACCTATAACCAGGTCTTCACGATGCATGGATCGATGATGCTGTTCCTGTTTGCGATCCCGATGGTGGAAAGCTTCGCGGTCTACCTGGTGCCGAAGTTTCTCGGCGCGCGCGACCTCGCGTTTCCACGGCTGACCGCTTACGGCTACTGGTGCTATCTGTTCGGCGGCACGATCCTGACCGTGTCGCTGATCCTGCACTCCGCGCCGGACGGCGGCTGGTTCATGTACACGCCGCTCAGCTCGAACGTGTACACGCCCGGACTGAACGCCGACGTGTGGCTGCTTGGCATCACGTTCGTCGAGATTTCAGCGCTTTCGCTCGCGGTGGAACTCACCGTCTCGATCCTCAAGATACGCGCGCCGGGCATGTCGATCGATCGCATGCCGATCTTCGCGTGGTACATCCTCGTCACCGCGATGATGATGATCGTCGCGTTTCCGCCGCTGATTCTCGGCTCGATCCTGCTCGAGGTGGAGCGCGCGTTCAACCTGCCGTTCTTCGATCCGACGCGCGGCGGCGATCCGCTGCTGTGGCAGCATCTGTTCTGGCTGTTCGGCCACCCGGACGTGTACATCATCTTCCTGCCGATGGCCGGCGTGCTCTCGACGATGATCCCCGTGTTCGCGCGCCGCAAGCTAGTCGGCTATCGCACGATCGTCGTCGCGATCATCGCGCTCGCGTTCCTGAGCTTCGGTATCTGGGTGCACCACATGTTTACGGTGGGCATTCCACATCTGGCGCTCGCGTTCTTCTCGGCGGGCTCGGCGATCGTCGCGGTGCCCACCGCGATCCAGTTCTTCGCGTGGCTCGCCACGCTGTCGCACGGCCGCCCGCGCTGGGACGTGCCGATGCTGTACATCTTCGGCTTCTTCTTCGTGTTCACGTGCGGCGGGCTGACCGGCGTGATGCTCGCGATCGTGCCGTTCGACTGGCAGGCGCACGACACCTACTTCGTCGTCGCGCACCTGCACTACGTGGTGGCCGGCGCGCTCGCGTTTCCGATGCTCGCGGCGTTCTATTACTGGTTGCCGCTGCTGACCGGGCGCACCGCCGTGCATAACCTTTCGGTGCCGGCGTTCTGGCTCGTGTTCATCGGCTTCAACATGACGTTCTTCCTGATGCACCTGACCGGCCTGCTAGGCATGCCGCGGCGCGTCTTCACCTATAGCGGCGACGAAGGCTGGAACTGGCTCAATCTGCTGTCGTCGGTGGGCAGCTTCGTGATGACGATCGGCTTCGCGCTCGTCGTGATCGACATCGTCGTGCAATTGCGTTTCGGCCAACGCGTGCGACGTAACCCGTGGCAATCGACCACGCTCGAATGGGCGATGCCGATTCCGCCCGCGCCGTACGCATTCGCATCGATCCCGCACATGGACGCCGAAACCGAAAAGGTGCCCCCGGGCCAGCTAGCGACCTCTCTGGCGCGCGGCGAGGGTTACCTCGGTTTCACGCGCAACGGCTGGCAGGAGACGCTAGGCGTGCATATGACATCGGGCGAGCCCGAACAGCTGATCGTGCTGCCGAACTCGACGTATCTGCCGCTCGTCACCGCGCTCATGACCGCCGCCGCGGTGCTCGCGATGCTGTTCAAGTTCTATCTGCTGTCGGTCGCGTTCGCATTCGTGACGTTTGGCCTCTTCATCTACGCGGGCCAGAGCGCGGGGCACGCGCGCGATTACGGCGCGCTGCCGGTCGGCCGAGGCGTCAGCGTGCCGCCGCATACCGAGGTCGTCGGTTCGCCGTCATGGCTTTCGATGATCTGCGCGCTGATCGCGAACAGCACGCTGTTCACCTCGCTGATCTTCGGCACGTTCTACCTGTGGATTGCCGCGCCGAACTGGCCGGCAGCCGTGACGCCGCATCCGAACCGCGGGCTCGCGCTCGTCGCGGCCGTCGCGCTCGCGGTGGCCGCAGCCGCCACGCGTGGCTCGTTGCGCGCGGCCGCCGCCGAGCGCAAACCGCACGGCACGATCGGGCTGAGCGCGATCGCGCTGATCGTCGCGCTCATCGCCTGCGTGATGCTGATCAACGGCGTGACACCGAATCCGCGCGAGCATGCGCTCGGCGCGACGGCCGCGGCGCTGCTCACGTACATCGCAGTTCACGCGGGCGTCGGGTTGTTGTTCCTCGTCAGCAACGTGCTGCGCGTCGGCGCGGGCTTCGTTTCCGCGCGACGCCTGACCGATCTGCGTCTCACCCGCCTGTGGGTCGATTACACGCTGGCGACGGGCATCATCGCGCTTGGACTCGTGCTCGCGCTGCCGAGCCTCGTCGCCGTGCTGGGAGCCAGACCATGAATGCGCGTCCGCTTTCGCCGCGGCGGTTGTGGTGGCTCGCCGTCGGCTTCGCGATCTGGTGTCTCGCGTTCGTGATCCTGTATGCGCTGCACGCGATCGGCTGCGCGTTCGCGTGGCCCACCGGCCCGCTGCGCGCGAGTCTCGCGATCATTCTGCTGCTGCATCTGATCGCGCTCGGCTGGCTATGGCGCTATCGCGCCGCGACCCGCGACCCTGGTCCCGAACGCATCAGCTCGTTCATGCATACCGTCGTCGTCTGGACCCTGATCGCGGCGCTGGTCGCGACCGTGATCACGTTCGGGCCCGCGCTGCTGCTCACCACCTGCGTTTGAACGCGGACTGAGCGCGAGCGGGACCGCCGCACCCGGCATGGAGAAGCACCGATGCAGTCTCGAGATCTCGTGCGCAAGGCCGTCTGGTCGGTCATCTATCTACTGTTCATTCTCGCGCCGCTGTTTGCGCTGCTGACCGGCACGCTCCCGCCCGCGCGCAACTTCGGCACCGAATTCTCGGTGGCGCTCGGCTATTCCGGACTCGCGATGATGGGCCTGCAATTCGGCCTCACCGCGCGCTTTCGTCACGTGACCGAGCCGTGGGGCGAGGACGTTATCTATCATTTCCATCGACGTGTGTCGCTGCTCGCGGTCAGCCTGGTCGTCGCGCATCCGCTGATCCTGTTCGCGATCCGCTCGGACAAGGTCGCGATGCCCGGCTCGCTGCTCGAGGTACCGTGGGGCGCGTGGTTCGCGTTCCTGTCGATCGGCTCGGTGATCGTGCTGGTGATCACAGCGCTATGGCGCAAACAATTGAAGATTCGTTACGAGCTGTGGCATTTGTCGCATATCGGGCTCGCGCTCGTCGCGATCTTCGGCGGCGTGCTGCATATGATCGGCTGGGGCTTCTATCTGACCGATCCGTTTAAGCGCACGCTGTGGATCTGCATGACAGCATTCTGGGTAGCGCTGCTGCTGTACGTGCGTCTGTTCAAGCCGCTCTTCATGATCAGACGTCCATACCGGATCGCGGAAGTGCGCGCCGAACGCGGCGACACGACGACGCTCGTGATGCAGCCCGACGGCCACGCTGGCTTTCGCTTCAAGCCCGGTCAGTTCGGCTGGCTCAACGTGTGGGGCAGCCCGTTCAGGATCACCGGACACCCCTTTTCGTTCTCGTCGAGCGCCGAGGCCGCGAACGGCCGCGTCGAAATGACGATCCGCAATCTCGGCGATTTCACGAGCCAGGTGAAGACGATCGAAACAGGTCGGCGCGTGTATCTGGACGGACCGTATGGCGCGTTCACGATCGGGCATCCGACCGACATGCACGTACTGATCGCGGGCGGTATCGGCATCACGCCGATGATGAGCATGATCCGCTCGCTCGCCGATCGCGGCGACCAACGTCCGCTCGTGCTACTGTACAGCGGCAAGACCTGGGACTCGCTGACATTCCGCGAGGAGCTCGATGCGCTGAAAGCGCGGCTCGATCTGCGCATCGTCTATGTGCTGTCGGACCCGCCCGAAGGCTGGAGCGGGGAAGTCGGGCGCATCGACGCCGCGATGTTCCGGCGACATCTCCCGCCCGAGTTCGCCGATCACGAGTATTTCATCTGCGGCCCGGACTCCATGATGGATGCGATCGAAACGGCGCTCGGCGAAATGAAAGTGCCGCGCATCCGCTACCATTCCGAACGCTACAGTTTCGTCTAGGAGACTTGCGATGCGCCGACTGTTGGCCAACCGTCTCGTCGTTGCCACCGGCGTGATCGTCGTGGCGTTGTCGCTTCTATTCGCGTATCTGCGGGTCGGTTCGCTGCATTAGGGCCCGGTTACGCCAAAGACGGGCTCGCGGCGCGCTTTTTCCTCATGCTCGAAGGTTGAATCGATATGCCCTACTTTTTTGGAATTGGTCTTCACGTTTTCATCGCGATCTTTTTCGCCGTCCACGCGATGCGCAATAACCAGGGCATCTACTGGCTATTCATTCTGTTTGCTTTTCCGCTGCTCGGCAGTGTCGTGTACTTCTTCGCAATCTATCTGCCGGGTCTGCGCCACTCGCGCGGCGCGCGCGTGGCCACGCAGGCGATCACCCAATTCGTCGATCCGAATCGCGCGCTGCGTGAAGCGCGCGCCGCTTTCGACCGCGCGCCGACCGTGCAGCATCGGATGCGGCTCGGCGAGGCCTTGCTCGCGGCCGGCAATCCGCGCGAAGCGCTCGAACATTTCCAGACCGCGGCGAACGGCCCATTTGCAAACGATCCCGCGCTGCTGCTCGGTCTCGCGCGCTCGCAGTTCGCGCTCGGCGACTACACGGCCGCGGATGCGACGTTGGCGGATCTGTTCTCGGTCAATCCGCGGGCACGCAACCAGGGCGAGCCGGCGCTGCTGAACGCGCGCACGCTGGCCGCGCGGAATGCGCCGGGCGCACGCGCGGCATTCGAACAGGCGCTGACCTGTGCGACCGACGTCGCGCCGCGCTGCCTGTTCGCCGACTGGCTCGCCGCGCAACCGGAAGATGCGGACCGCCGCCGCGCCGGCGCGCTCTATGCCGAAATCGTGCATGACGCCAAACATTGGCCGCGCCACGCGCGCGAGCACAATCGCGAGTGGCTGCAACGGGCGCAGGCCGCGTTGGCGGCCGGCGCGGCTCGAACGTGAGCAAGCCGAGGAGAACTTCGATGCGACGCACGACCCGGTCTTTTGCTTCGGCGCTGTGCGCCGCGCTTGCGGCGATTGCATTCGGTGCCGGTGGCGCTTCGACTTCCGCGCAGGCCGCTGGCATGGAGAAGCCGTTCGAATGGCCCGCGTCGTTCGTCGTGCTCGGCGATGGCTATCCGCACTCGGGCGATGCATGCCGGCGGCTCGGCGAGTCGGCCGCGACCGTGAACTATCTCGACCATATGGCGATGCTGGTCGGCTGTCCGGGCTCGCGCGACAGCGCCGCCGTGCGCGCGATCGTCGGGCATCAGCGGCACGCGCGCGTGGTCGGCGAAGCGGAAGGTGTGACGCTGATTTCGATTTCGACTGAAAGCGCTCAGGCCGGCTCGCAGAACGGCCACGGGCCCGTGAAGGAATCGCCTATCAGCGCGAGCGGCACGTTGCCGTGCGAGCGCGGCAACGGACAGACCAAAACGATGTGCAAGTTCGGCGTCGTGCATCACAGCGATCGATCGACTACGGTCGTGGTCTACTGGCCCGACGGCACGACGCGGGCGATTTTCTTCGGCGTCAACGGCCGGGTAGTCGGCACGGCCGCGTCCGCGAGCGATCGGCCGATGCCCGGCGACACGCTGACGCGCAAGCATGCCGGCATCAATCTGATTTCAGTTGGCAATGAGCGCTACGAAGTCGAGGACACGGTTCTGTCCGGCAGTTGAATTGCGTTGAAGCACATCGGCGCAAGCCATCCGCGGTCGAACGCCTGATTCGACGCACGCCACGTTCATTTCTATCCCCAGTAACGATG
Source organism: Paraburkholderia tuberum STM678 (assembly GCF_902833905.1). Classification (GTDB taxonomy): domain Bacteria; phylum Pseudomonadota; class Gammaproteobacteria; order Burkholderiales; family Burkholderiaceae; genus Paraburkholderia; species Paraburkholderia tuberum. Next base: position 48,885 of record NZ_CADFGP010000012.1, on the reverse strand, counting down.
ACGCTGACGGCACCGGCGGGATCGAACAACGCGCAGGTATTCATCGATCCGCCGACCTCGAGCAGCGCAGGCGTGCGCTCGCAGCAGGCCGCGTATCTGAGCGCGACGCACTACTGCCCGAGCCTCGCGATCCTGAGCGGCGCGAAGTCGTAAGCGGTCAGCGCGACGCAGTTATCGATGATTCGTTGACGCGTCGCGCAATCGAAGGCACACTCGCTCACTATGCAAGCCCTCACGTACCGCCCGACTGCAAAGCATCATCATGCGCATGCCCGCGTGGGACTGCCTGTGGGGACTCGCATACGCATACGCCGCTAGACATCATTCGCAGCGACATGCGCCAGAAAGCCCCGCCGGCAACGACGGGGCTTTTTGTTTTCCACGACCTTATCCGCTCATCGAACGAAGGATTGCCGCCATGACACAGGAAGCACAGACGCCTGCCGTATCGAAGACCTTTGCGGCGCCCATCGATCTATACCGCGTCCTTGCACGCGTATGGGCCGGCGATACGTCGAGCCCCACGCACGCGTGGTCGTCGACGAATCCCGCGCAGAATCATTGCAGCGTTACGTCTCTGATCATGCAGGACTATTTCGGTGGCGAGATTCTGACGACGCGTACGTCGGGGGGCACGCACTTCTACAACCTGATCGACGGCAGCAGATGGGATCTGACGGTCAGCCAGTTTGCCGAGCCGATTCCATTCGACGATACGCGTTCGAGTCGTGAGGCGGCGTTCGCTGATACGTCGCGGGAGAAATACGAACTGCTGAAGTCGAGGCTCGCGCAAAGCCAGCTGAAATAAACGCTCAATCAAACACGCGTGGCCGAACTGCATCGATACGCGGTTGGCCACGCCATGTCACTTCAACCAATCACTTCCTGCTTCCCCGGAATGCCTTGCCCGCGCAACGAACACCCGCGCGTTTCAGGCACGTAGATCAACGCAATCGCCCCCACCACGCACGCGGCCATCATGTAATAAGCAGGCACCAGCGCATTGCCCGTATGCGCGACCAGCCATTCGTTCGCCATCGGCGCCGTGCCGCCGAAAATCGACGTCGACACGTTATACGCAATCGCCATCCCCGCGTAACGGACCTGGGTGGGAAACATCGCGGGGAACATCGCCGAGATGCTGGCCAGTTGCGGCACGTACAACAGCCCGAGCACCGCAAAGCCGATGAACGCGCCCGCCACGCCGAGCTTCATCAGCAGGAACATTGGAATCGCCGCGACGAACAGGCCAATCAGCGAAAACCACCAGACGTTCTTGCGTCCCACGCGATCCGAGAACGTTCCCGCAAACGGCAGAAACACCATCATCGCGAGCATGCCGATCAGCGGCACGAGCAGGGACATGTTGTCGCTCATGCCAAGCTGCTTCTGCATGAAAGTCGGCATATAGGCGAGCAGCACGTAGTTGACGACATTCAAAGCAACCACGAGTCCGCCGAGCTGAATCAGCGGTTTCCAATAATTGCGCAGCAATGCCTTCAGCGTGACGCAGCTATGCTGCTCCTTGTGCATCGTTTGTTCGAGCTCGCGAAAGACCGGCGTGTCTTCGAGCCTGGAGCGCAGATAGAAACCGATCAGGCCGAGCGGCGCTGCAATCAGAAACGGCAGACGCCATCCCCACGCATGCATTGCCGTGTTGCCGAGCACGACGGAGCACCCGAGCATCAGAAACGCGCCGAGCGAGAAGCCCGACAGCGTCGCGAATTCGAGGAAGCTGCCACAAAAGCCGCGCTTATTGTCCGGCGCGTATTCGGCCATGAAAGTCGCCGCGCCGCCATATTCGCCGCCCGTCGAAAAGCCCTGGATCATCCGCAGAACGACGAGGATAACCGGTGCCCACCAGCCGATGCTCGCGTATGTCGGCACGAGTCCGACCAGCAGCGTTGCGACCGACATCAGGATGATCGTCAACGCGAGTACGTGCTTGCGGCCGAGGCGATCGCCCAGCGGCCCCCAGAACAGGCCGCCAAGCGGACGCACCAGAAACGAAATGGCGAACGTCGCGAGCGCGAACAACGTGGCCTGCGCGGTGCTGCCGGGAAACAACGCGGCCGAAATATAGCTCAGGCCGTAGGCGTAAATACCGTAGTCGAACCACTCGGTCGCGTTTCCGAGTGCCGACGCCGCGATTGCGCGTCGCAGCAAGCTGCGCGCCTGCGGTTGCGCGCTCTGCGCGGTCCATGAATGTACGTAGTGCATGTCTTCTCCTGGGATGTTTCTATGCGACACAGGCAACGTCGCCCGAATCCACGATACCGACGACCCGCGCCTGCAACGATGTTCTAGGACGATGCAGGCATCGGGGTTTTCCATAAAGCCCGCAACGGATGCGGTAATCCGTACGCGTGCGTCGGCGACGCGTCGCGCGCGTTCGGGAAAAACAACATGATTGGCGTCGCGCAGTGCTCTCAGCGCATCAGCAACGGCAGCGTCATCAAACGACCCTGCGGTGGCCTCGCCTCGTTCTCGCCGCAAAGGCGCAAACACATCCACGCGGTCGCGAGGTTGCTGCTCCACCTCGTCGAACAGCATGATCCGCGGTGCGAGCGCGAGCGCCCGCGCGATCGCCACGCGCTGTTTCTGCCCGCCCGACAGTTGCGCGGGACGGCTCTTCGCCTTATCGGCCATGCCGACCATGTCGAGCAGTTCGAGCGCGCGCCTCTGCGCCGACTCACGGCTCTCGCCCTTCGTCAGCATCGGCGCGAGCGTCACGTTGTCGAGCACGCTCTTGTGCGGAAACAGATTGAAGTGCTGAAACACCATGCCGATCTTCTCGCGCATCTTCTGCAGATGCCGTTCGTTCGCGGGCACCATCTGGCAGCCGCGGCATGTGGAACAGCTGTTCGCCGTCCACTTCGATATGGCCGCCGTCGATCGTTTCCAGCGTCATCAGGATGCGCAGGATCGTCGTCTTGCCCGATCCCGACGGACCGATCAGCGCGAGCTTCTCGCCGGGCATCACGTCGAGCGACAGTTCGTCGAGAACGGTCAGCGCGCCATATCGTTTCGTGATCCGGTCGAGCCGGATCAATGGCTTGCTCGCCGGGCTTTCGTCTCGGCGCGCCGGTGTGCTTGCGGAGGCGACCGCGCGCTCTTCGGAGAAAAGACTTGCCGGGGCGATGCCTGAAGCGCTCAACAGATCGGTAACTCGCGCGGTGTTCATATCGATTCGATCCCGTTCGTCGTACATGTAGTGCGAACCAGAATACGCAGCCATATTTGCGATCCAGATTGCTCTAGAACAATTCTTTTCTACACGCGGGCAAGGGCGGCGCAGCGTGTACTGCAACAAACACGCAGCGTCCGTCGATAACGTCGCGAACATTGAACTAGCACATTCAGCGGCGTTTTTTCGCGGCATTAGACTGCGGCGAGAGATACCCGTGGACGCCCCGTTCACTTGCACCGGGCGCCACTTTCCGCAACGACGTCACGCTCAGAGAGAGGGGAAGATGTCAGATACGACGCTACACGAATCGCGAATTGAGGCGCCCGTCGTGCGCCTGCCGTTCGAACGCGACGAATACGCCGCGCGTCTCGCGAAAACGCGCAAGGCCATGCAGGCGGCCGGCATCGAACTATTGATCGTGTCGGACCCGACCAATATGGCCTGGCTAACCGGCTACGACGGCTGGTCGTTTTACGTGCATCAGTGCGTGCTGCTCGCGCTGGATGGCGAGCCGGTCTGGTTCGGCCGCGGTCAGGACGCGAACGGTGCCAAGCGCACCGTCTTCATGCAGCACGATCAGATCGTCGGCTATCCGGATCATTACGTGCAATCCACCGCGCATCATCCGATGGACTACCTCGCGCGCGACGTGATCGCCGCACGCGGCTGGGCCAACGCGAAGATCGGCGTCGAAATGGACAACTACTATTTCAGCGCCGCCGCTTATCGCTCGCTCGTCGCGCATTTGCCGGACGCGAAATGGCAGGACGCAACCGGCCTAGTCAATTGGCAACGCGCGGTCAAATCCGCGCGCGAGATCGAGTACATGCGCGTGGCCGCACGCATCGTCGAGAAGATGCACGCGCACATCGTCGAGCGAATCGAACCGGGTATGCGCAAGAACGACCTCGTCGCGGAGATCTACTCGGCAGGCATTACCGGCATCGACGGTTATGGCGGCGACTATCCGGCGATCGTGCCGCTGCTGCCGACCGGCGCCGACGCGGCCGCCCCGCATTTGACCTGGGACGACACGCCGTTCGCGAAGGACGCCGGCACGTTCTTCGAAATTGCCGGCTGCTTCAAGCGTTATCACTGCCCGCAGTCGCGCACCGTGTACCTCGGCAAGCCGCCGAAGCATTTCATCGAGGGCGAGCGTGCGGTGGTCGAAGGGATCGAGGCAGGGCTCGCCGCGGCGAAACCGGGCAATACCTGCGAGGACATCGCCAATGCGTTTTTCGCGGTGCTGCATAAATACGGCATCGAGAAGAACAGCCGCTGCGGCTATCCGATCGGCGCAAGCTATCCGCCGGACTGGGGCGAGCGCACGATGAGCCTGCGTCCTGGGGACAAGACGGTCCTCGAACCCGGCATGACGTTTCACTTCATGCCGGGCCTGTGGCTCGACGACTGGGGCCTCGAAATCACCGAGAGCATTTTGATTACGCGGACCGGCGTCGAGACCTTTTGCAGGACGCCACGCAAGCTGTTCGTCAAACCGTGATTGCGCGGGCGTCGTGCCCGCGTGAACTCGCGAAGCACGACGCCCGTATCAACGAAAGGGGAAACATGCTTCCGAAAACGATGAAGGCCGTCGTGCTGACCGCGCACGGTGGCCTCGACAAACTGGTCTATCGCGACGACGTGCCGGTGCCCTCGTGCGCGGCTGGCGAGGTACTGATCGACGTCACCGCATGCGGTCTCAACAATACCGACGTGTGGGTCCGCCAGGGCGCCTACGGCACCGAGGACGATCCGCAAGCGGTGTCGACGTGGCGACGCGGCCGCTCGACGCTGACGTTTCCGCGCATTCAGGGCGCGGATATCGTCGGACGCGTGGTCGCGGTGGGTCGCGGCGTCAGCGACGCGCGTATCGGCGAGCGCGTGATCGTCGACGCGTCGATCTACAACCGCGACGACGACAGCCTCGCCGATATCGACTACATCGGCCACGGCCGCGACGGCGGCTACGCCGAATACACGGCCGTGCCCGCGGAAAACGCGCATCGGGTCGACTCCAGCTATTCCGACGCCGAACTTGCCACGTTCTGGTGCGCTTATCACACCGGCGAGCAAATGATCGAACGCGCGGCCGTCAAGCACGGCGAAACGGTGCTGATTACCGGCGCGTCCGGCGGCGTCGGCTCGGCCATCATCCAGCTGTGCCGCGCGCGCGGCGCGATTCCGTATGCGGTGGTCAGCAAGGGTAAGGAAGAGGCCGTGATAGCGCTCGGCGCGCAAGGGGTGATGCTGCGCGACAGCGGCGATTTCGTCGGGGACGTCGAACGGATGACCGAGGGGCGGGCCGTCGATGTAGTCGCCGATCTTGTCGGCGGGGCGCTGTTCGGCAAGCTGCTGAACGTACTGCGGCCCGAGGGGCGATATACGACCGCGGGCGCGATCGCAGGTCCGGTCGTGCAGATCGATCTGCGCACGATGTATCTGAAGCAGTTGCAGTTGAATGGATCGTCGCAGGGCACGCGTGGCGCGTTCAAACGCGTGCTCGACTATATTCAGAACGGTACGATCCGGCCGGTTCTCGCGGCGACTTATCCGCTGTCAAAGTTTCATGATGCGCAGACGCGGTTCATGGAAAAGCGCTTTGTTGGCAATATCGTCGTGATTCCGGATCGGCATTATGGCGACTTGGTCGCACGCTGACGCTCGATGCAATAAAGCCGCCGGCCGCTGCAATTAATCCTCGACGGCGAACCAGGCACGCTGCGAGCCCGCCCTTCAAGGCGGGCTTTTTTTCGCGCCTAACGATCGTTAATTGTTGTCAATTTACATTTTTCTTTGCCTTGAATCACTGTCCGGTCGTCCATCATTAGGGGCAGCGTAGCGAAGGGGCAAACGCCTGACGTCTGCGGAGATCAAGTGGTATCGCATCAACGATGCAGGAAAAGAAGAAGTCTATTTTGTGATGACGCTCGAAGGCGGGAAAGTGTGCGGCATCAGCCCCGGCATGGCCAATACCAAGCTGGCGCAGGCGTCCGCACTCAATCACGTTGAGTCGGTCTCCATGATGTATGACCGTATCACGTGGCATTACCTTGATGGCAACATCAAATACACAGACTCGTGGAATGAGCGCGAATAAGGGGCTTGAAAAATGGCTTATATGGGAAAGTTTTTAGTGAATAACGAACCTCTGTCACCGCTGACCATTTTCGGGATTGGAACATTCAACGCCTTTTCTGGTAATGACCAATACCTGAATCGGGGCGGATGCACGGCGGTGCCGAATAACGGCCCGATACCTGCCGGAAAATACTGGATCGTAGACCGGCCCACGGGCGGCATCGGCTCTCGGCTTTACGCGCAGGCCAAAGACAGCCTGAATACAATTGTCGGCCGTCCGTCCCATCACGAAGAGTGGTTCGCGTTGTACCGGGATGATGGCAGCGTTGACGACATAACCTGGGTTAATGGAATTAAGCGCGGGCAGTTCCGGTTGCATCCGGCAGGCGGCCGCGGTATTTCACTTGGCTGCATCACACTGCCGAGCTATAGCGATTTCATGAGAATCCGCAACGCGCTTCTGCATACTGTCACCATCCCCGCGCGCAGTTCGGGCCTGCGGGCATACGGAACTATTGAGGTCATCACGTATGGCAACACTTGTCCGTAGACTTTTCAAGGTCGTGCTGTTTTGCGGCCTGTTCCGTCTTTTCCTGCCTTACGTTCACACGTACCCCATACCGATGCCCAGAAGCCAGGAGCTTGCATGGCTACATGTCGCCAACCGGCTTGGTATCCGCGATCCCGATGACCTATTTTTCGCGGTGACGGTCGCGATGAATCTTATCGCGGCGACTCTAGCTTACGTGGCGATCATGAAGCTATGGCGGCACTATCGACGAACAAGGCGCACAGTGAGAGATAACGAATGACAGTCATCGAGGTCATCACGTATGGCAACACTTGTCCGTAGACTATTCAAGGTCGCGCTGTTCATCGGGTTGTTTTTTATATCAGCTCGTTATATCCCACTATCCAATGAGTGGACAGAAGGCGAAGCGCATGCATGGTGATGTGTTTCGGATTGGCTCGGTATTCGCGATCCCGAGGATTTGTATTTCGTGGTGTGGATGACTATTGAATTGATCGTGGCAGCGCTTGCCTATGTGGCCATCATGAAGCTATGGCGCCACTACCGCACGAAGTAAATGAAAGCCCCGACCATGAACCGCATCGCAGCGGCCGAGGCTCTCGTTCACCTCACTTGATCAAAGCGAAGCAGCCGGCGTAAACACCTGCGACGCCACCTCATCCACCGCCTCGCGCGTCAGCTTCACGATCTCGTCCACGTCGCCGCGCGACGTCACCAGCGGCGGCGCAAAGCCGAGAATGTCGCCGTGCGGCATCGCCCGCGCGATCAGTCCGCGCTGCATCGCGGCAGCGGACACACGCGGCCCGACCTTCAGCGCCGCATCGAACGGCGTGCGGACATCCTTGTCGGCCATGAACTCCAGCGCGGCCAGCATGCCCACGCCGCGCACTTCGCCGACGAGCGGATGCGAGTCGAACGCCGCATGCAATTGCTCCAGCAGATAAGCGCCGGTTTGTGCCGCATTCTGCATCAGGTTCTCGCGTTCGAGAATCTCGAGGTTGGCGAGCGCCGCCGCCGCGCAGATCGGATGGCCCGAATAGGTCCAGCCATGCCCCAACGCACCCGATTCCTGCGATGCCTTATCGATCACGTCCCATACGCCTTCGCTGACGATCACGCCGGACAGCGGCGCGTAAGCACTCGTCAAACCCTTCGCGACAGTGATCAGATCGGGTTGAATGCCGTAGTGCTGCGCACCCATCTTCGAGCCGAGCCGGCCGAAACCGCACACCACTTCGTCGCAGATCAACAGGATGTCGTGCTTCTTCAGCACCTGCTGGATCGCGGGCCAGTAACCGGCCGGCGGCGGTACGATGCCGCCCGTGCCCATCACCGGTTCGCCGATGAAGGCCGCGATCGTATCGGCGCCTTCGCGCGCGATCAGTTTTTCGAGTTCGTCGACGCAGTACGCGACGAACTGCGTTTCATTCATACCGGCCGGCGCGCGACGATACCAGTGCGGACACACGGTATGCTTGACGCGCTCGATCGGCAGATCGAAGAACTGGTGGAAGCTCGGCAATCCCGTGAGACTGCCGGTGACGATGCCCGAGCCGTGATAGCCGCGCTCGCGCGAAATGATCTTCTTCTTGTTCGGGCGGCCCTTCACATTGTTGTAGTACCAGACGAGCTTGATCTGCGTTTCGTTCGCGTCCGAACCGGACATGCCGTAGTACACCTTCTTCATGCCCTGCGGCGACCAGTCGATGATGCGCGACGACAGATCGATGATCGTATCGGTCGAGTGGCCGACATACGTGTGGTAATACGCGAGCTTCTTCGCCTGCTCGTAAATCGCTTCGGCCACTTCGGTGCGGCCGTAGCCGATGTTCACGCAATAAAGGCCGGCAAATGCATCGATAAAAGTCTTGCCTTGATGGTCCTCGATGCGGATACCTTTCGCGCCGGTCACGATCCGGCCCGGCAGCGCGCCGCTCGCGTGATCGTGCGCGTGCGTCGACGGATGCATGAAGTGCGCGCGATCGGCGCTCAGCAGTTGATCGAATTGAGTCATGGGTCGCTCCTTCGTGTGATGTCTGGATGAATGAATCGGTAGGTTCAGGCCATTGCGTCCGTCGCCATCGCATGTGCAGCGGCACGAGCGGGGGCGCTGTCGCTGACCGGCAAGCCAAGCTGGCCAAGGCAGAAATAACGTGTCTCGACAAACGGCTCGAAGCCTTCGACGCCGCCTTCGCGTCCAAGCCCCGACGACTTGATGCCGCCGAACGGAATCGGTGCGCCGGTGAACTTCGCGCCGTTGATGGACACCATCGCGAAGTCGAGTCGGCGGATCAGTTGAAACACGGTGTTCAGATCTTTCGCGCACACGTAGGCGGCGAGTCCGTACTCGGTGTCGTTCGCGCGTTCGACCACTTCGTCGAGCGAATCGAACGGCGTGACCGCCGAGATCGGCGCGAAATTTTCTTCGTCGTAAATGCGCATGCCGGGCGCCGCATCGGCGACCACGGTCGGCTCGAAGAACCAGCCGCCGCGCTCGTGCGCCGCGCCGCCTACCGTGACACGCGCACCCTTCTCACGCGCGTCGGCGACGCGCTGCACGGTCGTATTGAACGCGGCCTGGTGCATCAGCGGGCCGACGTCCACGTTCGGGTCGAATGCGCCGCCCACTTTCAACGCCTTCACGGCATCGCTATATCGCGCGACGAACGCTTCATACAACGAACGCGCGACGAAGATCCGGTTTGCCGCGCAGCAGTCCTGGCCCGAGGTCTGGAACTTCGCCGCGAGCGCGACGCGCACGGCCTGCTCGAGGTCCGCATCTTCGGTCACGATGAAAGGCGCGTTGCCGCCCAGTTCGAGCGCGGTCTTCTTGATGCCTGCCCGCGCGGCCGTTTGCATCACTAGGGCGCCGACACGCGTCGAGCCGGTGAAGCTGACCGAGCGCACGCGGCTATCTGAAACCAGCGTTTCCATCGCCATTTGCGGCTCGCCGAGCACGACGTTGAACACGCCGGCCGGAAAGCCCGCTTCTTCGGCGAGTTGCGCGAGCGCGAGCGCGGAGAACGGCGTCTCGTGCGCGGGCTTCGCGACCACCGTGCAACCGGCGGCGAGCGCGGCGGCGGCCTTGCGGGTGAGCATCGCGCACGGGAAATTCCACGGCGTGATCAGCGCGGCCACGCCGACCGGCTCGATGATCGTGCCCAGATGAGCGCCATCGATATGGGTCGGAATCGTGCGCCCATTCAGGCGCCGCACCTCATGCGCGAACCATTCGACGAAGCTCGCGCCATACGCAATTTCGCCGCGCGCTTCAGCAAGCGGCTTGCCCTGTTCGAGCGACAGAATCGCGGCGAGATCCTGCTGATGACGCAGAATCAGCTCATGCCAGCGCAACAGCAGCGCCGAACGTTTGGCGACCGGCACCCAGCGCCACGCGTCGAACGCGCGCTGCGCGGCATCGACCGCGGCGGTGATCTGCGCCGCGTCGAGCATCGGCACATGGCCGAGCACTTCCTGATTCGCGGGATTCTGCACCGCGACGCTCGCGGCGCTCGCGCTATGAACCCAGCGTCCATCCACGTAGCACAGCGATTTGAATAAGACCGGATGACCCAGCAACATGACGACCTCCTCTGTGCGATGTCTGCTATCACTGTAGGTCCGGCGGCACTGCGGTTTTTTTTGTTGTCGCTTCTCGAAGGCTACGTTTTTTCTGCAATTCGCCCGCATGGTTATCGTTTTTTCGGGTGGGGCTTTTCGTCGTACGTCGACCGCAAGTAGCGCGCCACTCAGCCGTTCTCGCCAATCGATTGTTCCGCCCATTCGGGCAAGCCTTCGGCCCCGCTTTTCACCACCTTTGTGACGATATAGGTGAAGTACTTTTCGATGCCCAAGTCGTCGGTCAGCAGCGTATCGATGAAGCGCTGATAGTGGTCGATATCGCGCGACAGCACCTGCATCACATAGTCGACACCGCCACCCGTCGCGAGGCATTGCACGACTTCGGGCGCGGCCGCGATGCGCTCCTCGAAGCGCCGCATGTCCGGCGCGGTATGACGCGCGAGCGTGACCTCGACCACCACGCGGCTGCCTTTGAACGCGCGCACCCAATCGATATCCGCGCGATACCCGCGAATCACGCCCTCTTCTTCGAGGCGCTTCACGCGCTCCCATGCCGGCGAAATCGACAGATTGATTTCTTCGGCGAGGCGCGACTTCGTGATGCGTCCATCGCGCGCGAGAATGCGCAAAATCGCGAGATCGTAGCGGTCGAATTTCATCGCGCGTTCAGACCGTTACCGGTATGCCCCGTTCGAGCACGTCGGCGACCACCGCAACCGTGTCGCCAATCCGCACGAGCCCCGGAAAATGCCGCGCGGCCAGCATGCCGCCGCGTCGCGCGCGATACTCGATCGGCGCGGCGCCGGTGCGCTTCGCGTCGTAAATCCGCGCGATCACCTCGCCGCCGTCGACCATGTCGCCGAGGTCCTTGCACAATTCGAGCAGGCCGTCGTGCTCGCTCGTCGTGTAGCAGGTGCCGTCGGGCATATCGAGCAGCGTCGTCGTGCGCGGAGCGCTCGTGCTCGTGCTCGCGCTCGAGTGACCCATTGCTTCATCTCGCCTGATGATTCCCGCATGCTGCAGAAAGCCGCGCACACCACGCTCCGTAATCGCCACGCTCTGCACGGTCGCCGTGCCGCCACCCCCGAGTTCGGTCGACACGAACACCTTGCCCGCTTCCTCGACGGCCGTGTCGTAAAGGCCGACGCTATCGAGTTCGAGCATCCGCATCGAGTACGGCGCGCCGAATGCGCGCATCGCTGCCTCGCAGCGCGCCTGCTGCGTCGCGTCGGGCAGCACGTGAATCGCGGCGAACGGCACGAAGTCGAGCGTGCGGCCACCCGCGTGCAGATCGAGCACATAGTCGGCGAGCGGCAGCAGATAGCGCTGAAAATAATCGGCGATCTTCTCGGTCACGGTGCCGTCCGGCTTGCCCGGAAAGCTGCGATTCAGATTGCCGTGATCGATCGGCGACGTGCGCGTGCCCGCGCGAAACGCCGGAAAATTCATGAACGGCACGATGATCACGCGCCCGCGTACGTCACTCGCCTTCAACGTGGCGGCGAGCTTCGACAGCGCAATCGGCCCTTCGTATTCGTCACCGTGATTGCCGCCCGTTAGCAGCGCGGTCGGTCCCTCGCCGTTGCGGATCACGGTGATGGGGATCATCTCCGCGCCCCATGCCGAGACGTCGTGCGAATGAGGCAGCTTCAGGAAACCATGCTGTTCGCCGTCGGCGTTGAAATCGACCGTCGGTTGAATCGGGGATGCCCGCATCTGTGCTACTCCTTCGTGAGCCGCTTGGGCGGCGTATTGCCGTTCATCGCGCGTCATTTAAGCGGCGCGTCGTTGCCAAATGTGGTTCCCGCCTTTGCGGCACGCGCGCGCTGCAATGCGAGCGCGGCGATAGCGGTGTCCTGCGCGCCGGTTCCGGTCAGATCGCAGATCGTCACGTCGGCGTCGCTCGTGCGGCCCGCGGCCTGTTTCGCGATCACCTGGCCCAATTCGACGATCGCCGCATCGTCACGCATCGTGCCCACGGCGAGCGCGTGATGCAGTTCGCCGAGCACGCGCGTTTGCTGCGCGCGGTCGCATACGTAGCGCGCCGCCGCCAGCGCGGCCGGCGCGATTTCGTTCTTGTGCTCGGCGTCCGAGCCCATCGCGGTGATGTGCAGGCCCGGATGCAGATCGGCGGCTTCGATCAGCGGCGTGCGGCTCGGCGTGGTGGTAATCGCGACGTCCGCTTCGGCGAGCGCGTCATGAACGCTGGCCGCGACATCGCATCGCACGCCGAGCGTGTCGTTCACTTCCGCGGAGAAACGCAGCGCGCTCGCCGCGTCGCGCGCCCAGACGCATACGCGTTCGACGCAGCGCACCAGCATCAAGGCCCGCAGTTGCAGACGCGCCTGCTCGCCCGCGCCGATCACTGCGACCTGCGGCGTGTGCGCTTTCGCGAGCCAGCGCGCCGCGACCGCGCCGGCGGCCGCCGTGCGTATCGCGGTCAGATAGCCGTTGTCGAGCAGCACCGCTTCGGTCAGCCCGGTCTTCGCCGACAACACCAGCATCAGACCATTCAGGCTCGGCAGACCGAGCGACGGGTTGTCGAAGAAGCCTGGACTGACCTTGATCGCGAAGCTGTCGAGGCGCGGCAGCCACGCGGTCTTCACGTCGACTTCGCCGTTATGCGCGGGCAGATCGAGCCGCAGGATCGGCGGCATCGCGACCGCCTCGGTCGCGAGCGCGACAAAGGCGGCTTCGATCTGATCGATGGCCGCGAGATCGAGCGGCACGAGTTTGCGAAGCTCGGCTTCGCCAAGGAGCGTGATCGAGGTCATGATGGGGTGTGTGAGTTCGGTGACGGCGCGGCTTGCGAGGATTCGTTGCCGATGATCCGCCGATGCAGATTCATATCGATGTTCGCGCCCGTCACGACGAGCACGAGCGGCCCGCGCGCGATGCGTTCAGTGGGCAGCGCGTGATCGAGCACCGCGGCAATCCCCACCGCCGCCGCGCCTTCGACGACGAGCCGTTCCTGCCGATACGCATGCGCGATGCCGCGCGCAATCGACGCCTCGTCGAGCAGCACCGTCTCGTCGATCAGATCGCGCGTCAGCGCATACGTATAGCGGTTTTCGAGTCCGATGCCACCGCCGAGCGAATCGGCGAGCGTGTCGACTTCCTCGACCAGCACCGGCCGTCCGACCGCGAGACTCGCATGCATCGCGGCGCCGCGCGCCATCGTGACGCCGGTCAAGCCAATCGTGGGATTGGTGCTTTTCGCCGCGAGCGCGATGCCGGCAAACAGCCCGCCGCCCGACAGCGGCACGACGATGTCCGCGACATCGGGCAAGGCCTCGACGATTTCGAGCCCGATCGTGCCCTGTCCGGCGATCACGCGCGGATCGTCGAATGGCGGCACGTACGCATAGCCTTCTTCGCGCGCGAGCCGCAATGCTTCGTGCTCGGCCTCGTCCTGACTTTGGCCGGTAATGCGCACGTGCGCGCCGAGCGCCCGTACCGCGTCGACCTTGTTGGCGGGCACGAGGCGCGACAGACACACGGTCGCGTCCATACCGAGCGCGCGCGCCGCATGCGCGAGCGCGCGGCCATGATTACCGGTCGATGCGGTCACCACGCGAGTGCAGCCCTGCTCGGCCAACTGCGCGAGCGCATTGGTCGCGCCGCGCAGCTTGAAGCTGCCGGTCGGCTGCACGGTTTCGAGTTTCAGATAGACCGGCGTGCCCGCGTGCGCCGACAGGCTCGGCGATTCGACGAGCGGCGTTCGGCATACGCGACCGTCGATACGGCTGCGCGCGCGGTAAATGTCGGCTAACGAAAGATTGGTTGACGATGGAACGGACATGCACCAGGCCCTGCATCAAAGAGGTCGATTCGCTATTCGATGCGGGCACGGCTATCGCAGATAAACGCAGTGACTCGCGACCGCATCGCTTTCCATGCAGCCCAGTCTAGTGTTCTAAAAAAGGATTTTTATTGTCCTAGTTCATTTCGGTCAGCGCGTTACGCAATTCGCGCACCGGCGCGATCAGGTGAAATCGTGCACCTGCGGGTACTGCTCGAACACGTCGCGCATCGTTTCGAGCGCGGCTTTATAGGTGTCTTCGCTGACCTCGGCGCCGACGCAAACCCGCACCGCGTTGGGCCGGTCGGCGTCGCGCACGAGAAACGGATCGGGCGACGTGACTGCGATGTCGCGGTTGCGCAGTTCGCGCACCAGCCGATCGGTGCGCCAGTGATCGGGCACCCGCAGCCACGCCGACAGCGCCTGCGGATGCGCGCCCAGGACATATTTACCGAGCGTCTGCTGCAATTGCGACTGACGCCGCCCGAGCCGCTCGCGCTGAATTTCGACGAGCCGCGCGGCCGTGCCGTCGACAACCCAGCGCGCGGCGACCTCGGCCATCGGCGGCGTCGCCATCCAACTGCTCACGCGCAGTACGCTCTCGGCGCGCAGCGCAAGCCGGCGCGGCGTCGTCATATAACCGATGCGCAAGCCGGCCATCACCGACTTCGTAAAACTCGTGCAGTAGAACGAAAGATCCGGAATCAGGCTCGAAATGGGCGTGGAATGTTTGGCCGGCAACGGCCCGTACACGTCGTCCTCGATCACGTATACGCCATAGCGTTCGGCGATTTTCGCAATCGCACGACGCCGCGAATCGGGCATCAACGCGACGGTCGGATTGTTCAGCGTCGGTGTGCAGACGAGCGCCGAGATGCGCTCGCTGTCGCACATCTCCTCGAAATGCTCGGGGTGAATGCCGTACTCGTCGATCTCGAGGCCCTTCAGCGTGAAGCCGAGCACGTTGGCCGAACCTATCACGCCGTGATCCGTCAGGCTTTCGCACAGCACGGTGTCGCCCGGCCCCACCAGCGAAGCGAGCGCGAGAAAAATGCCGTGGGCGGCGCCGTTCGTGACGAGCAGCGTATCGGCCGAAGCCGGCATGCCGAGCGACGCGAGCCATGCAATACCCGCCTGACGATGATGCTCGAAGCCCGCGATCGGCCGGAACGCGCGAATCCACGGCTGATCGTCGAGCGTCGACAGCGTCGCGCAGACCTTGCGCCACATCGCGTCATGCTCGGACGTGTGAATGATGCGCGCGATCGAAAAGTCGACCACCGAACGCTCGGCCGTATCGAGCATGTAGCTCGACATCGTTTCGGTGACGCGCGCCGCGACGAAGCTGCCGCGCCCGACCTCGCAGCGGATCAGGCCTTGCCGCTCCAGTTCCTTGTACGCGTTGGTCACGGTCTGCACGCTGATCGCGAGTTCGGCGGCGACGTCGCGCTGCGGCGGCAGGCGCGCGCCCGGCGGCAGCGACGTGTTCTCGATGTCGCCGGCAATCGCCTTGACCAGTCGCTTGTATTTCGATTCCACGCCGTGCACCGCGCGCACGGCCTCGCGCCACTGCTCGATCACCGCTGCTCCTCCGTTGTGGCGGGCGCTGGCTCCATATGGAGTCGCGTCGTCTTGCTCGATCTCCATAGTGAGGCCAAAACGAGGCGGAAAAATATTGTCCTAGAGCAATTCTCGGAAAATTCCGCTGAGAGGAGTGCTTCGAAGTCATTCCCCGCGTCCCGTGTTGAGCGGAGTCGATCTCGTCTGACATGCTTACCGTCGAGACAGCGTTCGCAACACGCCTGCTCACATTTTCTGAGCATTTGCCATTCGCGAATATTCGCCATGCTCCAACTTCGAAGCCAATATGAAAGAAAGCCTCACTATCGTTCAGGTATGGGCAAGACGCGAGGTTGCGATGAGAAGGCCAGCGAGTCGTGTCGCACTCGGAATGAAAAGCTGCACTCTTTTTCTTGTCGAGTGCCCGCAACGGCATTTTGTTCCGATCGGCGTCAACCATGGGTCCGTTGCAATGCCTGGCGTTTCGATACCTCAGGACGGCACTGCAAGGGTGGTGACAGGACCGCGTGGACGCGCCGGGAGATGTTGAGTTCGTTCTGCCGAGCCTTGAATGTCGGCGTTGGTCCGATCGGAATCGTCCTGAAAAAGGCGATGCCGCAATACACGTTTAGCGATACAGAATGCGCTGCGCTTTGGAGCTTCGTCACGGCCCCATAGGGCTTCTCCGCTTGACATGCGATCCCGATGAATTGATGAGAGAGAGCCTGTACTCACGTCGCTCGGTCACAGCCCCCTGAGGTGTCCGAGATACCGCTCGCGAAGTCAAATTGGCCCACCAGCCACGAATCTGACAGACGTCGTGGGCATTTTTCGGTCCGAAGGGCTTATTGAACTGGATGACGCATACCTCAAATAAACGCGACAGATCTTCAGCGCTTCAGGTCAATGCTCTGAATGACTTCGCGACAAGGACTATATTCCAACTCTGCCTTCCGGCTGATCGCCCGCAATGTGGGTTGACCGATCGTCCCGTCGACTACTTGCATCAGGATAGGTCCAGAGGTGTGTGATGAAATGTCCCATTCGTGCGTGGCTGTTTCAGGCTGTCTGACCGGCATCGTTGGGACTATCGCTGGGACCGGTGCGATGGGCTATTCCGGTGACGGCGGTTTCGCCGTTCAGGCCATGCTGTCGAATCCAACGGGGCTCGTGTTCGGGCGTGACGGAGCCCTGTATGTCGCCGATGGTTTCAGGATCCGCAAGATCACCGGGCTCCCCGGTCATCACCGCTGGGATTGCCGGGACAAACGTCGTTACGGCCTTCACGACAACGATAGTGACGAAGATTGAGGTTGGGCGTAACTACCTCGGCTCCCGGGCAATGGTCATGCAGCAGAAGACCCAACGACCGGTCCAGTTGGAGATCACCGAGCCGATTCGTCAGAGCAAACTGACATTAGGATGACGGCATCGTTTTGCCCTATGAAACTCCAATTTCCATGAGCATGTCCATGTCCATTTCCATGTCCGCACCAAGAATCAGCGTTCTGCTGCCGATCTACAAGGTCGAGGACTATATCGAGCACTGTCTCGACTCCCTGCTGTCACAATCCTGCACCGATTTCGAAATCATCGCCGTCGACGACAGCAGCCCCGATCGCTCAGGTGAAATCGCCACCCGCCTTCTCGCACAACAGGATCGCATTCCGTGGAAGTTGATCAGAAACACCGACAATAAAGGGCTCGCTGAAACGCGAAAAATCGCCGCATCGGAAGCGCGGGGCGAGTACGTGCTCTGCGTTGACAGCGACGACCACGTCCATCGCGATCTCATTCGCACCGTGCTGCGCGAAGCCGACCAGCACGACGCCGATGTCGTCATTTTCGCCGCCGAACACGTCAGCCCCGATGGCGCCGTCAACGATCGCATCGACTCCGGCGACTGCATCATCACCGGCGTGGAAGCCGTCCAGAAAATTATGGAACTGAAGCTGCAAGCTTTTTGCTGGAACAAACTCGTGCGCCGTTCGATCTTCGTCGCAGCCGACCATCCGTGTGGTCTCATCTACGAGGACCTTTGCGTGTCGGTGCAGACGCTCGCCACCGCGAAAATCGTGCGGCTCATTCCGGACAAGCTTTACTCATACATGTTCCGCGAATCGGCAATCTCGAGACGCTTCAACCCGCACGTCGTCGATCTTTTTGTCATCATGGACCGTGTTGAAGAACAGACCGCGTCCCTCCCGATTCCCGACTACAAGCGTCTCTTCTTCCGGCTCAAATACGTCTTCGGATACCGCACGATCGCGTTTCAAGCGGCCACCACCGCGCCGAGCTACCAACTCGCGAGCCCGATTCTATACAGCGTTTCGAAGAAACTGCGCGTGAAGCACCTGCTCGGCATATATGCCGACGGGCGGCCGAAGTTGTCCGTCGTCATGACCATGCTCAAGATCCATCCATGGATCTTCTATTGCTTTGTGAGACGCTTCAATCACCACTGACCCGGCAGAATCGGCCATCTGGCACATAACGCTGAGCGCGTGCGAAGTGCACGAGATCGCGTGACCGAATCGAACGAACCTGTTTTTTTAAATATGCACACAGAGAAAACTGGAAACTTGCAGTTGATCGTCGCAAAAAATGCTATTCGTTTGGCCGTCTCAAAGGCACGGCATTTGCATACGTCAACGCTTTTTCGGACAGAGTTCGCCCGTATTTGGGGCGAGCGCGTAACGAAGGCAGTGCGGCAAGCGCCGGGACATCGATTGCGCGCTCGGTCGTGCTGTGCATTGAGGGCACGAAGCCACAGCGGGCGCAACAACTGCTGCCGAACTGAGTGATACGAAGGCCATCAGGAATTTGAAATCTATTTTAAGTGCTTATTAATGACAGTGAGGTCGCGTCGCGCCAATGACTGCTGTGGATCGAATTGAGTGCGCCCTGCGCTTGTTCATGGCGGCGACTATGCACGTATGACATATATGATGGACTACTTACGCGGACTCGCCAGGTGGCATGAAAGACATGTCTCCAGGCGGTCCTGCATCGATGTATTGAAAACGGGCTAACTCATGGCGAATCCACTCCGACAGAACATCGTTGCGCTGACAATTCTGCAAGCAGCCAACATGCTGCTGCCGCTTGCAACATTTCCCTACCTCTTGCGCGTTCTGCGCCCGGGACACTTTGGAGAATACGTCTTCGCTCAAGCCATAGTTGGCTATCTCGTGCTGCTGACCGAGTACGGTTTTAACTGGTCATCGACGGCCTACGTCGCACGGGTCCAAAATGATCGGTACGCGGTATCGAAGATCTTTTGGGCAACGCAAGGCGCAAAGGCGCTTATCGCTGTGGTCTGCCTCGCCATCCTGCTGTTAGCGGCATTCTTCGTAGCAAGACTGCGCGAATTGCTGCCGGTTTTGCTGGCCACCTATCCGCTTGTTATTGGAACGGTCCTGTTTCCACAGTGGCTTTTCCAGGGCCTGGAGCGGATGATGTTTACTACGATCTCGATCCTGAGCGCGCGGTTGCTACTGCTTCCGCTAACGTTCTTCCTGGTCCACTCGCCGGCCGACACGTGGATCGCCTCGCTTATCAGTTCGACGAGCATGGTTGCTGCCGGACTCGTCGCATCGATCCTGATCGCAAAAAACCGCATGATTATCGCGATGATGCCGAGCAAGGCGGACATCATCGAGGCGCTTCGTGAAGGCTGGCACACGTTCATTTCCACGGCAGCGATCAGTTTGTACACAACCACCAATAGCGTGGTGCTTGGATTTCTTGCCGGAAACGCCGCTGTCGGCTACTTTGGCGTAGCCGACAAGATTCGGAACGTCGCGCAAGCGCCGCTCGGACCGCTCTCCAACGCAATATACCCGCGTGTGACGGCACTCTTTTCCGAAGACTCGGCAAAGGCGTTTGCGCTGGTGCGCAAGATGTTCTACTTGCTGGGCTCGACCATGTTGCTTGCTTCGGTCGCGCTCTGGGCCGGCGCCGAGTTGATCGTTCGTGTCGCCATGGGCCCCGGGTATGAACCGGCCGTCGTCGTTCTGAAGTGGATGGCCCTGATGCCGCTGCTCATCTGTCTGAGCAATGTACTCGGCGTTCAGGTGATGCTGCCGCTCGGCATGAAAAAGAAAGTCAGCGAGATACTGATCGCCTCCGGCTTTTTCAATCTTGCCCTTCTCTTTCCGCTTGTATCGCTTTACGGCGCTCAGGGCGCGGCAATGTCTGCCCTCGCCACCGAATTTCTTGTCACGACCTCAATGGCTCTCTACCTGATCAAATGCAAAGTTCCTGCTTTCCAGACGAGGATGCACAGAGATGAAATATGACTTCCTTATCGTAGGCGCCGGCTTTGCTGGCGCAGTCTGTGCCGAACGCCTGGCGGCAAGCGGGAAGCGCGTGCTCGTCATAGACAAGCGGAATCATATAGGCGGCAACGCATATGACCGTGAGGATGAGAACGGCGTGCTGATCCATCCGTATGGTCCGCATATCTTTCATACGAACAGCAAGCGAATATTCGAATACTTGTCGGGTTTTACCGATTGGCGCTTCTACGAGCATCGCGTAAAGGCTTGTATAGAAGGGGATCTCTATCCAATACCGATCAATCGCACGACGATCAACACGTTATACGGCCTCGATCTGAACGAGCAGGCCACCGTGGCGTTCCTGGAGTCGGTACGTGAAGCGCGAGAAACCATCTCCACCAGCGAGGACGCGGTGCTCAGCAGCGTTGGCCGCGATCTATGCGACAAGTTTTTCCGTGGCTACACGCGCAAGCAATGGGGACTCGATCTGTCTGAACTGTCTGCGGGCGTCGCTGCGCGAATCCCAACCCGTTCGAACGACGACGACCGGTACTTCACCGATACTTTTCAATTTATGCCGGCGCAAGGCTACACCGCGATGTTCGAAAAGATGCTTGGCAGTCCAGATATCGACGTACGACTGTCGACCGACTATAACGAGGTGAAAGCGAGTATCGAATGCGGCCACCTTGTGTACACAGGACGGATCGACGCGTATTTCGGCTATCGCTTCGGCAAGCTTCCGTACCGCAGCCTGCACTTTCAACACCAGCATCTGAGCGACGTGGAGCGCTTTCAGCCGACAGGTACCATCAACTATCCGAACGATCACGAATATACAAGGATTACGGAGTTCAAGCACCTCACAGGACAACAGCATCAGGGGACTTCGATTGTAAAGGAGTATCCGCGAGCCGAAGGCGAGCCGTACTACCCGATTCCACGCAAGGAAAACGAGGCATTGTTCATGCGCTATAGCGCGCTTGCGGAGACAGTTGCCGATATCACTTTTGTGGGCAGGCTGGCGCAGTATCGCTATTACAACATGGACCAGGTCGTTGGTGCGGCGCTCAAGGCTGCAGAAGGACTCATCCAGGGAGCGGGAATAAGGGAGTTCTAGCTGGCACCTGCCTTCGCCTGCGCATCGGGCGCGCCGTAGTAGCTGTTTCATGGTTTCGCGCGATCGACGTCGGTCAAATGCAATTGGTCGCGGTGACTGTCTTTCTGTGTCCCGTAATCTGCTCTCTACGCATAGGGAGATTGAGAGATGAAAAAGTACCTGGTCGTGCTGAGGTGTGGAGACCGCTCTTTGCATCCGCAATGGTTCAGCGGCGGAAAGACTCCGAGCTTTGATTTGATGCTGAGTTACTATGGGAACAACGAAAATTATGCGGACGTCTTTGCTAAAACCATACATCGATTCAAAGGAACAAAGTGGGAAGGTCTTCACGACTTCATGTTGCAAAACCCCCAATTGATCCTGCAATATCGCTACATCTGGCTCCCGGACGACGATATTCTGACGGATGTTCAAACGCTGAACGAGTTCTTCGAGTACGTAGAACGAGAGAATTTCGCGCTCGCGCAACCGTCTCTCGACGAGAGAAGCTACTTCAGTCACTCAACGACGTTGCAAAACAGGGCGTTCGAATTTCGCGAAACCAATTTTGTGGAGGTGATGGTGCCATGTTTCTCGTCGAATGCCTTGCATGCGATAAAAGACAGCTTTGGAAGGACCCAAACAGGCTGGGGTCTGGATTACCTGTGGCCCAAACAGGTCGCTTCACTGGGGAAGGTTGGCATTATTGACCGTTTTGCCGTGTTCCATACGCGCCCGGTCGGTTCGGCTGACCACAGCATGGCATGGTCTGAACTGAATCAGACGCTCGGGCAATACGGGATGCGCGCCTCGATAAAAGTCCGGCAGGGCAGAACACGCGACGTAGGCAAGACATATGCGAGCGGTCGACTCGGCAATCCCATGTTGTTCATCCACGCAGTAAAAGGTAGCCATCCTGCGCGACGGAAAAATGTCATCGCTTATTTGGGGCTGTTGAAAGAGTACCTTCCGTGGCTGCACTATACCAAGCGCAAAACGCAGCCATACTATCGGGCTCCGGATAGACGTTCGAGCCCTTCAAAGTGATAACGCGGGTGATTGATTTGAATTCCGTATCGCTGCCGCGGCGCATAGACTTTTACCGAAGCAGCACACCTGTCGCGATTATCGATGGAGTCAGCAAAATGTATGATATTTTAAAAATGCCGCTGCGATACGTAAGCAGGTCGCTCAGATATATCATAAGATCCGAAATAAACTCTTCCTGGGCACACAGAGATCAGGACATTCAAGCCGGACTTCAAAGAAAAGCTCTTGAAGAAACAATTGATTACGTTGAAAGAAACATGCCTGGAGTAGATTCAGTGACATCGTCAAATGAATTGCTCTCCAAAGGGCTATCTTTGGTGAAAGGTGACGGTTTGATTTGCGAATTCGGAGTGTTTAGCGGAAGATCAATCAACCATATTGCGAGTCACGTCAATACCGAAGTCTATGGTTTTGACTCTTTTGAGGGACTCCCCGAGCGTTGGAGAGATGGATATGGCCAGGGATTCTTTAAGGTCGACAGACTGCCAAAAGTTTCAAAAAATGTCGTGCTAATCAAAGGATGGTTTGATAAAACGCTGCCCGATTTTGTCAAAAGCCAATCAAAAGCGGTCGCTTTCCTGCATATAGATTGTGACCTCTATTCATCCACGAAGACCATCTTCGACAATCTTGGGGAAAAAATAAAGCCGGGATGCGTAATCGTCTTCGATGAATACTTTAATTACCCAGGGTGGAAGGAGGGGGAAATAAAGGCGTTTCATGAGTTTCTGGAGACGCATCATCTCAAATATGAATATATTGGGTACAACGCAAAGCACGAGCAGGCGGCCGTTGTGATAAAAGCACCGGCATGACCACCAGACGAACAACCGCTTCATCGAGTTGAACCGTTTTTTTAGTCTGGCGAGTTCGAAGCGCGGCTTGTAGAACCTATCAAATGAGTGGTGGAGACTACTTTGTCACCTGAGATAGCGACAGCAGCGGGGCCAACGCGTAAAGGTATCCCAATCTTGAGCAAAGACCGGGACCCTCAATCTCCGGATTCATGAGTTCGACTCGCTCGACGCGGGTCTGGAATGGTCGAAGACCAGTTGCTCACGGCGAACTCGCGTGCGACAGGACACGGCTACGACTTTCACGCGATGCTCGCGCACTTCACGGCCAGCGCGTTGAGCACGCTGCTGGCATGCCTGGAAGTGCATGACCTGCTCGCGGGACAGGTGCTCTTTCTTCGCGGTGAGCAGGCTGACGCGTTGTATTTCATCGAGCGCGGACGTGTCGAGGTCTCGTTTGCGCTCGACGATGGACGCTCGGTCCGGCTGCGCTCGTTCGGCCCGGGGACCGTTGTCGGTGAAATGGCGGTCTACACGCTGCAACAGCGCAGTGCGGACGTGATCGCCGAGACGCCGACGCGGGTTCGCCGCTTGTCGACAACCCCTCTCATGGGACTCGAACAACAGGATCCGGCGGCCGCGCAACAGTCTCATCGGTTTCTCGTCAAGATCATCGCGGCTCGACTTGCCGTCGTCGACGAGGCACTGCGTGCGGCGTTGTAAGCGGTTTGCGCGTCGTGGCCGCTTCCGTACCTTACTCACTCTGCGTACCGACGACGTACCGCCACGATAAGACCGGCCCGCCCCGCGCCCTATAACAACCCCGCAAAATGCGCCACCACAAACACAACCGCGCCGCCCGCGATCAGCACCAACGCATTGATACGCGTCGTCATCACGAGCACGGTCGCGATGGCCGCGGTGAGCCACGCAATCCACCCGCCTTCGAGCTCCTTGAGCAGTACATAGACGGCCGCGAGAATCAACCCGGCAGCCACCGGCCGCAACCCGGCCTGCAACGCATTCAGCCAGCGCGCGCCTTCGTGCCGGTTCCATACGTGCACGACGCCATACATCAGAAACGCAGTCGGCCCAAATAGCGCGACGGTCGCGACGAGCGCGCCACCGAGTCCGCCGACCTGATAGCCAATCAGCGTCGCGAGCAGCGAGCCAGGACCGGGCGCGAGCCGCGCGATCGCGAAGTCGCTGAGAAATTGCGCATGGGTCATCCAGTGATGCACGTCGACGACCTGGCGCTGCAATTCGGGGATGATCCCTTGCCCGCCACCGACGGTGACGATCGACAGCGGCGCGAACACCGAAAACAGGGCGATAAGAATTCTGAGCACGGCAGAAGCTTTTGTGGAGTTTGACTAGCGGCGATAAAAGCCGATCAGGGCTGGCGCGCCTCGCGCACATATTCATAGCCGACGCTCAACGCGCCGGCGATCAGCACGGTCCACACCAGCGACACGCGAAACACCGCGGCGGCCGCGAACGTCGCGAGCAGCACCAGATACGGAAACACGCGGCGCGGCAGCCGGCGTGCGGCGGTGATCGCCATCGACAGCGACAGCCCGATCGCGCCGGCCGCGGCGCCAGCGAGCGCGATATGCGTGAGCGGAAACGATGCGATCGCCGAGAAGAACGCGCCGAGCAGAATGATCACGACGGCCGCCGGAAAAATGATGCCGCAGAATCCCGCAACAGCGCCGCGCCAGCCGAGCAGCCGGTAGCCGATCCAGATCGCCAGATTCTTCACGTTGACACCGGGCAGCGCCTGCGACAACGCGAGGCCGTTGAGAAATTCGTCTTCGCTCATCCAGTGGCGGTCGTGCACGAACTCGCGCATGAACCAGCCGCTCAGTCCGCCGCCGAAACTCGTCAGACCGATGCGGGCGAAGATCAGAAAGAGGCCGAGCGAGGTCACTTCGCGCGGCGGTGGTGCGTGGTGTGGCGCGTCGTCTTCGGGTGTCGATACCGGGTCGCTGACGTCTTGCCCGTGGATGCCTTTGGCCAATGCTCGTCCTTAGTCGTTTTGATCGTGCCGCACTTGCCGCGCGCCCGGCACGATAGCCGCAGACGTCGCCGATGACGTCGCCGATGAAGCAGACGCAGCCGAAGGCGAGGAAGCCGAAGAAGGTGCCGTGGCAGCCGAAGAAGCCTCCGCCGGATGCCGCGGATCATGCAGCTCATCGGTCGACCACCCGCCGCCCAGATCGCCAAACAACGACGCCGCGTGCAGCAAGCGCGATTCCTGCACGTTCAGCGCGGTCTGCCGCGTCGTCAATTGCGTCGCTTGCGCAATCGCGACCGTCGTGTAATCGACGGTGCCCGCCTGGTATTCGTTGAACGCGATCTCCGCGCCACGGTCCGCGTCGCGCACCGCCGTTTCGAGCACGAGCGCCTGCTCGGCGAGAATGCGCAGGCCGGACAGATCGTCCTCGACGTTCTGGAACGCGCCCAGCACCGTGCCGCGATAGTTGGCAACGGCCGCGTCGTAGGCCGCCTTCGCCGCGTCGACATCCGCGCTGCGCAGGCCGCCGTCGAACAGCGTCTCGGTCGCGCTGCCGCCGAGCGACCACACGTAGTTCGCGGCCTTCAGCAGACCGGACAGCGGCGACTGTGTGAATCCGGCCACGGCCGACAGCGAGATGTCCGGGTAATACGCGGCCACCTCGACGCCGATCGCCGCATTCTGCGCGGCCATCTTGCGCTCGGCGGCGGCGATGTCGGGGCGGCGTTCGAGCAGCGTCGACGGCAGGCCGACCGGCGCCGACGGCAGCGCCGGCATCGCGGTGCTATGCGTGATCGACAGTTCTTCCGGGTTCTTGCCGATCAGCACCGCGATCGCATGCGCGTTCTGCGCGCGCGCGACGCCGAGCGCGATCAGATCGGACTTCGCGGTATTCAACTGGCTGCGCGCGGTGATCACGTCGCTCGGCGCAATCGTGCCCGCGCGATCCTGCTCGGTGACGACGTCGAGATAGTGCTGATACGCGACGACCGTTTGCTGCAGCAGGTCGATGTTCGCGTCGCTGGTGCGCAGCTCGATGATCGCGGTCGCGAGCGCGACCTGCTCGGAGAGCGTCGCATTCGCGAGCGTCGCTTCGCTCGACTGCGCGCTCGCGGCGTTTTCCTCGACGGTGCGGCGCACCTGGCCCCACAGATCCGGCGCCCAGCTCACGTTGCCTTCCAGCGAGCCCGAATTGACGATGCGCGTCGCCGTACCGTTGACGAAGCTTCCCGATGCACTGACCGAACCGCTGCTCGCGCGTTCGCGCGTCGCCGAACCGGTAGCGCCGATGGTCGGAAACAGGGCCGCGTGCGCGGCGCGCACTTCGGCAAGCGCTTGCTGGTAGTTCGCGTAGTCCACGCGCACGGTCTGGTTCGACACCGCGACGAGCGGTTCGAGTTCGTCGATCAACGGATCGTTGAACGCGCTCCACCATGTGCCCTTCGGGCCGGTCGCGTTCGGCTCGGCCTGGGTCCAGCCCGGCAGTTCCGAGTACGTGGCGGGCACGCTGACCTGCGGCCGGTGATAGTCCGGGCCGACCATGCAGCCGGCGTTGAACAGCGCCAGCATCGCGACGGCGAGCGTCGCGATGCTCGGCAACCCGGCGCGAGATCCTGTCATTCGTTCAGTCGAAATCTTCATCGTCATGCCTTCGTATCTGCTTGTCCCGGCTTCGCGTCGCGGTTCCAGCGCAGCCCCGCGGACCATCTGACCAGCCGTGCACGCAGACGGTCGAGATACAGATAAATCACCGGCGTCGTATAGAGCGTAAACATCTGGCTCAGGATCAGCCCGCCCATCACCGTGATACCGAGCGGCTGGCGCAGCGAGCCGCCCTGGCCCATGCCGACCGCGAGCGGCACCGCGCCGAGCACGGCCGCGAATGTCGTCATCATGATCGGCCGCAGCCGGATCAGCGCGGCCGCGTGGATTGCGTCGCGCGCGGGCATCTGTTGCTGGCGCTGCAACTGGATCGCGACGTCGACCATCATGATGCCGTTCTTCTTGACGATACCGATCAGCAGGATGATGCCGATCATCGCGATCACCGAAAACGGCGTGCCGAAGATCAGCAGCGCGAGCGTCGCGCCGATGCCCGCGGATGGCAGCGTCGACAGAATCGTCAGCGGGTGGATCGAGCTCTCGTACAGCACGCCGAGCACGATGTAGACGACGCCGAGCGCCGCGAGAATCAGCAGCGGCACCACGCCCATCGACTGCGAATAGGCCGCCGCCGCGCCCGCGAACGAGCCGTGGATGCTCGCGGGCATGCCGATCTCGCGGATCGTTTCGTTGATCGCCGCGCCCGCCTGGCTCAGCGACCCGCCGGCCGGCAGGTTGAACGAGATCGTCGCGGCGACGAGCCCGCTCTGGTGGTTCACCTGCGTCGACGTATGGCTGTTCCTATACGAGGTCAGCACCGACAGCGGCACCATCGTTTCGGCAGCCGTGCTGTCCGCGCTACCGGTCGAACTGCCGCCCTTGCTGTTGGCGATGCTGTTGTTGGTCGCGTTCGACTGCGCGTCCGAGTTGCGCGAGTTCGTGTTCGACGACGTGCCGGTCGTGGTCGCGGTAGTCGTTGCCGATACCGTGCCGTGCGGCATCTGTGTCGCGGCCGTGCCGGTCGGATTGCCGGCGGACGTGCTCAGATAGATCCGGTTCAGCGTCTCTGGATACTGCCAGTACTCAGGCGCGACCTCCATCACGACGAAGTACTGGTTCAGCGGGTTGTAGATCGTCGACACGGTGCGCTGGCCGAACGCGTCGTACAGCACGTTGTCGATCTGATTCGCCGCAAAGCCGTAGCGCGCGGCGGTCGCGCGATTGATCGTCAGGTAGCTCTGCAGGCCGTTCTGCTGCAAGTCGGAGTTCACGTCGAGCAGCCGCCCGCGCTGCTTCGACAACGCGGCGACGAGCTTCGGCGTCCACGCAAACAGCGCGGCGGAATCGTCGCTCGTCAGCGTGTACTGGTACTCGGCCGCCGATTGCCGCCCGCCGATGCGCAAATCCTGCTGCGCCTGCAGAAAGAGCCGCGCGCCCGACACTTCGTCGAGCTTCGGCCGCAGCCGGTTGACGACCTGGGTGGCCGTTGCGTGCCGCTGCGACAGCGGCTTCAGCTCGATGAACACATTGGCGGTATTGAGCGCGCGCCCGCCGGTAAAGCCCGCGACGGACTGCACCGCCGGATCCCTTTGCACGATCGACTGCAACTGCGCGAGCTTCTTCTGCATCGCCGTGAACGAAATGCTCTGGTCGGCGATGATCTGCCCGATCACGATGCCGGTGTCCTGCTCGGGGAAGAAGGTGGCCGGCACCAGCTTCAGCATGAACACGTTGCCGACCAGCAGCGCGAACAGCAGCAGGATCACCAGCAGCGAATGATCGAGCACGGCCATCAGCGTGCGTGCGTAGACGTGCTTGAAGCGATCGAACTGCCGCTCGATCCACCGCGCCCAACGCGCTTTCGAATGACCGGCGTTGTCGCGGCTCAGCACGTACGCGCACATCGCGGGCGTGACCGTCAACGAGATCACCAGCGAAATCAGGATCGCGATCGACAGCGTGATCGCGAACTCATGGAACATCAGTCCGACGATGCCCGGAAACAGGATGATCGGCAGAAACACCGCGATCAGCGACAGGCTCATCGAGATCACCGTGAAGCCGACTTCGCCCGCACCCTTCAGCGCGGCCTCTTTCGGACTCAACCCCTGCTCGATGTATCGCACGACGTTTTCGAGCACGACGACCGCGTCGTCGACGACGAAGCCGGTGCCGATGGTCAGCGCCATCAGCGACAGATTGTCGATGCTATAGCCGAGCAGATACATCGGCCCGAAGGTACCGACGATCGACAGCGGCAACGCGACCGCCGGCACCAGCGTCGCGCGCGGCGACTGCAGGAAGATGAACACGACGCCGACCACCAGCAGCACCGCGATGAACAGCGTGCGCTCGGTATCGCTGACCGACGAGGTGACCGACTGCGAACGATCGATCGCGACATCGACGTGCACGTTGCTCGGCAACGTCGCTTCGATCGCGGGCAGCACGTTGCGTATCTGCTGCACGGTGCTGACCACGTTGCTGCCCGGCATCGGATAGACGATCACGAGAATCGCCGACTTGCCGTTGAAGAGCCCCGCGTTGCGGATGTTTTCGTTCGAGTCGCGCACCTGGGCGACGTCGCGCAACTGCACCGGCGCGCCGTCGCGATACGCGACCACCAGATCGCGATACGGCGCCGCGTGCGTGATCTGATCGTTCGAGGTGACCACGTAGCGCTGATCGCCGACGTCGATATGCCCCTTCGCGCTGTCGGCATTGGCCGCACTGATCGCCGCGCGCACGTCTTCCATGCCGATCCCGTAGCTATTGAGCTTGCCCGGCTGCAACTCGACGCGCACGCTCGGCAACGCGCCGCCGCCGAGCGTGATCTGGCCGACGCCCTGCACCTGCGACAGCTGCTGCTGGATCACCGAATCGGCGGAGTCGTAGAGCTGCGCTTTGGTCAGCGTGTCCGAGGTCAGCGACAGCACCATGATCGGCGCCTCGGCCGGGTTGTACTGGCGGTAGCTCGGATTGCTGCGCAGCGTGGTGGGCAGATCGGCGCGCGCGGCCTGGATCGCCGCCTCGACGTCGCGCGCGGCGCCGTTGATGTCGCGCTTCAGGCCGAACTCGACGATGATCAACGACGAGCCGACATAGCTGATCGAGGTCAGCTCCGCGACGTCGGCGATGGTTGCGAGCCGCCGCTCGAGCGGCTCGGCCACCGTCGACGCCATGATATTCGGGCTCGCGCCGGCCATGTTGGCCTGCACGACGATCACCGGAAACGCGATGTTCGGCAGCGGCGCGACCGGCATGCGGAAATACGCGAGCGTGCCGGAGATCAGGATCGCGATCGCAAGCAGCGTCGTCGCGACCGGCCGCCGGATGAAGATCGCCGGGATGTTCACCGCGTGCCCTCCGCGCCGCCTTCCGGCGGACGCCCGCCCGGCTCGTCGCCGCCGTTGCGCTTAGCGCGCTCGGCGCGCCAGCGGTTCACGCGCGTCGCCATACGGTCGAAGAACAGATAGATCACCGGCGTCGTGAACAGCGTCAGCACCTGGCTCAGCGTCAGGCCGCCGATGATCGCGAGACCGAGCGGCCGGCGCAGTTCCGAACCGGTGCCGGTGCCGAGCAGCATCGGCAGTGCGCCGAGCATCGCGGCGAACGTCGTCATCAGGATCGGCCGGAAACGCAGCAGCGACGCCTCGAAGATCGCATCGCGCGGCGCCTTGCCATGATTGCGTTCGGCATCGAGCGCGAAGTCGACCATCATGATCGCGTTCTTCTTGACGATGCCGATCAAGAGCACGATGCCGATGATGCCGATCACGTCGAGATCCATACCCGCGAGCATCAGCGAGAGCAGCGCGCCGATACCGGCCGACGGCAGCGTCGACAGGATCGTGACCGGATGGATGAAGCTCTCGTACAGCACGCCGAGCACGATATACACGGCAACGAGCGCCGCGATCAGCAGATAGACCTCGCTGGAGAGCGAATCCTCGAACGCCGCGGTCGCGCCTTGCAGCGACGAGGTGATCGACGGCGGCAGGTCGATCGACTGCTCGGCCTGGTGAATCTCCTTGACCGCGGTGCTCAACGATGCGCCCTTCGCGAGATTGAACGACACCGTCACCGACGGAAACTGCGCGAGATGGCTGATCACGAGCGGCGCCTTCGCGATCTGGATCTTCGCGATGCCGGAAAGCGGCACCTGACCCGTGCTGCTGGTCTGGCTCGGCAGATACAGATTGCCGATCGACTGCACGGTCGGCATCGTTTCCGGCTTCGCGACCAGAATCACGCGGTACTGGGCCGACTGCTCGAAGATCGTCGACACGATGCGCTGGCCGAGCGCGTCGTACAACGCGTTGTCGATCGTCGCGGGCGTGATGCCGAAGCGCGCGGCCAGTTGCCGGTTCACTTCGACGTTCACGCTGAGGCCGTCGCTATTGAGATCGCTCTGCACGTCCGACAGCGACGGAATCTGCTTCAGGCGCGCGACGAGTTCCGGCACGTACTTCTGGAACGCCTGCTGGCTCGGTCCGCGCAACACGAAGCTGTACTGGTTCGGCGACACGGTCGTGTCGAGCGTCAGGTCCTGCGCGGGCTGCATGAACAGCTTCACGCCGGGCACGTGCGCGACTTCCTGCGCGAGCCGGCGCGCGATTTCCTGGGCGGTGTCCGAGCGCTGGTCGCGCTCGCGCAGATTGATCAGGAAGCGACCGTTGTTCAGCGTCGCATTGGTGCCGTCGATGCCCACGTACGACGTCAGCGAGACCACGTCCGGGTCTTTCAGGACCGCCTCGGCGAGCGCGCTCTGGCGCTGCACCATCGCCGCGTACGACACCGAGTTGTCGGCTACGCTGATGCCCTGGATCACGCCGACGTCCTGCACCGGAAACAGTCCCTTCGGAATCACCACATACAGGATGCCGGTCAGCACCACGGTGGCGATCGCGACCATCAGCGTCAGCGTCTGATGATCGAGCACCCAGCGCAGGCCGCGCTCGTAGGCGGCGAGCGTCTTGTCGAACAGGCCCTCGCTGATGCGCTCGAAGCGGCTCGGATGGCGCTCGGCCTGCGCGCGCAGCATCCGCGCGCACAGCATCGGCACCACCGTCAGCGACACGACCGCCGAAATCACGATCGTGACCGCGAGCGTCACCGCGAACTCGCTGAACAGCCGCCCGATCACGCCGCCCATGAACAACAGCGGAATCAGCACCGCGATCAGCGAAATAGTCAGCGACAGAATCGTGAAGCCGATCTGCCCCGCGCCTTCGAGGGCGGCTTCGAGCGGCGACATGCCCTCTTCCAGATAGCGCACGATGTTCTCGATCATCACGATCGAGTCGTCGACCACGAAGCCGGTCGCGATGATCAACGCCATCAGCGACAGGTTGTCGATCGAGTAGTTGAGCTGGTACATCACCGCGAGCGTGCCGATCAGCGAGACCGGCACCGAGATGCTCGGAATCAGCGTGGCGGGCACGTTGCGCAGGAACACGAAGATCACCGCGACGACCAGCACGATCGCGAGAATCAGTTCGAACGCGGCGT
Source organism: Paraburkholderia tuberum STM678 (assembly GCF_902833905.1). Taxonomy (GTDB): domain Bacteria; phylum Pseudomonadota; class Gammaproteobacteria; order Burkholderiales; family Burkholderiaceae; genus Paraburkholderia; species Paraburkholderia tuberum. The sequence continues at coordinate 16,782 of NZ_CADFGP010000012.1, read as the reverse complement.
CCGCGACCGACGCGCGGATCACGCCGGTGCTGTCCGACACCACGGTCACTTTCATGCCGGCCGGCAGCGTCGATTCGAGCTGCGGCAGCTCCTTCATGATCTGGTTGACCGTCTGGATCACGTTCGCGCCCGGCTGGCGCTGCACGTTCAGCACGATCGCGGGCGAGCCGTTGTACCAGGCGCCGCGCTCGACGTCCTGGGCGGCCTGGCTTACGCGCGCGACGTCGCGCATGAATACGGGCGAGCCGTTCTGGTAGGCGATTACGGTGTCGAGGTAGTCCTTCGGATCGGTGATCTGATCATTGCCGTTGATCGTGTAGTCGAGATCGGGGCCGTCGAAATTGCCCTTCGGCTGGCTCACGTTCACATAGCTCAGCAGCGTGCGCAGATCGTCGATGTTCAGACCGTAGGCGGCGAGCTTGTGCGGGTCGGCTTCGACGCGGATCGCGGGCACGTTGCCGCCGCTCGTCGTCACGACGCCGACGCCCGCCACTTCCGAGATCTTCGTGCCGAGGCGGTTGTTCGCGACGTCCTCCAGTTGCGTCAGCGACATCGACTTCGAGGTGACCGCGAGCGTCAGAATGGGCTGGTCGGCGGGATTGACCTTTGCGTAGGTCGGCGGCGCCGGCAAGCCAGACGGCAGATAGCTGTTCGCCGCGTTGATCGCCTGCTGCACGTTCTGCTCGGCGATGTCGAGGTTCAGCGACAGATCGAACTGCAGCGTGATCACCGACGCCCCGTCCGAACTGTACGAGGTCATCTGCTGCAGGCCCGGAATCTCGCCGAGCTGCACCTCGAGCGGCGCGGTCACGGTGGTCGCCATCACAGTCGGGCTCGCGCCCGGATAAAAGGTCTGCACCTGAATCGTCGGATAGTCGACGTTCGGCAGCGACGACACCGGCAGCACGCGCATCGCGATCAGACCGACGAGCACGAGCGCGATCATCAGCAGCAGCGTCGCGACCGGGCGAAGAATGAACAGGCGGGAAATGTTCATCGGTGCGGGGGTCCGTTACGACGAGGCGGCTTCGGACGCGGCCGGCGCAGGCGATGCCGACGCGCTCGACGCCGGCGCGGCTTCGGACGCGGCGGCGGGCGCTTTCGGGCCGGCGGCGGACTTCGGATGCGCCGGCTGGATCTTCGCGCCGTCGTTCAGACGATCCATGCCGTCCGTCACGACCGGGTTGCCGGCCGCGAGTCCCGACACGATCACCGTGTTCTTGCCGTCGCTCGGTCCGAGCTTGACCTTGTGCACGGACACCGTGCTGTCCGGATTGACCAGATAGACGAAATCGCCCGGCGCGCCGGACTGTACCGCGGCGGTCGGCACGAGCACCGCGTTCTGCATCGTGTCGACGAGCAGCTTCACGTTGACGAACTCGTTCGGGAACAGCGTTTCGTCGTCGTTCGCGAAGGTCGCGCGCAAGGTGACGGTGCCGGTCGCGGTCGCCATCTGGTTGCTGACCGCGTACAGCGTGCCGGTCGCAATCTCGCGCGAGTTATCGCTCGAATACGCGCTGACCGGCAGCTTCGCGCCGGTGGCGAGACGCTGCACGATCGACGCGAGCGAATCCTGCGGCACCGTGAACTGCACCGTGGTCGGCTTCACGGTCGTGATGACGACGATGCCGGTCGACGACGACGCGGTCACATAGTTGCCCGGATCGACGAGCCGCAAGCCGACCTTGCCCGCGATCGGCGCGGTGATGCGGCAATAGGCGAGGTCGAGATCGAATTGGGCGATGTTGGCGAGGTCGACCTTCACCGCCGCTTCGTCCTGCTGCACGAGGAATTGCTGATCCGCGAAGGTTTGCTGCGCGATCGACTTGCGTTCGTTCAACTGCGTATAGCGCTCGAGATCGGCGCGCGCCTGCGCGAGCGACGCGCGGTCTTTCGCGAGCGTCGCTTCCGCCTGCTGCTTGCTGATCTGATACTGGCGCGGATCGATCTGCGCGAGGAACTGGCCTTTTTGCACCTCCTGGCCTTCGTGATAGCCGACTTCGGTCAGATAGCCGCTCAGCTGCGGCAGCACGGTCACGGTTGCGATCGGCGTGACGGTGCCGAGCTCGCTCAGCGTGACCGGCATCGAACCGAGCGTCGCCTGCGCGACGGTGACGACGATCGCCGCGTTCTCGCGCACCGGCTTCTTGCGAGTCATCAGATGAACCACGACGAGCGCGACCAGCATGAGCACGACAACCGCGAAGATGATGAGCCCGCGTCGGGAGCGCTTTGGCGGCGGGGACACGGTTTCGCTCATGTTGATCTCCGGGAACGGATATTGGTGTCGATACTCGGTTGGAAGCTCGTCCGCTGACGGGACTGCGCAAAAGTGCCATGGTTCACGCGCGTTGTCATCAGTCGAACGCCTCCGGACGTCTTGTTATGAAGACGTAAGGAAATGGGGCGAGGGCTTGAATACGGGCATGCGTGAATGTAACCGGCTTGCGCCGGCCTTGAGTTACAGGGGCGCAACATGTTGGCCGCTGGAAGAGTCCGGGGCATCGATCGGGCGGCACGTGGGGGCGGATACCCGCATGGGCAGAGTTATGGGAGCGGCGGGACATCGCAATATGCGGTAACAGACGACAGCCAACTGACAACCGGGCCGTGCGTCCAGAATCGTCACGATCGTCCGCTATCATCGCGAGCCAGCGTCGCGCGCGCCGCGACTGTCACGACACCCCACAACCTCGCCCCGATGTCCATCACCGTCAATTTCCCAGCCGAAGTCCGCGACTGGATCGCCGCCAACCTTTCGCGCGGCGTCGCGCCCCAAGCGATCGTCAACGAACTGGTGAGCCGCGACAACGCGGCCGAGCTCGCGTCGGCGATGGTCGATGCGGTCGCATCGGCGTTCCTGTACGGTATGGCGCTGCCCGGCGACAAGCTCGAAGTCGGCAGCGCGCCGCTCAGCTACCAGCCCGAGCCGCTGCGCGTGCCCGACGCTCCGCTGATCCAACTCGGCGAGCGCAAGGTGCGCGTGCTGTCGCGGCTGCAACGACCGGCCGCCGTGCACATCGCCAATTTCCTGAGTGCCGATGAATGCGAGCAGTTGATCGCGCTCGCACAGCCGCGGCTCGACCGGTCGGCCGTCGTCGATCCAGTGACCGGCCGCGATGTGATCGCCGGTCATCGCAACAGTCACGGGATGTTTTTCCGTTTGGGCGAGACGCCGTTGATCGCGCGCATCGAGGCGCGCATCGCGGAACTCACGGCAACCCCGGTCGAGAACGGCGAAGGCCTGCAAATGCTGCACTATGAGGAAGGCGCGGAGTCGACGCCGCACGTCGACTATCTGATGACGAGCAACGAAGCGAATCGTGAGTCGATCGCGCGCAGCGGCCAGCGCATGGGCACGCTGCTGATGTATCTGAAAGATGTCGAAGGCGGCGGTGAGACGGTGTTTCCGCAGCTTGGCTGGTCGGTCGCACCGCAGCGCGGGCACGCGCTCTACTTCGAATACGGCAACCGCTACGGGCTGTGCGATCCGAGCTCGCTGCACGCGAGCACGCCGCTGCGCACGGGCGACAAGTGGGTGGCGACCAAGTGGATTCGGACGCGGCGCTTCGCGCCGCGCGTTCAGGCTTGAGAAGTCAGGCCTGACAGGCAACGCTTGTCGAGATAAAAAGAGCGTGCTGTCTGTCCGCGCGCGTGGAAAAACATTCGAACGACTCGCGCGAGCCGTTGTCAACTTCGCGCTGCTAGCCGAGGCGGGTTGCAGCGCGAAGCCAGTGCGAGTAGTGGCGCGTCAGACGCCGCGCCCTCGAAGCATGGTAATCAGAACTGCTCGATCCACGTGGCAAGGCGATCGGCGGCGAACTCGCTACCGCGCTGCGCCGGCCGGAACGCGATCGCATCGCCTTCACTGGCCGGCTGCAGTGCAACGTCATTGCCGTCGAGCCACAGAAGGCTCGCCAGCCATACCGCGTGCCCGCTCGACACCGCGTTGTTGCCCGGCTCCGCGAGAAACTCCGCGAGTGTGGCCGGCTGGTCGCACACGAGACCATCGCCTTCGCGGCGCACATTGATGCCTGCCTCGAAAAATGCCCCGGCCAGCGCCGTCAGTGCGTCGCTCGCAGTCACGCTCGCGCTGCCGTGACGGCTACGCAGCGTGGCGAGGTGCGCGGCCACCGTATGACCGAACGCGCCGCTGCGGGCACTCTCGGCCGCGATCAGATCGGAGTAGTCCTGCAGCAGCCAGTCCGGCTCGGAGTTCGGCACGTCGGCGAGTACCGCTGCGGCGAGATACGTCTCGACCGGCTGAAAGCGCTCGGGCCCGATCAGCGTGGCCGACAGCGAACGCACCAGACCGATGCGAGTGGCGACCACCTGCTTTTGGAGCACGCCCAGCTTCTCGCGCACCAGCGTATCGCGCTCCTTGCGCAGCTCGGCCAGCTCGAGCGCCTGCTTCAGCTCCATGCGCAGCGCCGTGATGTCCCAAGGCTTCTTGATGTAGCGATGGATATGACCGAGGTTGACGGCCGCGACGGTCTGATCGATTTCCGAATACGCGGTGGTCAGAATCCGCACGACATGCGGAAAGCGCTCGCTCGCATAGCGCAGCAGCTCGTTGCCGAACTCGCCCGGCATACGCTGGTCGGAGACCAGCACCCCCACCCTGTCGCCGTGCTCGTCGAGCAGCGCCTTGCCCTCTTCCACCGAGCCGCCAGTCAGGACCGGCGCCAGGCTTCCGATGGCACGCTGGAAGTACTTTACGGCAGTAGCTTCGTCATCGACGAAGATGATCGCCGGCGCCAACTCCTCTGTGGCTTTTGCTTCGTTCATCAACAACTCCTGTGCGTTTGACCTTTGATATGGGGGAAATCCAGCACTACGGTGGTGCCTCCCCACGACGTGGACTCGATCCTGAGTCCGCCGCCACAGGACTGCATGACACGGTTGCATAGAATCAGGCCCAAGCCGTTCCCCCCGGATTTCGCGTGCGTTGTAATTGGGTCCGTCAACAGGCGGTCTTTGATCTCGGGCGGAATTCCCGGCCCGTTGTCGCAGATGCCGATGCTCGGGTGGGGTTCCGTTGTCACGGTAAAGCGCACCGACGGCGACGGCACATCCGCGAGCGCGCGCAACGCGTTGGACAACAGCGACGACAGCACGAGCGCCACGCAATTCGGTTGCGTGAGCACGGCAAAGTCGCTGTCGACGTCGACCTGCACCCACGAGCGCTGCGCGGTCGTAAACGGATACGTATCGAGCAACGCCGAGATCAGCCCATGCGCGGTACTCTCGATGCGCGCCTCGTCGCCCTCCAGTTGCCGGCGCCGCCCATTGTGCACCGAGCGCCAGAAGGACGACACCACCGCCATGCAGTACTGCGCGCTCTCGCGCATCGATTTCGCGGCGCCGAGAATTTCGCCTTCCGCATCGCGCTCCGCGTCGATGCGATCTTCGATGCTGTGCGCGTTCAGCGCGATCGCCGCGAGCGGCGTGTTCAGTTCGTGCGCGATGAACGCCAGGGTTTCGTCGATGGCGATCAGGCGCTGATTCTGCATCGTGCGTTCGTGGTAACGATCAAACGCCAGTTGCAGCGTATCGCGCACTGCCGCCGGCTTCAGCGGCTTTTCGAGGATGCGGAACACCTCGCCGGTGTTGACCGTCTGCAATAACATCTCGACGTCTGCATAAGCAGTGACCAGAATCCGCACGATGTGCGGATATTCCAGCGCCACCTGGCGCAGCAGGTCGCCACCGTCACGCCCCGGCATGCGGAAGTCCGTGACCAGCACCGCGATGCGGGCGTTGTCCTGCTCGAGGATAGCGATCGCCTCGTCGCTGCTCGTCGCGAGCAGGACCTCGTAATCGGCACCTACGGTGCGCGCGAAATATTTGCAGGCCAACTCTTCGTCATCGACGTAGAGAAGAGTGGGCTGTGTCTGTCGGATGTCATTCATGGTATTTCTCAGGGTGCGGGCGACAGATCGAAACTGAATGAAGCCCAACTTCCCTGCTCGCTCTCAGCAAACAGCAGGCCGCCATGACGCTCGATCACCGCATAGCTGATCGACAGCCCAAGGCCCAGGCCTTGTCCCACTTCGCGGGTGGTAAAAAATGGCTCGAACACGCGCGCGAGATGCTCCGGCGCGATGCCCGGCCCGTTGTCTTTTACCGTCACATGCAGGCGGTCTTCGGTCCATCTGACGTTGACGTGAATCGCCGGCGCGGGCGTGCCCGCCTTGCGCATCGCCAGCACCGCATTCGACAGCAGGTTGATCAGCACGCCGATGATGGCCGCCTCGTCGCCCTGCACCAGCGTATCCGCGGGCAGCTCGCGCGTGACGGTGACGCCGCGCAATTCATGCCCGACGAGCCGGATCGCCGAATCGAGCGCCTTTTCGAACAGGAACGGCGTGCCCAGCTCCGCCTCGGCGCCGGGCTTGCGATACGCGAACGTCTTCAGGTCCGACACGATGTGCTGGATCCGCTGCATGCCCTGCCGCGCATCGACCAGACATTCCTGCAGCGTCGGCTCCTTCTTCGAGATCGGCTCTTCCAGCGCAACCTCGATCGCCATCAGACAGAAGTTCACCGGGTTGTTCACTTCATGCAGCAGGCCGGCCGCGAGCGTACCGATCGCCGCCATTTTTTCCTGCTGCAGCAGTTGGCCCTTGATGTCGAGCAACTGCCGATTGATCACTTCGAGTTCGGCGTTCTTCGCGGAGACCTCCGCGTTTTTCTCGGACACCTCGGCCTTCAGGCGAAACAGCATGAAGCGCACACGTTCGTTGAAAAACGTGTAGACCGCACTTGCGGCAGCGGCGAACAGAAGGAGCAGAACATTGACGGTCATCGTGCCGAGCGGCACGCCGTCATGCGGAGGCAACAGGCAGGCCAGCAGATACAGAAAGCAGGACAGCACGCCGAACACGAGGTTTTGCCACAGACCGAATGGCAACGCAATGCCGGACGCGAAGATGGCCAGATTCAGGCCCATGTAATAGGGCGACAGAACACCATCGGTGCGCCAGATCATCCATGAAATCATCGCCTGCGGCAGCAGCAGCCAGGACAGCGTCAGCCATGGAGTAAGCCGCCGCCCCATGCTGGTGTCGAGCAAGGCGATGATACCGCCGATCATCAACGACACGAGCAGGCGCGCGAGCGCGAACGACGTCTGATACTGCGGATACTGCGCGTAATCCAGCCCCACGCCGAGCAGCACGAGCGCAATCGCTGTGCACGCGCCGCCCCGGCTGAACGTGACGCGAAAGTCGGCCAGCTCGGTTTGATAGCCGCTCTGCAGGGGACTGGTAGTCATGAAAAGGGATGTCGACACGGTTTCAGAGGATCGTGGCTTCCGCGAACACATTCACCCCGGTCTCGTCGACGTAGAGCTTCTGGTCAGTGGAGTTGGCGGGAAGCAGCGAGCTCATGCCGCTTTCGTTCCGATAAATCAGATACCACTCGAGCAGATGCTCCATCCCGTACTTCTCCGGATTCGCCGAATGGACGTTGGTGACCAGCAACTGGCCGCCAGCTCGCGTGCGAGCGGCGAAGTAACTCAGGAGACGCGCGCAGACCTTGTCCGACAGATAGTCGAACAGACCCGCGCAGTACACCGCGTCGAATTCGCGCGCGGAGGGGTCCGTTGAAATTTTACGCTTGAGCAGATCGTGCACCGACTGATGCACCATTTGCACCGAGGCTTTATGGCCCGCGGCATTCGCCGAGCTTTCGATCGCGTCCTTCGTAAACGCCAGCGTTTCCTCGCTGAAGTCGACCAGCTCGAACGACAGCAGCTCCGGATGCGGATATTCGCGCACGAAGCGCTGGATCTCGAAAGCGGGCCCGCAACCGACGTTGAGGATGCGCAACGGCCTGCCGGCAGCGCGCGCCGCTTCGGCCTGACGCGTCAGAAAGTCGATCAGCAGCGTGATGCGGTTGCGGTGCGCAGTCGCGACCGCCGCGTGCAGGAACGCGGTATTGACGATCTGGAAGTATGTGGTCGGTCCCTGCTGCGGATCGCTGAGGATCTGGTTGACCATCTCGTAGTCGCCGGCATAGCCGAGCGGCTTGGTGAACGTGCGGTAGACGAATGGCGCGCGCAGCAGCAACGGATGCAGTGCCGCTTGCGCATACGTGCGATGCACGGGTGCGGTCTCGGCGTCGACGCGCTCGGCCTCTTCCTCCAGGCGGTCGAGGAAGAACTTGATCTTGAGCATGATCGGCGTGGCGAGCTCGTAGAACAGGTCCTCGCGCAGCCTGCCTTCTTCGGTCTTCGGCAAGCTCTCGGTCAGGTCGACCTGCTCGACCCAGCGCGACACTTCCGACAGGAATGCGCGCATCTCGTTCACGACGATCTGATAGTCGCGCCGGATATTGAAGCGCGCGTCCCAGTCGCTAATAAAGAGTTCTGCTTCCCGGCCGACCGATTTCGCTTCATTGGGCAGAACGCTAAGCTCGCGCCATTCGTCGATGAGTGCCAGCGAAACCACCGCGGTCAGACCGGTGTTCACCAGACTCACCACCACCGCCTTGCCGAGATAGGCATTCTTGGTGCCCATGCGCACGCTCAGCTCGCTTAACACCTCGCTGACCTGCACGATGGAATAGGGGTTATAGACCTCCATGACCAAAGACTTTCTCTGGAGGTTAATGATCGTCCCACGCACGTGCTCGCGCTGCGAGTTGCGGAAGCTGATCACCGGGTCGATTTGCGTTTGAGAGTACACGGTATTAGTACCTGAGGAATCCGGGAACGCAGCAGGGTGTTGGAGAAGTCCAGTGAATGGCTGCCGCACGCACGACACCGGCGACAAGTCGTGGACGCGTTTCAAACCACAGTTGAGCTGGAAACACCAAAGCCCTTTGCCAGAATGGCTCCAGCGGGTTGCAGTGTAACATCAACACGTTCAATTCTGACTGAAGTCAAATTCAGGATGAAACGTATATGCAAGGATTTCTTGCGAGCATGTCCGTGCTGTAGAAAGCCGTTTTTGCAAAGAACCATTTGAAACGAGTTGGCGAGCGCGCGGGTGCAATCGCCGACAATTCGTTTCTCGACAATGACTTGCAATCGCATTGCCACGATGGCGGCACGATCCGCTATTGAGCGGGTGCGTTACTTGTACCTTTCTGATCCATGCCCTTTGGATATGCCCCGTGCATTCTCCGAATAAGCCTTTTTTAACGCAATTCGCGTCCGGCGCGGCAAACGTTTTTCTTTTAGAGTTCGGCGCGAGTACCGTCGACAATCGAGCGGCTCGCGCACTCGTTGACTCATTCGTGCAAGGCCAAACCTTTCACGGCCTTATCGACGGCTTTCTTCGGTCCGTGCAGTGCGAGACCGACGAGATCGAGATTCGCCGCGTCCTCGGCGCGAAAGACTGCGCGATTCGCCGCGTCATGCCCCGTCGAAAACATCGCGTGCACATACGGCACGATTCCGAGCTCGCGCGACAGCGCCTGCCGATGCGCGCCCTGCAGACCGAACCGGTCGGCGGCGAACACCATCATCGGCTGGCCGAGCATGCGGCCGTAGCGGTGCCCGGCGGCATCCTCGTAGGGTTCGCCCAGCGCATCGGGCGCCGCGGCCGCGACACCGGTCGCGAGAAACGCGACCACATTGAGCTTCTGCCAGACCGCGAGATCGCTGCGCACGATCAGCGCCACTTTGGTATCGAACATGACGACTCCTCGTTGAGCCGCTCATGATCGACGATGCCGCGCGATCAGTCTGGAACGTTTGTGCACATCTGCCGGTACGCCGCCGGCGTCATGCGGTACGCCCGACGAAACCAGCGGCCGAGATGGCTCTGATCCGCGAAGCCGACTTCGGCGGCGACCTGCGCGGGCGCGCGGCCGGTCGCGAGCAGGCGCCGCGCGGCGCGCAGGCGCAAGCGCACCAGATACGCGTGCGGCGAGGTGCCGAACGCGCGCTGAAACAGACGTGTCAACCTGAACCGGTCGATGCCGGCAACTTCGGCGAGTTCGTCGAGCCCGAGATTTCCGTCCATGTGTTCGTGCAACAGATCGCGCACCCGCGTGATCGCAGGTGACGCGGCGGGGTCGCCGGTCAGCGGCGCATCGCGCAGCTGGGCGCCGAGTTGCAGCAGCAGACGATCGAGCGTCTGGTCGCGCGCGAGCCGGCCCTCGTTGCCGTAGATCGCGGCGAAGGCCTGACCGATCGCATCGATGAGCGCACGGTCGTCGACCAGCGTATGGCCGAACGCCGCCTCGACGCCGGCCAGTCCCGGCAGATCGAGCCGCCGCGCCGCGCGCTCGACCCAGGCTTGCGGCAGATACAGCATCGCGTAGGTGAAGCCGGCCGCCTCTGGCGCGTGACCGTCGTGCAGCGCGCCGGGCTCGATCAGGATCGCGCGGCCCGGCACGCTCGTGTGCAACGACCGATGACACTGGAAGCGTTGCACGCCCTGCTCGGTATAGCCGATCAACATGTCGTCGTGATCGTGCGGATCGTAGGCGTGGCCGCCGAAATGCGCGCGCAGGCTCTCGATGCCGGTTTCGGCATCGCGGCGGGCGATTAGCCAGTTGGCGGGACTGAGTGGAGTGGGCATGGGTTGGAGCTGGCGGGCAGCGGGCGATGCGGCCAGCGGATAGTGTACGGCAGGGGGAATCGGGTTGCGCCAACGCCCCCGTCGGCGAAACGTCCTCACGATGTCAGCGCAACTCACCCCGCTCGTCGCCGACCAGAACGACGATGCCAACGACCGTTCCTGTCGACGAAGGCAACCAGCGTCACGGCTTCTTCGAACGCGGAGGCCGTGCGTTGACGAACGGGTTATAGCCGCGCGAACCCGCCGGCCGATCCTGTTCGGTCGCGCGGCGGCGCTTGCTGGATCGTCCGTCGCCCGACAATTGCGCAAGCAGTTCTTGCGATTCGGACTCCGACTCCGCGTCCGTTTCATCCACGGGCGGCGCGGTTTTTTTGCGTCGCGCGGTTTTTGGCTGCGCTGCTTTCTCGTCCGTATCCGGCGCGACGCCCGCGATGTGTTCGATCACGGTCATGAACGATGCCGATGCCGATCGGACAGGTTGTCCCGGCAGCATCGTCAGCGCGACGATTTCGTGCAGTGAACGACCGTCGACGGAGCGGCCCTCCACCGTGTCATGCCAGTCGACATCCGCTTGCGCGAAGGCGCCGATCACACGTTCGAGCACGGCCGGCGACAGGACGCCGCCGTCGTATAACCGGATGACGACGCTTTCGAACATCTGGAGCGGGGCGATGCCCGTTGTTTTCGACGCCACGTTTTGTCATCCGGTTGGTTTCTCTTCCAGTATCAGCCAGCAAATCATATGCCGATGTGGCGAGTAACTCATCGTGATCGCCGAATACGGCATGCACCGACGGTTACGCGGTCACGCCGGGCGGCCCGAAAGCGCTGGTGCGATAGCGGGGTTTGTTCGTAGCGAAACCAACGGAACGCCGGGGAAAGACGTAATCGAGCTGGCGATATTGGTCTACGCGAGCAGCAGTAACGCGTCCGCCAGTGACAGCACCGTTGTGCGTGAATCGAACGCGGTAGAAAACAGATGCTCGTGGACCACCTGATCCGGGTCGTAACAGCAATCCTTCACCGTATATAGGCGGAAGTCCGCGTCGCTGGCGTACGCGACCGAGGAGAGCACGACGCCGGTCGACGCGATGCCGACCATGATCAGCGAATCGATACCTTGCTCCGAAAGCTTCGCCTCCAGATCGGTGCCGAAGAACACGCTCGCACGATGCGCGATGACGAGCGGTTCGTTGGCCTGCTGGCCCAACTCTGGCGCGATCCGGTCTGCGAGGAAGAGGCCAAGACTTTTGATTCCCTGCCCGTTCCTGTTCAACGGGCTGACTTCCGGATAGCCCGGACTGAACCTGAGGTTGGCGAAATAGACGCTGACGCCTTTGGCCCGGGCCGCGTCGCATAAGCTGCGCGTATTGGCGAGCAAGGCGGGCGCGACCGACGGAAAGAGTCCGAGAATGTCGGTCTGGTAGTGCATGACGACAAGCGCGGTTCGCGATGGTGCGATGGCCGGAATCCGTGCACTCGTGCGCGTGACGCCGAGCCCGTCGTTCGCGGTGCCGTCAGAACCTGCGTTGGTTGTCATTACGCCTCCTTCATCCGGGTTTCACGTCCTGTTGTCGGAGCGGCCGCTTCGATGCCGTGGAAATCATACTTCATCGCATCGCGCGGGTGATCATCGATTCCGCCCGGACGCATACCCTACTTCAACGGCCCTGCCCGCTTGCTACACTATCTACAAAGGCCGCCGGCGCTCCCGCAAGGGTCATGAACCCCCTGCGACGCAACTTCGCAACAAAACAGAGGATGAGCATCGAAATGACGCTTTCGACGAGAAAATTTGGTCGTACCGGTTGGAATGTGTCGGAAATCGGTTTTGGGGCATGGGCGATCGGCGGCTCGTGGGGCAGTGTTGCGGAAGATGACGCCAAGGCCGCGCTAAATGCCGCGCTCGACAACGGTGTCACGTTCATCGATACGGCCGATGTCTACGGCGATGGTCGCTCCGAACGGATCATCCGCGACGTGCTGCGGCAACGAGGCGGCGAACGTCCGATTGTCGCCACCAAGCTCGGGCGCCGACTCGACCCGCATGTGACCGGCGGCTATCTGAACAAGCGCGAGCTCGAAGCTTTCATCGACCGGAGTCGCTCGAATCTCGGCGTCGACACGCTCGACCTGGTCCAGCTGCATTGCCCGCCGACGGAGGTTTACTACCGTCCCGAGGTGTTCGACGCAATGGACGACTTCGTCGTCGCCGGCAAGATCCGCTACTACGGCGTGTCGGTCGAAAAGGTGGAAGAAGCGCTGAAGGCGATCGAATATCCGAACGTGGTTTCGGTGCAGATCATCTACAACATGTTCCGTCAGCGTCCATCCAATCTGTTCTTCAGGCAAGCGCAAAAGAAAGACGTTGCGGTCATCGCGCGAGTGCCTCTGGCCAGCGGCATGCTCACGGGCAAGATGTCCGCCGATTCGACTTTTGCATCAGACGACCATCGTGCATTCAATCGGCATGGCGAGGCGTTCGACGTCGGCGAAACGTTCTCCGGCGTGCCCTACGACGTCGCGTTGCAAGCGGTCGATGAACTGCGCGGCCTGGTACCCGCGAACGCCTCCATGGCGCAGCTCGCTCTGCGCTGGATCCTGATGGAGGATGCCGTCTCCGTCATCATCCCGGGCAGTAAAAACGCGGCCCAGGCGGCGTCGAACGCCTCGGCCGCGAGCCTCGCGCCGCTGTCCGACGAGGTAATGCAACGGGTCCGGGATGTCTATCAGCGCCATATCGCGCCGCACGTCCATCAGCGCTGGTAAAGGCAACGCGGTGGCGGCTTCGCGGTGGGCGCATTCGACATGCAGGGAGCACCCGGAATAAATTGTGTTTGCACCTGGACTATGGAGAACCTCATGACAGACATCGCACTTGCACGCAAAGATGCTTGCCTCGCAGTGGTTCATGCGGTACTGACGGACTTGAGCGACGACAGTAATCTGATCGGCGCGGCTCTACGTGTTGCGGACTACCTCGTAGATGATCTCGAAGGCAAGATCACCGAGACCGACGCCATACTGCTTGCTGTCACCGCACTAACCAAGGTCAATCGCGCGATTCGCGAGTGGAACGACGTGGACGGCAACTCGATGGACGCGATGAGAGTCGCGGATTTCGTCGTCGATGAACAAATGAACGGGTACGACAGCGCGCCACATCAGCCGACTTCGTCGGCGGCAAGAATCGAGGCGCGAGCGGCCGCGGTGATCCGGCCGACGGGGTCCCCGGCGCGGCCTGTTCACCACTGAGTTTCGTATCTCACTCCGGGCGCGCCACCGCCGGCCGTTTCAGCGGCTGGATGGTGGCCACCGCAAGCCCCGCTCCGGCGAACGCACACGCGGCGCAGACGAGCGCGACGGCCCGCAGCGCGTCGGTCATCGCATCGGCTTGCGCGCGCGCCACAGATGTCTCGCGCGGCGTATGCGAGTCGCCCGCCGCCCCTCCCGCTTGCTCGAGCGGCGCCAGCAATTGCCCGATCTGGCGCGTATCTTGCGGCACATGCAGTTCGTCGAGGCGCGCCGATAGCACCGCGTGGTGCGACCACACGAATACGATGCCGAGCACCGCAATCGCCAGCAGGCCCGCCACGCGCGCAACGGCGTTATTGATGCCGGACGCCACGCCTGTGCGGTCGCTCGGCACCGCGCCCATCACGGTCGTGGTAAGCGGCGCGACGGTGATCGTCATGCCGAGCCCGAGCACGACGAGCGCAGGGAAGAATTCAGCCCAATAGCTGCCGCGCACGAACGGCAGCCCCAGCAACGTGAACCCGACGCCGGCGACGCCCGGGCCAACGGTCAGCAGCGTGCGCGACCCGAAGCGGCTAGTCAGACCGCCAGTGAAGCGCGATAGCAAACCGATGATAAAAGGCACCGGCAACAGCGCCGCTCCCGCTTCGGTCGCGGTGTAGCCATGCGCGCGGATCAACGTGAACGGCAGGAAAAAGAACGTGCCGCCAAGGCCGAAGTAAAGCAGCAGTGTGACGAGGTTGGCGCCGGCGAAGTCGCGCGAGCGAAACAGGTCGAGCGGCATCATCGGGTTGGGGCTGCGCGCCTCAATGGTCACGAATGCGGCGAGCATCAGCACGCCGGCGCCAATCGCACAGAATACGAGCGGATGCGCGAAGCCACGCGCCGATGCTTCGGTCAGGCCGAACGTCAGCGCGGCGAGGCCCGTGGCTGCGCTCAGTGCGCCGGGCCAGTCGAGCTGTCCAGGTGCATCGGCCCCGTGGCTGTTGGGCACCGCCGATATGGCGAGCGCGATCGTCAGCGCCGCGAGCGGGACGTTCAGGAAGAAGATCGCGCGCCACGACCACGCGTCGACGAGCCAGCCGCCCGCCACCGGCCCCACGGCCGACGTGATCGCGCCGACGCCCGCCCAGGTGCCGATTGCCCGTCCGCGCGCTGCGTCGTCGAACACCGCGCCGATGATCGCGAGACTGCTGGGTACCAGCAGTGACGCGCCGATGCCTTGAACCGCGCGCGCGGCGACCAGCGCAAACGTATTCGGTGCAAACCCGCAAGCGGCCGACGCCAGCGTGAAAAGCGCGACGCCCGCGATGAACACCGTGCGCCGGCCGAGCTTGTCGCCCATCGATCCGCCGACCAGCACGAGGGAGCCGAGAAACAGCAGATACGCGTTGACGACCCACTGCATCGCCGCGACGCTCGCGCCGAGTTCGCTCTGAATGGCCGGCAGCGCGACGTTGACGACGGAGCCATCGATGAACGCCATGCTCGAACCACCGATCGTCGCGGCCAGCGCGAGGCGCTTGCGCTGGCACGGGCGGCCGGTCGTGACGGGCTGCGTGCGGATGACGAGCTCGTCGCACGGGCTCGCCTGCGCGGCGATGATGTGCGCCGTCCTCGGCTTGCTACCAGGATGATCAGGGTCGGCCACGTTCGCTCCCGTGCTGGTCGATGAAGACTTAGGGAAACACTGATCAATAAGCTCGTCGCCGGCGTTGCCGACGAGTCAGCTTGCAATTATCAGAATGTCGAAGGAATTCGGTCGCAAGCGAGGCGGAGTTTGCCCGGATTCGGGGCCCCCTCCTCGCATTTTTCATGCACATGACGGACTACTCCCGTGAACTGACCGCAACCGGTTTCGGGCGATTACCAGGTTCGCCAAGGCGAACAGGCTGAACAGTTGCGCCGTGTTCTTGGCCAGCCCCTTGTAGCGCACCTTGCGATGACGGAACAGATTCTTGACGATATGAAACGGATGCTCGACCCGAGCACGAATTTGCGCCTTGGTCCGCTCGACCGCGATCACCAGATCCTTCAGCGGACCATCCTGCATCGCCTTGATCTTTCCGCGCTTGGCCGCCACGCGCCACTTCACCGACTTGCCCTTCATTTCGTCGCGTTTGTCTACGCCGATGTAGCCCGCGTCGCCGAACGCTTCCTCTTCGTGCCCGTGCAGCAGCGCGTGGGCTTGCGAGACATCCGACACGTTGGCGGACGTGCCGACCACGCTATGCACCAGACCCGAATCGGCGTCGACTCCGATGTGGGCTTTCATCCCGAAGTGCCACTCGTTGCCCTTCTTCGTCTGATGCATCTCCGGGTCTCGGCTCTTCTCCGCGTTCTTGGTCGACGGCGGCGCTTCGATGATCGTCGCGTCGACCAACGTGCCTTCCTTCATCATCAGTCCGCGCTCACACAGCGAGATGCCGATCTCGTCGAACAACTTTCGCGTCAGATCGTGCTCGACCAGCAGGCGGCGGAACTTCAACAGCGTGGTCGCATCCGGCGCGTTCTCGACGGCCAGATCGATGCCGGCGAAGGCGCGCATCGCAATGCTATCGTACAGCGCGTCTTCCAGACCTTCGTCCGACAGGCCGTACCACTGCTGCAGAAAGTAGATTCGAAGCATGCGCTCCAGACCAATCGGCGGACGGCCACGCTCACCCTTCGGGTAATACGGCTCGATCGCCGACAGCAACCGCGGCCACGGTACGACCCTCTCCATCTCTGTCAGGAAGCGCTGGCGCCTGGTCACCCGTTTCTTGCCCGCACTCTCCGCTTCTGCAAAGCTGATCTGCCGCTTCATCACTATTGGTCCGTTCCGTGAGCTTCCTTCTATAACGTACTCGAACACGTCAGCGATGACGGCCGAGCCTGATAAATCAGTGTTTCCTTAGAGCGAATGGCACTTACTTAAGCCTACATGGAGGAGAAGACGCGGGTAAGTGCTTGAAGAGAAAGGGAGGGGGCTGATCCAGGGATTGATACGATG
>NZ_CADFGP010000011.1 GCF_902833905.1 Paraburkholderia tuberum STM678 | reverse complement strand
ATTACGAGAGTAGACGCGATCCGGCCAAAGTTTACAAGCACGGCTTTCAAGTCATTGAATGTAAACGGCTTGCTGGCGCGGGCGGCTGCCGCAGCGAGATGTGTATAACGCTATGGGTTAAGCCTTGCAGGAGAGGCACGCCGCGCCTGGCACGGCATGATCGAATGCACCACGAATAAAATAACCGCCACCACATCCCCACTCCAATTCTTCAAAGGAGAAGCCCAGCATGTCGAACAAATACCGGATTGCCGTCATCCCCGGCGACGGCATCGGCGTCGAGGTAATGCCCGAAGCGCTGCGCGTACTCGAAGTCGCGACGCAACGCTTCGGCATCGAGCTCGAATATCGGCGCATCGAATGGGCGAGCTGCGACTACTACGCGAAGCACGGCAAGATGATGCCGGACGACTGGAAAGCGCAACTGCAATCGGCCGATGCGATCCTGTTCGGCGCGGTCGGCTGGCCCGACACCGTGCCCGATCACATCTCGCTGTGGGGGTCGCTGCTGAAGTTTCGCCGCGAGTTCGACCAGTATGTGAATCTGCGGCCCGCACGGCTCCTTGCGGGCGTTCCCTCGCCGCTCACGGGACGCAAGGCCGGCGACATCGACTTCTGGATCGTGCGCGAGAACACCGAGGGCGAGTATTCGTCGGTGGGCGGCGTGATGTTCGAAGGCACCGAGCGCGAGTTCGTGCTGCAGGAGTCGGTGTTTACGCGGCATGGCAGCGAGCGCGTGCTGAAGTTCGCATTCGATCTCGCGCAGCGCCGCGCGCGCAAGAAAATCACCGTCGCAACGAAGAGCAACGGCATCGCGATCAGCATGCCGTGGTGGGACAAATGCGCGGCCGGCATCGCCGCGCAGTATCCGGACGTCACGTGGGACAAGCAGCACATCGACATCCTGTGCGCGCGTTTCGTCCTGAACCCGGACCGTTTCGACGTGGTCGTCGCGACCAATCTGTTCGGCGACATCCTGTCCGATCTCGGCCCCGCGTGCACGGGCACGATCGGCCTCGCGCCGTCGGGCAACGTGAATCCGGACCGCAAATTTCCGTCGCTGTTCGAGCCGGTGCACGGCTCGGCACCCGATATCGCCGGCAAGCACATCGCCAATCCGATCGCGATGATCTGGTCGGCCGCGATGATGCTCGACTTCCTCGGTCATTCGAGCGGCAAGGAGCGCGAAGCGCACGACGCGATCCTGAAGGCGATCGAGGCGACGCTGATCGAGGGTCCGCACACCGGCGACCTCGGCGGCAAGGCAAGCACGAGCGAAGTCGGCGAGGCGATCGCGGCAAAACTCGCCTGATATGAACGACGCGCCAGGCCCATCAAAGCGCGCTGCGAATGCCTGGCCGCCGATCGTTCGACATGAAGGGATGACGGCGCAACGCCGGATGCGCCGTTATCGACAGTTGCGCCGCTCGTAGAGCGACCATTCGCCCTCGTGCGTCACCAGGGCGACATCGCATTCGCTATCGCCTCGTCCTTTCTGCGGCCCGATTGCAGCGCGCCGCCTCCCACGCATCGGCGGGCACGTCGGCCACTGCGAAGCTCGGGTATTCCCCCGTTGACCGCATCGAATTCATTCCTTACAGTGGCGCGCGTTCGCATAGAGAATCACAGTTCTTTATTCGAACAAATTCCCTCGCCCGGCGCGATTCCGTCAAACCGATCCGTCCGGGATGATTCATTGCCGATGAACGGCCAGTTGGCCCGCCGCAGGCATCGTACGCCGTTGCCAGACGGCGTACAGTCTTAGAGAAGAATAGCTCGTCGTGTCGGGCCTTTCGCTGCCAGGAGACCATCATGAACCGCAGCCCCGCTGTGAACGTTCAAACCTTCATCAACGAGCATCCGTTTTCGCCGTTCCAGTGGCTGATCTTTTTCATGTGCTTCGTCATCGTCCTGCTGGACGGTTTTGACACTGCTGCGATCGGCTTCATCGCGCCTTCACTGATCACCGAATGGGGTATCAGCAAGCCCGCGCTCGCGCCGGTGCTGAGCGCCGCGCTGTTCGGCCTCGCGTGCGGCGCGCTCGGCTCGGGTCCGTTGTCCGACCGCCTCGGGCGTCGCTCGATGCTGGTCGGCTCGGTGCTGCTGTTCGGCGTCGCCTGCCTCGCGTCGGCGTTTTCGACCGGCATCGACCAACTGACCGTGCTGCGCTTCGTGACCGGCGTCGGCCTCGGCGCCGCGATGCCGAACGCGGTCACGATGATGGGCGAGTACTGCCCGGACAACCGCCGCGCCACCGTGATCAACCTGATGTTCTGCGGCTTCCCGCTCGGCGCCGCGTTCGGCGGCTTCCTCGCCGCGTGGATGATTCCGCATCTGGGCTGGCGCAGCGTGCTGATCCTCGGCGGCGTCACGCCGCTGCTGCTGTTGCTGCTGTTGCTCGCGAAGATGCCGGAGTCGGTCCGCTACATGGTCGCGAATAACAAGCCGGCCGAGCGGATTCGCGCCGCTCTCGCGCGCATTTCCGGCGACGCGGTGCAGGCCGTCGGTTTCACGATGACCGAAACCGCGCCGCAAACCGGCGGCAAGGGTCTCGGCGTCGTGCTGTCGCGCTCGTACATCGTCGGTTCGGTGATGCTGTGGGTCGCGTACTTCATGGGCCTCGTGATCTTCTACGCATCGATCAACTGGATGCCGATCCTGCTGAAGGACGCCGGCCTCACGCCGCAACGCGCGACGCTGATCTCCGCGCTGTTCCCGCTCGGCGGCGTCGGCGCGGTACTGGCCGGCGTGCTGATGGACCGCTTCAACGCGAACCGCGTCATTGCGGTGTGCTATGCACTGACCGCCGTCAGCGTGTACTTCATCGGTCAGGCGGCCGGCAACGTCGGCGCGCTCGTGCTGATCGTGTTCATCGCCGGCGTGCTGATGAACACCGCGCAATCGTCGATGCCGGCGCTCGCCGCCGCGTTCTACCCGACCGTGGGCCGCGGCACGGGCGTCGCGTGGATGCTTGGCGTCGGCCGCTTCGGTGGCATTGCGGGTTCGTTCCTCGTAGCCGAGTTGGCGCGCCGCCACTTCTCGTTCGGCGGCATCTTCGCGACGATCGCGGTGGCGGGTCTGCTATCGTGCGTCGCGCTGCTGATCAAGCAGGCGGCACGGCCGCAGGCGGCGGAAGCGGGTGCGTCGAAGACGGAGTCGTTCGGCCATTGAGCCTGCAATGAGATGTGCGCGCCAGCGGACCGGTAACGGTTCGACCGAGTGGTGACCCAGAAGCCGCCCTGCGAATCGCAGGGCGGCTTTTTGTTTCGCTGAACGCCCGGGATCTCTCGCTTACCTGAACGCGAGCAGTTGCTCGACACACAGCAGCACGGCAATCAGAACCATCGCCGCGCCTGAAACCTGGCTAAAGGATCGGCCGCTGCCGCTGCGACGCATCGACGTCACACCCGTTCGCCTGCGGCATTGTGATCCACGGCGGCGAAAAGCGCCCCGGCCTACTTCCCGATACACTACGCAACAATTTTTCCGCGCGCGGCCAGGCGCGGCGATCACCGCCGCTGCCGCGCCGCCGCCGTCTCATGTCAGGACTCCGGTAATGAAACGCGTAGTCGTATCCGCGCTCCTCGCGCTGTGCATCGCGCAGCCGGCCGCTCAGGCCGTCGCGCAGACCGTCAGCGATCAATGTTTCGCGCTCGGCGATATCGCCGGCCAGGTCGCGTCGTGGCACGCACACAAAAAGACCAAAGCTCAGGCGCTCGAGCAGGCCGCCCGCTACTACAAAGATCCGTCCGACCGCGCGGCCGTCGACGCGATCATCGAAAAGATCTACAGCCCCGACGCGCCACACATGACGCCCGATCAGGCGAGCATGGCGATCACGTCGGAGTGCGTGAACCAGCACAAGGGGCAGGCATCGCCGGCACAGTGATGCCGGCGTGTCACCCGCGATGCCGCCGCTGTCGATATGCAGCATCACCTTGATACGCCCGTCGACGGATTTGACCGCGTCGTGCCCGGCCTTCAGCAGCGCCGCGAGGTTATCGAGCTGATCGTACTTGCCGAGCGGCCACAGCATGCCACCGGTGATCTCATTGCCGATCTGCACCCACTCGGTTGACTTCCTGCCGTGACGTGACAACCACACCACGTCACGCATCTTTCCACGCGCAGACGTCGCCGGTATTCAGGCGCGGCTCGCCGAGCACGAACGTCGCATTGCGCGGTGCTGGCGCCTGCACCGGTTGCGCGCCGAAATTGAATGCGAAGGTCAAGCCGCCGCGGCGGCGCAGCCTCAGTCCATCGGCGAGTACCTGCGTATCGAGGCCCGAATCGCGCGCCGCCTGCCGCAACAGCGTGCGATGCAGTTCATGCGACAGCCAGCCGGCCACATAGCGCACGTTGCCGTGCGTCAGCAGCGCGGGCCAGGCATCGTCGAAGCGCGCGGCAATGCGTGTCTTGCCATTGGCGCGCACATGCTCGCGCCAGTGCAGCGCGTAACCCTCGGTGCCGTCGATCGACAGCGCGGGCGCGAGCGTCGAGCGCAGCGTTTCGACTTCGAGCACCTGGATCGGCAGCGCGCGCTGCAACGCGCCGGGCGGCAGATTGCCGGGAATCGCGAACGCGTCGGTTTTCGAGCCGCTGCGTGGGCCGAACACCCATTGCGCGTTCGAACGCGCGATCTGCTCGACGAGCGCGGCGTCGATCACCGCGAGACTCGGCACCACGACTAGCTGGTAGCGCGAAAGATCTGCCCGGCTCGACACGATATCGACATCGAGCCCGAGTTCGCGCAGCGACTCGTAGTAGTCGAACGCGAGCGTCTGGTAGTCGAAGCCCTTGCCGTGACGCTGGATTTCGAACATCCACTGCGTCTCGTAGTCGAATACCAGCGCGGTGGCCGCGCGCGCGGGCGCGGCGAGCGTCGACAGCGCCGTACTGCCCGCGATCTCACGCGCGGCCCGTTGCACCTCGAGACCGCCCGGCGACAGTTCGTCGTTCGGCAGATTGAGCCCGGAATGCATCTGCTCCTGCGCATACGGGCACTGACGCCAACGGAAATACGACACCAGCTCCGCGCCATGCGCGAACGCCTCGTACGCCCATAGCCGCACCATGCCCGGCGCCGGAATCGGATTGCACGACGCCCAGTTCACCGGACCGGCCTGCTGCTCCATCACCCAGAAGCGCCCGCCGCCAATGCCCCGGTAGCGGTCGTGATCGAACGCGGACACGTCGGGATGTCCGGTACGCGCGAAGCGCGCCTTCTGCTCCTCCGGCAACGCGATCGACTCAGTGCGCGCAATCGGATAGCTGTCCCATGCGGCGACGTCGATCGCGTTGTCGGCGGCGAAGCGATAGTGATCGAAGGTCGTGAAAAAGCCCATGAAGTTGTGCAGCAGATCCGCGTTCGGCGCATGCTCGCGCAACACCTCGATCTGCTCGCGATGGAAGCTCGCCACCTCGTCGGACATGAAGCGGCGAAAGTCGAGCAGATGGATCGGATTGGCGTCGGTGGGTGTCAGCGTCGGCAGCCCGATCGCGTCGAACGACGGGTACTCCATGCTCCAGAACACGTTGCCCCACGCGTCGTTCAACGCGCCGATCGTTGCGTAGCGCCGCTGCAGCCACGCGTGAAAGCGCTGCAACGCCGCGGCCGAATAGCTCGGCACCGTGTCGTGGCAGCCGAGTTCGTTATCGGTCTGCCATGCGACGATCGACGAATGCCGGCCATAGCGCTTCGCCATCGCGGTGACGATGCGCACGCATTCGCGCCGGTACGTGTCGCTCGAAATATCGTAGTGACGCCGCGAGCCGAAACGCCAGCGCGCGCCGTCCGCGCGCACCGGCAACACGTCCGGATGCGCGTCGACGAGCCACTTCGGCGGCGACGCGCTCGGCGTGCCGAGCACGAGTTTCAAGCCCGCTTTCGCGAGCGTTTCGACCGCTTCGTCGAGCCATTGCCAGTCAAATTCGCCGGCGCGCGGCTCCATACGGCTCCACGCGAATTCAGCGATCCGCACATGCGTGATGCCGAGTTCGACCATACGTTGCGCGTCGTCAGCCCACATCGCGCGCGGCCATTGTTCCGGGTAGTAGCAGACACCAAGTTGCATGTGAAAGTCTCGTGGTGAGTTGACGTCGAGCCGTCGTTTCAATCGTGTTTCAGGCGCCGTTTATCCCTTGCTCGCCCCGAAGGTCAGTCCGGCGACGAAGTGCCTTTGCATGCCGAAGAACATCAGCACCGAAGGCAACGCGGCCAGCACCGAGCCCGCCGCGACGAGGTTCCACGCGGTCGTCCACTGCCCTTTCAGCGCGGCGACGCCCACCGTGATCGGCGCGGCGTCGTCGCCTTGCGTGAGGCACAGCGCCCAGAAGTAGTCGTTCCACACGAACGTGAACACGAGGATCGCGAGCGCGGCGAGCGCGGGGCGGATCAGCGGCAGCACGATGCGCAGATAGATCGTCCACTCGCCCGCGCCTTCGACGCGCGCGGCCTCGATCATCTCGAACGGCAGTTGCTTGATGAAGTTGCGCAGAAACAAGGTGCAGAAGCCGGTCTGAAACGACACATGAAAGATCACCAGCGCCCACACGGTGTTGAACAGGCCGAACTTCAGCGCCATGTCGCGCACTGGAATCATCAGGATCTGGATCGGCACGAAATTGCCGGCGACGAACGCGAACAGCACGGCCGTGTTGCCCGGAAAGCGATACGTCGCCAACGCGAAGCCCGCCATCGACGCGAGCACGATCGCGCCGATCACCGACGGCACCGTAATCAGCACGCTATTGGCGAAGTAATGCAGCATCGGCGTTTGCGTGAGCGCGGTGCCATAGTTCTCCAGCAACGCGAAGTGTTTCGGCCACGTCCAGTAGTCGCCTTGCGACAATTCATCCGTCGAGCGGATCGAGGTCAGCAGCACGGCGAGCATCGGCAGCAGCCAGATAAACAGCGCCAGCGGCAGCGAGGCCTTGTAAAGCGTGCGATTCAGCGGTTTCCAGCGTTCGACGGGAAGCGGATACATGACCGGGTACTCCTGACGTTCAGAGAATCACCGTTCCTCGCGCAACATGCGGCGCAGATGGAACACGATATAGACGAGCATGATCGCGAACAGCACGACCGCAATCGCGGCGGAATAGCCTTCGCGGTAGTACTTGATCGCCTGGTCGTACATGAAATAGGCGAGCACGGTGGAACTGTCGAACGGACCGCCGCCACTCATCACCGCGATCAGATCGAAGCTGCGCAGTGCGCCGATCACGGTCAGCACCACCGCCATGAAGGTGGCGGGCCGCAATTGCGGCAGGATCACGTGCCACAGCAGTCGCAGCCCTTGCGCGCCTTCCATGCGCGCGGCCTCGACCACCTCGGGATTGATGCCGGTGAGCCCGGTCAGATACAGGATCATGCAGAACGGCGCCTGCGGCCACAGCGCGGCGAAGATGATGCCGAACGTGACCGTATGCGGATCGCCGAGCACCGGAATGCCACGGCCGACGATCAGCCGCAGCAGCCCGAACGTCGGATCGTAGAACCAGCTGAATACGAGGCCGACCACGACGCCCGACAGCACGAACGGCGCGAAAAACAGCGACTTCACGACGCGCATGCCGCGCACCTGCTGGTTCAGATACAGCGCGAACAGCAGACCGAGAGGCGGCGCGAGCAGAAACAGCGCGAGCCAGATCAGGTTGTTCTTCAGCGCCGTATAGAACGTATCGGACTGAAACAGCTCGACGTAATTGGCGAGACCGGCGAAGGTCTTCGGCGTCATGCCGTCCCAGTGGTAGAAGCTCAGCGAAATGCTGCTGATGATCGGATAGATCACGCACAGCGCGAACAACGCGCAGCCCGGCAGCAGAAAGAAAAACGCGGCGCGATGCTGATGACGGCGCGTCGTCGAGACGCGACGGTGCCGCGCCGCGGGCAGGCGGCGCGCTGCTGTATGTGACATGGAACGGCCTCGTCGGAAATCGAAGGCGGAATTGGGACCCGCAAGGGGACCCGCAAGCCGGCCGCGCTCAGGCGGCCGGCGCGGCGGGACTTACTTCTGGTAGATGCGCTTGCGCGTCGCTTCGAGATGAGCGAGCACGCTGTCGAGTTGCGACGGATCGCTGTAGAACTGCTGCATGGCCTTCATGCCTTCGTCGGCCATTTCCTTCTGCATATCGCGATCGTAGAACTGCGCGATGCCGCCCTTCGTGTTCGCGAGCGTCTGGAAGCCGACCTTCGAGATCGCGTCCTCAGGCGCCGCCGCCTGGCTGTTCGACGGCAACTGTCCCCAGCCCTTCGCGAGTTCGGCGTTGATCTTCGGCGTCTCCATGAACGCGAGTAGCTTGCGCGCGTCGGCCTTGTTCTTCGCCTTCGCCGGAATCAGCAGCACGTTGACGGGGCCGTCCTCGGCCATCGGCACGTTCGCGTCGAGCACCGGAAAGCGGAAGAAGCCGATCTGGTCCTTGATCGACGGCGCGAAGCTCGCCGAGAAGAACGTGCCCATCAGCATCATCGCGGCTTTGCCGTTGTTGAGGATCGGGCCGATCGAATCGACGTCGTACGACAGCGCATTGTCGATAAAGTCGTGATTGTCGAGCAGCGTCTTCCACGTCGTGTAGACCTTCTTCACGCGCGGATCGGTGTACGGAATTTCGCCGGCCATCAGCTTCTGATGGAACTCGTTGCCGTTGATGCGCAGATCGAGATAGTCGAACCAGGCGGCCAGCGTCCAGCTGTCGCGTGCGGCCACCGCGATCGGCGCGACGCCGATCGCCTTCAGCTTCCTGTTGGCTTCGAGCAGTTGGTCCCACGTTTTCGGCTCGCTCCTGATGCCGGCCTTCTCGAACAGATCCTTGCGATAGAAGAAGCCGTACGCGTCATAGCCGAGCGGTGCCGCATACTGCTTGCCCTTGTAAGTCGACGCGTCCTTGACCGACGCATACTGCTGCGACCAGCCGTTCTTCGCCCAGTCCGAGCTCAGATCTTCGAGCAGACCACGTTGCGCGTAATAAGCCATCCGCTCGCCGTCGTGCCACGAGACGACGTCGGGTGGATCGGTGGCGAGCCAGCCGCCCATCTGCACCTTGTAGGCTTCCTCGGTCACGTAGGTGATTTTCAGGTCGATGTCGGGATTGGCTTTCTTGAACTGGTCGAACGCATCCTGCCAGGTCGAGCGCTGATTACCGCGCGCCGATACGTTGACGTTCAGCGTGGCCGCGTCGACCGCGGCGCTGCCGAGCCCGCCGGCCATCACGGCGGCGGCGATCGACACCTGTGCGAAACGGCGAAGGCGAAGAGCAATCATCTATGTCTCCTTGTCTACCTTGTTGACCGGCGACGCAGCGTGGCCGGCGATGTAACCCGCTCTATGGCGGAATTCAGTCTGACGAACCGTTCAAGCAGGTCCGCCGTCGACGATCGTTCAGGCGGCCGCGCGTTCCGGCTCGAACGTGCTACGCCGCAGCGCGAGTCCCTGTTCGTCGAACAGATGACAGGCAGCGGGCGGAACATGGACGCGGATGCGCTCGGCGGCCGGCACGTCGTTGACGAGGCGGCCACCGATATGCAGCTCGCCTTCGCTGAGGTCTTCGAGACCGGCGATCATCCGTAATAAGGTCGACTTGCCGCAGCCCGAGGGGCCGAGAAACACGCAGAATTCATGCTGCGCGATCTCGAGATTCACGCGCCGGATCACCGGCGGATGGTCGCCGTAGGCCTTTTGCACATCCCTCAAACGAATCGTCGCCATGCTGTCTCCGCCTTGATTTAACCGCTTAAATTTTGGCCGAAATAAAACGCCCTAGCCTTGTGCCGACTGCATTTAATCGCTTAAATTCGAGTTCGACGGATAAAGTCATGGTGGGTGTCTCCGTTACATTTTCGAGAAAGTTAGCAATGTCGCAGGCCGTTTGCAACATTTGAATTGACCTCCCTAAATATGGGATAACCCGACATGGTCACGTTGTCCGAAGTCGCGAAACGCGCGCAGGTTACCGCCGCCACGGTCTCCAACGTGCTGCGCAATCGCGAGAAAGTCCGCCCCGAAACGGCTGAGCGCGTGCTGCAGGCGATCGCCGAACTCGGCTACCGGCCGAACCTGAATGCGCGCGCGCTCGCCGAAGGCCGTTCGTCGACGCTTGCGCTCATGCTGTCGAATATCTCGAACCCGTTTTACCCGGAGTTCGTGCTCGCCGCCGAGCGCGCGGCGCGCAAGACCGGCCACTTCCTGATGGTCTGCAATACCGACGACGATGCCGAAATCGGCCGCGCATATCTGAACCAGATCGCCGGCACGCTCGCCGACGGCGTGCTCGTGATGAACACGGACATCACGATCAACGACCTGTGCGCGTCTGCGACGCATAGCGCGCCGATTCTGCTCGCCATGTGGGAGCACCCCGAGTCGCCGCCCGAGCTACCGTGCATCGCAGTCGACTTCGCGCGTGCCGGCGAGCTGGCCGCGGGGCATCTGCTAGGACTCGGCCATCGCGAGATCGGCTTGCTGATCGGCGACGGCTGCGGCGGTTTGCAGGACGCGCGCTCGAACGGCTTTCGCGCCGCGATGCGCATGGCCGGCATCGAAGCCGATGCGGCCGCCGTGCTGCAGATTCGCGACTCGATCGACGCCGGCTTCGCCGCCTGCATGGAACTGATGGCGAACCGCCCGCAACTGAGCGCGATCTTCGCGACCAACGACCTGCTCGCGATCGGCGCGATCCAGGCGTTGATCACGCTCGGCCGCTCGGTGCCCGACGACGTGTCGGTGATCGGCATCACCGACATTCAGCTCGCGCATCAGGTGCATCCCGCGCTGACCACGGTCGCGATTCAAACTGCGGCCGTCGCGGAGTTGTCGATCAAGAGCCTGATCCGTTTGATCCAGACGCCGGAGCGGCAGCCGTCGATGGTGCTCGGGCCACCGCCCGAGCTCGTGGTGCGCGCCTCGACCGGGCCGCGCAGGAAACGCTGACGCGTTAGTTCACGCGCTCGGTCGCCATCCGCGTGACGATGTCGAATGCCTTCTGCGTCGCGCCGACGTCGGCCTTGCCCTGGCCGTGGATGTCGAACGCGGTGCCGTGCGCGGGCGTCGCGATCGGAATCGGCAAGCCGCCGTGCACGGTTACGCCGCGCCAGAAACCCATCAGCTTCATCGCGATCTGGCCTTGATCGTGGTACATCGTGACGACGCCGTCGAAGGCCTTCTGGTCGCGCGCGCGCACGAAGATCGTGTCGGCGGGAAACGGTCCCTGCGCGTCGTAGCCGAGCTCGCGCGCGGCCGCGACGGCCGGCGCGATCACGTCGATCTCCTCGCGGCCGAACGCGCCGTTGTCGCCGTTGTGCGGATTGAAACCGCATACCGCGATACGCGGCTGCGGATGGCCGGCTCGCTTCAGGCCTTCGTGAATCAGCCGCACCGCGCCGACGATGCGCTCCTCCGACAACTTCGCGCTGACGTCCTTCAACGCCATATGCGAGGTCACGCGCGAAGTCCATAGCTCGTCGAGCACGTTGAACTCGCAGAAGCTGCCCGTGTAGCCGAGCTGCTTCGCGAACCACTCCATCTCGTCGCCGGTTTCCATGCCGGCCAGATGCAGCGAGGTCTTGTTGACCGGCGCGAACAGCATGCCTTGGGTGACGTTGCTTTGCGTCAGCGCGAGCGCGTGCCTGAACGCGGCGAGACTATAGCGGCCGCCGTGTTCGGTCGCCACCGCACGCTCGAAAGCTTGATCGCCGGGCAGACGGAAATCGATCAGCGACGGCACGCCCTCGCGTTGAAACGCGGCATGCGCATCTTCGACCACGTCGTAATCGAAGCGCTGCTGCGCGATCTTCATGCCGGTTTCGAGCTCGCGCCGGTCGCCGATGATCAGCAGCTCCGCGCGCGCGCGGTTCGCCCGCTGCGCGAACAGGCGCGCGATCAGCTCGGGACCGATACCGGCGGGGTCGCCAAGAAGGACTGCGATGCGTGGCTTCATATGCTCTCCTCGGATCGGTCCACTCATTCGACGATGTTGAAGTCGGCAAGATACTTGTCGCTCAACTTGATGCCAAGACCCGGCACGTCGTCCGACAGTTGCAGATAGCCATTTTCCGGCTGCGGCTCGCCTTCGAAGATGTAGTAGAACAATTCGTTGCCAACTTCGACATCGAACACCGGGAAGAACTCCGACATCGGGCTCGCGGTGCTCGACATCGTCAGATGATAGTTGTGCATCTGTCCCGCATGCGGAATCACCGGCACCGACCACGCTTCGGCCATCGCGTTGATCTTGCGCGCCGCCGTGATCCCGCCCACGCGATTCGTGTCGTACTGGATCACGTCGATCGCGCGGCGTTCGAGCAGATCCTTGAAGCCATAGCTCGTGAACTCATGCTCGCCACCCGACACCGGCATCAGGTTCATCTTCTTCAACTCCTGATAGCCTTCGACGTCGTCGCCGATCACCGGCTCCTCGATCCAGCGTGGATTGAATTCGGCGAGGCGCGGCAGCATTCTGCGCGCGTATTCGAGCGTCCAGCCCATATAGCATTCGAGCATGATGTCGACTTCGTCGCCGACCAGTTCACGCAACAGACGCACCTGTTCGATGTTCTTCGCCATGCCTTTCGGGCCGTCTTTCGGACCGTAGCCGAAGCGCATCTTCATCGCGGTGAAGCCGCTGTCCAGATAGCTTTCCGCTTCGCCGAGGAAAGCGTCGCGATCATCGTTGTTGTAAAGCTTCGATGCATAGCACCAGATCTTTTCTTTCGTGCGCCCGCCGAGCAGCTTGAACACCGGCTTTTTCACGGCCTTGCCCATGATGTCCCACAGCGCGATATCGATCGCGGAGATCGCCGCCATGCCGATGCCTTTGCGGCCCCACGCGAGCGTGCGGCGATACATCTTCTGCCAGATGTATTCGTTATCGAACGGGTCTTCGCCGATCGCGATCGGCGCGAGGTATTCGTCGATGATCTGCTTCGCGATGCGCGGCGCGAGCGCGCAATTGCCGATGCCCACGGTGCCGTCGTCGCATTCGACTTCGACGACGAGCCAGCCGTGAAAGCGGAACGACCCCATCGCATCGCCACGCTCGTACAGAATATCGACCGCGTTCGTGCAGAAATGCGCTTGCGGCGGCACGACTTTGCCTTTCCACTCGAAAACACGCGTTCGGATATGCTTGATTTTCATGTTCGACGATTTCCTTCAGAGAATCAGAGGGTCAGTGGCCCGGGCGTTCGCCGAGCGGGCCGCTGTGATGAGAGACGGAATGGGAGGCGGCAGGGGCGAAGCGGAACGTCAGCAGCAGCAATGCGCCGATCAGTCCGACCACCGCGAGCGAGAACATACCCGCCTGCGAAGAGCCGATCGCGCGCTCGGCCAGCCCCTTCAGATTCGGCGCGACGAAGCCGCCCAGATTGCCGATCGAATTGATCAACGCGATGCCGCCCGCGGCCGCGGCGCCGCCCAGGTAACCGGTGGGCAGCGTCCAGAACAATGGCTGCACGCAGACGAAACCGATGGCGGCGAAACAGAAGGCGGCAATCGCAAGCGTGACCGACGACGTCATCGCCGACGCAGCAATGCCGAACGCCGCGAGCGCGAGCATCGCCGCGGCCCAGATACGGTGATGACCGTGGCGATCGGCGTAGCGCGTCACCCAGAACGTGCCGATGATCGCGGCGATCCACGGAATCGCTGTCAGCATTCCGACCTCGACGCCGACATGGCCGCCGCTTGCGAGCCCGGCGATGCGGGTTGGCAGATAGAACACGACGCCATACACGCTCATCTGCACCGCGAAGTAGATCAGGCCGCAGAACAGTACGCGCGAATCGCGCAGCGCCGCGAGCACCGAAGCCGGACCATGCGCGAGCTTCTGGCGGTCTTCCTGGCGCAACGCGTGATCGAGCGCGTCACGCTCTTCGGCATCGAGCCAGTGCGCCTGCACGGGCCGGTCGGTCAGATAGAAGTAAGCGACGACACCCACCACCGACGCCGCCAGCCCTTCGACCACAAACAGCAATTGCCACGGATGCATGCCGAACGGATTGCCCGCATCGAGCAGCAGACCCGAGATCGGGCTGCCGAGCAGGAGCGCGAGCGGGAAGCCGAAATAGAACATGCCCATCGTCTGCGAGCGCGTTTTCGCGGGAAACCAGTTCGACAGGAACAGGATCATGCCGGGAAAGAAACCGGCTTCGGCGATGCCGAGCAGCGTGCGCAGCACATAGAAGCTCGTGGCGCTGTCGACGAAGGCGGTGCACGCGGACACGATGCCCCACGTGACCATGATGCGGCTCATCCAGATGCGCGCGCCGAAGCGGTACATCAGCAGGTTGCTCGGTACTTCGAACACCGCATAGCCGACGAAGAAAATGCCGGCGCCGAACGCGAACGCCGCGTCGCTCAAGCCCGTGTCGGCCTGCAGCACGTTCTTCGCGAAGCCGACGTTCGCGCGGTCGATGAACGCCAGTACGTACATCAGGATCAGAAAAGGCAGCAGCCTCGTGCGCGCTTTGGTAATCGCGCTGTCGAGCGCGGGGCTCGCGGTCATCGTCATGCGTCGTCTCCGGTTTTGTCTTGTCAACGCGAACGGCGTTGCGATTGCCGTCCTGCGATAACCGCTAGTGTGCGAAACTATCCGATAACTGACCACTGAATAATTCGAATCGGCCGATTCGCTAAAGTTATCGCTCATGATCCCGCCCGCCTCCACCATTCGCAAACGCTTGCGCCTGCGTCATCTGCAACTGATGGTCGCGCTGTCGGAAACGGAATCGCTGCGGCGTGCCGCCGACGATCTCGCGATGACCCAGCCCGCCGCGACCAAGGCCTTGCAGGAACTGGAGGACACGCTCGGCGTATCGCTGTTCGTACGCCATGCGCGGGGCATGGAGCCGACGATCTTCGGCGAGGCCGTGATGCGCTATGCGCGCGTCGTGTTCCAGGATCTCGACGAGCTGCGCGAGCAGTTGGCCGGCATCGAGGCCGGCGACATCGGCAAGGTGCGCATCGGCGCGGTGATGGCGCCGTCGCCCGAATTGCTGACGCACACGATCGTCAAGCTGAAGGAAGCGCACCCGCGCCTGCAGATGGCGGTCACGATCGACACCAGCGACGTGCTCGTGCAGTCGCTGCAACAGGATCAGCTCGATATCGTGATTGGCCGGATTCCCGATGGCTTTCCGGCGCTCGATCTGAGCTTCGAGACGTTGGCGGAAGAGGCGCTGTCGATCGTCGTGCGGCCCGATCATCCGGCCGTGAAAACAGGCAAACAAACGGGCACGCGGCCGAAGCTCGCGGACCTCGCGCGCTATCCGTGGATCATCCAGCCGCATCCGAGCCCGATGCGCCAGGTCATCGATCAAACGTTTCGCGAGTCGCGCGTTGCGCCGCCGGTGAGCACGGTCGAGACGTCGTCGATTCTGACCACGCTGTCGTTGCTGCGCGACTCGGACATGCTCGCCGTGCTGCCGAGTTCGGTCGCGCAGTACTACGTCGCGCTCGATGCGATCGCCGCGATCGCGACGCCGCTACGCGGCCGGCTCGCACCGTATGGGCTGATTCTGCGCAGAAACCGGCGCATCACGCCGGCGATGCAACTGGTCATCGATTCGATTCGCGCGGCGTGAGGTTTTCTGCGAAGCGCAATTCGCCGCCCGCATTGATGTCCGCGAGATCCGGGTGAGCGCGAGCCGCGTCGAGCGGAATATCCGGCCGCATGAAGAAGGTCGCGACGATGCCGAGCGCGAG
Organism: Paraburkholderia tuberum STM678; assembly: GCF_902833905.1. Lineage (GTDB taxonomy): Bacteria > Pseudomonadota > Gammaproteobacteria > Burkholderiales > Burkholderiaceae > Paraburkholderia > Paraburkholderia tuberum. The sequence continues at coordinate 179,437 of NZ_CADFGP010000011.1, read as the reverse complement.
CAGTCCGAGCGAGCCCGCGAACGGCAGCGTCCAGCTACCCGTGCGGTCCACGATCAGGCCGAACACGATCGGCGTGAAAATCCCCGCAACCGCCGAGCCCGCATTCACGAGCCCGCTCGCGACACCGACGTGCTGCGGGCAGATGTCCATCGGCACGGCCCAGATCGGCCCGATCGTCATTTCGAGGAAGAAGAACGACAGGCTCATGCACGCTGCCATGACCGGCAGCGACTTCACGACCATCACCGGCGCGAGGAACACCAAAGCGCCGAGAAACGCGCAGATGATCACGTTGCGGCGCGCCGCGACGACGTTGCGCGTACGCTTCAACACGCGGTCGCTGAGCACGCCGCCCGCGGTATTGCCGACCACGCCGGACAGAAACACGCCCGCGGAGAACATCGCCGAGCTTTTCAGATCGAGGCCGCGACCGTGCATGAAGAACGTGGGCAGCCAGGTGAAGAACAGCCAGCCGGTCCAGCCGTAGCAGAAGTAGACGAGCATCGTTGGTGCGATGCGTTTGAGCAGACGCCGCCACGGCGTGGGCTCGCGCGTCGCTTCGACCGCGGATTGACGGACCGGCGGCAATTGCGCTTCCTGCTTCGCGGTCATATGGCGATGCTGGCGCGGATCGTCGGTGAAATACCATGCGTAGACCACGACCCACACGAACGTCAGCGCGCCTACCGCGAGAAACGACACCCGCCACGACGAATACGCGACCAGCAGCGCGATCAGCGGCGGCGTAATCGCATTGCCGAGCCGCGAGAACGAATGCGTGAGGCCTTGCACGAAGCCGCGCCGGTTCGACGGGAACCAGTTGGTCAGCGCCCGCGCCTGCGCGGGCAGCGCCGCGCCTTCGCCGATGCCGAGCAAAAGCCGCGCGCCGAACAGCGACGCGAGCCCGCCCGCGAGACCGGTCGCGACCGTCGCGATGATCCAGATGCTTGCGCAGGTCACGAGCGTGAGCTTCGCGCCGAAGCGGTCGCTGACCCAGCCGCCGATCACCTGGCACAGCGCGTACGTGTATGCGAACGCGGCGAACACGAGGCCGACGTTGGTATTGCTCAGATGCAGATCGTCGCGGATCAGCCCGGCCGCCGCCGACAGGTTGACGCGATCGAGATACAAGATGAACGACATCGCGCACATGAGTGCGAGAACCGCCCGGCTGACCTTGGGTCGCAGCATCGTCTCCTCCGGATTGTCGCGTGAGCCCGCGCCGATGCTCCGACGTTGGCGTCCGCTATGGATTGTTTTGTGCGCACATTATCAGAAGCCGGGTGATAGTTGACCAATGAATTGTTTGGATACAGCGATCACTGGGGGTTATCGCTTTCATCCTTCGCCCATAGCCGAGCGGTGTCGGTCAGGTATAGATTTGGGGCTCCATGCGACCGACCCGCAGTACGGCCAAAACTGATCAGCATCATTCGCTCACGCCATCTCGATCAATATGACGTCCGGTAGAACAGACAAAACCTTGAGGACACGATTGGTGACCTTCGCTCCGCTTCTCGCCAGCGTGCACGCAATGGCATCGGGGCAGACGACCGCCACAGCGGATCAGGCAGCGGACCGGGCAGCGAAAGTTACCCAGAGCCACCATCTATCCTCCAACCGCACCCAATGCCTGAGGTTCGACGTATCCGATGAGAAGCGCTATTTCATCGTCGGGGTTCATGAGAAACACACCCCCGAATGCGGTGGCGATCCGGCTACCGCACCGGTGCTGTTCTTCCTGAAGATACGCAAGCGAGATGGCTACGTCGTCACCAATCATCGTGACGGGGATCATTTCGCGCCGCTCCCGCCGAAACAATGATCCCGGACCCGCTACCACCACGGCGGGTTCCTCCTCTGTTGCCTCGCACCCCGCGCTGGTTGTGCTCGCTCTTGCCCAGCATGAACCTCGGGGTTCTACAGTGCTTCGTCATTCTCGCGGAGGTACTCAACTTCAGCCGCGCCGCGAAGCCGATGCATACCGCGCAGCCCGCGCTGAGCCAGCAGATCCGCTCGCTCGACGAACTGCTCGGCACGCGGCGGCGTCGACCGCACGCGGCGGATCGACTCAATCACAACTTCACGCACATTGGATGTAAGCGCTATTGACCCGTACAACACTTGTTAGGACAATCGGGCTCAAACGATATTTCAACACGCCGGCCGTTTTCGACATCGTTCTTCGAATAGACGCGCGAACTGGTCTTTACCGTTCCACGCAAGAAGCCAAATTGATCCAGCACCGCTTTACCCGCTATCAGGCGAGCTTGGGCCAATTGGATTGCGTTCTGTTCGCGTTCCTCAGCATGCCCACTTACTAGCGTTGTTTCCCTGGTTTTGTGATTCGCATATGCAATATTTTTATCGACTACCCAGTTAGCAAGCCTTAAAACCTCATCGGCGGGGATAACGGCACTATTCGGTGGAAAGTAGATATCGAAATTCTCGCCAGGCATACACGCAAAAACATGTCCCGATATCAGAGCCGAAATGATGACGTAAAGTTTACGCATTGTAGATAACGTATCCGGCGATGCTGTCAGCGTTATCGATTGCTTGTTCGGGATTCGTTCCTCCCCACGAAAGGCACTCGTTCATGAAGTACTTCCAATCTTTGGTTCCCATAGTGTCTTGAAAGTGACTCGCCTCATGAATGAGCGTAGAAACAATTGAATCCTTGTCCCAAGAGAAGTCACGCATTGAACAAAAATCCAAGTGTATAGCGATCGTGTGTGTTTTGGTGTCTGGCGCGCATACTTCAGCGACCACGCCAGATCTTACGGGGTTTGGTACGCATCCCACGTATCTCGACGTATCAGGTTCCCATCGGACGAAATTGTCACCGGTTAACCCTCGCAACACGCGAACAATTGATGTTAAACCATTCGCAAGCCGGTTTCTTGCTGACTCGTCGCAACAGCCAAACCATGCTCGTACGCGGTCCTGATCTGATGCTGACCAGCGTGCCAAATCCTCCAGGCGAGTCTCAACGTAACCAACAGCACGATCCCGGCACTTCAGAACCATGTCGCGAAAAACTTTGTTTGACATTTTCGGGCAAATCTTGTCTGTATTGATTGTTACATGGACCATTGAACCGGGGTTTGTATTCGTAATAGCCCTAGTGTGTACCTCGAACCATTCTTCATTTTCGTCGGTCTTGAACCCGTATTTATTCCGATCATCAAAATCATTCATCCCTGATTGCCTCTGCAATATAAAACCTCAAGCTCGATTCAAAAATGGTCGCGATACGCTCGGTTTTCCCTTGCGCACTCGTAGTTCCCGATTTCACCCGCTCACCGTCAAGAACGATCCGGTAACGCACATTAGCGAGCGGTTTGCCGTCGCGATCTTTGAGCGTGTATTGCTCGTCGTGAGTGAAACGCTTCGACGCTGGCTCTAGCGCTGCCTTGCGTCCGCGGCAATCGCACGCCCATGCGTAACCGAGGGCTTCGGCCATATCGTAGCCGTTTGAATACGACCGAAGCCTATCCAGCGGAAACCATTCGCCGGTTTCGACGTTCAGAGCCATGGCTGACGGCATTGGCGGGAAGTTTGAATATATTGAATATGTCACGCGGCAAAGCTGGCATTCTTCCTTGCCCCCGGCGTCTTCCTGTTTCTGTTGCTCCATTTGACCTCTGCTGGTTTTCCAGAACACACCCGACGAATTAACCATCTAAAACGAATCACAGTCAATGACTTTAATCTGAGATAAAACCGTTTTTACAGATATTCACGATCGTTGCGGGTATCTGATTTTCGGGTCCATCTTTCCGGTATCGCCGCTCAACAAGAAAAGACGGCATTGAGCCGCCTTCTCCGCCAGTGATCGACGCCGGTCAGTGCCAGCGAGAAGCGCTGCCGCGCCCGCCGGTGTCAGTCGTCGGTTGGGAAGCCTCTCGGCTGATCTGATCGAGGACGTGCCACTGCCCGCATAACGCGGTTTGCCGTAGCCGCGCTTCACGCATCGTCCTTCCCCGTGCGCGCGATGCTCAGCAGTTCTCTAACGCGTCGCGCGAGATTCGACAACGGGCCGCCGGACCGCGCGACGGCCTGCTGTCTGTGTGGCATACATTGCAGATCGTGCCAGTCGTCATCGAGCGCTCTTGCGTGAGCGTCCGCGCCATACGGCCATTCGACCACCACCGCGCGCAAGCGGGCGGCGCGCGAGCTTCTGTCGGCGCGATCGATATACGCATTGATCTGCGACGCCTCGTACCGCGCCGATTCCTCCGAATCGACGGCAATGAAGTCGTTCAGTCCTTCGATATGGACGCACCATAACTGTTCGCTCACGTCGCGTCTCCTACTACGTTTTTTTGGCCTGCCCGATCAGCCCAGTGACAGCCGTGCAAACTCAGGTTCGGCCCTCAGCCGTTCCCAGTTCAGATCAGCGAAGCACGGGCCTTGCGTCGCCTCGCTGAATTTGACGTCGTTGTGCTTGCCGTTCCACTCCATCACCTTGACCTGGCCGTTCGCGTCGACCGCGAGATCCCAGCCGATGCAGCGCGCAAACGGAATCTTCCTGTGCAGGCGTAGCACGGTGGCCACGCATTTCTCGAAACATGGAATCTTCAGGCCCGCAAAGCGCGCGCCCGAGTCTGGATGCGCGTCCACCGCGGCCCAGTCGCTCATATACCCCTCGTCGCACAGTTCGCCCGTTTCGAGTTCGACCGGCACGCATATCTCGCGATCGCTCAGCACATGCGTATCGTCCGCTCTGCCGAGTCGCAAGTAGCAGGCCCGAATGGAAATGCGACCGGCCTCGTCCACCACGGTCGTGAAGCGCAATGTCGCCACCGGCTTCGCAGCAAACGTAGCGAACAGACTGTGCTGGTTGATGAACGTCTGAATCACGCCATTGCCGAGCGACCTGATGACCGCGGGGTCGAAGTTGGCACGGTCGAAGAAGTAGACACCGTTGCCCTGTCCGGAACCGTCGAGCTTGAATACGACGCGTTCGGTATGCTCGAACACGACGTCTGTCAGATCACGCTCAGGCACCACGACGCCTTTGTCGGTAAAGAACAGCCCATTGGCAAAGTACGCGACGTCCGGCAATTCGTCGCCGTCGAAGATCAGCCGTGAAATCGGCTTGAGGCTCGAAATCTTGCCGTACCAGCCTTGCATTTGCGGCACGACGACGATGCCGTAGTAGTTGTCCGGAATCCAGCCTTCCTTGAAGGTGCCGCAAAACGCGGTATAAACGCGCAGCCAGGGTGCGTAGACCGGGTCGCCGAACACGTCTCGCGCATAGGTGTCCGCGAGCCGCAGTTTGTTCGGATCGGTCTTGCCATACCTGCTTTCGAGTCGCTCCAATATTTTTCTCGCCTGCAAGTCGTGATCGTGGTGAAAGCGGTAAAGCGAGACCCGCTTCGCAGATCGTCTTACTATGTTTTCAACTCCGGATAGCATCATGCTCAGTACGCGTTTGGATGATGAAGCCCCTTGAAAATCGTGGCCAGAATGATCTTCATGTCGAGCCAGAACGACCAGTTGCGCAGGTAGTACAGATCGTGTGCGACGCGGCCCTCCATCTTTTCCAGACGATCGGTTTCGCCGCGATAGCCGTTGATCTGCGCCCAGCCGGTAATGCCGGGTTTGATCCGATAACGGTGGATATAGCCCGATACGATGTTCTGATAGAGATCGTCGTGTTCGAGCGCATGCGGGCGCGGCCCCACCACCGACATATCGCCGCGCAGCACATTGAAGAACTGCGGTAGTTCGTCGAGACTCGTGCGGCGCAGGAACGCGCCGACGGTCGTGATGCGTGGATCGTCGCGCGTGGCCTGTTCGAGAATGCCCGGCTTCTGCTCGTGCAGGCGCATCGTGCGGAACTTGTAGATCGTAAATACGCGGCCGTCGGCGCCTTTGCGACGCTGCGTGAAGAACACCGGCCCGCGCGAACTCAGTTTGACGGCGATCGCGCAGCCCAGCAGTATCGGCGAGATCGCGATCAACGCGACGAGCGCGAACAGACGATCGAACAGGTCTTTTTGCACCAACGCCTTCGGCGGCAGCGGCGACGCGGCAAGATTGATCGTCGGCAAGCCGAGCAACTCGGTCATGCTGCCTTCGAACAGCGCAAGCGAGCGCACATCGGGCATGAAGCGCACATTGATCAGGTCGTTGCGAAACTCCGCCACCAGCTTGAGAATCGCGCGCTCCTCGGTGAGCGGCAGCGCCAGCCACACTTCGCCGATCTGCTGTTCGCGCACGTAGCGAGCGAACGCACCCTGTTCTTCGAAGACCTGCACCGACGAGCGCGGCGGAATGCAACAGCCGGGGTGCAGGTTATACAGCGCATTCGCGCGAAAGCCGGCCGCGGGCGACGTCTCGATCTTATGGATGATCTCGTCGCAATGTTCGCCGCACGCCGCCACCGCGACCTGCTGCAAGTTCATCCCCGCATGACGCATGCGCCCAAGCAACGCATGCGTGACCAGCCGGCCGGCCATCATTGCCGCGCCCGAAATGCCGGTCCAGTACACGAACCAGAGTCGCGACACGAAATCGATCCGGTGCAGCGAGAACATCAGCACCATCGCGCAGGCCTGCACGACGAGCCAGCCGAGCGCCACCTGGCTCGCCAGCACTCTCTTCGAGCGGCCACGCCACGATTGGTAGACGCCGAGCGCCGGAAAGACCGCGAGAGCGAACGCCGCGGCAAAAGCGACGAAGGCGAAATAAAAGCTCCGTTGCGAGCCGCCGTCGAAGCGGATCTGGGAGGCCGCAAATGCCCCAGCCACGATCATCGCGACGTCGAACGCTCTCGCCAGTAGACCAGTCAGCAATCGCATCACAGCCCCCTCATAGGACGTAGCACGTCGACTCCGTCGCATCAGCCACAACGCCCGTACTTGTCGTCGAAACGAACGATGTCGTCTTCGCCGAGATAAGTACCCGACTGCACCTCGATGATCTGCAGCGGCACGCGGCCCGGATTTTCGAGCCGATGGCGAACACCCAACGGGATATAGGTCGATTCGTTTTCGCCAAGAAGATACTGCTCTTGCCCGCGCGTGACGTGTGCGGTTCCACACACCACGACCCAATGCTCGGCGCGATGATGATGCATCTGCAACGACAGACGGCCGCCGGGCATCACGACGATGCGCTTCACCTGAAAGCGCTCGCCATGATCGATCGAGTCGTAAAAGCCCCACGGGCGACGCACTTTTCTGTGCGCATCGGCCTCCGGCGACTTCTCGGCCCTGATCCGCGACACGAGTCCCTTGATGTCCTGCACATGCGAGCGATCCGCGACGAGCACCGCGTCGTCGGTTTCGATCACGATCATGTTGCTGGTGCCGACGCAGGCGAGAAGCCTGCCTCCTTGCGAGCGTGCGTAGGTCGCGGTGGCCCCTTCGAACAGCACGCGGCCGCTGGCCGCGTTACCGCAGTCGTCCTTCTCCATCGCTTGCCATACGGCATCCCAAGAGCCGAGATCGGACCAGCCTGCTTCGAGCGGCACCACGACGCCGGAAAACGCCGACTCCGGATTGCCAAGCTGTTCCATCACCGCATAGTCGATCGAGTCGGACGGCGAACCCAGGAACCCCTCGGCGTCCGGCATGATGCATTCTTCAGTCTTCTTCGCGTCGCGGTATGCCTGAACGCAGGCCGCGTGCATGTCCGGCTGAAACTGCTCGATGATGGAGAGCCAAACCGACGCTCGCACCACGAAGATGCCGCTATTCCACCAGTAATTGCCCGACGCGACGTACTGGGCCGCGAGTTCCGTCGCGGGCTTCTCGACGAAGCGCTCGATGCGGCGCGCGCCGTCTGGCAACGCGTCGCCGAGCCGGATATAACCGAAGCCCCTGTCGGGCCGTTCGGGCGGTACGCCTAGCGTGACGATCGCGCCGTCGCGCGCATGCCTCGCGGCGATGTCCAGCGCGTGGTGAAGCGCTTCGAGATTCGCGATCGCATGGTCGGCGGGCATTGCGACCAGAATGGCGTCTTCGTCTTCCGCGCATGCCGTCAACGCGGCAAGCGTCAATGCCGGCGCCGTATCGCGACGCGCGGGTTCGACCACGATCCGAGCGTTCACGCCGATCTCGCGCGCCTGTTCGTAAGTGGCGAAATAATGATCGGTTCCGCAGACGATCACGGGATCGGCCGCGACGTTCCATGCGCCATCAAAACCCGCCATGCGCCCCATGGTTGCTTGCAGCAAGGTCTGATTGCCGATCACGTCGATCAGTTGTTTTGGAAACTGTTCGCGCGACACCGGCCACAACCGGGTGCCGGAACCACCGGCGAGAATCACCTGCACGAGCGTCGGCAACTCCGCCTCGGCAGAATCCTGTCGTATCGTTTCGACATCCGCTGCGGCTGCTGCCGCGGTAACCTTGCCCATCGCTCACTCCTTCGCATTGAAACCGGCTCGGGAACGCGTTTCCCTCGAGGACACCGCATAACGCGGTGTGCCGCGATCCACGCAAATACCGTCTGATGTGATTTATGACAGGGCGTGCGCGTCAAACGGACCAGACCAGTAGTTCAGTTCGCAGTGAAAGATGCATGCGCCTACAGCGAATCCGGCTCGATCGGGAAGGACGGAAACTGACTGGCCGAATCGCAATGGTCTGCTCGACAACGACGACCGGAAAACGATTGAAACAAAAGATCGAATGCGGCAAACGACCTGCATCGGATCTAGTCGACATCGTGCCCCGATGAATTCATCATAGTGAGACCGCATTGCGACGCAGCCCATCTGGCGCGAAGCGCGGAAGTTTTGGCGGTGCTCGCGGACTTGATTTAACAAGCTTGCGAACGAGCTTGCACTTCTATTGCAGGGCGCACGATTGGAAATAAGCAGCGACACGTGCTACCGTTTAATGAACGTCCCGTGGCATTCATCCCCGCGCGGCCCACACTGTGAGTTTTCCGCTGTTCCAATCTCGCCATCATCCAGCGCATGGGCACAACCCCAACCGGCGCGCCATTCGTTTTTCTGGAGTTGCAATGGCCTATATTTCGCTAGTCGCACTTTTCCTGACGGTCACGAATTTCGTGCCCATCAGTGCGATCGGCTTTGTCCCGTTGCTATTGCTGGCATGGCGCTTTTACGGCCGCAGTTATCCCGCATTCATCGCGCCGCTGACCGCTTTCACGGTGCTCGCGACGGTCTCGACGCTGCTCTATGATCCGCGGTCGTTCCTCGAGTTCGACTTTTATCGGCGCGACGGCAATTTTTTCATTTCCTATGCGCCCATTTTTGCCGGTTTCGTGTATGCGCACCGCTGGGATCTGCACAAGGTACTGCGTGCGCTGTTCATTTTCGCGGTCGTCGTCAATCTGCCGATGTACGTCTACTACATCGCCACGAACGGGCTGTTCAGCATCTTCGTTAATCCGGCCGACAGTTTCGGCAGCTACTTCATTGCGCGCAACGCAGCCGGCGGCTTCCTGGCAATGCTGTTCTGTCTCGGCGTAGCGTGCTACCTGCAAAAACGCAGCAAGCTGCTGATCGCGCTGCTCGCCTGCAATGTGCTGATGCTGTTTTCGACCTACAGCCGCGGCTCGCTGCTTGGCGCGGCGGCCGTTCTGCCCTATCTGTACTTTGGCCGCAAGCGCTGGATTCTCGGCACGCTGATAGCCGTGCTGCTGCTAGCCTCGGTCGCCGTCGCGATCTACCATACCCAGCCGAACGTCGACTACATGGGCTATACGTTCGCGATTCACGCCAATGACGCCAAGGTCAACAACCTCGACATTCGCTACGAGTGGTTGTGGCCGCGAGCGCTCGCGTATTTCGTGCAAAGCCCGCTCGTCGGTCTCGGCTTCGGCTCCTTCGACGACCACATCGGCAGCCTCACCTCGTACTTCCATCTGTTCGCGGTGCCGTCCGACATAGTGATCGAGCACAGCGACTCGCACGCTCACAACTCGTATCTGAATATCCTCGCCGAGCTCGGCGTAGTGGGCTTGACGCTGATCCTCGCGTTCTTCTGGAGACTGATCGAGTGGAGCAGGCAGGGGGCGGCGTATGCCGCGTTGGTCGAGGGCGGCCGCCAGTTCGCGGCGTTCCGCTTCGTGGAGATTTCGTCGGTTTGCCTGCTGGTGATGTCGGCAACCGAGCATCGGCTCGTTTCGCCGTCGAATGTATTGATTCTTTCTCTGGTGATCTCGCTGCTGCTAGCCGCGCGTCCGCTGGCGGCCACCGCATTCAGGCCCGGCCCGCGCGCAGCGCGCAAGGCGGGCAACGTGGGCACGCGAGCTGCACAGCCCGTGCCCCAGCGCCCGACTCAGGGCGTAACGTCGGCAAGATGACGTTCTTCGGCCGGCAGCGACTGACTCGGCGCATAGGGAAGAAACTGTTCGACGCACGCATACGGGAGCCGCGCGTCGACGAAGCCCATCAGGGCCTTCTTGAAGTTCTCCGACGAAAACCGCTCGGCATTCTTGCGGCACACGCGTGCGTCGAATAGGGCTGCGTTGCTCTCGAACCGGGTAACGGCATCAAGCAACGACGCGGTGCTTTGCTCACCGAAGAAAACCCCGGTGGGTCGCTCGAGCGGCAATCCCACCACCGATTCGAGCGCGCCACCGCGGCCGAAGGCGATCACCGGCGTGCCGCATGCCTGCGCTTCGACCACCGAAATGCCGAAGTCTTCTTCCGCCGCGAACACGAACGCGCGCGCGCGCCGCAAATGATCGACCAGCACATCGGACGGCTGATGCCCGAGAATCTGGACGTTGTCGCCGGCCACCGCTTTGATCTTCTTCATCTCGGGACCGTCGCCGATCACGACCAGCTTGCGTTCAGGCGTTTGCGAAAAGGCCTGAACGATCAGATCGATACGCTTATAAGGCACCATCCGCGACGCCGTCACGTAGAAATCCTCTTTCTCCGTACCAATAGGCATGTTCACCAGATCGACGGGCGGATAGATCACGGTCGATTCGCGCTGATAGGCCTTTCTGATACGCCGCGCAATGAACTGAGAATTCGCGACGAGATGATCGACGCCGTTCGCGGAGCGCGAATCCCAGCCTCGAATGTAATGAAGCAGCACGCGCGCCAACGCGGAGCGCAGCCCTGTGTCGAGATGGGATTCACGCAGGTACTGATGTTGCAGATCCCACGCATAGCGGATCGGCGAATGAATGTAGCTGATATGCATCTGGTTCGGCCCGGTCAACACGCCTTTCGCGACCGCGTGCGAACTCGAAATGACGAGATCGTAGCCTGACAGATCCACCTGCTCGATCGCAATCGGCATCAACGGTAGATAGGCGCGGTATCGTCTTCGCGCAAACGGCATCTTCTGGATGAATGACGTGTTGACGGACTTCCCCTTCACGCAATCGCGGTCTTCGAGAAAATCGACAATCGAAAAGACGTCCGCATCCGGGAAGCACTCGATGATGTTCTTCAATACTTTCTCGGCGCCGCCGGACACTACCAGCCAATCGTGAACAATAGCGACTTTCACTTCGACCTCCTGTGACAATCCACCCAAACTCCCACACACTCACGCGCCACTTCAATCGTCCTTTGCGCCGCCCGCCTGCGTACTCAGCCCGCACACCACACGCACCCGCTCGAGCGCGCGCTCGGCGCCGGGCAACAGCCCGACCAGCTCGAGGCGAATCAACACGCTGAGCAGCGTCACCGACAGCGCCGCTTCGCCGATCACCCGAGCAGAGGCCATGCCAATCGCGCCAAAACGCGGCGCGAGAACGAGCGCCGCTGTGAGATTGACCAGCGCCGAGGCGACGCCGGCAATCGCGAGCACCCGGTCTCTCCTGCGCGGCACGAATACATAGAGCGCGACGAACTCGTTGAAAGCCGCGAACGGGAACATCCATGCAAACACCTGCAACACGTGCACGCTCGGCTCGAACGCGGCGCCGAGAATCAGCGGCAACACGAAAGGCGACAGCGTCAACGCGCCGCACAGCACGAGCACGCCATAGCCGAGCAGCAAGATGGCGCCGCGCCGCGTCGTGACATGCGCGCCCGCCTTGTCGCCCTGCGCGAGTTGCCGGGTTATCGTCGGAATAAAGACTTGCGCCGCGGGGGCCATCAGACTCAGTCCGATCGTCGCGAAACGCTCGGCCGCGCCGAAATAGCCCACCTCCGCGGGCGTCGAGAACAAGGTCAGCAAATACGTCGACGATGCCGTCAGCACGACGGAGCCGGACGAATAGCAGAACAGCATCGTCGACCGGCGCACGAGCGGCAGGACGCCGGCAAACGCCAGACGCGGCCAGCCGAGTTGCCACGTCGTCAAACCGTAGGCAATGATCAAGGACGCGATACCCGCAATCAGCAAACTCGCCAACACCCATACGGCATCGTTCGGTCCTTTGACGAGAGTCAGCACCAGCACGAGACTCAGCGCGAAGCCGAACACTTCGATCATGATCGGCGTTCGAATGTGTTGCCGCCCCTGAAACAGCCAGCCGAGATTGCATGCCGACACGATACCTAGCAAGGTCGCGAGCAGGCCGATCAGCGGCCGCTCCGACAGTAACGGTGAACAGAACGTCGCAATGATGCCGATGCCCGCGCCGATCACGGCGAGTGTCAGCCGCGCGCTGACATGCAGCGAATAGATCGCATTGCATTCCTGGGTCGACTGCGCTTTCGCCACCTCGCGCATGCCGACGAAGGTAAAGCCGAAGCCGACGAGCATCCATATCACGTTCATCAGCGACATCGACGCGAGTACCCGGCCGTATTCGGCCACGCCGAGCACCCGGCCATAGAACGGCACGACGATCATGAGGTACACGTACCTCATGAAATAGCCGGCGTAAACAAATACGATCAGGTTGGCGCTCGTTCGTCTATCCATGCCGTCCTCCTTCGCCTCAGCGTCTTGCGACGCGACGGCGCGCGAGCGGGTTCGCGATATAACGCACCGCGAAATCCGACAGCGGCGAATAAGGCACGAGACACAGGCTCGACAGTACGAGCGTGCCGAGCTTCTTCTTCAGGCTCCAGAACGGATTTGCAATGATCGTGTGCAGATAGTTGCGCGAATCGAGGATCATCCAATGCCAACGCCGGAACAGGGTCGCGCGATAAACGGAAGAGCAGAATGTCGCCTTCTCGTGTGAGAAGTCGAGAAATGTTGCCGGTAGTTCTATGTCGAGCCGATCTTTGGCGATATTGCGCAGAATGGCCCAGCGCATGTTGAACGCGCGCGGTGCTTTCGTCAGTTGTTCCGAGTTCGCGAACGACACCGTTTCACTGCCCGCGTTATGCACCCGGTAGCCGCCTAGCGACTTCGACACGGTAGCGATCGGTCCAGCCAGCGCGACGCCATAGATCGCATAAAAGTCCGCGCCATAGCGATTCACGCCCTCTTCGGGAACCGGGAAGATCTGCTTGAGCGCGCTCACCCGGTAAGCATTGCCGGACGCGGGCGGAGACGGATAGAGCCAGCCGCCGCGCAGCAGCCTGCCGCAGTCGTGTGGCGGCTCGCTATTCGGCACATAGGCGCCCGTCAATGCGCCTTCGTTGTCCATAACGTCGAGCCGGAATTGCACCTTGGCCCACTCGCCGTCCTCGAAAAAGCGCATGACTTCGGTAACCGCGGATGGGTACAGCACGTCATCGGAATCGAGAAGGATCACATACTCGGTGGTGAGCGACGCGATTGCATAGTTGTAGGCGGATACTTGCCCGCCGTTTTTCTTGCACAACGTCAGTACGCGATCGCCATAGCTTTCGATGATCGCGCGCGAACCGTCGGTCGAGCCATCGTCGACGACCATGACGGTGGTCGCCGGATAATCCTGCGCGAGCGCCGAGTCGATCGCCGCGGCCAGATAGTGCTCGTAGTTGTAGTTGCAAATCGCAATGGTGACCTGCTTCATGATGTGTCAACGCTATCCGTCAGGTTCGATCCGCCGGCTCCCGGCGGTCGTCATGCTCGCGAAATATCGCTATGCCACTGCCTGCGTCACACGACGCACCACGAGATAAGCCAGATGTTTGGGCGGATTATTACCAGCGCCGTTCACCTGGTCGGGTACCTTGAATCGCACGTTCATCAAATCGTTGTCCCAACTCGATGCAACCGTGTCCGGTGCGCTCGCCTCGCCGCTCAGCGCATCGATGAAATCGACCTGCACCGCGTGGGAGCGCAGCGGCTGCAGCCCGCCGATGGAAATGTTCTGCCAGCCCGCGCTGCTGCTCACCTGCATCACGAGGTCGTTGCCGGAAAGCAAGGCATTTGCAGCAACACCCGGACCGCATTGCAGCGGCTTCGAAAAACTCGCCAGATGCCCACCCGCTGTTTGATGCAACACGACCAAGCTTCGACCGGAAACGTTGTAGGTTCGTTCAGGCGGGCCGGGATGCGTGAGACGAAAAGGTTCATAGCCGTCCCAGTGATAGATCATCGACAGGTACTTGTTCGGGTCGTCCCAATTCCTGCCGAGCGCCCACACCGCGAAGTCGAAGAAATAACGCGGCAAATAGTGCGGGTCTTTCATGTACTCGTTGCCGATCTCCGTTTGCCAGATGCCGCGCGCGGGACCGTTCTTCACATATCGCTGGTACAGCGATTCCATATCGGCAACCGGCAAGTAGTGCGTGTCGACGTAGTCGACCCAATCGAGCATGCGCTCTTTCAAGACCGGACTGCGATATTCGAGCCAGCGGTGGAAGTTATCGAGGCCGCCCTGGTCCGGCCAGCCGCCATACACTACATATGCGCGATAACTGCGAATGATGCGGGCCGCCGGAATATGAATCCGCTCGACGTAATCCTGCATCGCGCGTTCGTACGGTTTCGAGCGTTTTTCGTCCTTGCTGAACTCCGGGCCGTGCCAGAACACGGACTGAGGCAAGCCGCCGGACAATTTGCCGGCCGCCTCGTTCCAGATCTGGAAATAGCGCAGGTTATAAGGCGGCGCCGAATACTTTCGCACCACCGCGTCGACATACTGCTTCCACACATCCACGTCGACGGGTGCCGAATTGCTGTCGCCGGGCACAGTCGCATTCCATCTCGGCGTATAGCCGAGCATCAACAGCGAACCGATTCCATTGCGTTCGTTTCGCAACAGTGCCGGCGGCAGATCGATATCGAACGCCGAGCTCGTTTTGTCGATGCGCATCGCCTCGCCGGGCCGATCAGGTTGACCAGGGCCGACCGTGTCACGGCCCCAGCTAATGCCCATCGCTCGCCACATCTCGATGTCGGCTTCCGATCCGGCCCAGCCGTTCGTGCCGATCAGATCGGTCATCATGCGGGCGCGCGCGTTCGCGGGCGCTGGGTCCGGTACCAATGCGAGAGCGGGCCTGAGAGTCGACAACGGCGCGGCCGCACCCGCCGCCAACGCGGCGAGTGTGCGCAATGCACGTCTTCTGCCAGCACGGGTCTTCATGCGATCCATGTTCGTGCCCACCCATCGCTAGCTCGCGGACGCGCGCGGCGTCAGTTCGGGCAGCCGCTCGCCAGTCTTGACATCGAGGATTTCGAGCACCGTTTGCGCCGCGCGCTCCCAGCGAAACTCGCGCGCATGCAGCAGCCCCGCGCTGCGATAACGTTGGCGAAGACCGGCGTCGCTCATCATCTGCGCGATCTTTGCGGCGATGTCGTCCGCGGAGGTCGCGTCGCAGTACATTGCGGCATCGCCGCATGCTTCGGGTATCGACGTGCGCGCCGACGCGATCACCGGACAGCCGCAATACATCGCTTCCAGAGGCGGCAGGCCGAAACCTTCGTATAACGACGGAAACACGAGGCAGCCAGCGCTCTCGTACAGTGCCTTCAACTCCGCGTCCGACACGAAACCTGCCCACACGACCTGCCGCGAATGCACAGGATGCTCGACGCCTGCACCGCTGAAGATGCGCGGATACTGTTTTCCCACGATGACGAATTTGACGTCGCGCAGATGCCCGAGCCGCACGATCGCATCGAGCACGCCGCGCAGATTCTTGCGCGGATCGAGACTGCCGACGATCACGCAATAGGCGTCCTTCTTCAATTCGAGCCGTTGCAGCACCGATGGGTCGGCAACGATCCGGTCGAAATGATCCGCGCCGGGCGCCACCACTTTCACACGCGATTCGTCGATTTTCAGGTGATGGCAGATCCGCATTTTCGAAAACGTCGAGACCGTCAGAACGATCGGATGCGTGCGCGGCAAGAGCGCGAAACAGATGCGATACCAGAGCCGGAATTTCCTCGAAAAGCCCTGCGGCACGTCAAAGACGGCCATGTCGTGAACCATCACGACCTGACTGTGCTTGAACAGCGGGTTCGTATTGCACAGACTCAGCAGCGTGATGCCGCGGGCGGCGACTGGCAGCGTGATCTGCTCCCACAGCGTGCCGCGCAGCCACGGAAAGCGCCGCTGCGGTTTGAGCAGCGCCCCCGGCTCGACGGCGTTTTGCGGCACGAACACTTCCGGTTCGTCACCGGGCGCGGCGCGCATCTGCATGGCCCGCGTCAGCTCATACGCAACGCGTTGAACCCCCGTGATGGACTGAGAAGTAAACTTTCCGTTGATTGCAAAGGCCATCTGGTTCTCCGTTTTACGCCATCGCGAACGCGCTTTACCGCGTTGGGGTCTCCACACGCTCAGGCGCCTCGCGGCGCTTGCTGTCCGACGTCGTTTTCGCCGAAATCGCTGGCATAGTTCGTTTCGTAGCCATAGTTCTTCGTGCTTCGACGCAGCGGAATGCCGTTGAACACCGCGCCCGCGATGCGCCCTTCCGCGCGTTCCACCTTTCTGAGCGTGTCGGCGATCTCCTCCTCGCTTTGCATGCCCGAGCGCAGCACGAGCAGAGATGCGCCCGCCTCGTTCGCGACGATCGAGGCGTCGGTGACCGCGAGGAAAGGCGGCGTATCGATGATCACCAGATCGAACTGGCTCGACAGCCGCTCGAGCACATCCTTCAGGTGCGGCCTCATCAGCAGCGCGGCGGGGTTCTCCGGGCGCACGCCGCATGACAGGAACGTCAATCCGTCGATGCGGGTCGAGCGCAGCGCATTGCGGAGCGGCAGGCGTTCGGACAGTACTTCGGAAAGGCCTCCACGATTGCTCTCGTTGAATAGCGAGGCGAGATGACCGCGTCGCATGTCGGCATCGATCAGCACCACCCGTGAGCCGATTTCAGCGTGCAGGATCGCCAGATTCGCGGCGACGAAGCTCTTGCCGGCCGACGGCGTGGGCCCGATGATCATCACGATGTTGTTGCGTGCATGCGCGAGATCGCGCGTGACGGCGGTCCGTACGCTGCGCAGCGCTTCGACCGACGTGTCGTGTGGAAAGCGCGCGGCGAGAATCCTGTTCTGGACGCCGGAATCGAACTGAATCTCGTGCAGACTCTTCTGCATCGGCGGATGGGCGCGCCCGGCTGCTGCCGGCAGCGATTTGCGCCCCGCGGTCGCCTCGCGGTCGAGCAGCAGTTGCTGATGGCTGAACAGAATCTCGCCAAACACCGGCACGCTCATCTGGCGCTCGACATAGCGCGGGTCGGTCACGCCGATCATCACGTGGCGGCGCATGAAGACCAACACGACGCCGGACACGATACCGAGCACCAATCCGCCGCCGAGCACGAGAATCGGCTGTGGCATGACCGGCATATGCGGTCTGATCGCGCGATCGAGAATATGCGCGCCGCCCGTCGTGCTGGCGCGGCGCACCTGCAATTGCTCGGCCTTCTGCACCATGCCGAGATACACCGTTTCCGCGACTTTCTGCGCGCGGATCAGATCGACGCTCGCGCGTTCCGACGCGGGCATGCCGTTGAAATGGTCGGAGAATTTCGCTTTCGCTTCTTTCAATTGCGCCAGTTGCTCGTCGACGTTCTGCACCCAGCGGCTCTGTCCCGTATAGCGCTCGAGCATTTGCGTGCGCTGCAATTGCAGCGCCGCGATCTGCTTGTCGAGATCGAGGCCGCCCTGCAAATAGGCTTGCGCCTCGTTGGTCGGCTGCATCGATTGCGAGCGCGAGCGGAAGTTCTTCAGCGCTTCCTCGGCTTTTCGCAATTCGCCGAGTAGACGCGGGAGTTCGCCGTCAATAAACGCGAGCGTCTGCGTGTCGTTCGCTTGCCGGCTCGCCACCGCGGATGCGAGGTATTGCTCTCCCAATGCATTGGCGACGGCCGCGGCTTTGTCCGGACTCTTGTCGCGGTACTGGATTTGCATCAGCCCGGAGTCTTTCACCTTGTCGCCAATCTTGACGAGACTGGTGAAGCGCTTGATGGCATCGAGCTCATTCCAGCGGATCACCTCGAACTTCGTACCCGGCCGCGCATCGAGTTCCTTCACGAGCATCGACACGCCGTTCTGCTTGAGCGGCATGCCGACCGTGCCTCTCGCCAGCAACTCGCCGGACGGGCCGTGCAATTCGAAGGCGCCATTGTCGAGCGCGGTCAAGGTCAGCTTCTCTTCCTCGAGTTCGCGCGGCACGTCGAGCGCGGCGATCTGCACACGCTCGCCGCCCCATGCAAACGATTTCAGCCCGAGCCACGGCGCCGCGGGCTGTCCCGGTGTAGCGAATTTTTCGGCGATGTCGCCGAGAACCGGAAGCTTGTGCGGCTTCACCGAAATGTCGAAACGGAACTGGTCCATCACCGGCTGCAAAACTGCACGGCTTTCCATGACCGCCATTTCGGTTACCGACGACGGCGTCGGTGGCGGCAACAGTTCCTGGTTCTGCAACGCGAGTCCGAGGGCATTTGGCTCGGGTGGGTCCACGCGAATGATTACGTCAGCGGAATAGATAGGCGTGGCAATCAGAAGATACGCGACCGCGAACGTGAGGACGACGACCGTCGTCACCACGATCTCCCAGATGTGGTCGCGCATTAGCGTGAGCATCGCGCGGGCACTGAGTTGTCTACGCTCGGTATCAACAGCGGGATAGAGCGAGTTTTGCGGATAGTAATCCACCGGTCTGATCCTTGCAGGTTGATGAAACAAAACGATCGGCGATCGCTTTGCGTCGCCACGTCGCTATTTATGCCGCCGGCCGGATAGACCCTCGATTGGCTGGCAGCACGGCGAAGCGACGTGCTGTGTCGGGTTAGGTCGGGGAGCCGTGTTCGGGACCTCTCGAACCACGGAAGGCTACACACCTATTGCTTATCCACCGCGGTATTGCCGATTGTTCTTCTCACGAATCAGCAAATGCGAAGCCCGCCATTCACGTAATCCGCGATTGACAATTTCTCTCTCGATGTTGCGCTGAAGCATAGTCCGCAAAGGATCGAGGCATTCGCCGGCGGCCCAAAGTAGGGTGCTATTGGCCGATAATGCGGAGCCCTTTACAAATGAAAAGAAGCCAGAAAGGCTTGTTGCGATCTGCAATTGCTGTAACAGAGTAATACGACAGGCATCGTACATCGCGACAGAACGCCAATTGCACGGCTCAAGTGCCAGGAATGCCCTTGTTATCCCGCAAATCGCGCCGAATCCAAGCCGCTCGGCGCATTCCGCCGATGCCCCAGCATTTCGCTTGCAAGAATCGCGCTAATTGATCGGGAAAAAAATTCCGTGCAACGTTAATTAGTAGCACGCATTTCTGCGAATAGCGAGGTAAGAATTTCTTGAATCCGGACGATTACGCCAAAACACCCACGCATGCCGGCCAAGCTCGTCTCGCCCAAATCGATGCGCTAATCTCAATGCGTAGATTTTCCTGACTGGAGAAGCTCGCGTGATGAAGCACATTGGTCTATTCGTCTTTCAGGATTGTTCGATGGCAAGTACCGGCGCGATCGGCGACGCGTTCCGGCTTGCCAATGAGTTCAAGAGAACGGCTGGCGAAGAGGCGCCATACCGGTTTACCGTGGTATCCGACGGCGGCGGTCTGGTGACCAGTTCGTCCGGCATATCGATCTGGACGCAAGGCCTCGAACGCTACTGTCTCGCTGATTTCCACGCGCTCTTCGTGGCCTGCCGCGACGTCACCGAAGTCGCGGAATCCAACGACCGCTTTCTGTCGTGGATCTCGCTGCAAGGATCGATTGCGTCTTTCGGCATGCAACAGGGTGCGAATCTCGCGGTCGTCTGCAACGATCCGCTGCAATCGATCGTGCCGATTTTTCTGTTCGACGACAGCGGTGACGCCGCGCGCACGCAAAGCAATGTGACGCCGACCGATCTCGCGCTCGCGCAGATCGAACGCGACATCAATACCGACACTGCCCGCAAGATCGGCCGCATCCTGCAAAACGGCTACGCCGAGAAAAGCCGCTCCGAGTTCGACGACGTCAACATCACGACGACGACGGAGAAGATTCGCGAATCGGCGCGCTGGATCAAGGAAAACTACAGCAAGGCTATTTCGGTTGCGCAGGCGGCCGAATCGGTGGCGATGAGCAAGCGCAATTTCCAGCGCCGCTTCAAATGCGAGTTCGGCATGACGCCGCTCGAATATCTGCTGCGCACACGCTTCGAGATCGTTCGCTCGATGCTGAAGAACACCGATCTGCCGGTCGACAAGATTGCGCGCCGCTGCGGAATGGGCGACGGTAATCGGCTTGGGCGGCTATTCAAGGAGCGCTATGGCATGTCGCCGACGCAATTCCGCGCGCAACAGCATGTGGATGCGGACGAACGCTGGCTGACGCCGGAGGAAAGCTGGAGTGCCGCGACCGAGATGTTGCGGCAAGCGCCGCTGACGCTTTGATTTCAATTCCCGTTACTCCGAGGACGACTCGTCGACTCGACCGCAAAGGGATTAGAACATGACGATCATCAAATCCGCCGAACTGGCCGCGCAGGATGCGGCCGTCGCGCCGAAAAACATGGCCTCCCTACAGTCCGGTGACAGTGCTCTGGCTGCGCCCTGCGAGCAGCCGGGCTTGCACACCGGTGCGCATGCGGCGCACGGGCAATCGCCATCTGCCGCGAGAAAAATCAAGGAAGCGGCGAAAACGCTATTGCCGGACGCCCTTTTCTTAAGCCTGTTACATCACAAATGCATTGGCCGCTATCCGAACCTGATTCGTCCGGTGACGTTCAATGAGAAGATCCTGCAGCGCAATCTTCATCCTGATCCGCGCTATATCGACCTGACCGACAAGCTTCTGGTGCGGGAATATATTGCCCGGAAAATCGGCGACAAGCATTTGATACCGCTGATCGCAGCGCCCGATGCATTCACGCCCGAAGTGTTCGACGCACTGCCGGATGCTTTCGTAATGAAAGCCAATCACGGCAGCAGCTACGTCGAAGTGGTGAGAAACAAATCAGAGACCTCGTTCGAGAAGCTGAAGAAGCTCGCCGACCAATGGTTGCGCAGCGAATTCTATTACGTTGGGCGCGAGCGGCACTATCGGACGATCGAGCCGCGCGTTTTCTTCGAGCAGTTGCTGCTCGATCGGCGCGGCCAGATTCCGGCGGATTTCAAAATGCACTGCTTTGGCGGCCGTCCTGGCGGGCCGATCATCTATATCCTCGTGATCTCGGATCGATTCGGCAACGCGACGCACGGCGACGTGTACGACGCCGACTGGAATCACCTCGATATCGCAATCGGCGACTACAAGCGCAGCGCGTTGCCCGCTCCGCGCCCGCCGCATCTACAGGCCGTGCTCGATGTCGCGGCCCGTCTGTGCGAAGACTTCGACTATGTGCGCGTCGACCTGTATGCGCCGGACGACCTCGTTTATTTCGGCGAACTTACATTTACGCCCGGCGCGGGCGTGCTGCCCTTCACGCCGGACAGTATCGATTACGAGTGGGGCAAGCTGCTGGCTTGAATCCGCTTTCATTCGTAGCGTTTTGCCTCCTCCATCCGATCGGGCGTGCCGGTCGGCGCTGTCAGCGTTTCGAAGCCGAGCATGCGCTCGCGCAAAGAGATGGAGGCGGAAAAGGCAAGGACACAAGCCTGGGCGGCGAGCGCCGCCCGCCATCAAGCCGGTGACATGCCGTTTTGCAGCTTTGCGCCGTCGGCCTCGCGCGAGGCCAGAAACGCCAGCAACGCCTGCGCTGCTTCACGCTGGCGCGCCACCGTGCAGATCGCGGCGGTGAAAGTCGTGGTGGACTGGGTGGCGGCCGGAAGCTCGCCGAGCACGTCGATGCCCGCCACGTGAATCAATTCGCTCATCTGCTGAAAGCCGAGCGCGACTTCTCCGCGCGCGACGAGCGTGCCGACCGGCACACCCGGCGGCGCCTTCACGATACGCGAAGCGATCTGCCCGCCAATGCCCCAGCGTTCGAACAGCTTCAGTAGATGCGTGCCGCTCGGCCCCGTCGAGTAACCGATGCTGCGCGCACCGAGAATCGCGTCGCGCAGCGCTGCTTCAGACGCGATGTCCGGGTGCGTTTCTCCGGCCGCGACCGCGACCGCGATGCCGGAGCGCGCGAGCCCGACGCGGCTCGCCGCCTCGACACAACCCGTCACCACGAGCCGCTCGATCGCGTCGGCGGCAAGCACGACGATGTCGAAGACTTCGCCATCCTCGACCCGGCGCGCCGCATCGACGCCGCCGACCGATTCGATGGCGACGCCCTGCCCCGTGCGCCGCTCGTAGAACGCGGCGAGTCCGGCCAGCACCTGGCGCATGGCCATCGACGAAATGCCGGTGATCGGCCCGCGCGTGGCTTGATCGTTGATCATTGCGACCACGCCTGTCAGTCCTTGTAACGCAGTCCGGCCTGCTCGAGCGGCCCGCGCATGTTGTACATGTCGAGACCGAGCACCCCAGAGGCGAGTTTCGCGCGCTTCCCGGCTTCATTGGCCTCGCGCGCCGCAGCCTTGTCGAGCACGGCTTGCGCGGCGGCCGCCGGCACCACGACCACGCCGTCCTCATCGGCAACGACGACGTCGCCCGGTGTGACCAACGCACCCGCGCACACGACCGGAATGTTCACCGAGCCGAGCGTCGCCTTGACCGTGCCTTTCGCGGAAATCGCCTTGCTCCAGACCGGGAAGTTCATTTCGCTCAACACGCTGACGTCGCGCACGCCGGCGTCGATGATCAACGCATGAGCGCCGCGCGCCTTGAAGCTCGTGGCCAGCAGATCGCCGAAGTAACCGTCGGTGCTCTGTGCGGTGACGCCGGCGACGACGACGTCGCCCGGCCGGATCTGTTCGGCCGCGACGTGCAGCATCCAGTTATCGCCCGGTTGCAGCAGCACCGTGACGGCCGTGCCGCTCGTGCGCGCGCCGGTATAGATCGGGCGCATATACGGTTGGAGCAGGCCCGTGCGGCCCATGGCTTCATGCACGGTGGCCGAACCGAGCGCGCCGAGTTTCGCTGCCACCTCCGCATCCGCGCGCTGGATGTTGCGATAGACGACTCCGATTTCATACATGATCACAGCCCCTTCGTTTTCAGCAACGCGTCGAGACGCGGATAGACGCGCCGCGCGTTACCTTCGTAGATCTTGTAGCGCTGCTCCGGATTCATATCCGCGGCTTCGACGTAGCGCTTCGTGTCGTCGAAATAGTGACCGGTTTCCGGATCGACGCCGCGCACCGCGCCGATCATTTCGCTCGCGAACAGGATGTTGTCCACGGGAATCACGCGCGTGAGCAGGTCGATACCCGGCTGATGATAGACACAGGTGTCGAAGAACACGTTGTTCAGCAGATGGTCTTTCAGCAAGGGCTTTTTCAGTTCCTGCGCGAGGCCGCGGAAACGACCCCAGTGATACGGCACCGCACCGCCGCCGTGCGGAATCACGAAACGCAGCGTCGGGAAATCGCGAAACAGGTCCGAGGTCAGGCATTGCATGAACGCGGTGGTATCCGCATTCAGGTAGTGCGACCCGGTGGTGTGGAAGCACGCGTTGCAGCTCGTGCTCACGTGAATCATCGCGGGAATGTCGTACTCGACCATCTTCTCGTAGATCGGATACCAGGAACGGTCCGACAACGGCGGGCTGGTCCAGTGGCCGCCCGACGGATCGGGATTCAGGTTGATCGCGACATTGCCGTACTGCTCGACGCATTTGACGAGTTCAGGAATACAGGTGGCCGGATCGACACCCGGACTTTGCGGCAGCATCGCGGCCGGCACGAAGTTCTCGGGAAACAGCCGGCTCACGCGATAGCACAGTTCGTTGCAGATCGCGGCCCACGTGCTCGAGATTTCGAAGTCGCCGATGTGGTGCGCCATGAAGCTCGCGCGCGGACTGAAGATCGTCAGATCGAGGCCGCGCTCGCGCATCAGTTTCAACTGGTTGTTTTCGATCGACTCGCGCAGCTCGTCGTCGCTGATCTGCAATTCCGACCCCTTCGGCATCCCGGAAGGACTGTTGATGCCTGCGATCTGGCGGTTACGCCACGTCTCCAACGCTTTCGGCGCGGTGGTGTAGTGTCCGTGAATGTCGATGATCACCGTGATTCCTCAGTAGATGAATTTATCCAGCGGCGCCCGCGAAACGCACGCGCGCCGCGTTGCCTCACGCCTCAATGCGCGATATTCGGCTGCGCCACCGTTTCGGCGCCGGCCACACGCTGGCTCACCAGGATGGCGATAGCGGCGAGTGTGGCGGGGATCGCGAGCATCGCCAGGATCGCGCCGAACTGCCAGCCGAAGCCGAGCAGCGCGCCGCCGATCGCCGAGCCGAAGATACTGCCGAAGCGGCCCATGCCGAGCATCCAGCTCACACCAGTCGCACGCGCAACGGTCGGGTAGCGGCCGGGTGCAAATGCGTTCAGACCGGCCAGCCGTGAACCGGAATCAGCCAGCCGGCCGCGAAGCCGATCAATGCCGAGCCGAGATTGAAGCCCGTGAACATCACGGTGATCAGCAGCGCGCGCTTGCGTTGCGGTGCGTACTCGGACAGCAGCGTCGTCGAGTTCGGCATCGCGGCGCCGAGACCGACACCGCTGAGCAAACGCAATGCTGCCATCGAAAACGGCGATTGCGCGAATGCAGTCGCGATCGTGAACACGCCGAACAGAAACACCGACGTAATCAGCACCCACTTGCGGCCGATGCGGTCCGATGCCGGACCCGCGAACAATGCGCCAATCACGAGACCGATCGGCGCCGCGCTCATCACGAGTCCGAATTCGGGGCGCGAAATCGCCCAGTCATGAATGATGGAAGGCGCGACGAAACCCATGATCGCGACGTCCATGCCGTCGGCGGTCACGATCAGAAAACACAGCACGACCAATAGCCACTGGTAGGGCGAAATCGACCGTTCGTCGATGAACTTCTTGATATCAATCCTGTTACCGCTGGTAGTACTGGTCATCAAAACTCTCCTGTCTCCTTCATTGGTCTCATCGCGCGCTCGAAGCGGGTTAGCTTCGCAAAGTACGTCGACTCCGTCTCCATCGTGGCGATGGGCTCCTACACGGCTTACTCAAATAACTGGCATGAAGGTACGTTTCGTCCTTCGCGGGCCAAAGCGCGGGTTAACCATTGGGTCGATGCGAGTATCCGCATTCTCAGCGTTCCGCATAGCATCGGCGAAGCCCGTCCGATTCGCGCAAAGCCCCGCTGGACAAGCGTTCAAGCCAGAGCCACGGCCCTTCGAAGCGGGCTTTTCGAACGCCTGCCGGTGCACACCCCGATAAACAGAACAGATGAAGCGGGAATGAACTCGCATAGAACGGCAGTGAGACGCCCCGCTTTTCCGATCAACATGGATGCGCCGCGCTGGTAGCGGATTTGCCCCGCGCAAAAAGAGCACAAAAAAAAGCGGCATGACCGTGCTATGGCCATTCCGCTTCGGGCTGAGCCGGCCTCGCGAGACCGGCCGGCTGGTACTCAATTACCGTTGTGCGCTACCCGGCTCAGGGTGCTGCGACACCCCTTCCGCGCTGCAACCTTCGAGCCAGCGTCCGTCCGTAGTCAGGAATGTCGTATGCTGCGTTTCCCATGCGGCGGGACGGCCTTCCTGCGCGATGTGCATCGTCATTGAAAGTCGATAGCAAGAACGAAAAGATTTCAGACACGACGGAATAACCGTCGATCGATCGCGATACCGCTTCGGGCGCAATGCCAGTCAGACGCTCGCAGCGTACCTCGTCGCCCGATCCTGCCTGCGGCCCCATACCGGCGCCGACGGCATCCCGTTGACGGCTTCCGCGGCACCGGAATGATTGTCAACGAGCATGGAGTGGTCTTGAGGCACAACATGGTTCAACCCGGATGGGTGCGAATTACGCACTGGATCAATGCCGTCGCGGTCGTGCTGATGGTAATGAGCGGCTGGCAGATCTACGACGCGTCGCCGATCTTTCCCGCAATTGAGTTTCCACCTTCGATCACGCTTGGCGGCTGGCTCGCCGGCGCGCTGCAATGGCATTTCGCAGTGATGTGGCTGCTGGTCGCCAATTTCATCGTCTATCTGGCGCTGAATCTGGCGACCGGACGCTTTCGACGCAAGCTGCTGCCTGTCCGGCCGAAACAGTTGGTCGTCGATCTGCTCGCTGCGCTGAGCGGGCGCCTGAAACACGACGACCTCGCGCACTACAACTCGGTGCAAAAGCTCGCCTATCTCGTCGTGATCGCCGACATCCTGCTGATCGTGTTGTCGGGGCTCGCCATTTGGAAGTCGGTGCAGTTCCCACTGCTGCGCACGCTGATGGGCGGATATGACAACGCGCGCGTGGTGCACTTCATGTGTATGAGCGTCCTGGTGGCGTTTTTCGTCATTCACCTCGCGATGGTTGCGCTCGTGCCCCGCTCGCTGCTGTTGATGCTACGCGGACGGTAAATCATGACGATCCGAAAACGAACCGCGCAACAAGGCACCTTCCTCGCGACGCATGGCGAATCGATCATTCGCGATGCTCAGCGCGAACTCAAATCGCCTGCGCGCCGGCTGTTCGGCCGGCGGCTGCTGACGTTAGGCGGCATCGCGCTGCTATCCGGTTGCGATCTGACCGACGACAAGGCGGTGAATACCGCGCTGCGCCGCATCTCGTTCTTCAACGACGACGTGCAGGCACTGCTGTTCGATCCGAACAAGCTGGCACCCACGTATCCGGCATCGATGATCACACGGCCGTTTCCGTTCAATGCGTTCTATGGCGTCGACGAGGTGCCCGAGATCGATGCCGCGACCTACCGTCTGCAGGTCAGCGGCCTCGCGCACGGCAAGCGTACGTGGACGCTCGACGAACTGCGCGCGCTGCCGCAGGAAAGCCAGATCACGCGTCTTATCTGTGTCGAAGGATGGAGCGCGATCGGTCGCTGGGGCGGCGTGCGCTTTTCCGAATTCCTGCGCCGCGCGGGCGCGGACACGAGTGCAAAGTACGTGTCGCTTCATTGCGCGGACTACAACTACTGGACGAGCATCGACATGCCGACCGCGCTCCACCCGCAGACGCTGCTCACGCTGACTTACGACGGTGACGTGCTGCCGCCGAAGTATGGTTTCCCGATGAGGCTGCGTGTGCCGACCAAGCTCGGCTTCAAGAATCCCAAGCATGTCGTCGCTATCGAAATCACGAACCAGTATCCGGGCGGCTATTGGGAGAACCAGGGATACAACTGGTTCAGCGGCTCGTGACGCAATGATGTTTTTCTCGTTCCATCAACCACGCACAGCGTCATGTTGACGTGACGCGGGCTAAGTCGTGTCAGGATCATTGCGCGCGGACCAATACGAGCAGTCGACGGGTTGACAAAATATTACGTTTTTCACCGTGGTAGATCGCGTAGCATAGTGGGGGTATGTCCTGCGAGCGCCCCCACTCGCATTCGTTATTCAACCGCGGAGATTTCGGAAATGAGTATTTTTGGTGACATCGTGCACAAGCTGTTCGGCAAAGCGAAGCCGGACCAACCTCCCCCCGCGACAGAACCCACCCCCGACCCGGCCGCCGCGCAAGCCGCGACGCCCAGCGCTCCCGCCGCGCCCGCGCCGCTGACCGACGTCGACGTGGCCGCCGTGATGGATCAACTCGTCAGCGAAAGCGGACAGACGTTGAACTGGCGTACGTCGATTGTCGACACGATGAAGGCACTCGGCGTCGACAGCAGTCTCGAACACCGCAAGCAACTTGCGCAGGAATTGAAGTACAGCGGGGACATGAACGACTCCGCGAGCATGAACATCTGGCTGCACAAGCAGGTGATGCAGGCGCTCGCGGCAAACGGCGGCAAGCTGCCGCCCGATCTGGCAAGTTAAGCAGGACGAAGCAGGCGTTTCGCAGTAAGCGAGGCGCCGTGGAAGTCGAGCAGTAAAAATCAAACCCTCAGTCCAGGTTGCCCGGTCGAAGCACGAAACCGGGCAACCGGACACTTCTCCGCTCGGCAATCAATGCTCACACAATCGACTATCGAGAGCGCGCACTGCACGCGCCCGCGACAGCACGATTGCCATCAGCCCACGTATCGAAACGCGGGTGACGGAACACATTGCGATGGAATAGACGCGGCTATTGCGCCGCGGTGAGCTTGAGTCCCGGCCGCAACGGCTGGGGAGGCTCCAGAGGAGCCTTGCGTTCGTCCGATACCTGTTCGATTCCCTTTCTCGTGACTTCTTCGAGGAAGGTCAGGCGAGCCCGATAGTAATCGGCACGCAGCTGTGCGTCGAGCACGAGCTGTTCGGCCTGAAACAGTTCCATGCGCAAGTTGTTCAGCGCGCGTTCGGCCTGTTTCTCGGGAGTAGGAGCATGTTGTGAAGCCCAGTTAGCAAGCCACCTTATCATGGTGAAGCCCTCCTTGAGTTCAATGCTCTGCTGCGACAAAGGCTATCAAATTATGGATGCGGCGTGTGTTAAATCGCTTCAGGCGTTGCTTATTGTGCGAGCTACCGTGGGTCGTCGCACGATCGACTTCACCGCCGCGCCTTGACTACTGATACCACAACACGCGCGAGGCGAAAAAAGCCCGCACAGCAAAGGCGGGCAATCCCACTCTCTTTGAAAGCGTGTCACGAGGATGACACGCCACAAGTTTAGAGCTCGTGCAACCCCAACGTCCGTGTGCTGGCGATCACTTTGCGCGAATATATCGATCTCCAATCATGCGTCGCGCGTTATTGCAGCTCTTGAAGCGCTGCCACATTTTTCGCAATGGCCCGCGCGAACTGCGCGATCTGCCGGCCCTGCTCGATCAGATCCATGGCGATCCGGAACGTGACCACGTCCGCCTTGTCCGCCAGTTGAAGCTTCGCGAGCACGACCTGACGCGCGGTCGCGGCGAGCTTGTCGATGCCGGCCTTCGCGTCGACGACCTTCGCGACCTCTTCCGGATCGCTCGTCGCAATCGTGCGGATCGCCTGCTCGAGATTGCGGATCACCGCCTCGGAAAACTGCGTGGTCGCCGCATCGCGCAGACGCAGCAGATCGATCTGCTGCGTCATTCGTTGTTGTCCGACCGTCATCAGCGTCATGCCGACAATGCCGCTGATGCTCTCCAGATGACTCGTGACCTGCGTATAGCCGACCACCTGCTGACCTTCTTCCTCCGAGTGCTGCCGCTGCGACAGGCGGCCGATATATTGAAGAATCTCGAAGGCCAGCCGGTCGCTTTCCTTGTCCTGATCGAGCATCTGATTGATCTCTTCCATCGTGCCGGTCGACACTATTTGCGAGCCGCGTTGCACAACGTCGAGCACCTGCGCGCCGAGCCGGGTCAGCTCGATACGCACGCGTTGCAGTGCAAGCGCCGGCACCGCCAGCGACGTCTCGTCGAGATACTGCGGATCACCCGCGGGTTTGGCGGCCTTCGCGCGCTTCGGCACGACCAGTTGCGCGAGCCGCGCGATCGGACCGGCAAACCAGATCAGCAGCAGCGTGTTCGCCACGCTGAACAGCGTATGCACATTGGCTACCTGACGCGGCGCTTCGGCAGCGAGGCGCGCAAGCCCTTGCAGTTCCGGATGCGACGGCGATATCCAGCGCACGACCTCCGCCATCTGCGGAATCAGGAAGAGCGCAATCACGACGCCGAGCACATTGAAGATCAGATGCACGACGCCGACCTGCAACGCTTCCGGTGGCTTGCCGATCGAGGCGAGCAGTGCCGTGCCGCAGGTGCCGACATTCGCGCCGAGAATCAGCGTGATGGCGGCTTCGAGCGGCATCAAGCCCTGGCCGCTCAACGCAATCACGACCGCGAGCGTCGCCGCCGAGCTTTGCACAACCGCGGTGAAGACCGCCCCCACGATGACGCCGACGAGCGGATTGCGCATGTCCTGCATCGCGTCGATGAACGGCTGATAGGTGCGCAGCGGATGCGTGGACTCGCCCATCAGCTGGATGCCCATGAACAGCAGTCCTAGCCCCATTACGACGCGTCCGATCTGCCGCAGCAGCTCGCGCGGGGCAAACGCGTGCAGCACGAAGCCGATCGACAGCATGTACGGCGTCAGACGCGAAACGTCGAAGGCGATGATCTGCGCGGTGATGGTCGAGCCGATGTTCGCGCCCATGATCATCGGCACCGCCTGGGTCAACGTCATCAGGCCGGCGGACACGAAACCGACCATCAGCACCGTCGTGATGGTCGACGAATTCAGCAGCGCGGTCACGACGGCGCCCGCCACCACGCCGCGAAACCGGCTTGCGGTCAGCACGCCGATCAGCGACTGCAGTTTCGATCCCGCGATCGCCTTCAGGCCGCCGGTCAAGAACTCCAGACCGAGAAGAAACAGCGCGAGGCCGCCAATCAACAGCCCGAAGATCCCAAGGAAGTTCAACCTGTCGGGATCGATGTCAGCAAGATAGTCAGCCATCCTGATGCGCCTCTGATGATCACACGAATAGAGCGGGAGCGAGGGACGGCTTCGCGCCCCGCATCGACGACCGTGCAGGCAGCCTGCCGCACGGTGTCCGGGGCAGGTACTTAAGGCTAAGGGTAAGAGGAAGACGGCGCGCAGGCAAGGACGGGAGGGCGGCCGGCAGTCTCGAGCGCCCCCGGAGTTCGCAAAGCATGCAACCCGCAATCGACGTAATTCATTGCCCCGTCAAGCAACGATTCCACCCCTGATTTTGCAGTTAACCCGTAGGTGAAAATGCCCATCGTCCCAGCCATTGGCCGCTGCCAATAATAGGTCCATCCTCCAATCAAACTTGCTCAACTCACCCAAACAAGAAGGAGGACTTATGGCAAACCGTGTTGCATACGTAACCGGCGGCATGGGCGGTATCGGAACCGCCATTTGCCAGCGCTTGCACAAAGAGAACTACACCGTCATCGCGGGCTGCGGCCCGAACTCGGCGCGCAAAGCCCGATGGCTGGAAGATCAGAAAGCGCTCGGCTATAACTTCGTCGCATCGGAAGGCAACGTCGCGGATTGGGAGTCCACCGCGAAAGCGTTCGAGAAGGTCAGGAAAGAAGTTGGTGAAGTCGACGTGCTCGTCAACAACGCGGGCATCACGCGCGACGGCATGTTCCGCAAGATGACGTTCGAAGACTGGGAAGCGGTGATCGACACCAATCTCACGAGCCTGTTCAACGTGACCAAACAGGTCATCGAGGGCATGGTCGGCCGAGGCTTTGGGCGCATCATCAACATCTCGTCGGTCAACGGCCAGAAAGGCCAGTTCGGCCAGACCAATTATTCGACCGCAAAGGCCGGCATTCATGGCTTTACGATGTCACTCGCACAGGAAGTGGCGACCAAGGGCGTGACGGTCAACACCGTGTCGCCGGGCTACATCGGCACCGACATGGTCAAGGCCATCCGTCCGGAAGTACTGGAAAAAATCGTCGCGACAATTCCGGTACGGCGTCTCGGCACGCCGGAAGAGATTGCGTCGATCGTCGCGTGGATCGCGTCGGATCAAGCGGGCTTTGCGACCGGGGCGGATTTCTCGCTGAACGGCGGTCTGCATATGGGCTAACGGGAACGGCGCCGCGTCGCGCGCGGCGCAGCCGTTTTCCGTTATGGACGTTGTCAGGTTCCGTGATGGTGTAGCGGCCGGCGCGAGCCGGCCGCCTCAGTGAGCTTATGACCAGAAAAGCGAGCCCTACTCGCACTGCACCCGCGAAGTCGCCGCGCACGCACCCGAAGGCTATGCTGCGCCCGATCGTACCTGCCAAAGCAGGCGAAATTTCGCTCGACTATCACATGACGCTCGAGGCATTACGCAGCGGCGTCGCCAATCAATATCACGTCGGCAGCATGGCGCAGGCCATTTACATGGCGATGCTGCTGAATCAGCGCGGCTATGGTTCGGCCGTACCCGAGCTGTTTCGCGACGCGGAGGGCGCAATTCTGCGCTGCCGGCAGGCGGGACTCGAAACGGGCCTCTGCGTGGTCGATCACGACGCCTACGCGCTACTCGGTCAGGTTCTCACGCTCTTCGATCAGCAACTCGCGGCGGCGCCAGTACGGGAGTTGATCGCGGTCAATGCGAAGCTGAAGACGCTGTTCAGCGCCGCCAATGGCCACTGCGACGGTGACGAGAACACCGCATGACGAGGCGCGTTGGCATTTACTTGCGCAATGCGCCGCGCACGCTCGACACATCGTTTCGCGTGACCGGTCCGGCCATATTTCCCCATGTGGTCCGAACAAACGTGAGCACGCGGGCCATTTCGGTGTCCGTCAGCTTGCCGGCGAAAGACGGCATCTTGCGCGGCTCCGGTCCCGACTCGGTATGCGGACTGCCCCCGCCTTCGACCAGCAGGCGCACCAATGACGCGCTCGACGCCGACAACACCGCGGGGTTGCCCGCGAGGCGCGGATACTTGTTCGGCACCCCCGCCCCATCCATCTGATGACAGCGCGCGCAATACGATGCGTAAATGCCCGCGCCGGGTCTTTCCACATCCCCGGTTTTCAGCGCCCGTACGGTTTGCTGCGCGGCGGCGGAGCGGGCGTTGAAATAGCCGCTTGGCGCGCGCGGCGGCAGGCTCTTCAAATACGCGGCGATCGCCGCGAGATCGTCGTCGTTCAGGTACTGCGTGCTGTCTTCGACGACCTGAACCATGCTGCCGAACGGGATGAGTCCGCCGCCGTGGCCGTTTCGAAGGAACTCGACGATGTCGGTCGCGGAACTGCGGCCGAGCCCCGAGCCCGGGTCGGCGCTCAGGTTCGGCGCGAACCAGTGATCGTTGGTGCCTCCCGTCAGATAGGCCGATGCCGACTCGTCATAGCCGCGCTCTTCGTACGCCGGTCCGCGCGGCGTGTGGCAGGCGCCGCAATGGCCGAGCGATTGCACCAGGTACGCGCCGCGATTCCATTGCGCATCGCGTTTCGCATCGGCTTTGAACTGGCCTTTCGGCGCGAATGCCCAGTCCCAGAACATCAATACCCAGCGCTGATTGAATGGAAACGGCAAGCGCGTTTGCGGGGCGGGCGCCGCGACCGGTTGCACGCCGTGCATGAAGTATGCGTAGAGAGCATGCATGTCGTCATCGGTGATCTTCGCGAACGACGGGTACGGCATCGCCGGATAAAGCCGCTTGCCCCCGGGCGCGATGCCCTCGCGCAACGCGCGTGCGAAGTCGTCATAGCTATAGCGGCCGATGCCGTATTGCGGGTCCGGCGTGATGTTCGCCGTATAGATCGTGCCGAACGGCGAACCCATGCCGAGGCCGCCGGCAAACGGCGGCGTTGCTTCAGGCGCCGCCCCCGGATGCGGCACGCGCGGCGCGGCGGTGTGGCAACCGGCGCAATCGGCGGCTTTGGCGAGATATGCGCCGCGCGCGACCTGCGCGGCGTCGGTGGAGGCGCCGGCGGCGTTTGCGGTCGCTGCTATCGTCAGCGGGCATGCGGCCGCGATGGCGAACCTGAGCGCGTTGAGAACGTCGCGCTTCATCACCACCACCTGCATGGCGATACGATCGCGACCGCGGCATCCGTTGCGATCAATGCGAACAGAAACAGCGTGCTGCACATCACCGCGACGCGCGTCAGAAACCAGTCGAGTTCGGCACGCGTGCGGCGCTCGCCGTTCAGCGCACCGAACTTCAGTGGCGCGACGCGGCGCAAATTGCGCCACGCGACCCACGTGCCGAACGCGCCCGCGATCAGACACACGGTGCCGAGCGCGACGAGCGCCGGACGCATCCACGACACGAGCGGCGCGCCGAGCGGATGGTTGTACGGATAGCAGGCCTGCGCCGCGAGCGCTTCCGCGAGCATCATCTGCAACAGCCACGCGAACGGCGCCGCGAGCAGACCGATCAGCACGTAGGGCATCGAGATGTGCGAGTCTCTGGGCGCTGTCGTCACGACCACTCCCGGAACAGATACGGCGTCAGATACAGCGTGCTGAAAATGAACAGCCAGACGACATCGACGAAGTGCCAATACAGCCCACCGACCGACAGCGCCGCGCAGCGTTTGTCGTCGAAATAGCCGAGCGCGGTCCAGATCGCCAGCAGCGTCAGCACGACGATCCCGACCAGTACGTGCGCCATGTGAAAGCCGGTAATCGTGAAGTACAGCGAACCATAGAGATGCGAGGTCAGCCCATAGGGGTGGTTGTGCCATTCGCGCAACTGAATGCCCAGGAAGATGCAGCCCAGCACGATGCCCACCGCCATCGACGCGACACCGAGCCGCAATCGCCGCCGACGCACGCAGCGCTCGCAGAACCAGACGAACACGCTGCTCGATAGCAGAATGACCGTATTGGCGCTGCCGAGCCCGAGCTTCGGCAATCCTTCCGGCGGCCAATGCTGCTGGCTTTGCGAGGCCAGATACAGATACGAGAAGATCAGATAGCCGAACAGCGCGCCTTCGGTCGTGATCAGCGTGAAGCAGCCCCACCAGCCGCTCGATCGCTCGCCCGCGCTGCCAACCGGCAACGCACGCGCGGTCTCGTCCGGTTCGCTCGACGAGCGATTGAGATCCAGTGCATCGCTCATGTCAGCCTCCGGCATCCTCGACCGCGACCGGCTCGCGCTGGATCAGCGCGCGCTCGGGCCACAGCCACGTGATGATCGAGACCGCGCAGCCGGCCAGCATCGCCCCCACGAACACCCAGGCGGTCAACGCGAGCCCCGCGAACAGTAGCGCGGCAAAGACCGCGAGCCAGAACGGCGCGTACGAATCTTCGGGCATCTTCAGGATCACGTCGGGACTCGCCTCGAGCGCGGTCGTGCCCAACGCTTCGCGACCTTGCGCGAGCAGATAGCCTTCGTCGAGTTGCGAGCGTGTTTGAACCGCGTCGCCCGGCTCTTCGATCCGGCCTTCCCACAACGGATGCCGGCTCGCGAGCGTCGGCACCACCGCGAAGTTGTACGGCGGCGGCGGCGAGCTGATCGACCATTCGAGCGTCGGCGCGTCCCACGGGTTGTTGCCGGCGACCTTTCCGCGCCTCAGGCTCACCGCGACATCGATCAGAAACAGCAGCACGCCGGCCGCAAACAGGAACGAACCGAGCGACGTGACGAGATTCACCGTGTTCCAGCCCATGTCGGCGGGATACGTGTACATGCGGCGCGGCATGCCGAGCAGTCCCGCGATATGCATCGGAAAGAACGCGACGTTGAAGCCGATGAAGAGCACCCAGAACGCGAGCTTGCCGAGACGCTCGTTCGTCATCCTGCCGGTGAATTTTGGAAACCAGAAGTAGATGCCGCCGATCACCGGAAATACGTTGATGCCAAGCAGCACGTAGTGCAGATGCGCGACGACGAAGTACGTGTCGGTGAGTTGCCAGTCGAACGGCACCGCGGCCGTCATCACGCCGGAGACGCCGCCGATCACGAACAGCAGCACGAAGCCCGCAAAAAACAGGAACGGCACGCGATACACGGGGCGACCGGTCCAGATCGTCGCGACCCAGGCGAACGTCGCGACCGCGCTCGGCACCGCGATGACCATGCTGGCCGAGCCGAAGAACGACAGCGCGAGCGCGGGGATACCGGTCGCGAACATATGGTGAATCCACACGGCAAAGCCGACCACCATCGTCGCGACCGTCGCCAACGCGACCGGCCCATAACCGACCAGCGGCCGGCGGCAAAAGACCGGCAATGCATCCGACACGATGCCCATGGCCGGCAACACGACCACGTAGACCCACGGGTGCGCGAAAATCCAGAACAGGTGCTGCCAGAGCAGCGGCCGCCCGCTATTGAGCACGTCGAAGAAATGCGTGCCGATGCGGCGGTCCATCCACAGCATCAGAAACGCGAGGCTCACCGACGGCACCGCCAACAGATTGCCGGCCGACGCGGTCAGCGTGCCCCACACGAGCACCGGCACGCGATCGAGCGACATGCCCGGCGCGCGCATCCTCAGCAGCGTGACGACGAAGTTCATCGCGCCGACCGTCGTCGAAATGCCGAGCAGCACCATGCCGAGCGCGTACACGTCGATATTCGGGCCGTTGCTGTACTCGAGGTCGGACAGCGGCACGTAGTTGAACCAGCCGGCGTCGGGCGCCTGTCCCGTCGGAAAACTCGCATACAGGAAGATGCCGGAGAACAGGAACACCCAATACGACAGCGCGTTCAGGCGCGGAAAGGCCATGTCG
The DNA here is from genome assembly GCF_902833905.1 of Paraburkholderia tuberum STM678. Classification (GTDB taxonomy): domain Bacteria; phylum Pseudomonadota; class Gammaproteobacteria; order Burkholderiales; family Burkholderiaceae; genus Paraburkholderia; species Paraburkholderia tuberum. The sequence continues at coordinate 143,125 of NZ_CADFGP010000011.1, read as the reverse complement.
CGCGCGCCGAGCACGAGCGGCCATAGATAGTTCGAGAAGCCGGACAGAACGGGCAGCGCGTACAGAAAGATCATCGTCAGTCCGTGCATCGTGAACAGCTGGTTGTACTGTTCGGGCGTCAGCACCGTTGCGTTGGGGCGCGCCAGTTGAACGCGCATGATCAGCGCTTCGACGCCGCCCATCAGCAGAAAGATGAACGCGCTCACCAGGTAGCGCAAGCCGATGGTCTTGTGATCGACCGTCGAGAACCAGCCGCGCCAGCCGGGCCGCGACTCCCAGATTTCGCGCAGCCGCTTTTCCTGCTCGCTGCCGGGCTCGACACGGCCGCGCCGCGGCGTGCGGGTCAGCGCGGGTAGCGAAGCGGAAGCGGGATGATCGGACATTGAACGGGCTCCTCGAGTGCGATGCGCTTCAATGCAGCGTCGCGAGATACGCCGACAACGCGGCGGCCTCGCTGGTGGTCAGCGCGATACTGGGCATCAATGCATCGGGTTTGATCCGCTGGGCGTGCTCGATCCAGTCGAGTAGATGGTCGGGCGTGTTGCTGAGCGCGCCTGCCGCGATCGTGCGACGCGAATCGAGATGGGTCAGATCGGGCGCCTGCACGCCAGTCGCCTTGGTGCCGCGAATCGTATGGCAACCCGCGCAGCGCTCCTCGAACAGATGCTGGCCGGCCGCGACGGCCGCGTCGCCCGTGGGCACGGTGGCAGCGCGTCCCTGCGCGTCGCGCCACGCGTTGAACGCCGCGGCGTCCTGCGCGATCACTTCGAACGCCATATGCGCGTGCTGCGCGCCGCAGAACTGCGAGCACTGCCCACGATAAATACCGGGACGGTCCGCCTGCAGCCACTGCTCGTTGGTTTGGCCTGGAATCGTCTCCGTCTTGCCCGCGAGTTGCGGTACCCAGAATGCGTGCACGACGTCCGCGCTTTTGAGTTCGATCTTCACCGGCTCACCGACCGGAATATGAATCTCGTTCGCCGTGGTGAAGTTGCGGGCGGGGTTCGGATCGTCGCGGTAATCGGCTTTCCACCACCAGTCGTAAGCGGTCACGGTGATCGTCAATTGCGGATCCGACGCGGGCGACGCCACCGATTCGAGCGTGATCAATGCATAGACCAGCATCGCCAACAGCACGACCGACGACACCGCGGTACCGATGAACACCCAGCGGATGCCGCCGGGCTCGGCGCTCAGCGCATCCGGTTGCGCCACGGGACGCTTGCGGACCATCGCGCCGATCAACAGGCCAGCGACGATCAGCGTGACCAGCGTCACGATCGCGGTGAAAACCCAGCCGAGGTACAGCGTCGGACGAGCCGCCGGGCCGGCCGCGTGCAGGAAGTAGTTCAGCGGCGCCACCGCGTTCGCGTGTGCGGAGTTGGCGAAACCGATAGCCAGCGCCGGCAATAACGTGACGCTGCCGCGCGTGACGCGCCGGCCTGACGTTCTGGATGCTTCCGCTGCTGCCACTGAGAACCCCGCTGACAGTGATGACCTTTCGACACGCGCCGTCCCCTGCGAACGAGGCGACGTCCGAGCACATCAGCAAAAATCAGGCCGCGTCTGCCGAGGGTGCGGGCGTGAGGTTCGCACTGACTCGAACAGGTCAGCAGAAGGGTGCATTCGCTCGGTTATGCGAACGCGTAGACGAGCTGCTGCGTAGGCAGGAATTGTCGGTGCGGAAAATTTTTTAATATTGGCTTTCTCAATATAAATCGCCTTTAAAATGGCCGTTCGGCATAACTGAGCTATTTCTTATTTCACACTTGTCAGCCGATATGGAGGACTGATGCTTCAATGCTCATTCAAACTGAATAATAAACCGATGAGTGAATTTCGAATTGGCGCGCTAGCGTTTCCCGCGTACTCTGGGCAGGAAGGTTATATCAATAGGGCGGCTGGAATGTGCACGCCGAAGTATGGCGCCATTCCCGTCGGCAGGTATTATATTTTTGACCGAAGGTCCGGAGGCATTCTTGGGCCATGGAAAGATCAGCTTAACCTGAATGGCAATAACAAGAGCGAATGGTTCGCGCTCCACGCTATCGACGGCGATATTGATGACGACAAACTCTTATGCGACGGAATCATTCGCGGCCGATTCCGATTGCACCCAAAGGGAAGATTGGGGAAAAGCGAGGGCTGCATAACTATCGATCAACTCGCGGACTGGCGTCATATCCGTTCAATACTAACCGATACGCCGAAAGTTTCAGTTCCCGGTTCGGAACTTAAAGCGTACGGTGAAGTGATGGTGAGATGAGAAAGCTCCTAATCTGCCTCGCGGTCGGTTTCGGCTTACTGCTCGCAATCTTTGCCAATGCGCTGTGGTGGATGATGAATCCCGAAGCGCCCTTGAACTTTTCGAACCCGATATGGAAATTGGCGGTTCGTCTGTATGGGGTCAAGACGGCATATCAAGAATCCGACCTGGCCTTCCTCATGTCGTCGGCCGCAATCGTGCTAGGGTTCGCCGCAGCTGTGCTGGTTTTCCGGCGGAGCAGGAAGCGTGGTCAGCGAAAGCTTGACGACTAGCCATCTCACGACGGGAATAATCGCTGTTGGCGCGGAAATTTTTTACCAGCAAAGTGATTGGCAGCGTATCCGCTCGATACTCACCGATACACCGAAAGTATCAGTACCCGGGTCTGAACTTAAAGCGTACGGCGTAGTGACGGTGGCATGAAAACAATCCTGCTCTGTCTAGCTGTCGGCATAGCTTTCGTGCTCGCAATCTCTGCTAATGCAGTCTGGTGGATTTGGCATCCGGATACGCCCTTGAACTTTTCGAACCCGATATGGAAATGGGCGGTTCGTATGTATGGGGTCAAGACGGCATATCAACAATCCGACCTGGCCTTCCTCATATCGTCGGCTGCAATCGCGCTAGGGTTCGCCGCAGCTGTGCTGGTTTTCCGGCGGAGCAGGAAGCGTGGTCAGCGAAAGCTTGACGACTAGCCATCTCACGGTGGAAATAATCGCTATCTCAGCACCAAAAGTTGCGCCTGAAGCCCGCCGCCCAGCGGGCTTCGCGCGGCTAGCTCCGCTCGCACGTCCGGTCGCCCAGCCTTGAAAACCGTGTCATGCCATTGACGGCGCCCAGCGCTTTCGGCAAGGCTTCTTGCACTCGTGGGCCGAGAACATTCTTCGAGGCAGTTTTGCCTTGGCACGGTCCCACCATGACGGCGGTAGCTCAATTTCTCCGTCGTCGCCTTCCGCCGATGTGTCGTATATCAGAGAGTCCTCTGTCCAGAACAGCCGGATTCGCTCTGGATATCGATAAACTCTCGCGGCGAGCAATTTTGCCGTAGTTGCCCGGTACAGCCTCAAGGCGATCCGGTCGCGAGGCAGATATGCATACCGGGCGATGTATTTCCCGTCATCTGATTTCTGATCGTGAAATGTGGCTCCTGTCATTTGCCTGACCGCGGAACGATAGTGGACCGCGCCGAGCGCGATAATTACACTCGTCGTTACGATGAACACCCTGGCGGGAACCGATCGCAAGGCCTTGCTCCTGAAGACATTCATTGATCAAAAATGCACAACGATCGACGACACGCCGCATAGCTTCTCGCTCCAGATTCAACGTTCGTAAACTACTGATGACCGGAATGCGGGAGCACTGCTTTCTAGCCACATGACATTAATAGCTAACTGACAGTTCGAAAGAAATCAGAGCATGCCCAAACGGGGCATCCAGCCTGGCGCGCCAACCCGGTATCAGGTCGACGGCAACAGCGAAGCGATGACGCCGACGCGCGTGAACGTCGAGGTACGCGCCGCCGACGGTTCGCTGCATACCGTGTCGCGCACGCTGTATCGTTCGCGCTTCGGACCGCTGGTCAATCTCGGCACGATGTCGCCCGCGCTCGCGTGGAATGCGCAGCAGGCGTTCGCGCTGCGCGATATCAATACCGACAACTTCCGCGTGTTCGAAAACTTCCGCGCATGGAATCAGGCGGCCTCGCTCGACGATTTCATCGCCATCCAGAAGAAGAACGCGGCGGTGCCGTGGGTCAACACGCTCGCGATCGGCCGTGACGATCCGCGCGTCTCGACGGTTCGCGCAGCGACTGCGACTGGCGCGACGAGCCCGGCGCGGTACAGCATCATGCGTTGCCGGTCGCGCAGATGCCGTCGCTGCTGCGGCGCGACTATGTCGGCAATTTCAACGACAGTTACTGGCTCAGCAACCCGGCCGCACCGATGACCGGCTATGCGAAGATCATCGGTGCGACCGCGACGCCGCAGACGCTGCGCACGCGACTGGGCCATACGATCGCGGCGCAATTGCAGAGCGATCCGCATGGCGTTTGCGCCGATGCGCTCGGCCACGCTGCGCTCGACAGCCGCTCGATGTCGGCGTTGCTGTTCAAGTCACCCGTGCTCGACCGTCTGTGCGGCAGCGACACGCTCGCGGCCCTGCCGGCCGACCCGAACGCCCACCCGCAGCGCGCGGCGTGCAAGGTACTCGCCGCATGGGACGATACGGCCGCGGCCGACGCAGTGGGGGCAACCTTGTGGGACGAACTGTGGCGACGTCTGCTGACGATACGGCCCGCGCAGCTATACGCGGTACCGTTCGATCCCGCGAAGCCGTTGACCACACCCGCGGGCATCGCCGCCGATCCGCCGCAGCTCGCCGCCGCGCTGCATGACGCGCTCGCGGCACTGCAACGCGCCGGCATCGCGATCGATGCACCGCGCAGCGTGGCGCTCTACGTGCAACGCAACGACGAGCGCATTGCGCTATTCGGGGGTTGCGACGCGGGCGGCTATTTCACCTCGGCGTGTGCCGCGCATCCCTTCGATGCGAGCGGCTATTCGATGAACGTCAAGCCAATGGGCGACACCTATCTGCAGATAGTGTCGTTCGCCGGCGCTCAGGTGATCGCGCGCACGCTGCTCGCACCGTCAGAATCGGATGACCCGGCGTCGCCGCACTATGCCGACGGGACGCGCGATTACGCGGCCCAACGCTGGGCGATTATTCCGTTCTCCGAAGAAGCGATTGCGCACGATCCGGCGTTGAGTGTGCGCACGGTAAGTTCGTCGGATTCCGAGGGAAAAGCGCAATAAATAAGCGGTACGACGGGCATCAGGCCCGTCGTACCGCAGAAAATCACAGATCGAGCACCAGCAGCGGCGATTTCGCGCGCGAGCAGCACGGCAGGAACTGATCGTTTGCCGCGCGTTCGTCATCGGTCAGATACGAATCCAGATGATCCGGCTCGCCGGACAGCACCCGCGTCAAACAGGTACCGCACACGCCCTGCTCGCACGACGTGATCACTTCGACGCCATGCGCGGCCAGCGCCTGCACGACCGTGCATTCGGGCGGCACGTCGATCGTCGCGCCGCTGCTCGCGATGCGCACCTGGAAGCTGCCGCCCGTCGCCGCCTGATTCGCGGCCGCGCCGAAGAACTCGTAGTGCAGCCTGTGTTCCGGCCAGCCCTTCGCACGCGCGGTCTCGAGCACGAAGTCCATGAAGCCGCGCGGACCGCAGACATACAGGTGGGTGCAGGCCGGCGCATCGCTGAGCGTCTGCTCGATATCGAACGTCGAGCCGCCCGGATGGTCATCGTGATGAAGCTGGACCGACTTCGCGAAGCCAGCTTGTGCGAGACGCTCGACGAACGCCGTGCGTTCCTTCGAGCGCGTGCAGTAGTGCATGTCGAACGAAGCGCCCGTGGCGGCAAGCCGCTCGGCCATGCAAAGAATCGGCGTGACGCCGATCCCGCCCGCGAGCAGCAGATGATGAGCCGCATCGTCAGCGAGCGCGAAATGATTGCGCGGCGCGCTGATCTGCAGGCGATCGCCTTCGCGGACCAGATCGTGCACCGCTTTCGATCCGCCGCGTCCCCCTTCGTCGCGTAGCACCGCGATCAGATAGCGATGCGTTTCGCGCGGATCGTTGCACAACGAGTACTGACGCACGAGCCCGTTTGGCAAATGCACGTCGACGTGCGAGCCGGCGTCGAACGCCGGCAACGCCTGAGCGTTTTCGCTCGCGAGTTCGAAGCTCGCGATACCGAGCGCTTCGTCGCGCCGGCGCGCGACCACCACATTCAGCACGGGATGATTCATGTCGCCGTCCGCACGGGAATGACGCGCGTCACTTCAGCCTGCGGCGCGCCCGTCTCCGCGCGTTCCTGCGCGACGAGCCGATCGATCACGCGACGCGACATCACGCCGCCCGCATCGATATTGAGCTTCAGCAGATTGCGCTCGGGCCAGCGCAACAGGTTCTGCTGCTGACGTTCGAGCATCTCCAGATCTTCACTGAAGATCTTGCCCTGCCCTTCGCGGATGCTCACGGTCAGCGCCGCATCGTCGGGACGGAAATTGCGCGCCATGCCCCAGAAATACCAGATCGACGTTTCCGTTTCCGGCGTGATGAAATCCACCACGATCGACGACGCTTTCTGGTCGGCCGGCGCGTGATAGCCACCCTGCCCGGCATGCGCGACGCCCACCTCGATCAGCACGTGACTCGGCGGCGTGAAGTGGCAGATCTGCCAACGGTCGACGGGCACGTCGTCGGCGAGACCATTGCCGCGCAACGCCATCTTCCAGAACGGCGGCGCCGCGACGTTTTCCATGAAACGGCTCGTGCGCACGGTATCGCCTTCGGCCACGGTTTTGGGCGCGGCTTCGTCGATTTCCTTTTGCCCGATGCTGTTCGCGTGCACATAGGTCTCGTGCGTCAGATCCATCAGGTTGTCGATCATTAGCCGGTAATCGCAGCGGATGTGATAAAGACCGCCGCCGTACGCCCATTCGGCACTCTCGGCCCACTCCAGATGATGCAGCTTGGCGGCATCGGCCTGCGCCGCATCGCCGGGCCACACCCAGACGAAGCCATAGCGCTCGATCGCTGGATAGCTGCGAATCGATGGAAAGCCGTTGACGCGTTGCCCCGGCATGCCGGTCGCCTTGCCCTGACAGCCCATTTCGAGGCCGTGATAGCCGCACACGAGCGTGCCATCGCGCACGAAACCGAGCGACAGCGGCGCGCCGCGATGCGGACAGAAGTCTTCGAGCGCCACCACGGCACCTCCCGCGTTGCGATAGAAAACCATCGGCTCGCCGCAGATCTGCCGGCCGAGCGGCTTATCCGCGACTTCATCGGGCATACATGCGACGTACCACGCATTCTTGGGAAACATGTCAGTCTCACTCCCTGGATTATTCATGGATTGCATTCAGCCTACTCATTGAGATTCAGTGTACTCAATGCGTCTTTAATGATTAAATGAAGGTTTTCCCCTAGACGAACTTTCAATCAGGTAACACGAACGCCGGTTCGCCATTTCCATTCGCAACGAAAAGGCGCGAGGTCTTCAGAACTAATATGGTCACTTCAACCGATACCAGCACTTCCGCGATCAGCATCGATCTGTACGACCAGCCCGGCCATTTGATCCGACGCGCGCATCAGATTTCGGTGTCCATGTTTCATGATCTGATCGGACGCGAGGTGACGCCCGTTCAGTATGCGGTGCTCAGAATGCTGCAGGAATTGCCCGGACTCGATCAGGTCACGCTCGCGCAGCGAGTCGGCCTCGACACGTCGACCACCGCCGATATCGCGGTACGGCTCGAAGCGAAAGGCTGGATCGTGCGCGAAGTTCTGCCGCGCCGCCAGCGTCGTCTATTGCTGACGCCGGCTGGAGAGCAGTTGCTCGATGAATTGATCCCCGGCGTCAACGCGCTCAATCACGGCCTGCTCGACGGGATGGGAGACGAGGATGCGCGAGAGCTATTGAGACTGTTGAGAAAGTTCGTGCATCTGAATAACGATCAGAGCCGCGCGCCGCTGCGCAGCGCGAGCGACGACGCGAATCCGAACTAGCAGACAGCGCGCTCTCCGTACTACGACGCCAGCTCCACCACGATCTTGCCGCGCACGTGGCCTTTCGCGAGCCGTTCCAGCGCCTTGGCCGTCGCATCGAACGCAAACCGTTCGGCGACCACGACACGCACGCTGCCCTTGTCGAGCAACGACGCGATCTCCGTCAATTGCCGGCCGTCGGGTCGCGCGGTATAACGCGTGGCCCGTGCGCCATGGCTCGACGCCTCGGACTGCGACGGCTCGTTGAGCGTCGAGACCAGCGCGCCACCGGTCGCGACGGCCGACCACGAGCGGCGCTGCGTATCGCCGCCGATCAGATCGAACACGAGGTCGATGTCGCGCGCGACGTCTTCGAAGCGCTGCGCGTGATAGTCGATCACGCGATCCGCACCGAGCGAGCGCACGAACTCGATGCCGTCGCCGGACGCCGTAGCGTACACTTGCGCGCCCTTCTGCTTGGCGAACTGCACGGCGAAATGTCCAACGCCGCCCGCGCCCGCGTGGATCAGCACGCGGCCGCCGGCTTCGAGGCAGCCGTGATCGAACAGGCCCTGCCATGCGGTCAACGCGGCGAGCGGCACGGCGCCCGCGGACCCCACATCCAGTTTTTCCGGCGCATGCGCTAACGCGCTCGCGGACACGACGACGAATTCCGCGTACGCACCCTGTCCCTGGCCAACGAAGCCATACACCTGCTCGCCCGCGCGCCATTGCCCGACGCCCTCGCCGACCCGTTCGACCACTCCGGAAAAATCGCGCCCGAGCGTATAGGGCAGTTTCTCTTCACGAATCAACGGGTACTGGCCCGAGCGCGTCTTCAGGTCCACCGGATTGGCGCTGGCCGCGCGCACGCGCACCAGCACCTGGCCGGCGCCAGGCTCGGGGATCTCGATCTTCTCGGCCTTGAACACCTCGGGACCGCCGAAGCGGTGAATGCGATATGCGAGCATCGTGCTCATGATGGCCTTCTCCTTGAAAGGTCCTGTGTCAGCGGCGCTATTTTGCCGGCTGCACGCAAGCCGCGTTCCTCATCGCGGGGTTCTTTTTCATTCGCACGACGTGCGCCGCTGGAAAACGCAACTCGAGCCCGCGCGCCGAGGCACGAGATATGCGGGAGGTACCGGTAGGCGCGCAGTCGTGATGTACTCATTCAAGGAGGAACCATGTCACAGCACCCCGCCCATTCCCAGGATCACCGCCACCCCGGTCAGCCGAATCCCGCTGACGTCGAAAAAGCAATCAGTGGTGTGAATTACCCGACCACACGCGAAAAGCTGGCCGCGCAGGCGCGCAAAAATCAGGCGAATACCGACATCGTCGATCTGGTCGACCGTCTGCCCGATCACAATTTCGACAGCCCGGCCGCGGTGGCGAAGCAAATCGCGCGTATTCAATGACGCTGCGATCCGTCGAGTCGGAGCCGGACTCCGAACCCCATTCCGCCGGACCCGACGCGCGAATGAAGAAAACCGGCGATGTGCGTATCGGCATTTCCGGCTGGCGCTACCAAGGTTGGCGCGGCAGCTTTTACCCAGAGGATCTCAAACATGCAGCGGAATTAAAGTACGCGTCGGCGCTATTCGGCACGATCGAAATCAACGGCACGCATTACAGCCTTCAATCGCTCGATAGCTGGCAGCGTTGGTACGCGCAAACGCCTGACGGCTTCGTGTTTGGCATCAAAGGCGCGCGCTATCTGACTCATATGCTGCGGTTTCGCGATGCGAGCGCACGTGTCGGCATCGCGAACTTCTTCGCGCAGGGGCTGCTCGCGTTGAACGAAAAGCTTGGTCCGGTCCTATGGCAATTTCCGCCCTCGTTCCGATTCGAGCCCGAGGCAATGGAGCGCTTTCTGAGCGTGTTGCCGTCCGACGTCGCGAGCACATCGGCGCTGGCGAAGCAACATGATGCGCGTGTCAAGACGCCTTATGTCGCCATCGATCGCAAGCGGAAGTTGCGTCACGCGGTCGAAGTGCGCCACGCGAGCTTTGTCGATCCGGCGTTCGTGACCTTGCTTCGGCATTACGGGGTCGCGCTCGTCGTTTCAGATTCCACCGAACCGTGGCCCGTCGCCGAAGATCTGACGGCGGACTTCGTCTATCTTCGCCTGCACGGCAGCGAAGCCAAATACTCGGGTTCGTATGGGGACGACGCTCTGCAACGATGGGCCGAGCGAATCGATGCATGGCGCGGCGGCTCCCAGCCTGCCGACGCGCGCTTGATCGCGCCGCAACTCCGGCCGCCTCGCCGAGCCGCGCGAGACGTCTACTGCTACTTCGACAACGATGTAAAAGCTCGGGCGCCGTTCGACGCACAACGATTGATGAAAGGCCTCGGATTACGAGCGACGCACGCGCCGGCGTCATCCTGAGCGCTTGCCGCCGTGGGCCAGCTTCTGTGCGGTGCGCAATGCTGCGACGATGCGTTCGTACACCTCGCGACGCGTTTCAGGGTCCGGCGCGCGCAGCGCAAACGACGGATGGTACGTCGCGACCACGCGTTGCTCGCCGCGCTCGAGCGTTTTGTCGAACGCGTCCTGCAAGCGCGCGTGCGAGTCGTGAACAACCGCTTTCAACGCGGTCGCGCCCAGTGCCACGACCACGCGCACATGCGGCATGTCGAGTTCCTGCTCCAGCCAGTAGCCGCAAGCATCCACTTCACGCTGAGCGGGCGTTTTGTGCAAGCGACGCTTGCCGCGCGCGATCCACTTGAAATGCTTGACGGCGTTCGTCACGTAGACGTCGTCACGCTTGACGCCCGCTTCTTCGAGCGCGCTGTCGAGCAACGCGCCGGCCGGCCCGACGAAGGGCTTGCCCTGCAGATCTTCCATGTCGCCGGGTTGCTCGCCGACCAGCACGATCGACGCATGCCGCTGCCCTTCGCCGGGCACGGCCTGAGTCGCGTTGCGCCAGAGCGCGCAACGGCGGCAATCGTCGAGCTTCGCCGGATGCTGATCGGGTTCGACATCCGCTGGCTCCGATTGCGGGTCGCCATGCGCGCGCTTTTTCTGCGGCCTGTCGGTCATGGGTACGACCGCGCGTGCTGAACCGCTTATTTCTCACTCTTCTTCGGAATCTTCGCGCCCGACTTGCGCGCCTGATTCAACGCGATCGCGACAGCCTGCTTGTGTGGCTTGCCATGCTTCGACTCGGTCTTGATGTTGTGCGACACGGTCTCTTTCGATGTCCCTTTCTTCAGCGGCATGATCTTCTCCGGGTGTAGATGACGAGAGGAAAAATCAGGACCCGCACGGAATGGCGTCCCTGCACCGAAGCTACGCAGCATATGCTGTGCCCGGGGGCCTCATCGGCCGGATCGGCCGCGTCGAAATCAACCGGAAACGCCCGCTGCCGCCGCGTTCAACGCCAGCGACACGCCGCCCACCAGAATCAGACTCGACGCCCATACCGCATCGAGATTGAACCAGCTGCGCGACACGAACCTGAGCCCAAGGTAGCGATAAACGAGCCATGCGAGCACGCCGCCGGCCATCGTCATCGCGGCCGCATGCACCGCGGAGACCGACAGCGCCATGCGCAGACTCGTTTCGATCAGCGTTTGGGCGGCTTGGTGCGCGCTGTCCATTGCGTCTGCGCGGCACAGACCGAGGTAGATCGGCACCAGCATCAAGCCGGCGCCGTGCGCGATCGCCACCGCGAACGACCAGAGCGCGAGCCGCGACGGCGGAATTCTCGCCAGTACGCGCGGATGGCGCCGGCGCATCAGCAACACCAGACCGAAGCCGATCACCAGCACGCTCGCGCCGATCTGCATCTGACGCTGCCACGCGAGCACACTGGCTAACATCGCGAACGGCAGCATCATCAGCAATATGGCGAGCGCGTGCCCCGCCGCGAGATAAAGAAGCGCTACGACCAGCGCTTGCGAGCGCCGCTGCATCAGCGCGTTCGACACCGCGAGCGGCCACCCCATCGCCGGATTGAGTCCGTGATACACACCGCTCGCGAGGACGGCCATCCACAGTGCCGCTTGCGGCGACACCGCGCCGCTCAAACGCCCACCGAGGGATAGCAGAACGAATCGGTCGAGCAGTCGCCGCCTTCGAGGCGAATCTGGTGCGCGCGATAGCCGGCGGGAAACTCGACGAAGTAATCTTCGGCGAGCTCGAGACCGCCATTGGGCTCCGCATGCGCCATCACTTGCACGCCGGGCACACCATCCGGGTAGAACTGGTCGTCCCACGTCGAATAGAGCGAGTTGGTCCAGTAGATGCGCTTGCCGTCGCGACTGATCTCGACCATCTGCGGACCGCCGGCGAAAGCCTTGCCGTTCGGATGCGGCGCGCAATGTTCGATTCCACCGATGCGCACCGAGCCCGTCAATTTCGGCTTGCGCGGTTCGCTGACGTCGTACTGGCGCATCTCGCCGGTGCCCCAGCAGGAGACGTAGAGGAATTTATCGTCGATCGAAAGATCGATGTCGGTGACGAGCGGCGGCACCGCGCCGAAACCTTGCAGCAGCGGCGGCAATTCATCGGCATGCGCGGGCTCCGGTGGAATGGTCGCGGTCTTCTCGATGTGGAAGTGGCCGCCTTCGCGCCACCAGGTCCAGATCGACCCTTCCAGATTCGTCGTATCGACCACGACGCCGATAAAGCCGTACTCGCGGCTCGGGTCGTGCGCGGGCCGCACTTCGAGCGCCATCTGATGATTCGCGCCGAGATCGAGCGTCTGCACGTTGCGCCTCGCGCGCAGATCCCAGCAGTGCACGCGATGGCCGTATTTGTTCGCGAGCAGGTCTTCGGGCACGATGCCGTTTTCGAATTGCGGCGGGAGCGCCCATTCGGTCGACACCATGTAGTCGCGCGGCAGATTCCACCAGAAGTCGTAATGCTTTTCCTGCGCGCCGCGCTCGATTTCCCAGCGGCCCAGCACCTCGAATGTTTGGCAGTCCATGATGAAGATTCCGGGCGGCCCGTCGGTGCCGTCCTTGCCACCACCGCCGAGCGTGCTCACGTAGATGCCCTCCGGTCCGCAATGCACGGTGTGCGGGCGCGAATAGCCGGTCTTGCGGAAAATTTCCTCCGGCTCGATGATCTTGTGAATCTTCGCCTGGGTCGGATGCGGCTTCGTATCGACGATATAGATGCGCGACGAGCGCATGCCCGGAATGATCAGATAGCGACGTTCCAGAAACGCGTGGCCCGTCAACGGCGACAACGCGGACGAACACGCGTTCCAGCCGAAGTGATGGAATTCGTCGCCCTTGTTCGGCACCGGCACCGTGTGGACCACCTGGCTATAAGTCGGCGAACCGGGCTTCACGTCGATCACGGCGAGCGCGTCGGGCTGCGAGGAGTCCGGACTTAGCAGCACCGTGTACGCGTATTCTTCCGCCGGCGCATCCATCGCGAGCTTCGGCGATGCATGAAAGGTAGGATCGGGGCGCATTCTCATGACGGCACTCTCCCTGTCGTTCGAACGGTTCTGAACGGAAGCCCGGCCCGCCGAAAATCGAACCAGCGCGTAACTTTAGATTTGTAGTTCACGATAGCGACGGACGCAACCGAAAATATGCACCCGAACGCAGGTGCGATCCGGCTGCCGGGCCGCATCGCACGAGAACTGCCAATCTGGTGGGGGTGAAGAGGCGCGGGGAAGGCGGTATGGCGGGGTGGTATTGGAGGAATGAAAGGGAGCTAGCGGTTTGGGGCTATTGCGCTATCGCGCACGCCGAGCTTCGATAAAAGCTTCGACATAACGCAGCGCCTGTTCGCACTGCTCGGGCGTGAACGCGTGAATGCTCGCCGGAACCGGATCGAAGCCAAGCTCGGTCGCGACCCACCGGATCGCTTTCGCGCGGGCTTCGAACGCGTTGACACCATCGCGGCGCACCTTCCCGGCAACGAGCGGTTCAAGCGCATCGTGCAGCTTGCTCTTCGACTCGCGCAACGTTGCGTCGGCGAGGCGGCCGAGCGGCAGGTTGTGCTTGCTGCGCGAATAAACGCCGATCCACGCCTGACATGCGGTGCAGATCCACAGCGGCCCTTGATCGCTGCGATAGGGGTAGGACTCGTCGCCGTAACGCGCGAGCAACGCACGGTTGCCGCAGTAGTCGCATGACGGCTGCGGCAGTGCCTTGACGGGCTTGCCTACGCGCATGGGGAGTGCCCCGGGGAAAATTCTTCGTACTTCATCGCATCGATCCGACTGGCGGAAACGGGTAGAGCCACACAGTTTAATGGAATGCCCGTACCCGCATGCAAGACTTAGCTTCTCTCCGCGATCTCCATCACCACCCGGCGCCGCGCGGCCAGGCCTTCCGCCGACCGTCGCCGGACCAGTTCCACCACCGCTTGCGGCGCCAACGCCGGATCGCCCGCGTCGAACGGCGGGGCTGGCGCGTATTCGAGTTCGAGCTGGATCGCCTGCGCCTCTTCTACGCCCGCCAGTTCGGCCGCGACGGTCAACCCGAAATCGATGCCCGCTGTCACGCCGCCGCCGGTAATCAGATTGCCATCGCGGACCACACGCGCATGCGTCGGTATCGCGCCGAGCGGTGCAAGCAGCGAGTGAAACGCCCAGTGAGTCGTCGCGCGCCGCCCGCGCAGCAAGCCGGCCGCGCCAAGCAGCAACGCGCCGGTGCAGACCGACGTCACGTAGCGCGCGCTGGCGGCCTGTCGGCAAACGAAGTCGATCGTTTGCTCGTCTTGCAACAGGTCGGTCACGCCGCTTCCGCCTGGCACACAGATCACGTCGAGCGGCGGGCAGCTTTCGTAGGTCGTGCTCGGCGTCAGCACGAGCCCGTTACTCGACACCACGGGCTCCCGTGTCTTCCAGATCAGATGCATCGTGGCGCCCGGCAACGATGCAAGTACGTCGTGCGGGCCAGTCAGATCGAGTTGCTGTACTTTCGGAAACACCAGAAAACCGATTTGCAGGTTCATAGGGATACCTTATTCAGGGAGAAATCGAAACACGTGATCCGCCGCGTCTTCCAGGTGGACGGACTGATTCTATGCGCGTAGTCTTTGGCAAGACTGCCATTAACCCCAGTTTTTCTGCCACGCGCGCTCTCTCTTACAGCCCCTGTTACACACGATATGTCCAGCGCTCCCCCCTCCATCGTGCTGCTCGCCTTCCCCAACATGCAACTGCTCGACGTCAGCGGTCCGCTGCAGGTATTTGCGTCCGCCAATGAACTCGTCGCGCAGCGTGGGCTCGACGAACTCTACTCACCCCGCGTCGTGGCAGCCGAAGCCGGGCCCGTCACGTCGTCGTCGGGACTTGCGGTACTCGCCGGTTCGCTGCGCTCGGTGAAAGCGCCGGTCGATACGCTGATCGTTCCGGGCGGCTGGGGGATTCGTCAGGCATCGGCCGATCAGCGTCTGATCCGCTGGACGCAGCGCCATGCGCCGCATTGCAGACGCGTTGCCTCGGTCTGCTCGGGCGCGTTCCTGCTCGCCGAGGCGGGACTGCTCGACGGCCGCCGCGTCGCCACGCATTGGGGGCGCTGCGACGAACTCGCGCAGGCGTATCCGCAACTGCGCGTCGAAGCCGATCCAATCTTTATTCGCGACGGGGCTATCTGGACATCGGCGGGCGTCACCGCCGGCATCGACCTCGCGCTGGCCATGCTCGAAGAGGATCACGGGCGCGCGTTGGCGCTCGATGTCGCGCGCGAGCTCGTCGTGTTTCTGAAGCGGCCGGGGGGTCAGTCGCAGTTCAGCGCGACGCTGTCGCTGCAACATGCCGACGACCGTTTCGGCGAATTGCATGCATGGATGACGTCGCATCTCGCAACCGACCTGTCGGTCCCCGCGCTCGCGCGACGGCTTCATATGAGCGAGCGCAGCTTCATGCGCCACTACAAGGCGCAAACGGGCCGCACGCCGGCCCGCGCGGTCGAGCAGTTGCGCATCGAAGCGGCACAGCGCTTGCTAAGCGAGACATCCTGGTCGATCAAACGAATCGCGGCGCGGTGTGGATTCGGCAGCGAGGAAACGATGCGCTGCAGCTTCGTGCGTCAGCTGCGCGTGGCGCCGCAGGTGTATCGCGAGCGCTTTTCATCGACGTGACTCGTCGACGTGACTCGTCGACGTGAAATGCGCGGCCGTCCGACATCACTCAGTAGCGACGTTTGACGATCAGCGTCGCGCCCGTATCGTGAGAATGCAGAACCGCGACGCGCGCGGTGCCGGAGAACACCCAGTCGTCGATCGTCAAGGACAAGCGTCGCTGCGGTGACGCGCCTATCGACAACACTGAACTGTTCATCTGAACGATGGACAATTGCGGCGCGGTAGACGGACCCAGTTGCAGAGGATTCGAAGCATTTTGCGCGGCAGGTTTTGCGCCCGGTTCGGACACCGGTGCGAACTCCGGTCCGGACGACACCAATGCCTTCGCAGTGCCGAGCTGGACATCGCGCGTCACGTCCACACTATAGTAATTCTCCATTTGCGCGAAGAACGGCTTGCCCTGATCCCCGTGATACTCCATCGCATAGCGCTGCTGCTCGAAGTAGTGCCGAGGCTCGGGAATCGGCGGCACGACTTCGACGGGCGACGCGACGATGTTGGCGACCATCATCGCTTGCGGCACATCGCCGAAGGGGCCGCCCGCAAACGCGTAGCCGCTCATCAAGACGAGTACCGCTCCGACAATCCTCTCGTTTTGGCACGTCATCGCATGCCTCCAGTGAAGGAATTGAAATGTCACATGACACGGCGCTCCCCTCGAACCGAGCGCCTTGCAGCGTCGCTTGCACTCAGACATTGTAGTCAGTCATTGGCGTACCGGTAGGTCAAAGTGTGGGGTATCTCGCGTGAGTGTGGCGAGCGCATGCGCCTTCGCGACTCAGCGCTGGAGTCGACGTCGAAGTGGACCGATTGAGAATGATTCCTGGCAACGCTCTCCGGCCTCGAAGACCGGCAAGAGCTTCTGGCGCAAGCCTCGTGAGTCGGTCGAACCCGGCAACTCTTGCGAGGTTTCGCAAGCAACTACGCGGTTCGATCGGATACCTGCACCTTCAACCGTTGCAGCGTCAACGGTCGCGCTCGCGTGAGTCAGTCGACTCGTGTCGGCCGGCCATTGAATGCCGGCGCGATCTGCAAAACGATCGTTCGAATGCGCTTTCGCCAGGCGCGCGGCCATGCGAGAACGGCATCCGGCATGAAGCGCGCGACGAGCAGCAGCAACGCGAGCAGCGCTGGACACCAGCGCAGATCGGTCGGCACCGGTTCGCGGCGAGCGAAGCGCGCATCGAGCAGCGCATCGCCGAACGACGTCACGTTCAGCAGGCGCCGGTAGTCGAGGCCAGTCTGCCCCGCCACCGACGCAAGGTACTCGCCGCGCAATTCGGACAACTCCTCGTGCGTTTGCGCCTCGACACCGGAGCCTGGCGTCGGCGGCAGCTGGATCACGTCGTCGGCCTGCCAGTAGCCGATCCGGTTACCGTTGGCGTCGGTCTTCGGAATGGCCGCGGGCTGGTCGCCGCCGACGCCGATCAGCCAGCCCCTGATTCGCGCGGCATTGATGCCCTCCATCAGCGGGCGCGACGCCGATACCGGCGGCGCCTCCTGACCATCGGTGACGAACGCGATGGCCGCGCCGCCGCCGACCTCCTGCGCGACCCGCACGGCCGAATACACACCGCCCTCGGCAATGCGGCTCCAGTTGGTCCAGCGCATGCGCCCGTCGATGCCCTCGAGCGACACCAGCAGCGCGTCGTAGTTGCCACAGACTTCGAGCGGCGCCATCAGCAGCAACACCCGCTGCCCCGTGAACACGCTCCAGCCGACCTTCGAGCCGCACGGCAAGCGCCCGAGCGCGTCGCGCATCGCGGCCTGCGCGAATTTGAGCCGGCTGACCGGAGCGCCGTCGAGCACCACGTCCTCGACGTCCATGCTTTGCGTGATATCGAACGTCACGATGTAGTTAAACGTGTTGCGCGGCAAGGTGACGTCCGGCATCGCAACCGCCGCAATCAATGCGACGAGCGCGAGCGGCGTCAACGCGTGACGCCATCTGGCGAAGCCGCGCTCGCGCGAGACGCCGCTCATGGCAAGTCCTGGCTCTGCGGGTCACGCAGCTTGACGTTGTGCTGCTCTTTCACATCGGGCCCGGCGAGCGCGGACGGCGTTTCCGGCGCAAGCCACAGCGCGCGCTCGAGGTTGTAGCGCGCGTCCCAATCGTCGGGCGCCGCGCGCAGCGCGAGCCGGTAGCGCGCCTTGGCCTCACCGATCATCGCGAGAGACCTGACCGTCTGCCCCGTCTCGCCGCTGCCTTCGCGCAGGTACAGGTTGCCGAGATCGAACAGCGCCGCGCGGCCGACTTCGTCAGGCGGGCTGCCCTCGGGGATCAGACCGTTATAGAGCCGCGCCGCTGCGTCATACGCGCCCGCTTTCGACAGCGCTATCGCGCGGGCCAGTTGGACCTCGCGCGCGTCGTCGCCGGCAGGCTGGTCGCGCGCAGCGGCGTTCGTCGCGAGAATGGCCTGATCGACGCGCTCCGCGTGCTGCAGACGAACGAAGCCATACCCGGCCCACGCGGCGCAACAGATCGCCACGGTGCCGAACAGCGTGTGGATCAGCGTGCGCTTCATGCCCAGCTCCTGACCTGCAACTGGTGCAGCAGCACCAGCAGCGCCGAACAGAACAGCGCGAGCGCGAAACAGTACAGACTCAGGTCCTGGCGAGGCAGATGCTCGACGAACGTCGTCGTCGCGTTCTGCTGCCGGTTGATCTCCGCGATCGCCGCCATCATCGCCTTCGGGTCTTCGGCCTGAAACAGCCTATACGGTGTCCTGAGCGTCAGAAAGAAGCGATGCAGCTGCGCTTCGGCCGAGGTTCCGCTGACGGGCTGCGTCGCGTTCAGATCGGGACTGAAGACGCTGCTGCGCAAGTAGATGAAGTAGAGGGCGATCCGGTTGCGTCGCAGTCCCGCCTCGATGCGCCGTTGCATCGTTTCGTCGAGCAACGCGCCGCCATCGGAGACGAGCACGATCGCGCGGCGGCCCGACGACAGGCGCCCGTCGAACTGCGCGATCGCCGCGAGCATGCCGCGATCGAGCTCGGTGTCCGGCATGCCACGGCCAATCGCCGTCGCCGCGACAGCGGCCTCGATTACGCGATGGTTGTACGTGAACGGCATCGCCAGCACGGGGTTGGTGCCGAACATCATGAACGCGAGCCGGTCGTTGGGCCGCTGCTCGACGAAGCGCGTCAACGCGGCGCGCGCCACGTGGTTCTTGGAGTCGCCGCGCGGCGCCTCGACGCCCTTGCTGCCCATCGGCTCGTCCATGCTCGCACTGCGGTCCATCAGGATCAGGATCTGCGCGCCGCTGCCGGTGCGCAGCACCTGCAACTGCGAGCGCCCCGGCCCCGCCAGCCCGACGACGATCGCGGCGATAGCCAGTGCCGCGCCGCCGCGTACGAGCCAGCCGGCCGCGCGCCCGAGATCGTCGGCGGGCAGCCACGCGACGCTCGAAAACACCAGCGTGTCGCTGCGTCGCCGCAGCAGCGGCAGCGCGGCGAGCGGCAGCAGCACCAGCATCCACGGCAGGGCGAAATCGAGGCTCATGGTCATCGCTGATGGCGCCTCTCCGCCCGATACAACGCACGGCACAGCGCGTGCAACGACAGCTCGCCGGGATTCCCGACGGCCTTCGGCGCCGGTGTGAAAAAGCGCTCGGACGACGCCAGATAGAAACGTTCGAGCTGCGCGCGCAGCGGTTGCAGATAGGGCGCGCGCGCGAGCAACGCGGATAGCGAAGCCGCATGCACGACCTGGCCGGCGGTTTCGTTCAGTGCGCGATGCAGGCAGACCCACGCATCGTTCGATGAAGCAGCGGGCGCCTGCGGCAGCCGCTGCATCTGCCGCCATGCACGCGCGAACGGCAGCCGTGCCGCCTCGCGTCGGTTGCGCGCCCACCACCAGCTCGCCCACGCGAGCAGGGTCGCGAGCAGCAGGCCGAGCGCCCACGCGATCTGCCGACGCCAGCCGGCCGTGCCCAGCATGGGTGCCTGACGATCGGGCCGCAGCGGCTGCAAATCCCCTGCGGCGAACGCGGTTTGCGGCGTCAACGGGCCGATGCTCGCCGGCCATTCGGCGACCTGCAATTGCGTGCCCGCCGCCGACGTCAACGTCAACGCGGGCAACGTGATCTGCGTGAGCGTCTGCGGCGCGTTGACGACCTGATACGCGATCACCATCCACTTGCGGCCGTTGGCATCGGTTTCGAGCGTCACGGGCCGGCGTTCGAGCCACACGCCCGTGCGTCCGACCGAAGGCGGCGTGACCGCGCCGATGTCCCGATCGTTGGCCTCCAGCAGCACGCGCTGCGTCAGCACATCGCCGAGCACATAGCCGAACGCGCGCGGCTCCTGAACGAGCGCGGTCGCCACGGCGGCGCTGGCCGTCGCGCTCGCGGCGCCGCAGAGCGACGCGATCAGCATAAGCAGCGCCGCCCGACGAGCGACGCCACCGCGCACACCGCGCGCGCTCATACCGTCATCTCCAGAAAGTAGCGCGACATCGCTTCCGGATCGAACGCGCCTTCGACATAGAACGGCCGGATGCCGCGCGCGCCGAACCCCGCGGCGAGTTCGTCGCGACGGCGCGCGACGCCTTCGCGCCAGCGCTCGCGCACATCGCGGGAAAGCCACACGCGACGCTCCTCGCCGGACTCCGCATCGTTGACGGCCAGCAGCGAGGCGTGCTGCGGCGGCGTGATCTCGGCCGCGTCCCACACGACCATCGGCACCACACACGCATGCACCAGCATGTCGAGTACCGACGACAGTCGCGCGAGCGGCCAGTGGAAATCGGACACGACGAACACGAGCGCCTGGCGTCCAGCGATACGGATCGCGCAACGCCGCAATCCTTCGACGGCCGCGGGTCCGGCCAGACGTCCGGCCTGACGTTCTGCCTGACCATTCGCCTGACGATCAGCCGTTTCACCGGCGCGTTCGCGCAGCATGCTCGCGAGCAGCGAGCCCGTGCCCCGCCCCGTGCGCGCCGGCATGAACAGATCGTCGCGTTCGCCGCCATCGAAGGCCAGCATGCCGAGCCGGTCGCCGACCCGGAATGCGCTATGGCCGAGCGCTTCGACGAAATCGGCGGCGACCTCCAGCTTCGTTTTGCGGCTGCCGAACCGCATCGACGCCGATACGTCGACGATCACGAACACCGGCACCGCGACGCGCTGCAAATGCACGCGCACGAGCCACTCGTCGCGCGCCGCGCGCAAGCTCGCGCGCAGATCGAGCCGGCGCGGGTCCGGGTAGTCGAACAACCGGCCGTGCATCGCGAACTGCTGACCCGAGCCGAAGCTCGAGCCCGGATGTGAGCCGGGCCGCGCGCCGGCCGCGCGCATCGGCAGACGGTAGTGGAATTCCGCGGTGTCGTTCATCGTGGTGCGCGCGCCGCCGGTCAGCGAGGCACGGCGACGTTCGCGACGATCCGCGCGATCAGCGCCTCGGCCAGCTCCTGGCGGCGCAGCTCGTAGATCGGCGTGAAGAACACGCGATGCCCCAGCGCCGGCAGCAGCACTTCGTGAATATCCTCCGGAAGCAGATGCGTGCGTCCCGCGAGCCACGCGACCACGCGCGCGGCCCGCAGCAGCGCGCTCATGCCGCGCGGACTTGCGCCCGCGAGAATCAGCTGCTCCATGTCGACGCCGTCGAGCGCGATGCCGAAGCGCGCCGGCGTTTCCGTCGCCTGCCAGATGTCGTGCACGTAGCGCTCGATCGTCTCGCTCGCCTGCACGCCCTGCTGGATCGCCGCGCCGATCCGGTTCAACTGTTCCCACGGCACGATCGACGCTGTCAGTTGCGCGAGCAGGCCGTCGACGTCATGGAACCTCGTGTCGAAGACGAGGCTGCGCCGCGCGTCCTCGTCGGTCGGCGTCGGCATGTTCAGCTCGAACAGGAAGCGGTCGCGCGCCGCCGACGCGAGCTCGAAGGTCTCTTCCTTCTCGACCTTGTTGCGGTCGGCGTATACGGTCATGTGCGGAAAGCGGTGCTCGCGGTCGAACGCCCACACGGAACGTTCGGCCATCGCGCGCAACAGCAGCGATTGGACCTGCGGACGCGCGCGATTGATCTCGTTGAAGAAGAAGGTGGTCAGCTGCTCGCCGTGGCGCAGCAGCGGGCCCGGTTCGATGCGCGGCTTGCCGTCGGCATCGACATAGGTGTGATAGACGAGGTCGCCCGGCATCAGATCGATCGTCCCTTCGACGCGCTCGAAATCGCCGCCGACCACGCGCGCGAACGCCCGCAACACGGTCGTCTTGCCGACCCCCACGCCGCCTTCGAGCAGCACGTGGCCGCGTGCGAACAACGCGACGTTGATGAGCCTCAGCGTTTGCTGCTGACCGACGACGACTCTCGCGACTTCGTTTTCGATCCGCTGGGCGTGAGAACGCCAGTCCTGAAGCTGCTCGCCGGAAACCATCGCTGCGCTCCCCTTCCGTGGTGGCTGGCGTTTATTTGCACGACGCTCGAACGTCGACGCGCTTCAAGGCTCGCCAGCCTTCCGTTCAAGCATGGTTTATGCCGATCGTGAGCACGGGACCCAGGAGTTAAATCGAATGCGAAAAGTTGGCAGCCTGTCACGACAGCCGGGTACAGACTGTGCCATCGACGCGGCCTGGGACGCGTCGTTCACCAGCAAGCCGACAAGCGCATGACGCTACCGCTGCGCGCCGACCGGCGGTTTCGCAAACACCCCGGCAAACTGCGCATATTCCTGCTCCAGATGCACCGCCGCATGCTCGAGCAGAAACTGCCGGAACATCATGCTGGTCGGCGAAAGCTGCTTCGTGCGCAGATGCACGACCTGCCACGCGCGTTCGATCGGCGTGCCGTTCACGTCGAGCAGCGCGATCTCGCCGGTGCGCAACTCCAGCTGCAACGTATGCAGCGAGATCAGACTCACGCCCATGCCCGCCATCACCGCCTGCTTGATCGTTTCGTTGCTGCCGAGCGTGATGGTTTTCGCGGGTGTGAACAGATGCTGCCGGAACATCGCCTCGGCGGCCATGCGCGTACCCGAGCCCGGCTCGCGCAGCAGGAAGGTGTCGCGGCGCAACTCCTGCAGATCGAAGCGGCGCGCGCCGCACAGCGGATGATCGAGCGGCGCGATCACCACCTGAGGATGACTCGCGAGCGGCTCGGCCGTCGTATCGAGTTCGGGCGGCGGGCGGCCCATGATCGCGAGATCGATCGCGTTGTCCTGCAACAGACGCAGCAACGCGTCGCGATTGCCGACCGAGAAGTGCACGTCGACCTTCGGGTATAGATGCGAGTACATCGCCAGCAGTTTCGGCGCGAAGTAGGTCGCCGAACTGACGATGCCCACGTTGATCGAGCCGCTGTCGGCCTGCTTCAGCGACATCATCGCGTCTTCGGTGTCCTTGATTTCGCCGAGAATGCGGCTCGCGTGATGGGTCAGCACCTCGCCCGCTTCGGTCAGCGTGAGCTTGCGCGCGATGCGCTCGAACAGCCGCAGGCCGACCGCCTCTTCGAGCTGATGAATCTGCATCGACACCGCCGGCTGCGTCAGATGCAGCTCCTCGGCCGCGCGCGCGAAACTCGTATAGCGGCTCGCGACGACGAAAATCTGCAACTGCCGCAGGGTCAGCGTGCGAACGAAATTCAGCTTGACCCGGTTCGTCGCGAAACTCGCGTTCTGCATTTGATTCAGCGACTCGCTCGCGGCGCATTCGATGACGGTTTCGCCGGCGCCTTGCCCGACGGCAACTTGTTCAGTGCCGATTGAAAGCTCAACGACTCCGTATGCGCCGGATGCGCAAAGTCGTTGTGGGGGCCCGGCACGTCGGTGCGGATCTGCACGACCTGGCCCGGCACGCCGTCTGCGAGCAGGAACGTGTAGCGCTTGCCCGTGTATTGTGCGAAGCGCTCCGCGTTCGGATCGTTCAGATAAGGCCGCACGACGATGCGCCGCGCGCTGACCGGCTTGCCGCCGACCTCGCTCGGCACGCTCTCGATCTGCGGCCCCGCGGCGAGCGCGAGACGCAGACGCTGCTGGAAATAGCGGCGCTGCCCGCCGGTGAGACCCTGCATCTCCGCGATGTCGTGTTCGAGAAAATAAATGATTGCCGGATTGCACTGCAGGCCGCCGATCGGCAGGTTCACGCTGCCGCTATGGTCGGACACCTGTGCGTCGCCTTTCGCGTTGTTCTCGCTCAGCACCAGCACCTTGACGACATCGGCGCTGCGAGACGGCTGCCCGGAATCGATCAGCGCGTAGTCGAGTTCGGTCTGCGCGGCGACGCCGTGCAGATGATCGGTCAGAAAAATCAGCCGCTCGGCCGGCGTGATCTCGTCGCCGCCCGGCGCCGACGCCGGACTCGCCGCACGCGCGGCGGCTGGCGCGAGGCACAGCACACACAGCGTGCCCATCAGCGCGGCGCGTGCCGCGCGCAGCCAGGCGCCGCCCGCGCGCGTCATTGCGACGCGTCGCCAGGCTTGCCCGCCGGCGCGTCGACCGGTTTGAGCATCGGCACCTGGTAGGTCGCGAGGATGCTGTCGATCTTGTCGTGATTCGCGCCGATCCATTGATCCACCTTGTCCTTCCAGTCCTTCTCGCCGTAGCGCACGCCCATCGAAATCGTGTAGTCGAAGCGGATGCCCGGCCCCGGCGGGAACGGCACGAGTCTGACCGAATCACCGGCGCGCTTCGCGAAGTAGCCAGCGATCGGCCCCCACAGAAACACCACGTCGACGTTGCCCGCGCGCAGGTCGTGTTCGATCATCTGGCCCGGGTACACGGCCGGATCGCCGCTTTGCACCTGGTACGACACCGCCTGGTCGATCAGGTTGTGGCCGAGCAGCCAGTCCACCGCGGGGGTTTGCGAAAAGATGCCGAAGCGCAGCTTGTGCAGTTGATCGGGCGGCAGCTTCAGCAGGTCGTCGGGCGTCTTGATGCTCGCGAACTCGGGGCGGTTCGGCAGCACCATTGCGTAGGTCGAGCGCAGATACGGCTGCGTCGTCGACGTCATGTCATAGCCCTTCGGCACGCCGATGATCAGGTCGCACCGATAGCGCTCGCTGCCGTCCTCCTTCTCGCGCAGCGTGTGGCGCACGAAGCCCATGCGCTGCGGAAAGTACGTGTATTCGAGCTTGTAGCCGAAGTCGCTCGCCATCTGGGCCGCGATGCGGTTCTCGTAGCCCTCGCCCTTGTCGTTCGACAACGGCATGTTGTTCGGGTCCGCGCACACCCTGAGCACGCCGTCCGCGCCGTCGTTGTTCGGCAGCGCGGGGCCGTCCGCCCGGACCGCGGCGCTCGCGAGCGCCGCGCCGCACAACGCGGCCGCGATCACGCTGACATGCACGGACATGCTTCTCTTATCACGCATCGTGAGCCTCCGGAAGAATGACGGCACGGCGTTATTTGGCGTCGATGGCCTTCAGATCGCCCGGCTTGATCTGTCCATCCGAGCGCCCTTTCAGGTACGCGTAGAGGTTTTCCCAGTTCTTCTGCATCATCTGGCTCGTGCTGAAATCGGGCATGCCCTTGTCCACCCGGCCGCCGAACACCGTGCGATGAAACTCGGTCTTGTCCAGCGTCTTGAACGCGTCGATCAGCGACGGCCCGACCATGCCCTGCTGCTGCGCGCCGTGGCAGCGTTCGCAGGCGAGCGCGCGCCACGTCTTCCAGCCCAGCAGCGTATTACTGTCCACCTTGGTGCCGTCGACCACCTTGTACGCGACCTGCGCAATCGAAGGATTGTTCTGCGCGTATCCGACGGGCAGCACGACGAGCGCTGCGGGCAACACCGTGAGCAACAGGATAGATCGGCCTTTCATGCACATGTCTCCATCTGGGAATAAGCCGCGCCCCGACGCGTTTCATCGACGCATCCACCAACGGGCGCGATCGGGGGGTGATTCAATGCTTGCGCGAGGCCGACGGGGCGGCCGTGCCTGTTCAAGCCGCCCCGCTGGTTCAGCCTTTCATTTCAGCCGTTCGTTCAGCTCTTTTCGCCAGGAATCGCGAACACGAACAGCGTGCCGCCGAGCGCGGTGTACTTCGCGAGATCTTTGTAGCCGCCGACCGCACCCAGACCTTCGGTCGGCTTCTCCAGACCTGCCGCCATGCCGATGCCGGCCCAGCCGCCGATGCCCGAATACACGCCGACGTACTGCTTGCCCTGATACTCATACGTGAAGACGTTGCCGATGATTCCCGACGGCGTCTTGAAGCGCCACAGTTCCTTGCCGTCCTTGATGCGCACCGCCTTCAGGTAGCCTTCCAGCGTGCCGTAGAACGCGATGCCGCCCCCGGTCGCCAGCACACCCGACCACACCGAGAACCTCTCCGGCTTCGAGTAGACGATCTTGCCCTTGCTCGCATCCCACGCGATGAAGTTGCCCATCGCGTTGCCCTCGTTCGGGCCCGGATACATCGACAGCGTGGCGCCGACATACGGCTGTCCCGACACGTAGTCGACATCGAACGGCTCGTAGTCCATACAGACGTGGTTGGTCGGCACGAGGAACAGGTGCGAGTTCGGATCGTATGCCGCCGGTTGCTGGTCCTTCGAACCGAGTGCCGCCGGGCAGATGCCCTTCACGTTGTGATCGGAGCCGGCCGCCTGCGTCGAGTACGCCGCGTTGCGAATCGGCAGGCCGCTTTGCAGGTCGACACGGTCGGCCCAGTTCACCGCCGGGTCGTACTTCTGCGCGACCAGCAGCTGTCCGGTTACGCGATTGAGCGTATAGCCGAAGCCGTTCCGGTCGAAGTGCACGATCGCGGGCACCTGCTTGCCGTTGATCGTCAGATCGGACAGGATCATTTCGTTGACGCCGTCATAGTCCCATTCGTCGTGCGGCGTCATCTGGTAGACCCATTTGGCCATGCCGGTATTCAGGTCGCGCGCGAAGATCGACATCGACCATTTGTTGTCGCCCGGACGTTGCGTCGGGTTCCATGTGCCCGGATTGCCGGTACCGTAGTACACAAGATTGAGTTTCGGATCCCACGCATACCAGCCCCACGTGGTGCCGCCGCCGAGCTTCCACTGATCACCCTTCCATGACTTCAGCGACGAATCCGCGCCCACCGGCACCATCTGGCCGTTGGAATACGTCATCGTCTTTTGCGGGTCGAGCAGCATATCGTTGTCGGAGCCCGTGCTGTACGCGGTCCAGGCCGGTTTGCCGGTCTTGATGTCGTACGCGATCAGACGACCGCGCACGCCGAACTCGCCGCCCGAGATCCCGGTCAGCACCTTGTCGCCGAATACGTGCGGCGCGTTGGTGTTGGTTTCGCCGGCTTTCGGATTGCCGTTCTGCGCGGTCCACACCACGTCGCCCGTCTTCGCGTTCAGCGCGACGAGCTTGGTGTCGGCCTGCTGCAGGAAGATCTTGCCGTCGCCGTACGCGAGACCGCGATTGACGGTGTCGCAGCACATCACGGAGACGACCTGTTCATCCTGTTTCGGCTGATACTGCCAGAGGAACGTCTGATCCTTCAGGTTGACCGCAAAGACCTTGTTCGGAAACGGGGAGTGGACATACATCGTGTCGCCGATCACGAGCGGCGAGCCTTCATGGCCGCGTAGCACCCCGGTCGACATGGTCCATGCGACCTGCAGTTTGCCGACGTTGTTCTCGTTGATCTGCTTGAGCGGGCTGTAGCGGTGATTCGCATAATCGCCCGCCTGGGCCGCCCAGTTGGCTGGATTTTTCATCAGCGCGTCGAGCTGCGAATCGGCCTGCGCAGCCAGAGAGCCAAAGGCTGCGGATGCGAGGATCGCGAGCCCAAGAACTACAGTGCGTAAGTTCATGTCTCCTCCAGAATTGTCCTGCTGTTCAACTCACGAATGACCCACGCTACCTCATCGCATCGTGCGCGCCTTCTCGAGTGCAGGTAACGATTAACGCGCTATCCCGATTCGATGTCGGGCTTCGCGACGCATGAACGGCCGATGCACATTCCATGCCGGAATAGCGGCAACGTTTGCCGCTATTGGCTGCGCTGGCCCGGCGACTCGGCACGCGCGAGGTGTCGCGGCACTCGGGCGTTGCACGCCGATGCTTGCATGGCGGTAAGCTGAAGGGCCTGCGTCACGCGATGCGGCACATACTGTGTCACTTGCGTGATACGAATCGTGTCCTTTGCGAATCACACGCCGCGGCACGGGCCTGTCACTTGCAACGATGCTTCGTTCGGCGATCGATTCGCGCATTCGAGGAGCAACAGCCATGGCAAACACCGAGCACGTCTATACCGACGAAGAGATCCAGCAGCGCCTCGTCGGTCCGCTGCAGCACTGGTATCTGGAAGATGGCTGGCTGCGGCGCAAATACCGCACCGAGGGCTGGAAGGGAACGCTGATGGTGGTCAACACTGTGGGCCACCTCGCGGAAGCCGCCTGGCACCACCCCGATCTGACGGTCTCGTACGCATTCGTGACCGTGAAGCTGAAGACGCACAGCGCCAAGGGCATCACCGACAAGGACTTCGCGCTCGCGACGAAGATCGAATCGGTGGTCCACTGGCAGCCCGGCCTCGAGGACGGTCCGCTCGAAGGCACGCCCGCCGACGATCAGCGCTTCCGCTATATCAAGTACGACGCGCCCAAACCCGCGCAAGGCAGTTGACACGCGTTCCTGTCGCCGGATGAAACAGCGCGTGACACAGTGCGCCTTCGGCGTCACACAGCGTCCATGCGGCGGCGAAACCGCGTGGGCGCGGCGTGCCCGTTTCGCGGTTCCAGTGGGCCAAACTCGCGGCGGCGGCCGTTGCGCGTGCCTGGTACGGCTTTCGCTTGACGTCGCCGGGCGCACTATCGCTGGAACCCGCGACGCGTTGCGGACGCCCCGCGGCCGAACCCGGTCTTGCGCACCCGCAAGGACACCTGAGGACACTCGAGATGCCGCTTCAGCTCCGCCGCCTGCCGCCACGCGCCCCCATCACGATCGATGCGCCCGCGCGGCTGCATCTGGGCTTTCTCGATCCGAACGCGTCGCTCGGGCGTGCGTTCGGCAGCCTGGGGCTCGTCATCGATACGCACGGCACGCGGATCGAAGCGCGGCTCGCCGAACGCGAGCAGATCGGCGGCGTGGTCAGCGAGGCCGAGCGCGAGCGCATCGCGCTGAGTCTCGCGCGGCTGCAGGCCGCCTATGGACCGGCGACACTCGCGATCGACGTGCTGGAGGCACCGCGCGCGCACACCGGCCTCGGCTCCGGCACGCAGCTGGCGCTGGCGGTCGGCACCGCGTTCGCGCGCCTCGTCGGCCAGCCGGCGAGGAGCGCCGAGCTCGCGAGTCTGCTCGGGCGCGGCGCCCGCTCCGGCATCGGCATACTCGGCTTCGAGTGCGGCGGCCTGCTGCTCGATGGCGGCCCGCCCGGCGATCTGCGCCAGAGCATGCCGCCGCTGCTGTCGCGCCAGCCGTTTCCGCAGCCGTGGCGCGTGCTGCTCGTCAGCGACAACAGCCGCGAGGGCTTGCACGGTACCGAGGAACGCAGCGCGCTCGCATCGCTCGCGCCGTTTCCGCAGCGGCTCGCCGCGCATCTGTGCCATCTGGTGCTGATGCAGATCCTGCCCGGCGCCGCCGAACATAACTTCGCGCCGTTCGCGCACGGCCTCACCGAGCTGCAGCAGACCATCGGCGAATATTTCGCGAGCGCGCAAGGCGGCGTGTTCGCGAGTCCCGACGTCGAGCACGTACTGCGCGCGGTCGCCGCCGAACGCACCGCCGGCATCGGCCAGACCTCGTGGGGCCCGACTGGCTTCGCGGTGCTCGCGAGCGCGCGCGAGGCCGACCGCGCGCTCGCGACCGCGCGCGCCGTCGCGAGCGCGCTGCCGCATATCGAATGCAGCGTCGTCGCGGGCCGTAATAGCGGCGCGGCGATCAGCGGCGCCGAGGCGCGCGCGCCGCACATCGACGCCGCATGATGCGCTGCACCGCTCAGGCCGCCGCTTACATAAGCCGCTGCCACGCGCGGCGCGGCCTTGCCTTGCGCCGTCCCCGAGATTGCCACTGAAACGAGCCCCTGCC
Organism: Paraburkholderia tuberum STM678; assembly: GCF_902833905.1. Classification (GTDB taxonomy): domain Bacteria; phylum Pseudomonadota; class Gammaproteobacteria; order Burkholderiales; family Burkholderiaceae; genus Paraburkholderia; species Paraburkholderia tuberum. Next base: position 113,266 of record NZ_CADFGP010000011.1, on the reverse strand, counting down.
ATGTCAGAAACCCTTGAAAGGCCCTACATCCTGCACATGTTCACGGCCACGCCACAGATGAGTCCGTTCGACGTCAACATGGCCGCCGACGCCGGCTATCAGGTCATCGTGCCGTATTGCAACGTCGAAGCGGGCATGGTCGCGAATCTGACGCAGGACGCGATCTTCTCGCGCGGCCCGAAAGGGGTGTCGCGCACCGGCATCTTCATCGGCGGACGGGACGTGATGCAGGCCGCCGACATGCTCGACACCGCGCGCCGCGCGATGGTCCCGCCGTTCGAGGTCTCGGTGTTCGCCGATCCGAGCGGTTCGTACACGACCGCGGCCGCGCTCGTCGCGCTGGTCGAGCGGCATCTGGGCAAACAGCACGGCGTGGAGCTGGGCGGCAAGCGCGTGCTGATTCTCGGCGGAACGGGCGCGGTCGGGCGCATCGCGGCGGCGATCGCCGCGTCGCGCGGCGCCGACGTGACGATCGCGAGCCACCACGACCGCAATCGCGCGCTCGGGGCCTCGGACGAAGTCAACGAGCGCTTCGGCATCTTCACGAACGGCATCAGCGCCACCACGCCCGCCGAACTGCGCGGCGCGCTCGCCGACGCGGAAATCGTGCTCGCCACCGCCGTCGCGGGCGCGCAGGTGGTCGGCAGGGACGACCTCGTGCATGCGAAGCGCCTGCTCGTCGCCGCCGACGTCAACGCGGTGCCGCCCGAAGGGATCGCCGGCGTGAACGTGATGAACGACGGCAAGCCGATCGACGGCGTGCCGAACGCGGGCGCGGTCGGCATCGGCGCGCTGGCGATCGGCAACGTCAAATATCAGGTCGAGCATCGCCTCTTCGTGCGCATGCGCACGGGTGGTAAGCCGGTCTACCTGGGATTCCCGGAAGCCTACGACGAGGCCCGCGCGGTCGCGGCCGGTCTCGGCTGAGCGCGGTCGTCATGAAGTCGCACCGCCCGCTCATGCATGCGCCGTTGGTCGCGGTCGTCGGGCAGTCCGCGCGCTTGCTCGCGCAGTCCGCGGCGCGCGCCGGCCTGCATGTCGCCGCGCTCGATGTCTTCGGCGACCGCGACACGCGCGAGGCCGCCGAGCTATGGTTCGACATCGGCCGTGGTGATGGCGCGCTCGGGATCGACCGGGCGCGGCTCGTCGATGCGCTTGCGCGTGTCGCGCGCTTGCCGGGTTTGCTTGGCTGGATCGGCGGCAGCGGGCTCGAAGCTTTGATGCCTCAGTTGTGCCGCGAATCCGGCTTGCCGCGCTTTCTCGGCAACGCTGCCGAGGCGATCGCGGCCGTGCGCGAGCCGCGGCGTTTTTTCGCGCTGCTCGACGCGTTGCGGATTGCGCATCCGGCTGTGTCGTTCGAGCGGCCCGCGACGGCCGAGGGCTGGCTGTTCAAGCAGGCGGATGGTTGTGGCGGTACGCATATCGAGGCGGCCGACTCGTTCCATTTGACGACCGACTCCGCGCACGGCTACTTCCAACGCATTGGCCAAGGCCGTTCGCTGTCGGCGCTTTTCATCGGCGCGCACGGCAGCGCGCATCTGATCGGTTTCGCCGAGCAATTCACGTGCGCGATCGGCGATCTGCGCTTCGTGCATGCCGGCTCGATCGGGCCGATCGACTTGCCGCCAGCGTTCATCGCGCGCGTGCAGCAAGCGCTCGAGGCGCTGTGCGCAAACACCGGCCTCGTCGGCATCAACAGCTGCGACTTCCTGTCGGACGGCGCCTCGTTCGACGTGCTCGAAATCAACCCGCGCCCTTCGTCGACGATGGCGCTCTACGAAACCGCGTCGCCCGATGCATGGCCGGCCGGCCTGCTCGCCTGCCACCTCGACGCGTGCCGCCACGGCCGCGCGCCGTCGGCCGCGAGCCTCGCGCTCGCCCGCGCGCCGCGCTGGCGTGCCGGTCAGCGCGTGCTGTTCGCGCAGCGGCCGTTCAGCGTCTCGGCCGCGTTCTCCGACGCCTGCGTGCGCGATCCGCAATGCCGCGACGTGCCGATGCCGGGCACCCGCATCGACGCAGGGCAGCCGGTCTGCACGCTGCAAGTGCGAGCGGCATCGGTGGACGCGGTGCTCACCGCGCTCGACGCGCAGCACGAACGCGTCGTCCAACGAATCGAAACCTGCGATGAACCCGACCATGCCTGCCTCCACGCCCACAGCTGAGACTTCCGCGCCCGCCGCGTTGCCGAGCGTGAACGCGCTTTCAGAGCGCCTCGTAGCACGGCTCGTCGATCAAGCGGCACAGCTCGGCGTCGCACTGACGCGCACGCGCGATGGCACCGTGATCGCCGACGCCGGCGTCGACGCGCGCGGCGGCGTCGACGCCGGCGTGCTGATCGCGCGCATCTGCATGGGCGGTCTCGGCCGTGTCGCGGTACGCGCGAACTTCGACGCCGCGCCGCTGTGGCCGACGATGCTCGAGGTCAGCACGTCGTCGCCGGTGCTCGCGTGTCTGGGCAGCCAGTACGCGGGCTGGAGCCTGTCGGCGACCAGGGAGCAGACCGGTGGCAAGAAATTCTTTTCGCTCGGCTCGGGGCCCGCGCGCGCGCTCGCGGTCAAGGAGCCGCTCTTCGACGAACTCGGCTATCGCGACCGCCACGAGCGCGGCGCGCTGGTGCTCGAAGTGGACCGCCTGCCGCCGCAGGTCGTGATCGACAAGGTGCTGCACGATTGCGGCCTCGCGCCCGAACACCTGACGCTGATCGTCACGCCGACACACTCTGTCGCGGGAACGGTACAGGTCGTCGCCCGCGTGGTCGAAGTTGCGCTGCACAAGGTGCACGTGCTCGGCGTACCGCTCGATGAGATCGTCGCGGGGACGGGCTCGGCGCCGCTGCCGCCGCCCGCGCCCGACGGCATTCAGGCGATGGGCCGCACCAACGACGCGATCCTGTACGGCGGCCGCGTGCACCTGAGCGTCCAGCACGACGAGATCGCGCAACGTCTCGCCGACACCCTCCCTTCCGCCAATTCGCGCGACTACGGCCGGCCGTTCGCGGACGTCTTCACGGCCGTCAACTTCGACTTCTATCAGATCGATCCCGCGCTGTTCGCGCCCGCCGAGGTGTGGGTCAGCAGCCTCGAAAGCGGCGCGACCTATCATGGCGGCCGGCTCGACGGCGGCCTGCTGCGCAAACAGTGGGGCGGCGAGTCCGTCGCGCGATGATGATCACATCAGGCGTGCGCATCGCGATCATGACCGACGAAACCGGCTGGCACACCGGCCGGCTGAAAAAGGCGTTCCGCGCGCGCGGCGCCGAAGCGCGTTGCGTCGATCTCGCGGATTGCCGCATCGACACCACGTGGCTGCCGCACGGCCTCGCGATCCCGGGCTTCGGCCGCACGCTGCCGGACGCGGTGTTCGTACGCGGCATCGCCGGCGGCAGCTTCGAGCAGGTGACGCTGCGGCTCGGCATCCTGCACGCGCTGCGTGAATCGGGCGTGCCGGTGTACAACGACGCGCGCGCGATCGAGCGCAGCGTCGACAAGTCGATGACGAGCTTCCTGCTGCATCGCGCGGGCGTGCCGACACCGGCCACCTGGGCCGGCGAATCCGCCGCGTTCGCGCAACGCGTACTGATGCGCGAAGCGGCCGCCGGCCGTCAGGTCGTGCTCAAGCCGCTGTTCGGCTCGCAAGGCCACGGGCTCAAACGGCTCGGCGCGCGCGGCGGCCTGCTCGCGCCATTGCCGTCGCTCGCGCGTTATCGGCAGGTCGCTTATCTGCAGCGCTTCGTCGCGAGCGACCGGCCGGGTTTCGACTGGCGCGTGCTCGTGATTGGCGGCAAGGCGGTCGCGGCGATGCGGCGCAGCGGCGGCAAGGGCTGGATTCACAACGTCGCGCAAGGCGCGCGCTGCGAGCCCGCCGAGCTGACGGTCCCGCTCGCACAGACGGCAGTGCGCGCAACCGCCGCGCTCGGGCTCGACTACGCGGGCGTGGACCTGATCCCGAATGCCGACGACGCCGCGCTGCCCCTCGTGCTCGAAGTCAACGGCGTGGCCGCGTGGCGCGGTTTGCAGTCGGTCGTGCCGCTCGATGTCGCGGCGGCGCTCGTCGACGATCTGCTCGATCGCAGGCTGGCCGAGCAAGCCGCTAGCGCCGGGTTGCCCGAGCAGTCTCCGCAGCGCCGGGCTTGAGCGCGATGCCCGACACTCATGCGATTCCCGTCGAGCACGCGCGCGCGGCCTTCCTCGAAGCCTGCGCGCTCGACGTCACCACGCCGAAACCCGGCAACGTCAGCACCCAAAGCCCCGGCCACGGCATGCACGCGGCCCAGTTCCTCGCCAGCGCGGACGCGTCGCTCGACGCGCTATTCGCGCGCGGCGAGCGCGTCGGACAGCGCATTCTCGACGCGGTCAAGCGCACGCGCGCGGCCGTCGGCTGCAATACGAATCTCGGCATCGTGCTGCTGGTCGCGCCGCTCGCCGCGGCCCTCGACGAAACCGGCGAACCGCCGGTGTCGGCGCAAGCGTGGCGCGCGGCCGTCGGCGACGTGCTGAGCCGGCTCGACGTCGAAGACGCTCGGCTTGCTTACCGCGCGATCGCGCTCGCCAATCCCGGCGGCCTCGGCGACGCGCCCGAGCAATCGGTCCGCGCACCGCCGACGATCGGCCTGCGCGACGCGATGCGGCTTGCCAGCGAACGCGACAGCATCGCGCGGCAATACGCGAACGGTTTCGCCGACCTGTTCGACACCGGCCTCGCCGCTTACTTCGAAGCCTCGAAACCAACGTCCGAACCCGCGCCCGCCGATCCAGGCGAAATCGCGATGCTCAACGTGTTTCTCACGTTCCTCGGCGGCTGGCCCGACTCTCACATTGTGCGCAAGCACGGCCTCGCGCTGGCGCAGAGTGTCACGCTCGTGGCACGCGAACAGCGCGCGCGCTGGCGCCAAGCGCGATCCGCCGCGCGCCGCTCGGCAAGCGATCCGCAACTCGATGCTTGGGACGCCGAATTGAAGGCACGCGCGATCAATCCCGGCACCAGCGCTGACCTCGCGGTGGCCACGCTGTTTCTTGCGCGCTGCGTCGAAGGGCGCGGTTAACCCTGAATCGTCTGGACTGAAGAAGACCCGAACAGCCGCGTCAGCAGGCCCTTAGCGACAACTGGCACGGAACCTGTTAGTTAGTACCGCCGTGCATTCCCGCACCGCTCTCGCGAGGCTGATCCGGACGATCGCGGGCGGCGCCTCGTCAGCAGGTCCATACCTACTCTTTTGGAGGAACAGAATGGCCAAGATCAACCGCGTCATGATCGGTGAGTCGCTCGTCGGCGACGGCAACGAGGTCGCGCACATCGACTTGCTGATCGGACCGCGAGGTTCGGCTGCGGAAACCGCGTTCTGCAACGCCCTCACCAACAACAAGGACGGCTTCACGTCGCTGCTCGCCGTCGTCGCGCCCAATCTCATCACGAAGCCCAATACGATCCTGTTCAACAAGGTGACGATCAAAGGCGCCAAGCAGGCCGTGCAGATGTTCGGCCCGGCGCAGCACGCGGTCGCGCTCGCGGTGGCCGACAGTGTCGAGGACGGCACGATCCCGCAGGAAGAAGCCGACGATCTGTTCCTCTGCGTCGGCGTGTTCATTCACTGGCAGGCCGAGGACGACAAGAAGATCCAGCAGTTCAACTATCAGGCGACGCGCGAGGCCATCAAGCGCGCGGTCAGCGGCGACCCGAGCGCGGCTGAAGTGCTGGCGAAGAAGGGCAGCGTCGCGCATCCGTTCGCGCCGAACTGACGGCGCATGCAAGCGCAGGAGACGCGGCGCCGTTGCCGGCCCCGCCTCCTCGCGCATCCCGTCGCCTCGCGGCCGCAAGGCACGCATCTCGCGCAGCGGTTCGCGAAGCAGGCTCAATGCTTTCGCAGAGGCATTCAATGACCAACAGATGTCGCGCGCTTCTCGCCTTTACCTCGCTCCTGCTCGCCGCGCCGCTCGCGTGGGCGGGCGGCTACAACTATCCGACCGAGGGTCGCGTCGAATACGTGCTCAGTTGCATGGACGATAACGGCCACGATTTCGCGAACGTCTACAAGTGCTCGTGCGTGATCGACAAGATGGCCGCGTCGTTGCCCTACGACGAATTCGTCGACCAGTCGACCTTCTCGAAGTACGCGACGCTAGGCGGCGAAGGCGGCGCGGAATTCCGCGTCGACCACGCTAAGGCGCAAACCAAGCGCTTCCGCGCGCTGCAAACCAGCGCATATCAGGCGTGCGGACTCGGTCCGCAGAAAACGTCGACCGTGGCGAAATGACCACGGCCTGAAACGCGCCGGGCATTCTGCGCGCCCCGCTCGGCGCGCCCGGCTGGGCGCCCCCCTCAACTAGGCACCAGCCCCTCGCCCAGCGACGCGTACCGCGCGAGACCCACGGCCGCCGCCGAGCCATCGCCGCGACGCCGCTCGATCTGCACGCCGACGGCCGCGAGGTCGGCGAACTTGGCCGGCTTCGCGAGCGACACGCGCACCCAGTGCGCGCCGAAGTCGGCGATCAGCAGTTGCGCGATCGTCTCGGCAAGCGCCTCCAGCAGCCGCACGCGATGCGACGCGAACAGATCGAGCAGCGCCCCGCGCACGGCCGCGTAGTTGACCGTATCTTCGATCCGGTCCGTCGCGCAGGCGCGGATCGCTGGCACGCCGATAGCCAGGTTCACACGCACCGGTTGCGCAACATGCAACTCACTGCTATCGATACCGATGACCGTCTGGCCGATGAAATTCTCGATGAATACGATGTCCAGGCGCTCGGGCAACGCGCCGACTTGCGGGCCGGGATTGGCGCCGATGCTGGAAAATGCGGCAAGGCGAACAGTATCGAAACGATCCATGATTTGCTCTCCGCCGCGGCGCGGCCCAGGATTGAACAGCCTGTGATGACGAGCGAAACGATGCAACAGTAGAACAGTAGAACTGAACGACGCGCGGCACACTCTGTGCCGAAGCTGCGACAGGCATGCAACCTGCAACCCGTTTAACGCGTCGCGCATCGAGAAAAGCAAAATCCGGGCACAGTGAGGTAAACCCAGTGTGACTTTCTGTTGAACCAATCCTGCATCGGGCGTACAGTTTTCAACACCCGCCTCGTAATAGGGCCGGTCGGGAGGGCGCAGGCGAACCGAGATTGCGCCGCGCCAGGGGCAGGCAGGCTTGATAAAGCGGCATTCGCGGCGTGCGAAGCAGTCACGCTTGCGAAATGACGCAACGGAGGCAAATCCCATGTCGTTGCTCGCTGACAGCAGTACGCACGTCCGGGAAGTTCTGAACGTGGTCAACCATCAGTTGACCACTCGCCCGACAAGCGAACCCGTAGCTCAGTCGTGGACGCGCTGCATCAACGAATTCCAGCTGGACCCCGCGCGTTTCGTGCCGCCGCCGGTGCTCACCGAGTACGAACTCAGCGCGCGCCGTGAGGCGCTCGGCGATCTGATCGCGTGTTCGAAGCTCGAGATGACGACGCTCTATCAGCAACTGGCCGATCCCGAGCTCGCGGTCGTGCTCGTCGATTCTGGCGGCGTGATCGTGCATCAGGTGTCGTCCGTGCCGTTCGCCGAGGCGGTCGCCGTCGACGGCTTTCGCGTCGGCGCGCTGTGGAGCGAACGCGAAGCCGGCACCAACGGCATGGGCACCTGCCTCGCGGAGCGCGACTGCATCGCCGTCTGTCAGCACGAGCATTTCTATCCGCGCTATACGTCGCTGACGTGCTCGGCCGCGCCGATCTTCGACGACGGCGGCGAAATCGCCGGCGTGCTCGACGTCACGAGCCGCTCGAAGCTGCTGCAGCAGCACTCGCTGGTGCTGGTCGGCATGTCGCGGCAGATGATCGAAAACCGTCTGCTCGATGCGCGCTACCGGCATGCCAACATGATCCATTTCCACAGCCGCCCGGAATTCGTCGGCACGCTGCACGGCGGCAAGCTCGCGGTCGGCGACGACAGCACCGTGCTCGCCGCGAATCGCAGCGCGCTGTTCCAGCTGGGCTTCCGCTCGCTGAGCGAGCTGCGCGGCCGGCGCATCGAGGAAGCATTCAACGCGTCGCTCGAAGACATGATCGCGCGCAGCATTCGCGGCTCGTTCCATCCGGTCACCGTCTACAGCGCAAACGCGACGAACCGCTTTTTCCTCGTCGCGCAGACGCCGCAAAACGCCACGGGGCGCGTGACGCGCGTGCTCGTCCCCGACTCCGCCATGCGCGCCAACGCCTCCGAAAAACACGACAAACATCCGCCGGTACCGAAGCTCGACGAGATCGCGCACCTCGAATTCGGCGACCCGCGCATGGCCTCGCAGATCCAGTTGGCCGCGCGCGTGATCCAGCGCAAGATTCCGATCGTGCTGCGCGGCCAGACCGGCACCGGCAAGGAAGTCTTCGCGCAGGCCTTGCATAGCATCAGCCCGCACGCCGACGGTCTGTTCGTGCCGGTCAACTGCGCGTCGCTGCCGGAGAACCTGATCGAGAGCGAGCTGTTCGGCTATCGCGCGGGCGCGTTTACCGGCGCGCAGCGCGAAGGACGGCGCGGCAAGATCGTGCAGGCCAACGGCGGCACGCTGTTTCTCGACGAGATCGGCGACATGCCGCTCGTGTTGCAGGCACGCCTGCTGCGCGTGATCGAGGAACACGAGGTCACGCCGCTCGGCGCCGAGACCACCGTCAAGGTCAATTTCCAGCTGATCAGCGCGAGCCACCGCAATCTGCTCGAACTCGTGCAAAGCGGGCAATTCCGCGAGGATCTGTACTACCGGCTCAAGGGCGTCGAGCTGAATCTGCCGGCGCTGCGCGAGCGCGTCGACAAGCTGCCGCTGATCCATCATCTGCTCGCGAACGAAACCGACGATCCGCCCGATCTGACGCCGGAAGCCGAACACGCGCTGCTCACCTACGCGTGGCCCGGCAACATCCGTCAGCTGCGTCACGTGTTGCAGATGGCCATCGCGCTGTCCGACGGCGAGCCGATCCGCTGCGAGCATCTGCCGCCCGAGGTCACGCAACGCACGTCGGCGGTCGACCTGCCGATTGCGCTGCGCCTCGCGAACGCGGACATGGACGGGCATCTCGCCGACGAGGCGGACATTTCTTCGCTGAACGCGATCCAGCTGAACGAGCGCGAAACGGTGCTGTCGCTGCTCGACGAGCACCGCTGGAACGTCAGCAACGTCGCGAAGGCGCTCGGCATTAGCCGCAATACGCTGTATCGCAAGATGCGCCGGCTGCATATCCGGCTGTCGCATGAAGGCTCGCCGGCCGACGGCATGCCGTTCGATCTCGACGCATGACCGGGTCGTCCCTCAGGTCCCCCAGCGAGTCTGCTCGCAAGGGTGCCCGCGATCTCGCCGACTTCAGGCCGGATGCGCACTTCGCGTGGTGCGTGACCGGCTCCGGTCATATGCTGGAAGAATCGATCGCGCTCGCGCGGCGCTTGCCGCGCGTCGATCTGTTTCTGTCCGCGGCGGCCGAGGAAGTGCTGCCGCTCTATGGCTGGTCGCTCGACAAGCTGCGCGAACACTTTCGCGTACTGCGCGACAACAGCGCGAGCGGCGTGCCGGTCGGCATGCTGTATCACGGCGTCTATCACACGGTCGTGATCGCACCCGCCACCAGCAACACGGTCGCCAAATGTGCTTACGGCATCTCGGATACGCTGCCGACCAATATGTACGCGCAGGCCGGCAAGCAATGCATCCCCGGCATCGTCTTTGCGTGCGACACCGAACCGAGCGTGATCACGCATAGCCCGGACGAATGGGTCGAACTGCGGCCACGGGCGATCGAACTCGACAACGTCGAGCGTCTGGCGCGCTTCGAATACACGACGCTCGCGCGCTCGCTCGACGAACTCGAAGCGGCGCTCACCCAACGCCTCGCGACCCTCGACCTCGCATGGACCACCTCCTCTTCCTGACCGGCCGGCTTGCCGAACCGAGCCTGCGGCGCGTGCTCGACGGCATGGCGCCGACGCCGTTTAGTTGGGAGGTGCGCGAAATCGGCCTGCAAGTGGCCGGGTTGATGACCGCCGACCTGATCCAGCGCCGCGTGAGCGCGCCGCTCGCCGCGCAGCGCGTGATCGTGCCGGGCCGCTGCCGTGGCGATCTCGACGCGCTGAGCGCGCACTACGGCGTGCCGTTCGAACGCGGTCCCGAGGAGGTCAAGGACTTGCCGCAATTTTTCGGCCGCAAGGCGAAGCCGTTCGATCTGAGCCGCTACGACACGGAGATTTTCGCGGAGATCGTCGATGCGCCGCGCCTCGACCTCGACGGCATCGCGGCAAGAGCGCGCGAGTATGCGGCCCAAGGCGCGGACGTGATCGACATCGGCTGCCTGCCGGACACGGCGTTTGCGCATCTCGAAGACGCGGTGCGGCGGCTGAAGGCCGAAGGCTATCGCGTCAGCGTCGATTCGATGCGCAACGACGAACTGCTGCGCGGCGGCCGCGCGGGCGCCGACTATCTGATGAGCCTGAACCTCGACACGCTATGGATCGCCGACGAAGTGCCGTCGACGCCGATCCTCGTCGCGCGCGAACCGGCCGACCCCGCGTCGCTCGACGCCGCGATCGACGCGCTGTCCGCGCGCGGCCGCGCGTTTCTCGCCGATCCGATTCTGGATCCGATTCCGTTCGGGCTGGCCGCGTCGATTGCGCGCTATGTGCGTTTGCGCGAGCGCTATCCCGACATCGCGATCATGATGGGCGTCGGCAACGTGACCGAACTGACCGAGGCCGACACGAGCGGCATCAACGCGGTGCTGCTCGGCATGGCGGCTGAATTGCGCATTGGCGCGGTGCTGGCGACGTCGGTGAGCCAGCATGCGCGGCGCGCGTTGCGCGAAGCCGATGTCGCGCGCCGCGTGATGCATGCCGCGCGCGATGCGCAGGTGCTGCCGAAGGGCATCAGCACCGAACTCGCGACGGTCCACGCGAAACGGCCGTTTCCGTACAGCGCCGAAGAAATCGACGAATTCGCGCGCGGCGTGCGCGACCCGAATTTGCGCGTGCAGATCAGCGCCGACGGCATTCACGTGTACAACCGCGACGGCCATCGTCGCGGCGACGATCCGTTCGCGCTGTACCCGCAGTTGAACCTCGAAACAGACGGCGGCCACGCGTTCTATATGGGCGTGCAGCTTGCGCGCGCCGAGATTGCATGGCGGCTCGGCAAGCGCTTCGATCAGGACCAGCCGCTCGACTGGGGCTGCGCGGTCGACCGGCCTGAAGAAGATCTCAGCGCATGGTGCGCGCCGGGCGAGACGCTGAAAAAGCGCTGAAACAGCAGCGCCATCACTGCATGGCGGCCACCCCCGCGGGTTCGTCGACAGTGGCCAGTTCGCCGCGCATGCCGCGGATCGCCTGCGCGCGATCGCCCGCACCGAACACGGCCGACCCGGCAACGAACACGTCCGCGCCCGCCGTGGCGACACGCGCGATGTTCGACGCCTTCACGCCGCCGTCCACTTCGATCAGCAAGGGCCGCCCGGTGCGCTGCATCGTCGTGTCGACGCGCTCGCGCAGCAGCCGCAGCTTGTCGAGCGTTTCGGCGATGAATGCCTGGCCGCCGAAGCCCGGATTCACCGACATCACCAGCACGACGTCGAGCATCTCCAGCACGTGATCGAGCGCCGCGAGCGGCGTGGCCGGATTCAGCGCCAGCCCCGCGCGCGCACCGTGCGAGCGGATCAGGTCGATGGTCCGATGCACGTGCAGCGTCGCCTCCGGATGAAAACTGATCAGGTTCGCGCCGGCCTCGGCAAACGCCGGCACCAGCGGATCGACGGGCGTGGTCATCAGATGCACGTCGAACGGCAGCGTCGTGTACGGCCGGATCGCCGAGCACACGAGTGGGCCGACTGTCAGGTTCGGCACGTAGTGGTTGTCCATCACGTCCAGATGAATCCAGTCCGCGCCGGCCGCCGTCACGTCGCGAATCTCGTCGGCGAGCCGGGCAAAATCCGCCGACAGCAGCGACGGCGCAATCAGGAATTCGCGCATTGCGTTCTCCGTGGCAGTGGCGTTAGTGGTAGCGGCTCGCCATCGTGTCGAGCGGCAGCGGCTTGATGCGCGCCGCCTGACCCGCGCAACCGAACGCCTCGAATCGCTCGACGCAGATCGCGCTCGCCGCGGCGGTGGCGGCCTTCAATGCCGCGCGCGGATCGAACTCCGCGCGCGCATTGGCGAGCGACCTGCGCATCGCGCCGCTCATCGCGAGACGGATGTCGGTGTCGATGTTGACCTTGCGCACGCCCTGGGCGATGCCGCGGCGGATTTCGTCGACGGGCACGCCGTAGGTGGTCGGAATCTCGCCGCCATATTCGCGGATCACCGCGAGCCATTCCTGCGGCACCGACGACGAACCGTGCATCACCAGATGCGTGTTCGGAATGCGCGCATGGATATCGGCGATCCGGTCGATCGCGAGGATGTCGCCGGTCGGCTCGCGGCTGAACTTGTACGCGCCGTGCGACGTGCCGATCGCGATCGCGAGCGCATCGACGCCGGTCGCGTCGACGAAGCGCCGCGCTTCGTCCGGATCGGTCAGCAGGTGCTCGCGTGTGAGCTTGCCTTGTGCGCCGACGCCGTCCTCTTCGCCCGCCGTGCCGGTTTCGAGCGAACCGAGACAGCCGAGTTCGCCTTCCACCGACACGCCGACCGCATGCGCGGCGTCCACCACGCGCCGGCTCACCTCGACGTTGTAGTCGTACGCGGCGGGGGTTTTCTGATCGGGCAGCAGCGAGCCGTCCATCATCACCGACGTGAAGCCCGAGCGGATCGCCTGCTGACACACCGCGGGGCTCGCGCCGTGATCCTGATGCAGCACGAGCGGAATGTCCGGGTGCGCTTCGAGCGCGGCGAGCACCAGATGGCGCAGATACGGCTCGCCGGCGTACTTGCGCGCGCCGGCCGACGCCTGCAGGATCACCGGGCTAGCGGTGGCCTCGGCCGCGCGCATGATCGCGTGAATCTGCTCCATGTTGTTGACGTTGAACGCGGGCACGCCGTAGTCGTGTTCGGCCGCGTGATCCAGCAGTTGCCGCAGGGTGATGAAGGCCATTGCGTGCTCCTCGAAATGAAATGAAATCTTGGCGAACGGCGGGCTCAACGCGCGCGGTCGGCGACGCGCCGCGCTTCGTCGAGCGCGAGCATGCGCAGCGCGTCGGCCATCGAGCGCGTGGCGGGTGCGTGAAGCGGTTGCGCGACTGCACTCATCGAATCTCTCCTTGCGAAATGAACCTCGGTATCCGTCTGGTGCCGCTCAGGCGCGCGAGCGTCGGTCGATCAGTTGCAGGATCATCGGCGTGAAGATCAGCTGCATCGCGAGTCCCATCTTGCCGCCTGGCACGACGATCACGTTCGGGCGCGACATGAACGAGTCGTGCAGCATCGTCAGCAGATACTGGAAATCGATACCCTTCGGCCGCGCGAAGCGGATCACCACGAAGCTCTCGTCCGGTTGCGGAATCTCGCGGGCGGTAAACGGGTTCGACGTGTCCACGGTCGGCACGCGCTGGAAGTTCACATGCGTGCGCGAGAACTGCGGGCAGATGTAGTTCACGTAGTCGGGCATGCGCCGCAAGATCGTGTCGACCACCGCTTCGTGCGTGTAGCCGCGCATCGTCTGATCGCGGTGCAGCTTCTGGATCCATTCGAGGTTGATGATCGGCACGACGCCGATCAGCAGATCCGCATGCCGCGCGATATCGACCTTCTCGGTCACCGCCGCGCCATGCAGCCCTTCGTAGAACATCAGGTCGGTATTGGGCGCGACCTCCTCCCACGGCGTGAAGGTGCCGCCGTCCTGCTTGTACAGTTGCGCTTCGCCCGCGTCGTGCACGTAGTGGCGAAACTGCCCGCTGCCGTTTTCGCCGTAGCGCGTAAACAGCGTTTCGAGTTCTTCGAGCAGATTCGCTTCCGGCCCGAAGTGGCTGAAATTCGGCACACCGTCGCGTTCGCGCTCCTGCATCGCCGCGCGCATGCCGTTGCGGTCGTAGCGATGGAACGCGTCGCCTTCGACGATCTGCGCATTGATGTGCTCGCGTCTGAAGATATGCGTGAAACTCTTCATGACGGTGGTGGTGCCGGCGCCGCTCGAGCCGGTCACCGCGATGATCGGATGTTTGACTGACATGCGTTTGTCTCCGGATGACTGTGTTCTGTGCGCTGAGCGCGCCGTCGGTCGCCGATCACGCCGTGAAATCCGGCAGGAACAACGAGCGCGTGCCGAACAGCGGCGACGTGAACGGCTTGTCCTCGCCGCGGTCGTATTCGCCGTGATAGCGCGCAATGCGCTCGACCTCGTTCTTCGAGCCGAGAATCACCGGCACGCGGCCATGCAGCGCACGCGGCGCGACGTCGAGAATGCGTTCCCGGCCGGTGATCGAGAGACCGCCCGCCTGCTCGACCAGGAAGCTCATCGGGTTCGCTTCGTAGAGCAGGCGCAGGCGTCCTTCCATCGCCGGCGTTTTCGAGTCGCGCGGATACATGAACACGCCGCCGCGCATCAGGATGCGATGCACTTCCGCGACCATCGACGCGATCCAGCGCATGTTGAAGTCGCGCGCGCGGCAACCGCTGCGGCCGTCCTTGCACTCCTGCACGTAGCGGCGCACGGGCGGCTCCCAGAAGCGCTCGTTCGATGCGTTGATCGCGAACTCGCCGGTTTCCTCCGGAATCCGGATGTTCGAATGCGTGAGCACGAAGTTGCCGATCTCGCGCTCCAGTGTGAAGCCATGCGTGCCATTGCCGACCGACAGCACCAGCATCGTCGACGGTCCATACACGGCATAGCCGGCCGCGACCTGTTCGCAGCCCGGCCGCAGGAACGCGGCTTCGCTGGTTGCATCCTCTGCCGGGTCGCGCGTGCGCAGCACCGAGAAGATCGAGCCGACCACGCCGTTGATGTCGATATTCGACGAGCCGTCGAGCGGATCGAACGCGAGCAGATACTCGCCGCGCGGATAGTCCGGCGGAATCGCGTAGACGTGCTCCATTTCCTCGGACACCATCGCGGCCAGCAAGCCGTCCCACTCGCATTGCTGCACGAAGATCTCGTTGCTCGAGACGTCGAGCTTCTTCTGTTGCTCGCCGTGCGTGTTGAGCGTTTGCGCGGAACCGTAGTTGCCCCCTAGCGCGCCCTTGGTCAGCATCGCCGAGATCGACTTGATGGCCGCCGCTACGTCGATGAGCAGCGCGGAGAGTCCTGCAGTGTCGCGCGTGTCGTCCGTACACGGCGGGCGATCGAGCGTGTCGATCAGGAACTTCGAAAGTGTCGTGCGTCCGTCCTGCATGGCGTTCTCCGTCGATGGTGTCGTGATTCAGCCCGGCGGCGCCGTGACGGCGCGCGCGGTGGAAGGCGAATGCGAGGACTGCGGCGGCGCGTCGAACACGCGGCTCGCGCGCACGTCGGCGGCATCGATCAGCGTCAGCGTGGCGGCGTCGATCGGCTCGCCGCCTTGCAAGGCGCTCGCGAACAGGCGGTTCGCCTGGCGCAGCCGCGCGCGGTCGAGCGCGTTGCGCACCGAGCGCGCGTTGGCGAAATTCGGTTGGCGGATGCGGCGCGCCAGATAGTCGGCGAACGCGCGGCGCGACGCGGCATCGAAGCGGTAATGCATGGCGCCGAGCATCCGCTCGGCGATTTCGAGCAACTCCGTTTCCTCGTAATCGGGAAACGTAATGTGATGCGCGATGCGCGAGCGGAAACCCGGATTGCTCTCGAAGAACACTTCCATTCGCGACGCGTAGCCGGCCAGAATCACGACCAGGTCGCTACGCTGGTTCTCCATCGTCTGCAACAGAATTTCGATCGCTTCCTGCCCGTAGTCGCGCTCGTTCTCCGGGCGATACAGGTAATACGCTTCGTCGATGAACAGCACGCCGCCCATCGCGCGCTTGAGCACGTCGCGCGTTTTCGGCGCGGTGTGGCCGATGTACTGGCCGACCAGATCGTCGCGTGTGACCGACACCAGATGATTGCGGCGAATGTAGCCAAGCCGGTGCAACACTTCCGCCATGCGCAGCGCAACCGTCGTCTTGCCGGTGCCGGGGTTGCCGGAGAAGCACATATGCAAGGTCGGCGCGCCGCCCGCGAGACCCAGCGAAGCCCGCGCGCGCTCGACCAGCAGATGCGCGGCGACTTCGCGAATGCGCGTTTTCACGGGCGCGAGCCCGACCAGATCGCGATCGAGTTCGCCGAGCACGTCGCCGATCCCGGAGTCGCGGTACAGCGCCGCGAGGTCGATGTGGGGCGCGGCGGCGTCGCTGTGCGCGGTGGACGCGGGCAGTGCGTCCACGGTGGCGGCGTCTGTCATGGTTCCTCCTCGCTGCGGGTCGTCGTGTGCGTTGTTGCGCGATCAGCGGCGTCAGCCCGCCGCGCCGTAACGCTCGCCCGCTGGCCGGTCGCCCGCGTAGCCCGTCATGCTGTAGCGCTGCGTGCGCCCCTGCGCGTCCTGCCGCAACAGCCGGAAGCCCGGCTCCACGTCCGGCCGGTTGACGATGAACGACAGGCGCATCGTCTCGAAGGTGCGCACCGAGTCGAACGCGTTGACCTTGATGTAGTGCTGCGGCCGCGCCTCGCGGCAAGCCCTGACCTCCTGCAACACGCCGGCCGCGTCGTGCAGGTCGAACATCGGCAGACCCCACATTTCCCAGTAGGTGTTGCGCGGATGCGGGTCGTCGGTGAATTCGACCGAACAGGCCCAGCCCTGGCGCAGCGCGTAGTCGATCTGCAAGCCGATTTCCTCGTCGGTCAGCTCGGGCAGAAAAGAAAACGTTCCTTGAGTAATACGCATGACGAACCTCGTGGATGGATGTCGCGTTCGGATCGGCGTCAACGGTGCCCCGCGCGGTGCCGTTGCACCGCGTTGCGGATGCGCTCGTGAGGCGCTCGCGGGAAAAGCTCGGCGTGGCTAGGCCGCCGTCGGCGTGGCGGCGAAATCGGGCGTATCGGTCGATGCGTAGTTGAAGCTCACGTCGCGCCACGTATCGAGCGCCTGCTTGAGCGGCGTGCACCAGCGCGCGGCGGCTTCTAGCACGTCGGGCCCTTCGCGCAGAATGTCGCGGCCCTCGTTGCGCGCCTTCACCATCGCTTCGAGTGCGACGCGGTTCGCGGTCGCGCCGGCCTGGATGCCGGCCGGATGGCCGATCGTGCCGCCGCCGAACTGCAGGATCGCGTCGTCGCCGAACAGATCGAGCAGCTGATGCATCTGCCCCGCGTGAATCCCGCCCGAAGCGACCGGCATCACCTTGCGCAAGCCGGCCCACGGCTGATCGAAGAAAATGCCGCGCGACAGATCGACCGCGTTGTGCGCGTCGCGGCACACGTTGTAGTAGCCCTGCACCGACAGCGGATCGCCTTCGAGCTTGCCGACCGCGGTGCCCGCATGCGCGTGATCGACGCCCGCCATGCGCAGCCATTTGGCGATCACGCGAAACGAGATGCCGTGGTTGCGTTGCCGCGTGTAGGTGCCATGCCCCGCACGATGCAGATGCAGGATCATGTCGTGCCTGCGGGCCCAGCGCGACATCGACTGGATCGCGGTCCAGCCGATCACGAGGTCGATCATTACGATGCACGAGCCGAGCTCCTTCGCGAATTCGGCGCGCTCGTACATGTCCTCCATCGTGCCGGCCGTCACGTTCAGATAGTGCCCTTTGAGCTCGCCAGTCTCCGCCTGGGCGCGGTTCACCGCCTCCATCGCGAACAGGAAGCGGTCGCGCCAGTGCATGAACGCCTGCGAGTTGATGTTCTCGTCGTCCTTCAGGAAGTCGAGGCCGCCGCGCAGGCCTTCGTAGACCACCCGTCCATAGTTTTTGCCCGACAGACCGAGCTTCGGCTTGACCGTGGCGCCGAGCAGCGGCCGACCATACTTGTCGAGCCGTTCGCGCTCGACGACGATGCCGGTCGGCGGCCCCTGAAACGTCTTCAGATACGCGACGGGAATGCGCATGTCTTCGAGCCGCAATGCCTTCAGCGGCTTGAAGCCGAACACGTTGCCGATGATCGACGCGGTCAGGTTCGCGACCGAGCCCTCTTCGAACAGATCGAGTTCATAAGCGATATACGCGAAGTACTGCGGCTCGTCGGCGCGAGACACCGGCACCGGCTCGACGCGATACGCCTTCGCGCGATACATGTCGCAGGCGGTCAGGCGGTCGGTCCACACCACCGTCCACGTCGCGCTCGACGATTCGCCGGCCACCGCGGCGGCCGCTTCCTCGGGTTCGACACCGGGTTGCGGCGTGATGCGAAACAGCGCGATCACGTCGGTGTCTTTCGGTTCGTAGTCCGGTTGCCAGTACCCCATCTCGCGGTATTTCATCACGCCCGCCGCGTACCGTTCGCGCGGATTGTGCGGATCGCGCGCTTGAGGTTCGGGCTGGATCGGCGGTTGACTGAAATCGTTCATGACGTGTCCTCGAAGGTGGCAAGCGCACTGCCGGAAGAACGAAGCGCTTGAGTTGCACTGTAGGCACGGACACGCCCAAGGTGAATTCACGATTTTATTTGGCAGACTTAACGGATCGGTTATCGCTATCACATCGTGAGGTTCTTTTTCGAGCCGTGCGACGCGAATCGGAGCAGAATGTGTTGGTGAGCGAGGCGGGCGCGGCGTGACAGCGCAATCGAATTAGCGAATCGCGATGGCACACTTTGCTTCGTTTTCGCCACACCGCGCGGCTCTTTGCGTCTGGCAACCCGCGCAAGCGCCACGGCGTGGCGCAATTCGCCGGGTGCTGTATTGGCGGTCGAATGCACGCACGCCTGGTCGGCCGGAACGCGCATGGGCACGGAGCTTGCATGATGCCGGCTGCCGTCGACACCGGGCATCACGCCGGGCCGGCGGCGCAACGCTGTTCCACCCGCTGTTTCAACCGAAGGAGAAAGCACGTATGCAATGGACGACTCCGAGCTACACCGACGTACGCCTCGGTTTTGAAATCGTGATGTATGTCGCTACGCGTTAAGCCCGCAACCGGGCCGCACGCCGCGGCCCCCTTGCGGTTCCCGTTTGTGTTTGACCTCTGCTGACGGCCGGCCTTCCGGCGCTGTCGGGACACGCGTTCCCAGCCATGATCCACGAAACGATCGTCACCACGGCAGCGTGCGATGGCCGTCCTCATATCGCGCCAATGGGCGCGCGCTACGAGGGCGAGCGCATCATCCTCGCGCCTTTCCGTCCGTCGGTCACGCTCGACAACGTGATCGCGACGCGCGCGGCCGTGCTGAATTTCACCATCGACGTGCGGATCTTCGCGGGCTGCGTCACGCACTGCGCGACCGATTGGCCGACCGTGGCCGCGAGCCGCGTGCCGAGCGTACGTCTGGCCGAGTCGCTGGCCCACGCCGAGCTCGAACTCGACGAGCTGCGCGACGACGCCGAGCGCCCGGTGCTGGTGATGAAATGCGTGCACCGTGAAAACCACGCGCCGTTCGCGGGCTTCAATCGCGCGCAGTCGGCGGTCGTGGAAGGCGCGATTCTGGTGAGCCGGCTCTTCATGCTGCCGGCCGACAAGGTCGATCGAGAAATGGCGTATCTGCAGTTCGCGATCGACAAAACCGCCGGCGACAACGAGCGCACCGCATGGAGCTGGCTCGTCGCCGCGATCGCGCGATATCGCGCGAGCCTCGAAGACGCGGCGCATCAGGCCGCCGCTTCGGCCCATCACTGAACACCCTTCCTTCCGCGGAGAACCCCGATGACCGCATTGCTCGCGAGCGTCCGCTCGGCTGACGAAGCATTCGACGCCGCCCGCGCCGGCGCCGAGCTGATCGACCTGAAAGAGCCGGACGACGGCGCGCTCGGCGGCCTGTCGATCGGCGCCATCACGACCATCGCGCAACAACTTCGCGCGCACTACCCGGTCAAGCCGATCAGCGCGGCGATCGGCGACGTGCCGGCCGATGCGTTCGACGAGATCGCCGCGCGCGTGATCGACGTCAGCGATGCTGGCGTCGACTATGTGAAGGTCGGCGTCGCGCGCGGACCGGCCGCGCGCCGCTGCCTCGAGCAGCTCGCGAATCTGCCGGCTAGCGTCGTGCCGGTGCTGCTATGCGACGGCGGCATGGACGACGAACTGGTCAGCCACACCGCGGCGCTCGGCTTCGCCGGCCTGATGTTCGATACCGCGAGCAAGGACGGCGGCACGCTGTTCGATCACGTCGATGTCGACTCGCTCGCGCGCTGGTTGCGGCTCGCGCGTCAGCGCGGCGCGATGGCGGGCATCGCCGGTGCGCTCGGCTGGGCGCAACTGCCGCAGATCCGCGCGCTGGCGCCCGACGTGGCCGGTTTTCGCACCGCGCTGTGCGCCGACGGGCGCCGCTCGCGGCTCGACCCCGAGCGCGTCGCGCAATGGGCGAGCGCGTTGCATCGGCCGGCTGGCGAGATTCGCGTCGATGGCGCGGCGCCGTTGCCGGGCTCGACGAACGCGACGCGGCTGTAGCAGCCGATCACATCACCGGAATATTCAGCAAACGGTCGCGCATCAGCGCGACGTTGCTCTTGTCGAGCAATTCGACCACATAGTTCGCATCGTTCACGTAGTCGACGAACTTGCGGTCGATCACCCCCGACGCGGCCAGCGTTTCGAGCGGATCGTCGACGGCGATCGGACAGGATTTGACGACGACCAGCCGCTCCGCGTTGAGCATCGTCGATAGCCAGGCGGCGAGGCTGTCCGAGGTCGTGTCCCAGTTGCTCATCGCGTCGGGCGTGTCGCGCATCAGCGCGGTCGGCGCCCACACGGCCACATGACCGTCACGCAGGGTGCGGCGAATCTTCGCCTCGCT
The DNA here is from genome assembly GCF_902833905.1 of Paraburkholderia tuberum STM678. Classification (GTDB taxonomy): domain Bacteria; phylum Pseudomonadota; class Gammaproteobacteria; order Burkholderiales; family Burkholderiaceae; genus Paraburkholderia; species Paraburkholderia tuberum. The sequence goes on along the minus strand of NZ_CADFGP010000011.1, from coordinate 92,502 downwards.
CGACGCGATCACCAGTTCGGGCGAAACGCCCTGCATCAGCAGCGCATATTGCGTCATCGCGAGCAGACACATGTTGTGCGCGGCCAGATCGTCGAAGTTCCACTCGCCCTGGTACTGGCGGACCTTGTCCGCGAAATCGCCGCCGCCGGGCACGATCACGACCCGTCCGCCGCCGACTTCGCATAGCTCACTGAGCCAGTGGCGCAGTGCCGGGTCGTGACTCAGGCTGCCTCCGATCTTGACCACCCACATGACTGCTGCCCTCGTGTCCAGTTGAGTGCCCGGCCGGGTCGCGTCGTTTCGCAACCTCGTTCATCACCGAACTTGTCCCGCTCGCCATATCGTGTCCCCTGCCCCTCTTTGCGCTACTCGTGCGCCGGCGCGCCGCGTCCCCGGATTGCGCGCCGCGAGCAGCGCGACCGCCACGCTCGGCGCGCAGGTCGCCGCCCATGCCGCGCAAGCATCGGGCACGCCCGCCAGCGCGCCGAAGTCGATATAGCCGCGCGCCTCGTCGCGCGCCAATGCGGCGACGAGGAAGCGGCCGCAGCCGGCGCCCACCAGCGGCGCGGCCGCGAGCGCCGGCTGCGCGGCGACCACCCGCATCAGGTTCGCGCCGATTTCGCGCATCTGCAGCGCGCGCCAGCGCCGCGCAAAGTGCAGCCATTCGACGTCCGACGCGTCGTGCGCGTCGTGCCCGATCATGCGCGCGAGCCGCGCGCGGCTCGCCGCCTGCGTCTTCGGCCCCTGGTCGGCGCTCGGCTGCACGTCGTGCAGCGGGTCCAGTTCGCCGGTCAGCCGGTAGACGTCGGCGGTCGTCGCAAACCATTCGTTCATCACGTTCAGCATGGCGCCGCCGAATTCGATCCGCTGCGCGACGCCGCACAACGGCGTGCGCACGACGCCGTGATACACGAGTTCGCCGGTCGCGAGCCGGCCCGCATCGGTCGCGGCACGCGCGACGACGCGGCCGTCGACGATCGGAATGATGTCGGTGGTGGTGCTGCCGATGTCGATCAGCAGCGCGTTCGCCATGCAGGTAGCGACCCAGCTCGCGGTCGCGAGCCAGTTCGCCGACGCGACGTGACGCCAGCCGGCCGCGCAGTCGGCGGCGGCGAGCCAGCCGGCGGCGCCGGCGTAGAAACGCAGTGATGGACCGAGCCGCTGCGCGAGCGCGGTCACGATCGCGCGCACGCCTTCGGCGCGATCCGCGAACAGGTCGACCATCTCGCCGGTCATCGTCACCGCATGCTGCGCGGCGTCAGTGCGGGCCTGCGGCCAGCGCTCGAAGACGAGGTCGATCGCGCGGTGCAGATGGTCGAGGCCCTGCCAAAGCGGACACGGCCATTGCACGACGTCCAGCACGGCGTCGCCGCCGTCGACGAGCGACACCTTCACGTGCGCGCCGCCGACGTCCCAGCCGAACCGCGCCGCCGGGTTCGAACGGGCGGGGCTCAAGGGCGCACCTCGTACGTCGCCGAATTGGCGCGCGCCGCGCCGCAGCGCTCGATGCGCACGCCATGCGCGGCCAGCAGCGCGCGCGTCAGGCCGCTGCCGCGCGCCGCCGACAGCCCCGCATAAGCGACCGTCAAACGCGGATTCACTTCGATCACGACCGGCCCGAGTTGCGGATGCCACACGACATCGATGCCGACGAAGCCGCGCAAACCCGGAATGGCCCGCGCGACGCGATGCGCGAGCGTGTCGAGCGCGCGGCCCATGTCGCTGTGCTGGTCGATCTGATCGACCAGCACGCCGTCGAACTCGACGATCCGCGCAACATCACCCGACGCGTCGCCGCCGCTCAGCCCGATCTGCTGACGGTTGATGCTGAGGAGCTTGGTGGCGTCGCCGCGGCAGATCAGCGACAGGCTCAACGGCTCGCCATCGACCCACGCCTGCAGCACCGGATTGCGCGCCGCCGCCGCGCGCGCCTCGTACTCGGCGCAGGCATCGGCGAAACGCTCGTACACGATGGTGTCGAGGCCGCCCGCGCCGTCGTCCGGCTTGACCACCCACCGGCCGTCGTGCTGCGCGGCTGAGTCGCCGGGTTCGAGCGCCGGCGTCGTCGCAATGCCATGCGCGGCAAGACACGCCGCTGTCGCGCTCTTGCTCGACGCGACGCGGATCGCTTCCTTCGCGCATCCGAGCCAGCGCGCGGTGCCGACCGCATCGTGAAAGCGCAGCAGCAGCCCGTCGCATTCCGGCGCAACGACCCACGCGTAATCGTGCTCACGCGCCGCGCGCGCGACGAACGCCGTCATCGATTCGCCGGGCGCGGCCATACAATGGGCCTCGCCCGCCCCTGGCGTTTCGAAGCGCGAGGTCGCGAACGTGACCTGCACGCCGTCGAGTTCACGCAGAGCGTCGACCAGCGCGTCGCGCATCACGCGTCCTTCGACGATCAGCGCGCTCAAATCGGCGAGACTGCCCGGGCCGGCGAGCTGGGGGTCGATGCCGCCGCCGGTGAGATACTCGTAGACAAAGATTCTGGTCAAAGGAAAGCGCCCCTATGCAGGTGATACCTGTTCTCGATCTGCTCGACGGCCAGGTCGTACGCGCGGTGCGCGGCGAGCGGAGCGCCTATCGGCCGATCCAGTCCCGCCTCGTCGCGACGAGCGACCCACTTGCCACCGCCCGCGCGCTGCTCGAAGCCAGCGGCGCGCGCACGCTCTATATCGCCGATCTCGGCGCCATCCTGCAGCGCGGCGCGCATGCTTCGACGCTCGCCGCATTGCGGGCCGCGCTGCCCGGCATCGAACTGTGGCTCGACGCGGGTTTCGCGGACTACGCGTCGATGCGCGCGCTGTTCGAGCGCATCGACGACGCCATCGATCAACACGACAGCCCTGCTGCCGGTTCCCACCTCGCGACTCTCGTGCCTGTGTTCGGCTCGGAGACGCTGCGCGATATCCACGCACTGCACGCGGCTCAGCGCGCCGGCCTTGCGCCGATCCTGTCGCTCGATCAGCGGGCGGGCGAACTGCTCGCCGCGGCCGCGCTCGACCGCTCGTCGGCGTGGTGGCCGCCGCGCGTGATCGCGATGACGCTCGACCAGGTCGGCAGCTACGCCGGCCCCGATCTCGCGACGTTCGAGCGCGTGCGCGCGCAAGCCGCCGCGCACACCACGCTGATCGGCGCGGGCGGCATCCGCAATCGCGACGATCTGGCCGCCGCGGCCGGCACCGGCGCAAGCGCCTGGCTGGTGGCCTCCGCGCTGCACGATCGACAGATCGACTGCGCGCATTCCGATTCCGCGTAGGCCTTCCATACAATTTCCATGCCACGCGTTCTGACAGCGCTGTCGGTAAACGCAACGCAAGCCGGACTGTTCGCGTGTGACACTCTGCTTGACACTCTGCTCCAGAACGGCACACATTTTGTATGGCGCAGCGGGCCTTTGACGCGCGCGCCGACGCAGGATCAGGCACGCTTACCGCAGGGTCGAAAGATCGGCATGGAGCTTGCTAAACCTGCCCCATGCATAGCCCCTCCATCGATCCATCGACCCCCAGCCCGAGCGCAACGCGCGCCGCGGCGCTCACACGCGACTGGATCTGTCCGTTCTGCCCTTTGCTGTGCGACGACCTGGCCGCCGCTGCCCACGACGACGGCACGCTCGATGTGCCGGACACCGAATGTTCGCGGCTCGCTCACGCGCTCACGCAGTACGGCGCGACGGACGTGCAATGCGCTTGCACCGTCGATGGCAACGAAGCGGACAAGGATGCCGCGCTGGCGAGCGCCGCGCAGTTGCTCGCGAACGCGCGCCGCCCGCTATTCGGCGGCCTCGCCACCGACGTCGCCGGCATCCGCGCGCTGTATCCGCTTGCCGCCGCCTGCGGCGCGATCCTCGATCATCTGCACGGCGATGCGCTGACGCCCGCGACGCTCGCTTTGCAAGATCGCGGCTCGTTCTTTACGACGCTCTCCGAAGTGCGCGCGCGCGCCGACCTGCTGGTGTTCTTCGGCTGTCAGCCGTCGCGGCGCTATCCGCGCTTTTTCACGCGCGCGCTGGCGGGCACCGAACTCGCGCGCGAGCTGGTCTTCGTCGGCTGCGAAGCGGACCCGGCCGCGGCCAGCTTCGCGCAAACGCGCATCGACACGCTGCTGCCGGACACCGATCCGTACGACACGCTCGCGCTGTGGTCAGCGCTCGCGGAAGGACGCGACGCCGCCGCGCTGAGCCACGGCGATGGCAGCGCAGCCAACGTGGCAAGCGCGCTCGCGTCGTTGCACGCACGCATCGCCGGCGCGCGCTATACGGTGGTCGTCTACGAACCGGCCGCACTGCCCGCGCCGCACGCGGCGCTGCTGATCGAAGCGCTGAACCGGATCGTGAAGGCCGTGAATCGAACGACGCGCGCGGCATGTCTCGCGCTCGGCGGCGACGACGGCGCGTTGACGGTCAATCAGACCGTGACGTGGCTGTCCGGCTTGCCGCTGCGCACGCGCGTGTCGATGCCGGCGCACGCCGCGGGCGGCGCGCCGCTCGATCACGATCCGTACCGCTATCGGACGGCTCGGCTGCTCGCCGAACGCGAAGTCGATGCGCTGCTGTGGATCGCGGGCTTCGCGCCGCACGCGTGGCCGGCGTCGCTCGATCCCGCGCTTGCCCTGATCGTGCTCGGTCATCCGGCGCTCGCCGACGCCGCCAGGGCACGCGGCGCGAACACCGTGTTCGTGCCGGTCGCGACACCGGGCGTCGATAGCGGCGGACATCTGTTTCGCATCGACGGTACGGTCGTGATGCCGCTCACCGCCGCGCGTGGTGCCGCGCTGGAGTCGGTGGCGTCGATTGCCGCGAAGTTGAGCGGGCGATTGAGCGGGCAACTGAGCGAACGCTCGAGTACGCGCGAGGATCAGCCATGACTCTGGTCCGGCTCAAGGGCGGCACGTTGTTCGACCCGATCCACAACGTCAACGGCGAGCGCCGCGACCTGACGTTCCGCGACGGCCGCATCGTCGACGTGCCCGCCACCACGCCCGTCGATCGTGAATACGACGCGACCGGCATGATCGTGATGGCGGGCGGGATCGACCTGCATTCGCATATCGGCGGCGGCAAGACCAACCTGTCGCGCCTGCTGCTGCCCGAGGACCATCGCGCCGATGCGCGGGGCGCCCATGCGCCGCGGGAGGCCGCCTACGAAGCCGCGCGCGACGACAACGGCCGCTACCTGCGCCTGCCGTCGTGCGGCGTCTGCACGCCGGGCACGCTCGCGACCGGCTACCGCTACGCCGAAATGGGCTACACGGCCGCGTTCGAGCCGGCGATGATGCCGTCCAACGCGCGCCACACGCACCTCGAAATGGGCGACACGCCGATCATCGATCATGGCGCGTACGTGATGCTCGGCAACGACGAGCTGTTCCTGCGGATGCTCGCCGCGCGCGACGACTTCGAACGTCTGCGCGATTACGTCGGCTGGACGATCGACGCGAGCAAGGCGCTCGGCGTCAAGGTGGTCAACCCCGGCGGCATCTCGGCGTTCAAGTTCAACCAGCGCTCGCTAGACGTCGACGAGCCGCACGCGCACTACGGCATCACGCCGCGCGACGTGCTGCGCACGCTGACGCGCGCGCTGACCGAGCTGCGCGTGCCGCATCCGCTGCACGTGCACACGAGCAATCTCGGCGTGCCCGGCAACCTCGCCTCGACCATCGCGACGATGGACGCCGCCGACGGCCTGCCGATCCATCTGACGCATATCCAGTTTCACAGCTATGGCACTGAGGGTTCGCGCAAGTTTTCGTCGGGCGCGCGGCAGATTGCGGAGGCCGTGAACGCGCGGCCGAACGTGTCGATCGACGTCGGCCAGATCATCTTCGGACAGACCGTCACGGCCTCCGGCGACACGATGATGCAGTTCCGCAACGCGCCGCTCGCGCGGCCGCACAAGTGGGTGGTGGGCGACATCGAGTGCGACGCGGGTTGCGGCGTGCTGCCGTTCCGTTATCGCGAACAGAGCTACGTGAACGCGCTGCAATGGATCATCGGCCTCGAAATCTTCCTGCTCGTCGACGACCCGTGGCGCGTCGCGATGACCACCGATCATCCGAACGGCGGACCGTTCACGAGCTATCCGCATCTGATCCGCCTGCTGATGGACAAGCCGTTTCGCGATGAGCAACTGGCGAAGCTGCATCCCGAAGCGCAGGTCGCCAGCGCACTGCCGGAGCTCAAACGCGAATTCTCGCTGTACGAGATCGCGATCATCACGCGCGCCGGTCCCGCGCGGCTGCTCGGCCTGCGCGATCGCGGCCATCTCGGCGCGGGCGCGGCGGCGGACATCGCCGTCTATCGCGACGAGCCGGACCGCGAGCGGATGTTCACGTCGCCGGCCTATGTGTTCAAGGACGGCGAACTGGTCGCGCGCGACGGCACGCTGGTCGCGACGCCGACGGGCGGTATCCATTTCGTCGCGCCGCAATTCGATCGTGGCATCGAGACAACGCTGCGCGCGTATAGCGACGCGAACCTCGCGAGCAACTTCGCCCACGCCGCGATCAGCGACAACGAAGCCTGCCGCTGCTGCCGCGGCGGACGGCTATTGCCCGTCGAATGTCTAACCTGACGCGGCCACGATGAACGCTCCCGCCCCGCTCGACATCAACGGCACCGCGATCGACGCGACCTTCGCCGAAGCCTTTCCGATGAAGGCGACCCGGCTCGTGATCACCGCGCACACGCCGACGTGGGCAATGCACGCGGCGAACTCGCTGGCGGGCTTCGCCACCTCGGTGATCGGTTGCGGCTGCGAGGCGGGCGTCGAGCGTGCGCTCGCGCCCGCTGCCACGCCCGACGGCCGGCCCGGCGTCGCGGTGCTGTTGTTCGCGGTGTCGTCGAAGGAACTCGCGAAGCAGATCGGCCGGCGCGTCGGCCAGTGCGTGCTCACCTGTCCGAGCACGGCCGTCTACGGCGGCATCGATCCGGCCACGAGCCACGCGCCGCTGTCGGACCCGGCGCCGCTCGGCAGCGGGCTGCGCTTTTTCGGCGACGGCTGGCAGATCGCGAAGATGATCGACGCGGGGAACGGACCCACGCGTTACTGGCGCGTGCCGGTGATGGACGGCGAGTTCGTCTGCGAAGACACGGCGGCGACGGTCAAGGCCGTCGGCGGCGGCAACCTGCTGCTGCTCGCGCGCGACCTGGGCGCCGCGCTCGCGGCGGCCGAAGCCGCGGTCGCCGCGATGCGCCGGCTGCCGAACGTGATCATGCCGTTTCCCGGCGGCATCGTGCGCTCGGGCTCGAAGATCGGCTCGAAGTACGCGGGCGCGACCGCGTCGACCAACGACGCGTTCTGCCCGAGCCTGATCGGCCTCGCGCGGCGCAGCGAGTTGAGCGCGGACGTTGGCTGCGTGCTGGAGATCGTCATCGACGGTCTGACCGACGCCGACGTCGGCGCGGCGATGACGGCCGGGATCGGCGCGGCCGCCGGACTCGGCCGGGCGGCCGGCGTGCTGCGCATTTCCGCGGGCAACTACGGCGGCAAGCTCGGGCCGTATCACTTTCATCTGCACGAACTGGCGGCGGGGCTCAACGGGAGTCACGCATGAGCACGACCACGTTGCGCGTGAAGACACCACCCGGCTTTCGCGTCGATGCCACGGCGCTGTCACCCTCGGCGCTGGCCAGCATGAGCGCGGCCGAGATCGAGCGCATCGTGCTGCCGGCCGGCAACGAGCGCTGCGTGGTCGGCGACGTCTTCGAGGTTTCGCGCGACGACGCGCCTGCGTCCGGCGACGACATGGCCACGCTGCTGATCGACGACGCCGCGCGGTGGCTGGACCGGCTCGGCGCGCAGATGGACGGCGGACGGCTCGTCGCGCGCGGCTCGGTCGGCGACTACAGCGGCTTCAGAATGAGCGGCGGCTTGCTTGAAATCGACGGCGACGCGGGGCATTTCACCGGCTGCGAAATGCGCGGCGGACGCGTGACGGTGCGCGGCGACAGCGGCGACTTCGCCGCCGGCGCACTGACGGGCGATATGGAAGGCATGAGCGGCGGCACGCTGACGATCCACGGCAACGCGGGCGCGCGGCTCGCCGACCGGATGCGCCGCGGCCTCGTGCTGGTCGGCGGCAACGCGGGCGACTTCGCGGCGTCGCGGCTGGTGGCGGGGACCGTCGGCGTGGCGGGGCAACTGGGCGCGCATTATGCCTATGCAATGAGGCGTGGCACGCTGCTGCTCGCGCAACGGCCAGAGCCACTGCCGCCCCCTACTTTCACCGGCGGCGGACACGGTTTCGACGTATTCTGGTCATTGCTCATACGCAGTCTCGCGGCCGAAATCGCGCCGTTTTCGCAGTGGCGCGCGGGCCGTCTGCCGGTCCGATTCACGGGCGACCTCGCGGTCGACGGCCGTGGCGAAATACTGATCGCCGGCTGAACCAGCTATGTCAGCCGCGACTGAAACGGTGTTCGGCAAAAAAGAAACGTCCCGCAACGATGTTGCATGGAGACAGGGCATGAGGACAGCGGATTCTGCAAACGCGAAGCCTGATATCGACGTCAACGCAAATGCCAGCGCCGGCGGCCCGCGCTATGCCGGGCTGCTGATCGCGCTGCACTGGCTGATCGCGCTCGGGATCGTCGGGCTGCTCGCACTCGGGCTTTATATGGTCGGATTGCCGAAGGGCTTGCCTGTCAAGGCGACGCTGATCAATCTGCACAAGTCGCTCGGACTGACGGTTTTCCTGCTGGTGCTTTTGCGCATCGTCGCGCGGCTGGTCCTTCACCGGCCTCCGCTGCCGCCGATGCCACCGTGGCAACGCGCCGCCGCGCGCACTACGCAGGGTCTTTTATATGTCGGCATGGTGGCGATGCCGCTTGCCGGGTATCTCGGCTCGTCGTTCAACACCTATGGCACGCGCTTCTGGGGCATCCTGCTGCCGAAGTGGGGCTGGGACGACGCGCATCTGCGCGCGCTGTTCTTCGGCCTTCACCACGCCATCGGCTTCGCGCTGATCGTGCTGATCGTGCTGCACGTGGCGGGCGCGTTCAAGCATCAGTGGATCGATCGCGACAACCTGCTCGCGAGGATGCTGCCATGACGATGCGAAGCTTATCGCGCCACACGCAGGCAGCCGCCGCGCTCGAAGTCCATACGCTGCGCACGCGCGATGGCCATCGCGTGTGGTATGCGCTGGCCGGCGCGCGCGACGGCGTGCCGGTCGCGGTGCTGCACGGCGGCCCAGGCAGCGGCAGTCAGCCCGGCGTGCTGAGGCTGTTCGATCTGCAGCGCTTTCGCGTCGTTCTGATCGACCAGCGCGGCACCGGTGCCTCGACGCCGCACGGCAGCGTGCGCCACAACCGCACCGACTATCTGATCGCCGATCTCGAAGCGATTCGCGCGCGGCTCGGCTTCGCGCGCTGGGGCGTGCTCGGCGGATCGTGGGGCGCGGCGCTCGCGCTCGCGTATGCGGGGCAGTGTCCGCGGTCGGTGACGGGCGTCGTGCTGCGCGGCCTGTTCCTGACGTCCGCGCGCGAAGTGCGCGGTTTGTTCATCGGCTCACGCAAGCGCGCGCCGCGTGCGTGGTCGAGACTGCGTGCCGCTGCTCGCTGCGAGCAGCCCGCGACACTGGCCGCGCGTTGCGGCGAGACCTTGCAATACGGCGCGAATGAAGCGCGGCAACGCGCGCTCGCGCTGGCCTGGCGCGGCTATGAAAACGCGGTGCTCGCGAGCGCATCGCCGCGAGGCGCCGCACAACGACGTGCGAACCTGCGAAACCCACGCGAACCCCAACGCCACGCGCGCAAGCTGATCGGCAAATACCGGATTCAGGCGCACTACCTCGCGCATCGCTGCTGGCTCGGCGAGACGCGTTTGCTGTCGCTCGCGCGCCGCGCAGCGGCGGCCGGGGTATCGATTGCGGCCGTGCATGGTGCGCGCGATCCGGTGTGTCCGCGCGGCAATCTGCGACGTCTGTCGCGCGCGGTTCCGTCGGCGCGCGTCGAGTCTGTCAGCGCGGCGGGTCATCTGGCGAGCCACCCCGCGTTGCATGCATGCGTCGCGCAGGCGCTCACCGCGATGTTCACGCCCACCGTCGAAGAGGGGCGCAGCAGCATGCGTCGCGCGGCATGAAGATCAAGGTACTCGGCTCGTCGGCCGGGGGCGGCTTTCCGCAGTGGAACTGCAATTGCCGCAATTGCGACGGAGTGCGTCGCGGCACGGTGAAGGCGACGCGCCGCACGCAGTCGTCGATCGCGGTCAGCGCGAATGGCGAGGACTGGCTGCTCGTCAATGCATCGCCCGATCTGCTCGCGCAGATCGCCGCGCATCCCGAACTTCAACCCGCGCGGCGCGCGCGCGACAGCGGCATCGCCGCGGTGCTCGTGATCGACGCGCAGATCGACCACGTGACCGGCCTCTTGATGCTGCGCGAACGCGACACCCCGCTGCCGCTATACGCGACCGATGCGGTCTGGCAAGACCTCCGCTCCGGCTTTCCGGTCGCGCCGATCCTGTCGCACTACTGCGGAGTCGAGCACCGCCGTATCGCGCTCGACGGCGCGCCGCTCGCCGTCGACGCGCTGCCCGGCATCCGCATCGAGGCGCTGCCGCTGTCGAGCAAGGCGCCGCCGTACTCGCCGCATCGCGATGCGCCGGAGCGCGGCGACAACATCGGTCTCGTGCTGACGAACCTGCAATCGGGCCGGCGCGTGTTCTACGCGCCGGGGCTCGGCGCGATCGAGCCGCACGTGCTGGCGGCGATGCGCGAGGCCGATCTGCTACTCGTCGACGGCACGCTGTGGACCGGCGACGAAATGATCCGCCTCGGCCTGTCGAAGAAGACCTCGGCGGATATGGGCCATCTGCCGCAGAGCGGCGCGGGCGGCATGATCGAAACACTCGATTCGCTCGGCGCGAAACGCAAAGTGCTGATCCATATCAACAACACGAATCCGATCCTGATCGAAGACGGCCCCGAGCGGCGCATGCTGGGCGAGCATGGCATCGAGGTCGCGTACGACGCAATGAGCTTCGAGCTTTGAAGCGCGCGGTGAAGAGTACGCAGCGATGCGCTAACGAGGCGCGGCTGTGAACGACGATAAAACGGAGACGGCATGAACGCGAAAGACATTCAGGATACGACACCAACACGCGACGCGAGTACCACGGGAACTCAAGGCATCGACCGACCCGCCTGGAGCCGTGAAGAATTCGAGGCGCAGTTGCGCGCGAAGGGCACCGCCTATCACATCCACCATCCGTTCAACGTGAAGATGAATAGCGGCGGCTGCTCGCGCGAGCAGATTCGCGGCTGGGTCGCGAACCGCTTCTACTACCAGATCAACATTCCGCTGAAGGATGCGGCCGTGCTGTCGAACTGTCCGGACCGCGAGACGCGCCGCCGCTGGGTGCTGCGCATCCTCGATCACGACGGCTACGACGGCGCGGAAGGCGGCATTGAAGCCTGGGCGCGTCTCGCGGATGCGGTCGGCCTTACGCGCGACGAACTGTGGTCGCTCGAACACGTGACGCCGGGCGTGCGCTTCGCCGTCGACGCGTATGTGAATTTCGCGCGCCGCGCGCCGTGGCAGGAAGCGGTGTGCTCGTCGCTGACCGAAATGTTCGCGCCGCAGGTGCATCGCGACCGGCTCGCGAGCTGGCCCGAGCACTATCCGTGGATCGAAGCGGAGGGCCTCGCGTATTTCCGTTCGCGCATCTCACTCGCGCAGCGCGATGTGCAGCACGGACTCGAGGTCACGCTTGCCCATTTCACGCGACGCGATCAGCAGGAACGGGCGCTCGACATCCTGCAGTTCAAGCTCGACATTCTGTGGACCATGCTCGACGCGATCGAGAAGGCATTTCCGCAATGAACGACTCGACACGCGCCGACCCCGCCACGCCGCTCGCGATCGCTAAGCCATTCCGCCTGCAATGGGAGCCCGCGCAGAACGCGCACGTGCTGCTGTACCCCGAGGGCATGGTGAAGCTCAATCAAAGCGCGGGAGAAATCCTCAAGCGCTGCGACGGCACACGCGACATCGATACGCTGATCGCCGACCTCGAACAGGCGTTCAACACGACCGGCATCGGCAGCGAGGTGCGGGCCTTCATCGCCGACGCGCATGGGCGCGGCTGGCTGGAGTAGCGCGATGACCGATCTTTCTCAACCTGTCTCTCAACCCGGCGCGCAAGTGCAAAGCGACGCGGCCGCCGTCGTGCCGCCGCCGCTGTGGCTGCTCGCGGAGCTGACCTATCGCTGTCCGCTGCATTGCGCGTTCTGCTACAACCCGCTCGACTACACCGATCACAACCGCGAACTGACCACCGGGCAATGGCTCGACGTGCTGCGCGAGGCGCGCGCGCTCGGCGCGGTGCAGCTCGGCTTTTCGGGCGGCGAGCCGCTGGTGCGCGACGACGTCGAAGTACTCGTCGAAGAAGCGCACAGGCTCGGCTTCTATACGAACCTGATCACGTCGGGCGTCGGTCTCACCGATCAGCGCCTCGGCGATCTGAAGGCCGCCGGGCTCGATCACATCCAGCTGTCCTTCCAGGATTCGACGCAGCAGTTGAACGACTTCCTGAGCAGCACGCGCACCTTCGAGCTGAAGCAGCGCGTCGCCGTCGCGCTCAAACGGCACGGCTTTCCGATGGTGATGAACTGCGTGCTGCATCGCTACAACCTGCCGCATGTCGACAAGATCATCGAGATGGCATTGGCTCTAGGCGCCGAATATCTGGAGCTGGCGAACACGCAGTTCTACGGCTGGGCGCGCGAGAACCAGGCGCAACTGATGCCGACGCAACAGCAGCTCGAAGAAGCCGAAGCGGTGGTCGCGCGCTATCGCCGCACGCATGGCGAGCGCTGCAAGATCTTCTTCGTCGTGCCCGACTACTTCGAGCGCCGTCCGAAGCGCTGCATGAACGGCTGGGGCGCGGTGTTCCTCGGCGTCGCGCCCGACGGCGCCGCGCTGCCGTGTCACGCGGCGCGCGGCCTGCCCGGCCTGACGCTGCCGAACGTGAAGGACATGCCGTTGCGCGAGATCTGGTACGACAGCGACGCGTTCAACCGCTTTCGGGGTTTGCAATGGATGAAGGAGCCGTGCCGCAGCTGCGATGAAAAGGACCGCGACCTCGGCGGCTGCCGCTGCCAGGCCTACCTGCTGACCGGCGACGCGGCCAACGCCGACCCGGTCTGCGACAAGTCGCCGTTTCACGACACCGTGGTCAAGATCGTGCGGCGTGCAGCATCGGGATCTGCATCCGAAACCGGGGCGACAGCAGCGGCCCGCGAACAGCCGATCCTGTTCCGCAACGACGCCAACTCACGCAAGTTCGCGGCCGCTGCCCGCGAGCCCGACGCCGGCGGCGATAACCGGGCATCACCCGGAGTCCAATCATGAGTGCCGACACCATCTCCGTTCTGCTCGTCGACGACCATGCGGTCGTGCGCGAAGGCTACCGGCGTCTGCTCGAAGTGAATGCCGACGTCGAGGTGTGCGGCGAAGCGGGCGACGCCGCGCAGGCCTACCAGCGTTTTTGCGCGCTGCGGCCCGACGTGGTCGTGATGGATGTGGCGCTGCCGGGCGCAAGCGGCATCGAAGCGATGCGGCGCATGCTCGCGCGCGAACCGGACGCGCGCGTGCTGATCTTCAGCGTGCACGAGGAATCGATCTTCGTGCGGCGCGCGCTCGACGCGGGCGCGCTCGGCTACGTGACCAAGGCAAGCGCGCCCGACGTGCTGGTCGAAGCGGTGCGCTCGATTGCGCGGCGTGCCCGCTACCTGAGCCCGGACATCTCGCAGGCGCTCGCGCTGCGCACCGCGTTCAACGAAGGGCCGCCGGGGCGTCAGTTGTCGGCGCGCGAGTTCGAGGTGCTGCGGCTGCTCGTGCAGGGCTATACGCTGCCGAGCATCGCCGAAAAGCTGGGCTTGAGTCAGAAAACGGTGGCCAACCACCAATCGGTGATCCGGCAGAAGTTCGGCGCCGACAACGGCGTACAGCTTGCGCAGATGGCAAGCCGCCTCGGGCTTCAGTTCACGGGCTCGGCCAGCCCCGCCTGAGCGGGCACGCGCGCGCAGAACAGAAAACCGCGCTGCGGCTCGCTCGCCACGTGAAATTCGCCGCCGAGCGCCTCGACGCGTTCGCGCATGCCGATCAGCCCGAGCCCGCTGCGCGGCTTCGTCAGATCGGTGCCGGGGCCGTCGTCGGCCATCGTGACGACGATCTCGTCGATCTGCGTGCCGTTGTGTTCGCGCGGCGCGCGCACCATGAACAGTTCGACGCGCGCGCGGCGCGCGAACTTCGACACGTTCGTCAGTCCTTCCTGCACGAGCCGGTACAGCGTGATCGTCAACGCATCGCTGAGGCCGCTGAAATCCCCTTCGATCGTCATCGAGAACGATGCTTCGGGCAAGCGCTCGCGCCAGCCGTCGACGCAATGTTCGAGCGCGCTCGGCAAGCCGAATTCGTCGAGACCGATCGGCCGCAGGCGGCGGATCATGCCGCCGATCTCGCGGTACACATGCGTCGCGCTCTGCATCAGCCCGAGCGCGATGCGATGAATTTCCGGCTCGCGCTCGCCCGATAGATCGCGGATGCGCGCCGCGTCGAGCGAGATCGCGTTCAGGTATTGACCCAGCTCGTCGTGCAGCTCGCGCGCCAGATGGCGGCGCTCCAGTTCCTGCGCCTGCAGCGCCTGACTGGCAAGGCGCCGGTTGTCGGCGAGCAGTCGTTCGGCCTGTTCCTCGAGCATGCGGCGACGGCGCAGTTCGCGGCGCGCATCGCGATAGCGGCGCCACGCGAACCACGCGAGCGCGATCGACAGCACGAACAGCGCGCCCGGCAACTCGTCGAGCTGGAAGCGCTCCATGCCACGCGTGAACCGGTAGACCTTCTCGCTGAGATCGAAGGCGGCGCCGAGCACCGCCGCGAGCACGGTCACGGCGACGACCCAGCCGAGGTCGCGCCATATCGGCGACGATGGCGGCGCTCGGTCAGCGGAAGAGGAATGGATCGGTTCGCTTGACATGACGCTTGCATTCTACTCAGCGCCGGCACGCGCAGCGGGTTTTGCGCGAGTTTGGGAACGCTTCCCCGGCAGATCGGGAAAAGCTCCCGCGCGTCTTACAGACGCGTATGCGAAGCTTTACACCAAGGTCAAACAACGCGCGACACGCGTACAAATCAAGCCGGCAGGAGACAATAACGATGAGCATGCGATCACAAGCACGCCGCAAACGCCGGCTTCAGCGGCGTGCCGGCATCACCTTCTGCGTCGGCGGCGCGCTCGCCGGTCTGTCCACGAGCGTATGGGCGCAGGCGGAGCCGCCAGTCGCGGCGTCGGCGTCGGCGCCGGCCTCGGCGTCTTCCGCTGCCTCTTCCGGCGCAGCCGACGGCAACGCCAACAGCAACACGACACCCACCACGACCCTCGCGCCGATCGTCGTCGTAGGCACCACGCCGCTACTCGGCATCGGCACACCGCTCACGCTGGTGCCGGCCAACGTGCAGACGGTCAACGCGGCCGACATCCAACGGCAGGGCCGCCAGACACTCAGCGACTACCTCGCGGCGAATCTGCCTAGCGTCACGATCTCCGACGCGCAGGGCAACCCGTATCAGATGAACCTGTTCTATCGCGGCTTCACCGCGTCACCGCTGCTGGGCACGCCGCAAGGTTTGTCGGTATTCGTCGACGGCGTGCGCGTGAACGAACCGTTCGGCGACGTCGTGAACTGGGACCTGCTGCCGCAACAGGCGATCGACACGATGCAGCTGATCCCCGGCTCCAATCCGACTTTCGGCTTCAATACGCTCGGCGGCGCGCTGTCGATCACGACGAAAAACGGCAAGGACAACCCGGTCGGCGAGGCCGAAATACAGGGCGGCTCGTGGGGACGCAAGGCCGCGCAGATCGAACAGGGCGGCACGATCGGCCAGAACCTCGACTACTACTTCACCGCCAACGCCGCGAACGACAACGGCTGGGCCGAGCAGAACGAGAGCCGCATCCGCCAGGCGTTCGGCAAGCTGCGCTATACCGACGCCGACACGACGCTGTCGTTATCGGCCGGCGGCGCGGACAACGATCTGCACGGCGCGCAAACCATTCCGCGCTCGTTCCTCGGTAACCCCAGGCAACCGTACACGTATCCCGATCAGAATCAGAACAGCGCCGGCTACCTGACGCTGTCGGGCGATCATTACTTCAATGACAACGTCGAGCTGAGCGGCAACGCGTACTACCGGCACTTTCGCAATGCCAACACCAGCAGCAACGTCAACAACGACTACGGCACGATCAATCCCGACGGCACCGTCGACACGTTGCAGGCGACCAACGTACAGTCCACCGTGACGACCGACAGCTACGGCGCGAGCCTGCAACTGACGCTGCTCGGCAAGCTCGGCGGCATGCAGAACCAGTTCATCGCGGGCATGGCCGTCGATGCCGCCGACTCGCGCTTCACGCAGTCGTCGCAGGACGCGGCGTTTACCGATTCGCGCGCGACAGTCGGCATCGGGAATTTCGCACAGCAGACCAACGCGAACACGCACAACACGAACTACGGCATCTACCTGACCGACACGCTGTCGCTGACGCCGCAGTGGTCGCTGACGCTGTCGGGCCGCTACAACTGGGCCGATGCGACGATCGGCGACGAATCCGGCACGCAGCCGCAGCTCGACGGCCACCATACGTTCTCGCGCTTCAATCCGGCGGTCGGCATCAACTGGAATCCGACGCCGGCGCTCACCGCCTACGCGACCTACAACGAGGGCATGCGCTCGCCGACCGCGATCGAGCTGGCCTGCGCCGATCCGAACGCGCCGTGTTCGCTGCCGAACGACTTCATCGCCGATCCGTCGTTGCAGCCGGTCATTTCGAAGACCTATGAAGTCGGCGCGCGCGGCAGGATCGGCGGCAACACGACATGGAGCGCGGCTGCCTACAGCACGACGCTCGACAACGACATCGAGTTCATCAGCAGCACCGGCGCGGGCAGTTCGCAGGGGTTTTTCCAGAACGTCGGGCGCACGCGCCGGCAAGGCGTCGAACTGGCTGGGCAGACGAAGTACGGTCCGTTCACGGTGACCGGCAGCTATAGCTACGTCAATGCGACCTACCAGTCGACATGGGTCGAAAGCAGCCCCAGCAACTCGAGCGCCGACGCGAACGGCAACATCACCGTGCATCCCGGCGATCACATCCCGAGCATTCCGGCGACGACCGTCAAGCTGCGGCTCGATTACGCGGCCACCGCGAAATGGCGAATCGGCACGAATCTGACGTGGCGCGGCAGCATCTACGCGCAGGGCGACGAGAACAACCAGGACGTGAACGGCAAGATCTCCGGCTATCTGTTGATCGATATGGACACCAGCTACCAGGTGACGAAACAGTTGCAGGTGTTCGCGTCGGTGTCGAACCTGCTCGACAAGCGCTATGCGAGCTTCGGCGCGCTCGGGGAGAACTTCTTTACCGGACCGGGCAATACGTTCAACGGCACGGCGCCGGTCAACGAGCAGTTCGTCGGGCCGGGTGCGCCGAGGGGGTTCTGGGTGGGGATGAGGTATGCGTGGAAGTAGTGGTGCTTGGCGGGGGCGGATCGCATGGCTTCGCTCCTTCCGCCGCCTGAGGCTTCGTCACGAGCGCAATGCCGGGGAACGCGGCGCGGATTTTGAGGAATATGTACGCCTCGTCGCGGCACCCGTAAGCCCGGCGTTCGATGCCTAACGACTTCGTGCTCGCGGGATCGAGTTGATAAGCGACGTGGCCGATGCTCAGTCGTGGTGGTGCCGCTTGCCTGCGTGACCCGCCTTTAAATGGCCCTGCCGAAACGGGTCGTTCAACCCGTTTTTATCGAATAGAGGTCGCGCAGGATTTCGTTTTGCTGCTTGCGAATTGAATAATGGCAACGCGCTCCCGTGACATCGTACATATCCACGTGTGTTTTTGGCGGTTCTTCAATATTCCAATCATAAGCTAGTTTAGGGGCTAGATCGCAAGCCTTTGCCGATTCATCTTGTGCGCGCATGTACCGATCGAGCTCAGCCTTGCTCGCGCCTTTGATGCCTCGTGCGGATTTAATTGAATTCGCCAGTTTCTTGTTGTCGACTTCAAGGGATCTTGCATGATGCTCATAGCAATCAAAATCTCCAAATCCGCCACCGCCCAGGTACTGCATGCAATTCGAATCGTTGATCACCTCATCGGCAAATATCGGCCGAAAGCTGCAAAGCGCCATGACTAGCAAGAAGCACCTCCAAAATTTATTCAATGTCGATACCTCTGCCATGTCGAGCATCACCTGACGATTACCAGGAATACCGGTAATGAGGGGACGCTCAATGTCCAGTCTCTCCTTACGACAAGGACCAGGGATCGACCTTGCCACCCTCGATCACGAAATGCTTCGCGTCGGGATTCGAGGGGAATAGGCG
The DNA here is from genome assembly GCF_902833905.1 of Paraburkholderia tuberum STM678. Classification (GTDB taxonomy): domain Bacteria; phylum Pseudomonadota; class Gammaproteobacteria; order Burkholderiales; family Burkholderiaceae; genus Paraburkholderia; species Paraburkholderia tuberum. The sequence goes on along the minus strand of NZ_CADFGP010000011.1, from coordinate 74,102 downwards.
CCAGTCCTCATCATCAGGTATCGCATCCGCAAGAATGACTAGTCGCATATCTCTCGCCAGCAAAATGACGGCATCACCGTTCTCGCCCGCCTCGATATTCAAAACAGCCGTTGGGCCATGTGTCACAAGGAGATCACGGATTCGTTCCGTTGTCACTCTCGTTCTCTCTTCAGACGCTGCGAAGTCCGAATAAGACGCAACGATCACGTGTCCCTGCTCGATGCGCCAGTCGCACTGAATATGGAGCGCCCAATCGCCCAGATACTTGATGGTTCCTCTGCCGGTCTTTACCTCCCGAAGCGGACCGAACTGTAACGTAAGCATGTCGGCCGCGTGCGCCACTCCGCTAACGTTAAGCCCGATCAAGGCGGAAAGGTGAAGTCCTACCTGCTCTTTCGTATCGATCATTCCAATTTGTCTCCAAACAGGTCCAGGGCGCGCTCCATCATGCCGTGATACTCAAGATCGTCCATCTGAATATCGTAGTGAAGGCGGCGTGCTTGATTCTTGCTTAGTCCAAGTGCTTTGACCACCGCCTTAAATTGCTTGTTCTGCGCCTGATTGTTACCGGGCCGACCATCGGCGCCGGCGAGCTGCACAGCGTCGCCGTCCGGCATGTCGGGCTGATAGACGAACGACTGAGCATTGCCGAGATTCTCCGGCACGCGCGGGCTGCTGCCATAGAGCGAGCTTGCCATGCTCGCGTCGTCCGCTTGTCGTGAGCGCCCGCGACAATCGCACGCCCATGCGGTGCCCAGGGCTACGGCCATCTCGTAACCGTTTGAATACGACTTCAGCCTATCGAACGGAAACCATTTGCCGGTTTCGATGTTCAGCGCCATTGCGGATGGCATTGGCGGAAAGTTTGAGTAGATCGAATAGGTGATACGGCAAAGCAGGCATTCTTCCTCGTCCCCAGTGCCGTCCTGTTTCTGTTGTTCCATTTGACCTCTTCTGATTTTCCAGAAAACACCCGACGAATTAACCATCTAAAGGAATCACAGTCAACAGTTTTAATTTAGGATAGGTACGTTTTGACAAACATTGACAATAAACGTCAAAAAAACGGCAGACCTGTGACTCCTGGCTTTACCACGGCAAACCACTAACCGGTTCTGTCGGCATTCCAATGAAGGTGGCTTGATAGCGCCTTTTTCAATTACACGGCGAGAAGCAGACGTTTAGTCGTTTGCATATCTCGTCTGCGCATATTGGCGCTTTGCGCCCATCAGACAATTCCTGTTTTTTATTTCTGTTGTTGCTTCGCACTGCATTGACAATTTTTAACTTACCCGAGCGGTGGTATGAGGTATTTTTCGGCAGGTTAAAGAAATACGCTACGCAGAATGAATAAGAACATGTTCAGGCTGGTTTTCAGCCGGTGCCGGAGTATGCTCGTCGCTGTTGCGGAAACCGCCATTGCCCACGGCAACGCAAGTCAGGGCGAGACCCATTCATCGGCCTCACGGCGCCCGATCACACTGTTCGCCATGCGTCACGCAGCTTTCGCCGCGCTGGTGCTGTGCGGACTCGCACCTGTTCTCGCGGATGCGCAGATCGTGCCCTCGGGTGCGCACGCGCCGAATGTCATCCAGACGCGCAATGGCCTGCCGCAGGTCGATATCAACAAGGCGTCGAATGCGGGTGTTTCGGTTAATACGTATTCGCAGTTCGATGTGCAGAAAAACGGCGCGATCCTGAACAACTCGCCCGTTATCACGAACACGCAACTCGCAGGACAGGTGAGTGGTAACCCGAATCTTTCGCCAGGCCAGTCCGCGCGGATCATTCTCAACCAGGTCAACAGCAATTCGCCCAGCCAGTTGCGCGGCTATCTCGAAGTGGCGGGCAACAGGGCCGAAGTCGTCGTGGCAAGCCAGCCATTGCGCTACGTGACGAGCGTGCATGGGCAGTTCACGAACAACACGCTGAACTATATCGATGACCTGACCATCGGCAGCCGCTACACGGTGCGCGGCTTCGACGGCGAAACGATGCTCGCGGCCGAACGTGGTTTCTTCTGGCGCAACGAGTTGGAGCTACCGGTTGGATCGACCGGACAGTCACTTTACGCAGGTATCGACTACGGCCATGTGTTCGGCCCGAGCGCGGTCTATCTCGCCGGTACACAGCTGGCGGGTGTGGTGCTCGGTGTGCGCGGTAGTGCATCAGCAAAGGCTGGCGCGCTCGCCTATGACCTGTTCGCCGGGACGCCAATCTACAAGCCGTCAGATTTTCCCACTGCGCGCGTGACGCTCGGTTTCCAGTTGACCGCTCAATTTTGATATTCACCCTGCCGACGCTATCCCGGTTTTCGGCGTTTCAACAAAGAGGAAAACAAAATGAAGTTATCGAAAACGAATGGGCTTGGAGCCGTTGCTGTTGCCGTTGTGGTGGCGCTGGGCGGATGTGCAACCGAGTCGTCGCGCTCGCTGCCGGTGCCCCCCGTCGCCAGTGCGCAGAAGCCAGCAGTGGGCCAACCCATCGGCATTTCAGTCGGCAAGTTCGACAACCGGTCGAGCTATATGCGCGGCATCTTCTCGGACGGCGTTGACCGTCTGGGTGGTCAGTCCAAAACCATCCTGATTACGGCGCTCCAGCAGACTGGGCGCTTCAATGTGCTCGATCGCGACAACCTCGACGAAATCCGCCAGGAAGCAGGCTTCCTCAAAAAAGCACAATCGATCAAGGGGGCGCGCTTCGTCATCACCGGCGACGTAACGGAGTTCGGTCGCAAGGAGGTCGGCGACCGGCAGCTATTTGGCATCCTCGGCCGTGGCAAGAGTCAGGTGGCCTACGCAAAGGTCAGCCTGAACGTCGTCGACACGACGAGATCGGAAGTCGTGGCGTCGAGCCAGGGAGCGGGCGAGTTCAGCCTTTCGAACCGTGAAGTCATCGGCTTTGGCGGAACCGCCGGCTACGACTCGACACTGAACGGCAAGGTGCTCGATCTGGCGATCCAGGAGGCCGTCAATCACCTGGTCGAGCAGGTCGATGCAGGCACGCTCAAGGCCGCACAGTAAGTGTGCCGGGCCATTGCGTTCCATCCACTTTCAACCGCATCTGCCATAAATATGATGACGCGATTCACGATGAAACATAGCCGCATGATGCGGGGAATCTGTCTGCCAGTAATGGCAACAGCCATGCTCCTCACGGGATGCGCGGCGAACCGCCCCCAGCCGCTTTACCAGTGGACCGGCTACCAGCCGGCCGTGTACGACTATCTCAAGGGGGAAAAGGCTCCGCAGGAGCAGATCGATGCGCTGGAAAAGGCCCTCCAGGACATCAGCGGCAAGGGGCACACGCCGCCGCCGGGATTTCATGCGCAACTGGGCATGCTGTACGCGAGTGTCGGGAACGATACCCAGGCCATGCAGGAGTTCGAGTCCGAGAAGCAACTGTTTCCGGAGTCCTCGACCTACATGGACTTCCTGATGAAACATAAAACGAAACAGCCTTAAGCGAGCCGTCATGTCCAGATTCCTTTCTTTCAGACTTTGGTTTGCCCTCTCGACGTTCGCGTTGTTAGCTGCGTGTGCGCAACCCGTCAAGCATGCCGATTACACCGCTTTCAGGAACAGCCGGCCGCACTCAATCCTCGTTCTACCGCCCGAAAACGAGACGACCGACGTGCAGGCGACGAACAGCATGCTTTCGCAGATGACGATGCCACTCGCCGAATCGGGTTACTACGTGGTGCCAGTGGCGGTGATGGATGAGACATTCCGCCAGAACGGCCTGACCGTCCCGGCCGATATTCAGGCAACCTCCCCCGCGAAGCTTCGGGAGATCTTCGGTGCTGACGCCGCGCTGTATTCGAAGATCACACAGTACGGCACCGTGTACCACGTCGTCGACAGTGCAACAGTAGTAACGGCGTCCGCCAGGCTGGTCGATCTCAAGACCGGTGACGTGCTATGGCAGGGTAGTGCGAGCGCCAACAGCAATGAGGGCAACAACAATGCTGGCGGTGGCCTGATCGGCATGCTGGTCATGGCAGCGATCAAGCAGGTTGCGAATTCGCTGACGGACAGGGGGCACGATATTGCCGGAGTGACGAGCTATCGGCTTCTGCATGCCGGCCCGCCGAACGGGCTGCTTTACGGGCCACGGTCACCTCAATACGGCACTGATTGAACGATCCTTGATCAGCAGGGACGGGCTGTGGCGGCAGATGGCTCGTACGGTACTACTGCGTAGAAAGTAGGACCTGGTCGGACAGACGATGTCAGATCGTCGGTCTCAGTGCGGCCATGAAGCGTCATTCGCCCGCACCATAGCTGGGACATTCGAAAGTCGGCTCCGCTCGGCGGATCCAACCGGTCGATGCAACACAATGAACGTCTCATGAGCGGCGCGAGTGTTGCAAATGAAACAGAGGCGCCGGTGCCTCTTCAGCTGCCGCAGCTCCGGTTTCGGCTTCGCGGCGCCAGGCGCGGTTCTCGTCACACAAACGGGAGACGATCAGAGATCACGGCTCGTGATCTTTTCGCTAACTGGCGCAGCCTCGGGTCTCGGCTGGCCAAAATCTTGTCGTCTTCCGACTCCGCGATTTCGACGACGTCCCTGCAACTAACATCCATTTGTCCATTTCGATTCGACAAACGGGCAGTGAGAGGTCGAAAAACCATAGGAGAAAGCAATGGCAGGCGCGCCCCTCAATATTGACGATTCGGGCTGCAGCCTTGAAATCAGCGTCGACGAGACACCGGCAAGCTCACGTCGTGTCCGGGCCGGTGACAAGCAAAATGAAGCAGCATTATTTTGCAGTGAGTTTCTCTCTGTCGACATCGATCAGATCGTCAGCGATCTAAATGTAAATGGATATTACGCCTTCCCCTCGGCGATATCGCAATACACGCTGAAAACCATCGAGCGCGACGCGACACAAACGAGAATTGGGCTGAATGAAAACTCCATCAGCGGCGTCTACTCCGAGAAACAGTACTACCTGACCAATCTTCTCGCAGTTTCGAAGACCTTCTACAACTTTGCCACCTCGTCGTTAGTGCTCAAAATCTGCGAGCGATATCTGGGCAACGAATTCCGGCTGAAAGCGCTGCGTTATTATGAAACATATGGTGGACACCATATGCAGTGGCACACCGACAACAAGACTGACAAAGCATTCGCTCATATTCCTGGAATCATCTTTATTTTTTATGTCTCGGATGTCGAGGATGGCGAGTTTCAATATATCGAAGGCTCTCACCTTTGGTCGGGCGAAAAGGCATATAGCGACTATACCGACGAGTTTATCGAAGCGAACTACGAGTCCGCGATCAGAAGCTTCAAGATGCCCAGTGGCTCCTTGCTGATCTACAATACATACGGCATACACAGAGCGAGGCCCGTCAACAACAAGAATTTCGTCAGGAAAAGCGTCTTCCTCCAGGTAGACAGCGAAATCCAAAGGTCCGAGCCGATTATCGTCAACACCGAATTCATCACCCGGTTGAATGACCAGATCTCGATGTTTTTGGGCTTTGGGCAACCGTCCGACTATGAGGTCTTTCCAAAAACCACGCTGAACTCCTTGCCCCTCGACAAGAAGATTATCCGCGTGATGACGAGATATGTTTTGTATCGCCTCTCCCGCGGGGCTTTTTCCAGGCTCCCGCATTCTGTCCGACTCGCCGTCAGGCGGCTCATCAAAAGGTAGTCGGTTGCGCCGCGGCTCGCCTGCTCTCTTATATAGGTTGCCGACTTAGGGAGTCCTTCTTCTTGAACGAGCTCGTTGCATCGCTTGCGGATGCGACGAATCTCATCTGAACGTCAAGTGACATGGAAATTTTTAGCGGGACGGTGACCTTCTGGTTCATCGACCGGGCACTCGCGGCGGCGGTGCCGCGCGCGAACGTGCTGGTATGGCAGGACCCGATAACAGCTCATTCGCCCGCTTCGCTCAATACGATTCGATCGAGCCGTCGCTGTGCGGATACGTGACGATGCCCCACGCGAGCGGCAGCTCGCCGATCTGCTTGAGCGGCTGATAGCTCTTCGCGTCGAGCACGTAGACCGCGTCGGAGCGACCGCACGCGACCATCAGCTTCGAGCCGTCCGGCGTGAAGCTGAAATGCCAGCAGCGCTGGCCGACCGGCACATCGGCGACATGTTCGTACGTGTGGCCGTCGAACACCTGCACCACCTTGTCGCGCGCGGCGGCCACGAAAAGCCGCTGACCGTTGGGACCGAACGCGACGCCATAGGGCCCGAGTTTGGTGTCGACGGTCTTGACTACCTCGAACGTGTGCGCGTCGATCACGACGAACTTGCTGAGCGACTCCAGCGTGACAACATAATGCTTGCCGTCAGGCGACAGCCGGATGCCGCGCGGCCGCCCGCCCGCCGCGAGCTTCACGGTTCGGATCGGCGCGCCGGTTCGTGTGTGATAGATCGACACCGTATCGTCGCCTTCGTTGGTGACCAGCATCATCTGGCCGTCGCGCGAGAATTCGATGCCTTCGGTTTCGTGGCCGCTCGTGACCGAACGGATCACGTGCCAGTTTTTCATATCGATGATCGCGATTTCGGCGGGCGGCTTGTTCGCGTCGTCGTCGTCCGCGCCGGGCTTGTTGCCCGCGTTCGCTGCGGGCTTATTGTCCCCCTTCGCGTCGGGTTTGGCTCCCGGCGGCCCGCCGTCCTCGCCGGGCTCGTAGGTCACGTATGCGTAGCCGTTGCGCACCCGCACATATTCAGGGTTTTTGCCGATCTTCACGCGCTGGACCACCTTGCCCGTGGCGGTGTCGATCACCGCGAGATCGTTCGTGTTCTTGTTGGCGACCAGCAGACGCGTGCCGTCTGCGTTCAGGCTCAGGCCGCGCGGGCCACCGGCGCCGACCGGAAAGGTCTGCGTGAGCGTCATCTGGTCGAGATCTATCACGCCGACGCCGGCCTTCTCACTCGTCACGTAGGCGAGCGGCGCGGCCGCGGCATGCGCGGCGCTCGCGGCCAGCACGAGCGCGCAGGCCAGCGCGAGGGAACGGCGTGGTGGTCGGGGGAAAATCCGTGTCTCCAGCATCGTTGTACTCCGGGTTGATATGGCGGCGCCGCGATGGTTCGCGTCATCGTTTCAAGGTAGCCCACCGGGCGATTGTTTGACAACGCGGATCGGCGGGAGATTTTCCCGAATTGCTTCGCGCCGGCCGGCGCGGGTTTGAAAAGCGGGGTCGGCGGGGGACAATGAGCGCGGAGGTGGCGATGATGCTGCAAGTTGCCATGGTGAACCCAGGAAGCCCTACGAATGCCGCGGCCGGTTACCGTCGCGCGGCCATCGTGCTGGGCGCCGTGATCGCCGCGCATCTGGTGCTGCTCGCCATCGCGTTGAGCGCGCGTAACCGGATCGTCGAGCGTCCGGTCGAGCCGCGCACGATCACCGCGTCGCTGCTGAGCCCCGAGCCTCCCGCTCCGGTTGTTTCACCTTCCGCGCCGCCCCCACCCGCCGCTGTCGTTCCGACGGCGCCAACGCCGCCGGTCACGCACCCCGCCGTGCGCGTCAAACCGGCGCCGCAGCCTCGCGCGCAGGTGCCGCGCAGTGTGGAAAAGCCTGTGCCGACACCGTCTCCGACACGCGAAAGCACCGCGCAGCCCGTCACGCAAGCCGCCGTGCCAACAGCCGCCGCGCCGTCGGCGGCATCGGCTTCCGCCGTCCATCCGGCGGTGCCCGCGTCGACCGAGCCGCGCAACGTGTCGCACGTCGACTGCTCGATTCCGAAGCCCGACTATCCCGACATCGCGAAGCGGCGCGGCGAGCATGGCACAGCGATCGTGCGTTTCGTCGTCGGGCTGAGCGGGCATATCGAAACGGCGCGACTGCAAACCAGCAGCGGCTCCGCGCGGCTCGACGACGCGGCGCTCGCCGCCGTCCATGCGGGCGCCTGCCAGCCGTACACCGAAAACGGCACGCCGGTGCGCGCCGCGTACTCGCAGTCGTTCGTGTTCGGACTGACCGAGTGACGCGACAGGGTGAGCGCACCGCCAAACAGACCAGGGACACCAAACGAAGGAACTCGCCATGCAACACTACGGACTCGCAAACGTCTGGGATTCAGGTGATATCGTCACGCGCGGCATTCTGAGCGTGCTCGTGATCATGTCGGTGCTGTCGTGGACGGTGATCATCGTGAAGCTGTGGCAACTGATCCGCCTCAGACGCGCAACCCGGAGCGACGCGCGCTTCTGGAGCGCGGACCGCTTCGACGACGGGCTGCGCAGCCTCGGCCATCCGGAATCGGGCGCGCACGACAATCCGCTGCTCGCGCTCGCGCTGGCGGGCCATGAAGCCGCGACGCACCATCGGCAGACGCAGCAGCATCTGCACGACCGCATCGACGTGTCCGACTGGATCACCCGGCGTCTGCAGGACACGATGGACGAGACGATCGCGCGCCTGCAAAGCGGCCTCGCGATTCTCGCGTCGATCGGCAGCACCGCGCCTTTCGTCGGGCTGTTCGGCACCGTGTGGGGCATCTACCATGCGCTGATCGTGATCGGCGAGACCGGTCAGACCTCGATCGATCATGTCGCCGGCCCGGTCGGCGAGTCGCTGATCATGACGGCGTTCGGGCTCTTCGTCGCGATTCCCGCCGTGCTCGGCTACAACGGCCTGACGCGCGCGAACCGCTCGATCGTCGCGCGCCTGAAGCGCTTCGCGCACGGCTTGCACGCGTACTTCGTGACCGGCTCGCAGTTGCCGTCGAGCGCCGGGCCGCAGATGCGCGTGGTGCCGCGCGGCACCAACGCGACGAACGCAAACCGCGACGGAGACCTCGAATGGCAATGAGCCCTTTCTCCGACGACGACGATCAAGGTTTGATGAACGAGATCAACATGACGCCGCTCGTCGACGTGATGCTGGTACTGCTGATCATTTTTCTCGTCACCATTCCGGCGCTGCAACACGCGGTCAGGATCGATCTGCCGCACGCAAGCAGTCAGCCGGAAGCGCTCAAGCCCGCGCACGTGGACGTCGCGGTGCAGGCGGACGGCACGGTGCTGTGGGACGGTCAGCCCGTGACCGACGACGCCTTGCGCGCGCGCATCGCGCAAGCCGCCCTCGCGACGCCGCAGCCGGAGCTGCATTTGCGCGCCGATCGCAAGGTGCCGTACGAGCGTGTCGCGATCGTGATGTCGGCGGCGCAGCGTGGCGGACTGACGAAGCTGGGCTTCGTGACCGATCCGCAGTTGGGCAGATGACGCGGCGCGGCGTGCGTGTTCGGTGCGTGCCGGCACACAAAGTCCCGCTTATCGGCGGCGAAAGAATCTCTGAATTTGAATCGGCGGACGGCTCGGCTATCGTGGTGCGTGTCTGAACGGCACCCCACCCTTGCGAGGACCGCACGATGCAAGCCCTCATCTTCGACGTCGACGGCACGCTCGCCGACACCGAGACTGCTCATCTGCACGCATTCAACGCCGCGTTCGCCGAAGCGGGCCTCGACTGGTTCTGGGACGAAGCGCTCTATTCCAGCTTGCTGAAAGTGGCGGGCGGCAAGGAGCGTCTGCTGCATTACTGGCGCACGGTCGAGTGCGAGGAAGCCGGGGGCCCGCGAGCGCGAGAGGCCGTCGACGCGCTGCACGCGCTGAAAACGCGCCACTACACCGAGCGCATGCGCGAGCGCGGCGTGCCGCTACGACCCGGCATCGCGCGTCTGATCGACGAGGCGAACGAGGCCGGTCTACGCGTGGCGATTGCGACGACCACGACGCCCGCCAACCTTGACGCGCTGCTGCAGGCGCATTTCGGCGCCAGTTGGCGCCATCGCTTCGCGGCGATCGGCGACGCCGGCACCACGCCGGCAAAAAAGCCCGCCCCCGACGTCTATCGCCACGTGCTCGAACAGCTCGGCTTGCAGCCCGCGGCCTGTCTCGCCTTCGAGGACTCGCGCAACGGCCTGCTGGCGGCGCGCGCCGCGCGCGTGCCCGTCATCGTCACGCCGAGCGCTTTTACCGCGCGCGAGGACTTCGATGGCGCGCTGGCCGTGCTGCCTCATCTCGGCGATCCGCACGCGCCGATCGTTGCGATGGTGCGCGGCGAATGGCATCGCTGGGTGGATCTGGCGACACTGCGCCGTTGGCATCAAGACGCCACGCGTCGTCCCGATTCGGCTGCGCACGGCGCACTGAACGCGGACCAGGCGAACGCGAGCGCGTCACGGCAATGAACCGCGACTACCACGCTGTCCTGATCGATCTCGACGGTACGATGGTCGATACCGCGCCGGACATCGTCGCGGCTGCCGGCCTGATGCTGACGGACTTCGGCGCCACGCCGCTGCCTTATGACAGGGTGACCGGCTTCATCGGCAACGGCGTGCGCAAGCTCGTGCAACGCTCGCTGGATGCGGCGGGCCTCGGCGAGCACGTCGAACTGGAGCACGCGCAGGCCGTGTTCGAGCGGCACTACGCGGTGACCAACGCGGCGCTGGGTCGGGCTTTTCCTGGCGTGATGGCCGGGCTGCGCGCGTTGCAGCAGCACGGGTACCGCTGCGCGTGCGTGACCAACAAGCCGCAGGCGCTGGCGGCGGCGCTGCTCGACAAAACGGGGCTTGCCGCTTATCTGGACGGGCTGGTCGCGGGCGACACCGTGGCGAGCATGAAGCCGTCGCCCGAGCCGCTTTGGCACGCGTGCCGGCTGCTCGACGTCGAGCCCGAACGTTGCGTGCTGGTCGGCGATTCATCGGTCGATGTCGCGGCGGCGCGCGCGGCCGGTCTGCCGGTCTTCATCGTCAGCTACGGCTATGGCAGCGCGAGCGGCACCGACCTGCCGCGCTGCGACGCGCTGATCGATTCGTTCGAGGCATTGCCGGCGATTCTGGCGCAAGCGCGGCCGGCATTGCGTGCGTGATTCGAGTCGCTAACCCGCCGACAACAACCCCGCGACGCGCTCCGACTTCGTCTGCACCGCGATATCTTTCGCCGTCATCCCGCGATTGTCCTTCAACGACCGGTTCGCGCCGCGCGCGAGCAACAGTTGGGCGGTCTCCGCGCGATCGTATCCCGCCGCCCACATCAGCGCGGTCAGTTCGTTCTTGTAGGTCCGGTTCACGTCGACGCCCGCATCGAGCAACTGACCGACGACCTTCGTTTGCCCCTGGCCCGCTGCGTATTCCATCGCGGTCTTGCCGACGCGATCGGTCGCGAGCGGCTCGGCGCCATGCGCGAGCAGCAGCGCGACGATCTCGTCGAAGCCGCCGTAGGCAGCGGCCATCAGCGGTGTATCGCCCGGCGCGTTCGCATGCTGCACGTTCGCGCCGCGCTCGATCAGCGTGCGCGCCATCGCCGTATCGCCCTTCTTGCACGCGGTGACGAGCGCGGTGTCGCCGATCCGGTTCATCGCATCGACCGACGCGCCGCGCTGCAGCGCCGCGACGACCGACCGCTGATCGTCGTCCTTCGCGGCCGCGAGCAGTTGGCGGTTGATTTCCCCCTGGTCCTGGGCGAGCGCCGGCACCCATGCGCCGAATGCGGTGGCGAGCAGAACGGCGGCCGCAAGCTGCCGAGTGAACATGTCTGTCATGGTGTCTTCCCCGTGCTAATGCAGATTGTTGATATAAGCGGCCAGATGATGGATGTCGTCGTCGGACAGATTACGCGTCACGCTGGTCATGTTGCCCGCATCGTTGGTGCGTGTATGCGAGCGGAAGTCCTGCAATTGCTTGACGATGTACTGATACTGCTGGCCCGCGACGCGCGGAATCTCGTTCTGCCCGGAAAAGCCACCCAGGTGGCACATCGTGCACAACAGCTCGGCGGCCTTCTTGCGGCCCGCCTCGATGCTCGCGCCATCCGCGTTGAACGGCACCGATACGGGCTTCTGCGCGGCGAAGTAGTCGGCGAGGTCCTGCATGTCCTCGCTCGACAGGTTCGCCGCCATCGGCGACATGCGCGGATCGCTGCGCCGTCCCTGCTTGAAGTCCTTCAGCTCCAGATACAGGTAGCGCGCGGTTTGCCCGGCCAGAATCGGATAGTCCGGATTGGTCGAATTGCCCATCGGCCCATGACAGGCCACGCACACCTGCGCTTTCGCCTTGCCCGCCTCGGCGTCGGCGCGCGCGCCCGACGGCAGCCATGCGGCGATCAGTCCGCCGCACAGCAGCGCCACCCATGCAGCGCGCGCCCCACCCGGCGCTCCCCGCGGCGCCGGCCGCCTCATGGCACCGCGAACACGACGACGCTATTGCCGCGCTTGAAGTCGATCTGGGTATTGCCGCCCGCCGCGACCGCGATGTACTGCTTGCCGTTGACCATGTACGACACGGCCGGCGCGTTGACGCCCGCGCCGCACTGGAACTCCCACAGCTTCTTGCCGGTGGCGGCATCGAACGCGCGGAACAGGCCGTTGCCCTCGCCGTTGAACACGAGACCGCCCGCCGTTGCAAGTACGCCGCCGATCAGCGGCTGGTCGGTCTTGTAGTCCCACGCGATCTTGCCGGTGTCGACGTTGACGGCCGACAGCTTGCCCCATTGCGCCTCGGACGGAATCAGCTTGAAGGCGCCGCCGAGCCAAAGCTTGCTGCCGCCCGGATAGGCGGCGTCCTCGACCTGGTACGTCATCGGCTGATTCAGATTGGCCGCGTAGACGAGGCGCGTTTGCGGATCGAACGCGATCGGCGACCACTCGACGCCGCCGTTCGCGCCCGGCAGCATGCGCGCGCCGGCTGCTGTCGGCAGGGTCCACATGTTTTCCTGCGGAATCATCGCCTGCGAGAAGCGGATCAGACGGCCGGTCGCACGATCATGCACGTACACGTTACCGGTCTTGCCCGCATGCACGATGCCGGGGATCATCTTGCCGTCGTTGTCGCGCACGTCGATCAGCACCGGCGGGCTCACTGCGTCGAGGTCCCAGACGTCGTGCGGCACGTACTGGTAGTGCCATTTGTACTTGCCGGTGTCGAGATCGATCGCGACGAGCGAATCCGTATAGAGGTTGTCTCCCGGCCGGATCGCGCCATACAGGTCCGGCGACGGGTTGCCGACCACGAAGTACACCGTGTGCGTTTTCCGGTCGACCGCCGGCGTCATCCACACGCCGCCGCCGAGCGTCTTGTAGAAGTCGCCGCCCTTGTCGGCCAACTGCTTCTTCTCCGCGTCGATGTCGCGCTTCTCGTCGCGGCCGGTCGCGTCTTTGGTGGCCCACACGCCTTCCTGGCCGGTTTCCGGAATCGTGTAGAAGGTCCACAGCAACTGGCCGGAATTCGCGTCGTACGCCTTCACGAAGCCGCGAATGCCGTACTCGCCGCCGTTCGTGCCGATCAGCACCTTGCCGTCGACGACCGTCGGCGCCATCGTTTCCGAGTAGCCCTCGTCGGGATTGGCGATCTGGCTTTGCCACAGCACGTTGCCGGTTTTGGCGTCGAGCGCGACGAGCTTGGAGTCGAGCGTGCCCATATAGAGCCGGTCACCCGAAATCGCGACGCCACGATTGTTCGGCCCGCAACAGAACGTCGTGACCGGACCCATCTTGTGCTTGTAATGCCAGAACTCTTTGCCCGTCGTCGCATCGATCGCGTACACGTGATCGAACGACGTGGTCAGGAACATCACGCCGTCCTTCACGATCGGCGCCGTTTCCATCGACTCGTTGACGGCCGTCTGGAAGATGAACGCCGGCCTGAGCTTCGCGACGTTCGTCCGGTTGATCTGCGCGCCGGGGTAATAGCGCGTCTGCGCGTACGAGCCGTTCGGATGGAGCCAGACCGCCGTCATGCTGCCGGCGCGATCGAGCTGATCCTGGGTCACAGGCTGAAGCCTCGATGGCACCGGCGCGGCGGTGGTGGTCGAGCTGTTCTGTACTTCGTCGGCGGCATGAGCCGCAGGCAAGCCGAACGCGATGGCGAGCAGTGGCAGGCCGACAATTCCCTGAATACGGTTGAATGGCATGAGCGTCTCCTAGCTTTTTATTGTTCCTATGAATTGCAGCGCAGGAGTGCGACATGGATCCACGCGGACGACAGCGTGAAAGAGCACGATGGCGCAACCCTCGCAGACGACAAAAGCGTACGACTTCGAATCGTTGTTAGCTTTGTCAGGACGGGTCGGCTTCGCAGAGAGGGGAGAAGTGATGCACGGGTCCGCGGAAAACCGGCTCGTTTAAGGGTAGGCGATGTGTTGTGGATTTTCTAGATTAAATCGTTAAGGAGTGGCGAGCGATCAGCGTGCACCGTTGTGGTCGCTGACCGCCGCCCTGATCGTCGCGTTTTCACCTGGGTCGCTTCGCGTTGCCGCCGCTCGTTGAGCCGATCAGAACCGGCCGCCGCGCGAATCGGCCCCCTGCTGATAGTTCCGGTTGGTCTGTTCCGGATTCCGGTTCACCAGCGGGCGCGCGTAAAGTGGGTGATGCAGGCTCCGTACTTCGTGTTCGAGCCGGAAGCAACGCTCTCCGGATGACAGATCGAGCAGGTCGGCAAACCGGTATTGATGCGGCTCTTCTCCATATACCAGACCTTTTTCGGCGAGCCGTGTGAACGGCCCCGAAAAAGCAGCGGTGTAAATGGCGATATGGTGTCCGTCGTATTCAGGAATGGGCTGGGTCGTTTCCGCGTACAGCAGTTGTTGATGCGTGCCGATATCGATCACCGCGCGGTGCAATCCATGCTTCTCTTCGATGTCGACGGTCGCATCGAACATATCGCGGTAGAAGCGCGCGATAGGCAACGCGCTGCCGACCGGCACATCCATCTTCACGAACGCGATGCCCAGATCGATGTCCGACCACGGAGCCGACGCGGATCGATTGAAAGGATCGAGGCACTCGTAGCGGTTGCCCCACGGACACGTCACTTCGACACTGCCTGCGCGCTCCGTCCAGCCGAACGCGGTGCCGGCGAGCAGCGGTTCAACCGAGCGCAGCCGCCTCACCAGCGCTTCGAGCTCGCCGACCACGAGACCGACACTGCCGCGCAGACGTTGCGCCGCCCCGTGCGGCAAGTGAATCTGCGACCGGCCGACGTTGATCCACATATTCTCGACCCCGGTCATCACGAACGGATCGCGCGTGAGCCCAAGGCCGGTGACGTAGAAGGCGGTCGCGAGAATCTGGTTGGGGATTTTCAGGTTGACGTGTTCGAGCAGGATCAGATTGCCGGTATCGTCGTTAGCGTAAGAGTGTTCCATGTGTTTGCCTTGTGCATGAGCCGCGAAACGCTGGACAAATTATGCATCAACAGGGCACATGGTACGTGCTCGTGCAACTCGGGCGGCGCGGCGGCGCCGCCATGTTCGGAGGCGTACGAAGCGACACGCATGCGTTTATTGCTTCAGAATCTTCCACGGCCCATTGCCGGTTTTGCAGACGATCGGCGTCCACGTTTGGGTCTGTCCTTTCGCGACCGCGGTCAGCGTCGCGGTCCGGCAGGTTCGATCGCCGTCCTTCGTCGTGTCCTGCGGCGTCACCGTGCCCTTGATCGACACGGAATTGCCGGTGCCCGCATTGCTCCACTCGTACGATTCGCCATCCTTTTTTGTATCGAGCGCCTTTTGCGCCGCGTCGTTGAGCGCTTTACGGTCGGCCTGGCGCATGTAAGTAATGGGCGTGTCTTTCAGAAAGTTCAGGTTCGCTGCGTAACACAACATGGGGCTGGCGAGCAGCGCCGCTGCCGCAAGCCACTGCGTGATCGTGTGGGCGTACGCGGCGTCGAGTGCGGGCGCGCCCGCGCCAGGACGAAATTGACGTGACATGGGTTTCTCCTCGAGTTCATCCGCGATCCGCGTCGTCCGCGAAATCGCCGTTTTGCTGGAATGCGTCGACGACGTCGGCCACCGAGCCGCGTCGGCCGATGTGGCCGACACGAACTTCGAGCCCCTCGGCGCGCAGCATGTCGCGCACGTCCGCGTGCGCGCCGACGACCTTCATCGCGGCGCCCGCGGCCTCCAGCGCGCCGTGCATCGCTTCGAGCATGCGCGCGCCCGCCAGATCGACGACCGCCGATGCGGACAGATCGCAAATCACGAGCCGGACCGGTTCGGGTGCGGTGTGGATCATGCGCCAGATCGTCTCGCGCACGTGCTCGACATTGAAGTACAGCAACGACGCCTCGACACGCACCGCCAGCACATGCGCAATCGTCTCGTTCTCGGCATGACGTTCGAGATCCGAGAAATAGCGCGTGCCGGGAATACGCCCGAGCATCGCGACATGCGGATGCGCAGCGCGGTGGATGATCAGCAGCATCGACACGAGCACCGCGACGATGACGCCCTTCAGGATGCCCAACAACAGCACCGCCGCGAACGCCACCATCGAAATCGCGAATTCGAAGCGGCTCACGCGCCACACATGACGCAGTTCGCCGACGTCGACGAGGCCCTTCACGGCCACGAGCACGATCGCCGCCAGCACGACGTTGGGCAGATTCGCGAGCAGTCCTGTGAGGAACATCAGACAGAAGCCGATCGCGAGCGACGCGAATACCAGCGCAAGCGCACTTTTCGCGCCGGCCTTGTCGTTCACCGACGATTGCGAAAGTCCTCCCGCAACCGGAAAGGCCTGGAACAATCCCGCCGCCAGATTGGCCGCGCCGAGACCCAGCAATTCCTGGCGGGCGTCGATCTCGTAACCATGTGCCTGCGCGAGCGCGCGCGCGGCCGAAACGCTCTCGACGTATGCCAGCAACAGGCACGCGAACGCCAGCGGAACGATGCCGTCGACATCGCGCAGCCGCAGCCCGGGCAGACGGAATTCAGGCAAGCCTTGAGGCAGCGCGCCCACGAGCGTGAAGCCGCGGCTGGCCAGCGGCGTGACGGACAACACGACGATCGAGGCAGCGACGACGGCGAGCGCCACCGGACGCCCCGGCAAAAACTTTTCGCCGAGCAGCAGCAACGCGATGCAAACGAGGCCGAAACCGAGCACGCCGAGGTTGGTCAGCGGAAGCTGCCCCCACAGCACGGCGATCCGTTCGAAGAAGAATTCGCCGCCGCCTTTCACCCCGAACAGCTTCGGCAGCTGGGTCATCGCGATCGTCAGCGCGGCGCCCGCCTTGAAGCCGAGCAGGATCGTCTCGCTGATGAAGCTGACGAGCGAACTCAAGCGCAGCAGCCAGCCGATCACGCACATGCACGCGATCAGCACGGACGTGAGCGCCGCGATCGAAGCCCAGCGCGAGGGGTCGCCCCCGGCCATCGGCACGAGCGTCACGCCGACGAGCATCGAGATCGCCGAGGTCGGGCCGATCGCGAGCTGGCGCGACGAGCCGAACAGCGCATAACAGAGGCCGCCGACCAGATAGCCGTAGATGCCGTATTGCGGCGGCAAGCCGGCGAGCGACGCATAGGCGAGCGATACCGGAATGCCATAAGCCGCGAGCGTCACGCCGGCGACCGCGTCCTTCGCGAGCCATCGAGGCTGATAGCTTCGCAGCCACTGCGCGGGAGGAAACGCGCAGCGCCACCCGCGCGCGGGTGGCGTGGAAGACGCGCGGCCGGTGACGCTCTGTGGATGGTTCAACGTAGCGCCTCGAGTACGGAAGCGGACCTGACGGAAGCACGGGCGCGCTGTACGGCCTTCGCCTCAGCCAACCCGGAGCGGCTCAGAGCGAATCCTTGACGCGCTGCCACGTGTGATCCGGATTGAACTCGGTCACAGGCGGCGCGTGCGCGCCACGGTCCTTCTGGTAGATGACGCCGTTGTTGTTGACCACGAAGGTCATCACGCCGCTCGTGCCGTACCGCGCCGGGTAAGCGACCATCGCGAAACCCGCGATCATGTGGCCGTTGATCACGTAGCTGAACGCGCCGCCCGGCGCGTTCTTGCCCTGCCGCGTCAGGATGTGGAAATGGTAGCCCCGGTAAGGATCGCCCGCCGCGTGGCCTTTCAGATATTCGGAACTCGCGGCGACGAGCGGTCCGAACGGACTCTCTTCTTCGTCACTGTTTTCGTCGGTGGGCCAGTAGAGACCGTCCTGCTTGCCGGGTGTGCTGGCCAGCTTCTGCGCGTATTCGAGCAGGCCGTCGTGGTTCCGGTCGCGCGACGCGTATTGACGCTGCGCGCCGATATAAGCCTGCAGCACCTTGATCGCTTCGAGTTCGTTGGCGCCGATCCGTCGATTGATCAGTTCTTCTTCGCCCTGCTCGGTGGCGAAGCGCCAGGTGCCGTCCTCTTTGACGATCGGTATCGGCATCGGCCACGCCTCGTCGCCGACCAGCAGAATCCGCCGGTTCGGGCCCCTGTCGTCGAGCAGGTGATAGGCCTCGATCTCCTTGCTCGCCTTGGCCCAGTTCGCCTCGTTCTCCGCCTGATCCGGCGATACCACGAGGCTCTTGTGCGCTTCGCCGAAGATCGCGACGAGCGACGCTTCGTCGTCGGTCTTCAGTGCGCTGGACAGCGCGGCGACCGCGTCTTCAGGGGTGGCGAAAGTGCGCTGCCCCGCGGCGAGCGCGGCCAACGGAATCGACAGCGCGAGCACCATCGCGCACAGCCGACGCGATGTGGCCACACGTCGCCGCGAATCGTCGCGTGGGCGCTTTCCGGTGATGCTTTGTCCGCTCATGGCTGCTCCTTATCGCCGTCCGCCGCCGCGGCCGCCACCGCCACCGCTGGGCCGCGGCGAGAATCCACCACCGCCGCCGCCACGGCCGGCACCGCCGGAGAACCCACCGCCACCGGAATTTCCGCCGCCACGCGTCGATTGACGGCTCGCCGCGCCGCGCGCGCTGTTGGCTTGCGCGTCGCGCGCCGAGCCGTAGCCGCTGAACGCATCGCCGCCGCCCCCAGGCGACGCGCGCTGACTCACCTCGCGTGTGCCCGCCGACGCCGTCGGACGCTGGGACGCCTGCGGCCGCCCTTGCGCGCCAGCACCGCCGCCCGCGAAGTTTGCGCCGGCGCCGCCACCCGCGCCGCCACCTGCATAGTTTGCGCCGCCGCCCGCGCCGCCGCGGTTGCCGCCCGCCAACCCACCGCCCGCGCCCGCGCCCGCGCCTGCACCCGCGCCGCCGCCGCGCGACGGCGGATCGCCGACCCGTTGCGTGCGCGCCGAGCGATCCGAGATACCGCTGACCTGGCCCGGCTTCTTGTCCGAGGTCCACGCGGAGGTGCCCCCTCCCTGCCCGCGTCCACCGCCGCGGTTGATGTCGCCCGTGTTGATATTGCCGCGCTCGACGTTCCTATCGCCGCGCTCGACGTTTCTATCGCCCCGCTCGACGTTTCTTTCGCGGTTGATGTTGATGTTGTTGTTGCCGCCGCCTCCGTAATGCGTTTCATAGTGCCCGCCGTTCCAGGCGGCGGTAATCGCCGCGCCCCAGATCAGCCCCGTCGCGAGCGCGGCGCCGGGCGCGTACGGATAGTAGTAGGCCGGATAGGGCGTGGGCGCGTAGGCGTAGGTCACGGGCGCGCTGGCCACCACGATGGTCTGCGGGTTGTACTGCGGCACGTAGATCACCTGCGGATCGGCCGGCTGGATCTTGATCACTTCCTTCTCGACCACCACGACCTGCTTGTCGTCGGATTTCAGATGCCCCGCCGACTGCGTTTGCCGCCGGAAGCGCTGAATCGCTTCGAGCACCGAGCCCTGGTCGGCAACGACGGCCTCGCCGAGATTGATCGTCCAGTCGAGATCGGTGCTCATGTTCTTGACGATGCTGGGGTAATTCAGCAGCGCCTTCACCGGATCGTGCCACGCGTCGTTGAGCTTGAGCGACTTATCGTTTTTGTACTGGTCGAGAAAGCGATCGGCCTGCACGATTTCGACGGGATAGGTGGAGGCAGGAAGAATGATCGCGATCAGATCGTCCGGATATAGCGCGATCGGTCCGACGAGCTTGTCGAGCGCCGCCGCGGAAACGGGTGCGTTCGAGGCCGCGTTCGCCGGGGCGTTCGCGGCCGGCGCCTGCGCCAGCGACACCGCAGTGGAGAACGCGCCGCAGCACGCCAGAAGCGCGGCGCCCAGTACATGGCTGATGCGTCGCGCGCGCTTCGCCTCGTCGTCGAGCGCCGTTGCAAACGGGATGATGCGTGTACGAGCACGCGAATCGCGGTCCATCGATGCTTCCCCTTGCGCTTTGTCAGCGGCCCCGGGCGGCATGGCCATGATCTTTGACAGACAGTTGTCCGAAGCAATGAAAACGACCTGCACCTGTCGCATGAATACAGTTTGGAAACCATGGACGAAATTGCAAATACGACCTTGGTCCGATTGCGCGCGACAGGCCCGCGACACCATGATGAACGCGAACCTGCCATTGCTGCGCATCCACCGCGCGGCAACCGGTCCCACCAGAATTCCCATTCACGGGTGCCGGTTGCGCCCTCACGCCTGAGCAAACAGGAAGCCGGCGACTCGCACCCGCGTGTGCCCACGCAAGGAGCTGTCGTGAACAAGTCTACGAAATATGCCGTGATCGCCGCGTTGAGCGCGTCGCTATCGCTGGAAGGCCTGGCGCAATCGAGGCCGATTGCCTATCCGGCCAGAGGGCAAAGCCCGCAGCAACAGCAGCAGGACGAAGGCGCCTGCTATTCGTGGGCGAAGAGCAATACCGGCATCGACCCGACCATGGTCGCCAATGCCCCGCCCCCGCCTTCCGGCCCCGCGGTGGGAGGCGGCGAGCGCGTGCAGGGCGCCGCGCGCGGCGCGGCCGGCGGCGCGATCATCGGCGCGATTGCGGGCGACGCCGGCAAGGGCGCGGCGATCGGCGCGGCGACCGGCACGATGGTCGGCGGGTCACGCGCGCGGCAGAACCGGCGCGCGGCCGCGACACAATCGCAGGCGCAAACGCAGGGCTCGATGGACACGTTCAATCGCGCTTTCGCCGCCTGCATGTCGGGGCGGGGTTACACGGTCAATTGATCGCGCAAGGAGAGCAAAATGATTAACCGCAAACTGATCATCGCGGCGGCGCTCGTGTGTCTCGCGAATACAGGATTCGCTCAGACGGAGACACCCGTCACGGTCAAGAGCGAGCCCGGCAAAGTCACTATGTCGGGCATGGTCAAAACGACCGCGACGGTCGTCGGCATCGAGCCGGCAACGCGCACCGTCTTGCTCAAGGACCCGAAGGGCAAGGTCGTGCAGGTCGTGGTCGGCGAGGAAGCGCGCAACTTCGATCAGATCAAGGTCGGCGACGTGGTCAAGGCCGAGTATTCTCAGGCTCTGACCATCATGCTGAAAAAAGGCAACGCGCCGCTGACCGCCAACGAAACGCAGACGCTCGAACGCACACCGGCGGGCGCGAAACCCGGCGGCTCGGCCTCGCGCGAAGTCACGATCATGGCTAACGTCATCGCGGTCAATCACCAGAGCGGCGCGGTCACGCTGAAGGGCCCGCAAGGCAATACGGTGGATCTGATCGTGCAGGATCCCGAACAGCTCAAGCGGATCAAAAAAGGCGACCAGATCCAAGCGGTCTATACCGAGGCCGTGGCCATCTCCGTGGAGCCGGTCGCCGGCAAATAGCGGGCATGGCTCGCGTCAGATCAGGCGGTGCGCTTGCGCGAGGCCGCTGAGGGGAGGCGTAAAGTCCGCGCGTCGAAAACGCACCGTCGAGAAAACCCGTATCGCATTGGGACTCTCCGGCAGACGCGCAAGGCGAAACTCGATTTCGTGCGCGGGCCGCGTCTCTCCCTCTTCCAGGACGACGTTCATCCGGTCGAGCCGGTACACGCTTTTGCGCACGTAGAAATGCGCATCCGGCGCCCCCAGTACACCGCACATCACGTCGAGATGCCGCTCCAGCGCCTCTGTCTTCAGGCCCAACTGCGCCAGAGCCTGATCGTTCTCTTCGATCTGCGCCTGCAGCTTCGCCACCTCCGCGTAATTCGACGTCGCGTCGCTACCAAGCAGCGAGCGCACGCCCGCCCCTTGCCGTTCGAGAATCGTCAGGCGCGTTTTCAGCAGCGCCCTTTCGCGTTGCAATTCGTCCTGCCGCGAGGTGTCGGCCTCGATCTTGCCGAGGGCTTCGAGCACGAGCTGATCGACGATCCGCAACACGATCTGGCGCCGCAACGCGGCTTCGGATTCTTCGCACACGCGCACCTGGTGATCGCTGAAGTTGATGGTCGTCTGCGCGAGATCGGTTTGCGTCGTTTCGCCGTGTTGCCCGACGCCGAAAATACGCCGCTCGTCCATGGCCATGCCGAGCACCGCGAATACCTGATCGGCAGCGGGATGGTCGCTGAAGAACGTGTTCAGCTCGTGTGAGCGGTTGAAGACCGGGCAGACGTCGTCGGGTGTGGCGAAAAAGGCGTGGATATACGGGTCTGTCGCCCACGCCGCCGCGTTCGCTTCGCGCGTCGGCGGCACTTCATCGGCGAGCCGGAGCAGATAGGCGGTCGTGTGTTGCACGGCGGGCCGCAGGCGCGACGCATAGTTGCGCGCGAGCCGCAACGACGGACAGAGCCCGACGATCCGCTCGACGATTTCCTTCGTCTGCTGATCGTCGCTCTCTTCGGAAGCGTTGCGCCTGGTCAGCCACCGCGACAGCAGACCCATGCCCGGCTCCCGTCGCCCGTCACGATTCGTCGCGCTCCGGCAGCAGCTGCGCGACGATCGTGTGGTTCTTCCAGAACAGGTTATGGACGCGGTTTTGCAGTATGCGCAGCCCGTCCGTGGGCACGTCGTCGAAGACGACCACCGCGCCTGGCCGCGAGCCCGTGCCGAGCACCCGCTTGATCGAGCTGAAGCGCGGGAACCCGTAGCGAATCAGGAACTCGCCGATATCTTCGTCGGAGACGCTTTCCTCGACGTTTCCAAGAAACAGTTCAGCCATGATGCTTACTCCTCCAGACCCTATGCGACGATGTTCAATCCGCCGTCGATATACAAGGTAGAACCGGACACCCGCCGGGCATACGGCGTGGCCAGAAACGCACAGGTATAGCCGACATCCATGATGTCGACGAGTTCGCCGAGCGGCGCGCGCTGCACCGCTTCGTTGAGCAGCAGCTCGAAATCCTTCAGGCCCGAAGCGGCGCGGGTCTGCAGCGGCCCGGGAGAAATCGCGTGCACGCGGATGCCCCTCGGTCCCAGCTCGAACGCCAGATAGCGCGCGCAGGCTTCGAGCGCCGCCTTGACGGGGCCCATCAGGTTGTAGTTCGGCACGACCTTGTTCGCGCCGTAGTAGCTCATCGTCAGCATGGTTCCGCCGTCTTTCATTAGCGGCGCGGCGAGGCGCGCCATCCGCACGAACGAATGGCAGGAGATGTCCATCGCGCTCAGGAAGCCCTCGCGCGACGATTGCAGCAAGCCGCCCTGCAGATCCGCTTTCGGCGCCCATGCAACGGCGTGAACGAGAATATCGAGGCTTCCCCACGTCTTCTCGATCCGGTCGAACACGGCCTCCATTTCGTCCTCGCCCGTTACGTCGAGCGGCATGAAGATCTCGGCGTCGAGTGCTTTGGCGATCGGTTCCACATAAGGAAGCGCCTTGTCGTTCGCATAGGTGAGCGCAACGCTCGCGCCGAGGTCGTGAAACGCCTTTGCGCATCCGTACGCAATCGAATGCTCGTTGGCGACGCCGGTCACGAGGGCCTTCGCTCCTCGCAGAATCAAACTCGGTTGCTCGACAGACATGGCGAAACTCCTCTATGGGGCGACAGCGCGCGTATGACGGGCGATCATCAGTTCCTCGTTGGTGGGCACGACCCAGACCGGCAGCCTGCTCGAGGTGCGGGTGATCAGCGGGCCGCCCGCCCGATTGGCCGCTTCGTCGAGTTCGGCGCCGAGCCACGCGGCATCGCGCACGATGCGCTCGCGGATCGCGACGGCGTGCTCGCCGATGCCGGCCGTCAGCACCAGTGCGTCGAGACCTTGCATCGCCGCGGCGAGACTACCGAGTTCGCGCGCGATCCGGTAGGTGTAGACGTCGATCGCAAAGCGGGCACGCGGGTCGTCGCTGTCGAGCAGCACGCGCATGTCGCCCGAGATGCCCGACATGCCGAGCAGCCCCGAGCCCTTGTAAATGAGGTCCGCGATCGACTGCGTATCCATCTTCAGCTCGTCGAGCAGATAGAGCATCACGCCGGGGTCGAGGCTGCCGCAACGCGTGCCCATCGGCAGGCCTTCCACCGCCGTGAAGCCCATCGTGCTCGCCACGCTCTTGCCCGCGACCATCGCGCACATGCTCGCGCCGTTGCCCAGATGCGCGACGACGGTGCGCCCCGCCGCCGCGGCCGGTGCGATCTCCGGCAGCACGCTCGCGATGTATTCGTACGAGAGCCCGTGAAAACCGTAGCGCCGCACGCCGCGGTCGGTAATCGACGGGGGCAGCGCATAGGCCTGCGCGGTCTCGGTCTGCGTGCGATGAAACGTGGTGTCGAAGCACGCGACCTGTGGAAGGTCGGGACGCAGTTGCGCGAGGATGCGGATCGGGGTCAGGTTATGCGGCTGATGCAGCGGCGCGAGCGGGCTCAGGCTGTCCAACTGGTCGATCACCTCGGAGGTCGCGAGGACGGGGCCGGCAAAGCGCTGCCCGCCGTGCACGACGCGATGCCCGACCGCCTTCAGTTGATTGCCGCCGCCGTGGTCGTGCAAAAAACCGCCCAGATATTCGATCGCGCCCTGATGGCCGAGCCGATGGCCATCGCCCCATTCGTGCGAGCTGGCATTACCGTCGCGGTCCGTCACGCGAAAACGCGGGCTCGTGTAGAGCGCTTCGATCTGACCGCGCAAAATGAGCTCGAGTTGCGCTTGTTGCGCGTCGAAGGCGCTGAACTTGAGGCTCGACGAACCTGCGTTCAATACGAGGATCACATCCGCCATGACGTCACCCGACCACCTTGCCGGCCTCGCGCCGTGCCTTGGCCACCAACGCGGCGACCGCGCACGACGCGAGACGCGTCGACAGAGAATCCGCGCGGCTCGTCAGAATGATCGGCACGCGCGCGCCGAGCACGATGCCCGCCGCGTCCGCGCCGGCGAGAAACGACAGGCTTTTCGCGAGCATGTTGCCCGCTTCGAGGTCCGGCACCATCAATACATTGGCGCGACCGGCCACCCGCGACTCGATCTGCTTGATGCGCATGGCTTCAATGCTGATCGCGTTGTCGAGTGCGAGCGGACCGTCGACGAGCCCGCCGGTGATCTGCCCGCGGTCCACCATCTTGCACAGCGCCGCCGCTTCCACCGTCGATGGAATTTTCGGATTGACGCTCTCGGTCGCGGACAGGATCGCCACGCGGACTTCGTCAAATTTCAGCGCGTGCCCGAGATCGATCGCGTTCTGCAGGATGTCGACCTTCTCTTCGAGCGTCGGCAAGATGTTGATCGCGGCGTCGGTGATGATCAGCGCGTTCTCGTACCCGGGCACGTCCATCACGAAGCAATGGCTGATGCGCCGCTCGGTGCGCAGGCCGATGTCGCGGCGAATCACCTCGGCCATCAGCTCGTCCGTATGCAGGCTGCCTTTCATCAGGGCCTCCGCCTTGCCTTCGCGCACCAGTTGCACGGCTGCTGCCGCGGCGGCATGGCTATGCGGCGCATCGACGATCGTGAAGTTCGAAATGTCGATGCCGTGTTCGGCGGCAATCGCTTCGATGCGCGCGCGCGGCCCGACCAGCAGCGGCGCGATCAGTCCCATCCCGGCTGCTTCGACCGCGCCATTGAGCGAACTCTGGTCGCACGGATGCGCGACCGCTGTCGGCATCGCCGGCAGCGTCCGGCAGAAATCGATCAGACGCTGATACTTCGCGTGCTTTTCCATCTGCGTATTCCTCGTGTGTACGGTGCGTTGGATTCGTGACGCGTGGCACGCCATGCTGACGGGAGCCGTGCACACGGGCGCCGTGCATACGGGCGCCGTGCACACGGTTCCGTCACGCTTGCGTCCTGCCGCGCATCGCGCCGGTTGCTCACGTGCGAGTGGGGTCGGGCAAACGTGCGTTGCGCTTGCGGCTCTCGCGCGAACCCAGCACCGCGCGGATGCGTTCGAACGCCTCCTTTTGCGCGGCGTCGGGCGCGGTGTTCAACACGCGCTCGTCGCTCGCCAGCTTGTCGAGCAGTTGTAGAAAGCGCTCGCGGTCCTCGCTGTGGGAAAGCAGCTTCGGCAACGTGGCTATCGCCTCGTCCGGTTCGAAGCTGACGATGATTTCCTGCTCGCCCCGGATCCGCCGCCAGTGATCGGGGCTGATGTCGGGCAGGTACTCCACGTAACTTTCGGCGATCTCCTTGCGCATCTCCAGGCGCGCGAGCGGCAACGACCCGCCCTTGCGCGACAACAGAAAGGCCGCGCGCCCGAGCGCCTCCGTGTAGCCGCCGTCGCCGATCGCCTGCAACGCCGTGCGCACGAACGGCAGCTCGCGCGGATCGATCGCGCCGGCTTGCGCGGCCACGCCATCGGCGCCCGGCTTGCTCAGATACGTCGCATACAGATTCGCGTACACGCTGAAGAAGCTGGCCTCGGTCCCCGCGTCGCGCATCGCGCGGTAATAGTCCAGCGACGCGCTGAACATTTGCGAGCCGTTGTGTTCGAGCTTGCTCCACGGGTTATCGGCGGCGGCCCGCTGGCGATTCTCACGAACCGACTGCGCGGCCGCCGGCAGCCAGCCAAGCCACGGGTTCATCGCGGACACGGCCCAGCGCTGCCAGCGCAGCGGATGAAACTGGCGCAGCAGGCGGGCGCTCGTTTCGTTCGACATCGCCTGCACGAACGGCCGCGCGAGCAGTTCATACATGCGCTGATTCAGATTGGACACCGCGGCGACCGCTTCGAACGGCTTTTCGTCGATGCGGCCGAAGCGGTTGAAATGCGCGGAAATCTCCTCGAGCCGCCGCTCATGAAATTCGACTTCGTATTCGATCTCCCCGGCCGCGTTCCTGGCCTCGTTGATGGTCATGCCGTAGAGTCCGGGCGGGAAGGTTTCGATGGTCTCGAGCACGGACATGATCTGCTTGTGCTCCTTCTTCGCGACTTTCCCGGACACGAAAATGCCCAGATGCCCGATGTTCTGGTGCGTCAGACCGACGATCACCTGGCCGCGCGACTTGATCTCCTCGGTGCTGCCGTAAAGGTCCGCCACCCAGTTGAACGCCTGTTGAGGCGGCGTGATGTTGTCCCCCATCGACGCGAACAGGATGATCGGCGAGCGGATTTCACGCAGATCGAAAGCCTGGCCGCTGCTGTTCGTCACTCCGCCCGACCACAGCTTGTTGCCGACGAACAGGTTGCGCGTGATCCATTCGATCTCCTCGCGATTCATCAGGTAGTAGCTGCCCCACCAGCGCTCGAATTCCAGAAAGCGTGGCGGCTCCGTATCGACGTTCGAGAACAGGTGGTAGTACTTGTCCCAGAACGTGTTGGCGGGATTCAGGTTCTCGAAGTTCTCCACCAGATACGCGCCGTCGAACTTGCCGTTGCCAAGATCCGCCGCGTACGACGCGAGCCACGCGCCGCCCAGCATGCCGCCCGCGTAACGCATCGGGTTGTCGCCCTCGCCTTCGCTCCAGGCCGCGCTCCAGTACGACATCGGCGCACCGTTGATGACGATCGGGCCGGTCTCCTCGGGGTCGGAGCTGGCGAGCATCATCGCCGCCCAGCCGCCCTGGCAATTGCCGATGATCGCGGGCTTCGGACTGTCGGCATGCAGCGCGCGCACCTTGCGCACGAATAGCTGCTCGGCGTTGCAGACGTCAAGCAGGGTCTGACCGGGCTCGGGGTCGCGAAAGAACACCACGAAGTAGACGGGATAGCCCGCGCGCAGCGCGATGCCCGCCTGCGAATCGTCCTTGAAGCCGCCAATGCCGGGGCCGTGCCCCGCGCGCGGATCGATGATCAGATACGGGCGTTTGCGCACGTCCACGCCCACGCCTTCGAGCGGACGAAGTTGCAGCAGCGCATAGTTGACCGGCCGTTCGAAGGTGCGGCCGTCCAGCACCATGTCGTACTCGAAATGCAGCACCGGCGCGGGACCGCTGACGCTGCGTTCGACGAACTCGTTGCCGCGCCGGTACAGCGTGTCCCAGAACAGCAGCGAGCGCTGCGCGGCATCTACCGTGTATTGCCACGCACTGAGCGGATCGAATGGCGCGGGCATCGCGCTTGCGGTCGGGGCGCCATCGTGATCGAGCCCCAGCGTTTCGGTGACCCGTTCATTCAGATGCCGCTGGGCGATTTGCGTGCGCTTCTGCAGCACGTGGGTGATTTTTGAGGCAATGTCCTGGCTTTGTGACAACAGCGTTTCAGCGTCCATCGGAAGACTCCTGAAAGGTGCACGTCACGATCGGTGCCGAGGCACGCGCCGTGCATCGATTGAATCGTGGAGTTGGCCCAGAGCTCTAGCAATCGGACCAAGGTCTTATTGTGCGCGCGACCCGGTGCAGCGCACGGGTTCGGGCGCGGCGCGTGTCGACGTGACGCAGCGCGACGTCTCATTGAGCGGGTTTTGCCTGCACCGCTGCGGCGATATCGCGGCTCACCGAGGCGAGCGCGAGATCGTGGGCGGCGATGATCGGCTCGAATCCGGGACCGGACACGCTCTCGCGCGCGACCGAGCGGCCGGTGATGGCGCGGACCTTGCCGGGCGGCCGCACGGTCCACAGCACATCGACGGTGACGTCGCGCCCCGGCACGGACTCGAAGCGCATCACGTCGATCCGCACGCGCCAGACGACGGACGGATCGCGTACCGCATCGAATACCGAAATCTGCTGCGAGTTCAGCAGCGCGCCGAGATCGGCCGCGATTACGCGGCCGATGTCGCCACCGAGCGGCTGCGCCCAGCGGTCGAATTCGTTGACCGCGACCTCGTTGTTAGCGATCCGCGTGACGATCTGCGGCCGGTCCACGATCTCGGGTATCGTGACCGGACCGATCACCGCCGCGATCGGCCGGCTCGCGCCGGTGCTGCTCAACGACTCGTCGGGGCTCAGCGTGTAGAAGTTCGTCGCCGGCGACTTGCAGGCGCCGAGCAGAGCGCCGGCGAGCGCGAGCATCAGGCCGGCCGCGAAGCGGCGCATCACATCTGTCATGGCTTCTTGTCCTCGGACTTGCCGCGCACGAGCGATTCCGGATGCTGCGCCAGATAGTCGGCCAGCGTGCGCAACGAGGCAGCGGTGCGAGTCAATTCACGCATTGCGTCCTCCGTCGATTGCTGCAGCGACGAGTCGGGCTGCAGCGCGGCATTCGCGGAATCGAGCGTCGATTGCGCGGACAGCAGCGTGTCGCGCGCTTTCGGCACGACCTGCGTGTTGAGCTGCCCGAGCATCGCGTTGGTGGTGCGCAGCGTCGAGCGCGCGTCTTTGCCGATATCCTCGAACGGTATGTTGTTGATCTTGGCGAGCAGTCGCGTGACCGATTCCTGCAGCGATTGCAGCGTGCGCGGAATCGCGGGCATTTCGGGCGGCGTCTTGCTCCAGTCGATCGACGCCTTCGGCGCGTCGGGGAAATAGTCGAGCGCGAGATACTGCTGGCCGGTCAGCAGATTGCCGGTTCTCAACTGGAAGCGGAAGCCGTGCTCGACCAGATAGTTCGCGAGAGCGCGCGGGTCGTCGGTGATGTGTCCGCCGGCGCCGTCGTTCTGATAGCGCGACGTGAACCGCTCCGGATAGAGATTGATCTCGACCGGACTGCTGAAGCGGCGGGTGTCCGGATCGAAGCGCGTGTAGATCGCCGTCACTTCGCCGATATCGACGCCGCGGAAATCGACCGGCGCGCCAACTGTCAGGCCGCGCACCGAATCCGCGAAGTTCACCACGTATTTGACGACGATGCGATCGTGCATCTTCATCGCGTCGGCGCGCGTGGTGTACAGCTCGAACCGGGTGCTGGTATCGGCGCTCGTCTCTACCTGTGAATCGGGCGGCGATTCGAACGCGATCCCGCCGATGATGATCGACACGATTGACTGCGTTTCGACGCGCAAGCCGCTGCTGTCGAACGACATGTCGACACCGCTGGCGTGCCAGAAGCGCGTGTCGGTTCTGACGAAGCGGTCATACGGCGCGTTGACGAACACCTTCACCGTGACGCCGTGGCCGTCGGGGTCCAACTGGTACGACGCGACCTGGCCCACCTGAATTCTGCGGAAAAACACGGGCGTACCCACGTCGAGCGAGCCGAGTCCCGTGCCGTGCAACGTGTACTCGTGCCCCGGCACGTCGCTCGCGATCACGGGGGGCTCCTCGAGGCCGACGAAACTGCGGCGCGCTTTTGGCGAATTGCCGACGTCGACGTCGACATACGAGCCCGACAGCAGCGTGCCGAGCCCCGACACCGTGCCACCCGAAATGCGCGGACGCACGACCCAGAAGCGCGTGTTGTCGACGAGCAGGTCCGACACGTCGCGCGTCACCTCGGCCTTGGCCACCACGCGCTTGTGGTCCGGCGTCAGCGAGACCGCTTCGACCACGCCGATATCGACGTCCTTGAACTTGAGCTTGGTCTTGCCTGCTTCGAGACCGTCGCCGGTCTTGAAGCTGATGCTGATCTGCTCGCCGCGCTCCATCACCGCCTTCACCGCCAGCCAACCGCCGATCAGGATCGCCACGATCGGCACGAGCCAGACCAGTTGCATCCGCCAGCGCGAGCGCGGCACCGGCTCCGCGGCGGGCAGTTCGGGCTCTTCAGTCGGAGTGGACACGTTCCGTCTCCAAAGCGTCCCACATCAGGCGCGGATCGAACGCCATCGAGGCGAGCAAGGTCAGCACGACGACCGCGCCGAACGCGATCGCCGCCGGCCCCGCCTTGATCGTCGCCAGCGCCTGGAATTGCACCAGCGCGACCAGCATCGTGATCACGTAGATGTCGAGCATCGACCAGCGACCGATCAGCTCGATCAGGCGATAGATCCGCGTGCGCTGCCCGGGCAGCCATTGCCAACGAAGCTGGGTCGACAGCGCGAGATACCCGATGCCGAGAATCTTCAGCATCGGCACGACGATGCTCGCGATGAATACGAGCACGGCGAGCGGCCACGAGCCCGATACCCACAGATACACCACGCCGCTCAGGATCGTGTCCTTCTGCGTGCCGAACAGCGAACTCGTGTCCATCACGGGCAGCACGTTGGCCGGAATGTAGAGCACCATCGCGGCCACCAGATACGCCCACGTTCGCGACAGGCTCGCGGGCTTGCGCTGGTGCAACGGCGCCTTGCAGCGCGGACAGACGTGCTTGACCGCGCCGCTGGGCTGCTTGAGCAGCAGGCCGCATTCTTCGCACAGCACGAGCCCGTAGGCAGACGCCGTGATGGCGTTGCGGCGCACGCGGATCGGCGGCAACTGCCACGCCCGCGCGCCACGCGCTGCCGTGATGCGGGCCCACACCTCATGCGGATCGAAGGTCGCCGCCGCGGCCGCGAGCAGCAGCATCAGCGCGATGAACGACCACAGCGCAGTGCCCGGCACCACCTTGGCGATATGCGCGAGCTTGACCAGCGCGACCAGCAAGCCGAGGATCAGCACCTCGGTCATGCCCCACGGCCGCGCGAACTGAAACAGACGAAAGCACTCGGCCGGCCGCCACGGCACGCGCCCGAAGCGCAGCGGCAGCAGCAGCCACAGCATCGCCGCGGTTTGCAGCACCGGCGTGACGATCGTCGTCAGGCCGACCAGCAAGGCGAGCGGCCACGAGCCGTGGCTGTACAGCATGCGCACCGAACCCGCGAGCGTCGTCTGCACGACATGGCCGTTCAACGACAGACCGACGATCGGAAACACGTTCGAGATCACGAGCAGCACCGCGGACGCGCACGAGAATGCGAGCGCATACTCCGGCCCGTTCGAGCGTCCGCGCCTGAGCTCCGCGCGGCACCGCTGGCAGCGCAACGCATTGCCGGCGGCGGGCGGCGCGCCGAGCTGAAGCAGGTCGCACTCTTCGCACGCAATCAGCTCGTTGCCCATCATCTCGCCTCCACTGCACCCGACGTTCCAGCCGGCGCGGGCGCGTTCTGCGAGACCGGCGCCATCGCCGGCGAGTTTTGCTGCGCGGGCGGCGGCGCCGTCAGTTTTTCCGCCTCGGCCACCCAGCCACCGCCCGTCGCCTTATAGAGCGTGACGTACGAGGCCAGCACCGCGCCTTGAGTTTGCGCATAGGTCAGTTGCGCGTTGAACAGGCTGCGCTCCGCATCGAGCACTTCGATGTAGCTCGTATAGCCGCCTTCGTAGCGCTGCCGCGCGAGGTGCGCATAGGTGTGCAGCGCCTCGACCTGGAGGTTTTGCGCATCTAGTGCCTGATGCGTCTTCTGCACGGAGATGAGCGCGTCCTCGACCTCCTGGAACGCTACCTGGATCGCCTTTTCGTACGAGTACAGCGATTCCTGCTGGCGCGCTTCGGCCTGGTGCACCTGGCCGGTGATGTTGCCCGCCGTGAAGATCGGCTGCGTGACGCTGCCGGCAAACGACCACACGCGCGCCGGGCCGGTGAACAGATTCGAGAACTGCGCGCTGACCGAACCGAACAGCCCGGTCAGCGAAATCGACGGGAAGTACAGCGCGCGCGCCGCCCCGATCAGCGCGTTTTGCGCGACCAGCGTCTGCTCGGCCTCCAGCAGGTCGGGACGGCGTTCGAGCAGATCGGACGGCAGCCCCTCGGGAATCGGCGGCGTGCCCATCTGCGACAGCTCACGGCCGCGCAGTATCGCGCCGGGATTCCTGCCGATCAACACGGACAACGCGTCTTCCTGCTGGGCGATCTGCGCTTCGAGCTGCGGAATCGTGACTTGCGCGGCTTGATACTCCGACTGGCTTTGCGCGAGTTCCATCTGCGAGACCTCGCCGTAGCGGAAGCGCGCCTCGAACACGCGCACCGATTCCGCGCGGCTTTGCACGGTCTCCTTCGCGATCTCTAGCTGCCGGTCCAGACTGCGCAGATTAATGTAGGCCGACGCGACCGAGCTCACCAGCGTCAGAATCGTGGCGCGGCGGCCCTCTTCGCTTGCGAGCAGATTCGCGCGTGCCGCCTCGGTTTCCCGGCGTACCTTGCCGAACAGATCGAGTTCCCAGGACACCGCCAGCGTCGCGTCGAACTGGTTGTAGACGGGGCTCACGCCCGTCGGCACCGGCACGCCTTCGTCCTGCGAGACCCGTTGACGCGACGCGTCGGCGCCTGCCGAAAGCTGCGGGAACAGCCCGGAGCGCGTGGTCACGAACTGCCCGCGAAACTCGTCGACCCGCGCGGCCGCGACCTTCACGTCGCGATTGTCCTGCAGCGCGGCGGCGATCAGCTGATCGAGCACCGGGTCCTGAAACTGCTCCCACCACACGGCGTTGGCGATGCCCGCGGCCTCGCCCTGGGCGAAACGATAAGTGGCCGGCACGTCGACCGCCGGGCGCTGGTAGTTGGGGCCTAGCAGGCATCCGCTCAGCGCGAGCAGCATGACGGATGCGAGCAAACGCGCCGGTGCCGTGCCGCGCATCTCATTCACCTTCCTGCGGCGCGGACGGCGCCTCGCTCGACGCACCGGGCCCCGACACCGCCGAGGGTTCGCGTCCTGCGCCGCCGCTGGGCTCCACGCCCGGCGTCGGCTTTTTGCCTCCCTTCGAGCGCGACGACATGGATTCGAGCAGGTAATAGAACATCGGGATGAAGAATACGGCGATCGCCGTCGCGCCCAACATGCCGCCGATCACACCGGTGCCGATCGAATGACGGCTGTTGGCCGATGCGCCCGTCGCGATCGCGAGCGGCACGCAGCCGAGAATGAACGCGAGCGAGGTCATCACGATCGGGCGCAGCCGTTCTTCCGCCGCGGTCATCGTCGCGTCGAACACCGAGGCGCCGGTCTCGCGATTGAGCACCGCGAATTCGAAGATCAGGATCGCGTTCTTCGCGGCGAGCGCGACCAGCATCGTCAAACCGATCTGGAAGTAGACGTCGTTGGACAGGCCGCGCAGCATGATCGCGAGCAGCGCGCCGAACAACGCGAACGGCACCGCCATCAGCACGCCGAACGGCAGCGTCCACTTCTCGTACTGCGCGGCAAGGATCAGGAACACCATCACGAGACCGAATACGAAGACGAGCCCGGACGTGCCGCCCGACTGCCGTTCCTCGAATGCTTCGCCGCTCCATGCCACGTCGTAGCCTTCCGGCATCTGCGCGGCGATCTGTTCCAGCGTCGAGATCACCTGTCCGGAGCTGTAGCCCGGCGCGGCGTTCGCCGTGACCTTGATGGCCGGGAAATTATTGAATCGCGTGACGAGGTCCGGGCCCGTCGTAAAGCGGTAGCTTGCCACCGACTTGATCGGCACCATCGCGCCGTTCGTGCTGCGCACGAAGATCTGATCGAGATCACTAGGCTTCAGGCGATACCGCGGCTCCGCCTGCAGGATCACCTGCCACAGCCGGCTCGAACGATTGAACTGCGATACGTACAGCGAGCCGAACATCGTCTGCATCGCGCTATAGACGTCTTCGACCGGCACGCCGAGCGTCTCCGACTTGTCGCGATCCACGTTGACCAGCAGTTGCCGCGACGCCGCATTGAACGTCATCGTGACGCCGGTCAACTCCTTGCGCGCCCGCGCTTTCTGTACGAACTGGTCGGCCACGCCCGCAAGCTGTGTGATGGTCGCGTCGCCCTTGCTCTGAATCCACACCTCCGTGCCGCCCGTCGTGCCGAGCCCCGGAATCGACGGTGGGTTGACCGGCAGAATAATGCCCTCCTGGACGTTCGCGAAGTGGCGATACGCGTCGAGCAGCACCTGGCGCGCGTTCTGCGTCGCGCGGTTGGCGCGCGTATAGCGTTCGTCGAAGCTCTTCAGGCCGACGAAGAAGGTGCCGGCATTGTTCTTGTTCTGGTTGTCGAGCAGGCTGAAACCATCGACCGTGGTGATGCTGCCGACCGCCTCCTGTTTCATGAAATAGTCAGTGATGACTTGCGACACCTGGCCGGTGCGGTCGAGGCTAGCCGCGTCCGGCATGATGACCGCGCCGAGCAGATAACCCTGGTCTTCAGGCGGCAGGAACGCCGACGGAATCGAGCGCACCATCAGCACCGCCAGCGCGATCATCGCCGCGAAGAACACGAGCCCCATGACAAAGCGCTTGATGATGAGCTTGACCGCGCGTGTATAGCCCGACGTCATGCGGGCGAACTGATTGTCGAACCAGCGGAAAAAGCCCTTCTTCTCGTGGTGCGTGCTTTTAAGCAGCAACGCGGCGAGCGCCGGTGACAAGGTCAGTGCGACGATGCCGGACAGCACCACCGAGATCGCAATCGTGATCGCGAACTGCTTGTACATCTGGCCGGTGATGCCGCCGAGAAACGCGACCGGCACGAACACCGCGCACAACACCAGCACGATCGCCACGACCGGGCCGGCGACTTCGTCCATCGCCTTCTTCGAGGCCTCTTTCGGCGAGAGCTTGTACACCGTCATGTTGCGCTCGACGTTCTCGATCACGACGATCGCGTCGTCGACGACGATACCGATCGCGAGCACCATGCCGAACAAGGTCAGCATATTGATCGAAAAGCCCAGCAGCAGCATGAACATGCAGGTGCCGACGATCGACACCGGCACCGCGATGATCGGAATCAGCGTCGCGCGAAGGCTTTGCAGGAATACGAACACGACGATCACGACGAGCACCAGCGCTTCGAAGAACGTATGGATCACGTCCGAGATCGACGCTCGCGTGAACTCGGTCGTGTCCATCGCGATTTCGTAGGTCATGCCTTCCGGAAACGACTTCTTCAGTTCCGCGAGTGTCGTGCGCACCTGCTTCGCCACGTCGAGCGCGTTGGCGCCCGGCTGCTGATACACGGCGAGCACGGTGGCCGGCTTGCCCTGGAAGCGGCTGCGAATCGAGTAGTCTTTCTGGCCGAGCTCGGCGCGGCCGATGTCCTTGAGCCGCACGATCGCCGCGCCGCCGCTCGCGGCGCGCACGATGATGTTGTCGAACTGCGACGGCTCGGCGAGGCGTCCCGTGGTCGTGACCGCGAACGACTGCTGCACCGCTGAACCCGTTGGCGACTGCCCGATGCTGCCCACCG
Source organism: Paraburkholderia tuberum STM678 (assembly GCF_902833905.1). Lineage (GTDB taxonomy): Bacteria > Pseudomonadota > Gammaproteobacteria > Burkholderiales > Burkholderiaceae > Paraburkholderia > Paraburkholderia tuberum. The sequence continues at coordinate 38,236 of NZ_CADFGP010000011.1, read as the reverse complement.
CGAACTGCTGGTTCTGGTTCGCGACGACCCGTTGCACGTCGGCAGCCGTCACGCCGAGCTGCGCCATTCGGTCGGGCTTCAGCCAGATGCGCATCGCGTAGTCCGGATTGCCGAAAATACTCGACTGGTTCGCGCCCGGAATCCGCTTGATCGCGTCAAGCACATAGATGTTCGTAAAGTTCGCGATATACGTCGCATCGTAGCGGTTGGTGGGCGAATAGATCGCGATCACCATCATGAACGCCTGTGACTTTTTCTGTACCTGAATGCCCTGCGCCTGGACCGATTGCGGCAGTTGCGGCAGCGCGAGATTCACGCGGTTCTGCACGTCGACCTGGGCCAGTTCGGGGTTCGTGCCGATCTGGAAGTACACGTTAAGCGTCATACTGCCGGTCGACGAACTCGACGAGTTCATGTAGATCATGTTGTCCGCGCCATTGACCTGCTGCTCGATCGGTGCGGCGACATTGTTCGCGACGACCTCGGCGCTGGCGCCCGGATAGGTGGCGGACACCGTGATTTGCGGCGGCGTGATATCGGGGTACTGCGCGACCGGCAGCGAGAACATCGCCAATGCGCCGCCGAGCGTGATGACGATCGAAATGACTGACGCGAAAATCGGCCGATCGATGCAGTAGCGCGAAATGTTCATGGCGACTGCCCCGTCACTCGGCGGCGGGCGCTGCCGCGGCGCCTTGCGATGCAGCCGTCGCCACCGCCGCCTGGCTTTTCCCGCCGGCCGCCAGGGTTTTGATGATTTTCAGCTGCGAATCCGCGGTAACGCGCAGCGCGCCGTCCACGACGATGCGCTCGCCCGCCTTGAGTCCGTCGGAAATAAACCAGTTATCGCCCTGCCAGTCGCCGACTTCGACGACGCGCTGATGGGCCTTCGAGTCGCTATCGACGACCCACACGAAGTTGCTCTTCGCGCCCTGCAACACCGCGCGCTGCGGCACGAGCGTCGCATTGGGCCGGATCGCGCCGGAAACGCGGGCCCGCACGAACTGGCCGGGGCGCAAGATGCCCTTCGGGTTTTCGAAGGTCGCGCGCACGAGGAAGGTTCCCGTTTCGGTATTGAACGCCGGGTTCGCGAAGTTGATCTGGCCTTGCTCGGCATAGGGCGAGCCATCGGCGAGAATCAGATGCACGGAGAAATCGTCGTGCGCGGGAAATCGCAGACGTCCTGCCGCGATGTCATCCCGGTACTTCAGCATCTCGTTCTCGGAGATGCTGAAGTTCACCCACATCGGATCGAGCTGGTACACGTAGGTCAGCAAACCGTTCGAGGTCGCCGTCACGTAGCTGCCATCCTGCAGACGCGCGAAGCTCGACAGGCCGTTCAGCGGAGACTTGATCGTCGTGTAGCCGAGGTTCAGCAGTGCGGTGTCGACTTCGCCCTGGGCGGCGATCACCGCGGCGGCGCTCTGCTTCTCGTTGCCGACCGCGTCGTCGAGATCCTTCTTGCTCAACGCGTTCTGCGCCGCCAACGGCACCACGCGCGCGAGATTGGCCTTGGCGACTTCGAGACGCGCCTGCTGCTGGGCCAGTTGCCCTTTCGCGGTCTGCAGCGCGGCCTCGAACGGCTTGCGGTCCATCTGGAACATCGTTTGTCCCGTCTTGACCAACGCGCCTTCGGTGTACATGCGCTTGTCGAGGAAGCCGTCGACCCGCGAGCGGATCTCGACTTCACGCGAACTCTGCGTTTGCGCGGTAAATTCGAAGTCGACCGGCGTGTCCTGTTGCGTCACCGTCATCACGGTCACTTCCGGCGCGGCGGCGACCGGCGGCGGTGGCGCCTTCTTGCATGACGCGAGCAAGGTGAGCAGCGTCAGCGCCGCGACGACGGCGAGCAATGGGAGAGCGCCGCGAGAATCCGGCCGCGGCGAGACCAGGGAAACGGGTACGGTTTTCATCGCGCACTCCGCCTGATCACAAAGGCGTGCAGTTGCCGAACAGCACGAAGGCATCGTTTCTGTTGGCAATCGTCAGCGTCATCTCGCCGTCCGTCGAATCGACGACCAGCGTCCAGCCAAAGCCCAACTCATTGCCGAGGATCAGGAGCTGATCCGCCTCCTTGGTGACCGACAGCATCGGCGTCGTGCGCGCGGGACCGACGACCGCGCGTTTGTCGAAGTCGAGAGTCAGGAATTTGGGCAGACCGAGATCCGCGGGCAACGCGCGCGTGCAGGCGATGCCCGGATCGCAGGCGTGCGCGTCGATCGTCGCGCAGATCAGCCGCTTGCTGCCGTCGAAGTCCGCCGCGCCCACCTGCATCGCAGCGGTACCGAGAAGAATCGCGAGACAAACCGAAATTGATTTCATCACGTGCGCTCCCGCTTTTATCCTTGAACGCTGCCGCACTCCGCGCGGCGCATCGCACGCGCAAAGGCACGCACGCGCCGCAACCCGTCCGGTTTCGAATTCGGTGCGGCGCAGCCGGTGTCGGTTCGACGCGTTGACTGAGTTCAGTTTGGTGGTCCGAAGAAACGGCGACAATCGGACCTTGGTCTCATATCATCCGGCGCGAAGACGCGCGTTCAGGGTGTCGGCGGACCGCCGATGGCCACCTCGACCGCCTTGAACAGAATCGCGCTGGTGAAAGGCTTGCGCAGATACGCGGCCGCACCGGCCGCGAGCGCGGTCTGGCGGACGGAGAGATCGTCATAGGCGGTAATCACGATGACCGGCACGCCCATTTGCGCGAGCTGACGCTGGACTTCCAGGCCGTTGGTTCCCGGCATCTGGACATCCAGAATCACGCAGGCAGGCCGATACGACGGAATTGCCACAAGCGCATTCAAGAACTCGTCACCGCTGCAAAACGTCTCCGCCCTGATACCTTCGGAATGCAGCAAACGCTTGATGGCTCGGCACACCGACTCGTCATCGTCGACCACCGCAACGAATTGGTTAGGGTTGACCATATGACAGCGCGAACGCGCAGTCGCTCCGGAAAGTGGACCACTGATGCCTTAGCGTACTGGTTGAAACCCCGATGAGATATAAGACTTTGGTCCACTAGCGATGTCGGCCAGCGCCGCTGAAAGTGGCGGCACAACGCGGGAGTCGGCGCCTGGTTCGGGCGATTATTCTTCGTCGGCCCTACAAACGCCGCCCTTTCGCACCAGATGAACGAGGTCGACGATCGATCGGGCCTTCATCTTCTCCATCACGCGGGCCCGATGAATCTTGATCGTTTTTTCGGCCGCGCCCAGATCGCTCGCAACCTGTTTGTTCAGGCGGCCAGTCACGACGAGTTCCATGACTTCGCGTTCGCGGCGGGTCAGATGCCGCATCCGCTCTTCTATTTCCTCGCGTTCGTGGCGCCGCCTGCTTTCCACACACGCGCGCGCGAGCGCGCGATCCACCGCGGCGAGCAACAGCGAGTCGCGCACCGGCTTGGGCAGAAAGTCGACCGCTCCGCCTTTCATCGCGTCGACGCTCGAGCCGATGTCGCCGTGCCCGGTCAGGAATACGATCGGCAGCAGCTGATCGAGCTTGCGCTGCACTTCGAGTCCCGTCATGCCCGGCATCTGCAGATCGAGAACGAGGCAGGCTGGCATGCTCGTCAGATCGGCTCGTTCGAGAAAGGCCTCAGGACTGTCGAAGCATTCGACCTGGTAGCCGGAGGCGCGCAGCAAGCGGGCGAGCGCGCTGCGCACGCTGTCGTCGTCGTCGACGATGAAGACGCGAGTGTTGGTCTGGTTCATGATGATCGGGGCACGAGTCTCTGTCGGATATCGGTCGCGACGGGAAGCGTGACGTGAAACGATGCCCCTTTGCCCTCGTTGTTTTCCGCCCACAGCCGGCCGCGGTGCGCCGTGACGATCGTGCGGCTGATCGAAAGACCCAATCCGAGCCCCTGCGGTTTGGTGGTGAAAAATGGCCGGAAAATCCTTTCCATGCTGTCGACGTCGAGGCCCTGGCCGCGATCTTTTACCGTTATCCGTATCAGTCCGTCCGCTTCCTCACGCGCTGTCGTTTCGACGAGGCGGTCCGCGGCAGGGCAATCCTTGACCGCGTCGAAAGCGTTGAGCAGCAGGTTCAGGATCACCTGCTGAAGCTGAACCTTGTCGCCGCAAATGAGCGCCAGATTGTTCGGAATGTCGAAGCTCGTGCGCACGCTGCGCGTCAACGCATCGCTGTGCACGAGCGTCGCGATGTCGCGCACGACGTTGCCGACGTCCAGCAACTGCAACTCGACATCGCCTTTGCGCACCAATGCGCGAATCCTTTGCAGCACCTCGTTCGCGCGGCAATTGTCGGCCACGATGTCTTCGAGCGCTTCGCGCAGCTCCACTACGTTGGTCGTCTCCGCATCCATGAATTTGCGTGCGGCTTGCGCGTTGAACAGGATCGCGGTAAGCGGCTGCTTCAACTCGTGCGCGAGCGATCCGGCGAGTTCGCCCAATGAAGAAACGCGCGCGAGATGCGCGAGATCCCTCGTATTTCCATCGACTTCGCCGCACGCACTGCAATCCGATATCGCGGTGATCCGCAATTCCTGATTGTGCACGCGGCATCGCGTGGTTTCCGCCTCCGCGTGAAAGCCGCCGCCATCGCGCCGCCGCGCGATCAGAATCTGCGTGGTCGTGACGCCGGGGATTTGTATCTTCGCGCCACGATTGCCTGGACCCGACCGATCGGCATTGATGCCGTCGATCGGAAACAGCTTGGCGGTCGGCACGCCGATCAGCTCTTCCCTCGTGTAGCCGAACAGTTGCGCCGCCCGCGCGTTCGCGAAAATGATCTGGTCCCGCTGGTCGATCGTGACGATCGGAACCGGCAACATTTCGAGCGTCTCGCACAGCGGCATGCTCGCGTCGAGGATGCGCCGCGTGCTGCTATCGCCTTCGCCTCGCAGCCACGACGCGCAAGCGGCGACACAGCGCCGCCATGCCGGCAACGCGTACGGCGGCTCGTGGGTATCGCGGGTACTCTGTCGGCTCGACACGCCGGGGATATTGCGAGCGCGCTGAAACCGGTGATGCCTGGGTGAAAACTGTCTGGAACGGTCGTGCCCGGATAGTGGAGGACCGTCGTTGCGCGCATTGTCGATCTGTGACGGGCCGCATTGACCCATGTGGCGCGGTTGCGCGTGCAGCGCCGTGAGAATTCCCGCTACCCCGATCGCCAGGTGTCTGCCGTACACGATCAGATTAATCATTGGCACCTCCGGGTCCAGTGCGAACGGATTCCGTACAACTGCGACGTCTTTATCTTTGGGCTTCGAACCACATAATTGACTTCACAATCGCTACTTCGCACGTCGGGTGGCTGGAAGTCAGTATAGGCTATCCAGAATCACTTACCGAAGGGTTACCTTAATTTATGCCGCTTACTCGGGAAACTACTCAATAGTGTTCTGCGTTGTCCGCCATCAATCGGAAAATGGCGACAGAGTTTGTTAGGCAGTTAGTTATTGCCGGGCGAGGCAGTGTCCGCGCCGCCCGTTTGCACGCACAGGAAAGTTAGCAAACTGGCAACGTCGCCGTACGAGCCGCAATGTTCCCCTGCGCCGTGACGGATTTGCACTAGCCCGTGAAGCCCGGCGCGATAGCGCTTTCAGATGGAAACTTCCAACCGTAAAGCTTTCATGCATCGCGAATCGCAGAGTCAGCGGGTATACCCAACGCTAATTCTCCAATTTAATTAATTGGTCGGCGATAGGTTTTTTTGACGCAATTCAACGCTTTTATCGCCCGCTATTCCAGTACGAATCATTTGCATTCATCGATCACAAAAAAATAAAATTATGCCCGGCAGATGACTAAACGCAGCACCGCGGCGAGAACGCGTGTTTCGGCTTCGTCTTTTCTACCGGTATTGAATAAACAGGAAGGTCAGTGCAGATTACAGGCAGCGTCGCTGCGAGTCGCGAGCGCATCTGGCTCGCAGCGTTTCGTGGGAACAACGGGAGGGATGATAGGGAGGCTAAGTGGGGTGAGTCCGCCAAAAACTACCCGCTGCGCGTCGCCGTGCCAAGGCATGCGTAGCGTGTCGCGCGGCTTCGCTGTAACGAAACCGCAACACGCGATAGACGCGCCACTGTGTGACAGCGCCATGACGATTCGTTCGAATGCCGCTGCTTGCCGCGCCCTGCTACAGATTCATGCGCGTAACCTTGGTGCCGGCCAGCGACAGGTCGGCCATCAAGCCCGTATTGGTCAAGACCATCGCGACGACCTCGGCGGTCGCCGACGTGGTATCGATCGCGCCGGTAGCGCCGACTTTCAGCAGTGAAACCGAAGCATCGACGCCCGCCGACCAGCCCTTCGCGTTGCGGAATTTATCGAGCGAATCTTTCGTCATGAACAGGAAGAACACGGCGGTCGACTGCGCGCCGGCCTGCAATCCGAACGATGCCGCGGTGGTACTGTAATAGCCCACCGTCGCTCCCCCGACGCGCAATGCCCCTTCACCGTACTCGCCACCGACGATGAACGCCGCCTTTCTCACCGAAGGAAACACCAGCACGCCCTGCGCCTTCGATACGAGTTCGTGCGAGCCTTGCACCGTATCGAACAATTTCGACAGCGCACCGTTCACGGCCGCGTCGATCTCCTGCCGTTTGGCGGCGTCGGTAGTGGCGCTCTCGCCACTGCCTCCGGTCGTCGTGCAACCCGCCAAAGCCAGACTCGCGGCCATGGATGTAAGCGCGAGCGTGTGCACAAAGTTCCGTCTGTTCACTATCGACTCCGTTCTGGTTACGATCCGAGTCGCCAGTCCTGATGGCTGGAAGCCTCGATCTTTTTTCTCCGCCGTGAAGCGGCATAGCCGCCCAAGGAACCATCAATGCCATCGCCGCGCGTCGATTTTCTTCGGTATCCGGATGCGACGACTACAACGCTTGCAGATACATGATGTCACGCTGAAACCGGCGCGGAATCGGACCTTGGTCTTACAGGAAGCGCGGTGTCGATGATGAATGAAACGCGAAGCCAGCGAAGCTGATTGGCGGGGCCGACCTCGATCATCCGCCGAGCGCGATGATCGCCACGGTGAGCAGGACGCCGACCGCCGCCATCGCAAGGCCGGCCTGCCAGCCGCGAAATCCCGCGTAATGCCCCAGCGCCATGCCGCTGCCGAATAACATCGCGATAGTCAAGACACGGGAGACGATCAGCGCCGTCGGAACGTGCGCGAACAGCACGAAGGGCAACGCGACCGGGAACGTTGCGGCTACTACGAGCACAAAGATAGCCGCGGCGGCGGTGAAATCGTCGCGCACGAATACTGCTCGCTGCGGCAGATCCGGCCGCGCCGCAACACGCCTGCGGATGGACTCGAGCTCCGTATCGCCGATCAACGGTCTGAGCCACGCGGCCATTGCGCCGCGAAGCGTCCGAACGCCCGCGGCCGCATTCGGCTGGCCTCGCACGGAATGCGCAAGCGTCACACGCCTGCCGCGAGCCACCAGCGTACGCACGAGGAACATCACCGCGTCCGCGAGGCCCCATGCGAGATTGCAGCCGAGCGCGGTGTAGAACATCTTGTGCCCCGCGTCGGCACCCGCGCCGACGGCCGAAACGGTGCCGACGAACGTCAGCGCCATGAAGAGGCCGAAACATGACTCGCACACTCGATCGACGACATCGAGAACCGGCTCCCTATCGCCGAAGTTTTCCTGCTCCGTGTGACCCGTGGCATCCATGAGGCCTCCCGTGGCGATGACGTGAACCGAGCCCGCCCTTTGCAGGCATACGGATGAGGTGCGACGAGGACAGTCGGATCGGGCAGGCGCGAGCAGACGCCCGCATCATACTGCGCGCCCTGTACCGGCGATATTGGACCAAGGTCGTATGGCCCTGCTTCGCGTCGCGCTCTACCGTGGGAATGGATCATTGCGTAGTACGCTGGAACAGTCCGCGCTGGGGAGAAGATAATGGCCAAAACGAAGTCGGAAAACGAGCAGCCCGAGCAAGACAGGGCGCTGTCGTACAAGGAATATCGCAAGGCGCTTTTCGATCTGCATGTCGAGCTCGTCAAGCTGCAGGAATGGGTCGTCCAAACGGGAAGCAAGGTCTGCGTCGTCTTCGAGGGACGTGACGGCGCGGGCAAAGGCGGCACGATCAAGGCGATGACCGAGCGCGTCAGTCCGCGCGTCTTTCGCGTCGTTGCATTGCCCGCGCCTAGCGAACGTGAAAAAAGCCAGATGTATGTGCAGCGCTATGTGCCGCACTTGCCGGCCGCGGGCGAGATCGTCATTTTCGACCGCAGTTGGTACAACCGCGCGGGCGTCGAGCGCGTGATGGGTTTCTGCTCCGAGGCGGACGTGCAGACGTTCTTCAAGGCCGTGCCGCTCGTCGAGCGGGCGATCGTCGAATCCGGGGTCATCCTGCTCAAGTACTGGCTCGAGGTCAGCCCCGAGGAACAGACCCGACGTCTCGAGGCACGCATCCACGACGGTCGCAAGATCTGGAAATTGACCGAGATGGACCTGAAATCCTATAGCCGATGGTATGACTACTCGCGTGCCCGCGATGAGATGCTCGCGGCGTCGGACACCGACTATGCTTCGTGGTTCATAGCGAATTCAAACGACAAGCGGCGCGCGCGACTGAACATCATCAGCGACATGCTTCAGAGGATTCCGTACAAGCAGCCTGCCCGCAAGAAGGTCTCGCTGCCGAAACGGCAAAAGCCCGACGGTTATAAGGAACCAGACTATCCGTTTAAATACGTGGCCGAGCGGTATTGATCCAGCAGGTGTTGCTCGAGCTGACCTTCAAACGTACGGCAGCGTTGCCTCGCACCCGGCTGCAACGAGGCTGCGGCGATAAGCGAAGGCCGCGAGCGGGTAGTCGAAGAAGAAGCGGCCCGTCTCCCGCTTCTCCACATAGAACGTTTCCGCCTCGCATTGCGGCGTCGCAATTCGCAGCGCACGCGCCCATGCGAACGCCAGCAGCATCCAGCCAAGCATCGCGAGATAGTCGTCCGCGACCCGGTATGCCGTCTCCGGGTCTTGCGCGTGGCGAGCCTTGATCGACCGTGTCGTGCTCTCCACTGTCTGTGCTAGCTCTGCGAGCTTCGCGCCGGCGGCACGAACCGGCGGATCGGACTCCTGACACAGCCGCGCTTCCGCGCGCACCTGGCGAAGCAGCACATCGAACGCCACCGCCCCATCGGGCAGCACCTTCCGAATCAGCAGATCGATCGCCTGAATTTCGTTGGTGCCTTCGTACAACATCGACACGCGACTATCGCGCAACGTCTGTTCAATGCCGTACTCGTGGATGTAGCCGTAGCCGCCGAACACCTGCAGCGCGTTCGATGCAGCGCCATAACCGTTGGCCGTAAAAAACGCCTTTGCAATCGGAGTCAACAGCGATGCGAGCTGCGCCGCCTGTTCCCGTTCGGCGACATCGGCATGACGTGCGGCGATGTCGAGCCAATGCGCGGTCCAGTAACCGATCGCGCGCTCGCCTTCGACGATCGCGCGCAGCTCCATCAGAATCCGCCGCATGGCCGGATGAAACGCGATCGGCGCAGCCTTTCCCGGTGCGACGTTCGCACCGGGCGGCACGCTCACTGCACGCATCTGCGCGCGTTCCTGCGCGTAAGCGTGCGCGCGTTGCCACGCGGTGTGCGCATGCCCGAGGCCCTGCATCGCAACCTGTAGCCGCGCCGCGTTCATCATCACGAACAGGCACGCGAGACCGCGATGCGCTTCACCGACGAGCCAGCCGAATGCGCGTTCGAAGCGCATCGTGCAGGTCGGGCTGCCTTTCAGGCCCATTTTCTTTTCGATGCCTTCGCAATAGACACCATTGCACGAGCGCCCACCGTCGCCGTCTTCCAGCCATTCCGGCACGACAAACAGCGACAACCCTTTCGTACCGGGCGGCGCATCGGGCCCTCGAGCGAGCACCAGATGAACGATGTTCTCCGTCATATCGTGCGCGCCGCCGCTGATAAAGATCTTGCTGCCGTCGATGAAATACCCGTCGGTGCCCGGTGCTTCAGTCGCGCGCGAACGGATCAGGCCGACATCGCTGCCGGCTTGGGGCTCGGTCAGACACATCGTCGATAGCCACTCGCCACTCGCGACTTTCGGCAGCAATGCCTTTTTCACGCGTTCGCTGCCATACGTCTGCAAGCATGCCGTCGCGCCGTGCGTGAGCCCGGGCGACATCAACCATGCATGGTTGGCGCCCGCGAGCATTTCCTGAAGTGCGACGTCGAGAAGCTGCGGCAGACCCTGTCCGCCGTGCCCGGCGTCGAGCGATAATGTCGGCCAACCCGCTTCGACGAATTCCGCGTAGGACTCGCGAAAGCCCGCGGGCGTCGTCACCTTGCCCGCGTCGAAACGACATCCTTCGAGATCGGCGCTCGCGTTGAGCGGCGCGATGCGCTCCTCGACGAAACGCGCCGCTTCCTCGAGCACCTGCTGCGCGGTCGGCGAGTCGAGGTCTTGCCAGTCGGGCACGTCGCGCCACCACGAAGCCGCGTCGAGCCACTCGTCCATCACGAAGCGCATGTCGCGTAGCGGCGCCTGATAAGTCAACGTCATTTGTTCCTGTCCCTGGACTAGCTGCCTCTGCGCGCATGGATCACGGTCGCCTCGGCGACGTCGGCTTCGTGCATTGCTTCCACGAGCGCGGCCCGGTGCTGGAGCACGGCGCGCTGATTGATCGAGCCTTTGTCGGTGATCTCGCCGAGGTCGAGCGACGGCGGCACGCTCAGCAGGTGCATGCGGGCAATGAACGAGGCACTGCCTGTCGCACTCCGATTCAGCCGCGCGACGAGCTCGCTGAAGAAATCTCGCACGGCGGCCGAGTTGAGCACGTCCTCGGCGCTCGCAGCCGCGGGCGAACCCGCCAACGAGCGACACGCGTCGAGGCGCGGAAAAATCATCGCGCCCACTTCGTCGCGATTCATCCCCGTAATGACGGCATCCTGAACGTAGGGCGCCCCTTCGCTGATGATGCGCGCGCGCATCGGCCCGACGCTGACGAACGTTCCCGACGCAAGCTTGAAGTCCTCCGCAATGCGGCCATCGAACATCAGGCCCAGTTCGGGACGTTGCGGGTCGACGAAACGCACGGCGTCTCCTGTGCGGTAGTAGCCTTCATCGTCGAACACGCTGCTCTGAAGCGCCGGCGATGCTCGCCAGTAACCGCCCATCACGTGAGGGCCGCGAAAGCGCGCTTCGAATTTGTCATCGACGGGCGCGAGCTTGGCCTGGCACCCAGGCGGCGGCAAGCCGATATAGCCGGCGCACGATACCGGTCCCGTCGTGAACAGACACGACGGCGCGGTCTCGGTCATGCCGAGCCCGGCCATGATGCGGATGCGTTCTCCGCAATGTTCGAGCGTTACGCGCTCGAGACGCTCCCACGCCGCCTGCGACAGACCGGCGCCCGCGAAGAAATACATCTTCACGCGCGAGAAAAACCGCTCGCGCAGCGCCGCATCCTTTTCCAGCGCGATGGTCAGTTCTTCCCAACCCTTCGGCACGTTGAAGTAGATGGTCGGCGCGACCTCACGCAGATTGCGCAGCGTCTCGTCGAATTTGCCGGCCACGGGTTTGCCGTCGTCGATATAGAGCGTGCCGCCGTTGTACAGCACGATGCCGACGTTGTGGCTGCCGCCGAACGTGTGATTCCACGGCAGCCAGTCGACGAGGACCGGCGGCTCGATGCCGAACTGCGGAAAGGTTTCGAGCAGCATCTGCTGATTTGCGCCCAGCATGCGATGCGTCGTCGGCACGGCTTTCGGCAGGTTCGTCGAGCCGGACGTGAACAGGAACTTCGCAATCGTGTCGCCGTTCACGCGCGCGTTGGCAGCGTCGACGTCGCGCGGGGCCGTGTCGAGCAATGTGTCGAAGCGCGTCACTCTCGACGCGTTTGGCGCGGGCACCGCGCTGACACGTTCGACGTCGCTTCCCAGCGCGGCATCGAGCGCCGCTGTGTATGCCCCGATATCGTCCGCGTAGACCAGACCCGGTTTGAGCAGTTCGAGGACATGGCGCAGCTTTCCGTAATCGCCCGACATCAACGAATAGGCCGGCGAAACGGGTGCATAAGCGATACCCGCCCACATCGCGCCGAGCGCGAGTTGCATATGTTCGACGCTGTTGCCCGACAGGATCACCAACGGGCGTTCCGCGCTGAGATCGCGATCGAGCAGCGCCTGCCCGATCGCACGCGCGCGCTCGAGCATCTGCGCATACGTGATGCCCTGCCACGCGCCACCGGCATCGCGTCGTGCGACGAGCAGCCGGTCGGGATGCGCGCGTGCGCCGCTCAGCAGGCGGTCCGTAAAGCGCTCCGGAAACGGACCCAGAGGTTCAAGTGTCTCGAGGTACCAGCAGTCGCCGCGTTTCTCGATCCGCGCTGAAGGCGCTCCGATGGCGACGCTCCGGTATCCGGTCGCCAGAGAGCTTGCGTGGCTGTGCTCCGATTCCAAAACCTGTCTCCTAGTTGTGCCATTTCATGCAAGGATGGGGTGGCCGCAATCGTTGCGGCCGGGAGCCGACGCCTAGATCGGATAATGACGCGGACTCGTCTGCACCGTGATCCAGCGCAACTCGGTGAACTCGGGAATCGACGCCTTGCTGCCGAAGCGCCCATAACCACTCGCCTTCACGCCGCCGAACGGCATCTGCGCCTCGTCGTGCACGGTCGGGCCGTTGATGTGGCAGATGCCCGACTCGATGCGTTTCGCGACGTTCATCGCGCGCGCGATATCGCGGCTGAACACGGCGGCCGATAAGCCGTACTCGCTATCGTTGGCGACCGTCAGCGCCTCTTCGTCGCCGTCCACGCGCTGCACCGTCACCACGGGGCCGAACGATTCATCGGCATAAAGCTTCATCTCGCGCGTCACGTTCTCGACGATCACCGGCTGCATGATCGCGCCTTTCACCTCGCAACCGAGCGGCAGCTTCGCACCCTTTTCGCGGGCGTCTTCGACCAGCGCGCGAATGCGCCGCGCGGCGGCTTCGCTCTCGAGCGTGCCGAGGATCGAGCCCGGCTGTGTCGGATCGCCTGCCTTCAGCGTGCGCGCTTTCGCGACGAGCTTTTCGACGAACGCATCGGCAACCTTGCGATCGACGATCACGCGTTCCGTCGACATGCAGATCTGCCCTTGATTGAAGAACGCGCCGAACGCGATGCCCTCGACGGCAGCGTCGAGGTCCGCGTCGTCGAGCACGAGCACCGGCGCCTTGCCGCCCAGTTCGAGCAACGCGGGTTTCAGATGGCGCGCGGACAGCTCGGCGACGATGCGGCCGACACGCGTCGAACCGGTGAAATTCACACGCTTCACGGCAGGATTCGCGACCAGACGCTCGACGATCGCGGGCGCGTCTTCCGGCGCATGCGTGAGCACGTTGACGACGCCTTCGCCGAGACCCGCGTCGTTCAGCGCTTCGCCGATCAGCGCATGCACGCCGGGACAACCTTCCGATGCCTTCAGCACGACCGTGTTGCCGCACGCGAGCGGCATGGCGAGCGCGCGCGTCGCGAGGATCACGGGCGCGTTCCACGGCGCCATGCCAAGCACGACGCCGCACGGCTGGCGCACGGCCATTGCGAGGCTGCCCGGCACGTCGGACGGAATCACCGCGCCGTCGATCTGCGTCGTCATCGCCGCGGCTTCGCGCAGCATGTTGGCCGCGAGCATGACGTTAAAGCCGTACCAGTTCGCCATCGCACCCGTTTCGGCCGCGCCGATCTCGATGAACTCGGCCGTGCGCGCGTCCATGCGCTCGGCGGCGGCGAGCAGGCGTTTGCGGCGCTCCGTCGGCGTGAGCGCCGCCCATGCCGGGAACGCGCGCGCCGCCGCGGCGACGGCCGCATCGGCATCCTCGACGGTGGCCGCCGCGGCGCGGGTGGCCACCGCCCCCGTCGCGGGATTGATGCGCTCGAAGGTCTTGCCGTTCGACGCGGCACGTTTCTCGCCGCCAATCAACAGGTTCGTTTGATGCATGTGTTCGTCTCCTCAGTCGTCCTGCTGAAGTGCGCCGCTTAGCGCTTGTAGGTCTGCAAGCCCGGCTTGATGCTCTTGTCGTCGAGGAACTGCTTGAGGCCCTGTTCGCGGCCGCCTTCCGGATCGCGATAGTTCGCCTGGTCGAGCTTCGCGTACAGGTAGTCTTCGTTCTGCTCCCATGTGAGTTCGCGCGAACGCTTGAAGCCATGCTTCGCGTTGCGCAGCACGACCGGGTTCTTGTTCAGCAGCTTCGCCGCGAGCGCGATCGTTTCGTCGCGCAGTTGCGCGAGCGGCACGCTTTTGTTCACCAGACCCATCTTCGCGGCTTGCGGACCCGTGAAGGTGTCGCCCGTCATGATGTAGTACAGCGCTTCACGATGACCGACGGTATCGGCCATCGCCTTGCTCACGAGGTTGCCCGGCGGGATACCCCAGTTGATTTCGGACAGGCCGAACACGGCTTCGTCCGCGGCGATCGCGAGATCGCAGGCGACGAGCGGAGAGAAGCCACCGCCGAAGCACCAGCCGTTGACCATGGCGATCGTCGGCTTTGAGTACATGCGCAGCAATTGCCATTGCCAGCGGCTCGCGTCGCGGCGAATCCGCTCCTGCAGCACATCCGGGCCCGCGTCCACTTCGCGGAAATATTCCTTCAGGTCCATGCCGGCCGTCCATGCACTGCCTTCGCCGGTCAACACGAGAACCTGGGCTTCGGCGTCGAGTTCGAGCGTCTCGAGAACGTCGATCATTTCCTTGTTCAGCGTCGGGCTCATCGCGTTGCGCTTATCCGGACGATTGAACGTGACCCAGGCGATTCCGCCTTCCACCGCGACCTTGACCGTTTTCCAGCGTCCTTCGTAACTCATCTGCTTCTCCGTATCAATGCCGCCCTCGCGGCCTGAACTCAATTTAATATCAGGTGACCTGATAAGTAAAGTACAATATCGAAGTCTTGGTACAAACCCCTAACCGCCTATGCCGACGATCACGAGAAAGCCGTCAGGGTCTGAATCGACAGCGCGCGCCACGGCGCGGCGCAACCTGCGCGATCGAAGGCACGCTGCCGCTCCGGTGCGTCTCAGCTACCTGGCCGGGCAGCTCGACAAGATTCTCACGCGGCAGCTTTCCGAAGCGCTTGCCTCGCATGGTCTGACGTTGCCGCAATACACCGCGCTGTCGGTGCTGCGAGCGCGCGCACGTTCGTCGAACGCACAGCTCGCGCAGCGCTCGTTGATCACGCCGCAAGCGGCCAGCGCGGTCGTCAAATCGATGGAAGCGAATGGATGGGTGACGCGCGTGGCCGGTCCGCTCAACCGTCGCGTCGGGCTGCTGTCGCTGACGAAGGCCGGCGAAACATTGCTGGCTCAGTGCGACGGTACCGCTGACAGGGTCGAGCAATCGATGCTCGGCGAAATCGATGAACACGATTCACAGATGCTGAAAAACCTGCTGTTGACGTGCGTGCGCAATCTTCGCGCAGCCTGACGCATCAGCTTTAATTACACATAGGAGACCCCATTGAACATCGATCAACTGAAGGCCATCGACACCCACGTGCATGCCGAGGTGTCGTGCTGCCAACCACCGGACCTGTTTGCCAAAGAATTCGACGAAGCCGCCGACAAATACTTCGGCACCGTGCTCAAACAAGGGCGCCGCCCGACCATTCCCGAAACGATCGAGCACTATCGGGAGCGCAATATCGGCTTCGTGATGTTTACCGTCGACTGCGAAGCGAACATCGGGCGCCGTCGCATTTCGAACGAAGAGGTCGCGGAGTTCGCGCAGAAAAACTCCGACATCATGATCGCGTTCGCCAGCATCGATCCGCACAAAGGCAAGTTCGGCGCGCGCGAAGCGCGGCGGCTCATCGAGGAGCACGGCGTGCGCGGTTTCAAGTTTCACCCCACGATGCAGGGTTTCTTCGCCAACGACCGCATGGCATACCCGCTCTACGAAGTGATTGCCGAGTACCGGCTGCCGGCGGTATTTCACAGTGGACACTCGGGCATGGGCTCGGGCATGCGCGGCGGCGGCGGTTTGCGCCTCAAGTATTCGGAGCCGATCTACCTCGACGATGTCGCCGCCGACTTCCCCGACATGAAGATCGTGATCGCGCATCCCTCCTGGCCATGGCAGGAGCAGGCGCTGTCGATCGCGCTGCACAAGCCGAACGTGTATATCGATCTGTCGGGCTGGTCGCCGAAGTACTTTTCGCCCGAGCTGGTCAAGTATGCGAACACGCTGTTGCGCAACAAGGTGCTGTTCGCGTCCGACTTCCCACTGATCCGCCCGGACCGCTGGCTCGAAGACTTCGATACGCTCGACATCAAGCCCGAAGTAAAGCCGCTCGTTCTGAAGGAGAACGCCGTCAGGTTGCTTGATCTGCGGGTCCGAGGCACGACGAATCACGAATGACACATGAAAAATGGCCCGGCGCGAAAACGCCGGGCCAGTTGGGTCCATCAACGAAGAGTTAGCGTTTCGCGGCGTTGGAGCGAATGACGAGCAATGCCGTAATCGCCGCGATGATCGTCACCGGCACGCTCGCGCCGATGACGAGCGCTGAGCTCTTTCCCATCGCAAGCAATTGCCCGGCGGCTACGGGGCCGACAATCGAGCCGACGCGTCCCACCGCCACCGCGGCGCCGACTCCCGTACCCCGCACGCTGGTCGGATAGCTGGCGGCGGACAGCGAATACAGCATCGACTGCGCACCGACGACGCCCATTCCGGCAAACAGCACGGCAACGGACAGCGTCTCGATGCTGGCGACTTGCGAAAGCGCGACCAATGCACCGACTATGCACGCATAGATTGCCGTGACTGACAGGCCTTGTCTGAAGCGGTCCATCAGCAGACCGATGCCGAGTACGCCGATCACACTGCCGACGTTGAAACAGATCTGGGCAATCCCGGCCTGCGAACGGCTCATGCCGCGCCCCACGGTCAACGAAGGCAGCCAGTTCAGCAGGAAGTAAAGAACGATCAGCGTGCAGAAGAAGCTGATCCAGATACCGATCGTCGCGGCGGCGCGCCCCTCGCCGAACAGGACTTCGCGCGTCGAAAGGAGCGGCTTGTCCGCCGTCGTGAATTCCCGCGATTCGGTGGCGAATTCGCGCGACTCAGGCAGCAATGCCATCAGCAGCGGAATGATGATCAGCGGTCCGACTCCGCCCACGTAGAAGATATGACGCCACGCGGTAGCACCCGCGCTCAGTACGGCGATCAATGCGGCAAGCGCGCCGCCGAGTGGCATACCGCAATACATGACGCTAACCGCCGTGTTGCGGTGACGCGCATCGACCGCCTCGGACGACAACGCGATCAGGTTCGGCATCGCGCCGCCGAGCCCGATGCCCGTCAGCACGCGAGCAATCAGCAGACTTTCGAAACTCCAGACTTGCGCGGTCGCAATCGAGAAGATGCCGAAAATCGCCATCGAGATCATCAGAACGCGCTTGCGGCCGATCCGGTCGGCGAGTCTGCCACCGATCATCGCGCCCGGCAAAAGCCCCAACATGCCGGCGCTGAAAGCGAGCCCCAACTGGCTGACCGACAAGCCGAACTCATGCGCCATTCGAGGCGCCGCAACGCCAGTGGACTGCAGGTCGATACCCTCCAACACCGCGACGAGAAAGCACAATGCCAACGTTAGTGCAGTACTGGAGCCCACCGCACTCGACCGATTAGCAACACTTGACATGACGTCTCCTTCACCTTTGATTGAATTGCCAGAGGCGAGCCACGCTTCGTTCTTCGACGAAGCGGCCATGGGAAGGAGAAGATTTCTGACAATGATCTTGCGCCACTTATCAGAATCCTTCCCACAGCGCCCCCGGAATTGACGATGAGTCTAGTCTCAGGAGGCCTGATATTGAAAGTAGAATATGATATGCCTGGTAGAAACACCTAAGGCAACCTGATAATGATCAAGACAATGGAGAAGCGGCGAACGCCCCTTGCCAAACAGGCCGGTTCAACGAAAACCGGTGCGCCACCTTCCCGCGTTTCCTATGTGGTCGGCCAACTCGACCGCCTGCTCAAACGCAGTTTGATCGATGTACTGGGTGAATTCGGGCTGACCTTGCCTCAGTTCACCGCGCTCTCCGTCATCAGCGCCAGCGGCGCGATGACCAATGCGAAACTCGCCGAACGCTCGTTCATCACGCCGCAGTCGGCCAACGAAGTCGTCAAGACGATGGAAGCCAACGGTTGGGTCGGACGCGTGGGGCATCCTACCCACGGTCGACTGATTCATCTGTTTCTGACCGACGAAGGGCGTCGGGTACTGCAGGAATGCGATTCGGCGATCGACGCGCTCGAAGCGTCCATGCTGGACGGAGTAACGGAAATCCCGGTCGATACGCTGCGCAAGGTGCTGCAGCGATGTGTGTCGAATCTGCGCGGTTGAATGGACGTTCCCAATGACAAAAGAGTCGCACTCGAATGGAGCGCGACTCTTTTTCTTTGCTCCACCACCGCGATCGTCTGCCGCATTCGGGCTGAATTCCGTTCAGCTCAGTGAAATCCCTGGTCGGCATTTAGCCGCGTATTACCTGGCCCACTGCGTCGATCGCTATATTGCTTCTCAACGGCCGCCGCCTTCACACCGCGATAGCGCGTCCGCCTCGCCATTTCCCACCCCATTCGAGAGGAGACGAAGCATGTCAAAGCGCATTCTTATCATCGCCGGCGATTTCGTCGAAGATTATGAGCTGATGGTGCCGTTTCAGGCACTGGCGGCAGTCGGGCATTCGGTGGACGTCGTCGCGCCCGACAAGCGCGCGGGCGACGCGATTCGCACCGCAATCCACGACTTCGAAGGCGATCAGACCTACACCGAAAAGCGTGGCCATAACTTCACGCTGAACGCCGATTTCGCGTCGGTGAACCCCGCGCAATATGACGCGCTGCTCGTGCCCGGCGGCCGCGCCCCCGAATATCTGCGGCTCAACGACGAGGTGATCGGCTGGGTGCGCCAATTCGCCGAAGCGAAGAAGCCGATTGCCGCGGTCTGCCACGGCGCGCAACTGCTGGCTGCGGCAGGTGTGATCGAAGGCCGGCGCATCTCGGCGTATCCGGCCTGCGCGCCCGAAGTGAAGCTCGCGGGCGCGCAGTACGTGGCGCTCGACTGGCCTGACGCGATCACGGACGAGAACTTCGTCACCGCGCCCGCATGGACCTCGCACGTGAACTGGCTTGCGCAGTTCCTTGCGCTGCTGGGCACGCGCATCACGCATTGAAGGAGCGCGCCTCGACCGAGGCGCGGCATCGCGGGCGACCAACCGTGTTACGCTCGATCGCGACGGCATGAGCGCCCGCGCCGCGCGCTTCGCGTCCTGCGACGTCATCATTCGCGAGAAAGGCTGAACGTATGTGCAACGTCTATGTCAACGCTGATCCGATCCTCTACGAGTCGCGTACGCGCGCGCTGCGCATTCATGGCGTCGTGACCACGGTGAGGCTCGAAAATCTCTTCTGGGACGTGCTTCGGGAAATCGCCAACCGCGAGAACGTGACGACGACCCAGTTCGTCGTGAAGCTTCACGACGAACTGGTCGCCTTGCGCGACGAAGAGCCGTTGAATTTCGCGTCTTTTTTGCGCGTGTGCTGCTTGCGCTATCTGTCGACGAGCGCCGCCCGCAACGAGGCCGCTGGCGACGTGCCGCTCAACGCCCCGTTTCAACCCAGAGTCGTGAAGACGGCTGTTTGACGGCTTCCGTCGCCTGGCGGTCGCCTCAGTTGGCTAGCGCGGTGCGGTCCAGTCACGCGACGCACTGTCTCGACGCGTCAGTCAACCGACGCATCGCAGGCGCAATCAAGGGAAGCCGCCGTGGCCGGTCGTTCCAATACAGCAAGCCGTTGCAGTGCCACGAGGCCCAGTAGCGCGAGTCCAAGTCCCAGCGTGAAGTCAGCGTGAACGCCCGCACGGTCGACAATGGTGCCCCCCACTGCCGAGCCCACCGCAATCGCCACCTGAATGATGCTGACGAACATGGCCGACCCCGCTTCGGGCAGGTCTGTCGTGCCGCGCTGAATCCACACGCTCAAGCAAAGCGGAAGCGCTCCGAACGCGATTCCCCACAGCAGCATCCCCGCGGTCTCGCCGATCGGCGAATGTTCGAGCAGCAACATCGACGACATCGCGCCCAATAGCAGCAGAACCATCGCGGCGACGGATTTCTTTAGATGGTTCGAAATCACCATCGATGTCAACGCATTGGAGAAGAAGCCGATCAGACCGAATCCGAACAGCAACAGCGTGATCGCGCTCAACGAGAAGTCGTGTTCGAGCAGCGGCGCAATATACGTGTAGGTCGAGAAATGCGCGCCGAAGACGAGCGCGACCATCACCATGCTCAACCTCGTATGAGGCCGGACAAGCAGGGTTTTGAAATCGGCGATCCGCAACGCCGATGCCGACGGCAACGAAGGCACGAGGAACGCCTGCGCCAGTAAGGCGAGCGACACGAGGCCCGCGGTGGCGGCGAACGCCATGCGCCACGATGCAAACGACGCGATAAACGTCCCGAGCGGCACGCCGATCACGGTTGCGCAGGTCACGCCGGTCAGAATGGTCGCGGTCGCTTTGGCGGCATCCTTTGCTTGCACGAGTCGAGGAGCCGCCGCCGTCGCCAGAGTCCAGAAGCCACCCAGCGCGCCGCCAAGCAGAGCCCGTCCTACGAGCATGATCGCGAGGTTCGGTGCGATGGCACACACGACGTTCGCGATCAACAGTACCGCAGTGAGGAGCAGGAAAACGTACCGGCGGTCCATGCGGCCCGCGCTGACTATCAGCGTCGGCGCCGATATCGCGGCCATCACGCCGGGCGTGGTGACCATGAGGCCAGCGACACCGGTCGACACGCCGAGGTCGAGTGCGATTTGCGGCAACAGCCCGACAGGCAAAAACTCGGCCGTGACGAAGGCGAATGCGCTTACCGCTACAGCGATGACGGATAGCCACTGGGCCGCCGACGTTGAATTTTCTTCCAGGGATGCTGGATTAGTAGGTGTATCGATGTGCATGATGACCCTGATGCCAGATTGAAGTCTGACACTTTAGGCGGGGTCTCACGTCGGAAAAAGAGTCGTCCGCTGAAAAGACTAGCTAACGTGGCTGAACAATGCGCAGAGGGTCACGGCCGCGTCGTCTCGTGACTTCAGCAATTCATGTCGCCACCAGGAGCGTTGGCGCGGGTAACGTGCCGCGCCATCAGCGTTGAGCGAAGCGGGAAGCCGCGCGCATCATTCGAGGCGCTGCACCGCGAACACGAGCCCATGCTCCTCGTTGACGATGTGCCGCCGATAGTGTTCGGGAAGCAACGCGCTGACGGCTTGCCAGACGGGCAGTGCATGATGCCCGATGTCTTCCACCACGACCCAACCGCCGCGCCTCACCTTTTTCAGCCCGAAGATCAGCGTCTGGATGTTGGCATTCGGAGAATGCAGACCGTCGTCGATGATCAGATCGCATTCGCCGTCCACCGATCGCGCGAGCTGCTCGAAAGTGGCGGGCTCGGTCTGGTCGACGAAGAACGTCTCGATGCGCTCCTCCTTGAAGAGGACCCGGCGGTCGATGTCCGCTCCATAGATCCGCGCGAAAGGCAGAAAGTCCCTGAACGCCCTGAGCGATCCGCCGGGCTTGCCCGCGACCATATACGAAACGGTGTCGGAATGTTGGGTCCCGATGCCGATTTCGATCACCGAGCGCATGGCTTCGCGATTCGCAAGGATCGCGCCGTACAGGTGGTGGTAGCTGTGGTGGTTCGACTTGTCGCTGCCTTGAGCATCGAAGTGCTGCTTGAGCGCGTTGGCGGCCTGCCGTTGTTCGTCGTTGTCCGGAAAGTCGACGATTTCCGTGACGGGCGTCTTTGGCTTTCCGACGGAGGCCGCCAGCTCGCTCAACAGGGGAATCGTCTCGTTGATCGCCTGGACCGTGAGCTTCGATCGGGCCTTGTAGCTGCCTTCGCTGTACGGAATGAACTGCGGGAAGGTGCGCAGCACGTTCAGCACGCTGAAGTTGCTGAGCCTGCGCTGGGCGGCGCGCGCGTAATGATCGACGAGGGCGAAACTCGAACTGTGGGAATTGCTGCGGGAGCGGGACTCGGTGCTGGCGACGGTATCACGCATGGTCGACCTCCTTCAGTCGGGTAATCGTGTCGTGCATGGAGTAGCAAGCCGTAAGAGGATTCACGCAAGGCTCGACCATGAACTACTTCGTCGCCCGGCGCAAGCCCTCGCATGTTCCGGGCCAATATGACAGCGGCATTGCGACGACCGCGTGAAGTCCAGGGCCGTTTTTCGCTACTCCTGAGATTGCCGGGCGCGGAGGCCGCGCGGAAGTTCCGTACTCATTCCAATGCAATCCAGACGTCAACTTTCGCTAAGCGAATAAAACACAGCTGCAGAGAAAGAGTCACAGCAATTTAGTAAAGACCATGTCGGTCTCGTGTCGAGAAATCGGAAAATTCAGGCGCTCATCTGCGAAATCGTCTCGTCTTGCAATCTGCGCTCAGTAACATATGCTCCTTGTCAGAGCGCTTTTCAGGTCCTTTTTCCGGGGCCACGGTGCAAACGGTCGTCCACAGGCGCGAGGCGATCCGACAAAGCAAAACAGTGCCGTCGCAGCGCGCCTGACGTTTCTCCGTTCACCCCGGGTCGATGCTGTGTGGGCGGCACCATCTTGAGAGCCGAGATGTCACGCGCAACGAAACCCGTTTTGCGCATACCGGTGACAAGCGCGACCTTATTTGGCTTTCCTGAGTTTCTGTCACCGACGCTTTTGTAACGTGCGCCGCTCACAAGTGGGTGAGCGGCGTGAGCGGCAATGGTGCCGACCGCACGTGTGAATGTCGCGCCCATGCGGCTCGAGTCGAGCCACCCGAGGCGAGCGTCAATGTACAAGGAGTCTTGGCGATGAAAGCTCCTCAGCGTCCTCTGCGCATCGGGTTGATGGCACCACTGTCGGGCGTACTGGTTCCTCTCGAGAGCGTGCCCGATCCGGTCTTCGCCCAGAAGATGGTCGGCGATGGCGTGTCGATCGATCCGACCTCGGATGAACTGCTGTCGCCGCTTGCCGGCAAGGTCACGCAACTCCATAGCGCTGGCCACGCCACGACGATCACCGGCGACAACGGTCTGCAAGTGCTGCTGCACATCGGGCTCGACACCGTGTTGCTGCGCGGCGAGGGCTTCATGCCGTTGGTCAAGGAAGGCGACGCCGTCGCGACGGGCACGCCGCTGATCCGCTTCGACCCAATCGCGGTCGGCGCAAAAGCAACCAGCCTGCTCACGCAAATGGTGATCGCCAATGGCGATCTCGTCACGCGCTACGTTCCCGCGAAAGGGCTCGTCGTCGCCGGCACCGACGTCGCGCTGTACGTCGAGCTGGTCGGCAGCATGGAGGGCAAGGAAACGGCCAGCGCCACCGGCGCGATCCTCTCCGACGAGATCACACTGCCGAATCCAGCGGGCCTGCATGCACGGCCCGCCGCGGTCGTCGCGGTCGAGGCGAAGAAATTCAAGTCCGAGATCCGGCTGCTGCGCGGCGATGCCAGCGCAAATGCCAAGTCCGTCGTCGCGATCATGGGGCTCGCAACGAAGTTCGGCGACAAGCTGCGCGTCGAGGCCCGCGGTCCCGACGCGGCGGAGGCGGCCAGTACCGTCGCGCGTCTGCTTGGCGCGGGATCGGGCGAAAAGCCCGGCGATGCGCCCGCACCCGCGGCGGCTGCGCCAACCGCACCGACGGAAGCGACTCCCGCCGACACCAACGAATTCATCGGCGTATCCGCTTCGCCAGGGCTTTCGGTCGGCAGGATCGTGCAGTTCCGCCAGCAGGTCATCGAGGTGAACGAAGCGGGCGAGTCGCCGCAACGCGAACGGGCGCAACTCGAAGCGGCCCAGCATCAGGCGCGTCAGCAGATCGAGGCGCTCAAGGCGACGCTCACCGATCCGTCGAAAGCGCAGATTCTCGACGCGCATCTCGAACTGCTGGACGATCCTGGCCTCAACGACGCCGCGATCAGCAGCATCAGCGCGGGAAAGGGCGCGGGGTTCGCGTGGCGCGATGCGTTCCAGCACCAGGCAAGCACGCTCGAAAAGCTCGACAATCCGCTGCTGCGCGAACGCGCCGGCGATATCCGCGACGTCGGCCGCCGTGTGCTCGCGCTGCTCGCCGGCGTGAAGCAGGCGCAGATCGACGTGCCGGGCGAATCGATCCTGATTGCCGAGGAGCTCTCGCCGTCCGACACCACGTCGCTCGATCGCAGCAAGGTGCTCGGCTTTTGCACGACGAGCGGCGGCGCGACGAGCCACGTCGCGATCCTCGCGCGCTCGCTCGGCATTCCGGCGATCTGCGGTATCGACGCGCGCGCGCTGCAACTCGCCGACGGCACGCCCGTCGTGCTCGACGGTTCGCGCGGCAGCTTGCGGCGCAACCCGAGCGCCGAGGAACTCGAGAAGGCGCGCGAACGCATCAGGCGCCAGGCCGTCAAGCGCGAAGACGAAAAGCTCGCGGCAACCAAACTCGCAATGACGGCCGACGGCCACCGCGTCGAAGTCGTCGCGAACATCCGCAACGCGCAGGAAGCACGCGATGCGGTCGCGGCCGGCGCCGAAGGCGTGGGCCTGTTGCGCTCCGAGTTCCTGTTCGACGCGCGAGACACCGCGCCAACCGAAGACGAACAGGCCGCCGAATATTGCGCCGTCGCCGAAGCGCTTGGCCGCGAGCGGCCGCTCGTGGTCCGCACGCTCGACGTCGGCGGCGACAAACCGCTGTCGTATCTGCCGCTGCCGAAGGAAGACAACCCGTTTCTCGGCCTGCGCGGTGTGCGCGTGAGCCTGGAGCGTCCCGACATCTTCCGCACGCAACTGCGCGCGATCCTGCGCGCGGCGCCGCTTGGGCATCTGCACGTGATGTTCCCGATGATCGCCGCGATCGAGGAGGTGCGGGCAGCGCGCAAGATCCTGCTCGAAGAAGCCGGCGATCGCGCGGCGAGCGTGAAAGTCGGTGTCATGATCGAAGTCCCCGCGGCCGCGCTGATCGCCGAGCCGCTCGCACGCGAAGTCGACTTCTTCTCGATCGGCACGAACGATCTCACGCAATACACGCTCGCAATGGACCGCGGCCATCCGCAACTCGCGAAGCAGGCCGACGCGCTGCACCCGGCGGTGTTGCGTCTGATCGGCATGACGGTCGACGGTGCGCACAAGCATGGCAAATGGGTCGGCATTTGCGGCGGCATCGCGTCGGATGCGATGGCGGTGCCGGTGCTCGTCGGCCTTGGCATCGACGAGCTGTCGGTGAGCATTCCGGCGGTCGGTTCGATTAAGGCTCAGCTTGCACGCGTGACGACCGGAGAAGCCAGGAAGCTCGCCGCCGAGGTGCTGTGTCTGGGCACCGCCGCGGAAGTCCGCGCGCATCTGTCGCGCTTTGCCGAGTGAGCGGATCAACAGGAGATCAGCCATGTTCTCGCATGCCTTCGGAGTCTTGCAGAAGATCGGCAAATCGCTGATGCTGCCCGTCGCCGTGCTCCCGGTGGCCGGCCTGCTGCTCGGTCTCGGCGCCACCGACTTTCACGGTTACGTGCCGGCCGTCGTGCTCGCGCTGATGAAGAATGCGGGCGACGTGATCTTCGGCAACCTGCCGCTGATCTTCGCGATCGGCGTCGCGCTCGGCTTCACCGAGAACGATGGCGTCTCGGGCATCGCCGCAACGATCGGATATCTGGTGATGACGGCCACGTTGGGTGTGATCGGCAAGCTCCAGGGCGTCGAAACCGACACGATCATGGGCATACCGTCGATCCAGACCGGCGTGTTCGGCGGCATCCTCGCCGGCGGTCTTGCGGCATGGATGTTCAACCGCTACTACCGGATCACGTTGCCGCCCTATCTCGGCTTCTTCGCCGGCAAGCGCTTCGTGCCGATCGTGACCGCGATCGGCTCGATCGTGCTCGGCGCGATCCTGTCTTTCGTGTGGCCGCCGATCGGCAGCGCAATCAAGGCTTTTTCGCATTGGGCGGCGGTTTCCGACCCGCGCACCGCCGCGACTGTCTACGGTTTCGTCGAACGTCTGCTGATTCCGTTCGGCCTGCACCACATCTGGAACGTGCCGTTCTTCTTCGAAATGGGCAGCTACCTCGACCCGACGACCGGCAGGACGGTTCACGGCGACATCACCCGTTTTTTCGCGGGTGACCGGACCGCGGGCATCCTGGCGGGCGCGTTCCTGTTCAAGATGTTCGGCCTGCCGGCCGCGGCGATCGCGATCTGGCATTGCGCGAAGCCGGAGAAGAAGCTGGCCGTCGGCGGCATGATGGTCTCGGCCGCGCTGACTTCTTTCCTCACCGGCATCACCGAGCCGATCGAATTCGCGTTCCTGTTCGTCGCGCCGGTGCTTTACCTGATTCACGCATGCCTCGCGGCGTCGGCGCAGTTCGTGGCGAACACACTGGGCATGCGCATGGGCTTCACGTTTTCGCAAGGCGGCATCGATTTTCTGATGTTCAACCTGATCGGTGGGAAGGCCACGCACGCGTGGTACGTTTTCATCCTTGGTCCAATTTACGCGGTGATCTATTACGGCGTGTTCCGCTTCGTCATTACGCGCTTCAACCTCAAGACACCCGGTCGCGAGGACGACGCGGCGGAAACAGCGGCGGTTGCCGCGAGCAGCGCGGGAGGACGTTCGCGCGAACTCGTGCTCGCCTTTGGCGGCCGCTCCAATATCACGAGTCTCGACGCTTGCATCACGCGGCTGCGCATCTCCGTGAAGGACCCGGCGGGCGTCGACGAACCCAAGCTCAAGGCGCTCGGCGCCGCGGGGGTTGTGCGCATGGGCAACGGCGTGCAGGCGATCTTCGGGCCGTTGTCGGAGAACATGAAAACCGACATGCAGGACTATCTGAAGACAGCGGGCGCCGAAGCGGATTTGCCGGCGGCGGGGGTGCCCGGTGTGGAAGGCGCAGGGGCGGCGGCTCCAGCGGCTGTGGCCGCCTCCGTGCAAAACTCGCCGCAGGAAACGGAGCGCGCGGAAAAGATTCGTGCGGCGCTGGGCGGCGCGGCCAACATCAGGAAGCTCGACGCGCTGGCGGCCACGCGGTTGCGTGTCGAGCTATCGGACGCGTCGCGCATCGACGCGGCCGCATTGAAAGCAGCCGGCGTGGTCGCGACGCAAGCGTTGAAGAACGGCGCACTCGATCTGATCGTCGGTCTCGGCTCGGGCAACCTCGCAGGCGCAATGCGATAGCAGCAACGAATATCGTCAGCAACTGCCGCGCGTCGAACGCGAGGCCTGCCGGTGGAAGCGCTCAGTCGCATTGCTTTGTCCACCTATAGGGGGCGGCATGGAAGCAGCCAGAACTTTCCTCGAAACTCAGCCGCTGTTCGCGCTTTTTCTGACCATCGCGCTTGGCTACCTGGTCGGCGAAATCACTATCAAGGGCGTGGCTCTAGGCTCGGGGGCCGTGCTGTTCGTTGGACTGGCGCTCGGCGCGTTCGCGCCGAAATCCGCGCCGCCGGCGTTGCTGGGCACGCTCGGTCTGCTGCTGTTTCTGTATGGCATCGGCATTCAGTACGGCGCGCAGTTCTTCCGCGGACTCACGAGCCGGGAAGGCATGAAGGCCAACGCGGCCGCATGTCTGGGCGTGATCGTTTCGGGTCTGGTGGCGTGCGCCTTCATCCATTTCGGCATCACGCTCGCCGATGCGCTCGGCATGTTCGCCGGCAGCGGCACCAGCACGGCGAGCCTGCAGGTTGCCATCGCATCGATGAAAAGCAGCGATGCCGCCGTGGCTTATAGCGTCACCTATCCGTTCGGCGTGGCCGGGCCGATCCTATTCCTCTATGTGCTGAACTCGGTCCTGAAAGCCAAAATACCGAAACCGCCCGCGAAGGTGCTGGAGACCGCGGAAATCGCGCTGCGCAATGCCAGTCTCTTCGGTCTCAAGCTGTCGGAGCTCTCGACTCGCCTGCCTGCCGGCGTAGTGATCGCGGCCGTGCGGCGCGCGCATCACAATCAGCTGCCCAGCGACGACTTCACGCTGCGCGCCGACGACGTCCTCCTTGCCACCGCCACCGAGCGCCGCCCGCTCGACGAAGCAACGGCGCTATGCGGCGAGCTACAGCCCGGGCGTATCTCGAGTCATCGGGAAGACCTGGACTATATGCGCGTGTTCGCGTCGAGTCCGTCGGTCGTCGGCACGGCGCTCGGCAATCTGCGCTTTCCGGATGGCGTGAACTGCGCGGTCGCGCACGTGCGGCGCGGCGACGCCGATCTATTGTCGACGCCAGACCTCGTTTTCGAAGCTGGCGACCGCGTCGGCCTGCTCGTCAGTAGCGCGCATCGCGCGAGGGTCCGCGCGTTTTTCGGCGATTCGATCAAGGGCACGGCCGACCTCAGTTTCATCTGTCTTGGCATCGGCGCGGCAGCGGGGCTGCTGGTCGGCGCGATCCCGCTGCGCGCGCCCGGTCTCGGCGTGTTCAGCCTGGGTCTCGCGGCGTTGCTACTGGTCGCGCTGTGCCTCGGCAAGGCGCGCCGCAGCGGACCGTTCGTGTGGGTGATGCCGCTCTCTGCAAATCTCGTGCTGCGCAATCTCGGGCTGACGATTTTTCTCGCGCAGGTGGGCCTGTCTTGCGGACCGAAGTTCGTCGCGACCGTCGGCACCGCCGGACCGCTGCTGCTGCTTTATGGCGTGATCACGCTGCTGGTGCTGGTCGGCGTCACGGCTGTGTGCTGCCTGTGGGTCTTCAGACTGTCTTTCGATACATCGGTCGGCGTGATCTGCGGGGCGACCGGCAATCCCGCGATTCTCGCCTTCGCCAACCGCATCGCGCCGACGGATCAGCCCGACATCATGTACGCGATGATTTTTCCGTCGATGACCATCGTCAAGGTGCTTTTCGTGCAGATCGCCATCGCGATCGCAGCCGGCTAGGCGAGACCGTTATCGACCTGCCGCTGTTCGACCCTAAAGCTTCCGTCATCGTAGACAGCGGCCAACCGCGGAGCGGCGGACAGCCGCAGACTTCCGCGAATATCAGGAACGCCGCTTGCGCCACCTGGAGCCGCGCGACGTAGTCTGGAACGATGATGCGGACGGCTCGGCGATGGAGGCTAGATGAAAGGACGAGTGGCGAGTGCAGGCGTGGCCGTTGTTCTGGTTGCCCTCATGGCCGCATACGGCGGACCCGCCGCGCATGCTGGGGAGCCCGCGCAGGCTGCCGTCACCGCGCCCATCGCGGCCGGCAGCGATACCGCGGCCGCGGCGCGCGGCGCGAAGCTCGCGGCCGTTGGCAATTGCGTCGCGTGCCACACCGCGACGGGCGGCCGGCCCCTCGCGGGCGGACTGCCACTGCGAACACCCTTCGGCATCATTTACTCGACCAACATCACCCCGGACAACGAGACGGGTATCGGGGGCTGGTCGCTCGACGCGTTCTCGCGCGCGATGCGGCGCGGCGTGTCCAGCGACGGCCATCTGCTCTATCCCGCGTTCCCCTATCCGCACTTCACGCACATCAGCGAGGCCGATATGGGCTCGCTGTATGCGTGGCTGATGAGCCGCGCTCCCGTCAAGGCGCCTGCACCGCACAACGAGCTGATCTTCCCGCTCGGCTTCAGGCCCCTCATCGCCGTGTGGAATCTTTTTTACCTGCATACCGGTACCGAAGCAGCGCCGGCCCCGCCCGAAGCGCCGGACGTCGCACGCGGACGATACCTGGTCGAAAGCCTCGGTCATTGCGGTGCGTGCCACACGCCGCTCGACCGCCTCGGTGCCGAGCGCCGCGACCGCGCGCTGCAAGGCGGCACGATCGAAGGATGGGATGCGCCCGCGCTGACGGACCTCGCTTCACGCCCCACGCCCTGGACGCAGGCACAGCTCGTCAGCTATCTGCGCACGGGCCTCGCGAGCGCCCATGGGGCGGCGGCGGGTCCGATGCGCCCCGTCACGCGCATGCTCGCCGACGCCTCCGCCTCCGACGTAGAGGCGATTGCCGCGTATCTGCTGGCGTTGCCGTCCGGGGGCCGAGGCATGCCGGAGCATCCGGTCGCCTCACCCTCCGCTTCCGCCGCGCCCGTGTCCACCGCGCCCGGCGGCGGCGCGAATCTATTCTCCGCGGCCTGCGCATCGTGCCATGCCGAAGGCGCGCCGATGTCGAGCGGGGGCGCTCGACCGTCGCTGTCCCTTTCCACGGCCGTCAACGCCGACAGCCCGCGCAACATGGTCCGTATCATCCTCGATGGAATCGACTGGCACGAAAGCGATAGCGCGCCCTTCATGCCATCATTCGCCAACACATTCACGGATGCGCAGATAGCGGAGCTCGCCAACTACACGCGCGAACGCTTCACCGCACGCGACGCGTGGCCCTCGCTCGACGCCGGCGCGGTCGCGCATTTTCGCAAGGACGGCCTGCCACGATGATCACGCTCAACGTCAACGGAGTCAGTCATACGGTCGATGTCGACCCGTCAACGCCGCTGCTCTACGTGCTGCGCAACCAGTTGCAGCTCGATGGCGCGAAGTTCGGCTGCGGTCTCGGTCAATGCGGCGCATGCACGGTCAGCGTCGGCGGCGAGCCGGTGTTCTCGTGCCTCATGCCGGTCGTGGCCGTTGGCGACCGGCCAGTGCGAACCGTCGAAGGACTTGGCAGCGCGGAACATCCGGGACCACTTCAGCAAGCCTTCATTGACGAGCAAGCCGCGCAATGCGGCTATTGCATCGCCGGTATGATCATGCGCGCACACACGCTGCTGGAGCGAATCCCGCACCCGGGCGATGAACAGATCCGCCGCTACATGCAGCCGAACCTGTGCCGCTGCGGCACGCACATGCGCATTCTCGCGGCGATCCGGCAAGCCGCGACGGGTTCGCCGCGAACGGACGAGGGAGCGCAGTCGTGAGCGACGGCCGCCCGTCCTCCGTCGCTCACGGCAGCGGCCCCGATGACCCCGCGCGGCGCCGCTTCCTCGTTGGCGGCTCGCTGATGGTGAGCTTCGCGATCGTGCCCGGCATGGCCGCGCTTGCGCAAACCACCACCGAAGCGGGCACCTTCAACGCGAGCGCCCCGAAGCTGCCGGGCAGTCTCAAGAGCACGCCGTTGCTCGATGCGTGGATCAAGGTCGCCCCTGACGGCCACTTGAGCGTATTCACGGGCAAGGCGGAGCTTGGCACGGGCATTCGCACCGCGCTGCTGCAGGTCGCCGCGGAAGAGCTGGATCTCGCGCCTCATGCGATCGAGCTGATCACCGCCGACACCGCCGCAACGCCGAACGAAGGCTACACCGCAGGCAGTCACACGATGGCGGACAGCGGCACCGCGATCCTCAACGCCGCCGCTCAGGTACGCGCGCTGCTGGTCGCGAGCGCGGCGTCGCAGTTGGGCGTCGACGCAGCGGTCCTGACGACGCGCGACGGCGCCGTCATTGCCGCCGACGGAAGACGCGTGAGCTATGGGGAAGCCGTGCAATACGCGGACCTCCATCAGAACGCGCAGCCCGACGCGCCGAAAAAGCCGCCATCGGCCTACGCGCTGATTGGGCATATGCTGCCGCGCGTGGATATACCGGGCAAGGTGACGGGCAGCGCGAGCTACGTCCAGGACCTGCGGCCGCACGGCATGCTGCATGCCCGCGTCGTGCGGCCGCCGTCTTATGGCGCGAGCCTCGTCGCAGTCGATAGCGGGCGCGTCGAAGCGCTGCCCGGCGTCATCAAGGTCGTGCGCAACGGCAACTACCTCGCGGTGGTCGCCGACGACGAATGGCGCGCGATCCTCGCGATGCGTGAGCTTGCGCTTGCCGCGCAATGGCAGGCCGGGCCGCCGCTGCCCGATCCCGCGAACGTTCACGCCTTGCTGATGAGTCTGCCTTCACAGGAAATCGCGGTGGCCGATCAGGGCGCGGCGCCGGGCGCGGCCGCGCCTGTGGCGACGCTGCGGGCGCGCTATTCGAGGCCGTATCTGACGCATGGCTCGATTGGGCCATCGTGCGCTGTCGCGCAGCTCGACAACGATGTGATGACCGTGTGGACGCACACGCAAGGCGTCTATCCGCTGCGTGCGGGCATCGCCGAAATGCTCGCGATGCCACCCGACAAGGTGCGCTGCGTCCATGTGGAAGGTTCGGGCTGCTACGGACACAACGGCGCGGACGATGTCGCGGCCGACGCCGCCCTCGTTGCACGCGAGCTGCCTGGCCGCCCGGTGCGCGTGCAATTGATGCGCGAACAGGAACACATGTGGGAGCCGTTCGGCCCGGCCATGACAGTCGAGGCGAATGCAACGCTCGATTCCGCAGGCACGCTTACCGACTGGCGTTACGAGCTATGGAGCAACACGCATAACAACCGCATCGAGAATGCGGGCCGCCTGTTGCCCGCGCAGCTCCTTGCGCGACCGTTCACCCCCGCGCCGCCGAAGCCGATTCCGATGCCGGAAGGCGGAGGCGACCGCAACAGCATTCCGCTTTACCGCGTGCCCAGCCTGCACGTGCAGCATCATTTCGTGCCGACGATGCCGATACGTGTCTCTGCCATGCGCTCGCTCGGCGCGCACATGAACGTGTTCGCGATCGAGAGCTTCATCGACGAGCTCGCCAGAGCCGCGCACGCCGACCCCGTGGCGTTTCGCCTCAAACATCTCGATGATCCGCGCGCGCATGGCGTCATTAGCGCCGTAGTCGATCAATTCGGCTGGCGAGCCCGCAGCGCGCGAACGGGCGACTCGAGCCCGCGCTCGCACGGTACCGGCTTTGCGTTTGCCCAATACAAGAACCTGATGGCCTACCTTGCCGTCGCGATGGACGTGACGGTCATGCGCGATACCGGCGAGCTCAGCATCGAGCGTGTCGTAGCAGCCGTCGATTGCGGACAGATCGTCAATCCGGACGGCGTGCGCAATCAGATCGAAGGCGGCATTTTGCAAACCACGAGCTGGACGCTCTATGAAGAAACGCATTTCGACCCGCAACGCATCACGAGCTATGACTGGAGCACTTATCCGATCATGCGTTTCTCGTCCGTACCCAAACGCGTGGACGTGCTGTTGATCGACCGGCCGGGCTTGCCATTCCTCGGGGTCGGAGAAGCAGCGCAAGGCCCGGCCGCCGCGGCGCTCGCGAATGCGATCGACGACGCGACCGGTGTGCGGATCCGCGACTTGCCGTTGCTCGGGACGAAGGGGAAGAACGTGCTCAAGGCATGAGGCTTTCGTTCCGCAAAAGTACAGATACTGGCGTGTAAAAGCCAAATAAGCCTATGGCTGGGTCTAGGCCCCTTGCCAAACGAACGCGACGCGCGCGACCTTCGGCGCGGCGTCGGGACCGCGCTCAGTGGGTGGACGGAAACGCGAACGTCGCACGCGCGCTGCCATTGCCGCGGACGTTCACGGTCTCCCTTCTGGTCACGCTGCCGTAAGTGGCGTTGACCGTATAGCGCCCTTGAGGCAGCCGCACGAGCATGTACGGCCCCTTCGACGTGGCCTCGAACACGGCCGCGCCGCCAGCCTTGGCAATCTTCACCTGGACGTCGGCCACATAGCTCGCCCCCGGACCGGTGAACTGCAGAGACAACGGCCACTGCCTTCGTGCCTGCCGCAGCGCAGTCGACTCGTCGCGACCGACTCCGCCGGTCACGAACGATATGTCGCCCTGCTGCTGCGTCTCGGGCATGCCGGTCCTATGCATATCGCTGGCGCTCTGCGGAGCAGCCGTCTGCGACACCGCGACGCCTGCCTGAGCCAGTGTGAACGCCGCGGCGAGCATCATGGACGCGATCCGGGGAGCGTTTCGTTGCATTTTCATCTTGACTGCTCCTTACAGTATTGCCGACGGTTCGTCGGACGGAAGAACGCTTGCAATAGGTTGGAAACACATCGCGCGCCGGGTATCGGCCACGAGCGAGGGTGCCTCACGACTCGAGTAAGAATACCCGTCAATTCTGTTTGGCGTCTTCATGGACCGGAGTTGGGGGGCCGCCTGCCGTTGAGGTCCCGGCTTGGGCTGGAGGGACGCGTGGCATGCGGATACCCGCGTAGGCGATCGCCACCGTCAGCAGCGGACTCCCCTCCGAATGCCAGTGCCGTGATGATCAGCCAGATAGTATTCAACATGCTGTCCATACCGCCGCGAGTGAGGAGCGTATCAAGCACTGGATTTCCAGTCGTGGACCTGTAGCCGCTCCCAAGCGCAAGCCATACACCTTTGAGCATCGCAATCGGGATCGGCACGCCCTCTCGCGCGGCGGCAAATGCGAGGACTCGCGCTGGCTCGACGAAAACGGCAACCACGCCACCCGCCAATGCGCCAAGAAAGATGGTGGTAAATGGCGGAAGCCGGAACAGCGTCAGCACGACGACAAGAATGAGCGGCAGGAACAGCACGGGCGATATGTAGAATGCGCTCTGCATTGCAGCAACCTCCGCGCTCGCATCGAAGGCGCCCGGGCGGCCAAGCAGATAAAACACGGCCAGCGTGATGACAATCGCGACGAGCGATGTCAGCAGCGTCTCGCGCACGTGTTGATACAGATCGGCACCCGCGGCAGCGGCCGCAAGATTCGCGGTGTCCGAGAGCGGCGAAGACTTGTCGCCGAAATACGCGCCGGAAATCACTGCACCGGCCGTTATGGCGGGGCTCAGGCCCATGCTGTGCGCAATGCCCATCAGGCCGATTCCGATCGTACCCGCGACAGTCCACGAGGTTCCAATGGCGAACGAGATCACCGCGCAGATTCCAGCCGCCGTGACGTAAAAGTAGTCCGGGCTCAGCAATTTCAGCCCGTAATAGACCATGGCGACGATCGTGCCGCTGAGCGCCCACGTGCCGATCAGCGCGCCGACTGCGAACAGGATGAGAATCGCGCCAATACCGGAACTGACACTGGCATTCGCGGCCTCGCGCAGCGAAGCGAGCGAATGACCGCGACGCCAACCGACAAATACGGCCAGCATGGTCGCCACGACGAGTGCCACCTGGTTCGGCCCGTTCGCACCACCATCGCCGAACAGGTAGAAGGACAGACTGACGAGAAAGACGAGGCCAGCGATCGGTATCAGTGCTTCGAGCATCGTGACCGGCTGGGGCGACTCGCTCCGCTTCATCGCCACGCTCCGTTCGTTTGCCAGGTAGTCCAAACGTTGCCATCCAGACCGCCCGGTAGCCGGTGAATCATCGAAACATGCGCGAACGGCTGCTTTGATTCGATGTCACGGCGCAGGCGTGCGGCCCCCGGTCCTGCGACTCGGCAATGGCAGCTCCGGCGGGCTCGCCGTTGCTTAAATCATAGGAAAGAATCGTTGCTGCGTGAAGAATTGCAGGATTCGTGCCGAACATCCCGCCTGCGGTTACAGGCTGCCGTACCTACTCTCGCTCAGCGCGAGACCTGCAGTCAACGGCAGCTCACCAGGCGTAGCGAAAACCGACGTCGCCCCAGACGCTCCGGGACCGCTGATCTCGGGCGAGCTCGTCCCCGCGATGGCGCCGACAATCGTCTTCCCGCTGATCGTCACAGTGCCGTTGGACTTGATCTGCAAATCCGCAGTCCCGCTCGAACTGGAAACGGCACCGCCATTTGTCACGCTCAGTTGCGCAGGTCCGCTGTTCCCAATAATAAAAAAGCCCGCGTTCGTATACACCGATCCTTCATCGGCAACGGTGAGTACACCGCTGCTGCCCGGGTTGTAACCGACGTAGCTCTGAGAGGCGCTGAAGACCGTGCCGCCGGCGCTGACGTTCAGCGTTCCCGATCCGTTAAAACCGATGTAATACTGCGACTGCGGGTTTGTCGTCGTAATGTTCCCGCTATTCACGGTTTTGAGGCCACTACTGTTGGCTGCAAAACCAGCAAAAAAGGCCACTCAATGTAACGTTCGCACCTGTCGGCACGATGAATGTTCCGCCTGGAACGCCGAACCGATCACGCGATACTGTACAAACGTAGTTCCCTGCATTTACGTGCACGGCCGGAGCGAATTCTTTTGCCGCAGAGTCGTGACCGGCCGCAGACATAAACGGTATTTGCGGACTCCCTTCCGACTGCAAGTCCAAGGCTTGCCGCCGCTACACCACCCAACCGAGGTTTCAACTTTTCATAACCGATCGTGGTTATTCATGCCTTGCAAGGATTATGGTTTTTCGTTAATTAACTGTGCGCTGATTGTGTGGGTCTACCCCGCGTAGACAGAACAACGACGGAAGAATCCGACACTAATTCGAGAAAAAACGACCGTTTTTTCACCGTAAGCACCTCACGACGACCGTCGTAGACGACGGCGAGAAGCGACATCAAAGTGGTGCCCATCATTTTCGATTTGATGGACATCACTGTGACAGAGTCGGAAGCCAAGCCGGGTAGCCGCAAGGGACGCCCGAATTATGATCCCGAGTTTCGACGCCGGCTTGCGGCCGCGGCATGCGAGCCTGGTGCGTCGGTCGCGAAGCTGGCGCGGGACAATGGCATCAATGCAAATATGCTGTTCACCTGGCGGCGTCGCTATCGCGAGCAATTGCAGGCGGAAACGACGTCGCTGATTCCCGTGGCGGTGGTCCATGAAACGCCGCCGCAGCGCGTGACGATGCCCTCGGATGCAGGGGCCGTCGGCAACCGGACTACACGAGCCGGGACAATCGAGATCCGGTTCGGTGACCTGGTAGTCAAGGTGGACGGCATCGTCGACGCCGACACGCTACGCGTCGTGCTGGGGAGCGTGCGATCGTGATCTCTCTACCCACGGGTACACGCGTCTGGCTGGTGGCAGGCGTCACCGACATGCGCTGCGGATTCCAGGGGCTGGCGGCGAAGGTGCAGACGGCGCTCGAGGACAATCCGCTGGGTGGCAACGTGTTCATCTTCCGGGGCCGGCGCGGCGATCTCGTGAAGGTCATGTGGGCGACCGAGGACGGGCTCTGGCTTCTTGCGAAGCGGCTTGAGCGGGGCCGCTTCGTCTGGCCGCAGGCCGATGGCGGCAAGGTCCATCTGACGGCGGCGCAATTGTCGATGTTGCTCGAAGGCATCGATTGGCGGCAGCCGCGTCGCACCGCTGCACTGTCGATGTTGTAAACCGAGCAGAAGACTCGTAAACTGCGCCGCATGTCGAACGGCGCCGAACTTCCTGACGATGTTGCAACCCTGCGGGCCTTGCTGGTCGAGGCTCGTGCCCAGCTTGCCGAGCGCGATCTGGAGATCGAGCAGCTCAAGGCGCAGCTCGACAAGCTTAGGCGTATGCAATTCGGGCGCAAGTCCGAGCAGTTGGACCGGGAGGTTGCACGGCTCGAAACCGCGCTCGAGGACTTGACGGGCGAGCGCGGCGTCTCTGATGTGCGGCGCGCCCGCCAATCAAGCGCGAGCACGCCTGTGGGCAACGCATCGCCGAAAGAAGCGCTGCCGCCGCATCTGCCACGCGAAGAACGCGTACTGGAGGCTGACGCGACCTGCCCGAAGTGCGGCAGCGCCATGCAGCCGCTCGGAGAAGACGTGTCCGAGCAGCTCGCCCGCGTCGCGGCAATGTTCAAGGTGATTCGCACGATCCGGCGCAAGACGGTTTGTCCGTGCGGCCACCACTTCTCGCAGCCGCCGATGCCCGGCCTGCCGATTACGCGCAGCATCGCCCATCCGAGCCTGCTGGCCGACATCGTCGTCTCGAAGTACGCTGACCACGCCCCGTTGTACCGGCAGTCGCAGATTGCCGCGCGCGACGGCGTGAAGCTCGACCCGGCCAGCATGGGCCGCTGGGTCGGCCAGTGCGAGGCCCTTTGCGATGCACTGACCGAGGCACTGCGCCGCTACACGGTGGCACCGTCGAAGCTGCACGCGGATGACACGCCGATCCCGGTGCTCGAGCCGGGCAAGAAGAAGACAAGGACCGGGCGCCTGTGGGTGTATGTGCGCGATGACACCCGTTCGGGCTCGACCGAACCGGCCGCGGTGTGGTTTGCTTACTCGCCGGACCGCAAAGGCATCCATCCCCAGACCCATCTGGCCGGATTCGAGGGCATCCTTCAGGCCGACGCCTACAGCGGCTTCAACGAACTGTACGAGAGCGGCAAGATTCGCGAGGCTGCATGCTGGGACCACGCGAGACGGTACCTCTACGACGTGCATGCCCGAACGCCTACCGAGGCGACCCGAGAGGTGCTCGAACTGATCGGTGCACTTTACGGCATCGAGGCGGACATCCGCGGCAAACCCGCCGCTGAACGGCTGCGCGTGCGGCAGGAGAAAAGCGTGCCGCTGCTCGCGACCATCAAGACGTGGATGACGGACAAGCTCGCCACGCTGTCGAAGAAATCCGAACTGGC